>NZ_JAXQNP010000005.1:0-3702 GCF_034427435.1 Nitrospirillum goiasense | reverse complement strand
GGACTTCACCTACATCTGGACGGCTGAGGGCTGGCTCTACGTCGCCGCCGTCATTGACCTCTATTCCCGCCGGGTCGTCGGCTGGTCCATGAGCGACACCATGACAGCCCAACTGGTCGCCGACGCCCTCGTCATGGCCTTGTGGCGGCGGGGTAAGCGTCAGCGCAGGGTCGCCTTCTCATGGCGTTATTGATGGGCATGCTGGCTGCTCAGCTTGAGCGGTGGGGGCATGGACGCGGTATCGGTGATTAGCAAGGAGGCGCTTCGAAGTGCTCATACGAGCGCTGCGGAGTTGCAGGGCGAGGTTCTGAGCGGGCCGGAGCGGCGGCGGCGTTGGAGCATCGAGGAGAAGCTGCGGGTTCTGGCGCAGAGTGTGGCGCCGGGGTCGTCGCCAAGCCTGACGTGCCGGATGCACGGTATCAGCACTGGCCAACTATCGACTTGGCGCAAGCAATTCCGGTCAGGCGAGTTGACGGGGTTCGTGCCGGTCTCGGTCATTGACGGCGGGGCTTTGCCCGAACCGGCCCTCGTGCCCGAGGTGCCGGAGGGCGCGCCCATGGCCGTAGGCGTGATTGAGGTCGAACTGCCGACCGGTGTGAGGTTGCGGATCACCGGTGATGTCAGCGAGGGCGCCTTGCGCCGGGTTTTGGCGGCGCTGTCGTGATCGGCATTCCCGGCAATGTTCGCCTTTATCTGGCGTGCGGCGCCACGGACATGCGCCGTGGGTTCGACAGCCTGGCCGCCCAGGTGCAGACGATGCTGAAGCTCGATCCCCATGACGGCGCGCTTTACGCCTTCCGGGGCCGTCGCGGTGACCTGATCAAGATTTTATGGTGGGACGGCCAGGGCCTCTGCCTGTTCGCCAAGCGGCTGGAGCGCGGCCGGTTTGTCTGGCCGCAGGCCAAGGAGGGCTCTGTCGCGCTCACCGCCGCCCAGGTTTCCATGCTGCTGGAGGGGATCGATTGGCGGACGCCGGTGCGGACCTGGCGGCCGGAGGCGGCGTGCTGAAGCCCGCGCGGCCCCCACGCGGCAAAGTGACTCGGATGCTGTCCACCACCCTGCCGATGGTGGCGGTTTCGGGTATAATCCGGTCCCATGATCGATGCCGCCGGAGAGATCGCCGAGCTTCGTGCCCGGCTTGCCGAACGCGAGGCTGAACTGGCCGCGGCGCGGGCGGAACTGACCGGCGCGCGCATCCTGATCGAACAGTACAAGGCCCAACTCGCCAAGTTGCGCCGGATGCAGTTCGGCCGCTCGTCGGAGAAGCTGGACCGGCAGATCGCGCAACTGGAACTAATGCTGGAAGACCTGGAGGAAGGCGAAGCGGCCCGGACGGCGCCGTCGCTGGATGCGGGGAGCGCGGCCCCGGAACGGCGCCCACGGGACCAGCGCCATCCGGTGCGTCGGCCTTTGCCAGAGCATCTGGTGCGCGAGGAGGTCATCCACTCGCCCGGTGATGTCTGCCCCGGTTGTGGCGGCACGCATTTCTCCAAGCTGGGCGAGGACGTGACCGAGGTGCTGGAGAAGGTCCCGGCCCGGCTCAAGGTGATCCGCCACATCCGGCCGAAGCTCTCCTGCCGGGCGTGCGAGGCGATCATCCAGGCAGCGGCACCGGACCTGCCGGTGGAGAAGGGGCGCCCCGGGCCCGGCCTGTTGGCCAATGTCGTGGTGTCGAAGTATCTGGACGGGCTGCCGCTCTACCGGCAATCGGCGATCCTGGCGCGCGAGGGCGTCGCGATCGAGCGCGCGACCTTGGCTGATTGGGTCGGCCATGCCGCCTGGTGGGTGGCGCCCCTGGCCGGTCTGATCGGCGCCCATGTGATGGCGGCGCCGATCATCCACACCGACGACACGCCGATCAAGGTGCTGGCCCCCGGCAACGGCCAGACCAGGCTTGGTCGCCTTTGGACCTATCTGGTCGATGAACGGCCCTGGTGCGGCGAGCGTGCGCCAGCGGCGTTCTATCGCTTCAGCCCGGACCGCAAGGGCGAGCGGCCCCGCGACCATCTCGCCGGGTTCAGCGGGGTGATCCAGGCCGACGCCTACACCGGCTATAAGGCCCTGACGCGACCGTCCAGCATCGCACCACCAACCATCGTCCACGCGGCGTGCTGGGCGCATGCGCGGCGGCACCTCTACGACCAGTACGAGAAGACCAAGTCACCGATCGCCGAGGAGGCCTTGCGCCGGATCGGGCGCCTCTATGAGGTCGAGGCCGCGATCACCGGCCTGTCGGCCGACCAGCGCCGGAACGCCCGACGGCAATTGGCCGTTCCCATCCTGGACGACCTCAAGCCATGGCTCGAGGCGCAGCGGCAGCGCCTGTCGGCGAAGAACACACTCGGCAAGGCCATCGGGTATGCACTGACCCGCTGGGACGGGACTGTCAGGAATTTCGTGCTCGGTGGGGTCGGTTTCACAATCAGGCGCTCATCGCCTTTGAGAACCGCTCACCGAACATGACGGCCATCTGGGCCTTGGCCGCTGTCCATTCGCGCGGTGGCATTTTCCAATCTTTCTCCGCCCGGTTCAAGACCAGGAACAGCAGCTTCAGGGCCGCCTCGTCATTAGGGAAGTGCCCCCTGGCGCGGACCGCCCGGCGCAGCTTGGAATTCAGCGCCTCGATGGCGTTGGTGGTGTAAAGGATCCGCCGGACCTCGCGCGGGAAGGCGAAGAAGGGAATGACCTCCTGCCACGCTCGGCGCCAGGCCTTGCCGATTGCGGCGTGTTTTTCGCCCCAGGGGCCGACCTCGAAGGCGGTCAACGCGGCCTCGGCCGCCTTGTCGTCCACGGCGTCGTAAATTGTCTTCAGGGCACCGGCGATGGCCTTGCGATCTTTCCAGGAGGCGAACTCCATGCTGTGGCGCAGCAGGTGGACGATGCAGGTCTGCACGATGGTCTCGGGATAGGCGGCAGCGATCGCTTCGGGGAAGCCTTTCAGGCCATCGACCACGGCCAGCAGAATGTCTTCAACGCCCCGGTTCTTCAGTTCGTTCAGGACCCGCAGCCAGAACTTGGCGCCTTCGTTCTGCTCGATCCAGAGGCCCAGCACTTCCTTGGTGCCGTCGGCCCGCACGCCGATGGCAACGTGGATGGCCTTGTTACGCACCAGGCTCTCATCCCGGATCTTCACCCGGATGGCATCCAGGAACACCAGCGGGTAGATCGCCTCCAGCGGTCGGTTCTGCCAGGCCGTCACTTCCTCGATCACCGCGTCCGTGACTGTCGAGATCAGGTCGGCCGATACCTCGATGCCGTAGAGTTCCCGCAGGTGCCCCGTGATCTCCCGCGTCGACATGCCCCGCGCGTACATCGAGATGATCTTCTCGTCGAAGCCCGGAAAGCGCCGCTGGTACTTGCCGATCAACTGCGGATCGAATGTCGCCGTCCGGTCCCGGGGGATGGCCAGCTCAACCGGGCCACCATCCGTCAGCACCGTCTTGCGGCCATAGCCGTTGCGCCGGTTGCCGCTCTCGTCACCAACCAGGTGATGATCCAGTTCCGCGTTCAGCGCCCGCTCCGTCAGCGCCTTCTTCAACTGATCAAGCAGCCCGTTCTGCTCAAACGCCGTCTTGGCGTCCGCACCGGCCAGCAACTGGTCCAGGATCGCGGCGGGAATAACTGGCTCTTTGCGTCGGGCCATAGAGGGTCTCCTTCTTCCTCACTATGACCCCGCCGAGCACGAAATTCCTGACAGTCCCG
>NZ_JAXQNP010000004.1:277500-1295000 GCF_034427435.1 Nitrospirillum goiasense | reverse complement strand
GCCCCTTCAGCACCTCCACCTTGTCGAAGACCACCAGGTCGGGTGGGGAGAAGATGCGGTCATCCATGGTGGTGGGGATGCCGTCGAACTGCAGGTTGGTGATCTCGAACCCACGCGAATAGAAGTTCACGCGATTGCCGTCGATGGGCTCCACGATCACGCCCGGCGTCTGGCGCAGGGCGTCGTCCAGGGTGACCAGCTTCTGTTCCTGCAACTGCTCCGCCCCCAGGACGGAGAGGGACTGCGGCAGTTCATGCGGCGTCATCGGCAGCTTGGCCGTGACTGTCCGGGCCTTTTCCCGATCCGCGGTGATGATCACCGTCGCCGCGGTATCTCCACTGTCCGTCACGGCCCCGTCCGGCGCCGCCGCATCGGACGCCGCCTGGGCCGCCATCACCGGCAGCAGGGCGATCAGCGCCACGGTCCCCATGAGTCCCCAAGCACGCGCCGGATTCCCGACCTTATTCATGTCTCGATATCTCCAATTTCAGAAGGCTTGCGCCGCGTTTCGGCGCTCCGGCGCCCCCGCGCCGGAATGAGGGGCGGCCAAGGCCGCAGTGATCTCGCGCGCCCGGATGGGCAGGACGGACAGAAGGGTGTCGCTGAGGCCGTGCGTCGGCTCGTTGCAGCCTTGAAGGAAAATCCCCGCCGTGCAGGCGTCGGTGGTGGCCAGGCGATAGTCGCGCCGCACCCCCTCCCCCGTCAGCCAGGGGGTCAACGGCTCCAGCAGCCGGTGATGCTGCTGGCGACGATAGCCGGTCGCCAGCACCACGCCGCCATAGCGGCGGGTCCGGCGCTCGCCCCCATCCAGGCTCGCCAAGTCCAGCAGCACGCCGTCAGGCCCGCTGGTCAGCCGCACCTCGCGCACCTCATGGCGTGGCAGCAGGCGGTGCCGGTCCAGCCGTTCCACCTTTTGCTGATAGAGGATGCCGTAGACCGTCTCGATCAGGTCGGGGTCGACGACGGCGTAATTCGTGTTCTGGAATTCCCGCAGTATGCGCTCCCGTTCCTCCACCCCGCGGCCGTAGTGGTAATCGGTATAGGCCGGGTCGAAGATCTGGTTGACGAAGGGGCTGCTGTCGGCGGGCCGCATGGCCGGCGCCCGGGCGATCAGGTCCACCGCCACGCCCCGGGCATGCAGATCCAGGAAAATCTCCGCCGCACTCTGGCCGAAGCCGATGACCGCGACGCGGCCGGCCCGGGCCAGGGTTTCGGCGCTGGCGAGATAACTGCTGGAATGGATGACGCGGGCGTCGGCCAGGGCGCCGGCGAAGATTTCGGGCACACGGGGGGTGGCGCCCACGCCGATGACGACATTGCGCGCCAACCAGGTCCGCTCACGCCCACCACGGCCGCGCGACCGCGCCCGCAGACGCAGCACCCGGCCGTCCTGCACCTCCGGCTCCAGCGCCACCACCTCCTCGCCATAGTCGCAGCGGTC
Organism: Nitrospirillum goiasense; assembly: GCF_034427435.1. Classification (NCBI taxonomy): domain Bacteria; kingdom Pseudomonadati; phylum Pseudomonadota; class Alphaproteobacteria; order Rhodospirillales; family Azospirillaceae; genus Nitrospirillum; species Nitrospirillum goiasense. Next base: position 1,293,559 of record NZ_JAXQNP010000004.1, on the reverse strand, counting down.
GGCGAAGTGACCTGCCACCCAGGCCAGGTAGTCGTTGAACTCCCGCCGCGTGGGAAAAAAGGTGCGCAGGTTGATGAAATCCTGCAGCCGACCCTGGACATGTAAATAGTTGAGGAAGCTGTAGGGGCTGGTCGGATCGCGCATGGAGACCAAGTCCTTCATGAACGAGATCTGCATGCGGCTGCCGTCCAGCAGCATGTTGCCGTGCCAGACGAAGCTGTCCTGCCGTTCCAGGAATCGGCAGGAGAGGTCAGGCCCGCCCTCGGCCAAGGCGATGGCCAAGGCCAGGTTGGATGGGCCGAAGCCAATACCCAGGACATCCAGCGTCCGGGGCGGCTCATTCAGGCTGACGGTCGTTCCCATGACTCAGCCCCCGGTCTTGGGCGCGGGATCGGCGCGCGGCAGCCACAGCCGGTCATCGAAGAAGCGTTCCCGCAACAGCATCACCAGCAGGGCGCGCTTGTGAGGAAAGTTGAATTCCTTGACCTTGGCGAAGCCGGAACGATCGAGGTTGCGGATCTGCTGGTGGTGATCGGCCCGCGGTTCACCCACGATGCGCTGGGTGCGCACATCGTCCAGGAACATGAAATGGACCAGCGACGGCAGCCAGGCGCTGACATAGGCCTTGCCCCGCACGCTCTCGTCCCCGATCAACACATGCCAGCCACGGTCATAATCCTGGGCGTCGTAGAAGGCGCCGATGCGGTTTTCCTTGGCCCAATAGACCTCGAAATAGCCGAAGGCCTCACCGTCCAGGCTGGCGATCAGCGGCAGGGTGTGCGGGTCTTCCAACTGGTTTTCCAGATAGGCCCGGTGCTGCTCCAGTTCGCCCTCCTCCTGCCAGAAGGCGGCGACGCGCGGATCATTCATCCAAGCGTGGAAGCGGTTGAGGTCGCGGTCCATGTCGGTCAGACGGAACGACAAAGTGCGGTCCAGCCAGGGGATGCGCCGCTCATACAGCAGGCCCGGCACCTTGGCCGGACGGCGCGGGTGGTAGCGGCCGTGGCTCAGCATATGAACCTGGGGCTGCAGACTGCCGCCGGGGCCGCGCAGCCACAGCTCCGGCTTCTGGTACAGGGCGGCGGCCAACACACGCGCCACACCACCCGGCGCCATCGTCAGGACGCCTTCAGCCTCCAGCGCGGCCCGCAGGTCGGCCGGCAGGGACAAGCTCAGGTCAGGCGGGTCGCCCGCCTGGGTCAGGGCAGCGTCCAGCGCCGCCAGCGCCGCGACGGTGCGGGAACCGGCGCCGCCCATGTCGTGCAGGAAGGCCAGGACCGGCCCGCCCTCCGCCTGATCCAACCGCCAGCGCTGGCGGACGGCGCCGCCCATCTTCACCACCAGGGTATCGCCTTCCCATAGGCAGCGCGGTGCGACACCTGAAACGTAGGGAATGGTGCCCGCGGCACGGTTATGCGGATCGCCTGTCATTGCTGTCGCCCTCCCGGCGGCGCCGACACTTGCGACGCCCCGTCGTTGAAGGTGTGGCCCAGGAGTTGGCCGGAGCCGGCGTCGGCCGGCGCGGCCGACCAGGGGGTCAGCACGCCGCCGTCGCAGCGCAGGACCCGGTCGGCCAGGGGGAAGTAGCGGTCGTCGTGGCTGACCGCGATGATGGTGCGACCGCCCCGCTTCAGGTCGGGCAGCAGCTCCTCATAGAAAAAGCGGCGGAAGGCGGGGTCCTGGTCGGCCGCCCATTCGTCCAACAACAGGATGGGCCGCCGCTCCACCACGGCCGACAGCAGCGCCAGACGCTTGCGCTGCCCTTGGGAAAAGCGGGTGTCGGAAAGGCGGCCATCGGCGATGGCGACCTTGTGGTCCATGCGCAAGCGCCGCAGGAAATCCCGGGCCAGATCCTCATCCAGGCAACCGTCGGGCCCCACCAGATGATCAAAGAGATAGGCCGGGGACAGGACGGCGCTGACCTGCTCACGGTGCCAGCCGCGCAAATCCTCCGTCACCGCCACCCCGCCCAGGCGCAGGTGGCCGGCGGCCGGCCGGCGCAGGCCCGCCAGCAGGGCCAACAGCGTCGACTTGCCGCCGCCGTTGCCGCCGACGATGAACAGTGTCTCCCCCACCGGCACCGTCAGGTCGACAGGGCCCAAGTGGAAGCCCGCCTCCCCATCTTGGCCGGGGTGGTCGTAGGTGACGCCCGACAGCTCGAACAAGGGCGGCGGCAGGGCCGTGGCGCCGGCGGGGGTGGTGGCCGCCAGGATGGGGCCACACGGCACGTCGAAGCCGGCGCGGTGCGGCGCCAGGTTCAAGCTTTCCACCTTGGCCAGCGCCACGCCACCCGCCATCAGGATGGGCAGCGTGCCCACCAGGTCGTTCAGCGGCATGCGCAGGAACAGCAGCACCAGGACGAAGCCCGCCACCTGTTCCCGCGCCAGACCCAGACCGGTGCCGACGACGAACAGGCCGACAATCAGGCCCAGAATGACCAGGGCCGTCCAACTGAGGCTCAGGACCCAGTAACGGTCGGCACGGGTTTCGGTGGCACGCGCATGGTCGGCCGCCGCCTCCACGTCCAGGCGATGGAAGACGGCGCGGCGGGCGGCGTTCAAGGCCAGTTCGCTGCGCCCCTCGATGGCCCCCCGATAGCCGGCGAACAGCCGATCGTCGGTGGCGCGCACCTCCATCATCAGGCGGCGCATGGCCATGACCCAGCCCTGGGCGCAGGCCACGGCCAGGCCCAGGACGATGGCGCTCAACAGGAACAGCTGCCACGACAGCCAGGCCAGATAGGCGAAGCCGCCGCCCAGCAGGATGCCGTTGTAGAAGACGAAGGGCAGGCGGTTGAAGGCCTGGCCCACCGCCGTGATGTCCTTGGTCAGGGTGGCGTACAACGCCGCCGCGCCGATGCCCTCCAGCCGGTCGATGTCGGTGTCCAGCAGGCGTTTCACCGTGGTGGTCCGCATGTCGCGCACCACGCGGTGGCCCAGCGCCGTCAGGATGGCCTGTGAGGCGAAGCCGCAACCGAACACCAGCAGCAGGGCCACGCCCAGGATGGCGAAGGTAGTGGCGTCGGCGGCCAGCGAGCCGGCGATCAGGCGGTTCACCAGGGCGATGACCACCAGGCCGGCCACGGCACCAACGGCGCCCAGCGCCAGGGCCAGGGGCAGGCGCGCACCGAAGCGCCGCATCAGCGTGGACAGCAGTCTCATAACGTATCCAGCAGATTGGCCATGAAGGCGATGTCCTCGGCCTCGTCCACGGCACCCAGGGCGTCCACCAGGGCCGCCATGGCCCCCAGGGTCGGCGCCTGGAACAGCCGGGCCAGGGGGATGTCGCGGCCGAAGGTGGTGCGGATGCGGGTCTGCAGGCGGGCCAGGCGCAGCGAGTGACCGCCCAGCAGGAAAAAGTCAGCGTCCAGCCCGGTGACCGGCCGGTCCAACACCTCCGTCCACAGCCCGGCCAAAGTGGCGGCCACGCCGGTCAGGGGGGCAGTATCGGCGGCAGATGGCGGGGCCGTCGCCTCCGGCGGCGGCAAGGCGCGGCGGTCCAGCTTGCCGCTGGCGTTGAGCGGCAGGCGGTCCAGCCGGACGTAGATGGTGGGCACCATGTAGGCCGGCAGCCGCGCGGCCAGGAAGGCGCGCAGGTCGGTCGGAACGCCTTCCCCTCCGGTCATGAGATAGGCGCACAGGATGGCCTCCCCATCCGCCGGCATGTGGGCGGTGACGGCGGCCTGGCGCACCTGGGGGTGCGCCTCCAGCGCGCCTTCCACCTCCGCCGCTTCGATCCGGAAGCCGCGCACCTTCAATTGGTGGTCAGCACGGCCCAGGAATTCGATGGTTCCATCCGGGCGGCGGCGGGCGCGATCACCGGTGCGGTAAATCCGGCTGCCAGCGCCGCAGCCGGGCACGGCCCCATCGGGAAAGGGATTGGGTGCGAAGGCCGCCGCCGTCACCCCCGGCTGGCCGGCATAGCCACGCGCCAGGCCAATGCCGCCAATCCACAGATTCCCCGCGGCGCCAGGGGGCACGGGCTCCAACTGACTGTCCAGGATGAACAGGCGGTTGTTGGCGATGGCGCTGCCGATGGCCACGGCAGGTGCCGCCCCGTCCGCCGGCGTCACGGCATGCGCCGCCGACCAAACGGTGGTTTCGGTGGGGCCGTAGACGTTCCACAGGCGGACACCCCGGTCCAGCAGCCGGCGGGCCAGGTCGCCGCGCAACGCCTCACCCCCGCACAAGGCGCGCAAGCCCGGCCAGCGGCGGTCCGTGGCATCCAGCAGCATGCGCCAAGTGGCCGGTGTCGCCTGCAGGCAGGTGACACCCTGATCCCGGATAAGCCCATCCAAGGCGATGGGATCCAGCGTCTGCGACCGGCTGGCCAGCACGACTGCGCCACCGGTGGTCAGCGGCAGGAACAGTTCCAGGCCGGCGATATCGAAGCCCACGGTGGTCACGGCCAGCAGGCGGTCATGCGGCCCGGCCGCCAGGTGCGCCCCCATGGCGCGCAACAGGCTGGAGATGGCCCGCCGGTCGATCTCCACCCCCTTGGGCACACCGGTGGAACCGGAGGTATAAAGGCGATAGGCCAGTTGCCGGGGATGAACGGGCAAGCCCAAGTCGCCGCCGTCTTCCTCCCCGCTGGCCCCGTCCCCATCGGTGACCCCATCGCCCTCCAGCACCAGGTGGGGGCGGGCATGGGCCAGGATGGTGTCGATACGGGCGGCGGGCTGGTCGGGGTCCAGGGGCAGATAGGCGCCGCCGGCCTTCAACACCGCCAGCAGGGTCACCACCAGCGCCGGCCCCCGGAGCAAGCGCACGCCGACCAGGGTGTCGCGGCCCACGCCCCGCGCCACCAGGCGGCGGGCCAGACGATTGGCACGGCGGTTCAGGTCGCCATAGCTGACGGCGGCGCCGTCGAACACCATGGCGGCACGGTCGGGCGCCCGCATGGCCTGGGCCTCAAACCGGGCCAATAGGTCGTCGGCCGGCCCCAGATCCAGGGCTGTGTCGTTGCCAATGGCCAGTTCGTGGGCCCGGCCCACTGTGTCCAGCAGCGGCAGCGTGTCCACCGCCGCGTCGGGGTTGGCCAGCAGGCCGGCCAGCAGCGTGGCGAACGCGCCGGCCATCGCGGCCACGGTCGCCGGATCGAACAGATCGGTGGCGTAGTCGATGGCGCAGTGGATGGCCGCCGGGGTGAGCGTGACCTCCAGCGCCAGGTCCACCTTGGCCGTCGTCTCCGCCACCGGCATGGGCTCGATCGCCAGGCCCGCCAGACGCACGGTCGCCGACGCGCCCATCTGCACATTGACCATGGTCTGGAATACGGGCGCGCGGCTGGGATCGCGCGGGGAAGACAGCCGGGCCAGCACTTGGTCGAAGGGGGCGGCGCCGTTGCCGATCAGGGTGCGGGCGGCATCGCGCAAGCGGCGGCACAGCGCGCGGCCGGTCAGGCCCGGCTCCATCGCCGCCGGGAAGATGGCGGTGTCGACGAAGAAGCCGATCAGCTCCTCCAGTTCCTCATCCTCACGCCCCCCCAGGGGCACGCCCACGGCGAAGCGCCGCTGCCCGCCCCAGCGGGACAACACCACCTGCCATGCGGCCAGCACCAGGATGAAGGGGGTGCAGCCTTCCGCCCGGCCCACCGCCTTGAGCACCGGCAGCAGAGGGGCCGGCAGGTCGAAGGCATGACGGGCACCCCTGCCAGACCACACCGCCGGGCGCGGCCGGTCGGTGGGCAGGTCCAGGGCCGGCAGCGGTTCACCCAGTACGGAGAGCGCACCATCCACCGCGCGCGCCACCCGCCGCTGCGCCCCGGGCCCGCGCTGGGCCGCGGCGTAGTCGGCATACTGCAGGGCCAGGGGCGGCAGCAGGCCGGCGACGTCGGCCCCCTCCTCCTCCATCAGCGCCGCCTGATAGGCCCGCATCAGGTCCCGCGCCAGGATGGGATTGGACGCGGCGTCGGACAGGATGTGGTGCAGCGCCAGGATCAGGGTGTGGTCGGTGGGGCCGGTTCTCACCAGCGTGGCGCGGATGGGCGGGGCCGCCGCCAGGTCGAACGGCCGCATCGCCTCCGCCCCCGCCCGCGCGGCGGGATCGCCCACCTCTTCCAGGACCAGGCGCAGGGCGGGTGCGCGCTGGATAAGCTGGATGGGCCCGTCCTCCCCTTCCGCGAAGCGGGTGCGCAGGATGGCGTGGCGCCAGACCACCGCCTGCAGCGCCCGCTCCAGCGCCGTCCTGTCCAGCGGGCCCGCCAGGCGGAAGGCCCGGGTCAGGTTGTAAGCGGTGTCAGCGGGATTGAAGCGGTGCAGCAGCCACAGGCGCTCTTGCGCATGCGACAGCGGCGCCGTCCGTTCCACCTCGTTCACCAGGCCATCCATCGGACCCACCTCATACGCTAATCAGACTTAGTCGCGATTTGGGGGCGCGCTATTCCGCCGCCAGGGCGATGCCCGGCCGGTCGGCCAGGGCCGCCTTCAGCCCGGCCCGGAAGCGGGCGGCGATCTCATCCACCTCCTCGGCGGTGACGATCAACGGCGGCAGGAAGCGCATGACGGCGCCATGGCGCCCCCCCACCTCCAGGATCAGGCCCCGCTCCAGGCAGCATCGCTGTATCTGGCGGGCCAAGTCACCGTCGGCCGGCCGCGCGCCCAGGCGCAATTGCGGCCGGCGTTCGTCCACGACCTCCACCCCGACCATCAGGCCCAGCCCGCGCACGTCACCCAGGCAGGCGTGATCGACCCGCAGGCCGTTCAGGTGATCCATCAGCCGCCGCCCCAGGATGGCGGCCTGTTCATCCAGGCGGTCGGCGCGGATGCGGCGCAAGGTTTCCACCCCGGCCGCCATGGCCAGTTGGTTGCCGCGGAAGGTGCCGGCATGGGCGCCGGGGGCCCAGCGGTCCAGGTCCTGGTTGTAGACCACCACGGACAGGGGCAGCCCACCCCCAATGGCCTTGGACAGCACCACCACGTCCGGTTCGATACCGGCATGCTCGAAAGCGTAGAGGCGGCCGGTGCGGCCCAGGCCGGTTTGCACCTCATCCACGATTAGGGCCACGCCATGCTCACGTGTCAGGCGGCGCAGGCCCTGTAGCCAGCGCACCGGCGCGGGAATGACGCCGCCCTCGCCCTGCACCACCTCCACCACCACAGCGGCGGGAAGCAGCACGCCCGATTCCGGGTCGGTCAGGATTTGCTCGATCAGGGACAGGCCGGCGTCCACCCCCGCCTCCCCGCCCAGCCCGAAGGGGCAGCGGTAATCATAAGGGTAAGGCAGCATCTGCACGTCCGCCCCCATGGTGCCCAGCGGCTCCTTCGGGGCGCGGTTGCCCATCAGCGCCAAGGCCCCCTGGGTCATGCCGTGGTAGGCGCCGGAGAAGCCCAGAACGACGCGCCGGCCGGTGGCGGTGCGCGTCAGCTTCAGCGCGGCCTCGATGCCGTCGGCGCCGGTGGGGCCGCAAAACTGGATGCGCGCCTTGGCGGCGAAGGCCGCCGGCAGGCTGGCGAACAGATCCTCGACAAAGCGATCCTTGACCGGCGTCGTCAGGTCCAGCGTGTGCAGGGGCAAGCCTGACTCCAGGGTCTCACGCAGGGCCGTCACCACATCCGGGTGGTTATGCCCCAGGGCCAGGGTGCCGGCGCCGGCCAAACAATCGATGTACACCTGCCCCGCCCCATCGCGGACATAGATGCCGCGCGCCTCCCTCAGCGCCAGGGGAATCCGGCGAGGATAGGAACGGGCGTTGGATTCCCGCGCCGCCTGCCGGCGCAGCAGGGGATCGTCCTGCAGGCGGATGGGCGGCTGGCCGCGAAACCCGGTCAAGGTCAACGGCACAGCACCCTGAAGGTCGCGAGACATCGCGCATCTCCCTTGGTCTTGCGAAGACGCCGGCCCATTGGCGCGGGCCGGCGGCGAGGTCAACGCGCTTGGCCCGCCGCTTCCAGAGCGCGGCGCAGGCTCAACGGCCGCATGTCCGTCCACACCGTCTCGATGTGGGCCAGGCACTCATCCCGCGTGCCGCTGACGCCAACCGCCTGCCAGCCGGCGGGCAGCGGCTTATGGTCCGGCCAAATGGAATATTGCTCTTCCCCGTTGATCACGACGTGGAAGCGGGTGTCAGGGCTATCCCAGCTCATACGTGGTCCCCATCGTTGCCTAACAACTTCTTTATAATTGATAGTGATTCTTATTTGCAAGTCATTTCAGGCTGGGGTAGCGTTAGCCACGTTCGGGGACGATCGGTACGTCAACAGCGGAAAGCTTGATCACATCGGATTGGGCGGTGGCGCGTGCTGGAGAAAAACCACCGATGGTTTTACGGGAATTCCTGCCCCGGTCAACTGATGAAAGTGATTCTCATTCCTAAGACATAGGCCCCAGCATGTCCCCTGGCGGGATAGTCGCGCCGATTCGGGGGCGTCCTCAGCGGTGTCTGGGAAGCAGGCAATCACACGGAATGGATTGAAATGGATACACTTCCTTCCCCCACCATCCCGCCCGCCGTAGCAAGGGCTCAGCCCCTGCAGTTGACCCCCCTGCTGGGGGACCGGGACGCGCCCCTGCCCCTATTGGTAACGCCTAAGGTGCCGGGCACGGTTTGGCGTGAGGTCTTCACAGACATCAAAAGGGTTGTGGCCCAGGTCCTGCCCACGGTGGGGGGTGTGGTGTTCCGGGGGCTGGATATCCAGGGCGACGCACCGTTTCGCGCCTTCGTGGAAGCCTTCAGCCGGCCACTGCTGGATTACGACTTCGGCTCCACCCCGCGCTCGATGGTGGAACCGGGGGTCTACACCTCCACCGAATACCCGGCGCACCAGTCTATCCCCCTGCATAACGAGCAGTCCTACACCCTGCGCTGGCCGGGCACGATCTGGTTCCATTGCGTGACGGCGTCGGAAACCGGCGGCGCCACACCCATCGCCGACAGCCGCGCCATCTACCGCGCCCTAGATCCCGATGTCCGCCGGCGTTTCGCGGAGCGGCGGCTGATGTATGTGCGCAACTACGGCAACGGCTTGGACCTGCCATGGCAGCGTGCCTTCAACACCGACGACCCGGCGGCGGTGGAGCGGTTCTGCCGCGCCAACGCCATCGAATGGGAATGGAAGGAGGATGGCGAGCTGCGCACCCGCCAGATCTGCCAGGCAGTGGCCCGCCATCCCACGACGGGGGAGATGGTGTGGTTCAACCAGGCCCATCTGTTCCACGTCTCCGGCCTGCCTCACGCCGTGCGCGATACCCTGCTGGCGGTGGTGGAGGATGAGATGGACCTGCCCCGCCATGTCTTCCACGGCGACGGCGCCCCCATCGCGGAAGCCGACTTGGCCCACATCCGCCGCGTGCTGGACGCCCACACCGTGTCGTTCCCCTGGCAGGCAGGCGACGTGATGATGCTGGACAACATGCTGGCGGCCCACGGCCGCGCGCCCTTCACCGGCGCCCGCAAGGTGGTGGTGGCCATGGCCGACCCCATCCATGCCCCTGAACTGTCCGCCGCCGCGCGCTGACCGTTCCCGCACACAGCGCCCGCCCATTTGCCCGTCACCTTGCCCGTCACCTTGATGGATGCACCCATGACCACGACGCGCACGGCGCCCGCCGCGCCGGACTGCCCGCCCGACCACGCCCCCGCCGCAGCCCATCCCCTGGGCGAGGAGCAACGCGCCCTGTGGGCGGCCTATCGCGCCGCCCCGGGCGAGGCCGGATACATCATGGCCTACGCCGGCGCCTTGCTGCCAGGCATGGACCCCCATCACCTGGCCGCCGCCTTCACCCATGTCATCGCCGGGCATGAGACGCTGAGCAGCGCCTATGACGAGGATGCCGATGGCACGCCGGTGATGCGTCCGCTGCCCGCCGTCGTGCCGGACGTGGCCATCGTCACCATCCGCTTCCCGGATGATGACGCCCGTGCCGCCTGGCTGGCGGCCCAGGCGGACGCGCCCCTGGATTTGGAGGCCGGCCAGGTCTGCCGCGTAAGGGTGCTGGTGGAGGACACCGGCGCCCACGTCGTCGTGGCCGTGCACCATATCGCCGGTGATTTCCTGGCCATGGAATCACTTACGGAACAGGTGATGCTGGCCTATGAGCAGTTGGCCCAGGGGCTGGCGCCCGCCCCGGTCGTCCCCGGCCGGTACTGGGCCTGGCTGGACCGGCAGCGTGCCGCTTTGACGGGACCGCGCGGCCTGAAGCTGGAAACGTTCTGGCGCGGATTGCTCACCGATCCGCCGCCGGAACTGGAGCTGCCATCGGATGGTGGCGACGACACCGGGCCGCACGAATCCGAGATCACCTTGCCCCCCGGAACCACGGCGGCGCTACGCACCTTGGCGGAGCGCCTGGGCGTCGGCCTCTTCCCCCTGCTGACCACCCTGTACCACGTGTACCTGGGACGCTGGAGCGGGCGGGATCGTTTCCTGATTGGCACGCCCGTGTCCGGTCGCATGGGGGCGGCGGACCGCGACCTGATCGGTTGCACCCTGAATGTCCTGCCGTGGCCGGTGGACCTGCGGGACGATCCCACCTTCGCCGATCTGGCACGTCGCACCCAAGCCACCTTCAAGGCCATGCTGCGACACCACCGCCTGCCCTTGGCGCGCATCGCCGCCGCCATCGGCCGGGGCGGTGCCCTGTTCCAACACATGACAACCTATGTGGCGGCGGGGGAACGGCGGCTGATGGGCCACTACATCCCCCATCTGCGGTTCGCCACCCAACGCGGTGGCGCCAATGACCTGAACCTGCGCTGGGTGGATGGCGGCGACCGCCTGACCCTGCAATGGCGGCAGGACACCGCCCGCTACAGCCCCGCCACCGTCGCCCGCATGCAACGGGGCTTCCTGGCGCTGATGGAGCAAGCCCTGGCGACGCCCGGGGTTCGCATCTCCACCCTGCGCGCCCATGCTGAGGGTGACGGCGCAATACTGAGAGGCCCGGCGGCCGGGACGGGCACGGCGCTGGCCCTGTTCCACCACCACGTGGGCCGCACACCGGGCCGCTTGGCGGTGGAATGCGGGACGGACAGCCTGAGCTTCGCCACCCTGGACGCCCGCGCCGCAGCCCTTGCGGGCCGCCTGGCCGCAGCCGGGGTGCGACCGGGTGACACCGTGGGCCTGCATCTGCCGCGCGGCGTGGATTTGGCCGTGGCCATGATCGCCGCGTGGAAGACGGGCGCCGCCTATCTCTGCCTGGACCCGGCCCTGCCGGCCGCGCGCCTGGCCTTCATGGCCACCGACGCCGCCGTGCGCCTGGTTGTGGGCGATGAGAGGTCGGCGACGCTGGCGCTGCCCTGGCTGGGCATGACAGGAGCGCAGGCACCCAGCGCCCCGCCGCCACCCGCAACACCCTCCCTGCCCGCCTACGTCATCTACACATCCGGCTCCACCGGCACACCCAAGGGCGTGGTGGTGACCCAGGGCAACCTGGCCGCCTATGCCCTGGGCGTGCTGGACGCGCTGGACCTGCCGCCGGAGGCCACCCTGACCACCCTGGCCGCCGTCACCGCCGACCTGGGCTACACGGCCTGGTTCGGCGCCCTGCTGGGCGGCCGCACCCTGCGCATCATCGACACGGCCCTGGCTGACGACCCCGACGCCCTGGCCCACCATCTGGCGGAACGGCCGGTGGATGCGCTGAAAATCGTGCCATCGCACCTGGCGGCCCTGATGGCGGTTCCCCAGCCGGCGCGCCTGCTGCCCCGCCGGCGTCTGGTGCTGGGCGGGGAATCCCTCTCCGCCGACTTCGTGGCGCGGGTGCGGGCCTTGGCCCCCACGTGCCAGGTGGTGAACCATTACGGCCCCACGGAAACCACGGTGGGCTGCCTGACCTGGCAGGCCGGCGACGCCGATGACGCCAGCGTGCCCGTAGGGCGGCCGCTGGCGGGCACCCATGTGGCCGTATTGGACCGCCATATGGAACCGGTGCCCACGGGCGTACCCGGCGAGCTGGCCGTGGGCGGTGCCGGCGTGGCCAGCGGCTATCGCGGCCGTCCAGCCCTGACCGCCCAGCGCTTCGTGCCCGACCCGGCGGTCCCTGGCGGCCGCCTATACCTGACGGGCGACCGGGTGGTGATGACGCCGGACGGCGCCATCCGCTTCCTGGGCCGCGCCGACGACCAGGTGAAAATCCGGGGTTTCCGCGTGGAACTGGGCGAGGTGGAGGCGCATCTGCGCCGCCTGCCCGGTGTGGCCGAAGCGGCGGTGGTGGCCCGTCCAGTCCCGGGCCTTGCCGCACTGCGGCTGGTGGCCTTCATTGCCGGCAGCGACCTGCCGGAGCCCGCCGCCCTGATTCACGCGCTGGCCGCCCAGGTGCCCGACGCCATGGTCCCCGCGAACCTCACGGTATTGCCGGCCCTGCCGCGCCTACCCAACGGCAAGATCGACCGCGCCGCCCTGCCGGCGGAAAACACGCCACATGACGCCGCCCCCACGGCCGGGGCCGCCTTGTCGCCGGTGGAGGCAAGCTTGTGCGCGCTTTGGGCGGACGTGCTCGGCCGCCCCACCGTCGGGGTGACGGATGACTTCTTCGCCATTGGCGGTGATTCCATCCTGGCGCTTCAGGTCATCGCCAAGGCTCGCCCGCAAGGCCTGCCGCTGACGCCCAAGATGCTGTTCCAGAAGCGCACCGTGGCCGCCGTTGCCGCGGCCCTGGCGGCGCTGCCGGCCAAAGCGCCCAGGAAGGCCGCCACGCCCGCGGCCGACCTGCCCTTCGCCCTCAGCGGCCTGGGGGCGGAGGCGCTGGGGACGCTGAAGGCCGACCGGCCGGACGTGGTTGACGCCTATCCCCTGTCACCCCTGCAGCAAGGCCTGCTGTTCCACAGCCTGCTGGATGGCAAAAGCGGCGCCTACGTCAACCAATTGGTGCTGGACGCCACCGGCCCCTTCGCCCCCGAGGCCTTCGCCCACGCCTGGCAGGCCACCGTGGACGCCCACCCCCTGCTGCGCACCGCCTTCCGGTGGGAGGGGCAGGACGCGCCCCTGCAACTGGTGCAGCGCATGGCCACCCTGCCGGTCAGCCGGCATGACTGGCAGGCATGGGACGACGGGACGCAGGAAAAGGCGCTGGCCGATTTCCTCACCGCTGACCGGGCCTCAGGCTTTGTGCTGGAGGCGGCCCCCCTGATGCGTCTGGCGATCATGGACCGGGGTAACGGCCGCTGGTGGCTGGTATGGAGCCGGCACCACCTGGTGGTGGACGGCTGGTGTTCCATCCTGCTGCTGGACGAGGTGCTGGAGCGCTACCGCGCCCAACTGGCGGGAGAGGCGCCCCACCTGCCCCACCGCCGCCCCTTCCGCGACCACATCGCCTGGCTGGCCCGCCAGGACGCCGCCCAGCCCCTGGCCTTCTGGGCCGACTTCCTGGCCGGCGCCCAGGATGCGCCCCCCCTGCCCATGCTGCGCCCCGTCCAGCCGGGTCCGGCCGTGCCGCTGAACCGAACCGTGGTGCTGGACCGGTCGGAGACGGCGCGCCTGACGGCCGCCGCCCGCGACCTGGGCGTCACCCTGAACACCCTGGTGCAGGGGGCTTGGGGCCGGACCCTGGCGGCTCTGTCGGGGCGTGACGACGTGGTGTTTGGCGTCACCTCCGCCGGCCGGTCCATGGAGCTGGCGGGCGCGGACGCCATGCTGGGCGTCTTCATCACCACCCTGCCCCTGCGGATGAAGCCAGCCGCCGGCCGCCGGCTCGGCGACTATCTGCGCGCGGTGCAGGCCGACAACGTGGCCATGCGCGAGCATGAGCACGCGGCCCTGGCCGACATCCAGAAACAGCTGGGCGGCGGGGTGCTGTTCGACACCCTGCTGGTCTTCCAGAATCTGCCCATGCTGGAAGGACGCCAGCGCCGCGTGGGGGCCCTGGAGCTGCGCCAACGCCAGAATGTGGAGCGCACGCATTACGGCCTGACAGTGGAGGTGTTCCCGGGGGAGGAGCTGGGGGTGGCGCTGGACGCGGACGCCCGTCGCATCGACGCGGCCGCCTTGTCCCGGGTGGCGGACGGCTTCCGCGCCACCCTGCTGGGCATGACCCGGGGGGCTAACACCCCCCTGGGCGGCCTTCCCACCCTGGGTGCCGCGGAAATGGCGCTGCTGCGCCGCTGGCGGACCAGCGCCGCCGACTATGCCCTGCAACCCGACTGGGTCGCCCGCGTGGCCGACCGGGCGGCCCGCCATCCTGACCGTGTCGTCGCCCGCTGCGACGGCGCCACCCTCAGCTATGCCCAGCTATGGGAACGGTCGGAGCGGTTGGCCCGCGGCCTGGTAGCCGCCGGCCTCACGCCGGATGGCGTCGCCGCCCTGCTGCTGCCGCGCGGACTGGAGTTGCTGACCCTGATGGTGGCGGTACTGCGCGCCGGCGGCGCCTGGCTGCCACTGGACCCCGCCCATCCGCCCGCCCGCTGGGCCCAGGTGATCGGGCAAGCGAAAGCCATTCTTGTCCGTGACCCAGCCATCCCCTGCGACCTGCCGGCCCTGACGCCAGCCGACCTGCTGGACCGGGTGGCGGAGGGGACATTGCCGATGGCCGCCCCGGACGGGCGGCAGTTGGCCTATGTGCTGTTCACCTCCGGCTCCACCGGCACGCCCAAGGGGGTGATGGTCAGCCGCGACGGCATGCTGAACAACATGCTGGCCAAAGTGGCCCCCCTGGGGCTGAGCGAGGGCGACGTCATCGCCCAGACCGCGCCGGCCTGTTTCGACATCTCGGTCTGGCAGACGCTGATGGCGCCCCTGCTGGGCGCGGTGGTGGAGATCATTCCCGACGCGGTGGTCAAGGACCCCGACGCCCTGCTGGACCGGCTGCGCACCGCCGCCGTCACCGTGTTCGAACCGGTGCCGTCGCTGATGCGCGCGCTGGTCGAGAGGGATGCGGTGGGGGGTGCGCCCCTTCCCCTGCCCGCCCTGCGTTGGGTGCTGCCGACGGGGGAGGCGTTAAGCGCCAACGACGCCCGCGCCTGGTTCGCGGCCTATCCCAACATCCCCTTGATGAACGCCTACGGCCCGGCGGAGTGTGCCGACGACGTGGCTTTCCATCCCCTGCGCCATGCGCCGGAACCAGGCGCCGTCATCCCCATCGGCCGGCCCACCGCCAACGCCGACCTTCGCGTGATGGACGACGACCTGTCCCCAGCGCCCGTGGGCGCGGTGGGGGAGATCGTCGTGGGTGGTGTGGGCGTGGGCCGGGGCTACAGCGGTGACCCGCGCCGCACGGCGGCGGTCTTCGTGCCCGACCCCGACGGCCCGCCCGGCGCCCGCGTCTACCGCACCGGCGACCTGGGCCGCTGGACACCGGATGGCCTGCTGGAATGGGCCGGCCGCAAGGATTTCCAGGTCAAGCTGCGGGGCTTCCGCATCGAACCGGGCGAGGTCGAGGCCGTGCTGGAACGCCATGCCGGCGTGCGCCGCGCCGCCGTGGTGGCCCGCCGCGACCGGCTGGTGGCCTACTGGCAGGCGGCGGGGAATGAAGTCGCCCCCGACGATCTGGCCCGCCACGCCGCCGCCCACCTGCCGCCCTACATGGTGCCGGCGCACTGGGTTCCCATGTCCGCCTGGCCGCTGAACGCCAACGGCAAGCTGGACCGCACGGCCCTGCCCGAACCCGGCATGGACCCGGCGGTGGGTGAGGCGCCAGCCACGGAAACGGAACGACGCCTGGCCGATGTGTGGCGAGAGCTGCTGTCCATCGAGGCCGTCAGCCGCGACAGCGATTTCTTCGCGGCGGGCGGCCATTCCCTGCTGGCCGCCCGGCTGGTGGCCCGGCTGCGGCGCATGGGGTGGGACGGCCTCGCCCTGCGCACGGTGTTCGAGGCGCCGACCTTGCGCCGGCTGGCCGCGCGGCTGGATGCCGGCACGGCCACCGACGGGGTGGGTGCCCTGCCGGCGCTGCGCCCCGTGCCGCGCATGGGGCCCCTGCCCCTGTCGCCGGCGCAACAGCGGCTGTGGCTGGTCGACCGGCTGACGGGAGGCGACGCCGCCTACAACATGGCCGCCACGCTGGACCTGCGCGGCGACCTGAATGCCCAGGCGCTGGAGACGGCGCTGAACGCCGTCATCGCCCGGCATGAGATCCTGCGCACCGCCTATCCGGAGAACGACGCGGATGAGGATGGGGTGCCCATGGCCGTACCGGCGGCATCCCTGACCCTGCCCTTGCCCGTGGAGGATCTGTCCGGTCTGCCGGCGGCGGAGCGGGACGCCTGCGCCCTGGCCCTGCGGGAAGGGGATATGGGCCGCCCCTTCGATCTGGCCCAAGGCCCGCCCCTGCGCGCCCGCCTGCTGCGCCTGGCGCCCGGCCATCACCAGTTGGTCTTCGCCATGCACCATATCGTGGCCGATGGCTGGTCGGTGGGCGTGCTGACCCGCGACCTGTCCACCGCCTACCGCGCGGCACTGAACGGAACGGCACCGGACTGGCCCGCCCTGCCGGTGCAATACGCCGACTATGCCGCCTGGCAGCAAGCCGTGCTGTCCGGTGACGGGTTGCGCCGCCGCCTTGCCTTCTGGCGCGGCCATCTGGCCGGCGCCCCGACGCAATTGCGTCTGCCCACCGACCGGCCCCGGCCGCCGGTGGCGCAGACGGCGGGCGGCTCCCTACGCTTCGCCGTGCCGCCGGACCTGCTGGTCCGCTTGGGCGAGTGGGCGCGGACACGGGGCGCCACGCCCTTCATGGCCCTGCTGGCCAGCTTCCAAGCCTTGCTGCACCAGGTGACGGGCGACGATGATCTGGTGGTGGGCACCGATACCGCCGGCCGGCCCGTGCCGGAGGTGGAGGAACTGATCGGCTTTTTCGTCAACGTGGTGCCCCTGCGGTCCCGCCGCCGGCCGGGCATGACGCCGGCCGACATGCTGGACCAGACCCGGCATACCGCCCTGTCCGCCTTCGACCAGGACGCCCTACCTTTCGACCGCATCGTGGAGGCGGTGGGCGTACCCCGCGACCGCAGCCGCAACCCCTTGGTCCAGGCCTTGTTCGTGCTGCAGAACGTGCCGGAAGGGGGGTTCGAGCTGCCCGGCCTGGCCGTCACCCAACTGCCGGCGCTGGAGCGACGCAGCAAGTTCGACCTGGCCCTGTTTCTTGAACCCCAGTGGGAACCCCAGTGTGAACCCCAGGGAGTTGGCGGAGCGGACGGCATGGCGGCCGATTGGGTCTACGCCACCGCCCTGTTCGACCCCGCCACCATCGCCCGCTTCCACCAGGCCTGGATCGCCCTGCTGCGCCACGCGGTGGACGCGCCGGACCAGCCCCTGCCCATCGCACCGCCGGAGGCATCGATCATGAGCACCGCCACCCAGCGCCTGAACGCCAAGCTGGCCCGCCTTGGCGCCCCAGCCACGCGCCCCGCCATCACCCCGCTAGGGGCGGAGGCTGTGCGCCAGTCCTTCCTGACGCCCGGCGCCACCTTCCCCGTGGTGCTGGAACCGGCGGCGGGCGGATTGGACCCCAGCGGACTGGACCCCAGCGCCTGGGCGGCGGCCAACCGGCCGCTAATCGACGGGCTGCTGGCCCGCCACGCCGGCATCCTGTTCCGGGGCTTCGACCTGCCCGGCCCACAAGCCTTCGAGGGCTTCGCCGAAGCCATGGAGCCGGGCGGCCTGTTCGGCGGCTATGGCGACCTGCCCAAGAAGGAAGGGGGACGCAACACCTATCGCTCCACCCCCTATCCGGAGCGGCAGATGATCCTGTTCCACAACGAAAGCGCCCACCTGGACCGCTGGCCGCGCAAGCAGTGGTTCTATGCGGAGCAGGTGGCCCCCGTGGGCGGTTGCACCCCCATCGTCGATGGACGCGAGATGCTGCGCCGCCTGCCCGCCGACCTGGTCGCCGATCTGGAACGCCGAGGCCTGCTGTATGTGCGTACCTTCACCCCCCGTCTGGACGTGAGCTGGCGCGATTTCTTCAAGACCGGGGACCGCGACGCGGTGACGGCCCGCTGCGCGGCCGGGGGCATCGAGTGCCGCTGGCTGGACCCGGAGACGCCGCAAACCCGTAGCCGGGGGCCGGCCGTCATCCGCCACCCCCTGACGGGGGAGCGCAGCTTCTTCAACCAGGTGCAATTGCATCACCCTCATTGCCTGGAGGCCGACGTGCGCGAGGATCTGCTGGACCTGGTGGGCCTCGACCGCTTCCCGCGCAATGTCCTCTATGGCGACGGGACGCCCATCCCCGACGCGGTCATGGCGCGGATCGGGGAGGCGTATGAGGCCTGCGCCGTGCGCTTCGACTGGCGCAATGGCGATGTCGTGATGCTGGACAACATGCTGGCCGCCCACGCCCGTGATCCCTATGAGGGGCCGCGCCGCATTGTCGTGGCCATGGGCGCCATGACGGACCGTGCCAGCCTGGCCGCCCCTGGCACGGCGGAGGTGGCGTGATGACCATCGCCCTGACACCCCGCCAGTCCGAAATCCTGACCTCGCTGGGCACGGGCGCACCGGATGGCCATCCCTGGCGCCTGACCCTGGACATCCAGGGCCAAGTGAATGAGGCGCGCTTGCGCCAAGCCCTGAATCAGGCCGTGGCCGCCCATGCGGCCCTGCGCCTGGAAATCACCGACGGCGGCCAGCGGGTGCGCGCCGCCGCGCCCATCGCCTGGGCAACCACCGCCTGGACCTCGACGGACCGCCCCCCGATGCAGGCCGCCTTCCAGCGCATGGGTGGCGATTCCGGCCGCCTGATCCTGACGCTGTCGCCCTTGGTGTTCGACCGGGGCAGCGTGGCGCCCCTGCTGCGCACCCTGGCGGCGGCCTATGCCGGGCGGGCGGAGGAAAAACCCCGGCTGGACTTCACCCGCTACGTCGCCTGGCGGGAGGAACTGGCCCAGGCGCCGGAGGCCGCCGATGGGCGCGCCTATTGGCGATGCCAGACGGGGCCCGAACCGCGTCTACCCTATCGTGGCGCCACAACGGCCAGCGGCCGGGACCAGCATCAGGTCCAGCGCCCCTTGCCCGACATCGGCCCCCTGACCCAGGCGCTCATCGCCCGGGGCACAGCGCTGGAGGCGGCCCTGCAGGCGCTCTGGTGGGTGGTTGCCGCCCGCGTCATGGGGCAGGAAAGCTTCCGGGCTTGGTGGCGGCACGATCCGCGCCGCGACTACGACGCCTTCCAAGGGACCGTCGGCCTGCTGGAAGATTGGCTGCCCGTGGCGGTCACGGTGCCGGGCGACAGCACCCTCGCCGACATCCTGGCGGGCGCGACGGCGCTGCTGGAGGAACACCGGGCACAGCAGGAATATCGTTCTGAAATCGTAACGAATATGCCTTCCCTTGGCTTCGCCGTGCATGAGCCCCTTCCCGCCGTGGCGATGGGCGGCCTGGTCTGGACCGCCGCCACGCTGGAACGGCCATTGGGCGCCGTGGCATTGGCCCTGGACCTGACGCTGGACGGCGGCCGTCCCACGGTGGCCACGTTGCGCTATGACCCGGCGCTCTACGGGGACGGCGCCATGGCGGCCCTGCTGGACCAGTATGCCACCGGCCTAGCGGCGTTGCTCCCTCATCTGGACGGCACCGTGCGCGACCTGCCCCTGCTGGGCGACCGCGACCGCCGGGCGCACGCGGCCTTGGATCAACGGGCGACGGCGATCGCGGCACCCGGCGTGGTCGACCTGTTGCTGCGTTGGGCCACGCACCAGCCCAGCGCCCCGGCCCTCTGCGAGGGCGACGCGGTGTGGAGCTACGCCGAACTGCTGCGCCGGGTGGACCATCTGGCCCGCCACCTGCGCCACGCCGGCGTGACGGCGGAGACGCGGGTGGCCTTGGCCCTGCCACGCGGGGCCCCGCTGGTCCTGGCGCTATGGGCGGTGCTGCGCGCTGGCGGCACCTACGTCCCGGTCGATCCAGCCTGGCCCGAGGCACGCCGCGCGGCCACGCTGGCGGCGGCCCGTCCGTTCCGGGTGCTGACGGCGGAGGACGTGGCCCAGCTGCTGGCGCAGCCGGCGCCGGACGTGCCTCTGCCCCCACCCGGCGATCGGGACGCGGCCTATGTCATCTTCACCTCCGGCTCCACCGGCACGCCCAAGGGGGTGGTGGTGGAACATGCGCAGTTGGCGGCCTATGCCGCGGGCATCACCCAGGCGCTGGACCTGACCCGCAACCGGCGCTTCGCCCTGACCTCCACCGTGGCGGCCGATTTGGGCAACACCACCCTGTTCGGCGCGGCCGCCACCGGCGGCTGCCTGGTGGTGGCGGATGACGCGGCCATGGCGGACGGGGCGGCCTTCGCCCGCTTCATCGCCGACCAGGACATCGACTGCCTGAAGATCGTGCCGTCCCACCTGGCGGCCCTGTTGGACACGCCCGCCCCGCGCCTGCCCCGCACCTTGGTGCTGGGCGGGGAGCGGGCACCGGCGGCCCTGCTGTCCGCCGTGCGGGCGCTGGATGCCGGCGTGCGGATCTTCAACCACTACGGCCCCACCGAAACGACGGTGGGGGTGATGGTGCACAAGCTGGATGGCGACGACACCCTTCCGGACGGCCTGCCGCTGGACCGCGTGCTGGCCGGCACCGTGGTCCGGCTGCTGGATGCCGCCGGCCGGCCCGCCCCCCTGGGCGCGGTGGGTGAGGTGCATGTGGGCGGCGCCCAGGTCTGCCGCGGCTATCTCGATCGGCCGGAAGATCCGGCCTTCATCGCCGATCCCCTGACCCCCGGACAGCGCCTGTACCGCACCGGCGACCTGGGCCGCCTGGGACCGGACGGCGCCCTGCGCCTGATCGGCCGGATCGACGACCAGGTCAAGGTGCGGGGCTATCGGGTGGAGCCGGCGGAGATCGAGGCCGCGGCCCTGGCCCAGGACGGCGTGCGCCAGGCCGCCGTGCGCCCCTGGGGCGAGGGTGCCGACCTGCGGCTGGTGCTGTACGTCGTGGGCACAATGGATGCCCCTGCCCTGCGCGCCGCGCTGGCGCGGCACCTGCCCGACGCCTTCGTCCCCGCCCAGGTGGTGACGCTGCCCACCCTTCCCCGCCTGGGCAACGGCAAGGTGGACCGCGCCGCCCTGCCCGCACCCGATGCCGGAACCCCCGCCGCTGCGGCCACCGCCACCAGCGACCCGCTGGAGGACATGGTGGCCGGCCTGGTGGCGGGGCTGCTGGAACGCGGTGCCGTGGGGCGGATGGACAATCTGTTCGACCTGGGCCTGCACTCCCTGCTGGTCATCAAGCTGGTGGCGCGGCTGCGCCGTCGCCTGGGGGTGGAGGTGACTCCCGCCCTGGTGTTCGACCACCCCACCGTGGCCGCCCTGGCCGGGCAGCTGCGGGCCCTGGGCGCTGATACGAACGCCCTCCAGCAGGCTGTGGCCTGACCCCCTTCTTCCCATTTCACGGACGGTCCACCCCATGGCCCAGACGACCTTGGACATCGCCCAGCGCTTCGCCCAGCTTCCGCCAGAAAAACGGCGCGGCTTCCTGGAGGCGCTGGCCGCCCGGGGATTGCCCTTCACCCGCCTGCCCATCCCGCCGCGGGCCCCGGACGCGGCCCCCCTGCTGTCGCCGGCGCAACGGCGGCTATGGGCCCAGGCGCAATTGGACCCCGCATCCGCCGCCTATACCATGCCCGGCATTTTCCGCCTGCGCGGCGCGCTGGACATCGCGGCCCTGCGGACGGCACTGGGTGGCCTGGCGAGCCGGCACGCCATCCTGCGCACCGTCTACCGGCCCGACGGCGCGGGCGGCAGCCATCCCCTAGTCCTGCCCCCCGGCCCCGTGGCCTTGGATCATGTCAATCTCGACGGTCGGGCGGACGCCGACACCGCGGCCCGCGCGATGGCGGAAGAGTTCGCGGCCCGGCCCTTCGACCTGGCGACCGAGGCGCCGCTGCGCGCCCGGTTGCTGACGCTGGCAGCGGATGAGCATTGGCTGGTGGTGGCCCTACACCACATCGCCGCCGATGGCGCCTCCCTGCCGCTGGCTCTGGCGGACCTGGCGGCAGGCTACGCAGCGGCGCGGCGGGGTGAGCCTCAAGCAGCCGCGCAAGCCGTGCAATACGCCGACGCCGTTGCCTGGCAGGCGGCCTGGCTGGAGGGTGGTGAGGCCGACCGGCAGCGGGACCATTGGCGCGCCCGAATGGCGGACGCGCCCCCTGCCCTGGCCTTACCGGCGGATGGCAGCCCGCGCACGACGGCAACAGACACATCCCAAGCCGGCGCAGAATGCGCCGTGGCCCTGCCGCCGGCCCTGGCCCATGATCTGCGCCGCCTGGCGCGCGACGGCGGGCACACTCTGTTCACGGCCTTGCTGGCGGCCTACGCCATCCTGCTGTCCCGGCTGACCGGGCAGGATGACCTGATCATCGGCATCCCCGCCGCCGGCCGCCGCCAGCGGGAAGCGGAAAGCCTGATCGGCTGTTTCGTGAACACCCTGCCCGTGCGCCTGCGCCTGGACGACCGCGCCGGCTTCGCCACCCTGATGACCCAGGTGGCCACCGAGGTGGCGGCGGCGCTGGACCATCAGGATTTGCCGCTGGAGGACATCGCCACCCTGGCGCCCGCGCGGGAGGGCCACCCCCTGGTGCAAGTGATGTTCGACCATGCGCCGGCGCCGCTGGGAACGCTGAGCATGGACGGACTGACGGTGGAATCCCTTCCCCTGCCGGTGCGCACCGCCAAGTTCGACCTGGCGCTGGGCAGCGTGGAGCAGACGGACGGCGGCATCCTCGGCCGGCTGGCCTATCGCACCGGATTGTTGGGCCCCAAGTCCGCCCAGCGCACGGTGGAGCGGTGGCGGGCGCTGCTGGCGCAAGCCGTCGCCGCCCCCGACCGTCCCATCACCAGCCTTGATCCCCGCACCCCCGCCGAGGTGGCGGCCATCACCGCCTGGCATCGCGACCCGGCCTGGGCCCTGCCGCCACCGCCGGCCGTGCCGCTGCTGATCGCCCGCCATGCCGTCACCCGGCCGGACGCGCCCGCCGTGCTGTTCGACGACAGCACACTGACCTTCGGCGCCCTGAACCGCCGCGCCAACCGCCTGGCCCGCCGCCTGCGCACCCTGGGGGCCGGGCCGGAGGCGCGCGTGGGCGTCTGCCTCAACCGCACGCCGGACCTGATCGTCACCCTGTTGGCGGTGATGAAGTCGGGCGCCGCCTTCGTGCCGCTGGACCCGGATTATCCGCTGGAACGGTTGCGCGCCATCCGCGCCGGCGCCGGCCTGTCGCTGATGGTGGGCGCCCCTCTGGACGACCTGCCCACGCTGGCCGGCCCCGGCGACGGCACGGCGGGGCTGGATGATGGCGATCTGGACGTGACGCCCCATCCCCGCAGCCTGGCCTACATCATCCACACCTCCGGCTCGACTGGCGTACCCAAGGGGGTGGCGGTGGAGCATGGGGCGCTGGCCATGCACTGTGTGGCCACCGCCGCCCTCTATGACATGACGGCGGGCAGCCGCGAGCTGCATTTCCTGTCCTTCACCTTCGATGGCGCGCAGGAGCGCTGGATGACCGCCCTGACCCAGGGCGGCAGCCTGGTATTGCGTGACGACAGCCTGTGGACGGCGGAACAGACCTATGAGGCCATCCGCCGCCATGGCGTGACCCACGCCGGCTTCCCGCCCAAGTATCTGCAGCAGTTGGCAGCCTGGGCGGAGACCCAGGGCGATCCGCCGCCCGTCCACCTCTATTCCTTCGGGGGGAGGCCATGCCGCGCGCGGGGCTGGAGCGTCTGTTTGCCAGCCTGCGCCCCCGCCGGGCCATCAACGGCTATGGCCCCACGGAAACGGTGGTGACCCCGCTGGTGTGGAAGGGCGATGGCACCACCCTGCCGGACACGCCCTATGTCCCCATCGGCCGGCCGGTCGGCGACCGCAGCGCCCACATCCTGGATGGCGACCTGCGCCCCGTGCCCCTCGGCGTGCCGGGGGAACTGTGGATCGGCGGCAGCGGCCTGGCCCGGGGCTATGTCGGCCAGCCGGCGGCCACGGCCGATCGCTTCATCCCCGATCCCTTTGGGGACACCGGCGCCCGGCTGTACCGCACCGGCGACCTGGCCCGCTGGCGCGAGGACGGTACGGTGGAATATCTGGGCCGGCGCGACACCCAGGTGAAGATACGGGGCTTTCGCGTGGAGCCGGGAGAGATCGAGGCGCAACTCATGGCGCAGGCGGGCGTGCACCAGGCCGTGGTGGTGGCGGATGAAACGGGCGGCGCCACCCGCCTGGTGGGCTATGTGGTGCCGGTCGCTGGGGCCACGGTGGAGGTGGCGTCGCTCGCCACCCGGCTGGCTGAAGTGCTGCCCGCCCATATGGTGCCGGCGCGCCTGATGCTGGTTCCCGCCCTGCCGGTGACCCCTGCGGGCAAGTTGGATCGCACCGCCCTGCCCGCCCCCCGATGGGAGGCGGACGGCCAAGTCGCCCCCCGCGACGCGCGCGAGGCCATACTGGCCCGGCTGTGGGCGGAGACGCTGGGCCAGGCGAGCGTGGGTGTCACCGATAACTTCTTCGAGATCGGCGGCGATTCCATCCTGGCCTTGCAGATCGTGGCCCGCGCCCGGGCGCAAGGACTGCGCTTCACACCCAAGCAGTTGTTCGACCGGCAGACCATCGCCGCCTTGGCCCCCGTGGTGGTGGAGACGGGAAGTGCCGCCCCGGAGTTGCCGGTACCGGACGGCCCGTCCCCCCTCACCCCCATCCAGTCCTGGTTCTTTAGTCAGCCCATCCCCCGGCGCCAGCGCTGGAACCAGTCGGTCCTGCTGGCCAGCGACCGGCCGCTGGACGCGAAGGCGCTGGCCGGCGCCCTGGCCCTGCTGGGCCGCCATCACGACGCGCTGCGCCTGCGCTTCACTCAGGATGCGGACGGCGCATGGTGGCAAAACCATGCAGCCGAGGCTGACATCCCACTGGATGAGACAGCGGCCCAGACGGCGGCTGACATCACCCGGCTGTGCGATGAGGCCCAGGATGGCCTGGATCTGGCGCACGGGCCGCTGATGCGCGCCCGCCTGATCCGACAGCCCGACGGTGGCCAGCGTCTGTTCCTGGTCGCCCACCATCTGGTGGTGGACGGCGTGTCCTGGCGGGTGCTGCTGGACGATTTGCGCGCCCTGAACACCGGCCCCTGCCAGGACCGCGCCCTGCCCGCCCGCACCGCCCCCTATGCGCTATGGGCCCGGCGGCTGGCCGACCTGGCCCGGACGCCGGCCATTCAGGCGCAATTGCCCCGCTGGCGGGCGGCCCTGGATACGGCCCCCCTGCCGGTCGACCGGCCGGGCGGCCCCAACACCCGGCGCCACGCCGTCACGCGCACCCTGCGGTTGGACACCGCCGCCACCCAGGCCCTGCTGACCACCGCGCCCGCCGCCTATCGCACCCGCATCGACGTGCTGCTGCTGGCCGCCTTGGCGGAGGCCGTGCGCCACACCTGGAAACGCCCCGCCATCACCGTCCACCTGGAGGGGCATGGGCGCGAACCGTTGTTTCCCGAGTTGGATCTGGAGCGCACGGTGGGATGGTTCACCAGCGTCTACCCCGTGCGCCTGGAGACCGCCGGAGACTGGGACGCCACCATCCGCCGAGTGAAAGAGACCCTGCGCGCCGTGCCGGAGGGCGGCATCGGCTTCGGCCTCCTGCGCCATCTGGCCCCGGACGCGGCGACACGCGACGCGCTGGCGGCCCCAGTGTCGCTGTCCTTCAACTATCTGGGCCAGTTCGACGGCGCGCTGCGCGACGGCCCCTGGCGGGCGGCGCTGGAGGATTGTGGCGTCGGCACGGACCCCGACTCCTCCCTCGGCGCCCTGATGTCACTGGACGGGCAGGTGCTGGACGGTGTGCTGGCCCTGCACCTGCGCTATAGCACCGCCCTGTTCCGCGAGGACACGGCCGCCGCCTTCCTGGCCGCCTATGAGGCCGCGCTGACCGGCGTCGTCCAGCATTGCCTCGCCACGATTCCGGGCCAGGCGACACCGTCGGACTTCCCCCTGGTGGAGCTGAGCCAGGCGCAGTTGGATACCCTGCCCGTGCCGGCGCCCGACATCGCCGACATCCTGCCCGCCACCCCGCTGCAGGCCGGAATGGCGCGGCACCATCGTCTGCATCCCGATAGTGACGCTTACGCCGTCCAGGTCTGGGCCTTGATCGATGGCCTGGACCCCACGCGCATGGTGGCCGCGTGGGAAGCCATGGCCAGGCGCTGTGACATCCTGCGGGCCAGCTTCGCCTGGCCACGCGGCGATTGCGACGATCCGGTGCTGCTTGTGCGTCGGGCCGTGGAGCTGGACGTACAATATCCGGACTGGCGGGGTGAGGCCGATGTCGACACCGCCTGGAACAGGCACCGGGACGCCGAATGGCGCCGCGGCTTCGTGCTGGACCGGGCGCCACTGATGCGCCTGACCCTGGCGCGGACGGGTGACCGGCAGTACCGCTTCCTTTGGACCTGGCACCATGCCCTCTTGGACGGATGGAGCATGTCGCGGCTGCTGGGCGACATCCTGCGCCTTTATGACGGCGAAACGCCGCCACCGCCCGCTGGCAGGTTGCACGACCTGGTTGCCTGGAAACAGCGGCAGGACGGCGGTGCCGCTGACTTTATCTGGCGGGCGGAGCTCGCTAACCTGCCCGAACCCACCCGTGTCCGCGACCATCTGGCACCTCCAACCGAAGCGGAAGCCGATGGCGCCGTGGAACACGTGCTGGATGAGGACGCCGTACACCGGCTGAACACCGTGGCGGCGCGGGAGCGGGTGACACCGAACACCTTGGTGCAGGCGGGCTGGTTGCGGGTGCTGTCCCAGGTGACAGGCCGAACCACGGTGGCCTTCGGCGCCACCATGTCGGGCCGCGGCCTGGACATGCCCGACATCGACAGCGTCATGGGCCTGCTGGCGGGCACCTTGCCCGTGGTCCACACCCTGGCGGCTGGGGAGGACAAGGGCACCGCCCTACGCCGGCTGTTCGAGCAGAACCTGCGCCTGCGCCAATTCGAGCACGCGCCGCCGCCCCACCTGCAGTCGTGGAACGACCCGGCAAACGCCCCCTTCGACAGCACGCTGGTGTTCGAGAACTATCCGGTGGACGAGGCTTTGCGTCATGAGGTGCGGGGAGACATGAGTTTCAGCGACGTCAGCAACCGCGGCCGCCTCAGCTATCCCCTGGCCCTGGTGGTGGTTCCCCGCGCCACCCTGGGGCTGCGGCTGGAATATTGCGGCCGGACAGTGGGGGAACGGAATGCCCGCGCGCTGATGGACAGCCTGGCGGCGCATGTTCTGGCACTGGCGGCGCATTAGAGTTTTTCTGACTTTCGTCGAAGCGTCAGGAAAACTCTAAGCGTCTGTTACCCCCGCCCCCCCCTCAACCGTGCCGCCCGAAATCGAAGATCAGGGGCTGGGTGATGGGCACCTGGCGGTTGCGGCACACCGCCAGCAGGCCCGTGCCGCCCAGTTCCCCCATCCAGCGGGTGTAGACCCCCTCCAGCATGTAGGACATCCAGGCGGGCGACATCGAGGTGGGCGCGGTGTCACCGGGGTGGTGGGATGGCCCGGCATGGGGCACGGGGTAGGCGCCGTGGCTGATGCGCAGGAATTGCCCCTCATCCACCAGCCGGACCCAGCCCCAGTCCAGCGCCACCCAGCAATCCCCGATGGCCCGTTCCAGATCTTCCAGGGATTCGCAGGGCGGCAGGGCCATGCCTTCGGCGAAGCGCAGACCGACCGACCGGTAGAAGGCCTGCGCGGCCGCCGGTTCCACACCGCTTTCCAGTTCAGCGAACAGGGTGTGGATGAAGGCGCGCCACTGAAGGGCGCAGGATTGCCACCGATGATGGCGGAGCGTCACGGCATCCGGTGATTCCGGCGCGGCGGGCGACGCCTGCAGGGCGGCGAACCGTTCCTGAAACGCGGCAAGCATGGGGGTCAGTCTCCAAGAGGGGTTTTCAGGGTGATGCGGCCGGTGCTCTCGGTCCAATCGGCGGATCGTTTCACGGACAGCGAACCACCCAGCGTGAGGAAGGGGCTGATCCGGTATTCAAAGGTGCCGTTCAGGCCATACCCGATGTTGGTCGTTTCCTGCCCACCGAAGCGCGTGCGGAACAGGCTGTCGGTGACACGGTCGGCCGAGAGCGCCACCAGCGCCGCCTGGCTGGTCGGATCGTCCGGGAACAGGTCCGTCGCCTCTTCCCGGAAATGCTGGACGCCCAGGCTGCCACCCAGCGAATACCGGAAATTCGCCCCCTGCACGGTGTAATTGACAGGGAACGTCAGGGCGTAGAACTCCTGCGGGCTGAAATAACCGCCCTGGCCGTAGGTGAAATAGCGCAGGTTGCGGTCATAGCCCATGCCCGTGGCGTTCACGCCCAAGGTCAGGTCGGAGGCGGACGTTTTCGCCAGGTGCATGTAGGCGCCCAGCGTGGCCTGGACATCCCGATTGGCGGTGACATGGACACCGCGCAACTCGCCATAGCCCACATCGCCGTAGACGCCCAGGCTTCCATCGTCATAGGCCAGGCCCGCCTGGGCCGCCGTCTTGGTCACCCCACCCCAGGTCTGGCCGGTGACGGGATCACGGGCACCGGCGTAGCTCAGCACGCTGTCGGTGACCGCGCGGCGCGACAGGTCGAATTGCAACTGGGTCACATCGGAAAGCTGCGGCGTCCACTTCAGGCCACCGACCGGACGCACGACACGGAAGCCCAACGGCGTGGCTCCCACATCCAGGGCCACGTCGTCCAGCCGGTACGACAGCTCCGGCGCCACGCCGTTGGCGTCTTGCGCTTCCGGCTTGGTCACCTGGGTCGTGGTCAGGAACATGTTGCTGCCGAAGCGGCGGTAGGTGTCGGTGTTGGAACCCATGTCCCCGGCATCCACATGCACCCCCGTCAAGGAGGCCTGCACCTGCCCCATGCCGAACAGGGGCATGCTGAACCCGGCCTTGGCCCAGGATTCCACCAGGCGGCTGAGGCCGGACTCACCGGAGCGCAGCCGCGCCTGCACCTCGCCCACGAAGCGGGGCTTGGACTGTTCCTCCACCGCCGCCGTATCCGCCGCCAGCGTAGTCAGCAGGGGGTCGCCCAGGGGCACCGCGTCGGAGGCCCTGGCGGCATCGCGGAACGGGTTGGCGTCGGTGGCATCGGCGGCGGCCACCTGCATCGGGCCCCGCCCGAGTTGGGCCAACCGCAACTCTTGCGCCGTCTTCAGCTCCTTGAGGGCGGTGCCGCTGTCGTCCTCCTTCCGCGCCAGTTGCGCCAAGGCCTGGTGCACCTGCGGGTCGTCCGGATGGGCCCGGACCGCCGCGGCCAGGATCCGGCGCGCCTGACGCGTCTCGCCCGCGGCGATGGCCGCCTCCGCGGCCCCCCGTTGGGCATCGAGGTCGTCGGGGTGGTCGGCCAAGACGCCGTCGAGCAAGGCCAACGCCTCGGCCGGACGGCCGGCGCTGAGGTAGATGCGCCCCATGGCCTGGGCCAGGGCCGGGTCCCCGCTGTTCGCCTTGAACAGCGGGGCGATGGCGTCGTACGCGTCGGCATAGTCGCCACGCTGGCGCGCGCTGTCGGCGATACGAACCGCCATGGCCGACTTCAGGCCCGCGAGGCCCTGGCGCTCCGTATCGCTGAGGTCGGCGCGCTGCTCCAACTGGCGCAGCAGGCCGGCCGCCTCGGCCCCCCGGTCGGCCTTCATCAGCAAGGCGGTATATTGCAGGAGCGGCGTGGCCGACATCTGGGCGCCGTAGACGTCCGGCTGCAACAGGCTGAGCGCGGCCTGCGCGTCCCCAACCTCCGCCAGGGCCCCCGCCAGCAAGCCCCGGGTTTCCGCCGTCCGCGCCATGGGGCGCAACGCCAGCAGGCGCGCCCGGGCCTCGGCCGGCGGCTGCATCTGGGCCAACGTCATGTCGTGCCGCAGCGTCGCCTGGTCCAGCAGGGCCGTCATGGCCTCCGTCTGGGCGGCGGCGGGCACGCGCTCCAGCAGGCCACGCACCGCGGTCCAATCCTGCCGGTCGGCCTGGAACAGCGCGGCGGCATGCAACAGGTCGACCCGCGCCTCCCCCGGCGTCACCGCCATGATCGATCGTGCGGCGGCATCGTCATGCTGAGCCACCAGGAAGCGGGCGTAGTCCAGGCGCAGCCAGGCGTCATCGGGCGCCAGTTGCCGGGCCTGGATGAACGCCGCCCGGGCGCCGAGCGTATCGCCGGCGGCCACCGCAGCGTTGGCGCGGGTGTGGGCCAAGCCCGCCTGCAGCACCGTGTAGGCCGGGGATAGGCGCAGCGCCTCGGCCTCCGGGCTGGCCGCCAGGGCTTCCGCCTCACGGTCGCGCCGCTGCCGCAGCAGGACGTTGAACAGGCCGGACAGCGCGGCGGACTGGCTGGGGCTCGCCTTCAACACGGCGCGATAAGCGTCCTCCGCCTCGGCAAGCTCATCCCGCCGCACCCGCACGTCCGCCAGCAGCAATTCGGCGGCCTGCCGGTCGAGGGGTGCCCGCGCGCCGGCGGCCAAGGCCTGGGCCCGATCCTCCGCCGAGGCCAGGCGCCCCGCGTCGCGGTCTTCGGTCGCCGCCTGCATATCCCGCCAAAACGCGGCGCTGGCCAGCGCGTCGCGCCATTGCGCGGCTTGGGCCGGGGCAGCCCTGGTGGCCGCGTCCAGCAGGCCCGCGGCCTCGGCGAAGCGGTTCTGGCGCAAACGCACCAAGCCAAGCCCGGCGCGCGCCTCCGCATCGGCGGCATTCTCCTTCAGGGCCGACTGGAACTCCGCCTCGGCCACGTCCAGCCGTTCGGCCCGCAGGGCGGCATAGGCCCGCGCCCGCGCCACACCCCGGTTGTCGGCGCGGGTGGCCGGCTTGTCCAACGCCGCGTAGCGCGCCTTGACCGCCCCGTCATCCGGGTTATCGGCCAAATATTGGGCATATGCGGGCTTGTCGGCCGCGCCGGCGTTCAACCACAACAGCGTGTCATGGCGTATCTTCTTGGCCGCGTCATCCAGCGGCGCGGATTTCGCCATGGCCGCGAGTTGGGACAGCACCTCCCGCCGCGTCGCCTCACGGTAGCTCAGCACCCGCAAATAGCTGATCCGCGCCTCGGCCGGCGCCCCGGGCTGTTCCGCCAGTTGGCGCAGGCCATCCCGCGCCTCCTCCCACCCGCTCTCGGTGCCGGCCAGCGTCTGGTAATACTCCAACGCCAGGGGGATGGTCGGCGGGGGGCCCTGGAAGATCTCCTTGTACTTGGCGATGGCGCCGGCCAGGTCACCCGATTGCGCCGCCCGCCGCGCATCGGCCAAGGTGGCCCGATGGCCCCCAGCCTCCGCTGCCCGCACCTCCGCCGCGACATCCGGGCTGGCCGTGCGCAGGGCGGACAGGCGGCGCATCAGCGCCTCCGCCTCCGCGTGATGCCCTTGGTCAGCCTCGATCTCCGCCAAGCGGGCCAGCGCCACTGGCTGGTTGGGGGCTACGGTAAGCACGGCGTTCAGGGTTTCCCGGGCCAGGTCCGGCCGGTCGCGCCGGACCCAGAAGTCGGCCTTCTCCAGCATCAGGTTCAGGGCGTCGGGCATCGTCTCCGCCCAGGCGGCGGAGAGCGAGGACAACAGCAGGAATCCGGCGAGCGCGACGGTCTTACGCATGGGACGCCCCCTCAGGAACCAGTGCGGGCCAGACGGTTCTGGGCCCGGCGACGAAGGAAGCGGATGGACGGGATGGAAATGAGCAGGATGGCGAGACCGAGGGCGCCGAGCACCAGGATGGGATGGCGCGACGCCCCCCACACCACCAGCATCAGCGGCGGCAGATCGCCCACCCAATAGCGGCGCCCGACCTGGAAGCTGGACACATCGGCACGATTGAGGATGACCAGGTCGCCCTGGATCTTGGGCGCCGTGCGCGGCTGCCGCAGGGCCTCGACCAGACCCGGCAGCAGGTCCGCGCTGCCGGCCGTCAACGCCACGACGCTGCGCTTGGGGGTCAGGGGCGACTCAAAGCCCATCATCAAGGCCAGCTGCGTGCCGCTGACCAGGACGCGTTCCGCATCGCCATCGGTCAACACCCCCGCCGACACCGGGTCGGCATCCAGCAACTGGGTCAGCCGCTGCAGGGGCGACAGGGTGTTCAGGGCCATGACATCGTTGGTGATGCGCACGGGTGCGGCGGCCGCCCAGTCCCGCAGCAAGGGTTGATGCGCCGTATCGCCGATCAGCAGCAGGTCGCGGTTTTCAAGGCCGGCCGTTCCCTCGGACGCCCGCCGCACGGTCACCTGGGTGGCCGGCATGCCCGTGCTGGCGCCCATCAGCCCCATCATGCCCAGATAGGCGGTGACATCCCCCGCCTGCGGCTTTTCCGGCAGCACCACCACCGTCTGCGACAGATCGGCCATGCGGGTGTAGGGGAAGCCCGCGCTGGCCAGCGACGCCATGTTGGGCAGGGCCGCGAAATGGTGGACGGAGGACAGGTCCAGGGTGCTGTCGGGATCGACGCCCGTGCGCAGGTTGTCCGGGGTCGTGCCGTGACAGGCGCCCCGATCCACCGGCCGCAGCGAGTACATGAACTGAAGCTGGTTGCGGCCATAGAATAGGTAGGGCGGAACCTCCACCGTCCGCTGGCGGGCGGTATAGTCGCCCAGGGCGTAGGTCCGGAACCAGTCCGTCAGACCGTCCTCGCGCAGCTTGAGGCTGGTGACGTAGGTCCCGTTGAGGGAGACGTCGAGGCGGGACTGCTCCATATCCAGCCAGTTGCCGCCCGGGTAGCGATAATTGACGTGCAGCGGCACGCCCCGGTTCTGCCAGACGAACAGGTCCGGCGGCAGGCGGAACGGCACCTGCATCGGGCCCGGCGCCATGCCGTTGCTTTGCAGCACGTCGGCCCCCACCAGCTCACCCAGCCGGACGGACCGGTCCAGGGGCAGCCAGCGCGGCGCGTCGTAGGGTTGACGCGGAACCAGCAAGGGCGGGGTCGCCCGCACCTCCGCACCGTTGAGCGCGGAGGCGCCCAGCACCAGGGTCAGCGCGGCGGTGCGCAGTTCCTCGTCATTGCGCCCCATGATCAACAGCAGACGCCGGTTGGGGGCCACCGGATTGGGACGTACCGCCACCATGGGACCGTCCACCGCCCCCAGGTCCAACTCCGCCGGATGGTTGGCCGGCGTCGCGAAGACCACCGCATTGTCCCGCGGCAGTCGGCCGCCCAGCGACGGGAACGAGGCCGGACGATAATCAGCCAGGGCGCCAAACCAGGACGCCGCGATGCCAGCCGCCCTCAGCACGCCGTCCGAAGGCTCGTCCCCCAGCAGGAAGGACAGCGCCAGGGGCCGGCTGTCATGATCATTGAAAAACGGACGGGGCAGGATGGACAGGTCGGCGGCGACCGGCAGTCGCTGCAGCGTCAGGCGCAGGCTGGAGTTGGCGCTGAGCAGGGCCCAGAGGCTGGAATGCAGCGGATCCTCGCAGCCGGTGGCGTAGTGGCCGATGAACTGGAAGGTCAGATGGTTGTCCTGCTGGATGAGAAGGGGATTGACCGGCAGGTCCACCACCTGGCCGCCGGCCGTGGCGGCGTTGAGGGGGATGGTGGTCAGCAGTTCGTCGTTCAGCAGAACCTTGAGCTGGCTCAGATCCTTCAGCAGCGCGGGCGAATTGGTGATGGACAGGGTGAGCTTCGCCGCCGTGACGACATCGTCCCGGCGGATGGGGAAATCGACGGTGCGGAAATCCTGCATCCCATGGAAGGTGAGCGCCCCGGCGCCGAGATCCGTCAGGGTCAGCACCTCCCCGCGCGCCGGGTCCAGCGGCGTCGCGTCGGTGGGCTCCCCCTCCGCCCCGCCCAGGGGCGATGGGCCTGCGGGCGACGCGCCCACGGATGATGGACCAGCGGGCGGCGCGGCCGTCGGCATGGCGGGCGTGGTCTTGGCCACACGGGCCGGCGCCGACATCGCCCGCGTCGCGGGCAGCAGCAAAAGACCCGCCAGCCCCAAAGCGACCATCAGGCCACCCGTCCGCCGAGCCCGCCGCCGCGCGGCGATCAAGCCAAAGCCGTTGCACATGACCGCCCAGGCGGACCGCCGGACCCCCGTCACCGATTGACCGGTCCAATCCAGCCAGGCGTCGGCGCGCCCGAAAATGGCGCGCACGAGTTGCCGGTGCTGCCAATCGTCCAGATTATCGAACGCCAGGCGCACCGTGCCGTTGCGCTGTTCGATGACCCGCGCGGGCAGCAGGACGGGCAGGCCGCGGGCGGTCAACTCCACCGTGACCCTGTCGGCGATGCCGTCAATCGACTGCCTGTGGTCCATCGCCAGCAAGGCGCCGCCCATGGAGATGTTTCGGGTTTGCCCCACGAAGGCGCGGCCGTCCGGCAGCGTCACCGCCATCTTGAGACGGGCGCCGATGCGGACCTGCCGGCGCACTTGCCGCTTCTCCACCCCCGCCGCCGCTGCCGCCGCCAGGATGGCGATGCTGAAGAAGGCCCAGAACAGGTTGGCCACCAGGACCACCACCTCCTGGCCCTGCATACCCTCATACAAATACCGCCCAATGCCCCAGACATAGCCGCCGAGCAGCAGCAGCAAGGTGGCCAGTTGCGGCAATACCGAGCGACCGTCGAACTGGTCACGGTCAAGGATGTCGCCCTTGCGCGTGACGTTGAAGGCCCCCTTGTAGGGGTTCAGCACCGTGCGCAGTGTTGGCACCAGCAGATGGAACGCCAACATGGTCTCGTAGACCTCCGCCATGAAAAGCGGCCGCACCGCCCCTTGCAGCCTCTGGTTCACACCAACTGACAAGATGAGGTGGGGAATGGCATAGGCCAGGACGAGGATCGGGCTGGCGCCGATGATGTTCATGCCGAACAGCAGGTAACAGAGGGGCGCGGTCAGCACGACGATGCGGGGCAACGCGAAGAAATAATATAGCATGGCGTTGAGGTAGCAGAGGCGTTGGGGCAGCGTGAGGCCGCGCCCCAGCAACGGGCTGTCCAGCCGCGCGATCTGGACCATGCCGCGCGCCCAACGCGCCCGTTGCCCCAAGTGCTGCACCAGCCGTTCGGTCGCCAGGCCCGCCGCCAGCGGCAGGCGCAGATATTCGGTGTTCCAGCCATGGCGCTGAAGACGCAGGGCGGTGTGGGCGTCCTCGGTCACCGTCTCCACGGCGAAGCCGCCGATCTGCGCCAACGCCTCCCGGCGCAGCACCGCGCAGGAGCCGCAGAAGAAGGACGCGTTCCATAGGTCGTTGCCGTCCTGGATCAGGCCGTAGAACAGCAGGCCCTCCCCCGCCAGTTCGTGGCCCCGGGTCAGGTTGCGCTGAATGGGATCCTGGGAATAGAAGTGATGCGGGGTCTGGACGATGGCCAGTTTCGGATCGCGCAGGAAACCGCCCACGGTCATTTGCAGGAAGGCCCGGTTGGGAATGTGGTCGCAATCGAAAACGGCCACCAGCTCCCCATCGGTGCGGGCCAGGGCCGCGTTCAGGTTGCCGGCCTTGGCGTGGCGATTGTCGGAGCGTGTCAGGTAGCCGACACCGTTGCGCGCCGCGAACTCCTTGAACTCCCGCCGGTTGCCGTCGTCCAGCACATAGATGCGCATCTTGTCCGCCGGCCAGTCGATGTCCTGCGCCGCCCAGATGGCCTGGCGGACGATCTCCAGCGGTTCGTTATAGGTGGGAATTAAGATGTCAACGGTCGGCCAAGCGGCGATATCGTCGGGCAACGGTGTCGACGTCCGCCCCAGGGGCCATACGCTCTGGACATAGCCCAGCGCCATGCCCAGCCCGGCATAGATCTCCGCCAGGAAGAGGAGAATGCTGAACAATCCTTCGACAGGATGGGACAGGACGAGCGTGTCCGTCATCCGCCACCAAAGGTAGCGCGCCGTGTAAATCGACGAGGTGACGCACAGCAGGACGGACACTTCCCGCGACCGGCGGCCATACAACACCAGCAGCATCAAGACGGCCCCAACCCCCAGGGCGATCTGCGCCTTCAGGTACAGGGGAGTGATAATGACACCGACGGCAAACAGGCACCCAAGGGCCAGCATGGCCATGTAGACGGGCGTGGTTGGCTCCATCCACGGCCAAGCGAAACGCCGAATGGCTGGCACCGATGGCGGCGGGGGCGAGGAAAGCTGGTTCATCGGGTCCACCATCTCAAGGCGCGTCGGCCGAAACCGGATGCCGGTTGGGGAGGGGAGGCAACAGGCGGCGGGAAAAGGGCCCGCACCTTGGAAGCGAGGTCGGTGATATCGGCAGCGGCGCGGGAGGCGGTCTTGCGGCTGAGGATCGGGCTTTGCGCGGCGGCGGCCTCGGCCACGCATTCATCGCGATGGATCGAGCCGATCAGCCCATCCTTGAGCAGGGTTCCCAACACGGACGCGACATCGTGGTTGAGCCGCCGGGCCGGGTCGACCTGGTTCAGGACATACCGCTTGGCGACGGTGGACGGCAGCCGCCCGGTGGTGAAATGGCCTGACTCGATCTTGGGCACCAGCGACAGCGACACCGCGTCGGCCAGAAGCACCACCAGCTCCAGATCGGCCACGCGCCGCATTTCCTCCAGATAGACCGACAGGCCCGGGGCCTGGTCCACGACGACATACGCGCCGCCGGACGCCAGCCGGGCGCATTCCGCCGCCAAAGCCCCCTCACCCGCCAGCACGCGCGCCTCCAGCCGGGGCAGCTCGACATTCGGCACGTGCCCGAACGGCAGCACCCGCACGCCCATCACCATGCGGGTGGCAAGCTGCGGCCGGCCCGCCGCAGTCCACGGCGCCTGGGCGAAACCGGGGGTGTTGATGGACAGGCCGAAATGCAGGCGCAAGGAATTCTGGGGGTCGAAATCGACCGCGACCACCTGCTCACCAGCCTGGGCCAGGGCGAACGCGAGGTTGCCGGCAAGGGTCGTCTTCCCGACCCCTCCCTTGGGGGAGGACACAACAATCAGGGGCATGGATCGCCTCGAAAAGGAAGGGAAGCCCGAGACGCGCGCCTTGGGATCAAGGCGCTGGCGCTTCCCTCGGCGGAACTAGGCCTCAATGCGAACGGGGGCCCGGTGCACCACCATCCTGCGGAGCCTGCGCCAACCGTTGGAACAGTTCCGCGATCGACGTCCGGCCCGGGGCGGCAGGCCGTCGCTGCGTCGAGGGGCCGGTGGGCCAGGCCGCGATGGCGAAGCTTTCCGGCGCAAGACCCAAGGGCACGTAGTCACCGCGAGAAATAGTCGCATCTTCGGCAACACCGATACCAACACCGCCGGCATTTCTATTATTGCTTGCGGCCGCCCCAAGTACACTGATTGGGTCATTTTCCTGAAATTCGCGATATGGAAAATCTGGCATACCAGAATTAACCAAAAGGCTCCTGATGTCGTCCTTCATTTTCAACCGCCATTCATTTTTTGAGAGGCGAATACGCAAGCTTGATAGAATCTGTCGAATAATGACAAATTCTTACAATCGTGACTGATCGCTTTCATAGTTGATGCCTATCTAAAACTTAAGGGCCGTCACGTCAAAAGGATTCCTAAGCCTTCCAGACGTATCCTTCCGTATAGATAGTTGGAAAATTGGCACGAAAAAATCTCGATGCAGAAGAAAATGATATTAAAATTTCGTAGCACTTATATAAAATTATGGTTAATCCATAAAAAAATATCTGTTCATCAATAAATTGGTTATTTGCGCCATGATATTTTAAGAATAAATGCGGGTCCACGGCTAAATACCCGAATAATATGATCTTATATACTGTCATATTTAAAAATATCATGAGTTTATATTTATGCGATAAGCATTAAGTTGCATTACTCCAGAAAAATCCCGGGATTAAAACATGCGACATAAAATCACCCCCCCTCAACAGCTCGAGCCTCCCCCGGCAACGCAATGCTAGTGCACGGACCATGCCAAGTGAATTCCGTGTTAATTTGACGGGATAGCGCCCGAACCCCGCCATTCTCGGCCGGCCCCGGACATGTCGGACACGTCGGACACACGGGACACGTCGGACAGTCATAGCTTTGTGGGCAGCGGGGAAAGCGGACAAGCACGGGCAAGGGCGCCAGAGCACCGACCGCGCGTTAAGCCAGACATTACTTTCCTTCCAGGACAAGCCTTGCCACCAACTGGCGGCGCAGGCCCGCAATCAGGATGGTCACCGCGCGCTGGCGCGCACCGCGTCACCCTAACGGAAGTTGCGCCAGTAGCGTCAGGCTGGCGGAAAAGTAGTCATCTTCCGCGGTCAATTCCCTCGCCGGCGCGGCGCCAGCAACAATAAGTTTCGCGACAGACAAGTATCCGCCATGTTCGGTATAAGGCGCCACGGCGCCGGTCACCAAATCCACCCAGCCAGGGGGCGGCGCGTTCAGCCACAGGGCCCGGAAGGGCGCGGCCAAGTCGGGGGTCAAAAGGCCGGCCAGCGCCAGATAAAGGGGGATCCGTACGGCATCATATCCAAACCTGGGTGGAAATCGGGGATCGGGGGCCAGTTCCCCGTCCTGACGCCGGCGGAGCCAATCCGGTGGCAGGGAATGCGCGCCGAACCGTGCGCCACGGATCAGGTCCAGCCCGCCGCTGGCGACGGCCTGCCAGGTCTGGTCCGCGCCCGGTACCGCCGCCATCCGCTCCAGCGCCGCCAACTCCTGGAAGGCTGGGAAAACGTAGTAAGAAAGATTAAGCGTCAGCCCGTCCTCATGCTGGAAGCCCTGGATGCCCGGCAGCAAAAGCGGCGCGGCCGCGCGTCCACCCGCCACCAACAGCTTTTCCCGGATCGCCGCCGCCATATGCAGCGCGGCCTCCCGGTAATCCGGCGACGTCCATCGGCGCGCGGCGCGTGCCAGGGCCCAAGCGGTCAAAAGGTCGCCGTCCGTGGCATTATTGCGATCGGGCACCGGCACGGAAACATTAGGCAGCCATCGCCATGCCAACAGGCCATCGTCGCGCCGCAGGTTGGCCCGGGTCCATTCCCAAATCGCGGCGAAGCTGTCGCGGTCATCCGCGGCCAGCGCGAACAGAAGGCCGGTGCCCTGCCCTTCGGAATGACTGATCCCATGATTGCCCGTATCGACGACGCGGCCCGTGGCACGAACGAAGCGGCGGCGATAGGCTGTCCAGGCGGCGCCAAAGGGCTCATCCATGGCCCAGACAGGATAAACGGCGGCGATGCCCGCCAAACCCGCGACAATCCCCCTCCGACTTAACACAACTCCCCCTCGATTTATTATCCGATCAATGAACATATTAACAATATTGCCAATGAAAGCATTGTTTGAATCTAAATACAGGGAGGAACGATCAAATTTCAACAGACACATGCACCTGCGGGCAAAAATAACCCTGTGAATACATTGACATCAATGACCACACTGCGCAGCATTAGGGGATGCGTCTGTTCGGCGTTCGGTTTCGGTGAATTTAAGAGCAAAGCGGTCGCAATCAGAGATGGCTCGGTTCGCGAGCGGCGCCATCCAACGACCAGCACGTGGTGTCCGCTGCGGAGATTCACCCACGCGCGCCCAGGAGTGCAGGCCGGAATCGACGCTGGGCTTTTACCGTCAATGACTTGACATATACCTAGTCAGCGTAATCGTCGCAACTCGTCACAATTCGTCAAATTTAATTAGAGGTAATATCGATGAACATCTGTCTATTGCCCTTTCTTTGAGATTTATCCTAAATTAGGAATTCGGGGAATTTTATAAACGCAGGCGCACGGGGCTTCTTTGGGGACCTACATCAGCAGTCAACTTTCAGACGGAAGCGACAATCCCGTGG
This sequence comes from Nitrospirillum goiasense, assembly GCF_034427435.1. Classification (NCBI taxonomy): domain Bacteria; kingdom Pseudomonadati; phylum Pseudomonadota; class Alphaproteobacteria; order Rhodospirillales; family Azospirillaceae; genus Nitrospirillum; species Nitrospirillum goiasense. The sequence continues at coordinate 1,253,981 of NZ_JAXQNP010000004.1, read as the reverse complement.
CGCTGGATGGTTTCATGTGTCGCGAACGGGGCGAAGGGGTGCGGGCCATCATCGGCGGTGCGCTGTCCCCGCGGGAACGCGCCGGTCATTGGCGGCCCATTTCCGATGCCCTCCCCATGCACGCGGCGGAGTTCATGGGCGCGCTGGAAGACGCAGGCGTTGGCACTAGCACGGGCTGGGCCGTCGCGTTCAGCCATGATCATTATCTAACCACCTGCGGTGGCGCCCAAAACTGCATCAATGATGAGGAAGCGGCGCTTCGGGCCGGCGGCTGGGCCTATCTGCATTTCTGTCCCGTCCAGCCCTTGCCCCTGTTGTCCGATGTCTCCATTGCGGTCGATATGCGGCTGCTGGCCTCGTTGAACGGCCGCAAGGTCGGCGTCGTCACCATGGCCGACGTCATCACGGCGCTGACGTCGTTGGGACAACGGAACGGCGCCATCGCCTTCATCATCCATCATCTGCTGGGACATGCGCCCGAGTTGATCGCGGAAGCGATCGCCGCGTGCCCCGGGGCCCAGACATTCTTCTGGGCGCATGATCTTTTTGCCCTGTGCCCCAGTATCCACCTTCTCCGCAACGATGCCGTCTTTTGCAAAGCCCCCCACTTAATTCCGGCGCGTGCGACATCTGTGTCGCGGGAGAGGAACGGCCTGCGCATGTCGCCCGGATACAGGCATTCCTGAAGACGACGCAGCCGACCGTATTGGCGCCATCGGACACCATTCTTCACTTATGGCGGCAGCGCATGGGCTTTTCCGGTCCGTCGATGGTCCTTCCCCCTTGCGGCGTCGACTTTGGCCCTTACGCCCCGCCCCGTCCTGAGGGGGGGCCGCTCAGGGTTGGCTTCCTGGGTGGCGATCTGCATGGCAAAGGCTGGACCGTGTTCGCGGCCCTGGCCGCCTGGCATCGGGGCGACAGCCGATATGCCTTCTTCCAATTGGGCACCCGCGACCTGGCCGCGCCCAACGTCACCCATGTCCACGCGGAGGTGAGCCGCGCCAACCGCCAAGCCATGGTGGAGGCGGTCGGCAAGGCGAACCTGGATGTCGTGATCAACTGGTCGCTGTTTTACGAAAGCTTCAGCTTCACGGCGATCGAGGCCGCTGCCGGCGGCGCTTTCGTGATCGCCCGCAAGGCCGCGGGAAATGTGTGGCCGCTGATCTCCGCCCTGGGACCCGGCCGAGGCGTCGCCGTGGAAACGGAAGTCGAGCTGCAGGCCATGTTCGTCGAGGGCCGCGTGCTGGACTTGGTGACACAAGCGGATCGGCGTCGAGGTCGGCTCACACTCAATTGCGGCACCGGAAGCATTTTACTGTAAAGAACGGCGATGCCTGGAATTCATTGTTTCACCAGCGTTTCCTGCAGCTATCTGGATCGGGCTGGCGTCCTGGCGGAAACCGTCCGTCGCCATCATCCGAACTGGACGCTCTGGCTGCTGCTGTCGGACGACCCGCCGCCGGGATTCCGTCTGGATCTGGCGGCGTCGGGATTCGACCATGTCATCAACAGCCGGGATCTGGAGATCGGGGACTATCGCAGTTGGGCCTTCACCCACGATGTCGTGGAGCTTTGCACCGCGGTCAAAGGCCCCATGATGCACAAGCTTCTGAACGATGGGGCCGACGCCGTCGTCTATCTTGACCCCGACATCGCCGTGTTCGCGCCGCTGGCCCACGTCACGGCCATGTTGGAGCGGCATTCGGTGATCCTGACCCCGCATGTCACGACGCCGGAAACCACTCTGGGCGGCATCCTGGACAATGAAATCGGTTCCCTGAAGCACGGTGTCTACAATCTGGGCTTCGTCGCGGTTCGATCCTGCGGCGAAGGCAAGCGGTTCGCGGCGTGGTGGCGCGACCGCCTGCTGCAATTCTGCCGGGACGACGTTGCCAATGGTCTGTTCACGGACCAGCGCTGGTGCGACCTGGTTCCGGCGCTGTTCCGGGACGTGGGGGTTTTGCATGACCCCGGTTACAACGTCGCCTCATGGAACCTTGGCAGCCGACCAATCACCATCGATGCCGATGGCGTGATCCGCGCGGGGGGCGAGCCTTTGCGCTTTTTCCATTTCACCAAGGTCAACAGTGTCGGCGAGGCCATGCTCGCCCGCTACGCCTATGGCGATACGGAGGTTTTCGAACTGCTGCGCTGGTATCGCCAGCGGCTGAAAGCCCACGCGATCCAGGGAATTCCGGAAAGGTGGTGGGCGTACGGCACCTATTCCGACGGCACCCCCATCCCACGGTCCCATCGCCTGGCATGGCGGGACCGAGTGGACGTCCGCACCCATTTCAAGGATCCCTGGACGCCGGGCGTCCAGGGCTTCCAGGCCTGGTGCGGGGCGGAAGGGATTTGATGAGGTCGAGCGGCATAAGTATCGAAAATGTTTTGATGTCGGAGTACGGGCCGTGCAGGAAATAATCACGCGATATGGCCGTCTGCAGGTCATGGACCTGGAAAATGACCTGGTCAGCCGCTTCCTCAAGAAGTACGGGGAATGGTCGTTCTGCGAGGCGCAGTTCATCGCCGAGAATTTGACCGACGGCGCCCGCATCGCCGACGTCGGCGCCGCCATGGGGACGTTCGGCCTGGGGCTGACGTTATTGCGGCAGCTTCACAGCCTATGCTGTGTGGAAGCGAGCCCGGCACTGTACCCGCTGCTGCGACACAATGTTCAAGTGAACAAGCCCCTGTCGGTCGGCGATGCCACGACGGTAAACGCCACCGTCGGGCCCGCGACCGCGGATTCCCGAGCGGCGGATGGTGGCAGACAGACCATGCCCACCTCGACCCTGCATCTGACGCTGGAAGCGCTGAGACGCGGGTACGGCCCCTTTGACCTGATCAAGATTTCGACTGGTGGCTCGGAATTGGCGATTTTGCAGGAGGACCAAGCCTTTCTGCGGAATTGTCCCGGCGTATTTTGGCTTGATTGCCAGGAGACGCCCGCCACCCTGGATCTGTTGCAGGTGCTGCTCGATAATGGCCTGGACGTCCATTATTTCGCATTCCCGGCCGCGGCCCGGAACAATTTCAACCGCGTGGGCGATACGGACTTTCATCTGGGGTACAAGGCCGGCCTCTGGGCGGCGCGCGGCCGGCCACCCCTGATGAACTCTCAACTGAGGGCAAAGGGCTGCGTGCTGAAGCGCATCGGTAGCCAGGAGGAGTTGCGCCACGCGCTATGGCTGACGCCCCGCCAGGCCCCAGCGGAATTGGCTGGGCATTCCCATGAGGAAATGGTCGCCCTGGCCGGCCGCACCCTGAGAGACGAAACCTTCGATGATTACCTTGTCGCCGGCGCGGCCAAGCGTCCGCCGGACAATGCCGCATCGACCACCGCGCATGACCAAATCCAAGCGCTGACGGAGCAACTGGCAGCGGAAACGGAAAAAAGCGCGAAACTTGCGGCCCTTCTGGACGCTGCCGGAAGCGAGCGGCGCGCGAGTCAGATCGTCCTGGCCGACGAACGCGCCCGCGCCAACGCGTTGACCTACCGTCTGGAAGCCGCCTTAAGTGAACGGCGCGCAAGCCAGATCGTTCTGGCGGACGAGCGCACGCGCGCGCAGGCGTTGGCCGCGGATCTCGAAACAATATGGTTTCAAAAGCGTGCGGCGGAGCAGGCCCTGGCTGAAGAAAAGCAGCGGGCCTCGAACGACCTTTCCATTCTCAACGAGATCAACGCCATCCTGGTGTCCCAGAACCAGGATTTGACACGACAGGCCCAGGCCCTCATTGAGCAGGTCAACGGGATGTACCGCTCGAGATCATGGCGCCTGACCCTGCCGCTGCGGATCCTTGGACGCCTGGCCCGGGGCGACATCCGGGGCCTGAAGCGATTGTATGCGGCACGCTCGAAAAGCGCATGACCGCCAGCACTGGATCGCCCGCACCACCAATCGCAATCCGAAAGTGACCATGCCGATGTTACATAAAACATCCGGGCCCCTTGATGCCAGCATCCGGGCACCGGGGTGGGACAGACTTGGGATCGCCCTAAGCCTTACCCTGGCTCTGGCATGGACCATCCTGATCTGCCAGACCGTTTGGCCGGGCCTGATGTCGTTCGACAGCCTCCTGGCCTATCGGCAATCGATTGACGGCATAGATACGGCCATTTCCCCACCCATGCACGATTATTTATTTTATCTCTCGCGTTTACTTTCTGGCGGGCCCGGCGGCTTGCTGGTCATTCAAAGCTTTGGCCTGTTCTTCTCCGCGAACCTGATCATCTATCGCGCCGCCAAAGGCGCTGCTTTGGCCACCGGTCTCATGCTCGTGTTCGCCGCAGCCTTCCTGGTGTTCCCGACAATGCTGGGGAGCATCATCGTATTATGGAAGGATGTCCCGGTCGCGACATTCTCTCTGGTGGCCATCTGCATATGGATCTCCTGTCTGGAGAGGTTCTCCGCAACCCGGATGGTCTATCTTTTTCTTTGCCTGACCATCGTCATTTCGTTGCGCTACAACGCCTTGCCGATTGTCTTGCCCTTCATGGCCCTGGTGGTCCTGAACCCAGCCGGTCCGGGAACGACGATGCGCAGAAGGATGGGAGCCGTCCTCGGGGGTGTGCTGGCGATGTCCATCGCCTACGGCAGCACCCTTTGGCGCCTTCCCGACTTCCAGCGCTTGCCTCCCGTCGAAAAGGCGGTGGCGGCCATCAAGCTGTGGGACATCGTCGGCATCTCAGCCTGCGAGGGGGAAAATCTGCTGCCGGAAGGCGTGGAAGCCGAACCACGGTTTTCAGCGGCGGACCTCAAGACGCTTTACGACCCCCGTCACGCCAACCTCACTCTCAAGAACCCGGTCTGGCGTGCCCATATGCCGCCCAACATCGCTCAATACGCGCCCGCCATCGAAACCCGCTGGCGCGAGCTGTTGGTTGGGCATACCGCGTGCTATCTCAAGACCCGCACCCGCGTCCTCCGGCAACAACTGGGTCTAGGCACTGCTGTCGTGCATTACCCCACCCATGACGGCATTGACGAAAATATCTATGGCCTAAAGCTGTCCCGGCCCGATAGGACCAACGCGCTGGTTCAAAAAATTCTACACTGGTCCAGCGACCCTGTCCGCCGCCCTTACATCCTATACATTCTCAGTATGGCCCTGGCCGTCGCTGCGATGCATCTGAACAAATGGCGGCTCGACCTCTTGCTGGCGATCAACCTGGGCAACGCGGGCTTCCTGTCTTTTCTTTACTTCGTGGCGCCTGCGGCCGACGCTCGCTACCTCTTTCCATCGAATGTGTTTTGTGCCCTATCAATAGCACTATCTCTGGCCGTCCTGGCGCAGTATGCGCGCGCGTGGCTGGCTTGGAATTGTCGGAGCGAGATGGCCCTGGCATCACCCGGGTCATAGATGCATCACTGGCAGGCATGCCTCGACCATGGCGGCGGCCATGTCAAATCAGTCGCCGAGCCGCCTGTCGTTGAATCCGCTCTGGAGCGCGATACACGCTTCAGATGGACTGAATTGAAGCGTGTATCGCGCGGCAAAACTCTACTGGTCCCGCTGCTCCTGCAGCAGGCGCAGGACGCGGTCGCGCTGCTCCGTCACGATGCGCAATTGCTCGTCCGTCTGGCGCCAGAGATCCAGCCGCTCTTGCGCCTGGATGGCCATGGCGGTCGCGCGGGCCCGTAAGTCGTCCCGTTCATCGTCCAGCAGCAGTGAACGGTAAGTCAGGATCTGAGTGGTGATCTGGACGCGCATGGCGTCAAGCTCCGCCAGCAGCGATGCTTGGCCGTCGTTCTGGGTCAGCGCTCCCAATAGATTATATAGGCGGCCAATGTCGAAGGGCGCCTCGGTGGCGGCACCCGCCGGCCCGGCGGCGCGGACCAGGTTAGCGCGGATGGTCGGCCCCTCAATTCCCTCCCCGGCGGGCACGATCCCCTCGGGCAGGTGCTGCCGGATCGCCGCCAGGACGACCGGGTCCCCCCCCGCGATCATAGCGTCGAACTGCAGCCAGACCCGGTGCCGTCCCCGCGTTTGCGCCTCAGCCTCCAGATTGTGCATGGCCCATAGCAGGTGGCTGTGCGCGGCACTCATTCCATCGCGCCGTGCCAGGGACCGGGCCACGGACCAGGGATCACGGACGACGTGGAGGTAACAGATGCGCACCGGCAAGGCATCAAGGTGCGGCTGCCAAAATGCCAGGGTACGGCACAGCCGGGGGTCCTTCATGAACCAAAGCGGCCGGGCGCGCGCCAGGTCCGTGAGAAAGGTTGCCGCCCGGTCCGCCAAGGGGGCGCCCGCCCGCTGCATGTCCTGGCCGGAAACCGTGTCGACGGTAGACCAGTCGGTTCCGGCGGCGGACAGCAGGAGATCGTTAAGGGTGACCAGCTCCTCATGTTCCCAATAGCCATCAGCGTTATCCTGGCTGGCCTGGATGAACCGGTCGCCCGCGCAAACGTCGCGACCCCCGAACCAGCCGGCAAGCGCCGATGTCCCGCTGCGGTGCATGCCCATGACGACAAAGCCGGTGGCGGACTGTCTCACCAATTCCGGCTTTTCGCGCAGCAGCCAGTCGAAATACGACCCAGGCCCCGAGCGCAGTGGCTGGGGAAAGGAGGTGACCAGCCCCAGGTCATCCCGGAGCGGCAGGCGCATGGCCTTGGAAACCGCCATGCCGTTGTCAAACCGACCATACGCCCACCATCCCTGGGGGATGCCGGGCATTTCCTGCGCGGCGATGGCCCGCTTGTACCAATGCCAAATCTCGTGGACATGGGGGTTGCCATCGGCGTAGCGCTCGGTCATGGCGTCGCCGTAGGCGTTGATCTTGGTGAAATGATAGAATTTCAAGGGGCTGCCATTGACGCGAATGCCGCCGTCCCGTCCGATCTCAACCCGCCGACGGCTCAGGTTCCAACTGGCGACATTGCAACCGGGGTCGCGTTCAACACGCACCCCGTCGAAAAAGGCCGGTACCAGATCGCACCATTTCTGGTCGGTGAACAGCCCCGCCGCCGGGTCGTCGTAACACGACCGCCGCAGCATGTCCGCCCACCAGCGGGCAAAACGGCGCCCCTCGGGCCCGTTCCGGACAGCAATGAAACCCAGGTTGTAGATGCCATGCCGGAGAGACCCCAGCTCATTATCGGCAATGGCGGATTGGGTGTCATTGGGGTCGATCTGATGCGGCGTCAACAGGATGGCGCCATCGTCCAACCGGGCCAACACGCCGTCGAGGGAGGAAAACACCGCGATGTCCGGGTCGAGATAGACAACGGTGTCGCATCCCTGCCGTAGCATCTCAGCCAGCATCGGGCCTTTCACCGCCGTGCAAGCCTCCACCAAGTCATGGCGGAAAATCCAACTGTCGAAGGACGGGATGCCAAGGTCGCGCGCGAAGACCACCCGGTCGAACCCGGCATGGGCCTCGTCCGCCGATACACCCTGGGGCAATTCATCGACTATCAGGGCCCAGAGGGTCCAGTCGGGATGAACCCGGCGCAGGGTCTGGGCCAACACCCGGGCCCGGGACAGGTAGGTGTAGGTGAAGCTGGTGAAGCAATGGACGCCGGTCATGCCTTAACCCTCAATCCTGACAACGCCCTCAAGCCCGTCGATGACGGCCGCCGTCGCATCACCGTAGACCACCCGGCCCGTGGCCATCCCCTCCCGCAGCCGATCCCGGACGTGGACGACCGCCTCGAACGTGGTGAAGAAATCAAGCAAGGCGCGGTCGCTGGCGAACACGCGGCCGCGATCCTCCCCCAAAATGGCATCGGCGACATCGCCGCTGTCCGCCAAGGCCACCACGTCCGCCCCCGCCGCCGCCGCCTCGTGCACAACAAATGACACGGTTTCCGGCAGGATGGTCAGCGCGAGGACCAGGTCGATCCCATGCGCCTCCAGGGCCTGCGCAAGGGGGGGGCGCCTTCGGTCATTGCGAGGCCCGTCGTTTCGGGGCCATCCGTCGCAAGGATGGGCACCTCGGTGACACCCGCCAGTGCCCGGAAGCTCCCGGGGGAGCGAAATGGTGGAACCGATAGCTGAAACAGCCCTGAAGGGTTTGAACCAGTTCCTCAAAAACCTCCCAGCCGGCCTGAAAGCTGGGGTTGCCGACGAAGGCGACACGGACGGGGGCGTTCGGCAAGCCCAGCAGGGCGTCATCGTCGCCCAGCAGGCGACGCATCCCCTGTTCCACCAGATGGCTCTGAGCCAACACGGCGGTCGACACCGACGGAAGGAGTGCCGCCCCCCGCCACAGGTCAAGCGCCGACCGCGACGGCGCCATCACCTCAAAATCGATGGCCTTGAACAGCCGCGTCATGAGGGGCAGATGACGGCGCCGAGCCTCGCCATACAAACAAACACCGCAGGCAAGGCTATCTGGCGGCGGGGCACCACAGAAGGAAAGGTCGTTACGCAGCAGTAGCGGATTGGCACAGAGGGATGAGAAATCCTGGACCCAGAAGCAATTGCGCACCGGCCGCAACGCCCGTTGCACGGCGACCACGCCCGCCACGTCATGGCCCAGGATGCCATGAACAGTGAAGACACGGTGCAGCGTTTGGGCCCCCAAATCCTCGGCCAGAACATCGGCTAAATCAGCGTAGTCCGATAAACCCACGCGCTCACCATCGACCGACACCTCGATAAGGCTTCCCGCCGGCTCGTCACGATGGGACGCCGACGACGGCGCCCCGGGCCGGAGGTGGATGTAGCGGTAACCACGGTCGATGAAACGGCGCCGCTCGTTTGGGAGCAGCACGCCACCACCACCCGTGGGAACCGCGGCCACGCCATGATCGATGGCGACAACCACCCCCCGTAAGCCGCCTTCAAGTCCCTCAGCGCCCTGGTCCGATGGCTCAAGCGCGAGCGCCTCCGTCAGGCGCGCCCGGGATATCCGGGTAATGGCGAGGGGAGGCTGAGGGGAGGCCCCCTCTTCCAGCGTGGGCAAAATCCGCAGCATGGCCCGCCGGTGCCTGTCCGGCGGATATCCTCGCCGGCCTTCCTCCCTGCCCGCGACGATGTAATGCCAGAATGGGTTGACACCCGCTTCGACAACATCGGGATTGGTGGCCAGATAATAGGCCGTATCGAAGAAAGGGGACGGGTTGCGCCCCTGGCGCCAGCCGTCCTCACAGTATTGCCGCAACAGGGCGGCAGCGGATGTGGCCGCGCCCTCCGGCGTGGCCTCCGCATACGCGGCCCGATAGAAATCGGCATCGAAATGGGGGGCGATGGTGGCTGCGGCCGGGTCGGTGGCGACGTCGCCGGCGATTGTCGACGCAGGGGTGGGAGAGGTGGCACCCGCGGCGGCGGTGGCCATGAGGTTGGCGAAGGCCAGGGCGCGGGCCAGCGGCAACCCGGCGGCGCAGAGATGCTCCACCGTGAGGCGCAGCGCCTCGTTGGAAAAGACCGTCGGCGACGGAACAGCGACGCCGGGTGCCGCGATACGGACGTTGGCGGCCTCCACCTCCCCGCCGCGTCGGCTGATCCGTATCTCGGCCCAGCCGGCATTGATTTCGAGATGCGACAACCGCAGAGCCGAGCATACAAAAGGTTTGAAGGGGGCGTTGCCGATCAGGACGGAGGCATCCTCGACCTCATCGAAGACCCGCTGGGCCGTCGTCAACGCGACGCCGCCGACAGGACGGCAATCATCCGTATCCAGCACGGAAATAATGACAACGTTACTGAAAAAATCCGAAAAGCATATAACGTGCACTATCCCTGTCCCTTTATCCTCCGCAAATTGACAGTGATCTTCCCCCAATACTGTCATCATGAGGAGCTCCGCTACTCGGCCTCGATACCATGAACCGTACAGGACAACAAGGATACCGGAAAGCCGCCACACCCGACGACGCGGAAACAAGGTCGTTGAAATTGTGTTCCAGGTTTGTGTACGGGGCAGTCATTCGGTCCGCGAACGGGCTCTTGTCCGCGAGGGTGGAACAACCGCATATAGTAACTGGATAGGGGGGCGTGGCCCCGCTCGCTGACCAGCTACCGGGAATGGACGCGTCGCGGTGATAGGGCCGAATTTTTTAGGTATCGGGGCACAGAAGTCGGGCACGACCTGGATCTATGAAAACCTGTCGTGCCACCCCCATGTCAGGTTTCCGGGGGGCAAGGAAATCCATTTCTGGAATGCCCGTCGGGACCTCGGCGTGACATGGTGGCTGGACCAATTCGGGCCCAGGCAGCCGGGCCTTCGGTCCGGGGAGATCACCCCGGCCTACGCCACGGTCGACACGGACACCATTCACGCAATCCATGAACTTTGTCCGGACCTGCGCCTGTTCTATGTGCTGCGCAACCCCATCGACCGGGCATGGTCGGCGGCACGCATGGCGGTCCTGAGGGCCGAGATGACCCTGGACGAAGCGTCCGAGCATTGGTTCCTGGATCATTTCCGGTCCGCCGGCTCCCGCCGCCGGGGCGCTTACGGGGAGGCGATTCAACGCTGGCGGTCCGTCTTTCCGGCCGAGCAGCTGATGGTCGCCCTTTTCGACGACCTGCAGGCCCAACCCCGCGCCTTCCTGTCCCGGCTGTGCGGACACATCGGCATCGAGGCCGGCTTTTACGAGGCCGTGCCGGAAGAAGCCCTGCGGCGGGCGGTGTTCACGGGGCCGTCGGCCCCCTTGCCGCCGCCGCTGCGCCGCGCCCTCATCGACCAGTATGGCGAGGCGGTGGAGACCTTGGGCCACCTGCTGAGAATCGACCTGTCACATTGGCTGGCCGAGCCATAGAGAGCGGAACAAAAGCTTAGAGTTTCCCTGACGCTTCAACGAAAGTCAGAAAAACTCTAGGCCCGCATCCGCCCCCCTTGGAAACCATGGACCAAACATCTGGCGGCGGCGCCCAGCCGACGTCAGATCCGGGCCCGGACCCCGCCGAAAACGCCCCGGCCCGGCCGCAGAAAGCCGGTGGGGTTCTGATAGTCCTTGTCCAACAGGTTGGTGACACGGCCATAGACCGTGACCGTTTCGCTGAGATCGTAGTTGGCGGCCAAGTCCACGGTGGCGTAACCGGGCGCCTTCAGCCGAGGGATGGAGAAATCGCGGTTGCCGTCAATGAAGCTGCCCACCGCCACCACGTCGCCGTCCAGCGACAGCCGGTCGGTCGCCTGCCAGCGCACGTCCACGCTGCCCTTGTGCCGGGGCCGGCGCAGCAGTTCCTGGTTCAGCACATCGTCATAGGCCTGGGTATAGGTGTAATCAAGCCGCACGGTCACGGTTTCCAGCGGCTTCACCACGACGAAACCCTCCACCCCCTGGGAGTGCGCCTTGCCGATGTTGGCATAGCTGGTGAAGCTGGCGTTCTGGGTGATCAGGTCGGTGAAGTCGATGTGGAACCAGGTGGCGCCCGCCTGCACCCGGCCCGCCGCCATGTCCTGTTCGACCCCCAGGTCATAGCCGGTGCTGCTCTCCGGCTTCAGCTTCGGGTTGCCGAAGAAGCCGAAGGCCGGATAGTCCTGGAACATCTCGCTCAGGCTGGGGGCCTTGAAACCACTGCCGACGCTGGCCTTGAGGCGGGTGCCGGTGGCGGCCACCAGATAGGTGGGCGCCACGCGATAGGTCAGCGTGCCGCCGAAGCGGTCATTGCCGTCATAGCGGACGCTGACCGTGTCGTGGAAGTTCTCGAACAGGGTGGATTGCAGCTCGGCATAGCCGCCATCGAGGGTGGTGTCGGCCGCGACGGGTTGGTGTATGGCGTCGCGCTGATGCTCGGCCCCCACCACCAGGGTGTGCTGGGCGGACACGGCGTAGTCCGCCTGCCAGTCGACCTTCACCCGATCACCGACATAATAGGTGTCCCCACTGTCGGGGGAGCGGGCGCTGGTCTTGACGCTGCCGTAGGCGACGCCCAGCGTCTGGTTCAGGCGGCCGTCCAGCAGGCTCACATGCGCGGTGCCCCGGGTGTAATACTGCAGCGTGTCGTTCTGGCTTTGCTGCGCCGCCGGATGGCTGGGAAAGGTGCTGAAGTCATCGCCCGTGAAGCGCAGGTCGGTCTTGGTGTAGCGCCCCACCAGCCCCAGGTCGACAGTGTCGCTGACGTCGTACCCCAATTTGGCGGACGCGGTGACGTTATCGTAGCCGTCGTCGTTCCGCTTCTCCCCCGCGGCCAGCAAATCCAGCGGCGTCACCGGCGTGGCGCCGGACCGGAAATGGGCGATGGTGGCGGCGTAATGCAGCGGCCCGGTGGCGCCGCTGACCCCGCCATTCTGGTTGAAGGTGTCGAAGCTGCCGCCCTCGATCCCCGCCGTCAGACGGGCGGGGCCGTCGCCCGCCTTGGTGATGATGTTGATGACGCCACCGATGGCGTCAGAACCGTAAAGGCCGCTCTGCGGCCCGCGCAGCACCTCCACCCTCTCGATGTCCGGTGTCAGGAACTGGCCGAAATCGAAGGCGGCGTTGGGATTGCCCGGGTCGCCCATGTCGATGCCGTCGACCAGCACCTTCACATGGTTGGAATTGGCGCCGCGCATGAAGACATAGGCCTGCCCGCCGGGCCCACCGGTCTGCACCATGTTGAGGCCGGGCACGTCCTTCAGCGCGTCGGGCAGGGTCTGGGCCTGCTTGGCGGCGATGTCGGCGGCGGTGATGAGCGTGACGCTGCTGGCCACCTGCGATACCGGCGTCGGCACGCGGGTGGCGGCCACGACGATGTCGGTGATGGCGTCCCCGTCATCGCCGGCATCGGCACGGGCATGCGGCGACAGGGCCACAAGGGCGGCGGTGGACAACACGGCGGTGGACAGCACAATAGACAGGCGCATGGATTTCCCCCTCGCGATCAATCACAAGAGGTCGCCCCACAGGCACCGACATCGGCAGCACGGGCAGCTTGGCCCCGTCCCGGCGACGACCCCCAAACGGTGTCGTCGCGACGGTTTCCCCCGCAGTCCCCGGCGCACCCCGGCCGGCAACAGGACGACGGCGCGAGGCAGGTCTCCTGGCTTCCGGGTCACCGCTTCCATCCACCTTCCCAGGGCTTGGGGGCCCCAGTGGCGTATCGGATGGTCGCTCACCGGTCACAGTTGCGGGGGCAGCCGCGGACTTGAGATACCGCGTTCCCTTTCGATCCCTTGCGGGAACCTTGCGCCTGGGGCCGGAGCATACGCCAGGCGCCGCGCCGGTCAACCAGGGCGCGCGGTCCCGCCCGCAGGGCAGATCAGCGCCAAGCGTAATTGAAGCTGAGGGAGATGCGTTCCTCATCGGCGCGGTTCAGCGCCACCTCGTGCCGCAGCCAGCTTTCCCACATCAGGAGGGTCCCCTCCCGCGGCTCCACGGCGATGGTGGGTTGCAGGCTGCGGTCGGCCTTGGCCTTGCGCGGCGGCGCCGCCATCATGAAGGGCAGGCGCGGATCCTCGAACTTCAGGACCGAGGCGCCGGCCGGCACGCGCACGTAATAGGTGCCGCTGATGACACTGTTGGGATGGATGTGCGACCCATGGAAGCCACCCGGATCCAGCACGTTGATCCACAGGGAATCCAGTTCCAGCTTGCGGCCGCCCAGGTCCCAGTCCTGCACCTTGGCGAAGGCCTTGGCATGGCGGTCCAGCTGGGCCTTCAGCTTCTTCAGGATGGGGAAGCGCCAGATGAGATCGTCCAGCGAGGCGTAGCTGGTGTACCCGGTGTAGCCGTGCTTGTCCGACCAGCGCTGGCCGGCGCCATCATCCTCCGCCGCCGTCAGGCAACAGGTCGCCACCTCCTCGTTCAGGGGCAGCATCTCCCCCAGCTCGGCCCGGTAGATACGGGTGGCGAACAGGGTGTCGATGTGGGCGGCGGGCGCGGGCGTGGGGGTGTCGTCGGTCATGCCTGGGCTTTAACGTGCGGGCCCCCGGGCCGTCAATGCGGCAGTGATGGGGCACCGCCCGTGAGCGGCCGGGCTGCCCACCGTATGGCCGATCCCGCAAAAGCAGTTGGGCGTGGGCTGGCTTCTGCCGGTATAAAGGGAACCCCTGGAGGCGCCCGCCCTTATCTCCAGGCTTCGCCTTTAATGACGATCGGCCCAGGCATCCGCCACCATGCGGACGCCCAGAGCCGGCACCGCTCACGGAACGCGCATCCATGCATCTGGCCCCTGACGCCCTTCCGCCGGACGTCCGCAAGGACGACCCCCATGCCGGCATCGGCTTCACCGAGTTCGTCCTGATGGTTTCGGCCATGATGGCCATGAACGCGCTGGGCACGGACGCCATGCTGCCGGCCCTGGGCCAGATCGGCCGGTCGCTGGGTGTGCTGGAAGAGCCGCGCTGGCAGTGGATCGTGACCGCCTTCCTCCTGGGCTTCGGCGGGGCGCAAATCCTCTATGGCCCCATCTCCGACCGTTATGGCCGCCGGCCGGTCCTGCTGTGGGGTATCGTCTTTTACGCCCTGGGCAACCTGGCGGCGGCACTGGCGCCCACGTTCGAGCTGCTGCTGGCCGTGCGGGTGGCCCAGGGTGTGGCCGTCGCCTCCACCCGCATCGTCGTCGTGTCGCTGGTGCGCGACTGTTACGCCGGGCGGCAGATGGCCCGGGTCATGTCGCTGGCCTTCATGGTGCTGCTGGCCGTGCCCATCCTGGCACCCAGCCTGGGGCAGCTGATCATGCTGGTGGCGCCGTGGCGCGCCATCTTCGCCTGCCTCACGGCCTATGCCCTGGCGGTGGCCCTGTGGCTTTGGCGGCGGCTTCCGGAAACGCTGCACCCGGAATACCGGCGGCCCATCGACGTGCCCACCATCCTGGCCGCCGCCCGCCAGACGGTGACGGACCGCCAGGCCATCGGCTACACCCTGGCGCAGACGCTGATGATCAGCGCCGTCTTCGCCTACCTCAACAGCATGCCGCCCATCTTTGACACGGTGTTCAAGGCGCCGGCGCTGTTCCCCCTGATCTTCGCCCTGACCGGCATGTCGCTGGCCGTGTCCGCCCTGCTGAACGCCCGCATCGTCCTGCGGCTGGGCACCCGCCGCCTGTCCCACAGCGCGCTTCTGGGCTTCATCCTGTTCACCGGCATCCACACCCTGATCGCCCGCACTGGCGAGGGCTTGGTGGCCTTCACCGTCCTGCAGATCCTGACCATGTTCTGCTTCGGCCTGGCGGGCAGCAACTTCGGCGCCATGGCCATGGAGCCGGTGGGCGCCATCGCCGGCACTGCCGCCTCCGTCCAAGGGTTCATCAGCACGGTGGCCGGCGCCCTGATCGGTTTCGTGATCAGCCAGCACTTCGACGGCACCACCCTGCCCCTGGTTGGCGGCTTCCTGGCGTGCGGCACCGGCGCCCTGCTCATCGTGCTGGTCACAGAACGCTTCCGCCTGTTCCAACCGCATATGGGCAAGTGAGGGCGGGTGGGCCCTCACCGATGCTCGGGCTTGTCCTCCGGCAGCGGCCGCCCGTCGTGCAGGTAGGGCGGCGCCTCGATCAGGACGAACACGATGCGGGCCGGCGTGGTGGTGCTGGGGTTGCGCCACAGGTGCATGGTGCCGCGCTGCACGATGATGCCGCCGGCGCCCACGGTCTTCTTCACACCGTCGTCTAGTTCCAGTTCCACCTCGCCCGACAGGACGATGCCATAGTCGATGCTATTGGTGCGGTGCATGGGGGACACGCCGCCCGGCAGCATGTCCACCACCCGGATGACGGACCCCTGGTTCAGGGTCAGCCCCGCCTCGCGCAGGCGGCCGTCCGTTTCGTCATTGTTGTCGGCCGGAACCGTGGCCGTCGTCCAGAGCAGGGTGAAGGCGGCATCGCCGGAGGGGATGCGCCGGGTGGGGAATTCGTCGTCCGCCGTGAAGACGGCGCGGGCCTGGGCATCGTGCCCCGTCACCACGCGCCGGACCGGCGGCAGCCCGGAATCGCTGATCATGATGCAAGTCTTTCCCGTGGAGCCTGACCCATAAAGCCTGAGGGGCGGCGGATCAGATTTCGGCCAACAAGGCCGCCTGCGCCTTCGCCATCATGGCGCCCATGGTTTCCGGCGACACATGGTCCTGCTGGGCCTTGCCGATGGCGACGCTGCTTTCCACCACCAGGCGGCAGCGTTCGAAGCGGCGGTCGGTGAAGGCCTGGAAGGCGGCCGGCACATCGGCGTGACGCCGCAATTCCTCCACCAGGACCACGGCATCCTCCACCGCGATGCCGGCGCCCGACGCCAGGTGCGGGGTGGTGGCGTGGGACGCGTCGCCGATGAGGATGCTGCGCCCCTTGAACCACTTGTCGCGGGGCAGCAATACGGCCTCAAGCGGACGGACATTGACCCAAGAGTCCGCGTTGAGCGCGTCGCGCACCGCGCCGACCGGGCCACTGAAGGGGGCCAGCAGCGCCGCCAAGCGCTGATAGGCCGTGGCCTCGTCCACCCGCCGCATTTCCGGCACGTTTTCCAGCAGCCACATGTACATCAGGTCCTGGCTGACCGGCACCAGGCCGCAGGTCACCGGCGCGCCGACGAAGAAGTGGGAGCGGTCGATCTCCGGCGGGCGCTTGGCGACGACACGCCAGCAATACTGGCCGGTGTAGGCCGGCCGGGGCGCGTCGGGGAACAGGAAGGACCGCGCCTTGGAAAAGGCGCCGTCGGCCGCCACCACGAAGTCATAGGTGCCGGTGCTGCCATCGCTGAACCGCGCTTCCACCCCGTCGCCCTGATCCACCCATTCGGTGGCGGTCAGGCCCAGGCTGACCTTCACCCCCGCCTCACGCGTCAGGCGGGACAGCATGGCATGCAGGTCGGGGCGCATGATGCCGCCGGAAACCGGCAGGTCGGGCTGGATGGGCCGGTCCTGCAGGTCGGCCACGGGGGCGCCGTTGGGGGTGCAGATACGCCCACCCTGGGTCACGTGATAGCCCCGGGCCTTCAGGTCGTCCAGGACGCCCAAGGTACGGAAGGCGCGGTAGGTCGGGCCGGTCACGGTGATGCCGGCGCCATAGACGCGCCAGTTCGGATCGGCCTCGACCACGTGCACGGGCCAGCCGGCCCGGCTGGCCAGGATGGCGAAGGACATGCCGCCGATGCCGCCGCCCAGGACAAGGATGGGGGCGCGGTCCACGCGCGATGAAGACTGAGACATCGCCAACTTCTCCCGTTTCTTCCCTATGCGCGCCCTCTCAAAAAGGGGTGCGTCACGGGCGATCCTAAGAGCCGCTCAGCTATTGTTAAAATTGATTTGGAAGATATCTTGGCACCGGTTCGGCCAATGGCTCGCCGGCGGAAGCAACGGCGTTAAGGCGGGAAACGAATGGATTCCAACGACATGGCCCAGTCACCGGAAGGCTCCGCGCGCAAGCCGGCGGCGTCGCCCAACCGACCGGCCACACGCCTTGCCACACGCCTGGCCTTCCTGGCCGCCGGGTTCAGCATGTCCTGCTGGGCCCCGCTGGTGCCCTACGCCCGCGCCCGCCTGGGGGTGGACGACGCCACCCTGGGCCTGTTGCTGCTGTGCCTGGGCGTAGGGTCGGTGGCGGCCATGCCGGCGACCGCGCCCTTGAGCGGCCGGCACGGCACCCGGCCGCTGATCCTGGCTGGTGGGCTGGGCATGGCGCTGGCGCTGCCTGCCCTGGCCACGGTCGGCAGCCTGGCCGGCATGGCCGTGGCGCTGCTGGTGTTTGGCGCCTCACTGGGCACGCTGGACGTGGCCATGAACGTGCACGCGGTGGAGGTGGAGAGCGATTCCGACCGGCCATTGATGTCGGGGTTTCATGGGCTGTTCAGCGTGGGCGGCTTTTGCGGATCGGGGGGCATGACCCTGCTGCTGGCCGCCGGCATGGCGCCCTGGGTCGCCGCCAACCTCAGCGCCGCCCTGGTGCTGGTGATGCTGGCCTTGGCCGCCCCCCGCCTGCTGCGCAAGCGCCCAGCGGGGGCCCAGGCGGCAGGCCAGGCGGCGGGCGAGCGCACGCCCCTGTTCGTGGTGCCCCGGGGGATCGTCCTCCTGCTCGGGGTCCTGGCCCTGATCACATTTCTCACCGAGGGGGCGCTGCTGGACTGGGGGGCGCTGCTGCTGACCGATCATCGCGGCGTGCCGCCGACGCAGGCCGGGTTGGGGTACACCCTGTTCTCGCTGTCCATGACCGCCGGGCGCCTTACCGGGGACCGGGTGGTGGCGGCCCTGGGCAGCCGGCGCGTCATGCTGGGGGGCGGGGCGGCCGCCATCGCCGGCCTGGCGCTGCTGCTGCTGGCCCCCCAGACGCCCCTGGGGACGGTCCTGGCCTTCGCCGGGTTCCTGCTGGTGGGCGCCGGATCCGCCAACCTGGTGCCGGTGCTGTTCAGCGCGACCGGGCGCCAGCGGGTCATGCCGCCGGCCCTCGCCGTGGCCGGCATGACCGCCATCGGATACGCCGGCATGCTGGGCGGCCCGGCCCTGATCGGCTTCATCGCCCGGGGTTGGGGACTGCCGGCCGCCTTCGCCTTGCTGACCGCGCTGATGCTGCTGGTGCCGCTGTCGGCCGGCCGCGTGGGCCGCATCGACGCCCCCGCCAACGATAGCCACTGAACGCGCGGCCGGACGTTATGTCGCGCGCCCGCCACCAGCGCCACAACCCGGAATGGTTGATCCTCAGCCCACCACGGGTAGACTTGAAACAATAAACACAGGGGCGGGGGTGGACATGGCGCGCACGGAAACGATGTCTCTGAAAACGCTGGCGGTGCTGGCGGTGATCCTGACGGCCGTATCCGGCATCATGGAGGTCAGCAGCCGGCGCACCACACTTTCCGTCATGGCCAACGCCGGCTTCTTCCTGTTCGCGGCATCGCTTTATTTCGCGGTCAGGAACAGGCTGTCGGATCAAACCGCCCGCCTTCTCGGGGGTATTTACTTGCTGATCTGCGTCGCTGCCGTTTGGTATATCGGCGCCACTTTATTGGGCTTCTGACGCCCATACCTCCCGCACCACCGTCTGCAACTGTCCGCCCAGGATGGGCTTGTACAGGATGGCGGCGGGGTGATCGGTGTTGATCCGTTCCAGGGTCGCGGGCTCGCGTGACGCGGTGATGAAGATGACCTTGGACCCGACGGAATGGTGTATGGCCAGGGCCGCGTCCACGCCATCGCCCTTGCCCTTCAGCCGCATGTCCATCAGCACCAGACGGGGGCGCTCCGCCTGGGCCATGGCGATGGCGTCCGCCGCGGTGGCGGCGGTGCCGCACACCTGCAAGCCCATGTCCTGGATCTGGATGCTCAGCGTTTCCGCGATCAGGAATTCGTCGTCGACGACCAGCACGCAATCCCTCAGCGGCCCGCTCATGGCGCCGCTTCCTTTTCCGGCTGCGGCGCCGTCGCCACCGCAGGCGCCGGCAATATGATTTCCGCCCGCGTCCCCGCGTCGAACCGCATCGTGATCGTTCCGTCCAACTGTCCCACCAGGCCCCTCATGATCATACTTCCCAGCCCCCGCCCATAGGCGCCGGGGGCCTGATCCGCATCCGACGCGGCCCCCGCCCCGTCATCGGCAACCACCAGCACCACGTTCCCATCCGGGCGACGCCGCATATCCATTGTGATGGTCCCCTGTCCATCGGGGAAGGCATGTTTCAGCGAATTGGTGATCAATTCGGTCACCAACAAGCCCAGGGGGATGGCGAAATCCAGGGTGACGATCAGCGGACACACGGAAATCCGTAGCGACACCCGGTCATCGGCGCCGGAGTGCAGGATGTTGCTGGCCAGTTCCTGCAGGAACGGGGCGATGTCGAAGGTCTCCAGGTCCGGCGATGTCATCAGTTGCTGGTGCACCAAGCCCAGGGCATAGACGCGGCTGCGCAGCCCGGCCAGCGCCTGGCGAGCGTCCGGGTCGGTCAACTGCATGCTTTGCATCATCACCAGGCCATCGATGACCTGCAGGTTGTTCTTCACCCGGTGGTAGACCTCACGCAGCAGCAGGTCGCGCTGCTTCAGGGCGGCCGCCCGCTCGCCCAGGGCCTGTGTCAGTTGGGCGTTGGCGGCGCTCAGCTCCGCCGTCCGCTCCGCCACCCGCCGCTCCAGCTCCGAATTGGCGGCCAGCACCTTGGCCTCGCTATCCCGCAGCAGCGCCGCGGTGCGCGACTGCTCCTCGACCGTGCGGGTCAATTCGGCGTTCAGCAGGCTGAGCTGGGCGGGCGTGGGCAGAGCCAGCACCCGGGGGACCACCGGCCACAGCATGACCGCCGTGGCCACCGACAACAGCGCGGTCACCAGCTTCTCCAGCCCTTCCACGCCATAGGCCGGCACCCACAGCGTCACCACCGACAGCATGTGCGTCAGACCGCAGGCCAGGATGAAGGCCATGAACAGATGGCCGACCCAGCGATACGCCAGGTCGCCGCGCTTGCGGACGAACCACGCCAAGGTCAGGGGAATGGAGAAGTAAGACAGGCCAATGATGGCGTCGGACCCGGCATGCAACCAAATAAGCCCCGGCACCCAGCTGAGACAAAAGCCATGGGGCGTCAGGCCGGACGGATCCAGCAACCAATCGGTCAAGCTCATAAAGGCCGGCCCTCCACCGCCGGGATACCGCAGGTGGCAGGGCGACGCGCCCCTAAACCTCCGCGAGCGCCAGACGGTGGGCCGCGCCGTGGCGGCCGTCAAGTCATGCGTTAGGGGGCATCCGCTCGTCTGACACCCAGGGGCGGTGATCCCGGCGGATCAGCCAGCCTTGGCCGCCGCCGCCGTGACCTCTCGCCGCACCAGCCTGTCCAGCAAGGGGAACTGGGGATCACCCAGCCAGGCGCGCACCGCCGCCACATCGGCCAGGGCATGCAGCGCGGCCGTCGCCTGTTCCGGACGGCCAACCTTCACCGAAATGCCGCCCAGGCCATGCACGCTTTCGAACGCGTGTTCATCGGGCACGTCATCACCGATGAAGATGGGCCGGCGCCCCTGGAAGGGCGGCGTCGCCATGAAGCGATGGACGGCATCGCCCTTGAGCGCCTGGGCGGGCAGAAGCTCCACGCCCACATTGCCTTCCACCACCCGATATCCCTCAGGCAGGTTGGGTAAGGCGGCCTTGGCCAAGCGGGTGATGTGCTCCAGACTTTGAGGGTGGGGGCCGGTGTGGATGGCCAGCACGGGCCCCTTGCGCTCGATCACGATGTTGGGGGCATGGCCCAGTTCGGCCTGCGCCCGTTCCGCCAGCGCCGCCAGGGCTGGGGGTTCCTCAGCCGCCACCGCCGGTTCGTCCGGCGACAGGCGCAGCTCAATGCCGAACAAGCCGCCGGCGCGCAGGCGCAGGGGCTGGAACAGGGTGTCGATGGACGCCAGCGACCGGCCGCTGATCAGCGCCAGCGCCCCGTCCAGCTGCCGGTCCAGGTTGGCCAACAGGTAGCACAGTTCATCATCGACCACCACGCCGGTGGGGTCCTTGTGATGTTCCAGCAGCGTGCCGTCAATATCCAGGAACAGGGCCCATCGGTCCCCGGCGGCGGGCGCCAAGGCGCTATCAGCCATCGCTTCAGAAGTGGTTCGGCTCAACGCTTTTTCCTTTCCCCATGCTAACAAGACGGACAACGTTGCGGCCCAAGGAGCTGCGGCCAAGGGCGCCGCGCGCCGCGTGCTGGCGCGCCAGCCGGGCCGTGACGTGGGCGGTGTGATGGCGTTTGCGCAGGCGGGCGCCGTCCAGCAGCATGTTGCCGGCCCAGCGGTAGATGTTGTTTTCACGCACCGTCTCGCGCATGCGGCGCATCCGCTCGCGCTGTTCCTCCGGCGACATGGTCAGGCCGCGCAACAGCGCGTCGGCCGTGCCGCAGGTGTCGTACGGGTTGATGATGATGCTCTCGGGCAATTCCTTGGCCGCCCCGGCGAAGCTGCTGAGCAGCAGCACGCCCTGCTCATCCTCCCGCGCCGCCACGAATTCCTTGGCCACCAGGTTCATGCCGTCGTGCAGGCTGGTGACCATGCACAGGTCGGCGGCGCGCAACAGGCCGTAGACCTCGTCCTTGCCATAGGATTCGTTCAGCAGGTGGATGGGCTGATAGCCGTCATGGCCATAGCGGGCGTTCAGTTCATCCACGAAGTCCAGGCATTCGCGCTGGCACTGCTGATAGGCCGGCAGGGCCGTGCGGCTGGGCGCCGCGACCTGCAGCACCACCAAGCGGCCGATCCATTCCGGATGGCGCTTGAACAGCTCCTCCACCGCGCGGAAACGGTCGATGATGCCCTTGGTGTAGTCGAAGCGCTCCACCCCCACGCACAGCTTGGCCTGCGGCGGCAGGTTGAACCGCTCGAAGATGTCGCGGCGGCAGGCGGCCACCGCCGGTTGGCGCGCCAGCGAGGCCGGCGGCCATTCGATGGAGATGGGGTGGGCGTGCACGTGGGTGGTCAGCCCGCCGAAGGTGACGGCGGCCGAATCCCGCTCGATGCGGCTTTCCAGGAAGCGGTCCACCGTCTCGATGAAGTTGTTGCAGTAATACTGGGTATGGAAGCCCACGACCGAACTGCCCAGCAGGCCATCCAGGATGCGTTCCCGCCAGGGGCAGATGCCGAAGATCTCGGCGTTCGGCCAGGGGATGTGCCAGAAGGTGATGATGACGGCATCGGGCAGCCGCTCGCGGATCATGCGGGGCAGCAAGGCGAAGTGATAGTCCTGGATCAGGACCACCGGCCGCTCATCCCGCGCCTCCTCCACCACCACGTCGGCGAAGCGGCGGTTCACCGCCTCGTACACCTCCCAGTCCTCGGCGTTGAAGCTGGGCCGGGTGAAGGCGACATGGCAGAGGGGCCACAGGCCATCGTTGGAGAAGCCGTAATAGTAATGCTTCTCCTCATGATCGCTCAGCCAAACCCGGCGCAGGGTGTAGGACGGGTTTTCCGGCGGCACGGCGATGCGGTCGTCCGCGTCCACCATGAGATGGTCGGCCGAACCGCTGCCATGGGCGATCCAGGTGCCGGAGCAGGCGCGCATGACCGGGTCCAGCGCCGCCACCAGGCCGCCGGCCGGCGCCCGCAGCTTGACCACGCCGTCCGGTTCCAGGTCATGGATGAAGGGTTCGCGGTTGGACACCACGATGACCTGCGCCCCCGTCAGTTCCGTCTTCAGAAGATGCCGCAGCGTGTCGGGCGTCCAGGTGCCCAGGCGGTCGGTGGCCACCCCCTCGCTGCGGGTGGAGCGCAAGGCCCGCTGGGCGGCGGCATGCGCGTCGCGGGCGTGGGCGACTGGACCAGACGCGATTAGGGCGGAAAGGCTTGGCGAATGCCCCGTCTGGCCCTGGCCAACGTCCCGCATGGTGTGCTGACGCACGGAAATGGTGGCGTCATCCAGTGACGCCGGCCGTTTGCGGCCCCAGCGCAGCAACAGCGCGCAGGACAGGGCGAGGGCCGCGGCGGACAAGAACAGGCTGGCCCCCACCAGGTAGACGCCCGCGGAATCTTGCGACAGCAGCGCGCCCGGATCGATGTCCATCATGGTGATACCCATACCCTATCGGTTAGAAGACTATGACCTGGTATTATGATTATTAGGCCCAGGCCATATGTCCCATTACATGAGAGAATACCCTTAACCGCGCCATTTGACTGGACAGGCTTAAGTATTCACATATCAATCCCGAACCTTCACGTTGTGTTCCACAGCCGAAGTCCAGGATGCGCCCGCCAACACTCACGAGCGGACGATGAGGGGCACCAGGCCCTCCTCATGGTCGGAAATGGAGGCGATGACCTGCCCCCCCATGCGCTGGAAGAACAGGTCGACGGTATGCTCGCCCACGGTCAGGCGCCGCACGGTCAGTTGATCGATGCCGATGGGCAGCTTGGGCCGGTTGACATGGATTTCGCCCCGCCAGCCGTCGATCTGGATACCGAGGCAAGCCTGCAGCAGCATGAAGACCGACCCGGCGGCCCAGGCCTGGGGCACACACGCCACCGGATAGGCGATGGGCGTTTCCCCCTGCTCACGCGGGAAGCCGCAGAACAGCTCGGGCAGGCGCATGCCGAAGCGCACCGCCGCCTCGAACGTGTCGCTCATCAGCTTGACCACGCCGCCGCGCACACCATAGCGCGCCAGGCCGGCGGCGCAGATGGCGGTGTCGTGCGGCCAGACGGACCCGTTGTGATAGGACATGGGGTTGAAACAGACCTCGGTATCCGCCAGCGTGCGGATGCCCCAGCCGGTATGGAAGGCGCCGGCCAGCAACTGATCGGCCACGCGCTGCGCCCGTTCGGGTGAGGGCAGACCCACGAACAGCAGATGGCCGACATTGGACGCGCGCACGCGGCAGGGCCGGCCCTTGCCATCCAGCGCCAGGGCGTAAAAGCCCAGATCCTCCATCCAGAAATGGGTTTCCACCGCCTGGCGCAAGGCCTCCGCCCGGTGCTGCCAATAGGCGGCCTGCGCGTCCTCCCCCGGCGGGTGGCCAGGCGGGCCAGGCCGCGATAGGCGGCATAGACATAGCCTTGGACCTCGACCAGGGCGATCGGCCCCTCGGGCAGGCTGCCGTCGGCGTGCTGGATGCTGTCGAAGCTGTCCTTCCAGCCCTGGTTGGCCAGGCCGGATTCCTCGGCGCGCTGGTAGTCGACGAAGCCATCGCCATTCTGGTCGCCCGCCCCCTCCATCCAGGCGGCGGCGGCGCAGAGCGATGGCCATAACTGGTCGATGAAGGCCATGTCGCCCGTGCGGTCCGCGTAAACGGACGCCAGGTAGATGTACAGTGGGGTGGTGTCGACGCTGCCGTAGTAGCGGCCGAAGGGCAGCTCGCGCAGCACCGCCATTTCGCCCTTGCGCGTCTCATGCAGGATCTTGCCCGGCTGGGCGTCGCTGAAGGGCGCCGTCTCGGTGGCCTGGTGGGTGGCCAGGAAGGCCAGCACCCCGCGCGCCAGACGGGGGTTCAGCCACATCATCTGCAGGGCGGAGATGATGCCGTCGCGCCCGAAAGCGGTGGAGAACCAGGGGATGCCGGCATAGGGATAGGGGCCGGTCGCCAGTTCGGTCGTTAGCAGGGCCGTGTCGGCCTGGGCCCGCGCCAGCCAATCGTTGAACACCCGGCCGGAGCTGTAGACGCTGGCGCCCCGGCGCCGCTTGGTGCGCATTTCCAGCCGCGCGCGCACGGCGGCGGCGCGGAAGCGCACACGGCTGGGCGTCGCCGTGCGCTCCGTCCCCACCTCGATATACAGGACGTGGCCGCCGCGGGTGGGCAGGTTGACGTTGAACACGGCGCGGTCACCCTGAAGGCGATCCGGCGCCTGGCTGAAGGACAGGGTGGCCTGGCGGGTAACGTGGTCCAGCCCCTCATAGCTCAGCGTCACGCCGTCGCCGGACAGCTGGGCCTCGTGCGTGCGGCCGCGCAACTGGCGGGTGGACCCGCGCACCTCGAACATGTCACGGAAATCGGCGGTGAAATTGAGGGTCAGCGGCACGACGATGTCGCTGCCGCCGAAGTTGGACAGGGTCACCCGCTCATACATCCGGTTTTGCCACAGGATGCGCGTGCGCTCGATATGGATGACGCCCCACAGGGTCATGCCGCCGCCGGGGGCGGGCATGGGCACATTGGTGCTGTTGGCGGTGAACAGGATGTTGTCCTCGCTGAGCGAGGCGCCCAGCAGCGACGGCTCCTTGTCACCGATGCGGAGTTGATAGCGGGACAGGATGCGCGTGTCGTCCACGAACAGGCCATCGCCCTGCCCCTGGATGTCGCCGTGCGCGTCGGCCACGACGAAACAGTCGCCGTGCTTCAACGCGAACAGGCGGAAGGTCTCACGCGGGCCGCTGCCATCGGGGCCGGCCAGGCCGATGGCCGGATCCAACTGTCGTTCGTCGAGGGCTGCCATGGAGGTCTGGTCTCGCTCGCGGGGCCGGTTGGATCAGGAAGTGGCAGGGGCGGCGCGCCCCCGCAGCAGGCTTTCGTAGGCCGCGACGTAGTTGCGGGCCATGGTGGACACGGAGAAACGCTGCTCAAACACCTGGCGGATGCGGGCGCGGTCCAGGCCGCGCGCCTTTTCCACCGCGTCCACGGCGGCGGCGATGCTGTCGACGACAAAGCCGGTGACGCCGTGGTCCACGATCTCGGGCATGGCGCCGTTGTTCCAGGCGATGACGGGCGTGCCGCAGGCGAAGGCCTCGATCACCACCAGGCCGAAGGGCTCCGGCCAATCGATGGGCATCAGCAGGGCGGCCGCGTCGCCCAGGAAGCCGGGTTTGCCGGCGTCGTCGATCTCACCGACATGCTGGATGACGCGGCCATCGATGCGCGGCTCGACATGCTCCCGGAAATAAGGGCCGTCATCGTCGCCCACCTTGGCCGCCATTTTCAGCGGCAGGCCGGACTTTTCCGCGATCTCGATGGCGCGGTCCGGCCGCTTGTCCCGCGAAAAGCGGCCCAGGAAAGCCAAATAGTTCCCGGTGCCGCCGGGCCGGTCGGCGGGCGGGCGGTACAGGTCCAGCGGCAGGCCGTGATAGACGGTGGCCAGCCAGTTCGCCTCCGCCAGCGGCCGCCGCTGGCGGTCGGAGATGGAGATCATGGGGTAGCGCGGCCACAACCCGTAGGACGGCGCCAGGTCGACATAATCCAGGCGGCCATGCGGGGTGGTCACCGTCTTCCCCGGGCACTCCTTGAAAAAGGGGAAATGCATGAAGTGGCTGAGATGGAAGTGCAGCACGTCGAAGTCTTCGGCGCGGGCCCGCACCCGTTCCAGCATGGCCAGGTGCGCCGCCACGGGCGACTTCAGCGGCGCGTCGTCCAGCCACAGGGCCTTGGGCCGCATGGGCACCACGGTGGCCTTGGTGCCCGACTCCCCACTGGCGAACAGGGTGACGTCATGCCCAAGATCAACCAGCGCATCCGTCAAATAAGATATAACCCTTTCAGTACCACCATAGTATGTGGGCGGCACCGTTTCGTACAGTGGAGCGATTTGCGCAATCTTCATCGACGGCATTTTCCAAAATCGATGATGGGGATTGGCATCCGCGACATGGAAGTATTGATTGTGCGGTGCCGAAGGAACCGCGACAACCGTATCACCACAGGGTGATGGCAACCATAATTCTTAATGAATAGGGCATGGGGGCGAAGCCGGCAGCGATTTCTGAACCGCTGCCGCGACCTGGGACTTTTGGACTATGACCGGTGCGTGCCCAGGGGGCGCGGGCTAGGCTGCGGGCTTCACCTTGGCCGCATAGCGCTGGCGGACGGCTTCGTCGGCGGCGGGGCCGGGGACCAAGCGGAAGTCGCGGCTGGTGGCCGGCTTGCCGCTGACACGGTCCACCAACATCAGGTCGGCGGGCAGGCCGGTCTGGGTGTCCACCAACTGCACCGACGGCCCCTCGGGCGCGAATTGCCGATTGCCCCAGGCCAGAAGGGCCAGCATGACCTCCCGGAAATCGCGGCCGCGGTCGGTCAGCACATATTCGTGGCGGGGCGGCCGCTCACTGTACTGCCGCTTTTCCATCAAGCCCGCCTCGACCAAGGCGGTCAGGCGCCGGGTCAACATGTTGGGGGCGATGTCCAGGCTTTTCTGGAACTGGTCGAAACGCGTCATGCCATGAAAGGCATCCCGCAGGATCAGGATGCTCCACCACTCCCCCACCCGTTCCAGGCTGCGGGCGATGGGGCAGGTCAGGTCTTCGAAACTTTTGCGCTGCATGGGCAGGCCCCGGGGCACAGCCCTTGGGTATATGCCAGGGGCGGCGGATCACGCATCCGCGACTTTCATCGTGCAAGTTTACGGCCGGCGCAGTGGGCTGCGCAAGGGCCGGCCTGTCAGAAACGCAGGCCCTGGAACCAGCGGAACAGGGATTGAAGGCCGGTGTAGAGATGGCCGACCCCGATGGCGTCCATCCAGTCCTGCCAGGTCTGCACCCAGCCGGACAGCCGGTCCGTCACCGGGTTGATGGGCAGGCCGTTGACCCAGTCGGCCAGCGGGTGGGCGCCCAGCGCCAGGGCCACCAGGCTGGCCGCCGCCAGCGACAGCGCCACCGGCCACAGCCGGGACGGCGCGGCCCCCTCGATCACCTCCACCGGGTTATAGCGGGGGCGCGCGGCAGACCGGGCGGATGCGACACCAGGGGGGGCGCCCTTGGCGGCGGCGGGGATGCGGCTGGTGGGGATGGCGTTCATGGAGGCCCGCCCGTCAGAACTGGAAATAGATGAAGGGGGCGACACCCTCGGGCGCGCAGGCCTGGATCAGCACCACGGCCAGGCCCACGGCGGCCCCCATGGCGGGCAGCGGCACGCGCCGCACCCAATCCTCCACCCGGGCCAGCCGGTCGCCCGGCAGGAACTGGCTGGCCAAGGTGCCGGCGATCAGCGCCAGGGTCAGCGGCGTCACGGCGGTGGGCAGCACGTCCCAACGGCCGAAACCGGCCAGGAACCGCCCGGCCAGGTCCAGCGTGGGCGCCCGGAAGAAGATCCAGGTGAAGCAGACGAAGTGGAAGGTGGCGACGATGGCCACCCCCCGCCGCCAGCCGCGCAGGCGCGGCGCCTCCCATTCGCCCAGGGTGATGGCGCGCAGGCGGTTCACCAGCAGCTCCACCACCAGCATGCCGCCGTGCAGCGCCCCCCAGATGACGAAGGTCCAGTTGGCGCCGTGCCACAGGCCGCCCAGCAGCATGGTGATCATCAGGTTGCGGCAATGCGCCCACAGGCCACCCCGGTTGCCGCCCAGGGGGATGTAGAGATAGTCGCGCAGCCAGGAGGAAAGGGAGATGTGCCAGCGGCGCCAGAATTCCTGCAGCGAGCCGGACCGATAGGGCTGGTTGAAGTTCTGCGGGAAGCGGAAGCCCAGCAAAGCCGCCAGGCCGATGGCGATGTCGGTGTAGGCGCTGAAATCGCAATAGATCTGCATGGCGTAGCCATAGGTGGCCAGCAGCAGATCCAAAGCGCCGTAGCGGTCCGGATCCATGAACACGGCGTCCACCAGATCGGTCGCCAGGTAATTGGCCACCACCACCTTCTTGAACAGCCCGCCGATGATCAGCAGATAGGCGCGGGTGGCGCGGATATCGTCCGGGTTGGGACGTTCCCCGATCTGCGGCAGGAAGTGCGAGGCGCGGACGATGGGCCCGGCCACCAGCTGGGGAAAGAAGGAGATGTAGAGCACCAGGTTCATCAGGCTGGCCGGCCGCCGCAGGGTGCCGCGGTACAGGTCCACCAGGTAGGAGATGCCATGGAAGGTGAAGAAGGAAATGCCGACCGGCACCACCATGTCCAAGAAGCCCAGGCGCACGGGCAGGCCCAGCACCGTCGCCGTGTCGTTGACCGCGTGGCTGGTGAAATCCGCGTACTTGAAAAAGGCCAGGACGGCCAAATTCACCGCCACGGCCAGCGACACCGCCAGCTTGGCGCCACGCGGCGTCTCCTGGCGCACGATGGCGTGCCCCGCCAGGTAATTGAACAGCGTGCTGCCGCCCAGCAGGAAGAGATAGCGCCAGTCCCACCAGCCATAGAAGACATAGCTGGCGACGGAAAGGAAGGCGATGCGGCCCTGCGGCCACCGCACCAGCGCCCAGGCGAGGGCGAAGACGATCAGGAAGAACAGGCCGAAATTAAGGGTGGGGAACAGCATCGGGGTCCCCTCACCGGCCGGCCGCGACGCCGGTGTCGCCAACCATCACCGGGCGGGGCGGCGCGGCACCGGGCTGGACATAGCCCTGGTACTGGTCCATCAGCCAGGCGAAGAAGGCATTGGCCGTCAGGGTATAGCCCTCCGGCGTCAGGTGGACATGGTCGGCCCGGGCCAGCGGCACGGCCTGGCGCACCCACCGGTCCATGCCGCAGGCACCCGGCATCAGCTGCGACCAATCCCAGAACACATAGTCGCCGGACTTGGCCCCCTGCGCCTGCATGGACCGCACCCGGCCCAGCATGGGCGGCGTGTACCAGGCGCACTTGCCCAGGGGCGGGGGCGTGTCCTGGCAGGGGAAAACGGCTTCCTTGTCCGCCACCTTCTTGCAGGCGGCGGATTCCGCCTGGCCATCCAGGGGGCCCAGCACGATCACCGCGACGGGCCCGGCGTTCAGCCGGCGCAAGGCCGCCTTGAACCGGTCCTGATAGGCGGCCAGGTCCAGGTCGCGGTCGAATCCCTCATTGGTGCCGTAGGCCAGGATCACCAGATCCGGCTTGCGCTTGGCCAATTCCAGCGCGACCGTCTCGGGGTTCCAGCGGTCCATGGTGGTCAGGCGGGCGCCGACCACGCCGGCGCTGTCGAACACCACGCCGGGCTTGGCGCGATCCAGCGACCAGCCGGCGATGTCCACCGGCCGGCCGTCGGCGGCCACCAGCTTCAACTGCTGCGCCTGGCCGGCGGTGGGCAGGGTGATCCAGTCCGCCTGGCCGGCGGGGCCTTGCGTCGAAATCTGCTTCACCACCCGGTCGTCGATCAGCACCAGCAGGTCGCCGCCCCCCGGCTGGCGGACCACGGTGACGCCGGCGATGTCGAAGCCCAGCCCATCCTTGGGCGTGACGCTGATGGCGGCACCACGCGCGCGGCTGCGGGCGACGAAGCCGGTCATGCCCCAGCCCGGCGGCGGCGTGTCGCTAAGGCTGTTGAAATACTGCCACTTGCCTTCCTGGGTCACCGCGACATCCGGGCGGCGCGACCCGATATAGGGCTTGCCCGCCGGCATGTAGCCGGGACCGGCCGACCCAAAGCGTTCCTGCAAGGCGTCGCGCAGGCGGGTGGTGAAGACACCGCCGGCGGTGTGGCTGTCCCCCAGCTGTAGGATGTCGACCGTGCCGCCGTGGCCGGCCTCGATCGCGGCCAGGCGCTGGAAAAGCCGTTCAAAGCCCGGGTTGCCGTCATAGGGGGAGGGCACCCGCGCCGGCAGCGCCGCCGGCGGGGCGGCATGCCCGGCCACCGCCGGGGTCGCTTTGGAGATGTTGGAGGCGGTGCGGCCCGCAGGGGCGGCGCTGCAAGCCGCCACCGCGGCCAGCATCAGGCTGAGAGACAGGAGATTTCGGCGCATCGGATCAGAGCTGCCGCGCCAGCGGGCCCATGAGCGGGCGGCCATGTGACCCGATGGATGCGCCGGCGGCGGCGCCGGTGGCGGCCCCCGGCGTCTGGCCCGACGATGGGTTGACGGGCAGGTCGGCGGGGGTGACATGGGGTGGGGCAACCGGTGTCGTGGCGCCGGTGGCGGCAGCGGAAGTCGTGGATGGGGGCGTGGCGGGCGTTTCGGCGGTGGTGGGTGCCGGTGACGCGACGGCCGGGGTCACGGCGGGAGCGGCGGCGGGGGCCGGCCGGGCGGGGGCGTCCGCCGGCTTCGGCGCCAGCTTGGCCACGGGCGCCGACGCCATCTGCAAGCGGGTCAGCACCTTGCTGGCCACCAGTTGGTAGCCATAGCCGGTGAAGTGGATGCCATCGTCGGAGCGCAGCTGCTGGCTTTTCTGCCGGCTGTCGTCGATGCGGGCCATGAAGTTGCCGTCGGCGTCCAGGTAATCCTGGTAGAGGGGCAGGAACACGGCGCCGTACTTCTTGGCCTCCGCCTCATAGAGGCCGGTCATGAACTTGGCGTCCTCGTTCGTTTCGGGCTTGCGCATGACCGGAAGTCCGATCCACACCGTGGTGACGTGGTGGTCCTTCAGCGTCTGCAGCAGCCAGTCGATGCGCTGGGTGTAGACGTTGGTCCAGCCGGGTGACTTGAACAGGTAGCCCTTGCGGTTCTCATCCCGGACGCCTTGCATGTCATTGGCGCCGAACATGATGATGGCGTAGCCGCCCTCCCCCGCGTCGTCGATCTGCCGGGCGGTTTCGGCCTGCCAACTGGCATAATCGGGGCGGGTCAGCCCGGCGCCCAATTGCGAATGCCGCACCAAACGGGTTTGCGGCTGGGACTTCAGCCGGTCGTACAGGCCGCTCCACACCCCGTCGGCCAGGGAATCGCCGTAGACGGATATGGTGGTTTGGGCCGGGGCGGCAGGGGGCGGGAGGGTCGCGGGTGGGGCGACCGGCTCAGCACTGGCGACGGCGGACAGACAAAAGAAAGCGCCAAAAACAATAACTAACCGGCGGTTCATCGAGCGCCCCTGACTGCCGAACCTAGTTAACCCATAAACGACACGGACGGCGCCAATACGACCGCCCGCACCGTCATACCGGGAGTCCCGGCGCCTGTCACGCGCCGGCTAGGGATAGCTCCACCGCCTAGGTGTCACGCCGTGAGGAACAGGGCCTGTTCCTTCTGCCGGCGGGCGGCCAATCCCGGCAGCGTGACCAGCTCGCCATTCACATGCGCCTTGTCCCACACCAGGAACTGCGCGGCGGCACCTTGATAGTCACCCTGGTTCAGCAGGCGCAGCAGCGTGGACTGCGTCAGGGCGCCGACACCCAGGTTGAAGGCGAAATCGGTGAGGGCCGCATACTGGTTGTCGGTCAACGGCACGGTCACCGCCGCCATGACGCCATTGCCGGCCGTGGCCAGATCCTGGGCCAGCAGGTCCTGGGCCTGGGCCTCGGTGATGGTCATGCCCGGTGTGACATCGGGCCCGGTGTGGCCGTAGCCGATGGTCAGGTGCCCGGCCGGGCAAAGATAGGCGGTCAGGTTCAGGCCCTCGGACTCCTCGGTCAAGGCGATCCCCGCTGCGTTCACGGCCCTGGTCATTCGCTGCTTCATCTCCTCTTGGGGCGCCCTGGAAAGACGGCGCAATTCAGGATTGCCTATATAGATACGTTATACCCGCGACAAAACCGGAAAGCCGATCCGGCCGTCGTCAATTTGACCAAAGGGCCGGGCGTCTCCGCCTTTCGTCCGCCCTCCTTCGTCCGCGTTGGGCGCACGGTATCTCCATTGTATTGTCGGATGCTTAAGGTTCCCCCGTCCCGCCCAGGCCCGAAGGGGGTAATCCAAGCATTGGCCTCACGAGAAAGGTCCGCCCCGCGATGATCCGTCTGCCGCTACCCCGCCCGCGTCTGCCCCGTTTCCGCAGGGCGCACCTGATCGCCGCGGTGGTTTCCGCCCTGGCGGCCCTGCCCATGGCGGCCAAGGCGGAATATGCCTACACCGCCAACGGCACCATCCTGCGGGCCGGTCCCGGGGGCGGCTATCCCGCCATCGCCAGCCTGCCGCCCGGCGTTTCGCTGAACGTCTATGGCTGCCTTGCCGGCTGGTCGTGGTGCGACGTGGATTTCCAGGGCTATCGCGGCTGGCTCTATGGCGGCAGCCTGCTCTATCCCTACCAGGGCCAGCGCGTTTACCTGCCGCAGTTCGGCGGGGTGATCGGCCTGCCCGTCATCACCTTCTCGTTCAATGAGTATTGGGGCCGTTACTATCGCGACCGCCCGTGGTTCGCGGATCGCCACCGGTGGGAACGCCTGCCGCCGCCCCGGCCCATCTATCGTCCGGGGCAGGACTTCCGCCCCGGTCCGGGCCCCGGCCGCCCAGGGTGGGAGCATCATGATTGGGATCGCCACGACGGCCGTCCTGGCCCCGGCCCAGGTGGTCCTGGTGGGCCTGGCCCTGGCCGTCCCGGCCCGAGGGGGCCGGATCATGGCCCGGGCGGCCCGCACGATGACCACCGCGGCCCCGGTGGTGGCGATCATCGGGGTGACGGGGACCACGGCCCCCGCCCCTGACCTCCCGGACGGAGGGCGCCGTCAGCCGACCGCCACGGCGATATCGGCCGGCGCCCCCGCCCGGGTCGACAGGCCCGGCGGGGCAGCGATCAGGCGCAGGCGCACCGTGCCGTCACCACCGACCGGAACCGCTGCCGCATGGTAGGCCGTGCCGGTGACACGGCCCTGCCAAACCCAGCTGCCCCGCCCGTCATCGGCGTAAACATCGTGATGGGCGGCCAAGGGATCGGGTGCCCAGCGCAGACGCACCTCCGCCCGGCGGCTGTCGGTGCCCGTCGACCGCGCTTGCGCCATCAGGCCGCGCGGCGCCGGCATCGCGACATCGCCCGGCATGGCACCGGCGTACACTTCACCGACGCGGACATCCATCACTTGGCTCGCGCCCTTGGTGGCGGCCCCCAGCAGCAGGGCCGCGATGGTGCGCCCGCGATAGGGGTCCAAACGCAGCGTCAGGCGGGACCAGCCGTCAGCCAGTTCCTGCCTGGGTGCGCCGGCCAGGGGCAGCCAGACGGGCGCCGCAGGCCTATCGGCGAACACGAGGCCCAGGCGCAAGGCATCGGCCCCCTGCCCCTTCACCACCAGTTGAACCACGGGCGCGATGGCCGCCTGCACGGTCAGCGCGGTCTTGTACAGCCATATCCGCGTCGCGTTGGCGGGCCCCAGCGTTCCCGTGATGGCCAGGGAGGACCCGCCGTCAAACGCCGTGTCATAGGCATAATCGACCGCCAGCAAATCCGCCGTCGCTGCGCCAGTGGCTCCTGCCAGCGGCTCAACCCGCCATTGCCAGGTGGGCAGGATGTCCTGAATGCCCAGGTTGTACCACGGCTGTTCCGCCACCACCGCGCCATCGACATGGAAGCGGTCGCCCTCGCCCGTGTTGAAGCGGGTGACGAAGGGGAAGGCGCCAATGACCGAACGCTCGGCGATGAAATTGGCGACGCCGTAGGTCATGGGCAGGTTCAACTGGTCCGTGGCCTTGGGGGCCGCCGGGTCATGGTCGGTGTAGCGGTGGCGCCCCCGGGCGGCGTTGGGAAGATAGGCCTGCGCCTGGGCGGCATCTGGCGCGTTGTCGGCGGCGGGATTCTGCGACTGCCCACTGAAGAACTGGCGTTCCAGGATGCCCAGGATGCGGCGGTCGGAGTGCGCGCCCGGCGGCTCACCCAGCGGCCCACCGGGAAGCGCCCGCTGGGTCCGCACCACGCGCAGCAAATTGCGCAGCCCATCCTCCACGCTGTAGACCTGAAGGCCGCCATAGGCGTAGCCGCCGTCGTTGGGGTGGATGACCTGCGGTGCGGCGGCCCCCAGATAGCCGGGCCCGGGATAAAGCTGGAAGCCGAAATAGGCCACGGCGCGCGGATCGAAGCCATTGCGCAGGCAATAGGCGCGCACCTCCAGCGGCGCCACCGGCGCGCCGGAGCAGCAGTTGCCCGGCCCGCCATAGCGGCTCCACCCCTGATCCAGCATGGTGCTATCGGCGAACGCCTGGCCCGGCCGGTCGCCCCGCCGGCGCATCAGCCAGTCCATGTCGGTGCCGCCGTCGTAGAACTGGATGTGGAAATCGGTGAGGCCGCGCCCCTTCGCCTCGTCGCGCATGGCGGCGACCCAGTCCAGGACCTGGGCCTCCGCCGCCTCCGTCCCGTTCTCGAAATTCACGAAATAGCCGTCGAAGCCGAAATACGCCGCCAGGTCCACCAGCTTGCGGGCAACCTGGGGCATGGGCACGGCGCTGCCGTCGTAATGGCGGCGGTCGGGCTGGAAGATGGTGCCCAGGGCCAGGGCGCCATTGCGGTGGGCCACGTCGACCAGCGCCGGGTTGGGGATCATGCCGGTGCCGCGCCAACCCACGACGATGTCGTGATAGGTGAAGATGCGCGGCACCTGCACCCCACCCGGCAAGGGCGCGCCATAGCGCCGCCGCATCAGCGTTTCCTCGGAAACGCCCGCCGCGAGGGGGCCATAGCAGTCGGACAGGCTGGCGACACCCGGCACCGGGTCCAGCGCCGGATGGGCCTGGGTGGCGGCGAACGGCGCGATGCGGTGGGCGCGTCGCACCTGGGACTGAAAATACGGCGCGTCGGCGTCCGCCTGGGGATCGTACGCCATCAGGGCCTGGAAGGCGTCCCAGCCAGCCCCATCGGGTGCGGGGGTCAGCGGATAGCGTGGGGCCCAGGCGCCCCCACCCGCGAGGGCATCCGCCGCGCGGGCGGACAAGGCGGACGGCGGCACCATGCTTCCCGCCGCCAGCGCCGCCAAGGCCAGAGAGGCGAAATCCCGGCGCGATAGCCGGGGGGATGGACCGTAAGGCCGGGATGGACCGTAAAAATGTGCCGACACGGGTGTCCCCCACGCTGCGGATAGAAAAAGCCCCGCGCGGCGTATACCGCGCGGGGCCATGACCGGCATCAGAACGAGACGGTGAAGCCCATCTGCACCATGCGGCCCAAGGCGTCATAAACCTGAGGGATGGTGTTCGAACGGGCCAGCGAGATGTTGTACGAGTTGGCCACGATCGGCGGCATCTTGTCCGTCAGGTTGTTGACGGTCAGCCGCAGGCTGATCTGCTCGTTGACCATGTAGCCCACCGCCACGTCGAAGTAGTCATACGACGGGATGGAGGTGAAGGTGGTGACACGGGTGGACGCGCTGGCGCCCAGCGCCGGGTCGTTGCTGTTGGCGGCGTTGGTGACGCCGGAAATGTGGCGCCAGTTGAGGGAAATGCTGTAGGCGCCGCCATCGCGCATGTAGGTGCCGCGCAGGTTGTGCGTCCAGGCCGGGAACGGCTGGTTGCAGCGCGGGCCGAAGTAACCGACACAGCTGGCGGCCAGCGAGTTGGGCGTGTCCTGCCCGCCGGTGCGGGTGCTGAGCGAGCCGTTGAAGTCGAAGTCGAGATGACCGCCCAGCTCGGCCACCGGCAGCAGGTACTGGGCCTGGAAGTCGTAGCCCTCAGCGAAGGTCTTGTAGTTGTTGGTATTGCCGTAGGTGACGAAGCCGGTGCTGGGCGTACCGCCGCGCACGGTGTCGTAGCTGGTGAGCGAGCCGTCGGGGTTGCGGTTGAAGTGGCTGCAGTAATAGGCGGTGGCGAACAGCGCGCAGCTGCTGCTGTAGAAGTCGTCGTAGTTAAAGCCGATCGAGCTGTCGATCATGATCAGGTAGCGGTCGGCCGACAGGGTCAGGCCCGGCAGGAAGCTGGGCTTCAGCACCGCGCCGTAGGTCAGGGTGTGGGCCGTTTCCGGGTCCAGCACGAAACCGCCCTGGCGCGCCAGGCAGGCGTTGTCGTCGCACTGCTTGATATGGCCGTACTGGGCGGCGGTGACACCGGTCAGCTGGCAGGCGGCCAGGCTGGCCGTCGGGTTGCTGCCGGCGCAGATGTCGGGGCCGCCCGAGGTGAAGTCGATGGCCTGGTTGTTCTCATAGATGTTGGGGGCGCGCGCCGCCTTGTTGTAGCTGGTGCGCAGTGTCACGTCCGGCACCGGGGCGTAGGTGCCCTCGATCTTCCAGGTGGTGAAGGTGTCCGGGTTGGTGTCGTACTTGGACCAGCGATAGCCGCCCTGAGCGGACAGCAGGTGCACGAAGGGCTTGTCCTGGACCAGCGGCGCCTGGACCTCGATATAGCCTTCCTTCACGCTCTGGCTGGCCTTGAAGTTGCTGCCGTAGCCCGCGTTGCTGACGAAGGCGTCGTCGACGGTGTTGTTCTCCATGTCCTTGCGGTATTCGCCACCGAAGGCCACCGCCACGCCCTCATTGGCCAGCGGGCTGGTGACCCCGTACCGTCCCAGGTCGCCGTTGACGTTGACGGTGGCGTCCCACAGGGTGCCGATCTGCTCCTGCGTGCCGCCGTAGCCGCCCTCATAGAAATTGACCAGGGCCGAGCTGCCGCCGTTGGCCACGAAGATGTTGGCCGGAACGCAGTTGGGGCTGGTGCCCGCCACCTTGGCGGCGCAGGTGGGCGTGCCGTTGACGTTGACGACGTTCAGAGAGTCGGCCTGCGTCTGGTAGACCGGGTTCTCGAAAGCCGGCTTGTAGGTCTTGTCGAAGCGGGCGTACACGCCGCCGACGTCATAGTGCCAGGCGTCCAGGACCTTGCCGCGGAAGCCGGCCGTGACGCGCTGGTTTTCATTCAAATAATAGTCCTTCAGCTGCGCCGTGCTGTCGAACTGGTAGCGCACCTCGGTCGGCATCAGGGTGTTGGTGCCCGCCAGGGAACCGCACAACGCCTGCTGCTGCTGCGCCGACATCAGGGGGTTGTTGCAATTGATGTTGTAGGACGACTCACCGAAAACCGAGGGCGAGTAAAGCCGCGATGTGCGGAACTGGTTATAGGAAGTGTCGCTGGAGATCAGGTAAGAGCTGTAGAACTCGACCGAATCGGTCAGGTCATAATTCAGGAAAAATCCGCCATTGATGCGCTCATCCTGACGCTGCAGATAATAGTCCTGGTAGGAATTGTATCCATACGTCTGGTCGCGGGTGACAAAGGTCGCCGACCCGTCCTTGGCGTTGGAGAACACCTTGCCGGCGTTGTCGCCGGACTGCGGGCTGAAATAGCCGTACTTGGAATAGGTGGAGGTCTGGCAGGATAGCGGACCGTCGGTGGTGGCCTGGATCAGGCCGCAGGCGGAAAAGTCCCGGTCCTTGTACAGCACCGGTTCCGTCCGGCGGTAATCGGCGAAGGCGCGGACATTGAGCCGGCCATCGGCGAACGAATGGCCCCAGGCGGCGCTAAAATCGCCACGCCCGCCGTCCCAGGCCTGGCCGTTGGGCGAACCGATACCGTAACGGTCGGCCACCGGCTGCACGATGGTGCGCTGGTTGTAATGGTCGTAAAGGCTGTAATTGCCGCTGACCTGGAAGCCGTTGAACTCCTTCTTCAGCATGAAGTTCACCACGCCGGCCACCGCGTCGGAGCCATAGGCGGCGGACGCGCCGCCGCTCAGCACGTCGATGCGCTCCAGGAAGGCGACGGGGATGATGTTGACGTCCAGGCCGATGTTGGTCGCCACCCGCTGGCCGTCGATCAGCGTCAGGGTGCGGCCGAAGCCGATGCGCCGCAGGTTGATCTTCTGCGCGCCATCGCTGTCCTGATAGGTCTGCTGGTTGTCGGGCGACACCTGCGGCAGGCGGTTCAGGATGTCCTCGACGTTCAAGGCGCCCGACTGCTGGATTTCCAGCGCCGTCACCGACGTGATGGGCGCCGCCGAGGTCATGTTGGGCCGCGCCGCGATGTGCGAACCCACGACCACCACTTCCGTCAGCTCATCGGCGCCGCCATCCGCGCCCTGCGCCGCTTGCCCCGCCGCCCATGCGGACGGGGCCCCCATCAGGCCCATGGCGCCCAGGGCAACGCCCAGCGCCACGGTGGACGGGACATATCGTGAAACCATAGTGTGCCCCCTGTTTTGTTTTGTTGCCAGTTTGCCGGCATAAAACGCCCGTGACGGTAACCATAACACTTCTGAAACCAGTTTCAATGCATATATGAAACTGGTTTCACTAATGGTGCAACGATGCAATCCGACCATCCAGATCGTGACCGGCGTGGGGGCGGGCGCGGTGGCATCCGCCGCATACGAATTCTTGTTGTGGCCGGCCCCCCCTCCTGTGCCATGAAGGACGTACCGGCTGTGTTTGCGGCCGAGGCACAAAGCCGGCGCGACAAAGCAGCGCGGGGAAAATCAAGGGATCGGGAGGGGATTGCATGGTGCCGGTTGCAGGCATGGCCTGGGTCGACTACGCCATCGTGGCGCTGTATCTCATCGGCATCGTCTCATTGGGGCTGTACCTGGCCCGCCGCCATTCCTCGACTGAGGATTTCTTCCTGGCGTCGCGCGGCACCACCTGGCCCGTCATCGGCCTGGCCTTGCTGGCCTCCAACATCTCATCCACCACGCTGATCGGCCTGGCGGGGGCCGCCTACGGCACCGGCATCTCGGTCTACAACTACGAATGGATGGCGGCGGCCGTCCTGGTGTTCTTCTGCGTTTTCTTCCTGCCCTTCCTGCTGCGCTCCAAGGTCTACACCCTGCCGGAGTTCCTGGAGCGGCGGTACAGCGGCCTGGCGCGCAGCTATTTCTCAGGCCTGACCCTGTTCCTGAACCTGGTGGTGGACACGGCCAGCGCCCTGTACGGCGGCGCGCTGCTGTTCAAGCTGCTGCTGCCCGGCGTGCCCCTGTGGCAGATCGTGATCGTGCTGGCGGTGTCGGCCGGCATCTACACCATCGCCGGCGGCCTGCGCGCCGTGATCTATACCGAGACCATCCAGGCCGTGCTGCTGCTGACGGCATCCGCGATCATCGCGGTGCGCACCTTCCTGAAGGCCGGCGGCTGGGACGCGGTCATGGGCGCCGTCGATCCCGCCAAGCTGTCGCTGATCCGGCCCCTGAGCGACGCGGCCGTGCCCTGGCCCGGCCTGCTGACCGGCGTGCCCCTGCTGGGCTTTTACTTCTGGTGCACCAACCAGTTCATGGTGCAGCGCGTGCTGTCGGCCAAGGATGAGAACCACGGCCGCTGGGGCAGCCTGTTCGCCGGCGCGCTGAAGCTGCCGGTGCTGTTCCTGATGGTGCTGCCCGGCACCGCCGCCATCCTGCTGTACCCCAACCTGAAATCGCCGGATCTGGTGTTTCCCACCCTGCTGTTCGGCCTGCTGCCCGCCGGCCTGGTGGGCCTGGCGGTGGCGGGTTTCATGTCGGCGCTGATGTCGTCCATCGCCTCCACCTTCAATTCCGCGTCCACCCTGTTCACCATGGATTTCGTGCGCCGCTGGAAGCCGGAGATGCAGGGGGCGGCCCTGGTCCGCGTGGGCCGGATGGCCACCCTGGTCATGGCCGTGGCGGCCATGGCCTGGGCACCCCAGATTGAGCATTTCGGATCGCTGTGGCAGTACCTGCAGGTCATCATCGCCTATGCCGTGCCGCCTGTCATGGCGCTGTACCTGGTGGGCATCTTCTGGCGCCGGGCCAACGCCGCCGGGGCCGCCGCCTGCATCGCCGCCGGCGTGCTGGGCGGGGCGGCCCTGTTCGTGGCCAACACGGTGCTGGACGTGGTCAGCATCCACTTCCTGTACGTGGCCCCCCTGCTGTTCGTGCTGTGCGCCACGGTGCTGGTGGTGGTCAGCCTGGCCACCGCCCCTGACGCGGCGGAGAAGTCCGCCGGCCTGGTGTGGACCCCGGCCTTTTTCCGCGAGGAGACCGCCCGGCTGGCGCACGAGCCGTTCTGGCGTAACTACCGCGTGCTGGCCGGCCTGTTGCTGGCCGCCACCGCCGCCATCGTCTACACCTTCCGCTGAGGGGCCGGCCCATGGGCGATCCGCTGCGCGTGTTGCCGGCCGGCACCAGCCGCCCGGATCTTAAGGAGCCGGAGCCGCGACGCGCATTGCGGGGACGCGCGGCCGATTGCTATCATCCGCGCCCAGGGGAGCACCAAGAGGCCGGAAGCACGGGGATGCGGGTCAAGCGTCCGACATCGTTCGACATCGCCGAACTGGCCGGCGTGTCGCAGTCCACCGTGTCCCGCGCCCTGCGCAACGACGCGATGGTCAGCGAGGACACCCGCCAGCGCGTGGCCCAGGCGGCCCGCCTGCTGAACTATAAGGTCGACGTCAACGCCCGCAACCTGCGCTCGCAGAAGACCAACACCCTGGCCCTGCTGCTGTACGAAGACCCGGTGACCAGCCAATCGCTGATCAACCCCTTCTTCCTGTCCATGCTGAGCAGCATCACCAAGGCGTCCGCCCGGCGCGGCTATGACCTGCTGATCAGCTTCCAGCAGTCCAGCGACGATTGGAGCGCCGACTACGCCGCGTCCAAGCGGGCCGACGGCCTGATCTTCCTGGGTTATGGCGACTATCTGCGCTACGTCGACAAGATCAGCCGCCTGGATGAGGTCAGCACCGCCTTCGTCACCTGGGGCCCGGTGGTGCCGGGACAGCCGGGACACTTCATCGGGTCGGACAATGTCCACGGCGCGCGCGAGGGCGTGCGCCACCTGATCGCGCGCGGCCGCCGACGCATCGCCTTCCTGGGGGACATCTCGGAACACTGCCCGGAGTTCCGCGACCGCTATCGCGGCTATGTCGAGGCGCTGGGCGAGGCCGGCCTGCCGGTGATCGAGGCGCTGTACGCCGATGCCGCCGCCTCGGAGGAGGTCGGCCACCAGGCCATCCTGGACCTGATCGACCGCGAGGGGCCCATCGATGCCGTGTTCGGCGCCTGCGACCTGCTGGCCATCGGCGCCATGAACGGGCTGCGCGAGCGGTCCTTGCGGGTGCCGGAGGATGTGGCCGTGGTGGGCTTTGACGACATCGTCGCCGCCCCCTTCACCTCTCCACCCCTCACCACCATCCGCCAGGACACGGCGGCGGCGGGCGAGTTGCTGGTGGAGAACCTGCTGCGCCTGATCGAGGGCCGCCCCATCGAGACGACCCAGATCGCCACCAGCCTGGTGGTGCGGGGCAGTTGCGGCGGACGCTGACGCCGGGAGGTCCAGCCCCGGGGCCAGGAGCGGCCCCGGGGTTGATCCTCGCTTACGGCCGGGTCGCGTAGCGCACCGCCACGGGGGCGTAGAGGTCCCAAACCCCGCCGTCGTGCAGCGACCGCAGCAGCTTCACATACTCCGCATGCGCCCAGGCCAGGGGCGTCGCGCTGTCGGTGCCGGCGCCGGCCTTGTAGCCGCGGCCGCCATCACTGCCCACGCCATCCCACACCTGTTCCGGGATCATCAGGCCCTGGTTGGCGAAGCGCTCAAGGGCGCGGACGTAGGTGGTGCGGATGGCCTCAATCTCCGCCGGCTTGGCGCCGCCGGCCTTGGCCGCCGCCAGCGCCAGCTCATAATGCCCACGCTCCCCCGTCAGCAGGGGCCAGACGCGGCCGCGCTGGGTGGGGGTCATGGTGCCGCTGACGGCGTAGTTGGCGCCGGTCGCCCGGTCCTCGCCATAGCCATCGTTGCCGTAGCGGCGCCAGCCGGGATAGGCGGTGGGGTCGCCAGCGAAGTGGAACGTGTACTTGACGCGCAGGTTCTCCGGCAGCGCCTCGTCATCCAGGACGGCCAGGCTGGCCTTGATGACGGGGTCGCTGGGGGCCCGCACGCCATAGCGCACCAGCTCCAGGAAGCCGCCGTCGACATAGGCGTCCTCGGTCAGCGCCTGCTGCCCGTTGCGCACCGCCAGGGGCGTGTGGGCGTTGGGTTGGCCCGTGGGCGCGATGCGCAGGTAATAGCCGGCTTTCGAGCCCCCAAGGGAGGCCGTTCGTGCCAGCTGGCCATTGGTGGTGACGGTCGCAGCCTCCAGCCCGGCGGAGTATGCGTCGGCGGCGGCGTAATAGCGCTTCACCGCCGCCTCATCCCCCGCCACGTCCGCCAGTTCCGCCGCCACCGTCAGGCCGGCGATGACCGCCGCGGTGGTGGAGGGCGAATTGCCGGCCTGTTCCTCCCAGCGTTCCTGCTGGGTCGCCGGCGGGCGGATGGTTTCCTTGTTCCAGCCGATGCCGGCGGTGCCGCCCTTGACCAGGAAGTCGGCGGCGGGCTTCACCATGCCGTGGTAGAGCGCCGTCACGTCGGCGTCGCTGATGACGCCGTTGCGCCACAGGCGCCAGGCCAGCATCAGGGGCATGGCCGTCTGGTCCAACTGCACGCCCACCCATTCCGGCGTGCCGTCCACATGGGTCTTCTGCAGGAACCAGCCGCCGTCGCCGTGGTTGCCCGGCGTCTTCGGGCCCACCTGGATGGTCTTCAGGTAGTTCAGCGCCGCCTTGGGCGTGTCGGTGTCGCCCAGGGCCAGCAGGGCCATGGCGCACTGGTAGAAGTCGCGCGGCCAAACCGCCTTGTAGCCCGTCTCGGGCTTGTCGGCCTTCTGCGTGTCGCCCCAGGGCGCGGAGAGGGAGGCGATGAGCGCGCCGGGATGGGTCTTGTCCTCCTGCGCCTTCAGCACCAGGGCGCTGGCGTATAGCAGCTTGCCGCCATCCATGGCGACCTTGGCCAACTCCGGCAGGGGCGCCAGCTTGGCCTGATACCCTTCCCAGCCGGCGTCATACGCCGCCAGCACGGCATCATGCCCGCGCTTCAACGTGGCCGACGCGGCGGCATCCGCCGCCTTGGCGCTGTCGCCGAAGCCGACGACGATGTCGAAGGTGGCCTCGCCCGTCACGGGCGCCAGGGCGCCGGCCAGGGCCACATTGCCGGCCTTGTCGCCGGTGGTGGTGTAGTCCGCGTCCAGCTTGCCGGCCTTTTGCAGCTGGGTCAGCCCGTCGGAGGTGCCGACGAAGCCCACGCTGACGGCCTTGAAGCCCTGGGCGGCCTTCACCACCAGGTGGCGGTTGCCCTCATAGGCGTGCAATGCGCCCTCGGTCCCATCGGCCTTGTCACCGCCGCCGGTGCCGGCCATCTGCGGGTCCACCAGCAGGTAAGGGGTGACGGTGGCGCCTTTCAGCGCCCGCACCGTCACACGCACCATCAGGGTGTCGGCGGCGGGGTCGGTGAAGACCTGCTTCTCGATCTCATACTTGCCGTTCTTGGCCTTGTTCACGACCTTGTAGGCCAGCGAGCGGGGGCGGCCGGCGGCATCCACGTCCAGATAGCTGGTGGTGCTGTCGGTGTCCCTGTCCTCCACATCCAGGAAGCCTTCGCCCTGGATGGCGAACTTCAGCTCGCGCAGTTGCACCTCATGGATCAGGCCGTACATGGTCTCGGTGACCACG
Source organism: Nitrospirillum goiasense (assembly GCF_034427435.1). Taxonomy (NCBI): domain Bacteria; kingdom Pseudomonadati; phylum Pseudomonadota; class Alphaproteobacteria; order Rhodospirillales; family Azospirillaceae; genus Nitrospirillum; species Nitrospirillum goiasense. Next base: position 1,209,874 of record NZ_JAXQNP010000004.1, on the reverse strand, counting down.
CCCTTGGCCAGGGAGAACCAGACGCGCGACGGCACGGCCTTGCCGGGCTGCGCATCATAGGCATGGTAGGCCGTGCCGATGCCGGTCTTGCCCGCATAGGCGCCCGTCGCCGCCTGCCCCGGCGCGCCCGGCGCCACACCGGCCAGCGCCACGCCGCCCATCATGCTGCCGGCCAACAGCACCGCCATCAGCGCCGCCGCCCGTTTCCGTCCCATCGTCTTGTTGTTCGTCATTCCATCACCAGGCTCGTAAAGAAACAGGCCACCACTGTCCCCCGCAGTGCGCTGCACAAGGCTTTGAATACGTATGGAAAGCCGGGGGTGGAAGGGGGAAATACGTATGTGGGTCGCGACTTATCGCGACCAAGGCCGACGGGACGGCGGCAGGCGCGCCTTGGGCGGATGGGGATTGTTGAAACCGCCAGGAAGTTCATCTTCCCAGGCAAGCAGCCAACCATTCACCGCCAAGGCAGCGAGCGCCATCATGACGGCAAGCCAGATAGGAAAATGGCCCAGGAAGACGAGCAGAATGACCAGACCGACGGCGATCACCAGCAGGACCAGCCGCACGATATGCTCAGATTTCATAATGCCCCTAAGCATCACCGGGCGTTCGGCGCGGCACTTCCCTTAGAGGTGTCGGAGGGGGCCGGCGGCGGAACGGCAGCGCCCTTAGGCATGGGCACATTGATACGCGCCACGGGGAAGATGCTGTCCATGGCGGGAGATCGCGTACCACTCTGGGAAGTCTGCTGCTCGGCCACGGTAACCACCTCAAACGCTGCTTCCATACGTCATTTGAAAATAAGCCTTCGCTTCGCTTTCCGCCAGTGTGAAGAGTTTTGGCGGCATTTCCAAACCGTCCGGAAAATGCTTCCGCTCAAGCTTCAGCTGCATCTCCATGATCTTCTGGCGTTTGTCCATGATCACAGGATTGGATGGGGGAGATGCGAAGATATTCTCCCATTCAAACTGAACTTCTATCAGCAGACTTTCCAGGTAGCGGGTCAAATCAGCGGCAGCTTTATGCTGTTTCACAAACGGGAATACGTCTTTCAAGGCGTCCACAACCTGGGACACGGCGATAATGGCGCCCCAAACAAAGGAGAGCTCCTTCCATATCGCCCATGCCGCAATGGAACCGCTGGACGCCACGCCACGGATAACGCCCAGCCTTGTCGTCCATTTCGCCCGATCATTGCGATAAAGGCGGATGGCGATCGAGTCCGCCTTTAGCTGCACAAACTGCTTCCAATACAGTTGCTGCTGCCGATGAGGGGCGGCCATCGGATCGGACATGGCGCCTCTATATTTCCGTGCATATACGGAATAGACGCTCCCATAAAGCGATTCAGAATCCAAGCGGCGACGACAGGGAGCACCCGCCACCGTCGCCCCTATTTCGGCCGCGACAGCACCAGGCCGCCGAAGGGCGGCAGGGTCCAGCCCTGGGTGCCCGACTGCGGCGCGCCCACGCTGTCCACCACCGGCCAGTTCGCCCCCTCCGGCGTCGTCCACGCCCCGGGCCCGAAGTTGAACAGGCACAGCAGCGTCTCATCGCCATGGCTGCGCTCGAAGGCCAGCACGTGCTCGCCCGCCTCGATGAAGCGCATGTCGCCCACGGCCAACGCCGCGTGGGCCTTGCGCAAACCGAGCACCCGGCGTGTCAGCGCCAGGTGCGAGTGGGGGTCGGCCTGCTGCCGGTCCACCGCCATCGCGTCATGATCGGCGCCCACGGGCAGCCAGGGCTGGGCCGTGCTGAAGCCGGCGTTGGGGGCGCCCGATGTCCAGGGCATGGGCGTGCGGGCGCCGTCGCGGCCCAGGGTCAGGGGCCAGTTGGCGATGGCTTCGGGGTCCTGCAACTGCTCGAACGGGATGGCCACCTGGGTCAGCGCCAGCTCCTCCCCCTGGTAGAAGAAGATGTTGCCGCGCAGGGTGACCAGCAGCAGCGCCGCCATGCGGGCGAAGGCCGCGCGGTCCTGCGGCTTCGCCCAGCGGGAGACGCAGCGCGGCGCGTCATGGTTGGAAAAGGCCCAACTGGGCCAGCCCAGGCCGGGCTCATCCGGCCACAGCTCCAGCGCCTTGCGCACCAGGGCGGGGGTCAGGGTGTCGGCATAGAGGAAGCTGAAGTCATAGGCGCTGTTCAGGCGCGTGTTCCCGGCGGTGAAGGCCTTCATCTCGCGGTCGGCACCGGGGCCGCCCACCTCCGCCACCGTGAAGCGGTCGCCGCCGTAGCTGTCCAGCACGCCGCGGATACGCTCCAGGAACTTCGGAATGTCCGGGTGGGACATGTTCCTGGTGTGCAGCTGGAAATCGAAGGGCCGGGTGCGCAGCGCGTGCGGGTCGGGGTTCACCGGATTGTCGGTGAAGGCCGGGTCGTGCATGGAGAAATTGATGGCGTCCAGGCGGAAGCCATCCACCCCCCGGTCCAGCCAGAAGCGCGCCACGTCCAGCAGGGCATCCTGCACCACCGGATTGTGCACGTTCAGGTCCGGCTGCTCGGTCAGGAAGTTGTGCAGGTAGTATTGGCCCCGCCGCGCATCCCAGGTCCAAGCCGGGCCGCCGAAGACGGATTGCCAGTTGCAGGGCGGGCTGCCATCGGGCTTGGCATCGGCCCAGACGTACCAGTCGGCCTTGGGGTTGGTGCGGTCCTGCCGGCTTTCCTGGAACCAGGCGTGCTGGTCGGAGGTGTGGGAATAAACCTGGTCGATGATGACCTTGAGGTTCAGGGCATGCGCCCGCGCCACCAGGGCGTCGAAATCGGCCAGGGTGCCGAACAGCGGATCGACATCGCGGAAATCGGACACGTCATAGCCGAAGTCCCGCATGGGGGAGGTGAAGAAGGGCGACAGCCAGATGGCGTCCACGCCCAGGCTGGCGACATGGTCCAGGTGACGGGTGATGCCGGGCAGGTCGCCCACCCCGTCATTGTTGGCGTCGGCGAAACTGCGCGGATAGATCTGGTAGATCGCCGCCCCGCGCCACCAGGGTCGGGGGCCGCCCGGTCCGGTATGGGTGGGGTGTTCCATGGTCATGAAGCCTCTCCAGATGCGCAGACAACGTAGTCAAGGGGGGCCACCCGCACAGCATAGCTGCCGGGGGCGGTAGGGGCAGGGCCGCATCGGCCGTGCAGGGCGGTGAAACTGGTCCATTGGGCGCCGACCTCGACCTGGGCGGTCACCGGCTGGGTCCCGGTGTTGACGGCCACCAGCACCTCCCGCCCAGTGGCGGGGTCGATACGCGAGACGGCGAACAATCCCGGCTTTTCGCTGGCGTAGCGCAGGACGCTGCGGCCGTGGCGCAGGGCCGGCTCCGCCTCGCGCAGGCGCGCCATCTCGGCCAACGCCTTGTACAGCGGGTGGTCGGGGTTGAAGCTGGGGGTGGCCGTGGTGGCGGTGGTGCCCACCAGGCGTTCGGCGTTGTAGGACGGGACGCGGCTGCCGAACATGTCCTCGCGCCCCGCGCGATCCTCCCCGCCGCTGAAGCCCTGCTCATCCCCGGCATAGACGACGGGCACGCCGCGCTGGGTGAACATCAGGGCGTTGGCCAGGATGACGCGCTTCAGGATCTCCTCCTCGCTGGCCTGGGGGAAGGCCTTGCGGGCGAAGAAGGCGAAGCGGCCATGGTCATGGTTGCTGACGAAGGTGGGCAACTGGCGCGCCGCGTCCTCGCCCCCCTCGTACAGGGCATCACCGTCCAGCATCAGGGCCAGCCTGTCGGTGCCCCTGGTCCCCGCCACCGTGTCGATCACGGCGCGGCGGAAGGCGAAATCCAGCACGGCCGGCAGCTTGTCCACCCGCGTGTGGCGGGCCAGGACAGCGACGCGGCCGTCGGTGTCCGCCACCTCCCCGAAAATGTGGAAATGGGGAATGCCCTTGGCCTTGGCGCGCGCCAGCATGGCCGGCACGAAGGCCTGCCAGAATTCCCGGTTCACATGGCGGGTGGTGTCGATGCGGTAGCCATCGATGCCGTAGCGGTCGATCCAGGCGCCATAGATGTCGATGAAGCCGCGCACCACGTCCGGGTGCTCCGTCATCACATCGTCCAGGCCGCCGAAATCGCCGTAGAGGGAGCTTTCGCCCTTGAAGGTCGATTCACCGCGATTGTGGTAGTAGCGGGGGTCGTTCAGCCAGTCCGGCGCCTTAACATGCCGTTCCGCCTCGGGCACGATGGGGGTGTAGGCGTAGGCCGGGTCCGTCAGCCGGGCGAAATTCTCCGCCGTCTGGACCTCATCGCCCATGAAGCCGGCATTGATGGCGGGGCCGGCGGTCCCCCCCTTGCGGGTGTAGGGATAGTCGGCCTTGGAGCGATAGGGGCAGGGCTTGGGGCCCCCACTCGCCGGGGCGCATTCCTTGTACTGGATGACATCGGCCGTGTGATTGATGACGATATCCAAATACACTTTCATGCCCCGCGCGTGCGCCGCCTCCACCAGGGCCTTGAAGTCGTCGTCGGTGCCGAAGTGCGGATCGACGTGGGTGAAGTCGGTGATCCAATAGCCGTGATAGCCGGCGGACTGGTGGCCGGGCGCCCCCTGCACCGCCTTGTTCTTGAAGATGGGCCCCACCCACAGGGCGGTGGCCCCCAGGCCCTGGATGTAATCCAAGCGCCGGATCAGGCCCTTGAGATCGCCGCCGTGGTAATAGCCGCTGTCGGTCGGGTCATAGCCCGTCACCGACCGGTCGCCGGTCAGCCCACCGCCCAGGCCACCCCTGTCGTTGGCGGGGTCGGCGTTGTCGAAGCGGTCGGGCAGCAGGAAATAGACCACCTCATCCTCCGCCAGGCGGTCGCGGTAGTCCGCAGCCCGCGCCGGCATGGGCCCGGCCGACAGCAAGACGCCGGTGGCAATGATCAGGGTTGAGGCGAGCAGCGCCAGGCGGCGGCTGAGGGGTGTCATGCGGTCCTCGTCAGGCTGTCGGGCTTGCGCAATGGCGGGCGATGAAGTCGGCATGGGGGGGCATGGCGTCCACCTCCCGCGTCACGGCGGCCCGCATGTCGTCCAGGAAGCGGCGCAGATCCTCCTCCGACAACTGGTCGGCCAGAGGGTGATGGTCGCGCGGCCAGACGCCCTGCCCCAGGAAGACGTGCAGCCAGCTGACCTCGCTGAACAGTTCGTCATGGTCGCGGGCGACGCGGCCCAGCGCCTGGAAGACGCGCATGCGCCGGGCCAATTCCTCGGGCACCGGCCGTTCCCGGCACTCGCGCCAGAAGGGGCTGTCGCCGCGCTCGGTAGCGGCGTAGTGCAGGATGATGAAGTCGCGGATGCGCTCATACTCGATGGCCGAGGCGCGGTTGAACTCCTCCGCCACGGAGGGGTCGAATTCCCGGTTGGGCAGGAGGGTGATGAGCCGGGACAGGGCCGACTGCACCAAATGGATGCTGGTGGATTCCAGCGGTTCCATGAAGCCGCCGGCCAGGCCCACGGCCACGACGTTGCGGTTCCAGAAGCGGCGGCGCCGGCCGGCGGCGAACCGCAGCGGACGCGGGTCGGCCAGCGCCTCCCCCTCCAGGTTGGCCAGCAGGGTGGCGGCCGCCTCGTCATCGCTGACATGGCGGCTGGAATAGACGTAGCCGTTGCCGGTGCGGTGCTGCAGCGGAATGCGCCACTGCCAGCCCGCCGCCCGCGCGGTCGAGCGGGTGTAGGGCGTCAGGGCGGTGCCGTCATGCGCGCTGGGCACGGCCCAGGCCCGGTCGCAGGGCAGCCAGTGCGACCAATCCTCGAACCCGGTGTTCAGCGCCTGCTCTATCAACAGGCCGCGAAAGCCGGAGCAGTCAATGAACAGGTCGCCATGGACGCGCGTGCCGTCCGCCATCTCCACCGCGTCGACGAAACCGTCATGGGCGCGCAGCACGGTGCGGACGATCCTGCCCTCCGTCCGCCGCACGCCGCGCTGTTCCGCGAACCGTCGCAGGTATTGGGCGTATAGCCCCGCGTCGATGTGGAAGGCGTAGGCCAACGGTTCCAGCGGGCTTTGCCGGCGCGGTTCCGGGCGGGCGAAGCGTCCCCGCCGGGCCGCCACGCTGTTCAGGATGTAGGGTTCCCAGTCGTCGGTCATGCCCAGGCGGTGGGCGCGCAGCCAGAAATCCTGGAAGTGGCCCAGACCCAGCGCGCGGCCGAAGGCGCCGAAACTGTGCAGGTAGCGGTGCCCCGGCCGCAGCCAGTCCACGAACTCGATCCCCAGCTTGATGGTGCCCTGGGTCTGGCGCAGGAAGTCGTTGTCATCCAGGCCCAAGGCGCGGTTGAACACGCCGATGGGGGGGATGGTCGCCTCGCCCACGCCCACGGTGCCGATCTCTTGCGATTCCACCAGGTGGATGCGATGGCCGCCGGGGCCGAGGACATGGCTGAAAAGGGCGGCCGCCATCCAGCCGGCGGTGCCGCCGCCAACGATGACGATGTCACGGAGGGGGGCGAACGTCATGGCCTGTCTTCCAGGTCGCTGTTGCCGGTACGTCCCCGCCGGGGCGGGGAAAAGGGTGAGGCGGGCCCCGGGGCCGTTGGGGCCTGGGCCCGCCTCACGAGGGCTCGGGGAGAAAGGCAAGAAGCGCCCCGCCGGCTGGGAGGCCGGCGGGAAACCTCACCCTATCGGCTCAATACTTGTAGGAAGCACCGAGCAGATAACGAACGCCGTACTTTTCGTACCGCCAATTCTGCGTGGTATCGCCGTTGTAGTAGGTGATGACCGGCTCATCCGTCAGGTTCTGGGCCTGCAGGACGATGGACAGGCCCTTCAGGGCGCCTTCGCCGAAGTCATAGCTGACCTGGGCGTCGACCAGGGTCTCCGGCACCGCCATGTCGAACTCACGGCCCTGGCCGAAGCCCGTCTGTTCCGAGAGGTAGCCGGAGCGGTGGGTGACCGAGACGCGGGCGCCGAAGCCGCCGTTCTCGTAGTAGAGCGTGCCCTGCTCCGTCCACTTGGAGTAGCCCGCCACCGGCAGCGTGCTGTTGCCGCTGCCGACCCCCTGGGAGCCCGCCTGCAGGTCGGTCTGCGTCCAGCCGGCGGCACCGTTGATGCCGAAGCCGCTCAGCTTGGACCACACCATGTCCAGCGGCACGGCGAACGCGGCTTCCACACCCTCGATCATGCCGCCGGCGCCGTTCACCGGCACGGTGACATAGCCGAAGTTGGTGGCCGGCGTGGCGGCGGAGTTGGGGTTGATGCCGGTGAAGTCGGTCAGCGTGCTCTTGTTGTAGATGTTGTTTTCCAGGTGCTTGTAGAACGCCGCCAGCGACAGGTAGCCGGCCTTGTTGAAGTAGTATTCGTAGGACAGGTCGACGGCGTCGGCGTACCAAGGCTTCAGGTAGGGGTTGCCGCCGTTGCCGCTCCACGGGCCATTGTTGGGATTGGAAATCCCGGCCTTCGAGGCGTCGAAGCCATAGGACAGGTTGGCCTGCATCTGGTCCATGCGGGCCCGCATCATCTCACGGGCGGCGCCCAGGCGGATCTGGTGGTCCGGGTTGGGCAGGACGAAGGCCAGATTCAGGCTGGGCAGCAGGTCGGTGTAGCCGACGCCCAGGGTGCGGTCCTGGTACTTGTTGGCGGCGGCGATGGCGACACCGGTGGACGACTGGTCGGTATGGACCAGTTGCAGACCGACGTTGCCCATGACCTTCACCGCCCCCAGGGTACCGTCCACGTCCGCCTTGACGAAGCCGGTGGTGACCTTTTCGGTCACGGTGTAGTGGCTGTCGCTGGTGCAGTTGGCGCGGTACTGGGCGCAGGGCACCAAGCTGTAGACGCCGCGGGACAGCAGTTCCACCGGGTTGTAGGCGACGGTGTTGCCCAGGCCGATCCAGCTGAGGTCAGCCGTGCCGACCATGGCCCACGACGGGATGGGTGCGCTGGCGCCCCGCACGCCGGTCAGCGGATCGACCGCCGCGGTCAGGTTGGACGTCAGGGTGACGTACCATTCCGGCTGATAGTATTCCTTGTTGCGCTCGGTGTAGTTCACGCCGATGTCGATGTCCTTGAGGAAGGCGACTTCGTGGAAGTCCTTCTTCAGGTCGCCCCTCAGCGAAAGCAGATCGTCGTGCACCCGCGGCTTGTTCAGATAGCCGTTCTGGGCATAGGGGGTGGTGCCGCCGTTCCAGTTGTTGGGATCGGTCAGCTTGATCAGGTTGGGATCGGCGTAGTTGAGGTTGTGGGTGTACTGGTACCCGGCCTCATTGGTGCCGACATTGGTGAACCCGATGGTGTCGGTGGCGCCCGACGACCCGCTGGAGCCGGTGCCGAAGTAGGATTCGAAGCGGGTGGTGGTGCGGTCCGCCAGGCTGTAGCCGGCGTCCAGGGTGCCGGTCCAGTCGCCCTTGGTGTACTGGCCGTTCCAGCCCATGGAGTACAGGTCGGACTGGGTGGAGCCCACGTCGCTGCGGCCCACGCCCTTCACGCCGCTGAACGCGCCGCTGGTGATCATGTCGCCGGTGACGGTGTAGCCGGGCAACAGCGCCACGGCCGGCTGCGCGCCGTTGACCGAGCCGTTGCCCCACTGCAGCGGCATCTCGATGCCGCGCTGCCACTGATAGTCCTGGTAGTGGGTGTAGAAGAAGTCCAGCGACGTGGTGAAGTTGTCGGTGGGCTTGTACTGCACCGTGCTCATGATGCCGGTGCGGTTGAACTCTTCGGAGTTGGCGCGCACCTCGTCGCCACCGATGACGTACTGGCCGTTGGACAGCTGCGGATAGCCCCAGACGCGGGAGGTTTCCTGCTGGGTGGGGGAGTTCAGGTGCGCGATGGACAGCGACACGCCCAGGGTGTCATGGGCGAACTGGTCGATGTAGGTGGCGCTGGCGCGGTAGCCCTTGTCCTCGCTGTCGGAATTCAGCTTGCCGATGGAGGTCTGCTCATACCGGGCGGAGGCGGACAGCACCCGCTTGCCGTAATCCAGCGGACGCACGGTCTGCAGGTCCACGGTGCCGGCCAGGCCCTGGGCGGTGAAGCCGGCCTGGGGGGTTTTGTAGACCACGGCGCTGCTGATGATTTCCGAGGGGTACAGGTCGTATTCGACGCTGCGGTTGTTGCCCGTCGACACCTGCTCGCGCCCGTTCAGGGTGGTCAGAGTGAAATCCGGGCCCAGGCCGCGCAGGCTGATGACCTGGGCGCGGCCGTCGACGCGCTGGGCGGCCAGGCCGGGCAGGCGGGCCAGCGATTCCGCGATGGAGTTGTCCGGCAGCTTGCCGATGTCTTCGGCCGAGATCGCTTCGACGATCTGGCTGGCGTCGCGCTTCGCCTCGATCGCCGATTCCAGCGAGTGGCGGAAGCCGCTGACGACGATTTCCTGCATGTCATCGGTGGTGGCGGCGTCCGCCGGCGCGCTTTGCGCCATGGCGGTGCCGTGCATCAACAGCACCGCGGTGCTGACGCCCAGGGCCAGCCTGGCGGCCAGCGCGATCTTCGTGTTTTTCATGGCACCCTCCCCTTAAGTCTCGCCTTCGAGCGGGCCGTTACCCGGCCCAGTTGCTGCTGTTTCTTCAAGGCGCCCACCCCCGCGGATGGACACCCCCCGGGTCGCCCCGGCATGAACGAGGGCCCTGACGCCCCCGGTCGACGGGGCGCCATGCACGACGTCATGACTGTCACGGTGTGGATGGGAGATGGTTCAGGGGGAACCCGCCAAGGCCTACGCGGCGCCCGGCCCGTCCTGTCACCCTGATCACGCATCATCCTGGATGGGACGCCTTGGCGCCCGGCCCCGTATCCTCCCGAATTTGTGACGATCATAGTGGGGGGCGGATTTTTGTAACATAGCCCGCATACGTATGTGCAACGACCCAGTAACAGTTGCATACGTATTCAGAATGCAAGGTTTGCTTAACCAATTTTGCTTTTGTCGGGCAAGTAATCGCCTTCGCAGGCGCACAATGTCGCCAACCGAACCTTTGGGCAGCGGCCCTGCGTTACAAAATTGCATGAAGCGCAGGGCCACAGCATCGGACGTATCCGCGACATAGTCGCGTCCTTACGAACTACGCAGGGTGTCGCGCTGGCAGGGCCGCGTCGTCTGCCCTATCATTCGGCGCCTCGACCAGTTTGCCCATAAGCCCGCGTCCTTTCCTGGAACGACGGGCCCATCCGGAGGGAAACCATGACGAAGTCCATTCTGCGTGCCGCGCTGGTGTCGGCCACAGCGGCCGCCACCGTCGGTGCGCCGTTCGCGGCCCTGGCGGCCGCCCCGGTCACCACCACCATCCACCTGATCACCGCCACCGGCGTGGGCCCGGCCATCGGCACCATCACGGCCACCGAGGGCAACGGCGGCCTGGTGCTGACGCCCAAGCTGACCGGCCTGGCGCCGGGCGTGCACGGCTTCCACCTGCATGCCAACGCCTCCTGCCAGCCGGCGGAAAAGGACGGCAAGCCCGGCGCCGGCCTGGCCGCCGGTGGCCACTTCGATCCCGCCAGCACCGGCAAGCACCTGGGCCCGACCGGGGACGGCCACAAGGGCGATCTGCCGCCGCTGACGGTGGCGGCCGATGGCAGCACGGCGCCCGAGCCGCTGACCGCGCCGCACCTGACGCTGGCCGACATCGCCGGCCACGCCTTCATCATCCACGCGGGTGGCGACAACTTCTCCGACACGCCGGAGCCGCTGGGCGGCGGGGGCGGCCGCATCGCCTGCGGCGTGGTGGGCGAGAAGTAGCCGCCCTTCCCCCACTTGTAACAAATCCTGATACGGCCCTTGTTCCCCAGTGCTCGCCCTGCCTATAGTCGTAGGCATAAAGGCGGGTCGGCAGCGATACCGCCCATGACAAAACCGGGAGGGTGCTGGCGGGGGGACAAGGGCCGACAAGGCCGTCGCATCCCAGACTCCGTGCCGGCGCCCCCAGGGAAAAACGCGGGGGCGTGATGGCGGAGCGGGCAGAGAGCGGGACAAGCCGGGCGGACGAGGAAGACCGGGCGCGTGGCCTGAACGCGGCGGCCGTCCGCGCCATGGCGGCGGGCCAGCCCGCCCGGGCGCTGGCCCTGCTGGAAGAGGCGCTGTCCTTCTCCCCGGCCCAGGTGCCTCTCTGGCTGAACCTGGCGGCCGCCCATCGCGCCCTGGGTGAACCCCTGGCCGCGCTGGCCGCGCTGGATCGGGCGCTGGCACTGGAGCCGCGCGCCTTCATGGCCCTGCTGATGCGCGCGTCGCTGCTGGATAGCATGGGCCACGCCCGCCAGGCGGGAGCCGCCTATGGCACCGCCCTGCAATTGGCGCCGCCAGAGACGGCGCTGGACGCGCCCACCGCCCGCGCGGTGGCCCGCGCCCGCGAGCGCCACGCCCAATACCTTGCCGAACTGGATGGTTTCCTGAAGGGGGAGATCGACAGCGATCTGCGGCGTTGCCAGAGCGGTGAGGCGCGGCGCATGGCCCGCTTCGTCGACGGGGCGCTGGGCCGGGCCAAGCCCTATCACCAACAGCCCGCGCAGTTCTTCTACCCCGGCCTGCCGGCCGCGATCGAGTTCTTCGACCGCGCGGAGTTCCCCTGGCTGGCGGAGTTGGAGGCCGGGACCGACGCCGTGCGGGCGGAGTTGTCCGCCGTCCTACGGGACGAGGACGACCCCAACCAGTTCGTGCCCTATATCGACTATCCCGACGGCTTGCCGCTGGACCAGTGGGCGGAGCTGAACCATTCGCCGCGGTGGAGCGCCTTCCACTTCATGCATTACGGCCGGCCGCACGCTGAGAACCGGGCCCGCTGCCCCCGCACGGCCGCCTTGCTGGACGCCATGCCCCAGCCGCAGGTGCCGGGCAAATCCCCCGCCGCCATGTTTTCGGTGTTGAAGCCCCGCACCCGCATCCCGGCCCACACCGGCGTGTCCAACACGCGGCTGGTGGTCCACCTGCCCCTGGTGGTGCCCCCCGGCTGCGGCTTCCGCGTGGGGAACGAGACGCGGGCGTGGAAGGTGGGCGAGGCCTGGGTGTTCGACGACACCATCGAGCATGAGGCCTGGAACGACAGTGACCAGACCCGCGTCATCCTGCTGTTCGATATCTGGCATCCACACCTGAGCGAAGCGGAACGCGAGATGATCACCCGGATCATGACCGGGATCGACCGCTTCAACGGCGACCTGCCGCCGGAGAATGGGGCCGGCGGCGGCCTGTAACGAAGGCGCCGCCTTTTTAACCCACGGTGTCGGCGGCGGAGGCGCCGGTGGGGACCCGGGGCGCCTTTCGGTTGCGGTTCACCACCATCTCATCATGCAGCACGGTGATGATCCCGCTGCCGGTACGCACGAACAGGCCGGGCACGATGGCATGCACCAGGCACGCCATACCCCCCAGAAGCATCCGCACGCCAAAGGATGTCGCCACCAGAGCGTGCTCACCATAGCTTTCCTGGACCGAACTCGGATGGTCGATGAACAGCTTGCGCAACATGGTCCCTGCTTCCCTCATCCAGTGCCGGCCGCTCACGGGCCGCCTGCCGTCAAGAATAACGCAGACCGGCTTGAGAAAAATCCCAAACTGTCCCACAGTTGCAGCACAGTTGGTTGATTTTTTCCCAGGCTGATGGCGATTTATGGAACATCTTGATAAGACGGACATCCGCCTGCTGCAATTGCTGCAGGAGGACGCGTCCCTGTCCATCGCGCAGTTGGCGGAGACGGTGGCGCTTTCGACCAATGCCTGCTGGCGCCGGGTAAAGCAGTTGGAGGAGGCGGGCATCATCCGCCGCCGCGTCGCCCTGCTGGACGCGGACCTGCTGGGATGCGGCATCACGGTGTTCGTGGCCATCCGCACCAACCAGCATGACGAGGAATGGCTGGAAACCTTCGCCCGGGGCGTGGCCGAGATTCCCGAGATCGTGGAATTCTATCGCATGAGCGGCGACGTGGATTACCTGCTGAAGGTGCTGGTGGCCGACATCCCCCATTATGACCGGGTCTACAAGCGCCTGATCAAGGTGACGCGCCTGACGGATGTCAGTTCCAGCTTCGCCATGGAACGCATCAAGTCCACCACCGCCATCCCGCTGCCCCCAGCCAAACCTTGAGCCTGTCAAACCTTGAGCCCGGAGAGGCGGATGGCCCCGCCGGCGCTACCCCCGCCGGCACTACCAGAGTGGGCATACGCCTAAGGCAAGATCGCCAAGGCGTCGTAACTGCGGCATGGTCCGACTTTCACCAAGCCCGTCCGTGTGTGTAGCGCGGGGGGCTTTTTCATGAGCGGTCGGCGCGCCATTTATGGTTCAGGCGCGCATCGGGGTGAGGGGCGCAGGCCGTGGAAATGCTGCTGCGACAGCGGGTGCGACTGGCGGGGCTGGCGGCCCTGGGCGGAATCGTCGCCCTGCTGTTGATCATGCAATCCATCTTCGCGGAGGTGGTGAGCAGCGAGAGGTTGGTGAACCACAGCCACCAGGTCCGCACCACCGCGGTCCTGGCGCTGAGCCAGATCCTGTCGGCGGAATCGTCCCAACGGCTGTACCTGCTGATCCGGGGGCCGGAGGCACGGGACCGCTTCCAGGGCTATCGCGACGATGCCACCAACCAGTTGCTGGCGCTGAGCACCCTGGTCAGCGACAACCCGGACCAGACCCGCCGGGTGTCGACGCTGACGGCACTGGCCAATGCGCGGTTGGACGCCCTACAGGTGCTGATGCAGACACCCGCCGGCATGCCTCCCGACAGCATCACGGTGGAACGGGGCGAGTCCCTGATGGCCGAGGTGCGCGAACAGGTGGCGGTCATCGATGGGGCGGAGCAGACGCTGCTGGCGCAACGGCAGGGCCGAGTGGCCACCCTGCGCCTGTTGTTCGTGGCCGGCAGCGTGGTCATCTGCCTGGTCGCGGGCGGGCTGGTATGGCGCCTGTCCAGCGGCGCCATGACCGAGGCCGACCGGGAAAGCCGCATGCGCCAGCAGTTGCAGGAGATGCTGGACGAGAAAGGCCGCCTGCTGCGCGAGATCAACCACCGGGTTGGCAACGGCCTGTCCATGATCGGCACCCTGCTGCAGTTGCAGACGCACGACACCAAGGACCCCCAGGCGGAGCGCGCCCTGGCGGAGGCCCGCACCCGCGTGCTGGCCATCAACGAGGTGCACAAGCGCATGCTGCAGGCCGAAACGGTGGATGAGGTGGAGTTCGGCGCCCTGCTTCCCGCGTTCTGCCGGGAAGTGGCGGCGGAGTACGGCGCCTTGGACCGGGTGCAGGTCACCAGCACACCCGTGCTGCTGCCGGTGGAAACGGGCGTGGCGCTGGCCCTGATCCTGAATGAGATGCTGACCCCCACCCTGCGGCGGTCTGACCAGCTGTCCAGCCCGGTGACCCTGGGGCTGACGGTCGTGGACAACCGCCTGTCTTGCATCATCGATGACCCCAGCGGCCAGTTGCCGGCCGACATGGGGGCCGCCCGCCTGGCCGGTATCGGGATGACGGTGGTGCAGGCGCTGTGCCGGCAGATCGGGGCGGAGATGGCCTTCGACAAGGCGGGCACACAATTCTACATTTCAGTCACCGTGCCCCGGCCCCGGAAGGTGCGCGCCGCCTGACGTGGCGCCCCGCCGATTGATGGTCACCGCTAATCATTTGAGAAATCGGATCCGCAACGACCCGCTATACCTCTGCGCCTGTATTTTGTGGCGGCTTTCGCTATGATGGCGACGCCCTCTAGGATTGGCCGGAAAGGTACGACGGCTTGCCACCCCACTACCTGAAGCTGCGCGGCAGAGGCCTGCGTGCGCGGCTGCAAATCCTGTTGCTGGTGGTGGTGGCGCCCCTGACGGCCCTGTCCATCGCCGATTATGGCGCCCGGCGGTCGGAGGCCGTGGCCGCCGCCCAGGCCCAGGCCCTGAGCCTGGCGCATGCCATCGCCGGGCAACAGGCCCTGCTGGTCACCCAGGCCCAGCACATCGCCGATACCCTGCTGAGCGAAAGCGCCAACCTGCCGTTGGACCAATGCATCCAGGACGCCCGGCTGATGAAGCAGGCGCATCCCTGGATCAACAACGTCAACCTGATGGGCCCGGACGGCCAAGTCTTTTGCTCATCCGCCGAACGGCCCTTCCAGAATTTCAGCGACCGCGACTATTTCCAGGAGTTGCTGGAAACCGGCCAGCCCACGATCAGCGACTTCCTGATCGGCCGAACCAACGGCAAGCCCATCATGGTGGTGACGCGGGTGCGGGCAACGCCCGGCGGCGGTGTCACCCAGGTGGCCGGCACCGCCATCAACCTGCAATGGCTGGAGGATATGGGCCGCCAGATGGCGGCGCGGCGCCATGCCGTTTTCCTGGCCGTCGACCGCCATGGACACGTCCTGGCACGCTATCCCGACAAGGACGCCGCCTTGGGCGTGGGCGATGTGGGCCGGCCCTTGATCAGCACCATCCTGGCCACGGCGGACGGTACGGCCGACATGGCCGACTTGCGGGGTGAAAAGCAGCTTTTCGGCATCACCAGCGTGGGCGACACCGGCGCCCGGGTGGCCGTGGGCCTGTCCAAGGCCGAGGTGCTGGCCGCCGCCAACATCGATTTCCGTCGCAACCTGGTGGCGGTTCTGGCCATCACCCTGCTGGCCTTCGCGCTGGGGGTCGCGGGGCTGGAATTGTCGGTGCTGCGCTGGTTGCAGACCTTGGGCGAAGCGGCCCAACGCATCGCCGCCGGCGACCGCGCCATCCATCTCGACAGCCCCGGCAGCGGGCCGGAACTGGAGGCGGTGGCCCAGGCCTTCAACGCCATGGCCGACGCCGTGGCCCGGCAAGAGCAGGAACTGGTCGCGCGCGAGGAACGCTTTCGCGACCTGACGGAGGTGTCGACCGACTGGTATTGGGAAACGGATGAGACCCACCGCTTGACCTACATTTCCGACGGGATCCGGTTCGTCGGCATGGAGATGGCCTCGCTGCTGGGCCATACCCGGCGTGAGCTGTCCGCCGACGCCGATGCCGCCCACTGGGCGATCTATGAGAGCTTCCTGAACAACCGCGTTCCCTTCCGCGACTTCAGCTATTCCGTGCGCGGTCCCGATGGCGGGATGCTGCACCTGGAAATCTCCGGCCGGCCGTACCATGGGCTGGATGGGCAGTTCCGCGGCTTTCGCGGTATCGGCCGCAACATCACCCCGTTGGTGGAGGCCCGCCAGCGCCTGCAGGATCGCGACCGGCTGCTGACCGCCATCCTGGAATCCATCGACCAGGGCATCGTCGCCTTCGATGCGCGGTTGCGCCTGTCCATCCGCAACCACCAGTTCCTGGACCTGATGGAGCTGCGGCCGGAGGACTGCCCCCCGGCATGCCCCTGGCGGATGTGGCGGCCCTGCTGAAGGATCGCGCCGACGCCCCGCTGGTCGGGATGCCCCCGCAGGGTCCTCAAGGCCCCGATGTGGATCCTGCCACACCGGACGGCATGACCCCGGTGATCTACGAACTGGCACGGCCCGACGGCAGCACGCTGGAGGCGCAGGCCATCCCCATGGCGGGCAGCGGCTTCGTCGTCAGCTACCGCGACATGACGGTTCAGCGGCGGCAGGTGGGCGACCTGATCGACGCTCGTGACCGGCTGGCGGCCCAGGCGCGGGAGCTGCGCACCCTGGCGGAGGAGCTGGACGCGGCGCGGCGGGCGGCGGAGGCGGCCAACGCGGCCAAATCCGACTTCCTGGCCCATATGAGCCATGAGATCCGCACCCCCATGAACGGTGTCATGGGCATGGTGCAATTGCTGCAGGAAAGCCCCCTGACCCCCGATCAGGCTGCCTACACCGCCGTGATCCGCGACAGCGCCGACGCCCTGCTGTCCATCATCAACGACATCCTGGACATCTCGAAGCTGGAAGCCGGGCGCGTGGAGCTGGAGGAGGTGCCGTTCGCGCTGGCCGACGTCACCGCCGGCGTCATGGCCATCCTGGGTCCCCGTGCCAGGGACAAGGGCATCCGGTTGGAAACGGTGACAGGCGGCGCCCCCTCGGGGCATTATCGGGGGGATCCCCTGCGCCTGCGCCAGGTGCTGCTGAACCTGGTGGGCAACGCCGTCAAGTTCACGGAGAAGGGATCGGTCGTGCTGGAGGTCGAGGTGGGCATCGCCCAGGATGACAGGGCGCCGCTGCATTTCGCGGTGCGTGATACCGGCATCGGCATCAGCGCCACGGCCCAGGCGCAACTGTTTCGCAAGTTCGGCCAGGCGGACACGTCCATCTCGCGCCGCTTCGGCGGGTCCGGGCTGGGGCTGGCCATTTCCCAGCGCCTGGTGGCGCTGATGGGCGGGGCCATCGATCTGGAAAGCACCCTGAACCAGGGCAGCACCTTTTCCTTCACCATCACCCTGCCGGTCGTCCCGGCCAAGGACATGCCCAAGACCAGCCCCCCCAGACCGTGCCGCAGGCCCCACCGGCCCGCGCCGGACGAACCCCGAAGACCACGCGCCACGGCCTGCCCGGCGGGGGCGGCGCCCACTTGCTGGTGGTGGACGACAACACCATCAACCAGACCGTGGCCAAAACCATGCTGGAACGGCTGGGCTATCACGTCACCCTGGCGGGCGACGCGCGGACGGCGCTGGAGCTGTATGAGCGGAACACCTTCCAGGCCGTGCTGATGGACATCCAGATGCCGGAGATGGACGGCGTGCAAGCCACCCAGCGCATCCGCGCCATCCAGCAGGCGGCGGGCGCCCCCGCACCCCCGTCATCGCCATGACGGCCAACGCCATGGCCGGCATGCGGGAGGAATACCTGGCCGCCGGCATGGACGACTACATCGCCAAGCCTTTCGCCCTGCCCACCCTGGCGAACACCGTGGCGCGCTGGGTAGGCGTGGCCCAAGCGGCGGCCACAGCCCCTGCGGCCACACCGACGCCAGCGCCCGTCCCGGCGGCCGTCCCCCCGCCCGTGCATGAACCCCCGGTGCTGGACCCGGCGCCGCTGCGGCAGTTGGCGGAGTTGCTGGACACCGACACGCTGGCGGACCTGGTCATGTCCTCCGTGGCGGAGTGCGAGGCGCGGGTGGCGACGCTGCAGACGCTGGCGGCCACCAATGACGCCGACGCCATGGCCAAGGCCGCCCACACCCTGATCGCCACCGCGGGCGACATCGGCCTGCGGCAGATACAGGCCCTGGCCACGCGCATCCAGACGGCGGCCCGCGCCGGCAAGGCGGAGGCCTGCCGACCCGATATCGCCGCCCTGGGGGGCAACCTGCCCGCCGGAATGGCCGCCGTGGCCGCCGTGCTGAAACCGTTGCTGAAAAAGGGCCGGGAGGGGACGGCCTGACCCAAAAGGGTCAGCCCCGCTGCTCCCCCGCCCACCACTCATCCGCCGTGGGCAAGGTGCCGTAGCTTTGGCGCAGCGCGTTGGACCAATGGTCCCGCACATGCTGGAAATAGCTGTCGGTTTCGGTGATGCGGCGGTGGATGCGCAATTGCAGGTCGTCGCGGTGATAAACCGCGAGGTCGATGGGCATGCCCACCGACAGGTTGCTGCGCAGGGTGCTGTCCATGGACACCAGCACCAGCTTCACCCCGTCCTGCACCGGCGTGTCGTAGGAGACGACGCGGTCCAGGATGGGCTTGCCGTATTTGTGCTCCCCGATCTGCAGGTACGGCGTCTCGGGCGTGGCCTCGATGAAATTGCCGGGGGAGTAGATCTGGAACAGGCGCATGCCCCGGCCCTTGATCTGCCCGCCCAAGAGGAAGGAGGCATCGAAGCCCACCCCCTGGGCCTTCATGGCCAGGCCGTCGGTGTCGTACACGGCGCGGATGGCGGCGCCCACCAGTTGGGCCGCGCGGAACATGGACGGGACGGTGGCCAGCGTTTCCGGCTCCGCATCGCCGATGGCGACACCTTCCTGCAGGCGGTTGACCACCGACTGGCTGATGGACAGGTTGCCCGCGGAGAGCAGGACCATGCAGCGGTCGCCCGGCGTTTCGAACCGGTGCATCTTGCAGAAGGTGGAGATGTTGTCGACACCGGCGTTGGTGCGTGTGTCCGACAGCATCACCAGCCCGGCCCTCAGGAACAGGGCGACACAATACGTCATCTCTTGGGCCTCGACATCGCGGTTGCCGGCCCTTGGACTGGGCGGCGTTTTTCTTCAGATGAGGGACGGGCGGCCCCCCGGACAGGGGCCTATCCCGATGCCCCCTCATACCTCGAAACCCAGGGCCGCGACCAGGGGGTGCGCACGTTAAGTATTGGCGACGCCCCCGCCCGCGCAACAAATGGCCCCGCCCCGGCCCCCATGAGGGCGACCTCCATGCGGGGCGGGGGGCGGGACGCGGCGATCAGCGGACGTTCAGGTAGAAGCCGCTGATCTCCTGGCCCAGGCGCAGCATGTCATCGATGAACTGCGTCAGATATTCATGCAGGCCGAACTGGAAGATATCCTCCACCCGGCCATAGCGCAGGCGGGCGTGGATTTCGCCCGCAAGGCGATGGCATTCGCCCCGCTGGCCACCGTAGCGCACGGCCATCGCCTCCAGCAGGTCCACCACATGCGCCAGGCAGGCGACCAGGGAACGGGGCATCTCCGGCTTCAGGATCAGCAGTTCCGCGATCAGCCAGGGCTTCAGCCGGTCATGGTAGACCCAATGATAGCTGCGCAGCGCCGACACGGCCCGCAGGATGCTTTGCCACTGGTAATAATCCAGCACCCCGCCCACGCCCTCGTGGTCCGGCAGCAGGACGTGATACTTGACGTCCAGGATGC
This sequence comes from Nitrospirillum goiasense, assembly GCF_034427435.1. Taxonomy (NCBI): domain Bacteria; kingdom Pseudomonadati; phylum Pseudomonadota; class Alphaproteobacteria; order Rhodospirillales; family Azospirillaceae; genus Nitrospirillum; species Nitrospirillum goiasense. The sequence continues at coordinate 1,190,258 of NZ_JAXQNP010000004.1, read as the reverse complement.
GGGCGGTGTTGTCCGCCCGCTCCAGCAGCGTGCCCAGATGGGTGAACAGGTAGCTGTCGTTGCGCAGCATGGTGTTGGCATAGCTGCCGCAGAACAGCAGGGAGCGTTGCACCACCCAGTCCATGAGCCCGGGCAGGCTGTCCGCCGCCAGGCGGTCGGCCTTCAACGCCCGGGTCTGCTGCCATGTCTCGTTCAGCGCCTCCCACGTGTCCACCGTCAGGGCGGTGCGCACGGCGCGGCCGTTGCGGCGGGCGGTTTCGATGCAGGACACGATGCTGGACGGGTTTTCCGGGTCCAGCACCAGGTAATCCAGCACCAGCGAGGGCACCACCTCGCCATGCTTGGCGAGGTAGCCCGGCTCCGTGCCCACGGCGATCAGGGTGGAGCGCCATTCATTGCCCGGATTGTCCAGGGACAGCGACATGTTGGACATGCGGTTGCCCACCTGAACCAGGCGCGCGACACTGGCCGCCCGCTCCATATAGCGGGCCAGCCAGAACAGTCCGTCTGCGGTACGGCTCAGCATTTCTCGTCAGCGCTCCAGTACCCAGGTGTCTTTGGTGCCGCCGCCCTGGCTGGAATTCACCACCAGGGAGCCCTCGCGCAGGGCGACGCGGGTAAGGCCGCCGGGCACCACCCGGATCTCCCGCCCGTTCAGCACGAAGGGCCGCAGGTCGACATGGCGGGGGGCGATGCCCTGTTCCACGAAGGTGGGGCAGGTGGACAATGCCAGCGTGGGCTGGGCGATGTAGTCGGCCGGCCGCGCCTTGATGCGGTCGGCGAACACCGCCCGGTCGGCGGCAGTGGATTGCGGGCCGATCAGCATGCCGTAGCCGCCCGAGCCGCGCGTCTCCTTAACGACCAGTTCGTGCAGGTGCTCCAGCACGTATTTGCGGTCGTCATCGCGTTCGCAAAGGTAGGTGGGCACGTTCAGCAGGATGGGCTCTTCCCCAAGATAGAAGCGGATCATTTCGGGGACGAAAGGATAAATCGCCTTGTCGTCGGCGATGCCGGTGCCCACCGCGTTGGCCAGGGTGACCCGGCCGGCGCGATAGGCCGCGAACAGGCCGGGCACACCCAGCGCGCTGTCGGGGCGGAAGGTCAGCGGGTCCAGGTACTCGTCGTCGATGCGGCGGTACAGCACGTCCACCCGCTTCGGCCCCTGGGTGGTGCGCATGTAGACGAAGCCCTCGTCCACGAACAGGTCGCCGCCCTCCACCAGTTCCACGCCCATCTCATCGGCCAGGAAGGAGTGCTCATAATAGGCGCTGTTGTAGGACCCGGGCGTCAGCACGGCCACGGTCGGCGCGTCCCGGCAGGCCGGCGGCGCCACCGACTTCAGCGTGTCCAGCAGGTCTTCCGGGTAATGGGAGACGGGCGCCAGCTTGTGCATGCCGCAGAGATCGGGCAGCAGGCGCAGCATGGCCTCGCGGTTCTCCAGCATGTAGGAGACGCCGGAGGGCGTGCGGCAGTTATCCTCCAGCACATAGAAATTGTCCGGATCCAGGCGGACGATGTCGATGCCGGCGACATGGGTGTAGGCGCCCGCCGGCGGCAGGAAGCCCTGCATCTCCGGCCGGAAGCTCTCATTCCCCAGCACCATGCGCTCCGGCACCTTGCCCGCCCGCAGGATGTGGCGTTCGCCGTAGACGTCGGCCAGGAAGGCGTTCAGCGCCTTGACCCGCTGCTGCAACCCCAGCGATAGCCGGTCCCATTCGGCGCGCGCCAGGACGCGCGGAATGATGTCGAAGGGGATCAACCGTTCGGGATCGCCGCCCTCGGTATACACCGCGAAGGTGATGCCCACGCGCCGGAACAACGTCTCCGCCTCGCGGCGCTTCAGTTCCAGTTTGTCGGACGGCATCTCGCGCAGCCATCGTTCGATGTCCGCATACGGGCCGCGCACCTCATCCGACATGCCCATTTCATTGAATGGACCGTCTGCTTTCGCCATAAAACCCTTCCCCATCGGTAGGCCCGACTGTGTGATTGAGCAAGAGCCACGCCAACTTGGCCTAGCCAAGGAATTGCCCAGGAAACGGGCGCGGCACCGGGGAAGGTAACGCCCCGACGCCCAATTCGCAGGCAATACCCGGCCGCTCATCGCCCATAAATTGTGCAGCAACCATAGCAGACAGCCCACAGGCCGTCCCTCGCGCCCCGGATGGCGGCATCTCCACGCGCACTCCCTCCTCAACGCGCGCCCGGCCTGGATGGTAGGCACAAAGGCGCGCTTATCCTTGGCAGCCTTCAATCGGATAGGCCCTGCGCCAGGTCAAGCCCCTGGCGGAACAGTCAAAAGAAGTTCATTTCGCTGGCCCTGGTTTTCAAGCGGCGGGCGCTATCGCTTAAGCGAGGTCGGGGCGGCCCATTTCGTCTAGAAAGGCGCTAGCCGCGCGGCTTAGCCCACGCCCCGCATGGCGGACCAGGGTGAAGGCGCGGGGCGCCAAGGTCAGGCGCACGGGGTGCAGCAACCCCACCTCGATGCTGCCGCTGGCGACGGACGCGGACAGGGCCGCCGCCCCGCCGCCCGCCTCGACCGCCGCGCGCACCGCCTCGTTTGAGGGCAGTTCCAGGGCGATGCGCAGGGCGGCGGTGTCGACGCCCAGGTCCGCCAGCGCGGCCAGGAAGGCGGAGCGGGTGCCCGACCCCGGTTCCCGCATGATCCAGGGCGTTTCATGCAGCACCGCCGCCGGCACGGTCTCGCGGAAGGCCCAGGGATGATGGGGGGCGACCACCACCACCAACTGGTCCTGCGCCACCTGGTGGGCCGACAGGTCCGGGCTGTCCACCGCCCCCTCGACAAAGCCGAGGTCGGCGGTGCCGTCCAGCACCGCGGCGGCCACCTGGGCGGTATTGCCGATGGCGAGATCCAGGTCCACGCCGGGATGCCGCTCGCGGAAAGCGACCAGGTGGCGGGGCAGCCAATAGCTGGCGATGGTCTGGCTGGCCTGCACCCGCAGATGGCCCCGTTGCAAGCCGGACAGCTCGGCCAGCGCCCGTTCCGCCCTGTCGGCCCGCGCCAGCACGGCCTTGGCCTCCGCCAGGAACAGGCGTCCGGCCTCGGTCAAGGTGATGCCGCGCCCCACGCGATGGAACAGCGCCGTCTGGTAGCGGTCCTCCAGCGCCGCGACCGCGGCACTGGCCGCCGACTGCGCCAGGTTCAGCGCGCGGGCCGCCTGGGTGACATGCTGCCGTTCCGCCACGGCCACGAAAATGCGCAACTGTTCCAGCGTCAAGGAAGAGGCCCCGTTGGTGAGGGAGCCGCCGGAGGCGGCGGCGTCGCCACCACTGTAGCGCAGGCGGCTGGCCCGGGTGAATTGTCCCGGCCAGCCCTTCAGCGGTTACCCTGGCAGGTCAAAACGGGCGGCAGGTCAAAACGGGCGAACAGGCTGAGACGCTCGATGGCCGGGGGCAGACGCCTGCAGATAAAACGGGCGAAGCGGTCCTGGAACAAGTCACAGGTGAAGGCCAAGCGGCGGATGCCCAGAGCCTGCTGCCGCTGCAAGGCCAGGCGCCACAGCAGCAGGATGGCTACCGCCCCTTCATGCCCCGGCCGCACGGCGGAGCAGGTCCAACTCAGCGTGTCCAGGCCGATGCGGCAGGGCAGGTGCCAGGCAACCACCCGCCCGCCCCGCAGCAGGGCCAGGCTGAGGGCGGGGAGCGCCCTGGCCTCATAGCCGGCCGGGTCGATATTACGGCGCTGCAGCGGCGGCAGGGCAGCCAGGTCGGCGGTCAGATCGGCCCGCTGGGCGGCATCCACCACTGTCCAGGGAACAACGGCATAGCCCTCGCGGGGCTGGCCATGGGCGCCAAGGAAGGGCAGGGCCAGCATGGCCGCCGTCGTGGCCCGCACCACCAGCCGTTCCACCGCCGGCCCCCGCCAACCGCAGCCCTGCAGCAAGCCCGGAGTCAGGACGTCGTCGGCGTCGTAGGTGGCATAATACAGCCCCTGTGGCCGGCCGGCGGCGGCGCAGCGCCGGGCCAGGGCCTGCAACAGCGCCTGGCGCACCCGGCCGTCGGTATCGTCTTGGGCGCCCAGGCTGACGATCTCAAAGCCGTCGGAGGCCAGCATGGCCAGGGCCAGGCCACGCGGCCGGCGATCGCCGGCCGCGGTTACCTGGTCGGCGGCAACGTGCACCAGGCCGCTGGTGCCGGGACCCAGGTGGCGGTGATACAGCGGGTCGACGAAGGCGGCATAGCGCCGGGAGTCCGCCGCGTCGATGGAGCCCACCCACAGCGCCGCGGTGGCGTCCATCGGCACGGCCACCGGAACGAGGCTGGCGAATGAGGTCATCCGGCCCGTCAGGCGGCTTGCGGCGGCAGGGAGCGGCGCACGCCACTGATGCCCGGCCGCCCCGGCTCCTCGCTCAACACCCCCAGGGCGAACAGGCGGTGCAGCAGATTGGCCAGAGCCCGCAGATCGATCCCGGCCGTCAGGCAGGCGCGGTAAGCGTCGCGCACCGTGTGCCTCCCCTGCAGCAGCAGCGGCAGCAGCAGCGCCGCCGCCGGGTGGTGCACCTGATACTGCTGGCCCGCGTCGCGCAGGGTGAAGCCGGCGGCGTCCGGGGTGGCAGCCAGATCGGGGCGCAAGGTCAGGACGTCATCCATGGCCAGTTCGTCGGGCACCTGGGCCAGCAGGTAGCGCAGGGCGGCGCCAAACTCATCCGCGGTGGTGAAAGACGCCTCCCCCAAGGTGTGGAAACCGTCGGGACAGGCGTCGGTGGCGCGGGTGGGCGTGACCAGCCGCACCGTGCGCTGCGGCAGGTTGACCAGGAAGCCGGTGACGCAGGCGATGGTGGGATGGTCCTGCGCCTCGTCCAGCGGGCGCTTGGCGGCCGGGCGGCGACGGGCACGGCCCGCGAAGGCCTTGGCGTTGAGGCTGTCCTGCTGTTGCAGCACCAGTTCCACCCCCAGCAGTTCCTCCGCAGTGAAGGCGGCGTGGATCTGCCGCAGCAGCCGGGTGTTGAGCACCGAGAAGCGGTTGATGGTGGTCTGGTGACGCTCGGTCAAGGCCAGCACGGCGCGGGTGAGGTCAGGGTTCTTCAAGGGCGCGGCGGTGGTGGTCTGCGGCACCACCCCGATGGCGGCGTGAAAGTCGGCGATGAAGGCTGGATAGTCGGGATTGTCGGCGGGATCGGTGGCCCAATAGCAGAAGCCGGTGCCGGCGGCGGTGGCGCCGAAAAAGGCCACCGTCTGGGCCAGCATGCCCCGCCACAGCACTTGGTTGTCGGCGTAGGGCGCGTGGCCGGCGAAGGCGCCGGCGGAAATGCCGCAGAACCAGCACCCTACCGAGCAGCCAGACGACAGTTCGAAGGCCACCACTGGATGGACGATGGAGGAAGCGGTGGATCCCAGTTCGCCACGGCAGCGGGCGATCTGGCGGCGACGCCAGCGGTCATAGGCTGGGTTGTGCCCGCCGGTGTCACCGCGCACCACCACCCCGTCGCGGTAGGCGAACTGGCTGGCCATGTGTGCCTGCCACAGGCGTACCAGGGGATAGTCGGCGAGATCACCGCCAAAGCCCGGCTCCAGCAGCGGCCGCAGGGCGCGCACGTCCACCGTGATGCCGTGTTCCCGGTGCAGCGCGGCCGCCCCGTCATCCGCGTCCTCCCCACTCTCCACAGCCCCGCCCACGGCCCTGCCTTCCATGGCGGGACTGGCCAGCAGCACCTGACAGCCTTGGCGGAACGCGCTGTCGCCCAGGAAACGTTCCAGGCAGCGCTTGATCTCCGCTAATTGGCGCCGCTCCTCCGGCGGGCGGCGGAAAAAGGCCGGTCCCACCGGCGACGCGCTGTCGGTCATGGTCTGGCTTCCTGACGAGGGAGACGGGCTGAAGGGCGGGAAGGCTGCCTCAGGCGACGGCGGCAACCGTCACCGTGGTGGTGGCTGCCGCCCCCGCCACGCCGACCGCAGCGGCGGCGGCAAGCGCGGTGGAGATGAGGCCGTCGACGGCGGCGGCGGTCGCCACGTCGATGGCCGCCGCTCCCACCGCCGCATTGACGACGGCACCGATGGCGCCGCCAGCAGCGGCGATACCCACCGCCACCTTGGAATGGCTGGCCACGGCGCTGTGGTGCTTGCGGGCGGCGGACGCCCCGGTCAGCGTTGCGTCGGTCGCCTCGCCCTCCGGGTGCGCGTCCAAATAAGCCTGCACGTCGGCGGCGGTGATAGCGTAGCCATGGGCGTTGGCGTAGGCGATGATGCCGGCGGCATCACCCAGGCCGGGCAGCGCGTCTAGGATTTGCGGGTTGGCCTGGATGTCGGCCAGCAGGCGATCCACTTCGGTTTGGCTCATGATGTCCTCATGGGGCGGGAGGGCGGGGGAAGGAGCGGAGGCGGCGACGCCGTCAGGCCACGCCGATGGCGGTGGTGGCGGTGGCCGCAGCGATGCCGGCAATATTGATGGCGGCGACGCTGCCCACCGCCGCTGCGGCCACCACTTCCGAGGCGGCGGCACCGCCGATGGCCACCGTGCCGCCCACGGCGGCGGCGTTGGTGATGCCCACCGCCACCTGCCCATGGGAAGTGACGGCGTTATGATGCTTGCGGGCGGCGGACGCCCCGGTCAACGCCGCGTCGGTCGCCTCACCCTGCGGATGCGCCTCCAGATAGGCCTGCACGTCGGTGGAAGTTATGGCGTAGCCATGGGCGTTGGCGTAGGCAACGATGCCGGCGGCGTCACCCAGGCCGGGCAGCGCCTCCAGGATCTGCGGGTTGGTCTGGATGTCGGCCAGTAGGCGGTCCACTTCGGCCTGGCTCATGGCGTTCTTCTCCCATCGCGGATGCCGCTTGTGGGGCAGCCGCCGCAGGGGGCGGGCGGCAATGCTCTGGAGACATATTTCAATTTGTGATAATTTGCTGCAGAATTACTACTCCTAAAAGCAATCACGCTCAACTATTTTTTCTTCCTTTAAGAGTGTCCATCCGTATAGGGTGGTTGTGCGCTGGGCTGCGGCAAACGGGGTCGGAGAACGTGCCGCCACCTCAGCGGAAGTTACTTGGCGCTTGCGCCCCCGGCTGGATTGCGGCCGGCAGGCCTTCCCCCTCAACCACGTCCGAAACGCCTCAACAGATGCCGCGGTTCGGATAAGGTATGGCGTGTTCACAGACCATTGTCCGGAAGCGGGCAACAGGGCTGTCCGGAAACGGACAAGGCGCGGTTCCGAACAGTGGCTTCGGGGCTCCATCTTCAGTCTCTGAGGTGGTCCGCGCTTTGCTTACAAGTGCCGCGATCCCGAAAACGGGTGGGGAACAGGGAAGCGACCATGCTGTACATCGCGGCAAGCCAGGCCATCCGGTCCTTGCGGCAGGCGAAGGCCGACATCGTCATCAGCCTGGCCGGGCTGGTGGTGGGGCTGACGGCCAGCCTGTTGATGGCGCTGCTGATCCGCGACCAGATGGCCTACGACACCTTCCTGCCCGACCATGCGCAGCTGTACCTGGTGGACAGCGTCCTGGCCCCGGTGGATGAGGACCGGGAGACGGGACCCTTGGTACGCTGGCGCACCCCGCCCGACCTGGCCGCCACCCTGGTGGCGGAGGCGCCGGAGGTGGAGGCCGCCGCCCGCCTGCTGGACGACGCGCGCAAGATCCGGTGGGGCGATGAGGCTTTCCGCGAGTTCGTCACCTGGGTCGACCCGTCCTTCGCCGACATTATGCACCTGCCGGTGGTGGAGGGCGACCTGAAGGCCAGCCTGGCCGACCCCGGCGCCGTGGCCCTGACGCAGACCATGGCCCGCAAGCTGTTCGGGCCGGAGCCCGCGCTGGGCAAGCGCATCGACCTGGATGAGCGCACCACGTTGCGCGTCCGCGCCGTGCTGCGGGACCTGCCCTTCCGCAGCCATATGCACGAGGTGATGCTTCTCGCCTCCTCCGCCTCCGTCTATTCGCCCTTCAGCGCCCCCCAGTCACGTGTCAATGGGCCGCGCACCGACGGCGGCGACGCCGACCCCGCCAGGGGGCGGACGCTGGGCGACGTCTACACCTATGTCCGCCTGCGCGACGGGGCGGACCCGGTGGCGGCGCAAGGGACGCTGGACGGGCTGGCGGCCCGGCACTGGGGGGCGGGACACCCGGGCGGCCAGTCGCCGCAACTGGTGCCCATGACCGACCTGCAGTTGCATGCCGGCCTGAACCCCGACCGGCTGAACCGCATGTGCATGATCGGCGGCATCGCCCTGCTGACCCTGCTGATCCCCTGCATCAATTTCATCAACATGGCCACGCCCAGGCCACCCGCCGGGCCGTGGAGGTGGGGGTGCGCAAGATGGGCGGCGCGCGTCGGCGCGACCTGGTGACCCAGTTCATGCTGGAAACGCTGATCCTGGTGGGCATCGCCATGGTCATCGCCCTATCGCTGACCGAACTGGCCATCCCCCAGGTCAGCCGCTTCCTGGACGCGCGGCTGTCGCTGGACGCCGCCTCGCCCGAGGTGGGGCCATTGTCGCCGGCCTGGGCGCGGGCGTCACGCTGCTGGTCATGCTGCTGGTGGGCGCCTCGGTCACCTATCGCCAGCAACAGCTGCTGACCCGCGACAGCGTCTCCTACGACACCGCCGACATCCTGATCCTGGACGGCAGCTGCCCGGAATCCATTCGTATGGGCCTGCAGCACCTCGATGGGGTGAAGGGCGTAGGTTGCACCGGCATGGAAAGCCTGGAGCGCAGCCGCCCCCTGGTGACGGCCACGCTGGACAACAGCCATGCCGTCCGCCTGAACCGTGTGGCGGCCGATCCCGGCTTCCTGCCCGTTTTCCACCTGCCGGCCCTGGCCGGGCAGCTGCCGGATCCCAAACGCCCCAGCACCGTGCGCCACAAGGTGGTGATCAACGAGACGGCCGCGCGGGCCCTGGGCAACGACCAGCCGGACGACGCCCTCGGCCAGGCGCTGCACCTGCCCGGCGTGGACGGCGATGTGCAGGTGGCGACGGTGGTGCCCGACTTCCCCATGGGGTCGTTGCAGGACAAGATCGCCCCCACCTTCTTCGTCAGCGATTCCGGCGGGTATGAACTGATGTACGTGAAGCTGGCGCCCGGCGACCGCACCCGGACCCTGGCCGCCATCGACACGCTGTGGCACCGCATGGGGGAACTGTCCCCCAGCGGCCGTTATTTCTTCGACGATCACCTGAACTCGCTGACCAGCCTGATCCGGCATGAGACGCAGATGATCACCCTGTTCAGTCTGATCAACCTGGGCATGGCCTGCGCCGGCATCTATGGCCTGTCGGCGGTGACGGCGGAGCGGCGCACCAAGGAGATCGGGGTGCGAAAGGTCTACGGCGCCTCGCTGGCCGACATCCTGCGCCTGCTGCTGTGGCAGTTCACCAAGCCCGTGCTGCTGGCCAGCGCACTGGCCTGGCTGCCGGCCTATCTGTTCCTGCGCCACTGGCTGGCCAGCTTCGCCTATCACGTGGACATCGGCCCCTGGACCTTCCTGGGTCCTACCGCCCTGGCCATCGCCGCCGCCACCGTGGCCGGCCAGACCATCCTGGTTGCCCGCGCCCGGCCGGTGCTGGCGCTGCGGTACGAATAGGGGGCCCGCCGGCGGCACCGGCGGGCCTTTCGTCAAATGGTCGAGGATCGCTTCACGCCCACACCGTCACGATCAGCGCCAGGCTGAGACCAGCGATGAACAGGCTGGCCAGGGCGCCCAGGGCCAGGGGGGCGAGACCCTTGGCGGCCATGCGGCCGACGTGGGTGTGCAGACCCATGGCGGCCAGGGCCAGGGTCAGCAGGCTGGTGGTGACACCGGGGGCCCAGTCCTTCACCACGGCGGGAACGGCGTGCAGGCTGTTCAGGGCGACCAGGGCGACGAAGCCCAGGATGAACCAGGGCATAGGCATGGGCTTGCCGCCCGTGCCTTCGCGGCGGCGGCGCAGGGCGCCCAGGGACAGCACCAGGGGGGCCAGCATGGCGACACGGGTCAGCTTGGCCACCGTGCCGAATTCGCCGGCCTGCTGGCCCGACTGGAAGGCGGCGGCAACCACCTGGGCGATCTCATGGATGGACGCGCCGGCCCACAGGCCGACGGCCCGCGGCGCCAGGTGCAGGGCCGCCCCCAGGGCCGGATAGCTCAGCATGGCGATGCTGCCGAAGACGGTGACGCAGGCGACGGCGTAGGCCGCGTCCTCATCATCCGCCTGGGTGACGGTGTTGGCCGCGACCACGGCCGAGGCACCACAGATGGAGGTGCCGGCGGCGATCAGTTCCGCCAGGGGGGCCGGCACGCCCAGCCAGCGGCCCACGGTCTTGGTGAAGACGAAGGTGGCCACCAGGCTGAAGGCGATGATGGCCACGCCGGTGGGCCCCACCGCCGCCACCTGGGCGGCCGTCAGCTGCAGGCCCAGCAGGGCCACGGCGATGCGCAGCAGGCGTTTCAGCACGAAGGTCACGCCGGCCTGCGTCGCCCTCGGCAGGCCGACCGCGCTGCGCAGCGCCATGCCCACCACCACGGCCAGGATCATGGGGCTGAACAGCCCCAGGGCCGGCACGCGATGCAGGGCCAGGCCCGCCACCGCCGGGATGAGGCAATAGCCCAGACCGGGCACGAGGCGGGTAGCGGAGGCCAGGGCGGACCGGTGCGAGCGGGGAGCGGCGATGTCGGCGGTGTGGGCCATGATGCGATGCCTTGATGAGGAAAGGGCGCGGCCCTGTGACTGGACCCGCGCCCCCTGAACATCGCTATTTCACACAAACCATTCCAACGGATAGTTCCGCTGATATTGATCTGATTTCCAGATTATTCAGCGGCGACCTTGCGGTGGTGGTGCGCCTTGGCCGCGACCTTGGCCTTGCCGGCGTGGCCCGCCACCTTGGCCGCCTTGCCGTGAGCATGAGCCTTGGCCACCACATGCTTACCGGCATGCTTGCCAGCATGGGCGGACGCCACGCGCCGGTGGGCGGCGGCATGGCCGCGCCGCTGCACCGGCGTCACCGACGCGTGGGCCACGCGGGCGCGGCCAGCGTGGGCGACACGGCCGGTGCCCCGGGCGCGCGCCACCCGGGCCAGGGGGCGGCCGGCCGCCAGGGCCACCAGCTTGGGGTCGGTGTCGCGGTTGGCGAAGGCGTTGTCCAGCAGGGTTTCCATCAGCTTGTCCCGCGCCTTGGCGCTGCTGCCGCCGAACACGACGCCGAACAGGCGGCGGCCATCATGCACGGCCGACGACACCAGGTTGGAACCCGAAGCGTTGGTAAAGCCCGTCTTCATGCCGTCCATGCCCGGGTAGCGGTACATGAGGCGGTTGTGGCCGGTGAGGTGCCGGCCCTCGAAGTCGAACTCACGCGTGGCGAAGTAGTGGTAGTCCTGGGGGAAATCGTGATGGAGGGCCATGGCCAGGCGCGACATGTCGCGCGCCGTCGTCACCTGCTCCCGATCCGGCAGGCCCGAGGCGTTGCGGAAGACGGTGTTGGTCATGCCCAGCTGACGGGCCTTGTCGGTCATCATGCGGGCGAACACCGACTCGCTGCCGCCGGCCAACGCCTCGCCCACCACGGTGGCGCCATCGTTGGCGGAAATGACGATCATGCCCAGGACGCAATCCTTGACGCTGATCGTCTGCCCCACCTCCAGCCCCAGCTTGGTGGGTTCCTTGTTGGCGGCGTTGCGCGACACCGGCAGCTCGTCCTCCCAATGCAGGCGCCCCTGGTGGATGGCCTCGAAGGTCAGGTAGAGCGTCATCATCTTGGTCAGCGACGCGGGATGGTTCGGCTCATCCGGGTTGACGGCGTTCAGCACCGCCCCCGTACCGCCATCCACCACCAAGGACGCGTACCCCGCCTGCGCCGGGTGCGGCACCGCCAGACAGGCGACAACCGCCCCGATCGTGGCGATGACAGCCCCCAGCCGGCCAAGAACACGCCGTGCCGCCCCTATCGCCCCCTCAAATGCCACCGTGCCGCTCCTCTCGCCCCTGGGCGGATCCACGCCCCCCGAAGCGGGGTCAGGCGCGCAATCCGCTTATCCACATCTCGTCCACATGAGAGCCGGTGCCACGTGCGGCCCCGGCTTTTCGAATACTGGCCTAGGGGTAGAAGATTCGGCGGAATCTGTCCAGGTATTGGGGAGGGTAAAGATGACGCAACAAGATAAAGCGTGAATCACCGGGCTTGGATGGGGTCGACGGAGGCGCCCGTGGACACGGCGGTGACCCCAGCCGTCGGCGCCACCGATGCCGAGATATCGCAAAGCCCGATTTTACCGCCCGGCCCGCGACCCACTAGTTTAGGGGCGCCATGGTTCGGAGGCCGGCGGGAAAAGCCCGCCCCGGACATGACAGGAGGATAACGGAGGGGCGCCCGCGCCCGATCCCCAGGGAGGATGTTTGACCATGGCTTCCGAAAATCGGACGGCCGGCCTCGCGCAAGGGCTGGCGCTGCTGCTGCCCAGCACCATGTCGGTGATGGGTGTCGTCGTGCTGGCGCCGGTGTTGCCGCAGATGCTGGACCATTTCAAGGACATGCCCCAGGCCGATTACTGGGTGCCCCTGATCCTGACCACGCCGGCGCTGTGCGTGGCCTTGTTCTCCGCCCCCGCCGGCTGGCTGGCCGACCGCTTCGGCCGGCGCGGGCCGTTGATGCTGTCCATGCTGCTGTATGCCATCTGCGGCGTCGCCCCCCTGGTGCTGGACAATTTCTGGGCCATCCTGGCCAGCCGCGTGGTGGTGGGGGTGACGGAGGCCGCCGTCATGACCCTGACCACCACCCTGATCGGCGACTATTTCAAGGGCCACCAGCGGGAGAAGTGGCTGGCGGCGCAAACCGCCGTGGCCTCCGTCGCCGCCGTGGCGCTGTTCGTCATTGGCGGTGCCCTGGGCAGCATCAGCTGGCGGGCGCCCTTCGTCGTCTACGCCAGCAGCCTGTTGTTGCTGGCCGGCATCCACTTCTTCACCTGGGAACCGGAGGAGACGGAGGACGTCATCCTGCATCCGGAAGCGCACCGCAACGTGGCCTTCCCCTGGGCCCGCCTGGGCGGCATCTGCGCCATCACGGTCTTCGCCGCCGTCCTGTTCTACACCGTGCAGGTGGACCTGTCCCTGGCGCTGACCGGCCGGGGCATCACCGACCCGGCCGCCATCGGCGGCATGACGGCGGCAGCCAGCCTGGCGGTGCCGGTCGGCACCGTCGTCTTTCAGCGCCTATCCGGCCTGCCGGTGGCCGTACTGCTGTTGATGGCGTTCCTGCTCTGCGGCACGGGCTTCACCGGCATGGCGCTGATGACCGGCCATGGCTGGCTGCTGGCCTCCGTGGCGCTGGCCCAGTTCGGCTGCGGCCTGATCCTGCCCACCCTGCTGACCTGGGCCCTGCGTGGATTGGCGTTCGAGATCCGCGGCCGGGCCACGGGCCTGTGGCAGGCGTCGTTCTTCGTCGGCCAGTTCCTCAGCTCCTTCGTCGTCACCACCCTGACGCATCGCTTCGGCGATGTCTTCAGCGCCTTCCTGGGCCTGGCCATCGCCAGCGGCCTGGCGGCGGCCCTGGCGCTGGCCGGCGCGACCCTGGTCGCCGGCCGCACCCGCAAGGTGCTTACCGTCTGATCATCGTGACGGAATGGGGCGGCCCTGTCGGTCGCCCCCCTTCGGCCGCCCCTTTTCTCAAACGCTCAAGAGGTCAGCCACGGCCTCACCGATGGCCAGGGACGACGTCAGGCCCGGGCTTTCGATCCCGAACAAGGCCACCAGTCCGGGCAGGCCATGAACATCCGCCCCATCCAGGCGGAAATCGGGCTGCGCCTCCCCGGGACCATGAATCTTTGGCCGCACGCCGGCATAATCCGGCACCAGGGCGCCATCGGGCAACCCCGGCCAAAAGCGGCGGATATAGCGGTAGAACCCATCCGCCCGGCCTGGATCGACGCGGTAGTCGGGCGCATCCACATATTCCAGGTCCGGCCCGAAGCGACCCTGCCCGCCCAGGTCGCGGCGATAATGCACACCCAGCGCCCCGGGAATGGGGGGTGGATAGACCAGGCGCCGGAATGGCGCGCCGCCCTGAAGCGCGAAATAGCTGCCCTTGCCGTAATGCGCCTTGGGGATCAGCGCGGCGGGAAAACCCTCGATGCTGGCGGCCACGTCCTGGGCCGAGAGGCCCGGTGCCGTGACCAGCAGGCGGGTGGTGACGGCGTAGGGGTCACGCCCGCCGGTGTGTACGCTGAAGCCCCCGCCGTCCAGCGGCGTCACCCCCAGGACCGGCGTCCCGGTGACGACGGCGCCGCCCCTGCCCTCGATCTCACCCCGCAGGGCCACCATATAGCCATGGCTGTCGAAGATGCCGCTTTCGGGGGAAAGAAGGGCGGCGACGGCCCGCAGCTCCGGTTCCAGCGCATGGACCTCCGCGGCGGACAGCCAGCGCATGCCCTCAACATCGTTGGTCTGGGCTTGGCGCAGGATGCCCTCCAGCCGGGACAGCTCGGCCTCCTCCGTCGCCACCACCAGCTTGCCGCACTTGTCATAGGTGACGCCGTGGGCGTCCAGGAAGGGATAGAGCAGGCGCCGCCCGGCGACGCACAACCGGGCCCGCAGCGAACCCGTGGGATAATACAGGCCACCGTGGACGACCTCCGAATTGCGGGAGGAAACGCCCTGGCCGATGGCGTCCTCCGCCTCCAGCACCGCCACGGACAGGCCACGCGCGGCCAAGGCACGGCCACAGGCCAGGCCGACGGCCCCCGCACCCACCACGATCCCGTCGAAATCGGTGTCCGTCACCGCCATGCCAGGCTCCTTTTTTTCCGCATCCCGCATCAGAATCGCGTCCCGGCAAATCTGCCTGGCCGACAGGGCTGCGCGCAATGCCGCAGGAGCGGTCGGGCCCCCGCCGTCGCCTGGCACGAACCTTTAAGATAATTGTCGGCCAACAGCCCGGGGCGTATTACCTTGGGCCAGGTTGGTTTACCTGCCGGAAATATCGCCGGTGGGCTGGATGCGAGCGGCGCTTGGGTTATGAGGTTGGAAGCATGGGGTTGAGCACGGCGTGCCACCGCGGCCATCGGGGTGGGGCATGAGCCCGGCGGAAGAAGAGCGCGCCCGCACGCTGAGCGACCTGGTGGATCGGCTGTCGCCCGAGGCGGCACGCAAGCTGTTCGAGGAGGTCGACGCCAGCCCCGACCAAAGCCGGGCGGTGGTGCGGCGTGCCCTGATCCAAAAACTGAACGCCCAGCGGCAGGCCCACGCGCGCCGCCAGTTCACCCAACTGTTCGAGCCCTTCCTGACCAGCGACCCGTGGCTGCTGCGGGAGGAATTCCATTGCCCGGGCAGCATCCATCCCCTGGATGTGGGCGGGCTCTGGTCGGCGTTGGCGGCCAAGCCCTTGGCGCCGCTGAGCCGCTCAGTCGATGAAACCCTGTCAGCCCTGGCGCAGGAACAGCCGCTGTTCGTGGTGCTGCGCACGCCCAAGGCCCTGGCCCTGCGGGAAGAGCTGCGCGTGGCCGCCGCCGCGCGCCTGGGCCAGACCCTGCCGGACAAGGCGGCCACCAAGGATTTGCTGGAGGCGATGAACGCCTGGCGCCGGGCGGAGGCCACGCGCAAGGGCCTGGGCTTCGTCCCCCGGCCCCTGACGGCGACCGATCTGTCGCTGCTGCATGTGCTGCTGGAAAACGGCAGCCATTACAGCCGCCTGGTCCTGGGCCTGAACAGTGACGATGAGGGTGGCGGGGCCGAGGACGCCGCCGCCGTGGTGGCGTTCCAGCCGCCATCCGTGCCCCCGCCCCAGGCTGCCCAACTGGCCCTGTTGATGCCGCTGGTGCTGCTGAACCGCCATCGCGCCTACCGGCAGATGAGCGGCTATCTGGTCCAGGGCCCCGCCGACTGGCAACCCGTGCTGCTGTCGGCCCTGGTGCGCCATCTGGCCCGCACCTGCCAGGTGCTGGCCGATGAGCTGGGCCAGTTGGCTGGCGCTGGCGAGGTGGCCCGCCGTCCCCTGGTGGTGGCGTCCGACCGGCGGGAGCTGCTGGAGCGCGAGCTGATCCACCTGGATGACCTGCTGACCCTGTTCGACGAATTCGACATGCTGCGGGATGGCCGGGAAGCCAGCCTGGCCCATGGCAACCTGGACACGATGATCAAGAAGGTGGAGGGCACCCTCTACCCCTATCTGTCCACCCGGGTGTCCGTCACGGCGCACGCCAAGGGCCGGGCGGCGCTGGACCATGCGGCGCTGGCCTGGGCGCTGGGCTACACCATGCGGTGGCGCAACACCCTGACGCGCAGCCTGCATTGGGGCACCCGCTACAGCGATTTCCGCGACCGGCTGGTGGAGGATCTGACGGATGCCTACCGCGCCGCCTTTTCCCGCACCGAGGTGGGCGACAGCCGGGAACGGCTGGGCCAGGCGGTCCGCGCGGCCGAACTGTCGCAGGCCGTGGGCGCGGACCTGCGGGAAAGCATGACCCTGCTGGACCAGGGCCTGGTGCAGACCGCGACGGATCGCCTGCGCGACGCCACCCCCCTGACCGGCGCCGAGATCACCCTGATCACCACCCTGCTGACGAAGGCGCAGAACGAACTGCGGCGGACCAAGCATTGGCGCGATGCCAACCTGGTGACCTTCGTCACCCTGGCTGAGGAACGCCGGCTGGGGAACGCGGGCTGAAGGGCTGACGGCGGCGGGCCATCGGCCCGATCACACATCAGAGCCCAGGCGGGTGGCCACCATGCTGGGACGCGATTTGCGCCAGCGTGCCGTCCGTGACCAAACGGGACAGGGCCGCCTCCAACCGCTCCCGGAGCTCGGGATCCAGGTGGGGGAAAAAACCAGGTACTGGTCATCCACCGCCAGCGGCCGGGGCAGGATGCGCACCCGGTCCTCCCACCCATTGTTCCGGAGGGTTTCCGTCAAGCCGGGGTTGCGGAAGATGTAGAAGCGGCCGCGGCCGCTCATCAGCTTGCGCAGGTTGGTGTCGCTGTGGGCGCCCCAGGCGTCGATGTACCGGTTGTCGATGCCGGCCTTGTGCAACCGGTCCAGAAAGGCGGAGCCGGCGTTGACCAGAATGGTGTCGTGCCCCTCCTCCAGCGCGGCGCGCAGTTCCGCGAAGGAGGTGATGGCCGCCGGGTCCCCGGCGCGCACCGCCAGCACCGTTTCCAGCCTCAGGACGGGCTGGCGGGAATAGAGCACACGCGTCTCGCGGGCCGCGGTCCGGTAATAGCCGCAGTCGAAATCCAGGCGGCCGGCGGCCAATTCCTGCACCGCCCGGTCGTGGGTCAGCCAGTCCGTGGACCATACCAGCCGCACCCCGGACACCTGCTGGATCAAAGCCTGCAGGATTTCATCACACATGCTGGGGGCCTTGGCATCGAAGGGGCCATGGCGCGGGACGCGCAACTCCTGAACGGGAACGGGTGGGCCCGCCGGCGCTGGGTTCGCGCGCGCGCCGGACGCGGCCGAAAGAACCACCGCCAGCAGGAGGGCAACGCAGCGAAAGCGCCGCAGCAGCGGTGATCCGCCTTGCCGATGTCGCCGACGCCGTTCCACACGGTCCCCCCGTCTTTGCCCAGCACCGCCACCCCCGGCATACTGGGCTTGGATGAGGGTACACCCGGCCGTGTCGGCCGGTAAGCGCGCCTTAGGGTAGGGCCGCCCCGTCAGCCCGCGTCCTTGACGCAGCGGAACCCCACCAGGGCGGAACGGTCGCGCGACGGGGCCATCAGCAGCAGCTTGCCGTGCTGATCGTTGCGGTAGGCCTGGGGGAAATACCAGATGGAACCCTGGGGCTGGTACAGGCTGCCGCCGCGCAGGATGGCGGCCCGGGTATGGTCGTCCTGGTATTCGTCCGTCCATTGCCAGACATTACCCACCAGGTCCTGCACGCCGAAGGGGCTGGCCCCCACCGGATGGGTTCCCACGGCATCGGGCGACCGCACGGCGCGGCCCCGTTCCGGCACCGGCACGGCGTCATCCCGCCAGGCGTCGCCCCAGGGGTAGCGACGGCCGTCGGTGCCTTGCGCGGCGTACTGCCATTCCCATTCATGGGGTAGGCGCTTGCCGGCCCAGGCGGCGTAGGCCCGCGCATCCTCCTGCGACACCCAGGTGACCGGCCGGTCGGCCCAGCCGGCGGGATAGGTGCCGCCCGTCCAATCCTTCAGGAAGTTGCGGTCATCCCGGGGGTGGTAGCCGCTGGCATCCAGGAAGCGTTTGAACTGCGCGTTGGTCACGGGGAAACGGTCCATGAAGAAACGCGGCAATGACAGGCGATGCTCATGATAGCGCCGCGCCTCCCCCTCCCACGGGTAGGCGACATCGACGCCGGCATTGGTGCCGCCCTCGATCTCCAACCCCTGGACGCGGAAGGTGAAGTCGCCGGCCGGGATCTCCACCATGTCCTCGGGTGCCGTGGCGGCGGGAACCGTGGCCAGGATATCGACCAGGCGCTGAGGCAGCGGGGCCCAGGTGCGCGGCAGGCTGGCAAGATCCGTGGCCGCCAGCGCCCTCATGCGCTCCATCAGGCCGCGGGTGGCGGCGTCCGGCGCCCCGGGCAGGGCCAACACGGCGCCAAAGCCCTGGGCCTCCAGCGGGAAGGACAGCAGTAGTTGATCCCCCTCCCGCCGCGGCGTCAGCTCCACGCCGTGGTAAAGGTCGAAATAGCGCAGCGCCGGTCCGCCCGCCGGCACGGCCAGCACCGTCTGGTCCAGGGCATGGTCGTTGCGGTTGACGAGGGTCCAGGCCACCCGGCCGTCGGCGCCGGGCCAGCGGCTGGCGTACACGCCGGCGGCGCGGGTGGGGTAGAAGGGCTGCCAATCCGGGCTGGACAGCAAGGGCGCCAAGCCCCGTTCCAGGATCGCCACCCGGCGCATCGCCTCACCATCGCGGGGGCTGATGCCGTTCCAGATGCCCCAGACGTTCTCCCACGCCTCCCAGCCGACACCGTTGAAGAAGGCGTAGTGCAGGTCGTCGGTCTTGTCCCGGGCCCAGCGGTCCGAGATGTTGACCATGTGCCGCGGCTCCAGCCATTTGTAGCGGTCGACCTTGGGCACCGGCGTGAAAGTGTACTGGCCCCAGGACATGAGGTCCCAGGCCACGGCCTCATCCGCCATCACCCCTTCGGGCTGGAAGGCCAGCGGGTGGCCCGCCTTGTCCGCCGCCAGGGAAAAGGCCAGCGGCACGCCATCCTGGGTGTCGCCGTTGATGCCGTCGATGCCGATCTCCCGGGCCAACGCGGCGATGGCCTGCGGCCAGGGCTGGGCCGGCGCCCGCGTCCCCTGGTCCCACATCATCATGGGCAGCAGCACGCGCACGCCCCGGCGATGGAAATCCGCCACCATGGCCTTCACCGCCGGCAGCCCGCCCGGCAGGTTGGCCACCTGGTCCAGCTGGTTGCGGTCGTCGATGCCCATGTTGGGGTAATCGGGCCACAGCAGGACGGCGTCGATGCCACCGAAGCGGGCTGTCAGATCATCCAGGTAGCGGTCGACGGTGTAGCGCCCGGCCACAGGGTCATAGAAATAGCGATCCTCCACCATCATCTGCGTCTGGACGATGCTGGTGCGCGTCCAGGCCAGCCGGGGATCGTCATAGCGGGCCGGGTCATAGCCGATGCGGATGCGGCGTTCCTGGCGCCAGTGGCGGACATCGGCCAGCCAAGCCTCATAGTCGGCGGCCGCGCACTCCCGCGTCCCGCCCTCCCACGCCTCCCGCCAGGCAAGGCAGGCGGGACCGTTGATCATCGGCTGCTTCCAACTGCCGTACGGCACCGCCTGGGTGTCCTGGGCCCAGGCAGTGCCATTCAACAGCGTGCCCAGAAAAGCGGCAGCCAGCAGGCGGCGCATGGGCTGTCCCTCCTACTGCCGGGCCAGCAGGCCGGTCATCAGCAGGTCCAGGATGCCCTCCTTGTCTTCCTTCAGGCAAACCTGGGCATTGGCGGGGCCGGCCGTCGGTATCGTCTCGCCCTTATCGCCCACGGTCAGGTGCAGGGGCGTGGTGGGGCACAGCTTGGGGTCCAGCACATAAGCCACGGGCACCAGGTCGAACAGGGTGGGGGTGATTTGGCCCCAGCCGTTCAGGTGGCGCCACTGGTGGTACATCAGGGCCAGGGCGTCGGTCATGGGCGTGCCGGCGGCGAACAGCAGGTCGCGCTTCACCTCATCCAGCTTCAGCCGGGTGCTGTCCAGCGGCATGACCACCAGGGGCACGCCGCTGGTGAACAGCTTCTTGGCCGAGGGGATGTCGGAGAAGATATTGTACTCGGGCGTCGGGCCCTTCAGCGGGCCATAGCCCGTATCGTCATAACCGGCATGGACGGACCCACCCATCATCACCACCCGCTTCAGCTTGGCGAAGCCGGTAGGGTCGCGGTCGATCAGGGCGCCCAAGGTGCTGGGCGGCGCCAGGGAAATCAGGGTGACCTGACCCGGATAACGGCGCGCCTGGCCCAGGATGAAATCCACCGCGGACGGCGCGGGTGTGGCCGGGGCTGGCTGCCCCTCGGCCCAACGCTTCTGCGTATAGGGCGTGGTGTTGGGCGTGGCGGGCCCCTGCGCCACGGGAACGTCGGTCCGGCCGGCGATGGTCAGCAGGCGCTGCAGCTGGCGCACCCGCAAGCCCGTGTCCCCCCACGCCGCCGTGACCCCCAGGATATCCAGGCGCGGGTCGTTCAGCGCGGCGGCCAAGGCGAAGGCGTCGTCGATGTCATCGCCGATGTCGGTGTCGATGATGACCTTTTCCGCCGCCGGGGCCGCGACGCTGGGGCCCGCCGCCAGGACGGCGCAGCAGCCCGCCGCGCGGAGCATCCGGATAAGAAAGGCGATGCGAAGCATGAAGCGGGTCATGGGTATCCCCCGGTGCACGGGATGGGCCCCGCCATCATGGGGGGGCACATAGGAACAAGGACCCGCCGCTGCCACGGTCGGGCCCTTGCCTGTAGTCTGCACGCATCACGATCACCCGGCGGCGGACCAGCCGCCACCGGGATCATGCGACACCGTCTTAGAACGAGTACTTGGCCTGAACACCGATGATGCGGGGTTCGTTGACCATGCCCGTCAGGTTGTTGAAGTCGATGGCGCCGATGACGCGCACCTGGTCCAGCACGTTGCGGACGAAGGCGGCGACCTCATAGCCGGAGTCGTTCTTGTAGCCCAGGCGCAGGCCACCATCCAGCAGCCACTTGCCGGTGAACTCCGTCGACTTGTACAGGAAGAAGTTGACTTCGCTGCGGTAGGCCCAGTCGGTGTAGAAGAACACCTCACCGTTGGCGCCCACGGGCACGCCATAGCGGAAGGTGGCGTTCAGCACCCATTCCGGCGCCTCGGGCAGGGGATTGCCGTTCAGCAGGGCGTTGCCCTGGGCGTTGAGCGCGTTGGTCACGGTGCAGCCGCCGCCGCAGGTGGCGACCGACACGTTCGGATCCTGGATTTCCGTGTGGTTGTAGCTGCCACCGGCGGTGACCAGCATGTGCTCCACCGGCTTGGCCTCCAACTCCACCTCGACGCCGTAGCCGACGGCATGGTCGGCGTTCAGCAGGCGGGCGGTGTTGCTGGCGCCGCCCACGGCGGTCAGCTGCATGTCGCTGGTGTCGTAGTAGTAGCCCGTCAGGTTCAAGCTGGCGCGCTTGTCGAACAGGGACGACTTGACGCCGGCCTCATACGAGATGGTGGTCTCGGCCTTGGCGGTCGAGGTGTTGTTGGCGAAGGTGATGCGGTCCTGGATGGACGGGGCCAGGTAACCGGTCGCCACGCGGACGAAGGCGTTGACGTCGCTGTTGATGGCGTAGTCGGCGGACACGTCCCAAGAGGCGTTGCCGCCGTTGACGCTGGTGCGCAGGTAGATCGGGCCGGTATAGCCGAAGTCGCGGATGGACTCGACCGACTTGTTGTCGTGCGAATAGCGCACGCCGCCGCCCAGGGTCAGCGCATCGGTGACCTTGTACTTCACCGAGCCGAAGACGCCGTCGGTCTCGCTGCGGTCCTTGTGGCGAACCTGGTCATCGATGGCGCCGGTGGCGGTGATGTAGTCGTAATCCTTACCGGCCAGGTAGGAGTTGAAGTAGTACAGGCCGCCCTGCAGCAGCCACGGCCCCAGGTCGTTGGAGGCGAAGCGCACTTCCTGGCTCAGCTCACGCGGGGAGTTGTAGCCGCCGGTTTCCACCGAGAACGGCACGTCGGAGGGCACGCCGCCGTCGATGTCGCCACGGCTGAACACGTTGGCGCGCTCATAGCCGCTGACCGACGTGACGGTGACGGGGCCGGCGTCGTAAACGATGTGCAGGTTGGAGCCGAAGGAATTCAGCTTCTGCGGGTTGGCGCCATCCTGGTTGGCCTTCTCGATATCGAAGCCGGGAACCAGGTCGTTGGTGCCCTTCTGGATGATGTTGGCGCGGAACAGGCGGGCGGAACCGTCGAGCTGACGGCCATGGACGTTCAGCAGGACGTCCAGGTTCTCATTCGGCGTGTATTCCAGCTGGAAACGGCCGGCCAGGTCGCGGTAGCCCTCGAAGTCCGTATCGTTCTTCGTGGAGATGTCCTCGTTCTGCACCCAGTCGTTACGGCGCTGCAGGTTGACCGAGGCGCGGTACTTCAGCACGTCCTTGACGATGGGGCCGCCCACGGCACCGGTGAAGTTCACCGTGTCATAGGTGCCGTAGCTCAGGTCGGCGAAGCCGCCGAAGGTGTCGCTGGGCTTGGCGCTGTCGATCTTGACCACACCGGCCGGGGTGTTCTTGCCGAACAGCGTGCCCTGCGGACCGCGCAGCACTTCCACGGCACCCACGTCGAAGACCGGGAAGGCCTTCAGCATGGGGTTTTCCATGGCGACGTCGTCGAACACCACCGACACCGGCTGCGACGCGTTGGGATCGAAGTCGGCGTTGCCCAGGCCGCGGATGTAGAAGCGCGGATAGGTGCGGCCGAACGACGATTCCGCCTGCAGGCTGGGCGCGCGGCCCGCCAGGAAGCGGATGTCCATGCCGCTGGAGTTCATGACGTCCAGCTTCTCACCGCTGATGGACGTGACGGCGATCGGCACCTCACGCTCCAGCGCCGGCCGGCGCTCGGCCGACACGATGATCTCGTCCAGCTTGTCGGAATTGTCATCGGCGGCGTGCGCGACACTGGCCAAACCCAGCAGGCTCAAAGCCGACATACCCAGCAGCGCGGACTTCAGCCCGCGGCTCTTCTCAACCCTCATCATGCTCGATCCCTTCACTTTTTCCAGGCCCTTGCCGGACCTGTTTTTGCGTTGCCCGTCGCACCGGCCCCCGCG
The DNA here is from genome assembly GCF_034427435.1 of Nitrospirillum goiasense. NCBI lineage: Bacteria > Pseudomonadati > Pseudomonadota > Alphaproteobacteria > Rhodospirillales > Azospirillaceae > Nitrospirillum > Nitrospirillum goiasense. Next base: position 1,167,072 of record NZ_JAXQNP010000004.1, on the reverse strand, counting down.
CCCTAAAGGCTAGGCTGAAGCCAGCCGGGGGAGGGTACATGGCAGATTTTGTTTATGGCAGCCCCACTACTACTGAAGGTCTTTCAAATCCAACAAGAAAGCGACGACCCATCAGAATTTTGCGGGGATGCGCCTATTTGATGCGCGAGTGTTGCCGCAATGCGGCACCCGCGCCCTTGCCCTGCCTGCGACTAGCAAGAAAGGCGCCAGTTTCTGATTGCCGCAGATGCGCAAGGAAAACCAACGGATGGAAAAGCGCGACGGCCAATGTCCGCCCGCGATTTAGGCACATACCCCAGCATTTGCCCAAATCATGGGCGATCAGAGTCGGCTACCTACTTCGCGACCACGCCTCGAAGCGATATCCGGCGGGACGCCCCACAATAGCCACACTATATATAAGTGCAGTCTGGCGCGGCCCCGCACGAAGGGGCACGGCCGGCGATGAGGTCCGAGGTTTTAAGATGGAGCCGGGGGACGAGGTTATGGTACCCCCCTCTGCGATAAGGATGCTCATGATCACGCCTGCGGCTTTGGATTTTTGCGGGGCGCGTGGATCGCTTCAAGACACGCTCCGCTGTGATCATGTTGCTTCCAAGACAGGCAGGCGGGTGTCCCCTTGTGACTGGCGAGCAAGAAGTCCGGTGAACCCGCATCCGGGACCGAGAGCATGGTGAGATTTGTTTTGGAGCCGCGTTTCCCATGACAGTTGCCGGTAAGCCGCTTTCCGCCCAGGCGGATCCCGTTCAGACCGCCAAGCCCGCGACGCCCAACCGGGGGCGCCTGGCCCTTCGTGACTTGGCCAACGGCATGAGCCAGCATTGGCTTTGGCGCGCCATGGCCATGCAGGATATCGTCCTGCGCTATCGTGGCTCCGTCCTGGGCCCGCTGTGGCTGACGTTCAGCACCGCCGTCATGATCGCGGCGATGGGCTTCGTTTATTCCAAGATTTTCCATCTGGATCCGGAACGCTATGTTCCCTTCCTGACCCTGGGCCTACTGATTTGGCAGTTCATCTCATCGGTAATCACGGATGGCTGCTCCGCCTTCATGTCCGTGCAGCACGCCATCCAACAGGTTCGCTTGCCTTACACCGTGCATGTGCTGCGCAGCGTCTTCCGCAACCTGCTGATCATGGGCCATAACGCCGTCCTGATCCCCATCGTTTTCCTGATGATGGGGCATGGCATCGGCTGGCAAGCGCTGATGGCCATCCCAGGCCTACTCATTCTCTGCATCAACGGTGTCTGGATCAGCATCCTGCTGGGCATGCTCAGTGCCCGGTTCCGCGACGTTCCGCCGATCGTGGCCGCGCTGCTCCAGGTCGTCTTCTTCGTGACGCCCGTGTTCTGGACCGTGGAAACACTGGGGGAGTACCGCCATGTGGGCGATTTCAACCCCTTGTTCGCCGCCATCGATGTCGTCCGCGCACCATTGCTGGGCGAGCCGTTCGCCCCTTATTCCTGGCCGATCGTTGGCATCATGACCGTGGGCGGGTTGTTGGTGACCGCTGTTTTCTTCAGCCGCTTCCGGTCCCGGATCGCTTACTGGGTGTGATTTATGGCCTCCCTGCGTTTGCAAGACCTCACGGTCGAATTTCCCGTCTACCAGGCGAACGGCCGTTCCTTGAAGAAGGCGCTGTTTTCGGTGCCGATGGGCACCAACCTAGCCCGTGACGCCGCCAATCGTATCCTGGTTCGCGCGCTGAACCATCTGACCCTGACCATCGACAAAGGCGACCGCGTCGGGCTGATCGGCCCGAACGGCTCAGGCAAGACGACATTGCTGAAGACCATGGCCGGGATTTATGAGCCGACCAGCGGCAGCCTGCACACCCAAGGCCGCGTTTCCGCACTGCTGGATGTGCAGATGGGCATGAACCCGGATGCCACCGGCCGTGAAAACATCATGCTGCGCGGCATGTACATGGGCATCCACCCCAAGGACATGCAGGTCCATGTCGAGGAGGTGGCCGAGTTCACCGAATTGGGCCCCTATATCGACATGCCGGTCCGCACCTATTCCGCCGGCATGATGTTGCGCCTGGCCTTCGCGGCGTCCACCTGTGTCGAGCCCGAAATCCTGCTGATGGATGAATGGCTGGCGGCGGGCGACAGCCATTTCCTGGCCAAGGCCCAGAAGCGCATGGAAGACTTCGTGCAGCGCTCCAGCCTGATGGTCCTGGCCTCGCATTCCCCGGAATTGCTGGAGAGATGGTGCAACAAAGGGCTGTACTTGCGGAACGGCAACCTCATCGCTTACGGTCCCCTGGCCGAAGTGGCCGCAGTCTATCAGCAATCGCTGGCTGAGGCCTGACCCGCAAGGGCGTTGGCCGCCCCTCGACACTTCATTGGACATTCTGGAAAACGCCGTCGACCATGGTCAGAAAATACGTCTGGGCGGGCATCGCCATCGCCGTCGCCCTTATCGGGTTCAAGCTGGCCCAGGGCGGTGACTCATCGTCCTTTTTTCTGACGATCCGTGAACTGGCCAAGCCGGTGGCGGTGATTTACCTGGCACTGTTCGGCCAGCCGGAGTTCGCCCTGGTACTGGCGGCAGGCATGATGGTGGCGTGTTTCGGCCTCTTGGCGGGCTTCTGGATCGATCAGGTGCGGCGGACCTTGGATACCCTGAAGTCGGTCACCGCGTCGGCCATGTTGATCATGGCGGAACCCAATGACCGGCGATCGGCGTCGATGAAGCGCTTGATGGAGTCCAGGCCCCTGCTGATGGACGAGTGGCGGATGTTCGAATCCACGCTGCTGGATGCCGGCCACGGCCCCCAGCGGCGCGCCTATTCCACCATCAGGCCCCAGGAGTATTTTTCCATGGAAGCCATGGAAAGCCGCGGCCTGGATTTCCGGTTCTACGTGGCGCTGCCCAATTATTTCGTAGGCGTCGGCCTGATGTTCACCTTCCTGGGCCTGGTGGCCGGGTTGTACTTCGCCAGCAAGGGCCTGCAGATGGGCGACCTGGCGCAGGCGCGCCAAGCCTTGGGCCAATTGCTCGCCGCCTCCACCATGAAGTTCGTCAGCTCGGTCGTTGGCATCGGCGCCTCTTTGGTCACCTCCATCGTCGTCCGGCACTGGCAGCGCAAGGTGCAAGCGGCGCTGGATGACCTGTGCCGCGCCGTCGAGCTGTGCTTCCCCTTGATCTCCGCCCACCGGCTGTTGGGAAACTGGCCGCAGGACAGTAGCGCCGCGGCGGCGCCCCTCCAGGCCACCTCCCTGCCGAATGCGGCGGCCGGGCCGGCGTCCTAAGACGGGAACGCGGTCATGCGACGGGGAACCAGGGCACACGGTGACGACCAGGAGAGCTATTTCGCCTCCATGTCCGACCTGATGGCCGGTATCGTCTTCATCTTCCTGATCATGCTGATGGCCTTGTCGATGTACAACATCGATGAAACGTCCGCGCCAAAGGATGAGCAATCTGAAAAAACCTACCAGGAAACCATCGCCAAGCTGATGGATGAGCGCGCGCGCATGATCGAGGCGCTGCGCAAGGACTTGCAGGCCCACCAGATCGACGCGTCGGCGGATGCCGCCAGCGGCACCCTGACGCTGCCAGCCGCCCAGTTTTTCGGGCCCGACGCCACGGCGCTGAAGCCCGAGGGCCGGGAGAAGATGGCCACGACGGCCGCGCTTCTGGCCCGCTATCTGACCTGCAAGGCCGATACGCCCGACATGCCCGACATGCCCGCCGGCGCCTGCCCCACCATCGCCCCGGTGGAGCGGGTGGACGCCGCGGTCATCAAGGCCACGCCTCCGGCCAATGGTCTGGCTGCGCAAACCGCCGCCCGCATCCAGGCGCTGGAAACAAGCGCCGCGCTGACCTCCGCCCAACCGACGCTGTATGAGTTGCAGGGTCGGGCCGGCCTGCCGGTGCTGACAGTGCATGGTCAAGCCATGGAGCAGCCACCGTCGTCTTCCAGCGTGCCAGCGGACCGGCACCACCGGCCGGCCCCCCTGCCCTCGGCGGTGCCGCCGGCCGTGGATAGATTGATCCTGAGTTTCACCATGGCGGTGCCACCGCGCAGCTAAGCCGCTACGCTGGCAACCGATCAGGTGCCCTTTCAACCAAATCGAGACAGGTCCCCCATGTTGTCGACTGTCGCCTTGACCCGCTACGCCCTGGATCGCTTGTTCCCCTTGTGCCGCGACCGGTTCGCCGACGCGGCGCTGGGCGGTTTTCATGAGCGCCTGGATGCAGCGGAACAGCCTTTGCCCCTGGGCTACAAGCGATCCATGGTGCAGGCGCGTCAGTTGTACGTCCTGTCCCATGCCGCCCTGGTCGGCGAGCGGAGCGGTCAGGCGGCGGCCGAGCGCGGCTATGATTTCCTGGTTCGCCATTTCTGGGACACGCGCCACGGCGGCTGGTTCTTCAAGGCTCAGCCGGACGGCCAGCCCCTGGATGGGGCCAAGGACTTTTACGGCCACGCTTTTGTCCTGTTCGGGCTGGCTTACGCGCACGCGGCCTTCGCGGCGCCCCGCGCCATATCGCTGGCACAGGAAACCTGGGGTCTGATGCGGGACCGGCTGGCGATGCCGACCCTACCGGATGGGGGGTGGGGCGGCCTGGCGGAGGGGTCGGCCGCGGACTGGACATTGAACGGCGCAGTCCGGCGCCAGAACCCGCACATGCACCTGCTGGAAGCGCTGCTGGCCTTGCATGAGTTCACCGGCGACGATACCTGGCTGAGCGAGGCCGGCACCGTGGTCGGTCTGTTCCGCAGCCGGTTCTATGATGCGACGACCCGTACCCTGGGCGAATTCTTCACCCAGGACTGGCGCCCCGATCCCGCCACGGGCCATATCGTGGAGCCTGGGCATCATTTCGAATGGGCCTGGCTGCTGGATCGCTATGTGCGCCAGGGGGGTGACGCCACGGTGCTGGGCCTGGCGGACGCCTTGTTCGACAAGGCCGTCGCCCATGGCTTCCTGGCCGATGGCGGGATCATGGACCAAATGGACCCGCAAGGAGCGCCCCTGCTGCGAACCCGGCGCATCTGGCCGGTCGCCGAGGCGATCAAGGCCGCGCTGGCGCAGGCGCGCAGACACAGCGGAACACCTGCCGGCGATGCCGCCGCCGCCCTGGCGCAGCGACTGGCCAGCCACCTGGATACCGCTTTCCTGGCGCCTGCCAACGGGGACCATGCCAGCGGGCGCTGGATCGAAACCCAGGATGAGACCGGCGCGCCGACCATGCGCGACCTGCCCGGCAGCACGCCCTATCACCTGTTCCTGGCGGCTATGGAGGCCGCCGGCAGCCCCCTTCCCGCCCCCTGACCTCTATCCCGCCCGACGGGCGCTGTCGGTCCAAGGGTCAAGGTTGGCGAGGGGGCGGAGCGCATCGGAAAGCGGCACCGGACGGTTCAGCAGGTCCACCAACGGCCACGCCGTCTCAAGCGCGGGGGCGGGCGCCCTTCCTTGGGCGAGAGCGGCGGCATGATCGCCGATGAAGGCCATGGCACCGTCCATCAAGGCCGCGGTGGCCTGGGCGTGATCGCCTTCGGCGTCCCAGCGTTCATCCTGAAGACCCCGCGCGCCATCCGGCGTGGGCTCCAGGCCGATGATCGCATTTTGGAGCGGGCTGAAGAGCAGTCGCACCAACGAACGGTTGCTCTGAAGGCGACGCACGATGGCGGGGGCGACATTATCGGCGTCGAAAAATGCCGACCGCTGCTGCGGGCTTAGCCGTTGAGGGCCCTCTCCCCCTTCCGCAGGGCCCCCTTCCGCAGGGCCCCCTTCCGCAGGGCCGAAGAAGGAATAGCCCTGTAGGGACAAGGTCACCAACCCGCGCAAGGCCGCCTCAAATGACTCCTGCACCGCGCCGTCCCAGCTCAAATCGACCAGGGCAACGCAACGGCCCGGCTCTAGGCCCAGATGCCGGAGGTGGGAAAGGAGGGCCCGGCGATTGCGCCGGCAGACCTTTAGGATTTCGAACCGGTACTCGAATAGGAAGCCGCGCAGGCGGGAATGCAACGCCGGGGATAGGCGACTCTCATCCCCCAGGCCGTATCGCGCCATGATCTCCGGCGCGGGAGCCGGAACGCCAATACGTTCCAACACCTCAAAGGGCCGCAAGCCGTTGGAGCCGGAGATCAGAAATGGCAAATGCTCCCGGAAATTCTGATCGTCCATCGCCGCCAAGCGGAACGCGACCTCCGATCCGGGTATGAGGCTATGGCCAGGCAATGCCCACAGGCCGGGGTAGTTCTTTAGCGCGCGATCCAGCAGATGACCGGCCGCGACGGGGAACAGCACATGGCCGATACCATCCTTCCGGACCCGGCGCTCAATCCAATTCAAGAAGCCAACGGCGGCCGGACCCGCCACGTGATACCCCAGGTCGCGGGCCGAAAGCGTGTCCGGGGGCGGGAGGGGCACGACGCGGGCGATATCGTCTTCGTCACCGCTCGAAGCCGAATGATGAAGGACCATGAGGCCTTTGGCGCGCGCCTGGGCGACATCCCCAGCCAGATCGCCACCGATGTGAAGTACCCGGTCACGCGGCGTGTCGAGGTAATCGATGGCCAGATCGAATAAATCACCGCTGCCGGCCGCCGTCAGGTTGCAATCGCTGGACACGAACACGGCGGCGGAGGGCAGCCCATGACGACTGAGCGCCTCGCGCACAAAGGTGCGGCCCAGATGGGTATCAGCGACGACCAGGACCGGAAGTCCCCGGGCATGGGCATGCCGGAAGGCGTCGGACGCCTCGGCGTCCGGCCGCAGCAGATCCAGCTCCAGCGCGATCTCCGCCGCCATGACGGCGCGCGCCAACGCGGACTCGATCGGCAGGGCATCATAGATGTCGGCTAACGTCACTTCCCGGCGGCCCGCCAGCCGCATGCGATCACGGGCGTCCACCCCCGCCGCCGCGCGCTGCTGGGCGAACTTCGGCAGGCCGAAGCGGCGCCCCAAGATGTCGAACACCGCCCCCGGCGTCGCCACGGTGCGGTGGAATAACGTCCCGTGGAAACCGAAGGAGACCGCCGCCGCGGCCATGACGGCATCGCGCAAGGACGGGGGGCTGGATGCGGCCGTGATCGCCACGGTGGGGCCCCTGGAGAGGCTATCGGTCATGGCCGTCCTCACACGATCTCGAAATTGGTGCCGTTGGGGTGCAGGTTGGGGTTGTTGAAGGGATCGTGCAGGAAAAGATCGGGATGGCGGTCATAGAGGCCGATCCGCTCCCGCTCCAATCGCGCCATCTTTTCTGGCGACACGAAATCCAGGCCCCGGCTGATGGACTCATGGTGGATGAGTTCGGCGGCCTGGCACATGACGTTGTAGTAACCCGCCTTATAAAGGCGCATGCACAGATCCACGTCGTTATAGGCCACGGGCAGGCCCAGGTCGAAACCCCGGATCGCGTCGAATTTTCGCCGTTCGACCATAAGGCAGGCCCCAGTCACGGCCAGCCAGTTGTATTCGAGAAGATTGCGCAGGAAGTAGCCGTAATGGTTCCGATCCTGCTGCAGGAAAGCATGGCTGGGCCCGTTATGAAGATTGAGCACGCCAGCGTGCTGTATTTCTCCGCCCCGGGGTAGAGCAGCTTGGCACCCACCGCGCCCACATGGTCCAGCTGGGCGAAGCCCGCCATACGCTCCAACCAATCAGGCGTCAGCACCTCGGTATCGTCATTCAGGAACAGAAGGATATCGCCCGAGGACGCCGCGACGCCCAAATTGTTCAGTTCAGAATAATTGAACGGCGCGTCATGGCGGATGACTTGGACGCCGGGCCAGGACCGGATGCGGTTCAGGTAGCCCAGCGCGGCCGGCTCGCGGCTGCCATTGTCGAGGACCACGATCTCATACCGGCCGTAGCTGGAGCGGGCACGGATGCTGTCGAGGCAGGCGGACAGCACCGCTTGGTTGTCGCGCGACGGGATGATGATGGAGATGGTGGGCGTGCCCCGGACATCATAGCGAACGCGATGATAGCTGGGCAGTTGGGGCAGCGGCTCAAGCGCCCCCTTCAAGCCGCGGCGGGCCAGGGTGTCGGCGCGCAGGCGTTCGGACACGGACACGACATAGGGCTTGGCGTTCAGGTCGGCGGCGGTGGATTGGGGGATGATGCGCCAATGATACAGAACCTTGGGCACATGCTGGATGCGGCGGGTCCGTTCCGCCAGCCGCAGGACCAAATCCCAATCCTGGCAACCGTCATACTCCGGCCGCAGACCGCCCAGCTCACGCAGCAGGCTGGATCGGACACAGGCGACATGGCACGTGTACATCGTGCTCATGATCGTGTCCGGTGACCAATCCGGCTTGAAGAAGGGCTGGGTGAAGCGGCCGTCTTCGGTCAGTTTGTCCTCATCGCTGTAGACGAAGTCCGGATCATGCGCCGCGATGGACAACGCCAACTCATAAAGACAATCCGGCGTCAGTTCATCGTCGTGATCCAGAAAGACGACGAAGTCGCCGGTCGCCGCCGCCAAGCCCGCATTGGTGGTGTTGGAAATTCCACCATTCGCGGGCTGGCGCAGAAGGGTGATGCGCGGGTCGCGAATCCGGTCAAGCGCCGCCTGGGTCCCCGGGTTGGGACTGGCGTCGTCCACCAGTACCAACTGCCAACGGGGATACCATTGCGCCTGCACGGAGGCGACGGCCGCCTGCAACAGGGCGGGCGGCGTATTGTAGACAGGCACCACGATGGAAAACGTCGTGGACAGGTTCTTCAGCCGCGCCTCGAAGCCGGGCGGCCGCCGCGGCGTACGGTAGACATACCCGTCGGGACCGCGCAAGTCCGCCAACGCGGCATGGGTTGACGACAAATCGCTTCCCGGCACGGCACGCTCGGCGCCACCAGGAGCAACGCCGTTCAAGAGCCAGAACTTAATACCGGAGATACCGTGCCCCTGCCTGAGCCGCCGGATCTCCGCGACGGTCGCGGACGGGCCCCGCCGGCGAATGGCCCACAGTAGCGTTTCCAGGGAGGCGCGCCCCTGCGCCGTCCGACGCAAGGCCCAGCGCAACGGCCCGGTGAGCCTCCAGCTGCTGGATTGGTGGGTACGGGTCAGTTCCGCCCGCAGCGCCGCGTTTTCCGACCGCATCTCATGCAACGAACGGCCGCGCTCGCCTAATAATTCGTGGAGCCGGGCGATCGCGGCATCGCGCTCCGCCAGCGCCTGGGTCAGGCTGGCGACAGAGCCATCCCGTTCCGCCAGGGCAGGCGCGGCGTGATCATCATCGCGCCGGACCGGCGTACTGGAGGAGTCCATTGTCAATACCGGTCCATTGTTTGGATGATGGTGCCGATCATTTAAATAACATTGCCTATTACTTAAAATCCCCTAACGGAGAGGGCCGGCGAACGCTATAGGGATCGGAGAGGGCTGTCAATAAACCGCCCTGACGCAGCAGGGGCGACCGTACCGCCAAATCGACGATCCACCGCGGCCCAGCCCTGGCGCCCCGCCGTGACGGTGTCGTCGGCCAAGGACAAGATCCGGTCGAGCTGACGATCCGGAGCGGCGCAGGCGGCGTGCAGCGCTTCGCCCAGGGCCTGCAGCCGCTTGAGGCCCGCGTTGCCCGCCGTTGAAATGAGATCGTGGGCTTCGGCGCGTATCCCCTCAAGATCGCCACGGGCCCGCAAGGCCGCCACCCGGTCGAGCCGTTCATTGCCATGCGCCACCAGGCTGGCGATGAGGCTGCGGAATTGATCCCGGCCGGCGATCGCCTCCAGCCGCCGCAGGACGCTCTCGTCCAGCGCCGGGGTGGATGCCAGGGGATCGGCCTCCACCGCCGGAGCGGGCTCGTGAGGCGAGGCGCTGGTCCAGCGCGCCACCGCCGCCAGGAACTTGCCCTGATCGAAGGGCTTGGCGACAACGTCGTCCATGCCCGCCTGAAGGTATTCCTCCCGCATGCCCGCCATGGCGTTGGCCGTCAGGGCGATGATGGGCACCCGCACGCCCGCCTGTCGGGCACGGATCAGGCGTGTGGCCTCCAGACCGTCCATGCGCGGCATCTGCACATCCATCAGGATCAGGTCGAAGACAGCGCCCGGCGCCGTGGCCACGCGCACGCCCTCCTCCCCATCCTCCGCCAGGGTGACGTCGTACCCTTCCTTGCGCAGCATCAGCAGGGCGACCTGCTGGTTGATCTGGTTGTCCTCCACCAGCAGCACGCGGCGGCCCGTGGCACCGGTTGCCGCGGCCGGGGCGTCCCCGTCGCTCCCCGCCTCCTTGCCGGGTCCCGCCGCCACCTGGCTCAGGAACAGGCGGCTTAGAACGTCCAGCAGGGTTTGGCGCCGTACCGGCTTGGCCAGCACTGCGGCGAAGACATCGACGTCCGCGCTGCCCCGGTCGATCACCCCGAAGGAGGAGATGAGGACCAGCTTCGTCTCGGCAAACCGGCTGTCATTGCGGATACGCTGGCCCAGAACGTCGCCCCGCACGTCGGCCATGGCGAAATCCAGCAACACCAGATCCGGCGGACGGCCTTCCGCCCAGCTCCGCTCCAGCGCCTCAAGGGCGGACGCGGCCCCATCGGCCAAGCTGACCACCAAACCCAGGTCGCTGAAGGCGCGCTTCAGGATTTTCTGGTGCAGGGGGATGTCGTCCACGACCAGCACCCGCAGGCCCTTGATGCCATCCACCAGGGTATGACGATCCACCAGCGTGGCCGCCACTGGGCGCAGGGGCACCACGAACCAGAAGGTGCTGCCAGCACCGGGCTCACTGTCCACCCCGATGTCGCCGCCCATCAGTTCCACCAATTGGCGGCAGATGGACAAGCCCAGGCCGGTGCCCCCGAAACGACGGGTGATGGAGCTGTCCGCCTGGTTGAACTTCTGGAACAGGCGGGCGCGCTGTTCCGGTGGAATGCCGATGCCGGTGTCGCTGACGGCGATACGAAGGCGGCGCCGGCCCTCGGTGTCGGCGGAAGCACTGGGCTCCACGCCAATCTCGATGGCGACGGAGCCGCGGCTGGTGAACTTGATGGCGTTGGCAACCAGATTGGTCAGGACCTGGCGCACACGGGTCGGGTCGCCGCGATAGGCGCCGTGGGCCGCGTCCTCGACGTAGCAGACGAGGTCCAGGCCCTTTTCCGCCGCCTTGGGCGACAGCAGCATGGCGACGCCATCGGCCAGTTCATCCATGGAAAAGTCGATCTCCTCCAGATCGACCTTGCCGGCCTCGAGCTTGGAGACGTCCAGGATGTCATTGAGAATGGACAGCAGCATCTCGCCGCTGTCGTGGATAGCGGCGGCCAACATGCGCTGTTCGCTGTCCAGCTTGGTGTCCAGGATCAACTGCGCCATGCCCAGCACCCCGTTCATGGGCGTGCGGATCTCGTGGCTCATGTTGGCCAGGAATTCGGATTTGGCGCGGCTGGCCGCCTCCGCCGCCAAGCGGGCGTGGTCGCGCTGCTCCGCCAAGGTCGCCATTTCCAGCGCCTGGGCCTGCAGCGCCGCCTCGGCGCGGCGGCGTTCCGCCACCTCAACCTCGAGACGGGCGATGGTGGCCGTCCGCTCCTCCAGCAGGAGTTGCTTTTCATGGAAACTGAGCTGCTTGCCCAGCGCCCCGCCCAGGGCCTTGGCCATCATCTGCAGCAGGGCGACATCGTCCGAGGAAAAGGCGTTGGGTTCCGTGCCCATGACCTTCAGCACCCCGACCGCGCGCCCCGCCTCGAACAGCGGCGCGCAGACCATGGAACGGACACCCACCGTGCGGCAGGCGGCACGGTCCACACGCTCATCGGTTTCGCTGTCCGCGCACATCAGGACCCTGGCGGTCTCGACGCAATAGCCGGAAAGACTGCCCTTGCGCTTCAGGCGCACGCCGACGAACCGGGAAACGGCGCCGCTGGCGGCGCGATAGACCATGTCCTCGCCCTCGGCCAGCTCGACCACGGCGCCCTTGGCGCCGGTCAGGCGCTGCAGCCGGTCCACCACCGTCTGCATAAAGGCACCCAGGTCCAATTCGGAATCGGCCAGCAGGGACTGGGTCAGCACCACCTCGCCCAGGCGCTCCACCTGATGCTCCAGCGCCCGGATGCGCTCCGTCTCCGATACTGACCGGGTCACGCTTGCCTCTTCCACGCTCAAGCTGTCGCCCTTAGCTATATACCAATGACCACTATACGTAAGCCGCGATCGGTGGGCATCGTCAGAATTGGAACTTCGGGATTATCTTTGGCAGTAAACGTTGTGCGAGGCCGCCAATAAAGGGGCGGCAAAGGCCAGCACACCCCGGCCCGTTCACACATCCTTAACCTTGGCACTTTAACGCTACTTTCAGTGGAAGCACCCTCTGTCCCGTAAAGGCCAGCCAGAAGGTACCCAATGAATATCAGCAAGACCGTCTTGTCCGGTATTGGCGGCATCGCCGCCTTGGCCGTCGCCTTGTCCGGCATCATCGCCTTCGTCGCCGCCCGCGACCTCGCGGCCCAAGCGTCCGCAGGACGCTACTTGGCCGCCTATGGCCAGACCTTGAAGTTGGGCGCGCTGTTGGCGTCGGAACGCAGCGCCTGGAATGCCGCCTTCAGCGCCGAGGGGTCAGCGGACACCGGCCCCGGCAGCGCGCAAGCCAAGGCGATGGCGGCCACGGACGCCGCCCTGGCGGAGGCGCGCGCCGTCACGACGGCGGCGCACCTGGACCTTGCTGGCCTGGCGCAGGCGGAAAAGCTGCTGGCGGACACGCGGGCGGGTGCCAAGGCCGCCACGGCCCAGACCAAGGCCGACCGGCCCGCAGACGCGGCCGGCCGCATGCAGGATGGCATCGCCGCCACCGCCACCGCCGTCGACCACGCCGCTGACCTGGCCTTCCGCCGCACCGCCGCGGCATCGGCCGACCTGACCGTTCCCTTGCAGATCGCCGCCATGGCCCAGGATCTGCGCGCCGCGGCCGGAACCCGCTCCGCCATCCTCAGCCTGTTCCAGTCGGGGCAGACGCTGGATGCCAAACGCCTCCAAACCGCGACACAGCTGACCGGCCAGGTCGCCACCCTGTGGCGCCTGCAAAAGCAGGCCGTCGCCAACCTGGGCAGCCCCGCCAAGCTGGCCGAGGCGCTGGCGACCGAGGAAAACACCCTGATGAAGGAGGGGGAGCCGCGCTACCAAGCCATCCTGGAAGCGGCACGCACCGGCAGCCCCAGCCCCATGGACAACGCCGCCTGGCGGGCCTGGACCAGCCCCATGCTGGACAACGCGCTGATCCTGCGCGACCGGGCCCTGGAAACCGCCCGGGACATGAATGAGGAAGCCTTGAGCGACGCGCGCGTGCAGCTGTTGCTGGGCGCCCTGACCCTGGCCTTCGTGGCCGCCATCACCGCCCTGGTGGCCTGGGTGTTGCGCCGGCGCGTGACCCTGCCCATCAAGGGCCTGACCCAGGCCATCACCCGCCTGGCGGAAGGTGATCTGGAGGTGGTGATCGCCGCGCCCCGCGTGCAGGACGAGGTGGGTGCCATGGCCACCGCCCTGACCGTGCTGCGCGACAACGCCGCCCAGGCCCGCGCCGCCGAACGCGAGGCCGCCGCCGCCCGGCAGGCGGCCCTGGACCGCGCCCTGGCGGTGGATGGCCTGTGCCGCACCTTCGACAGCCGCGCCAGCGCCGGCCTGAACGCCGTTGAGGAAGCGGCCGGCCACCTGGCCGCAACGTCCGCCACCATGACGGAAACGGCACAGCAATCCAGCCGGCAGGCGTCCACCGTCGCCAGCGCCGCCCAGACGGCGTCCAACGGCATCAACACCGTGGCCGCGGCGGCCGAGGAACTGTCCGCCTCCATCGCCGAGATCAGCCGCCAGATGGCCCAGTCCACCACCATCGCCAACGAGGCGATGGCCAAGGCGGAGGAGACGGACCACGCCATCGCCGCGCTGGCCGCCGCCAGCGCCAAGATCGGGGAGATCGTGGGCCTGATCACCGCCATCGCCAGCCAGACCAACCTGCTGGCGCTGAACGCCACCATCGAGGCCGCCCGCGCCGGCGAGGCGGGCAAGGGCTTCGCCGTGGTGGCGTCCGAGGTGAAGCACCTGGCCAACCAAACGGCGCAGGCGACCGAGGACATTACCCGCCAGATCAACGAGATCCAGGCGGTGACGCGCAGCGCCGTGGACGGCGTGCGCGCCATTTCCGACGTCATCCACACCATGGGGGGCATCACCTCCGGCATCGCCGCGGCGGTGGAGGAACAAGGGGCCGCCACGCAGGAAATCGCCCGCAACGTGCAGGAGGTGGCCGCGTCCACCCACCAGATCACCGCCAGCATCGATGAGGTGCGCGAGGCGGTGGAACAGTCGACCACCGTGGCCGGGGACCTGCGCCAGGCGGCCACGTCCATGACCGACAGGGCGGAGCGGCTGAAGAGCGACGTGGCGGGCTTCCTGGGCGGGGTGCGCGCCGCCTGATCTGGTCAAGCGGTGCGTTCCTCCCTACAAGGGTTCCCCGAAACGACGGGGAAGCCCCATGGCGCTGACGCACCGCCCACTGACACCGGACGATCTGGACCTGGTATGCCGGCACCGCGCCGCCATGTTCCGTGACTCCGGCCGGCCGGAGGCCGCCATCACGGCCATGACAGCACCCTTTCGCGCCTGGCTGGCACCCCGCTTGGCCGATGGACGGTACTTCGGGTTCGCCTTGGTCGACGCCGAGGGCGCGGTCGTGGCCGGCATAGGCCTGATGGAACTCGACTGGCCGCCCCACCCGGCACATCCGGAGGAAGCGCGGCGGGGCTATGTCCTGAACGTCTATGTCGAGCCTGGCCATCGGCGCCAAGGCCTGGCCCGGCGCCTGATGACCTTGGCGGAGGCGGCGTTCCGTGAGCGCGGCATCACCTATGCCGTCCTGCACGCCACGGCCGCCGGCCGCCCGTTGTATGAGCAGGCGGGATGGGCCCCGACCACGGAAATGGCCAAGGCCCTGATCTGAAGCCTGATCAGATCCCACTAGCCGCGCGCCAGGCCCAGGCCCTCGTCGATCCAACCGGTCAGGCCGCCGATCATTTCCTTCACCGGTCGGCCCAGGCGCGCCAGCTTCAGCGCCGCCTTGGTGGAACCATTGCAGTGCGGGCCGGCGCAGTAGACGATGAACAAGGTGTCCGCCGGGTAGTCCGCCAGCCGTGCCTCGGTCAACTGCCGGGTCGGGATGTTGACGGCGCCCGGCACATGGCCCGCCGCGAACAGGGCCGGGGTGCGGACGTCCAGCAGCACGAAGTCTTTGGTCTCCTGGGTCGTGGCGTACCAGACGTCGGCGCAATCGGTCTCAAACGCCAGCTTGGCGGCGAAATGCGCCACGGCGTCGTCCGGCGCGGCGGCGGGCGTCTTGGCGACGACGGAGGGGCCGGCGGAAATGGGAGCGGGGTCGGCCATGGCGGGGTCTCCTGTCAAACGGCGGCGATGGCCCTTTGTCCCCTATGCGGCGCCCGGCCGCCAGGGGCACCCCCGCCAAAAGGCGGGCGGTTCCAGCCAACATCCTGCTGACAGCGGCTGTCATCAACCTGGGCTAAGGCTCCGCCATCAACGACAACCGCCGACAGGAAGGCACATCCCATGGCCCGGCCCAATTACATCGAACTGCCCACCCGCGACCTGGCCACGTCGCAGAGCTTTTATGAACAGGCCTTCGGCTGGTCGCTGACCGGCTTCGGCCCCACCTACGCCTGCACCATGACCGGCGACGTGGACATCGGCCTGCAGGCCGACGCGGCGGAGGCGACCAAGGCGCCCCTGACGGTGATCCAGGTGGAGGCGCTGGAAGCGGCGTTGGCCGCCGTCACCGCCGCGGGCGGCACCATCGTCCGCCCCATCTTCAGCTTCCCCGGTGGCCGCCGCTTCCACTTCACCGACCCCTCGGGCAACGAATTGGCGGTGATGCAGGCGGAGGCCCACCAGGACTGACCCACGCATCGTACGCAGGGCTCGGACCACACAGTCCTGCGTCACCAGGTGGCAGGCTTGCCTTAAAATGCCCTCATCGCGGGTGGGCCTCGATCATCATGGGGCCACCCGGATGGGAGGTTTTCGTGGTTCACGCCCATTCCTTGCCCAGCCTGGCCCTGCTGTTGCTGATCCTGGGGGCGTTGTTCACCCTGGGCTTCGGCTTCGTGCTGTTTCATGTGCCGGGGGAGCCCGCCGTGCGGCGCGCCATCCTGCCCTATTACTGCGCGGTGATCGTCGTCCTGCTGGGCGCCGCGCTGCTGCTGAACGTGGGCCTGGCCCACGCCTGGCCCGGATTATTGTTGATGGGCGCCATCGCGGCCGTGGCCCTGGCCACGTCCCGCGTCTGCGGCCACTGCGGCATCGCCGTCCAACCCCGCAGCCTGGTCCCGCCCAGACACTGCGCCCATTGCGGCCATGCGTTCAGCGACGCGGGGGACGACCGGTGAGCCCAGCCTTGAGGTCGATGACAGCGTACGCTACGGCCGCCTCCGGATTGCGCTCCGCGAGATAGTCGAAAATCCTCTCTCGGTCCGTGACCGCCCAGGGCGACCAGCGCAGTTTCATGCACCACCCTTTTTCACGGCGACCCGGTCCCGCAGAATGGCCCGCCGCGACGCGAAGTGGTCCTCAACATCGTCTTCATCCAGGCTTGGACGGGGGTCCTCAAGCGCTTGTCGCACCTTCGCGCGAAACCAGGCATCGTGGGTGGCGCCATCCGCCAGCAGGAAAGGCAGCGCGCCTTCATTGGCGGTTCGCGTCAGAAGAATGCGGACAGCATCCGATACCGATAGACCCATTTTTTCCAGTACAGCGGCAGCCCGATCCTTCACGTCCGCATCGATACGCGTTTGCACCAGGGCATTGCTGGCCATGGGGGCCTCCTTTATTGCTCGCATGACAATGTAATGCATTTGATGGCAAGGAACCACCCTCGCCTGTCCGCCAATAGGCGGGCATTTCCGGCCAGGCTGCCATCAGCCCCTGGCGCCCCCTGGGGCGCCGGTGTTTTCATGGCATCCATGACCCTGCCCCGCTCCGCCCCACCGGCCCCGACACCCCCGCGCAACCGCACCGTGGCCGTGCTGGCCTATGACGGGTTGTGCACTTTCGAGTTCGGGGTGGCGGTGGAGGTGTTCGGCCTGCCCCGGCCGGAGATGGCGGACTGGTACCAGTTTCGCGTCTGCGCCGCGGAACCCGGCCCCCTGCGCGCGGTGGGCGGCATCCAGGTATTGGCGGACGGCGATGTGCGCGACCTGGCCGCCGCCGGCACCATCATCATTCCCGGCTGGCGCGGCAAGGACGCGCCGGTGCCCCCGGCCCTGCTGGACGCGCTGCGCCATGCGCACGCCGGCGGGGCGCGGCTGGTGTCCATCTGTTCCGGCGTGTTCGTCCTGGCGGCGGCCGGCGTGCTGGCGGGCAAGCGTGCCACCACCCACTGGCGCTATGCCCAAACCCTGGCGGCGCGGTTCCCCGACATCCGCGTGGAACCCGACGTGCTGTATGTGGACGAGGGGTCGGTGCTGACCTCCGCCGGCAGCGCCGCCGGCCTGGACCTGTGCCTGCACATCGTGCGCCGCGACCATGGCGCCCGCATCGCCAACCAGGTGGCCCGCCGCCTGGTCATCCCGCCCCACCGCGACGGTGGCCAGGCGCAGTTCGTGGAGGCGCCGCTGGCCGATGAGGCCGCCCCCCTGTCCGCGCTGTTCGACTGGATCCGCCGCAACCTGGACCAGGATTTGACCCTGGCCCGCCTGGCGTCCCAGGCGCGCATGAGCGAGCGCAGCCTGGTACGCCGCTTCCGCGAGGCCGCCGGCACCAGCCCCAAGGACTGGATCCTGACCGAGCGACTGGGCCGCGCCCGCACCCTGCTGGAGGCCACCTCCCTGTCGCTGGAGCAGGTGGCGGCGGAGTGTGGATTCGGCGGCGCCGATACCCTGCGCCACCACTTCCGCGCCCGCCTGCGCACCAGCCCCACGGCCTATCGCGCCCGCTTCGCCGCCGCCGCCGAATAGCCGCCCCTAACCGCCCCGGCGGCTGGGGCCGCCGTTAAAGACTCCCGCCATGGGCGTTGACGGCCGCCACGACGACAGCGACATCCTCCGCCACCGTCTGATGGCCACCACCCACGGTCAGCGTGGCCTTGGCCGTGCCGCCGGGCGGGATTTCCGTGGGCAGGGGTGGGCGCACCAGCGACACCGAGGAGCCACGCACCCAGAGGGGCGAGCCGTCGGGCCGGGTCAGCCGGGCGAAATGCGCCGTCAGGCCCAGACGGGCCAGCAGGGCGTCCGGCGCCTCCGCCGTCGTCACCGCCTCACCCAGGCCGCCCAGCGCGGTGCCACCGGGGCCGCCCGTGAGCGTGCCGATGTTCCCGGCGTCGATGTGGATGGTAATGCCCGCGGATATCCTGATCTCAGCCATGGCTCTTTCCCCCTGACGGTTTCCCCAGCCAAACCCGACAGCGGGCGGGCGGCATAGAGGCGCATTCGGACATCGCCGATTGGGTCCCCTTGGGCCCGCCCCACAAACCGGTTGCGCGGGCCGGAGCCGAACCCTTAGAGTGCGCGCCATATGACAAGGTTGTCATACGCTCCGCCGGGCCCGTCCGGCGGCAATAAAATCCAGGGAGTATCGCCCATGCCCCGCGCCCCCCTCCGCCGTCTGGTAGGCCGCCTGGCCGCCGGCGCCGCCCTTTGCGCCCTTGCCGCCGGCGGTGCGCTGGTTTCCCCGGCCCAGGCCCAAATCCCGCTGGAGGCCGAGATGTCGGCGCGGGCCACCGCCGCCGCCGTGCCACCAACGCCGTCGGTGCCCGGCCCGTGGATGGACGCCAAGCTGTCGCCGGATGAGCGCGCGCGCCTGCTGGAAAGCCGCATGACGCTGGAGGAGCGCATCGGCATGCTGCACGGCATCATGGCCCTGCCCTACAAGATCGACCGCCTGCCGGAGGGCGTGGTCTGGTCCGCCGGCTACATCCCCGGCGTGCCGCGCCTGGGCATTCCCGCCCTGCGCGAGACGGACGCCAGCCTGGGCGTCACCACCCCCCACCGCCTGCGCCCCGACGGCGCCACCGGCCTGCCCGCCGGCCTGGCCATCGCCGCGACCTGGAGCCCGGAGCTGGCCTACCAGGGTGGCGCCATGGTGGGGGACGAGGCGGCGCGCAAGGGCTTCAACGTCCTGCTGGGCGGCGGGGTGAACCTGACGCGTGAGCCCCGCAACGGCCGCAACTTCGAATATCTGGGGGAGGATCCGCTGCTGGCCGGCACGCTGGCGGGCCAGGCCATCCGCGGCACCCAGGACCAGCACATCGTGGCGACGGTGAAGCACTTCGCCATCAACAGCCAGGAGTCCAGCCGCCGCGCCGTGAACGCGGTGATCGATGAGGCGTCGCTGCGCGAAAGCGATCTGCTGGCCTTCCAGCTGGCCATCGAGGCGGGCAAGCCAGGCTCCGTCATGTGTTCCTACAACCGCGTCAACGGCCCCTGGGCCTGCGATAACGATTTCCTGCTGAACAAGGTGCTGAAGGGCGACTGGGCCTATCCCGGCTGGGTCATGTCCGACTGGGGCGCCACCCCGGCGCTGAGCGCCGCCATGAACGGCCTGGACCAGCAGTCGGGCGAGCAGATCGACAAGGACGTGTTCTTCGACAAGCCGCTGAAGGCGGCGGTCGAGGCCGGGCAGATTCCGGCGGCCCGCGTGTCGGACATGGTGCGGCGCATCCTGCGCTCCCTGTTCGCCACCGGGGTGTTCGACGTGAAGGCCTCCACCGGCCCCATCGACTTCCAGGGCCATGCCGACCTGACCCGCACGGTGGCGGAGCACGGCATCGTGCTGCTGAAGAACAAGGGCGGCGTCCTGCCCCTGGCCAAAGGCAAGCGCATCGCCGTCATCGGCGGGCTGGCCGACGCCGGCGTGCTGTCGGGCGGCGGGTCGTCCCAGGTGCTGGCGGCCGACGGGCCCAACCATGATTACAAGAACGGCGCCTTCGTCCACATCGGCGGCACCGGGGAACTGGTCCACATCTCCGACGCCGTCTACCAGCCCGACGCGCCGCTGAAGGCCATCGAGGACAAGGCCGGCAAGGACGCCGTGTTCTTCGCCGACGGCCGCTACGTCAGCGAAAGCGTGGCCGCCGCCAAGCAGGCGGACGTGGTCCTCATCTTCGCCACGCAATGGAACATCGAGGGCCAGGACGTGCCGGACCTGACCTTGCCCCAGGGCCAGGACGCGGTGATCGCCGCCGTGGCCGCCGCCAACCCCAACACCATCGTCGTGCTGGAAACCGGCGGCCCCGTCGCCATGCCGTGGCTGGACAAGGTGGCCGGCGTGGTGGAGGCCTGGTATCCCGGCATCCGGGGCGGCCACGCCATCGCCAACATCCTGTTCGGTGACGTCAACCCCTCGGGCCGCCTGCCCATCACCTTCCCCCGGGACGAAAGCCAGTTGCCCAGCCCGGAGCTGGCCGGCTTTTACGAGCGCGACCGCACCAAGCTGATCGACGCCCATTATCCGGAGAAGGCGGACGTCGGCTATCGCTGGTACGCGGCCAAGGGCCTGGCGCCCCTGTTCCCCTTCGGCTATGGCCTCAGCTACACCACCTTCGCGCAAGGCGGGCTGAAGGCCGCCGCCGGCACCCGCGCCGGGGAGGCGATGAAGATCAGCTTCACCGTCACCAACACCGGCGCCCGCCCCGGCCAGGACGTGGGGCAGGTCTATCTGGTGTCGGGCCCGCAGGGGAAGCGCACCCGCCTGTTGGGTTTCGGCCGCGTGGACCTGAAGCCGGGCGAGAAGAAGACGGTCAGCGTCACCGTCGACCCGCGCCTGCTGGCCGATTTCGACGCCCAGGCCCATGAGTGGAAGGTGGCGGCCGGCAGCTACACCGTGGCCCTTGGCAGCGACGCCCTGACCCTGGGCGAGACCCAAACCGTGACGCTGAAGGCCCAAAGCCTGAAGCCGTGATGACGATCCCGCGGCGCCGGGTGCCTGGCAAGCGCCGGGGATGACACCCCGGCGCTTGCCAGGCACCCGGCGGGCGGCCGACACTGGCGGAAACAACCGCCTGGGAGGGCCGCCCGCATGACCACCGCCGCCGCCGAAGACGCCGACATCTTCGACTACATCGTCGTGGGCGCGGGTTCGGCCGGGTGCGTGCTGACCAACCGGCTGTCGGCCGATCCCACCGTGCGCGTGGCCTTGGTGGAGGCCGGCGGCAAGGACGACTGGATCTGGTTCCACATCCCCGTCGGCTATCTCTTCGCCATCGGCAACCCCCGCGCCGACTGGATGTTCAAGACCGAGGCGGTGCCCGGCCTGAACGGCCGCAGCCTGGCCTATCCGCGCGGCAAGGTGCTGGGCGGCTGCTCCGCCATCAACGCCATGATCTACATGCGCGGCCAGGCCGCCGACTATGACGGCTGGCGCCAGATGGGGCTGCCGGGCTGGGGCTGGGACGACGTGCTGCCCACCTTCCTGGCGCAGGAGGACCATGTGGCCGGCGCCGGCCCCTTCCACGGGGTCGGGGGCGAGTGGCATGTGGACCACCCCCGCATCCGCTGGGCCCTGCTGGACGCCTTTATCGACGCCGCCGGTCAGTGCGGCATTCCCCGCACCGAGGATTTCAACCAGGGCGACAATGAGGGCTGCGGCTATTTCCAGGTGAACCAGAAGGCAGGCCGGCGGTGGAGTGCCGCCCGCGCCTTCCTCGACCCCGTGCGCCACCGCCCCAACCTGACCGTTATCACCGGCGCCCTGGCGGAGCGCCTGACCTTCGACGGCACACGCGCCACCGGCGTGCGCCTGCGCACCCCGCACGGCCCCCGGATTCTGGCGGCCCGCACTTTGGTGGCACGGCGAGAGGTGGTGGTGGCCACCGGCGCCGTGGCGACGCCGGCCTTGCTGGAGCGCTCCGGCATTGGCGCCGGCGCGCGGGTGCGCGACCTGGGTGTCGCGGTCATCGCCGACCGGCCGGGGGTGGGGAGAATTTGCAGGACCACCTGCAACTGCGCCCCATCTTCAAGGTGACGGGCGTGCCCACCCTGAACCTGCTGTACCAGTCCCTGCCCCGCCGGGCGTGGATGGCGCTGGACTATGCCCTGCGCCGGCGCGGGCCCCTGACCATGGCGCCGTCGCAGCTGGGCGCCTTCACCCGCAGCGGGCCGGAATACGCCACCCCCAACCTGCAATTCCACATCCAGCCCCTGTCGCTGGACAAGTTCGGTGACACCCTGCACCCCTTCGGCGCCTTCACCGCCAGCGTCTGCAACCTGCGACCCACCAGCCGGGGCAGCATCCACGCCCGTGGCCCCGACCCGGCCGACGCCCCGGTAATCCAGCCCAACTACCTGGCGACGGAGGAGGACCGGCGCGTGGCGGTGGACAGCCTGCGCCTGGCCCGCCGCATCGCCCAGGCCCCGGCGCTGGCCGCCTTCCAGCCGGAGGAATACAAGCCCGGCGCCCATCTGCGCAGCGACGCCGATATCGCCCAGGCCGCCGGCGACGTGGGCACCACCATCTTCCACCCCGTGGGCACCGCCCGCATGGGGCCCCAGGACGATCCGCACGCCGTCACCGACGCCCGCCTGCGCGTCATCGGCGTGCAGGGCCTGCGCGTGGCCGACGCCTCCGTCATGCCGCGCATCACCTCGGGCAACACCGCCGCCCCCACCATGATGATCGCGGAGCGGGCGGCGGCGATGATCCGGGAGGATGCGCGGTAGCGGTGGTGGGTTCCCTATGCCCCTGCCTTCGCGTAGGCGCTCAGGATCGCCGCCATAAGCCCCGGGAAGCGCTGGTCCACCTCGGAACAGCGCGAATGGTTGCGCATTTCCACGCCGTGCCGCTCGCACCGGATCAGGCCGGCCTCCCTCAGCACCTTGATGTGGTGGGACAGCGACGATTTGGGGATGGCCTTGTCGCCCACCATCGCGACCTCCGAGCACGCCTGCACACAGCCCTGCCCAGAAATCTGGGTGAAGATCGCCGCGCGCACGGGGTCGGACAGGGCGTGAAGGATGGCTTCCGGTCGCATGTCCGCGACTGCGGGATGGAATAACGGCCTCATGATTTTTTAAATATGAGGGGGCTTGTTGCCAGCTTCAATAGTTCCGATATTCCGAACTATGGGACTATGCCGGCATCCTCCGGCCATCCCCGAAACCGAAGGGAACGGAAAACATGGGAAAGCTTAGCGGTAAGGTCGCCGTGGTGACCGGCGCCTCCAAGGGCATCGGTGCCGGCATCGCCAAGGCGCTGGCGGCGGAAGGGGCCGCCGTGGTGGTCAATTACGCATCCAGCAAGGCCGGCGCGGACGCGGTGGTCCAGGCGATCACGGCGGCGGGCGGCAAGGCCATCGCCGTGCAGGGTGACGTCACCAAGGCGGACCAGGCACACGGCCTGATCGACGCGGCGGTCAAGGAATTCGGCCGCCTGGACATCCTGGTCAACAACTCCGGCGTTTACGAATTCGCCGCCATCGGGGAGGTGACGGAGGAACACTACCGCCGCATCTTCGACGTCAACGTGCTGGGCCTGCTGCTGACCACCCAGGCGGCCGCCAAGCACCTGGGCGAAGGGGGCAGCGTCATCAACATCTCCTCCGCCGTCACCAGCCTGTTCGTGCCGAACTCGGCCGTCTATACCGGGACCAAGGGCGCGGTGGACGCCATCACCGGCGTGCTGGCCAATGAACTGGGCCCGCGCAAAATCCGCGTCAACGCCATCAATCCCGGCATCGTCGAGACCGAAGGCACGCACACCGCCGGGTTCGTCGGCTCCGACTTCGAGCAAGGCATCGTGGCGCAGACCCCGCTGGGCCGCACGGGCCAGCCGGACGACATCGCGGCCATCGCCGTCTTCCTCGCCTCCGACGACGCCCGCTGGCTGACCGGCGAACGCCTGACCGCCAGCGGCGGCCTGCGCTGAGCGGCACGCCCGCTTCCCGTCGTGTGCTCCCCATTTGGGGGAGCACATGCGGGAAGATTGGGGCGGTCAGCGACCCGGCGTCCCAATCCAGGCCGCCGCAAGGCTGGACGTATATCCATTTGACATATCCGGACCAAGGATATACAGTTTGTATATCCCGGCGGCGAGGATGCTTATGACCAGGACGACGACCCTTTTCCTGAGCAACCGCTCACAGGCCTTGCGTTTGCCCAGGGACGTTGCGTTTCCTGACGGTGTGCGAGAGGTGACGATCATTCGTGATGGGCCGCGGCGCATCATCGTTCCAGCGGCGGCGGTATGGGACGATTTCTTCGCGGAACCCGGCGTTGACCTGCCCGACCGGGAACAGCCCGCCCTGCAGGAGCGTGAAAGCTTCTGACATGCTGCGCTTCATGCTCGACACCAATTTGTGCATCCGCGTCCTCCGGGATCGCCCCGCCGGGCTTAGGGAGCGGTTTAACGCTGAAGCGGCCTCGCTCTGCATCTCCTCCGTGACACTGGCCGAATTGCTCTATGACGCGGAGAAATCCGCCAAGCCGATCGAGACCCGAAACCAGGTCGAGGCGTTTGCGGCACGGCTGGAGGTCCTGCCGTTCAATGAGCGGGCAGCGGCGCACTACGGCAACATTCGCGCCGACCTCGAACAAAAGGGCCGCGTCATCGGCCCCTACGACCTGATGATCGCCGGACATGCACGCAGCCTGGGCCTTGTCGTGATCACAGGAAATCTCGACGAGTTCCGCCGTGTGGATGGCCTGCTGTCGGAGGACTGGCTCAGTCCCGCCTAAACAGGTTGGGGGATTTGAACGTGAAGGAGCGGCGATACGCGCGATGGTGCGCCGACCGTGAAACTCCGACTGATCATAAGGTGAAGAAAGCGGGTCGGCGCCGGCAGCAGCCCACAAGCCCCCTGTGGGGGACGCATAAGGTGAGAATAGTGGGCTAGGCGCGGGCCGGCAATGCTCAGGTAAGCTAGCTGCATTTCCTGAGCAAAGCTTCACCCAATTTTTATGCGGAAAGCGACTGTCCTGACATTATGGTTTGAAAATGCCGCCTCTGTCAGCTTTGCGCCCATCTCCGTCATTCTGCGCTAGCGGTGCCGGTTCCAAAGACTGCGATTCGCCAGCCAGTCAATTAACATGCTTGTCACGGCAAGGTGAGCGGCCCACAAGCGAGAATTTACTTTCTATATGCCGCCTATTACGCGATATTATCGGAGAGGTAAGCGGCTAGATAGTTCAAGGTTGCGTTGGCAGGATGTCATCTTTCACATTTGAACTGATCGCAGGAGGCACGGGGTCTTTCGATGTGATCTTCATCCATGGGCTCTCGGGGAATCCGAAGGGGACATGGACCTGCGCAACCGCAACCGATCCCGCCGATGCGTATTGGCCCCTATGGGTCGCGCAGGATGTCGGGATGGCAAACGTATATGCACTCGGATATCCGGCAGAGCTTTTCGCGAAATGGATCGAGGAGAGCATGTCGCTCTACGAACGCGCGAAGGCCGTACTTGAATATCTCGCCGGGCAGAATTTCGGGTCGCGCCCGATCGCTGTGATCGCGCATAGCCTCGGCGGCCTTCTGGCTAAGCAAATCATTCGCACTGGCTTGGAATCCGAAGATCCCGACTGGCAGGAAATTGCCAAAAGCATCAAATTCGTCGCATTTTTGGCCACCCCCCATTCCGGTTCGAGCCTCGCGTCGGTGCTCGGCTTCGTCGCGACCAAGTTAATCTCGAAGAACATCGAGACACTGAAAGCAGGCAGCACGCTGCTAGACGAGCTCAACCAATTCTACCGGACGCTAGCCAGCAAGCAGGGAATTGCGACTATCGCTTACTATGAGATGTTTAAGACCAAGGGCGTGCATGTCGTCACCAAAGAGAGCGCGGATCCTGGCGTTGGTGGTGTCAACCCAATACCGATTGACGCAGACCATGCGACGATTTGTAAGCCAGTAGATCGCAACGCACCGATTTATCGCAGCGTTCTGCGCCATCTCAAGAAATTGGCAGATGGCTGTCCGCAACCGGCTAGCCTGGCCGCCGGGAACGAGCCCGACGCTTTCTTTGCAACCGAGGACTATAGCACCAAGTCCACGGATCGACGTGACCTGCTTGAGAAGCTAGCCGCTGCGAACCGCGAGCACGAATATCGCATCGCCAATGAGGCGCAGAACAAGTTCGCGCAATCCTATATGAAGCTTGGCTTACACGCGGCAGCCAGGGAAGCGAACGACAATCTTCTCAGTGAAGTGCAGCAGCGTTTCGAGACGCATGTCTACCTCGCACAGATCTGCAAGGGTGCCTCGGATAAAGCAATATCAAACGCAATTCAGATCGAAGTAGTCGACGCCTTGGTTAACAAATATGGGAGCAGCCATAGGTTGCGCGCCAAAACCGTAATTGATGCCATGTATTTTCTCACAGAACAGTGCCATCTGCGATGGGACCCAGAATGAAACTGCGCTTATGGTATCCGCAACTTGACGTTTACGACACGGTTAGGCGTATGCTCGGCTTGCTGATAGCTTGGCCCAACCAGGATCTAACCTTAGAGCGACTTTATATCTCGGACTTCTATTTAGCCAATCCGCCGCTACTGCATAAAACGCATATGCCCTTGGAGATCCGCAAGGAATTCCAGGCATTGTCAATCGTGAAACCCGAGAAGGGATTCCTGAGTTTCCCCTCTCCCCAGATGCTTTTCGCCAAGATGGAGCCGGTGCAAAAGGAAGCGCTGCGCACCCTGGTCGGCAAGGGTTTCGTGGCCCTTGAGGCGTTAAGAGCCGGTAAGGTCGTCGCTGACGAAAAACTCGCCCAAGTTGGTGATACGGTCGTCATGAGCTCGGACGAACGCCGCGTTGTCGGCTTCCTGACGAACGCCTTCGCGGGAATCGGCGCAGGCGTGCCTGGAGAGCTTCGCCTTGCCACTAGCTTGCGGAGACCAGGCACATGAGCTTCAGCCTTCTCACTCTCAAACGCCTGTGCATCTTTTCGCACGCCCGTCCGGTGTACGACCAGCAATTCCATCAGGGCGTGAACATCATCCGCGGCGATAATGGCTCTGGCAAGTCAACAATTGCTGATTTCATCTTTTACGTGCTCGGCGGCGAATTCGACGAGTGGAAGGAAAAGGCCAGTCTCTGCACCGAAGTTCGTGCGGAAGTCGCGACTACCTCAGGGCCCTTGACGCTGCGCCGGTTAATCGGAACCAAGCAGGAACCGATAACCGTATTTTTCGGCCCGATGGCAAACGCAATCAACAGCCCGATCGAAGGCTGGGAGCGTTATCCAATCCGACGCAATACCGACAAGCAACTCGGCTTCTCACAGGTGCTGTTCCGGGCCTGCGGCATTCCTGAGGCACCGACAATCGAAGGCGGCAACGTCACGGCGCATCAGATCCTGCGCTTGCTATATTCTGACCAGCGCACGCCCGCGCCCCGACTGTTCCGCTTCGAACGCTTCGACACAAGCAACATGCGGACCGCTGTCGGCGATTTGCTTTTGGGTGCTAATACCTATGACCTCTATGTTGCCCAGCTTGAGCTTCGCAACGCCAAAAAGGTTCTTGAAGACCGCCAAGCGAAGCTCACTTCGCTGCTCGCTGCCATCCCAGGTCAATATGGCTCGATGAACGCGGTTGAACTCGCCGGCCGCATCACCGCGCTCGAGCAAGAGCGTGATCGCGTCATCGAGCAGATCGCAGCAGTTGACGAAGCCGCTCCCGGCGATGTCGATAAGGAATTCGAAGATCGCCGCAACCAAGCCCTTCGAGACATTCGTCGTGCCCGAAGCGAAGTCCGGCAGCTCGAAGAAAGCGTCGAAAAGCTCGAACTCGAAATTTCCGATCTGAATACGTTTTTGGACTATCTTGAGCAGACTATGGAGAAGGTCAACGCCTCCTCGTCGATTGCCGGCGTCCTAGGATCAATCGACTTTGCATACTGCCCCGCGTGCCTGGAGCCACTCGAGGGTCATACCGGAACGTCGCAGTGCGTGTTGTGTTCGAAGCCTGTCGACCCCGAGCGCGAGGGCGCGCGCTACCTGGAGATCAAGCTCGACATCTCGATGCAGCTGCGCGAGTCCCGTCAAATTCTCGAAGCAAAAGAGGCGGAGCGCCAGAAAGACGGCGCGGAGCTAAAGAGCGCGCGACATGAACTGCGTAGGCGGAACCTCGAGTTCCGCTCCGCCTTCGAACTTGCCGGATCGCCAAGAGACGCCAAGCTCGCGGAGCTCAACAATCGAATTGGTCAAATCGGGCAGGAGATCACCTATCTAGGCTCCATCCGCGAACTTGCCGAGCGCGTCGCCAAGCTGATTGCGGAACGAGATGCGGCCAATAATGAAGTCGATCGTCTGAATACAGTGATTACGCGCCTCAGTTCTGCTAGCTACGGACGCATCAGCGAAGCGATGAGCATGGTTAGCGCCCGGGCCAAGTCACTTCTCAAGCAGGACCTGAAGCGGCAGGAGGAATTCACTGATCCAGGGATGGTGACGGTCGATTTTGCCGATGATGCGGTTCTGGTCGATGGCAAGATGAACTTCGCCGAGAGCAGCAATGTCGTCCTAAAGAATGCCGCGATTCTCGCACTGCTCGGCGCGGCTGCGGAGGACGAGAACTTCTGGCACCCACGCCTCGTGCTAATGGACAATGTCGAAGACAAAGGTATGGAACAGCAGCGCAGTCACAATTTTCAAAAGATCATCGTCAACCTATCCCAGAAAGCTCGGCTTCCCCATCAAATCATCTTCACTACTTCCATGCCAAATCCTGATCTTGATATGGAGAAATTCACAATTGGGCCGCGTTACACCGAACAGAATCGCACTCTTAATTTCGGGATCTAAATCTCGCTCAATTTTAATATCGGATATCATATAATTTCTGGTTTAGCGCCAGCAATGCGCTTTGGCCGTGGTGAACAGCGGCTTACCCCCACCCAACGCCCCTTCCCAACCCTCCGTCCGCCCGCTATAAGAGTTGCGAGTGATTTGCAATAGCGGGCGGTGGGACGTCGCCCGGGGGACGTGACCGTGACCAGCGTGACCAGAGACCAGGCCGGCGGCGATGCCGGGGCCAGCCAGAGCAGCCGCGCGGCCATCGAGGTGGGGCGATTGTTCGGCGGGGGCGCCAACCGGGCGGGCGGGATCACCGGGCGGTGGGTGGTCTATCAACTGCACTGGCTGCTGGGCATCACGCTGGGCTTCGTCCTGGCGCTCATGGGCATCACCGGCGCCACCATGAGCTTCGAGGACCAGATCATGCGGGCCTTGAGCCCCGGCGTGGTCACGGTGGCGCCGCGCGCGGCGCCGGTGCTGACGCCCGACGCGCTGCTGGCCCAGGTGCGGGCGCAGCGGCCGGAGACGCGGGTGGAGGCGGTGTTCCTGTCCGCCCGCACGGATGAGGCGGCGCGCGTGCTGTTCGCCGGCGGGATGGGTGGCAACCGGGGGGAGCGCGCCTATGTCGACCCCTATGACGGCACGGTGCTGGGCCGCGCCACGGGGGAGGAGTTCTTCGCCTTCGTCCGGCGGCTGCACCGCTGGCTGGCCCTGCCCGGCAACGGCGACGGCATGGGCCGGCAGATCACGGGGGCAGCGGTCATGGCCCTGCTGTTCTTCTGCGCCTCGGGCCTGTACCTGCGCTGGCCCCGCCGGCCGCTGGACGCGCGGGCCTGGCTGGCGCTGGACACGGGGGCCAAGGGCCGCGCCTTCCTGTGGTCACTGCATGCCGTCATCGGCACCTGGGTGCTGCTGGTCTATCTGGTCATCGGCCTGACCGGGCTGTGGTGGTCCTATGACTGGTATCGCGACGGCGCCACCCGCCTGCTGACCGGGCAGCCGCTGCCGGCGCGGGAGGAAGGCCCCCGGGGGGAAAAGGGCGGGGGCAAGCGGGGGGGTGGCGGCGCCATGGGGGGCACCGGCGAGGTGGCACCCGTTTCCATCGACACCGCCTGGGCCGCCTTCCTGGCGCGGGAGGGGGACCGGTACGCCACGGCGCTGGTGAGCGTGCCGGGCAAGCCGGGTGCCCCGGTGCGCGTGCGCTATCGCCCCGTGGGCGCGCCGGCGGACCAGCCGTTCGATGAAATGGCGCTGGACGGCGCCACCGGGGCGGTGACCTCGGAAAGCCATTTCGCCGACAAGGCGCTGGGCGCCCGGCTGCTGGCCGGGGTGCTGACCCTGCACCGGGGCACCTATTTCGGCACCGGGGGCGCCGTGGTGTTCATGGCGGCGGCGGCGGCCATGCCCCTGTTCGCCATCACCGGCCTGCTGATGTACCTGGACCGCCGCCGCAAGAAGAAGGCGGCGCGGGTAGCGCGCACCGGGATGCAGGTTGGGGCCCTGGATGGGACCGCAGGTCCGCTGGCGTTCGCCGCCGCCGACACCACCCTGACCATCGCCTATGCCAGCCAGACAGGCACGGCGGAGCAATTGGCCTGGCACACCGCCGGCGTGCTGCGCGATGGCGGCCGGACGCCCCAGGTGCTGCCCCTGGCCAAGCTGGACCTGACGGCCCTGCGCGGCCGCCTGCTGGTGGTGGCCAGCACCTATGGCGAGGGGGAGCCGCCGGACGACGCCCGCGCCTTCGCCAGGAAGCGCATGGCGGCCCCCGCCGATCTGGCCGGGGTGGACTTCGCCGTGCTGGCCCTGGGCGACCGGCAGTATGAGACCTTCTGCGGCTTTGGCCGCGCGGTGGACCGCTGGCTGGGCGAGAGCGGCGCCACCCGCCTGTTCGCCCCGGTGCTGGTGGACGACACCGACGCGGACGCCCTGCGCCAGTGGCAGGAGCAGCTGCGCGGCATTGGCGCCAGCATGGCACCCGACTGGACGCCGGAAGCCTATGGCCGCTGGCGCCTGGCGGAGCGCCGCCTGCTGAACCCCGGCAGCCCGGGCGGCCCCGCCTATCACCTGTCGCTGGAACCGCTGGACCATCCCATGCCCGTCTGGGCCGCCGGCGACATCGCGCAAATCCTGCCCGGCAACGACACCGGCGCCCACCACCGCGACTATTCCATCGCCAGCCTGCCGGCGGAGGGCCGCGTGGAATTGCTGGTGCGCCAGCAGACGCGCCCCGACGGCACGCTGGGCCTGGGTTCCGGCTGGCTGACGGCCGGCGCGGCGCTGGGGGGCGAGGTGCGGATGCGCCTGCGCGCCAACCCCGGCTTCCACGCCCCGGCCGGCCCGGTGCCCCATTCGGCGCCCCATTCGGCGCCCCATCCGACGCCAATGATCCTGATCGGCGCGGGCACCGGCCTGGCCGGCCTGCGCGGCCACCTGAAGCACCGCCGGGCCCTGGGCCTGGGCGACGCCTGGCTGCTGTTCGGGGAGCGGCATGCCGCCACCGACGCCTGGCATGCCGAAGAGATCGCGGCCTGGCAGGCGGACGGCACCCTGGCCCGCGTCGACCTGGTTTATTCCCGCGACGGCCAGGGTTATGTCCAGGATCGCCTGGCGGCCCAGGGCGACACGGTGCGGGCATGGGTGGACCGGGGCGCCGCCATCTATGTCTGCGGCAGCCTGGAAGGCATGGCGCCGGGCGTGGACCGCGCGCTGGAAGCCATCCTGGGCCGCGACCGCCTGGACGCCCTGGGGGCCGAGGGGCGGTATCGGCGGGATGTTTATTGAGGTCCTACGGTTCCCAAATAACGTTCCACAGGCGATGAACCACTCATCGCCTGTTAGGCCCCGACCGGGGCCGCCGGAGGTTTCCGGGGAGCGTCAGCGGACTGGAAACCGAGGACAGCCAATGGCGCGGACGCGCCTGCCGGCGCCTGAGGAACACGCGTCACGTCGCCCTGACCACCAGCCGCGTCGGCAGGATCAGCGACCCCGGCCGCTCCCCGTTGATGAGCGCCAGCACGCTCTGCGCCAGGCGCACCCCGCCCTCCGTCCAGTTCTGGTGGACCGAGGTCAGGGCCGGGGTGTTGAAGGCGGCCATGGGGGTGTCGTCATAGCCGATGACGGACACGTCGTCCGGCACGGTCAGCTTCGCCTCCGTCAGGGCACGCATGGCGCCCAGCGCGATGGCGTCGCTGCAGGCGAAGATGCCGTCGAAACCGCCCGGGGTAGTGGCCAGCAGGCCCCGCACCGCCGCCACGCCGGCGTTGAAGGTGAAGTCGCAGGGCGCCAGCGCCACCAGCGCCGCCCCGGCGGCGGCCAACGTCTGGGTGAAGCCGTGCAGGCGTTCCGCGTTCTCGCGGTGGTGGGTGTCACCCAGGAAGACCAGGCGGCGGCGTCCCGTCTCAAGCAAGCGGGCGGCGGCCAGCGCCCCGCCCTGGTGGTTGTCGCTGCCCACGAAGACGGGCGCCGTGGCCCCTGAACCCATGTCGGGCTGCGGCGCACCCCACACCACCAGCGGCACGCCCATAGGCAGCAGTTGGCGCACGGCGGTATCGTCCGCCCCCTGGCCCAGCAGGATGGCGCCATCGGCCGCCTGCACCGCCGCCGCCGGCTGTGACGGCCCGGTGGTCAGCAGCACGTTGTACCCCGCGACCGTCAGTTCCTGGCAGATGCCGCCCAGCAGGTCCAAGGGGAAGGGGCCGGACATGGGGCGCTCGGGCGACGGCGTCATGTCCACCACCACGGCGATGGTGTGGCTGCGCTGCAGGCGCAGGTTCCGCGCCGTGGCGTTGAAGCGATAGCCCATCTCACGCGCCAGTTCCTGGATGCGGCGGCGCGTATCCTCGCGCACGGCGGGGCTGTCGCGCAGGGCCCGCGACACGGTGATGATGGACACCTGCGCCTTGGCCGCCAGGTCGGCCATGGTCAGCCGACCGGCGTCCGCCTGCAGGCCACCGTCCGCGGCGTCCCCATCCGGCAGGGTTGGGGCCGGTGCCGGGGCCGGGGCCGGGGATGGGGATGGCGGCGCCGGGCGGGCTGATTTGGCGGGGCGCGGGCTCATAAGCGGTTCCGAAACCAGGAAAGACGGGAGGCCGGTGGAGGGGCACACCTGCGGAAGACTGTTCCATAGCCGGGCACCGCTTGCCAAGCCGGGGCTGCTGCGCGGGAACCCGAGTCGCGCCATCCCTTCCCCTGGGATGGACGTTCCAGCCCATAGAATCCCCTATACCGGGAAAGGGTTCTGGGACGCCGCACCGCACCAGTCGGCTGTGTCGCCACCGCTGTAGGCGTAGCAGGGAATGACATCGATAACAACACCAGCGGCGCATCTACCGCCCGATGTCCGGGTGCGAGGGCCTGAAATGCCAAGGATTTAAGATAGGGGTCGCCGTTCTCGGCCAGCTTGCTGCGCTTGCGAAGCGCAATCGCAGCAACGGATACAGACGTGCGGGACGGGTCCACACCCCCTTCCCGGCCGTCACCGGCAAAATGATATCGATGTCTTGTTATCGATGTCATCCGATGTTATCGAAGCGTCATTCAAGCAAGGGTGGCAGGCGATCCCTCAAGGACGCGCCATCCCGATAAGAAGCCTTGGGTCAGGGCGCGACGGGGCGAGCCAGTCCAAGTCACGGGTCACACCAAGACATAAGGGGAGGGAAGAATGTCATATCCTCACAGGATAGGTGCGTTGTTGGGCGGCGTCGCGTTGGCCGCCCTGCTGATGCCGGCCGTGGGCCTGGCGCAAACGGCGACCACCACAGCCGCGAACACCACACCGGCGCCGCAGGCGGCGGGCAACGGCGCCGTGGAGGAACTGCAGGAAATCATCGTCACCGGCACCGCGCGCAGCGACGGCATGAAAAAGCTGGACGCCAGCTTCGCCATCAGCACCATCAAGGCCGAGGACATCGTCGCCCAGCAGCCCAACGGCACCGCCGACCTGCTGAAGCTGACGCCCGGCCTGTGGGTGGAATCGACCAGCGGCACGGCCGGCCCCAACATCGACGTGCGCGGGTTCCCCGGCGGCGGCGACGCGCCCTTCATCACCATGCAGATCGACGGGTCGCCCATCTATCCGGCCCCCACCCTGTCCTTCATGGACAACTCCACCCTGATCCGCCTGGATGACACGGTGGAGCGGGTGGAGGTGCTGCGCGGCGGCCCGGCCACCGTCTTTTCCAACGCCCAGCCGGGCGCCACGGTGAACTTCATCCAGCGCAAGGGCACGGACACGCCGGAAGGCAGCATCCGCCTGACCGTGGGGGATGAGGGGCTGTACCGCGTCGACACCTATTACGGCGGCCCCATCACCAAGGACCTGAACTTCATGGTCGGCGGCTTCTACCGCTATAACGAGGGCATCCGCAGCACCCAGTTCCCCGCCGACGACGGCGGCCAGGTGGTGGCCAACATCACCAAGAAGTTCGACAATGGCGAGTTCACGTTCTACGGCCGCCGCACGGACGACAAGAACGCCTTCTACACCGCCATCCCGCTGGTCAGCAGCAACGGCGGCAAGGACATCTCCGCCTTCCCCGGCACCGATCCGGGCACCTTCAGCCTGTACAGCAACGACGTCCGCAACGTCACCATCGAGACCGGCCCCGGCCAGTCCAAGAACCTGGACATCGGCGACGGCCGCGGCATCCAGCTGACCACCCTGGGCAACACCCTGGATCTGGACCTGAAGGGCTGGCAGCTCAGCAACAAGATGAATTTCGTCACCGGCCGGGCCTTCACCCAGTCGGAATTCACAGGCTCGAACCCCGAGACGCTGGGCCAGTTCATCAGCGACACCGTGACCTCGGCCAACGCCAACGCCGCCGTGGTGGCGGCGGCCGGCGGCATCGCCACCGGCGGCTCGGCCAAGATCGTCGGGTCGGGTGCTGCCCTGACCAACATGAACCAGCAGGTCATCGCCGTGGGCATGTGGTCGGTGGACAAGCGCATCCAGTCCTTCACCGACGACGCGCGCCTCAGCCATGAGCTGTTCCCCGGCAACACCCTGACGGTGGGCGCCTATTTCGCCCAGTATTCGTCCAAGGACCAGTGGTACCTGGGCAACAACTACCTGCTGACCATGACCAACCACCCGCAGGCGGTGGACGTGGTGCTGAACAACGGCGCCAAGGCCTCACGCGGGGGGCTGACCTCCGGTTCCTTCTACGCGCTGGACGCCAGCTACGACGGCACCGCCGTGGCCGGCTTCATCTCCGACGAATGGAAGATCACGCCGGACCTGCGCCTGGACGCCGGTTTCCGCATGGAACACCAGAGCATCAACGGCACGATCAGCAACGACAGCACCGGCGATTTGGATAACAACCCGCTGACGCTGTACGACAACGCCGCCAGCTACACCAACGGAACCTATTACGGCGTCAGCTCGCACCGGACGGAGCCGTCGTGGACCGTGGGCGCCAACTATTACCTGACCGACGACCTCAGCGTGTACGCCCGCGTCAACAGCGGGCATGAGTTCCCGCAGTTCGACGCCCTGCGCGGCGGCGATTACCAGATGGTCAACATCCAGCAGCAGGAAGTGGGCCTGAAGACCTCGTCGCACTACTACAGCGCCTACGTCACCGGCTTCCACAACACCTTCTCCGGCCTGCTGTACCAGGCGGAGGTGGTGAATCCCGACGGCAGCGGCAGCCTGATCAACGAGATCTATGGGTCGGAAGCCTGGGGTGCGGAGTTTGAACTGGCGGTGCGGCCCGTCACCAACCTGACGGTCAGCTTCCGTGGCACCTATCTGGATGCCAAGTACCAGGACAACCCCAGCTTCAACGGCAACCAGGTGCTGCGCCAGCCCAAGTTCCAGTTCTCCATCGCGCCGTCGTACGAGATCCCGCTGGATTGGGCCAGCCTGCGCCTGTTCGGCACCTACACCCATGTGGGCGATCGCTATGGCGACCCGAACAACCAGCAGCCGCTGCCGGCCTACGACACCCTGGACCTGGGCGTCTCGGCCGAGTTCGACCGCTATACCGTGCAGTTGACCGGCACCAACCTGACGAACGAACTGGGCATCACCGAGGGCAACGCCCGCGTGGTCGGGTCCGGCACCAGCAGCGGCGGCGTCTTCCTGGGCCGCCCGCTGTTCGGCCGGTCCATCCACCTGAGCGCCGCGGCCAAATTCTGACCCCGTGACCAGCATGGGGCCGTCGCCCCGAAGACGGCCCCTGGGGATGGGCGGGCTTGGCCCCGATCCTCGCCCGTCCATCCTCCCTTTTCCTTCGGCCTGTAGTGAAGGTGACCTGCCCGTGTCCAACACCGCCGCCATCGCCACATCGTCCCCCGCCCTGACGGAAACCGACATCCCGGCCCGCCTGGACCGCCTGCCCTGGGGGCGGTTCCACAGCCTGGTGGTGGCCGCCCTGGGCATCACCTGGGTGCTGGACGGGCTGGAGGTGACGCTGGCCGGCGCCGTGGCCGGCGCCATGAAGGAAAGCCCGTCGCTGGCCCTGAACAACGCCCAGGTTTCGGCCGCCAGCAGCGCCTATCTCATCGGCTGCGTGCTGGGCGGCCTCTTCTTCGGCTGGCTGACCGACAAGCTGGGTCGCAAGAAGCTGTTCAGCATCACGCTGCTGGTCTACCTGACCGCCACCGCCGCCACCGCCTTCAGCTGGGATTTCACCAGCCTGCTGCTGTTCCGCTTCATCACCGGGGCCGGCATCGGCGGCGAATACGTGGCCATCAATTCCACCATCCAGGAGCTGATCCCCGCCCGCGCCCGCGGCTGGGTCACCCTGGTGATCAACGGCAGCTATTGGCTGGGCGCCGCCTTGGGCGCCGTCGGGTCCGTGGTGCTGCTGGACCCGCATCTGCTGGGGCCGGACATGGGCTGGCGCGCCAGCTTCTTCACCGGCGCCGTGCTGGGCCTGTTCATCCTGCTGCTGCGCCGCGCCATCCCGGAAAGCCCGCGCTGGCTGATGACCCATGGCCGCGTGCAGGAGGGGGAGGCGATCGTCGCCCGCATCGAGGCCGGCATCCGGGCGCGGGGCCACACCCTGCCCCCCGCCGGCCCGCCCGTGTGCCTGCGCGAGCTGCGCACCGTGTCGACCGCCGCCGTGGCCCGGTCGCTGCTGCGCGACTATGGCCGGCGCACGGTGCTGGGCCTGGCGCTGATGACGGCCCAGGCCTTCTTCTACAACGCCATCTTCTTCACCGAGGCCCTGGTCCTGACCTCATTCTTCGGCGTGCCGTCCAACGATGTCGGCTGGTACATCCTGCCCTTCGCGGCCGGCAACTTCCTGGGGCCCCTGATCATCGGCCGCTTCTTCGACACCATCGGCCGCGTGCCCATGATCGCCGGCACCTATGCCCTATCGGGCGTGCTGCTGATCGGCACCGGCATCCTGTTCCAGCAGGGCCTGCTGACCGCCACCACCATCACCCTGGCGTGGAGCGTCATCTTCTTCTTCGCCTCGGCCGCCGCCAGCTCAGCCTATCTGACGGTCAGCGAGTGCTTCCCGCTGGAAATCCGCGCCGTGGCCATCTCGCTGTTCTTCGCCTTCGGTACCGGCTTGGGCGGCGTCTGCGGCCCGCTGGTGTTCGGCGCCCTGATCGACACCGGTTCGCGCACCAACGTGCTGTGGGGCTACGTCCTGGGTGCCGGCCTGATGATCGCCGCCGCCATCACCGAACTAGTGCTGGGCGTCAAGGCGGAGGGCCGGTCGCTGGAAGACGTGGCCGCCCCGCTGTCCTCCACCCCCACCTCTTGAGCCGCCGACGGAACCAAAGGGCCAATGCCCGAGTTAACTCCATCCCCCGGCCGACCCAAACATCCCGACCCGAACTTCCCGATCAAAACCACGTGGATCAGCCCGTGACAGCCTCCCTCCCCCTCGTCCCCGTCGCCCCGTCCGCCACCGACCCCTGGGTGGTCATCGCCCGGGGCGACAGCCCGGCGGCGCTGAAATGCACCGAATCCCTGTTCACGCTGGGCAACGGCTTCATCGGCGTGCGCGGCGGCGTGGAGGAGGATGCGCGCTCCACCGCCCCGGTCGTGCATCTGAACGGCGTCTATGAAGTCACGCCCATCACCTATCATGAGAAGGCGCCGGGCTTCGCCGAAGCCAGCGACACCCGCATCCCGGTTCCGGATGGCACCCTGATCGGCCTGACCATCGAGGGCGAGCCGCTGGACCTGTCCACCGGCACCGTGCTGGCGCACCACCGCTGGCTGGATCTCCGCACCGGCGTCCTGCACCGCAGCTTACGCTGGCGCTCCCCCGCCGGCCGCACCGTGCGCCTGGCGACCGAGCGCCTGGTGGTGGAGGACCATCCCGGCCCCGTCGTCATCCAGTACCAGGTAACGGCGGAGGACTTCACGGCGGAGGTGGTGGTGGATTCCTGCCTGGCCCCGCACCAGCCGCCGGCGGCGGACGCGGGTGGCGTGCATGACCCCCGCGTCGGCCCGCAACTGGCGGCCTTGGCCTTCCGCCGCTGGATCATGGAGGACGGCGTCGACGGCATGGTGCTGCGCACCGGCCGCAGCCGCCAGGGGGTGGCCGTGGTCATGTCCCATGACGTGACCCTCACCGGCGACGGCCCCGTTCTGGTGAACAGCCTGCGCGACCAAGGCATCGTCAGCCATACCGTGCGCGCCACCCTGGCGCCCGGCTCTGTCCTGACATTGGTGAAGAGTGTCGCCTATGCCGCCGATAAGGGCGTGGACGGTAGCCCCGCCGATGACGACGCGCTGGCCGCCACCGCCGCCGCGGCGTTGCGCCAGGCGACCGCCATCGGCCTGCCCGGCCTGCGCCAAGCCCGGGCCCAGGCCCTGCAGGACTTCTGGCTGTCCTCCGACATCGCCATCGACGGCGCGCCGCAGCTTGAGCGCGCGGTGCGCTTCAACCTGTTCCAATTGCTGCAGGGCGCGGGGCGCGACGGCCTGACCTCCGTCGGCGCCAAGGGGCAGAGCGGCGAAGGCTATGAAGGCCATTACTTCTGGGACGCCGAGATCTTCGCCCTGCCGGTGCTGATCTACACCCGGCCGGCCGTGGCCCGCGCCATCCTGGAATACCGCCACCGCACCCTGGATGGC
This sequence comes from Nitrospirillum goiasense, assembly GCF_034427435.1. Taxonomy (NCBI): domain Bacteria; kingdom Pseudomonadati; phylum Pseudomonadota; class Alphaproteobacteria; order Rhodospirillales; family Azospirillaceae; genus Nitrospirillum; species Nitrospirillum goiasense. The sequence continues at coordinate 1,128,338 of NZ_JAXQNP010000004.1, read as the reverse complement.
GCCCGCGCCCATGCGCGCGCCATGGGCCACCGCAGGGGCGCCCTGTACCCCTGGCGCACCATCGGCGGGGCGGAATGCTCAGCCTATTTCCCCGCCGGATCGGCGCAGTACCACATCAACGCCGACATCGCCCATGCCGTGCGCCAGTACATGGACGCCAGCGGCGACGACGATTTCCTGGTACGGCACGGCGCCGAAATCCTGTTCGAGACGGCGCGCCTGTGGCTGGACATGGGACACTACAATCCCCGCCGCGGCGGCCGGTTCTGCATCCATGAGGTGACGGGGCCGGACGAATACACGGCCATGGTGGACAACAACCTGTACACCAACGCCATGGCCCAGGCGCACCTGGAGTACGCGGCCGATGTGGCCGCACGCCTGGGCCGGGAGAAGCCGGAGGCGTTCGCCCGCATCGCCGCCGCCATCGGCCTGGGTGCCGAGGAGGCGGAGGGCTGGGGCCAAGCGGCGGCGGCCATGTACCTGCCTTATGACGAGGCCAGCGGCCTCTACCCCCAGGACGACAGCTTCCTGGACAAGAAGCCCTGGGATTTCGCCGGCACGCCCGCCAACCACCACCCGCTGCTGATGCACTATCACCCCCTGGTGCTGTATCGCCACCAGGTGTGCAAGCAGGCGGACGCCGTGCTGGCCTTCTGCCTGCTGCCCCATCGCTTCGAGCCGGAGGCCGTGCGCCGGTCCTTCGCCTTCTATGAGGCGGTGACGGTGCATGACAGCACCCTGTCGGCGGGGGTGTTCGCCCTGCTGGCGGCGCGGCTGGGCCAGATGGACAAGGCCCTGGCCTATTTCAAGGACACCGCCCTGGTCGACCTGGACGACCTGCACCACAACACCGGCCACGGCCTGCACATGGCGGCCATGGCCGGCAGCTGGATGGCCCTGGTCCAGGGCTTCGCCGGGCTGCACGCCCTGGGCGGCACCCTGCGCTTCACCCCCACCCTGCCCCCGGGCTGGACCGGCTATCGCTTCCGCCTGGAATTCCGGGGCAACCGCATCGAGGTCGCCGTCGGTTGCGACGCCGCAACCAGCTATCGCCTGCTCGCCGGCCCCGGCCTGGCGCTGAGCCACCATGGCCAGGTGGCCCACCTGACGCCGGCGGCCCCGGAACAGACCTTGCCGACGGAGGGCGCCCGCCATGCCACGCTTTGACGCCGTGCTGTTCGACCTGGACGGGGTTCTGGCCGACACCGCCCACATCCACTTCGCCGCCTGGCGCCGCCTGGGGGAGGAGCTGGGTATCCACCTGGAACCCGCGTTCGAGGAGAAGCTGAAGGGCGTCGACCGCATGGGGTCGCTTGAGCTGATTCTGGCCCACGGCGGCGTCAAGCGGACGGCGGAGGAGAAGCGGGTGCTGGCCGACCGCAAGAATGGCTATTACACTGCCGCCATCGCCGAGCAGACGCCCGACGACCTCCTGCCCGGCGCCCGCCGGGTGCTGGAGGAGGCGCGCGACGCCGGGCTGAAGATCGCGCTGGCCTCCGCCAGCCGCAACGCCCCGCCCCTGCTGGAACAGTTGGGCATCGCCCCCCTGTTCGACGCCATCGCCGACCCGGCGGCGGTCAAGGCGCCCAAGCCCGCGCCGGACCTGTTCCTGGAGGCGGCCCGCCTGGTGGGGGTGGCGCCGGAGCGCTGCCTGGGCATCGAGGATTCGGTGGCCGGCATCATCAGCATCAAGGATGCCGGCATGGTGGCGGTGGGCATCGGCGACCCCACCGTCCTGACCCGGGCCGATTACGTGGTGCCCACGACCGCGCAGCTCCACATCGGCGATTTCCTGTAGCGGGCCACCCTATCCTTACCGCGTGGGGGCACCACCTTGGGGGCGATCAGGCCACCGGCTCCGGCACGCGCGCCGCCGCCTGCTGGGCATGGTGGAAATAGGACCGCCCCCAGGAGGTGCGGATCTCCTCATGCCGGGGGGCGCGGGCGAAGCCCGGCTGGCGCAGCGGCAGGGCCAACAGCTCATCACCCTCGCGCAGCAGCAGGTCCAGCCGCTCCAGCCCGGCCACCGCCGCCGTGACGGCCTCCGCGCCGAAGCGGGGCGCCAGCAAGGTCAGCAGGGGCCCCGCCCCCTGGATTTCCGCGCAGGCCGCCAGCACCGCCGTGGCCACGGCATCCAGCTCATGGCGGCGGGGCGGGCCGGCGCGCCCATCCTCCACCACCGCCATTACACCGGGCGCCCCTCCATCGGACACCGGGGTCAGGGTCAGCGTCGCCTCCCCCGTGCGCCAGAGATCCAGTTGGGCCGCCAGGGCGGCGTGCGCCGCCGCCAGGTCTTCGTCCGGCCGCTCCGGCACCATGTCGAAATGATAGGCCAGGCGCGCCAAGCTGTCGGCGTCATGCGGGTAGATGTGGGCGTAGCCCGGCACCGGCTGGATGGTGACGCCGAAGGCCGCGGGATCGTTGAAGTACGGGCTGAACCGGTCGGCACGCACCCGGTGGAAACCGCCGGGCGGGTGCAGGTGGGTGATCTTGGGCACCACCGCGGCCGCCGCGCGATAGTGGTCCGCCGTCTCGCCCGGGAAGCCGTACAGGTGGGACCAGTCCACCAGCACGCCGGCCTCCGCCGCCAGGCGCAGGGTCTGGACGTTGCGCAGCAGGGTGGTGCCCTTGCGCATCAGGGCCAGCACGGGGGTGCTGAGGGATTCAACGCCCGGCTGGATCTTGCGCACGCCGGCCTGGCCCAGCAGGGCCAGTTGGCCCGCCCGCAGGTTGGCCTTGACCTCGTAATGCAGCAGCAGCGGCCGGTCCAGCGCCGCCAGGCGCGGCAGGAAGTCGCCGAAGTAGCGGCTGTCCAGGATGTTGTCGACCACCATGATCTCGCGCCCGAAGCGGTCGGCCACGGCGGTCAATTCGGCATAGGCGCGGTCCTGGCTTTTGCTGCGGTAGGCCATGCCCAGGCCGTTCAGGCCACAGAAGGTGCAATGGTGCTTCTGCCCCCACCAGCAGCCGCGCGCGCTCTCGAACAACGGGAAGGCGGGGAAGCGTTCCGCCACCGCCGGCAGGCGGGCGCGGTCGGCATAGAAATCGGCGTAGTCCAGGGCCGGCAGGCTGTCCATGTCGGTGATCATGCCGGCGGGCACGGTGGCGGGGACGGTGGCGCCGTCCGGCCCGCGCACCGTGGTGCCCGGCAAACCGTCCAGGGCCAGCCCAGCGGCGTGGCGCCGCAGCAGCTCGGGCAGCACCTCCTCCGCCTCACCCCCGACGACGACGTCGATGGAGGGATAGCGGCGGTGCAGTTCCACCCCCATCTCATCGCTGCAATTGGCGCCGCCGAAGACGATGAGGATATGGGGATACGCCGCCTTGATGCGCCGGGCCAGGGCCAGGGACGCCATGGTCTGCTGGAAGGAGGTGGAGAAGCCGACGACGGCATAGCGTGACCAGTCGACCAGGCCGAAGCAATGGTCGATGAAGCCGGGCGCCTTGGTGCGGGCCGTCAGGATGCCCATCAGGCGCGGCGCGCTGAAATAGCGGCCGTAATCCCCTGTCATGAGGCCGTTCAGGAAGGTGAAGGGCTCCGCCTGCGGCGTGTCATGGGCGGCCCCGGCAAACACCCAATCCCCCACCATGGCCAGGAAATAGCGGGCGTCCTCGACCGCGGCGTAGGCGTCGAACCCGATGTAGTCCGCGAAATCCAGATAGAAATGCCGGATATCCGCCGCCATGCCCTGCCGGGCCAGCGCGCCCTTCAACAGGGACAGGCCGATGACGGGATAATGCAGGGCGGCAACAGGCATGGCCACCAGCAAGGTGCGGCCGACACCGCGTTCAGTCGCCGCCGACGCAAACTTCATATTTGTCGGTTCCGGATAAAGCGGAAAACGCGCCCTTTCGGCTTTGGCGAAAGGGCGCGCTGACCTTAAATCTCACTGGTAACGTCCCATCGGACATCACAACTCTAGAGATATTTCAGAAATGGATACTTCTGATCAGTAATTAATACCAGACGTCCGGCAGCGGATTCGAGGCAATATGAGCGGCCAGATCATCAGCGGCATTGCCAAATGCTTGATCTCCAAGCTTGGCAAAAAACGCCAGAGCCTCTGCAGAGGCCTTGTAGCCCAGAATGGCCAGCGTCCCCTTGGGATCAGCCAACAATTGCTTACGGAAGCCCGGCTCCAGCAGGGCACGCCCCAGAACCTTCTGCACATCCTCGGGCGTCATTTCGGTCAGAAATTGAGTCATAAATCCCCCATTTTCTCGGTGTGAATACTAAACCTGCCGCGCCCAGGCGCTTAGCCTATTCCTGTGATGCGCAAATTTATAAGCGGAAAATATTATAAGTTTTATAGAATATCAACTATCGAGAGATGGGATGCGCAAGGTCACCCGTGTCCCTTGCCCCTGGGTACTTTCAACCACCAGGGAGCCATTCAGCCGCTGCGTCACTTGATTGAACGCCACATGCAGGCCCAAACCGGGATGTCCACTGCCCCGGGCGGTCGTGAAAAACGGGTCGCAAATATGCGGCAAAGCATCGGCAGGAATACCGACGCCATTATCCGCGATGGTGATGACCGCACCACCATCACTGGCGGCGGTGGCGGATAAAATGACGTGACCGCCCTGATCCGACGCGAAGGCGTGATCAATGGTGTTCGCCATGACGCGGGTCAGGGCGTCCGTCAGCGACTCCCCCACCGTCCTGACAACCAAGGCATCCGCCACCACGAAGTCCAAGCGTATCGCGGCCCTGTCCAGAGCCGGGCGGAATAGCGTCACCACATCGGAAAGCAAAACGGAAAGGTCCGTTTCCAGCGCCCGGCTGTCCACCTGGTCAACGGCGACGGCGGAAAAGCTTTTGACGAGCGCCGCTGTTCTCACGGCATTGCGCTCCACCACGGTGGCGAGGTCCGCCCATTCGGCGATTCCCTGTTCCAGGGCCGCCCGCGTCAGCCGCCCGCCCGCGATGGCATCGCGCAGATCCGTGACCCCACCGTACAGGCTGCCGGCTGCTGTCAACACCACCCCGAGGGGGGTGTTGATCTCATGGGCAACCCCGGCGACCAATCGGCCCAGGGACGCCATTTTTTCCTGCTGAACCAGCTTGTCCTGCGCGGTCCGCAGTTCAGATAAGGTGGCCTCCAAGTCACGGTATGATCGCGCATTGGCTATGGCTATGGCGGCGTAGGCGCACGCGGAGCGCAGGATTTCAAGTGTGCGCGGACCATAGGCGTCGACATCATGGCTTTGCACGGTGATCAGGCCCAGCACCTTGCCGGAAACCACCAGCGGGCGCCATACCGCCGCCCGCATCTGGGTACCATCGATGGTACCCACCACATCCGTTATCCAGGCCGCCACATCATCGCCGACCGTGACTACCTCAGTCGCCAGCTTCATGGCGCGGACCGCCGGTTCGGTGCCCCCCCGGGCGGACCGGGAAAAGGCAGGCAGCGCACGTCCGTTCAGGACAAAATGCTCGAACACGATGTCGCGACCATCGCCCGAAAGCCGCGCAACACCAAACGCATCCATGGGAATGAGACCGCATAGATGCTGATGTAGGGCCTCGTGCACCTCGGCCAGATCCAACGACGCGGTGAGCGCCAAGCCCGCGTCGCCCAATTGACGCAAGACATCGGCCGATGCCGCGAGGTCGTCGTTGGCTTGGCGCAGTTCCGCCGTACGCGCCTCAACCTGTTGACGCAACATTTCGGAACTGATGCGCAAATGCTGCTGATAACGACCGATCAACCACGCCAGCAAAGCGATGCCCAGCATCACCGCCACGGCGGAGTAAAGAAAGGTCCGGATCGTCCTTTCCGCTTGGCGCGTCGCCTCCGCCGCCTGGCCTTGGGCATCCTTGCTGGTTTCAGCGACGATGCTGGTCAATTCCCCTTGGACGCGGTTAAAAACTTCGCCGAAGGGTTCGATGAAACTGACCGTGCTGGCGAAATCAATCCCGAGCATGGACCCCACCCAGGCCACCGCGCTCTTGTAATCGGCAAGGTTGCGCAGAATTTCATCCAGGCGATCCCGTTGCGCGGGCGTGGCATAAACGTCCCGGTAAGACCTCAGATCACTGGTTAGATTGTCGACCTGTGCTGTAATTGCCGCTAATTCCGCGTCGACATCCACCCCTTGTCGTCCGGCAGACTTCACGGCAAGGAGGCGATTGAAGCGGGCATTGACGCTTTGGACGCGTGTGTTGATATCGGCCAGCTTGACGCTGCCGGCCAAGTTCCGATCAACAATCTGGTCAATGGCGCCGGTTAGACGGTGAAGTGTGCGCTCCCCGGTTCCGAACAGGGATATCATCAGAAGCCCAGCCGCCAGCACAGGCGCCAGAATCCTTAGCCCACTGCGTAAATATTCAATCAACCGCGGAGAGGACGCGACGGCAGCGTTACGCCCCCACCCCTTTATCCCGTCGTTCCGCACCAATTCTCCCAACCCGCCACCCGTAAGAAATGTATGACGTGCCCATTCCTAGCCAAGCAATGGTGATAACACCCGCAGGGGATGCATCACAGGGCAAATCGAGGCTACGGCCGTAGTCGCCAGTCTTCGACCGGTGCGGCGGAAAAAGTTCGTGGATTCACGGTGCCCTCAAGACGGTGGTCGGAAAGCGTGATCACGGTGCCGAACCACAGGGGCAGGGCTGGCAACCCTTCGGCGTAAGCTTTCTGCAAATCAACCAGTGCCTCACGGCGACGCTCAACCGCACAGCCCGCAGTGAGCAGGCGATCCATGGCCGCATCGAAGGCTGGCACCTTGATTCCGAAATAGTTGCTGCCCTGCCATCCATTGTCCGCGGTCGGAATCATCCCGGAATGGTACCAATAGCGCGCGACCTCGACGCCCCCAAGCAGCCATTCCGAAAATCCAACCAGGCCCGGGTAGCGCTGCCGGGAATCGACAGCCTCGCCCGTTAGCGAAGGATCCTCGACCAGATCCACCTGCGCGCCCAGGCTATTCCAAGCTTTGGCCAGTTGCGGGGCCAAGTCGATCCATGGCTGGGTCCGCCGGTACCGTATCTCGAACTTGAGGGGTTTGCCGGCAGAGTTGTGGCGATGGCCGTCTTTGCCCTTGATCCAGCCCGCTTCATCCAACAGGCCAGACGCCTTCTGTGGATTGTACGTGTAGCGATCGACGACGGCATAGCCAGGCATGAAGGGGCTAAGAAGACTTTGCGCCACCGTCCCCTTGTTGTCCAACAGCGCGGCGACAAGCGCCTCACGGTCAAGGCCGTACATCAGCGCTTTGCGGACACGCAGGTCGGACAGGATGGGATTGTCGAAATTCGGGCGCAGATGGACCAGGAAATCGCTGGGCGTATAGAAGGCCGTGTATTTGTCAGCCATGTCCTGCGCCAAGCGACGCCCAACATCAAATTCGAGGGTCGTGAAGGTGTCGATCTTGCGGCCACGAACCAAGCTCTCAAGATCAGACTTGTTGGCCGCCACCGTCACAATCACCCCGTCAAAGGCGGGCGACCGCCCGGCCCAGTAGGCGTTTCGGACCAGTCTCAAGGCTTTACCGGACATCCTGCTCAACCGGAAGGGGCCCGAGTAGAGCCCCGGGGTTTCTGGTTTCGTCCGATACAAGGAATGCTCGAAATAGCTCTTCGGATCGGCCTCCCAGATCGCCCCCTCCAGGTGGCTGGGCACGATGGGAGGGACTGTCAAGCGGGTGGCGCAGAGCATGCCGCTATAGACCACCTCAAATGTCCGCACGTCGACGATGCGAACGTCCTTTATATCGGTCGAGCGAGAATCAAGGGCCGCCAAAGCCTGCCCCGCATGATTGATGATTTTCCAAGTAAGGGCGATGTCAGCCGTGGTGATGGCAACGCCATCCGCCCACCTCGCATTCGGGCGAATGACATAGCGGGCGACCGTTTCGACTTTGCCATCAGCCGCCGGCTTGAAGCGCAAGGACCCGTCGACCTCGGTTGGAACGGATACGCAGTACAAGCAGACCGGTCCGCTGGAGCCCTGCTCCAATACCGGGCGATTTAGAAACCGCTTCACCGTGACGTGACCCAACTCGTCACTGGTGAGGGGATGCAGATCGACAGGCCAGCTGCCTATCACAGCGGTTGTTACGACATGCTCCACGTTTTCCGCCGCGTTGATCGGCGAAATGGCCCCGGCCCATGCCATTAAAAATAACAGCGGCGCGATGGCAAGGAGGAGGGGGCGATTCAGCCGCATCCGAAAAAAGCCGGTGTCGAACAATGAAGCGCCCCTGATCTGCGTTTAGGCCAATTTCGGCCACTATGATCCAATTCCCCGCCCGATTGCAAAGGTCCATTAACGTGCCATTGACATTGGACCATTGGCACCGTCGGGGGCCGTTAAACGTGCCGCGCGACACATTGGATCTACCCCATCGGACGGCAGACTGTTAGCTTATCTGCCCGCGTACAAACTCAACCGATGGGGGTATTGATGCCGGACACCAGAATTGCGGATGCACACGCGATCCTGTCTGAAACGAAAGCGAAACAATCCAGTGGCAGCCTGGCTATCGTAGGCACCGGCATTCAGGCGTTGGGGCACCTGACCCGGGAAGCCGAGGGCCATATCCGCCACGCGGACGTCGTGTTCCATTGCATCCGCGATCCGCTGACGCTGGCCGATCTTCATGCCCTGAATCCCAACGTCGTCGACCTCACCACCCTGTACGGCGCCGACAAGCGCCGCAGCCTGACCTATGTGCAAATGGCCGAGGTGATGGTGGCCGAGGTGCGGTCGGGCCGCCGGGTCACGGGCGTGTTCTATGGCCACCCCGGTTTCTACGTCGCGCCCGCCCGCCTGGCGCTGACCTCGGCCAAGGCCGAGGGCTATGACACCTGGCTGCTGCCGGGCGTGTCGTCGCTGGACTATCTGTTCGCCGACCTGCGCGTGGACCCCAGCCAGTCCGGCTACCAGGCCCTGGAGGCCACCGACTTCCTGCTGCGCAACCGGCCGCTGGTGACCAGCGGGCATGTGGTGCTGATGCAGGTGGGCCCCGTGGGCGACCTGTTCCGGCCGGTGACCGACAACCTGGAGCGCCGCGCCATCCTGTTCGAGCGCCTGATCGAGATTTACGGCGCGGATCACCCCTGCGTCGACTATGTCGGGGCCACCCGCCCCGGCCAGAAGCCGGTGCTGCGCCGCCTGAAGCTGGGCGCCTACCGGGACCCGGCCAACCTGAAGCGGCTGAGCAAGGCCAGCACGCTGTACATTCCGCCCAAGGACAGCCTGGACAACGACATGGCCATGGCGGACCGCCTGGGCATCGGTTCCGTGGTGGGCAAGCCCCTGCCCGCCCCGACCGAACCGCAGGCCCCCATCACCCTGGTGCCCTCCACGCCGCCCGCCATGTCCGCGGCCTATTTCAAGGCCATGCAGCAGATCGCCCTGGACCCGAAATCGGCCCAGGCCTTCCGCGCCGACCCAGTGCAGTATGTCACCAGCTTTGGCGCGCTGAACGCGGATGAACAGAGCTGGGTAGCAGCCCTGGCGAAGCCCACCGTGCCGGTCGTTCCCGTTGTGAAGCTCGCCGCCACGGTTGAGGACGTTCAGGAGCAGAACGTCTCTGTCGAGGACGTCCAGGAACAGAACGTCTCCGTCGAGGACGTCCAGGAGCAGAACGTCTCCGTCGAGGACGTCCAGGAGCAGAACGTCTCCGTCGAGGATGTCCAGGAGCAGAACGTCTCCGTCGAGGATGTCCAGGAGCAGAATGTCTCTGTCGAGGACGTCCAGGAGCAGAATGTCTCCGTCGAGGACGTCCAGGAGCAGAACGTCTCCGTCGAGGACGTCCAGGAGCAGAACGTCTCCGTCGAGGACGTCCAGGAGCAGAACGTCTCCGTCGAGGACGTCCAGGAGCAAAACGTCTCCGTCGAGGACGTCCAGGAGCAAAACGTCTCCGTCGAGGATGTCCAGGAGCAGAACGTCTCCGTCGAGGACGTCCAGGAGCAAAACGTCTCCGTCGAGGATGTCCAGGAGCAGAACGTTTCGGCTGAATAAAAGCTGGTGAAATTGCTGCGGGGTCTTGGCAAAAAGTCTGGATACGGCATCGTATCGGTCTAGCCAGCCAAGGCCCCGTCTTCACCGGGAGGCGCTCATCGCGATGAATGGATCAATGGTCACGCTGACACCATGGTTCGACGTGTAAGTGAGCCCCATGTACGACTTGTCAGGGAAAATTCGCCAAACACTCCGCAAAATCAGGCGCCTGGGCGCCCTGGTCCCTGCATGCTTGTCCGTGATCATCCCATCTTCGACCCACGCTGCGGAGACGTGGCATAATTCGATCATCGATCTGTTCACCCGGTACAACGAGGACAGGGGCAGCAGCATCGAATACATCACCGCTATCGAGCAGGACCGGGAAGGCTACCTCTGGATCGGCACCGCCAATAACTTGGCCAGGTTCGATGGATATCATTTCAAATCGTACGGCGGTGGGGCGACGGGGCCCTATGGCTTGCCCGACAGCAACATCCGCACATTGCATACCGACACCCAAGGGCGGCTGTGGGTAGGCACCAGCGCAGCGGGGCTGGTGCGCTATGACCCGGCGATCGACCGCTTCGTGCGGGTGCCGCTGGAAATCATGGGCCATATCGACGTCCGCAGCATCGAGGATGACGGCGAGGGCGGCCTGTGGGTGGGAACGGAAAGCGGCCTGGATCATCTACCCGCCAACCAGGCGACGGCCGATCACCTGCACGGCGTTGACAACCCGGCCGGGGGCGTCGTGGGCGACAAGGTCCAGGCGATGAAGCGCGACCACCGGGGCTATTTGTGGGTGGGTACGGCCAATGGCTTGGCCTACCTGCGACCCGGTCAAACGGACTTCCGCAGCATACCCCTGCCCCGGGCGGCCGCCATGGATAGCGTCACCGCCCTGTATGAGGATGGGCATGGTCGGCTGTGGGTGGGCACCAGCCGGCATGGCGTCCTTCTGGTGCAACTCGACAAGGACGGCGTGGCCGAGTTCCAACCCCTGCCGGCCCCTTTCACCAGCGTGGCGGGAGATTGGGTCAAGGCCATCCTGGAGGTGGCGCCGGACATCTTCTGGGTCGGCACCATGGGCAACGGTATCCTGGAAGTCGATCTGGCAGCCGGGACAGCCAAGACCATCAAGCGCAACCGCACCGTTCCCGACAGCCTGCTGAACGACAACATCCTGTCGCTGTACAAGGACAAGTCGGGGCTCATCTGGGTCGGCACCTATCCGGGGCTGTGCCGTTTCGACCCAACGGCGCAGGCCTTCCGCTTCCTGACGCCGATCTCGACCAATCCCCAGACGGAGGATCGCAGCGCCCATTCCCTGATGGTCACCCCCGATGGCAAGCTGTGGCTGGGCCGGGGCCGGGGCGGGGTCGACGTCCTGGATGCCACCGGCCAGCTTTTAGCCCATTTGGCTTCGGACCCTAACGACCCGAACCATGCCTTACCATCGAAGTCGGTCCGATCCTTCGCGGTCCAACAGAACGGCACTGTCTGGATCGGCACCCGCGATGGCCTGTACCGCACCGATCTGAACGCCAGTGCCGTACGGCTGGTGCATGTCCCTGGCCTGGATACCAGCCTTAACATCTCCAGCCTGCTGTGGGATGGCAGCCAGTTGTGGATTGGTGATGCCAACATCGGCGTCTGGTCTTACAACCCGTCCGCTGGAACCGTCCGCCCCCTGGGCCAGGGGGACGGCGGCCTGCGCGACCAGCGCATCACCGTGCTGGAACCGGCGGAAGACCACAGCCTTTGGATCGGCACCTACAGCGGCCTGTATCTGGCCCGCACCGATACCGGCCGGGTGCAGAAGATCGACCTGGACAGCGGCAATCCCACCACGCTGACCAGCCACAACATCGCCTCGCTGGCGACCGACCGCCAGGGCCGGTTGTGGGCCACCCTCTACGGCCAAGGTGTCGCCATGGTGGGCCGGCCGGACGCCAACGGTCGGCGGCCGGTGAAGTTCCTGGCCAGCGACGTCGAGCCCCTGCTGGCCACCGCCAACGCCGTGGCGCAGGACGAGGACGGGTTCATCTGGGTGTCCACCGACACCGGCGTGGTTCGCATCGACCCCATCACCATGGCCATACGGGCCTTTCAACGGTCCGATGGCGTTTGGCTGACCACGCATTGGTCCACCTCCGTCGCCACCGGACCCAACGGCGAGATCCTGTTCGGGGCGGAGGACGGCGTCACCCTGATCCATCCCCGCCTGCTGGCGGACTGGACCTATGTGCCGCCGGTGGTGGTGACCCAGGCCTATATCGGACGCCGACAGGTTCCGGGCTGGCAGGTGGCGCACACCACCACCCCCCTGACGGTGAATCCGGACGAACACGGCTTCCGCCTGGAGGTCGCGTCGCTGGACTTCTCCGCCCCGGAGCGCAACCGCTATGCCTATAAGCTGGAGGGCCTGGACCGGGACTGGCAGGAGATCGACGGCAACTGGCGGCAGATCGCCTACACCAACCTGCCGCCCGGCAATTACACCTTGCGGGCGCGGGGCAGCAACCGCAGCGGCCAATGGTCCAGCGCGGAAGTCACGGTGCCCCTGGCTATCCTGCCCGCCTGGTACCAGACGTGGTGGGCGCAAATCCTGGGCATCGCGGGCCTGGCCGGGGTCGTGGGCCTGGTGGTGCGCGGCCGCACCGCCATCCTGCGCCGCCGCCAGCGCGAGCTGGAGGCGGTGGTGGCCCAGCGCACGACGGAACTGACGGAGGCGAACGCGGCCTTGACCCAGTCCGCCGCCATCCTGCGGCGCCTGGGCGATGCCGGCCAGGACATCACCGCGACCCTGATCCTGGACGCCGTGCTGAGCACGCTGAAGCGCTATGTCGGTGAATTGCTGACCGGCCACCGCCTGGTGCTATATCGCCTGCAGGGATCCTACCTGGAGCCGGCGACGGCCGATGGCAGCGTGGTGGAGCCCGTCTACCTGGACGACCCACAGTCCCTGCCCGCCCGCGCCGCGCAAAGCCGGCAGGAGCTGACGGAGACGGTGGAGGACGGGGTGGCGCTGGCCTACCCGCTGGTGGTGGAGAACCGCGTGCTGGGCGTGCTGGTGGTGGTCGCCGACCATGCCTACGGCGACCGCGAGCAGATGATCTTCCGCACCTTGTGCGCCTACAGCGCCATCGCGCTGGAGAACGCCGAATCCTACCGCCGCGCCGAAACCGCCTGGATGGAGACGGCTCAGGCCCTGGCCGACCTGCGCACCACCCAGTCGAAGTTGGTCCAGCAGGAGAAGATGGCCTCCCTGGGCCGGCTGGTGGCCGGCGTGGCGCATGAGGTCAACACGCCCCTGGGCGTCGTGCTCACCGCCGCCGGCAGCCTGCGCGGCAGCCTGGAGGACGTGCGCGACAACATCGCCCAGGGTAAGCTGACCCGCAGCGCGCTGGAAACCGGGCTGGAGGAATGGTCCGACCTGGCCGACCTGGTCGAGCGCAACACCAAGCGCACGGCGGCCCTGGTCAAGAGCTTCACCGCCATCGCCGCCGAGGATGGCGAAAGCAAGGTGACGGAGGTCGACCTGTCCACCTTGCTGCCCGACGTCGCCGACGTGGCGCGCACCGCCCTGGCCCAGGGCGCCATCGAACTGACGGTGGACGTGCCGTATGGCCTGGTCGTTTCCACGGTGCCGGAATCCCTGGTCAACGCCCTGACACACATCCTGGCGAATACCGCCGATCACGCCTTCGACCCCGGGTCCCACGGTCATGTGACGGTGACGGCCTCGGCCGAAGGCGGCGTGGTCATGATCTCCATCGCGGACAATGGCCGGGGTATCCCGGCCGACGTGCTGCCCCACATCCTGGACCCCTTCTTCACCACCGCCCGCGGCCGCGGCCATCCCGGCCTGGGCCTGCATGTGGCCTACAACCACGTCACCCAGCGGCTGAAGGGCAATTTGACGGTGGATAGCGTGCCCGGGCAGGGGACCACGGTCACCCTGGTCATCCCGTCGATGATCGCCGCCAACCAGAGCGCCACGGCGGCTGACCGCCTGCGCGCCTTTCGTGCCTGAGCCCTGACACCCGGATTCCGCCTGGCGCACCGGCCGTCCGTTTCCACCGTCACCGCTTGCGACGTCGCAAACGGCAACGCCGCTCCTTGGCTGGCAGCGGGGGCGGCAAGAGCGGGAAGGGGAAGAGCGGCGGGCGTAAGATCGCCCGCGAGATCTATTGCGTCCATAATAGTTATCTTCTATAAGTTAATCGTCGTCCGGACATGAGGGCCCAGCGTCCGCGCACCGCCCGCCCGGAACGGCCGCCGGAGGAAATGCAGCCAAGGAGCCTAGAGGCCCATGTCCCAGTCTAAGTATGCGGATCGCTGGAAGACCGTCCTGGTCGATGTCGTGGATGGTATCGCCTGGGTCACCCTGAACCGTCCCGACAAGCGCAACGCCATGAGCCCCACCCTGAACCGGGACATGGTCAGCGTGCTGGAGACGCTGGAGCTGGACGCCGACGCGCAGGTTCTGGTGCTGACCGGCGCCGGTGACGCCTGGACCGCCGGCATGGACCTGAAGGAATATTTCCGTGAGACCGACGCCGGCCCGGAAATCCTGCAGGAAAAGGTGCGCCGCGACGCCTCGACCTGGCAGTGGCGGCTGCTGCGCATGTATTCCAAGCCGACCATCGCCATGGTCAACGGATGGTGCTTCGGCGGCGCGTTCTCGCCCCTGGTGGCGTGCGACCTGGCCATCTGCGCCGACGAGGCGGTGTTCGGCCTGTCGGAGATCAACTGGGGCATCCCGCCGGGCAATCTGGTGAGCAAGGCCCTGGCGGACACCATCGGCCACCGCGCCGCCCTGCACCTGATCATGACCGGTGAAACCTTCACCGGCCCGCAGGCGGCCCAGATGGGCCTGGTGAACAAGAGCGTGCCGCGCGACCAACTGCGTGACGAGGTCACCAAGCTGGCCCAGGTGCTGCTGGCCAAGAACCCCGTGGTGCTGCGCGCCGCCAAGCATGGCTTCAAGCGCTGCCGCGAACTGACCTGGGAGCAGAACGAGGATTACCTGTACGCCAAGCTGGATCAGGCCCAGTTGCGTGATCCGGAAAAGGGCCGGGAGCAGGGCCTGAAGCAGTTCCTGGACGACAAGGCCATCAAGCCGGGCCTGCAGACCTACAAGCGCGGTTGATCGACCGGTGGGGGCGGGAACGCCCCCAGGCGGTAAGGATATGAACCGCCACGCTTACGCCCCGGGGGCGCATCCTTACGCCCTGGGGGCAAGGATGCGCACGGGCGGCCGGAACGACGAATCCCCAAAACAATAAACCCAGGGAGGGTTGCCATGAGCACGACGACAGGCCTGCTGATCGGGGGGCGCGACGTACCCGCCGCCGACGGCGCCACCTTCACCCGGACCAACCCCGTCAGCGGCGAGGCGGTGACCATCGCCGCCGCCGCCACCCTGGCCGACGCCGACGCCGCCGTGGCTGCCGCCCAGGCCGCTTTCCCGGCCTGGTCCGCGCTGAGCCCGGGTGAGCGCCGCCAGCGCCTGATGAAGGCGGCGGACCTGATGGACGCCCGCACCAAGGACTTCATCGCCATCGGCGCGGCCGAGATCGGCGGCATGCCCAACTGGTACGGCTTCAACGCCATGCTGGCGGCCAACATGCTGCGCGAAGCGGCGGCCATGACCACGCAGATCAATGGCGAGGTCATCCCGACCAACGTGCCTGGCAACATGGCCCTGGCCCTGCGCCAGCCCTGCGGCGTGGTGCTGGGAATCGCCCCCTGGAACGCCCCCGTCATCCTGGGCACCCGCGCCATCGCGACCCCGCTGGCCTGCGGCAACACCGTGGTGCTGAAGGCCAGTGAGCAGTGCCCCGCCACCCACCGCCTGATCGGCCAGATCCTGCACGAGGCGGGCCTGGGCGATGGCGTGGTCAACGTCATCACCAACGCCCCCGCCGACGCGGCGGCCATCGTGGAACGCCTGATCGCCAACCCCGCCGTGCGCCGGGTGAACTTCACCGGTTCCACCGGCGTGGGCCGCATCGTCGCCCAGTTGGCGGCCAAGCACCTGAAGCCCGCCCTGCTGGAACTGGGCGGCAAGGCGCCGCTGCTGGTGCTGCACGACGCCGACCTGGACGCGGCGGTGGATGCCGCCGCCTTCGGCGGTTTCTTCAACCAGGGCCAGATCTGCATGTCGACCGAACGTCTGGTGGTGGATGCGCGCGTCGCCGACGCCTTCGTGGACAAGCTGGCAGCCAAGGCGCGCACCTTGACGGCCGGCGATCCCTCCGCCCCCGGCTCGATCCTGGGCGCGCTGGTCAACGTCCAGGCCGGCCAGCGCATCAAGACCCTGCTGGACGATGCCGTGGCCAAGGGCGCCCGCATCGCCGCCGGTGGCGGGATCGAGGGCGCCATCATGCAGGCGACGGTGGTGGACGGCGTGACGCCGGAAATGAAGCTGTACGCCGAGGAATCCTTCGGGCCCGTCGTCGCCGTCATGCGCGTGGACGGGGACGAGGACGCCATCCGCGTGGCCAATGACAGCGAGTACGGCCTGTCAGCCGCCGTGTTCAGCCGGGACGTCGCCCGTGCCCTGACCCTGGCCCAACGCATCGAGTCCGGTATTTGCCATATCAACGGCCCTACCGTGCACGATGAGGCGCAAATGCCTTTCGGCGGCGTGAAAAGCAGTGGCTATGGCCGCTTCGGCGGCAAATGGGGCGTGGCCGAATTCACCGAGCTGCGCTGGGTCACCATCCAGACGGGCCCGCGCCACTACCCCATCTGACCTTCAACCGGCCATCCTTACCGCTTGGGGGATGGCCGGCCCCGTATCGCTTGCGTCCTTCCCCTCCCCATCTCTTCATCGGAGATCAGGCAAAGTGACCCGTGCGGCCTCCCCTTCTTCCGCCGATGCGCGCTACCGGGCGGTATCGGTGAACCCCCTGCCGGTAAGGCTGCGTCCGGAACCCGGCGGCGTCTGGCACCTGCTTTGCGCCGAGGACCTAGCCCCCTACCCCCGGCATCTGCTGGAGCGGCTGGAAGCCGTGGCGGCCACCGATCCCGACCGCACCCTGGTGGCCCAACGGGGGCCGGACGGCGACTGGTGGCGCATCAGCTACGCCGGCATGCTGGCTGACGCCCGCGCCATCGGCCAAGCCCTGCTGGATCGCGGCCTGACGGCGGACCGGCCGGTGGTCATCCTGTCCGGCAACAGCGTCGACCATCTGCGCGTCGCCGCCGGGGCGCTGTACGCCGGCGTGCCCCATTGCCCCGTCTCCACCGGCTATTCCCTACTGTCCCGCGACTTCCAGAAGCTGCGGCTGGTCATGGAAACGGTGACGCCGGGCTTGGTTTTCGTCGACAAGGCCCCGGCGTACGCCGCCGCCATCGCCGCGGTCGTCCCGGCGGATGTGGAGATCGTGGCCTCATCCGGGTCCCTGCCCGACCGGGCCGTCACGCCGCTGGCGGACCTGCTGGCGACCACGCCCACCACCGTGGATGCCATCTATCAGGCCCTGACGCCGGACACGGTGGCGAAATTCCTGTTCACCTCCGGCTCCGCCAGCACCCCCAAGGCCGTCACCACCACCCAGCGCATGCTGTGCGCCAACCAGCAGATGCTGCTGCAAAGCTTCCCCGTCTTCGGGGAAGAGCCGCCGGTGATCGTGGATTGGCTGCCGTGGAACCACACCTATGGCGGCAGCCACAATGTCGGCATCGCCCTTTACAACGGCGGCAGCTACTACATCGACGACGGCAAGCCGACGCAGCAGCACTTCGCCGAAACCCTGCGCAACCTGCGTGACATCTCGCCCACGGTCCATTTCAACGTGCCCAAGGGCTGGGAGGATCTGACGGCGGCGCTGGAGGAGGACGCGGAACTGCGCCACTCCTTCTATGCCCGCATGCGCATGTTCTTCTTCGGCGGCGCTGGCCTGTCCCAAGCGGCCTGGGACAGGCTGGACCGGGTGACGGAGGCGCACTGCGGCGCCCGCATTCCCGTCTTCGCCGGCCTGGGCATGACGGAAACCTCCCCCTCTTGCCTGTTCACCACCAGCGGCTTTTCCCTGGGCGGTAGCGCCGGCGCCTTGCTGCAGGCGGGCTATGTCGGCCTGCCCGCCCCCGGCTGCGCCGTTAAGCTGGTGCCCGTTGGGGACAAGCTCGAGGCGCGCTTCGCCGGGCCCCACGTCATGCCCGGCTATTGGCGGGCGGCGGATCGCACGGCGGCAGCGTTCGATGAGGATGGCTATTACCGCACCGGTGACGGCGTGCGCTGGCTGGACCCGGCGCGGCCGGAGTTGGGCCTGGTGTTCGACGGCCGCCTGACGGAGGACTTCAAGCTGTCTTCCGGCACCTTCGTCAATGTCGGCCCCCTGCGCGCCCGGGTGATCACGGAGGGCGCCCCCTATGTCCAGGACGTGGTGATCGCCGCGCCCGAACGCGACGACCTGGGCTTCCTGATCTTCCCCAACGTGGAGGCCTGCGCCGATTTGGCCGCCCTGCCTGCCGGCGCGCCCATTGGCGATATCCTCGCCGCCCCCCCGGTCCGCCGGCAGTTCCAGGCCTTGGTCGACCGCTTGGCGGCCACCGCCACCGGCAGCGCCAACCGCGTGGCCCGCGCTGTGGTCCTCGCCGACCCGCCTTCACTGGACAAGGGTGAGGTTACGGACAAGCGGTCCATCAACCAGCGCATGGTGCTGACCCAACGCACGGCCCTGGTGGAGGCCTTGTACCAAGGCACCGCGCCCGGAATGTACCGCCCGGCCCCACGCTCATGACGTACCTCGCGGACGGCACGACGAATGGTGGTTTCTCTGGACGGCAACGACAATTAACAGGATAGTTTAACCAATACTATCGGCTGCGCCGTCGCGGCTGATATAAGGGCCTGGAACCGATCATCCGCGCCACGCCGCGACGCCCGCACCGCTTTTTGAGACCGCACCCATGCCGGCCCTTAAGAACCATAAACCCGCCTCCGATGACCTGACCCTTGACGCCTCCGCGGTGGCCGAGGATGGCCTGGACGAGGTCTCGCCCGCCGGGGGCAAGGCCGAAACGACGCTGGATTGCTCCAAGCTGGAGCGGTTCGTGGGGTTCAACCTGTCACGGGCGGAAACCCTGGTCCGGCGCCTGGTGCTGGAGCATCTGGCCCCCTGCCAGCTCACCCTGGCGGAATTCTCGCTGCTGAGCCTGGTCAGCGTGAACAAGGGCGTCAATCAACGTCAGGCGGGCGACGTGCTGGAAATCGCCCCACCCAACATGGCGCACCTGGTGGACCGCTTGGCCAACCGCGGCCTGCTCAAGCGCGTGCGTGGCCGCCAGGACCGCCGCGTGCAGATGCTGAGCCTGTCAGAGGCTGGGCAGGAGTTGCTGGCCCATGCCGAAAGCCTGGTGGAAGAGCAGGAGGCCAAGGTGTCCTCCGTGCTGACGGCGGAGGAACAGAGCCAATTGCTGGCGCTGCTGAACAAGGTGCGCCTGCTGTAAGGACCAGAGACTCGGGCAGTGACGCAAGTTAAGGCTCGTTTAGTTTTCGCCTCAAGCTGAAAATATCAGCGAATCGGGTGGGGACGGCCGATTCGATACCGCCTGAGCATAAGCGAATCGGAACACCCCCGCCCCATCATCGCGGTTGACAGGCGACACCGCTGCCCGTAATAGCTGGCATCGGCAATGGATTTCTGCCTGGCCACGTCCCGTGGCCGAACCGCCCCGCCCCGGGGCTGATGATTCCTACCTTCGGTGTTTGTCACCTGACGGTCGGAGTCCATCTGCAGTGTCCACGCCCCATCCTTACATCACCAAATCCCGGGTTTCCTCGATGCTTCCCCGCCGCCTGTTGGCTTCGTGGGCCGCGCAAACGCGCGCCTTGATGAAATGGCTCTGCCTGATCGGCCCGATCGCCGCCGCGATCGGCAGCGCCTGCGCCCTTTTCCTGTGGAGCCTGGACCGGGCGACGCGGCTGCGTTTCGATCATCCCGCCTTGCTCTACGCCCTGCCCCTGGCCGGCGTCGCCATCGTCTGGGTTTATGGCCGCTTCGGCGGGCGGGCCGATGGCGGCAACAACCTCATCGTCGACCAGATCCACCAGCCCGGGGCCGGCGTGCCGTTGCGCATGGCGCCGCTGATCCTGGTCGCCACCGTGGTCACCCATCTGTTCGGCGGCTCCGCCGGGCGCGAAGGCACGGCGGTGCAACTGGGCGGCAGCCTGGCCAGTGGCTTCAGCCGGTTGATGCGGCTCTCCGCGACAGAAGGCCGGTTGGTCCTGATGGCCGGCGTGGCCGCGGGTTTTGGCGCGGTCTTTGGCACACCCATCGCCGGCGCCATCTTCGCGCTGGAGGTGCTGAGCCTGGGTCAGGTCCGGTATGAGGCGCTGCTGCCCTGTCTCATCGCCGCCCTGGTGGGCGACTGGACCTGCCACGCGTGGGGCATCGAACACACCTCCTACGCCATCGCCGCCGGCGACGCCGGCTTTCACATCCAGGGCTGGCTTCTGGCCAAGGTGACGGCGGCGGCGGTGATTTTCGGATTGGCCGGCCTGGCCTTCTCCGAAACCCTGCACGCTGCCGCCGCCCTGGTCCGGCGCCTTTGCCCGCACCCGCTGCTGCGCCCGGTGCTGGGCGGCCTGCTGCTGATCGCCTTGGTCCAGGTGCTGGGCACCCGGGACTATCTGGGCCTGGGCGTGTGGTCCGCCGATCCGGGCGCGGTCACCCTGCCCGGCCTGTTCCAGCCGCCTTATCATCCCTTCAGTTGGCTGTGGAAGGCCTTGTTCACCATCATCACCCTGGCGACCGGCTTCAAAGGGGGTGAAGTGACACCGCTGTTCTTCATCGGCGCGGCCCTGGGCCATGCGCTGGCCGGCGTGCTGAATGCCCCGTTGGACCTGATGGCCGGCCTGGGCTTCGTCGGCCTGTTCGCGGCCGCGGCCAACACGCCGCTGGCCTGCACCCTGATGGGGATAGAGCTGTTCGGCGCGGCCCACACCCCCTATATCGCCGTTGCCTGCTTCGTGGCCTACGCCTTCAGCGGCCATTCCGGCATCTATCTCTCGCAGCGCGTGGCCGTCCCCAAGGTCGGCTTGGCGGCATCCTTACCGCTTGGGGGCACGCTGCGGCAGGCGCGGGAATTGTCCCCGGCCCCGACCACCTTGGGCCGGCGCCTTCGCGTTCTGCTGAAGCGGCAATTGCGACGTCGCAATCATGGGAAGGCGGGGTCCGGGATCATGACCTGACCGCACTCCGGCTTAGAGCGAGATGCGATCATGTCTGATCGCATCTCGCTCTTAACCTGTTCATGATAGAGCGGATTTACACGATCAGGTGACTACACCTGATCGCGTTCCGCTCTAACGGAGGAGTTCGTCCAAGCGAAGGCGCAACCGCTCCAGCCGCTGACGATCCTCCGGCGCCAACCCGGATGGCCCGACCGCCATCTGCGCCAAATCCCGCTCCATGCGTGTGATGAGCCGGCCCGCCGGCGGCACCGCCTTGGGGGATACCGCCTGCGGCTCGGTCGGCTTGTTGGCGGCGCGCAAGGCCTTGATGGTGGCGCCGCCCTTGATCAGCGCCCACAGCCGGTGGCGCGCAGCGTCATCCTCGGCATCCGCCAGGATGAACAGGTGGCTCTTGGTCACCTGGTCGCGATACTCGGGATATTCGGCCAGAATATCCTCCGGCAGGCGCATCAGGGCCAACAGGCGCGACACCTCGGACTTGCTCAGGCCGACGGCGCCGGCCAACTGGTCCTGGGTGTAGCGGTGCGTCTCACCCAGCCGACTCAGGCCACGCGCCACCTCCAGCGTGTCCAGATCCTGGCGCTGGAGATTCTCGATCAGGGCGATCTCGTCCACCCCGCCTTGGGTGACGATGGCGAATATGGTGGCCTTGCCCAACAGGCGATGGGCCCGCCACCGGCGCTCACCCGCGGCGATGAGATAGCCGCCTTCCGCCCGCTTGCGCACGACGATGGGCTGGATCAGGCCCTGGACGGCGATGCTGTCCGCCAGCTCGCGCAAGGCGGTCTCATCAAAGTGACGGCGCGGCTGGTCCGGATTGGGGAACACCTGGTCCAGGTCCAGTTCCACCAACTCCGGAAAATCTTCCGACGTGCCGTACAGCTTGTTCAGCGGCTTGGCCGTGGCGGGCAATAGGCTGGCCGCCGTCGCCGCCAGGGCGGGATTGCTGCGGGCCAGTTTACGCGACATGGGCAACGTCCTCTCCATCCGCCTCAAGCAAGGCTTGGGCAACCTCGCGGAAAGGTGCCACGGTTGCGGGGTCGGATGCCACATCGATGGTGGGCTGCCCGGCGGCCACGGATTGGGGGAAAATGGTGGCGCGCGGCACAGGCGTGAAGATGCGGATGGCGCCGCCGAACCGTGCCTCCAGATCGGCCAGCGTGGCGCGGTCCTGGGTGTGGCGGGCGGTGTACATGGTGGGCAGGATACCGATGACACTGAGGTCGGGATTGCCGCGGCGGCGCACCTTGCTGATGGTGTCCAGCAGCAGGGGCACGCCCATCAGGGCCAGCATCTCCGTCTGCACGGGGATCAGCACGCCGTCGGCCGCCGCCAGGGCGTTCAGCGTCAGCATGCCCAGATGGGGCGGGCAGTCGATCAGAATATAGTCATAGGCCCGCCGCACCATGGCCAGCCGTTCCCGCAGCACCAGCGTGCCCATGGGCTCGGCGATCAGCTCCGTCTCCGCCGCCGACAACAGGATGGTGCTGGGCAGCAGGTGGAAACGGCCATCGCACACCGGTACGGCCGCCTGGCCCGTGGCCTGGTCCTTCAGCATGACGTGATAGGTGGTCTTGCCCGCCTCCGACATGTCGGCCTGGCTGATGCCCAGGTGCACCGTGGCGCTGGCCTGGGGATCGGCATCCACCAGCAACACGCGTTGGCCCATGGCGGCCAGGGCGGCACAGATGTTGACCGAGGCGCTGGTCTTGCCCACGCCGCCCTTCTGGTTGGATAGGGCGATGATGGTGGCCGTCTGGCGGGCGCGGCGGCGGGGGGTCAACAGGTCGATGACGGCCTGGGGGATCTTCTCCCCACCGGTTTCCCAACGGCTGATGCGGCCTTTGTCATACTTCCGGCCCAGGCTGGCGTTAAGCCAATCGGCGAAGGTCTGCTGGGTTTCGCCCCGCGCTTCCCGCGCGCTGCGCAATGCGGCGCCATCCATGGCATATCCTTCCCGTGTCGAGGCCAATTCAGGTGCCGCAGCATACGAAGGTCGGCCAAATCATGTCAACATAGGGCGTTGTGTTACGTCAACGTCACGACACAGGTTGCGACGTCGCAACTCCCTCACCCTTACGCCATGGGGGCGGGGTCGGCGGCTTTGTCCTTACGGCGTGGGGGCGCCTTTATGTCGACGCCGTTGATGGTGCCGGATGTCAGCGATATCAGCACACTGCGGATACTGGCCTCATGGTTCATGCGCGCGGTCTGCGCCGTGGCGGGGTGACCGGCCAGCAGCACCAGGCGGCGCTCGCCCCGCGCGGTCTCCTCGATACGCTCCACCTCCAGGTCGCGCAGCAGGGGCGCCGGGACGTTCTTGGCCAAGAGGGCGTGCCGTGCCGCGGCCCACAGGGCGTTGGCGTCGTCAGCGTCGGGCAGGGGGGAGGCGCCTCGATCGCCGCCGGCTCCAGCTTCTCCACCTTGCCGGTGCGCCGGGCGCGGCGGCCCACGCTGTGACGTTCGCGTTCCAGGAAGGTGTCGGCCACCTCATCCTCATCCTTGGCGAAGAAGTCGAGCGTGACCTCCTCCACCTTGCGGCCGCGGCGCACCATCTTGGCTTCCGGCATTTCCACGCGGAAGGGGGCCAACTGGTTCACCTCGGCGATGGCGCGGTCGATGGTGCGGGTGCGCAGGATGCCGAAATCCTTGTAGGCGCCCTCGGGCACGTTCAGCAGGCGCCGCAGCGTGTCGATATCCAGCGCCAGGGACGGGAAATCCATCTGATAGCGCTGCATCCCGATCTCATAGAGCTTCAGGGCGTAGGTGCTGGTGACCTTCACCATGGCCGGGCCCGACAGCCGCGCCCACAGCTTGGAGGCGCGCTGCAGTTCCAGGAAGGCGTCGGTGAACTGGAAGTGGATGTCCGCGCTATCGCTCTCGATCTCCTCCTCCGGTCGGACATAGCTGCTGAGGATGCGCAGCTCGGCACGGGACCGACGCCCCCGGAAGGGACCGATGACCACCAGGCTGAACTCGTAGATTTCCTTCACGGCATCGAAAATGCGCTCGTTGCCCTTGTGGTTGCCGCGCACCACCTTCTTGGGCAGGCGATAGAGCTTGTTGGCGAAGTTCTGGCTGCCGGCCAGGTGGATCATGAAGTTCAGCATCTTCTGCGCCGGCAGGGACAGCCGCGACCCATTGGCGGGGTAGGAATAGACCGCCTCCGCCGCCTTGATCAGATGCTTGTAGCCGTCCCGCTCGAACGTGGTCGCCGCCACCTTGGCCGTCAGGCCCAGCGCGTTCTCCTCCGCCAGCGCCGGCACAGAGGTATCCAGCCCACCATCGGGGTCCATGTCGATGACGATGCCCGGTCCCGCGACATCCTGGGGCCGATAGGGCATAAGGGCATCCCTGGTCCCGACCGTTGCGGGCGACACCAAGCGGTCAGCCATCGGTACTGACGGCCTCAAGACCGGTTTATCGCTTTTGCGCGGCATGCCATCATCCCGTGAACGAATGGCCGCACTTTAGGAGCTTCCTTACATGGGCCGCAAGTAAGGAAAGGGTGGAAACGCCTTATTTCCCAGATCCTTACTTCCCGGGGGCACTATCAACGCCGCCCCTTACGCCCTGGGGCGGCAGGCGACTCGCCCCCGCCGGTAGGGATGGCGCCCCCGGCTGGTAAGCATAAGGTCGCAAAACCCCAGGGTTTGCCAGGGCTTGGGCGCCCTAGAATCTTTTTTGAAAAGGAACACCCTTAAAAGCAGGGCCTTTTGGGGGATAACAAGGCAGGATCAAGCCTCATCCGGACAGCAAAAACCACCGCCACGGCGACTCGCGATATGAGTGCCAACCGTCACCATTCCCCGAATCATGGGCTGCCGGGACGGGTGGGGCATGACATACGCCCAGCGGACAGTGGATAGGGTGGATGGATTTCGTCCTTACCCCGCGGGGCAATCCTTACCGCTCGGGGGCAAGGGGCTTGGTCAACCTTACTGGCGGGGGGAACAGAGGTGCCATCCTTACCGCTTGGGGGCGGAGTTTGTTCGCGTCCGTCGTGATATGGTTCCTTAACTCTCTGGAATCGTTCACAGGATTCACCACACGGCATCCATCTTGGGGCGATAGGGCGTTTCCAAGGGGGACATCGCCCCCAAGCGGTAAGGGTGTGGTTCACAATCTCGACAAATCCAGGGAGTCGCATGCCCCCGGCCGGTAAGGGAACGCATCCGTGACACCGGGGTGTCACTGAAACCCGGGCCAAGTCGCAACTCACCCCCAAGCGGTGAGGACATGGGGCGGATCCCCAAGTCTCTTATTCCCCCAAACAGTAAGGATGCGCCCCCAAGCTGTAAGGAAAGGGTCTGCTCGTGACTGTCCACGGTGCTTTCCCAGCCGGGTGGCAACGCCGGCCCCATGGCCTTACGGTGGTTCGGAGAGGGGGGAAGCCATTCAGCGGGGATAATCCCGGTAGCCCCGCGCCTTGAACTTTGGGGCCGCGTGTTGGATAACTTGGCGGCATTAACCGATTTAGACCGGACGGGATTAATATGTCAGTTGGAATGGGCGGCCTACGCAAAAGATATTCCACTGGAATAATAAGTATTGAGTCTATTTCTCGGATTCTTATTGTCGCATCTCTTTTGGTTTTGAGTGTTTTGGTCGTTTCGACGACGGTTGTCGCATTGCTGCGTTTCGGCAGCTCCGCGCCTCTTTCGGACCAGTGGACGGACTTGGATTACACCCGTCGGCTGGCTGAAGGCGGCCTGCGGTTCGGCGACCTGTTCGACCAGCACAATGAGCATCGCATATTCTTCCCCGGCTGATTTTCTTCCTCGACTATCTCGCCGCGAATAGCACGAACGCCGTTGATTTGGCCTGCAACGTACTGATCGTGGCCATCACGTTGTTTTCCATTTTGGCGCTCTTCCGGAAACTGGAAAAAGATCGGGGTGTTTATCTAGGCCTTGCGGCCATAGGCGCCGCCATTTTGTTCTCGCTGTCACAGCGTGAGAATTTCCTTTGGGGTTTCCAGGTCCAATTCTTCGGCGCGGTGGCGGCCGCGGCCGCCGCCTTCCTGGCGTTCACCATTTCCATCGAGCGGACGCGGCGGGGTGAGCGCGCGATCGGCCACCTCTGCTTGGCTTACGTCCTTGTCCTGGTTGGTACTTATACGCTGTCCAACGGTATCCTGGCGTCCTTCCTTCTTATTCCCATGGCTTTGGCGCTGCGGGCGGGACGCGCGACCGTGTTTGCGACCGTTGGGTGGGCGCTATTGCTGACGGCGACCTATTTCTTCGACTTCCATCCGGTACAGGGACATTCACCTTACCTTTATTCGTTGACGCACCCTCTCCCCTATCTCGGCTACGTCAGCGCTTACCTGGGGAATCTGGTGACATGCCTGGGGTTGGCTGAGCCGGTCCGCACCCAGGCCGCTATATTCTTCGGTGCGATCGGACTGCTGCTGACCCTAGCCGCCCTGGCGCGTTCATGCCGGACTTGGGATGAGGCGCCGGCTCGGATCGCCCTGCTGGCCTTGATCCTTTTCGTGTTGGGCACGGCCATGCTGACGGCATTGGGCCGCGTGACCTTCGGGCTGGACCAAGCCTTCTCTGGCCGCTATGTGACCCCGGTGTCGGCCTTCTGGGTGGCACACATCTGTTATTGGGCTCCCTTGCGACGACTGCGGGACGGTGTGGGGGTGGGCTTGACCCTGGTCGGTTCGGCGATGGTGGCCGGCCTGCTGTTCTGCGCCATGAAAGGCCATCTCCAGGGCTGGCAGGAAGCGGCCAACCAGGCGCTGACCAACGCCCGGGCACGTGACGCCCTGCTCAGCGGTGTTCATGATGACGCGGCATATCGGGCCTTGTTCCCGGTGGCGGAAGTCATCGATCGGCATGTGCCGTTCCTGCGGGATCATCATTTGTCGGTTTTCGCCGACCCGGACAGTCGGCTTCTGGGGCAAAAGCCGAACTGGCTCGGCGGCACATTGGCCAACCGGTGCATCGGCAACTTCGACGCCGTCGGCATGCTGTCTTCGAGCGCCGGGGAGCTAAGCCTCGCGGCGACGGGTTGGGCGTGGGATCAGGGGAGCAGGAAGCCGGTGACGCGCCTGCTTTTCACCGACGCGGAGGGCACGGTCGTCGGCTATGCGGGTGGCGGATGGCCCCGCCCGGATGTGCGTTTGACCGTACAAGCGGTACGCAGCAGAGTTGTGGGATGGAACGGGTTTCTGAAGGCGTCGCCGTCGACGCTGGTCCGAGCCTATGGGCTGCTTCCGGGCCATCACACCTGTGTCGTCGGGGAAAAGATCACCCCGTCAAACAACGCCCGCCTGGTTCCTCTATCATCTCTAGGCGCCGCCATTCCTGTCACCTCAGCGCCTGTTTTATCGGGCGGTTGGTCTAAAGACGGGCAGAACGCCGCCGCCGGGCCGCTGCCCTTGGATGAAAGTGCGTACGGTTCGTGGAGTGGTGCTGATGGCAATGTCGGTGAGATGCGGGTTGGTCCTTTCATCGCCAGCCAGTCGCGCATTGCGTTCCCCCTGGTCACCGGCCCGCACGCGGAGAACCAGGTCGCCGTGTTGCTGGACGCGGAGACCGGTGTTGAATTGGGACGCTACCCTCTGATTAATTCGCCCACCTGGACCGGGCTCGAGATCCAGGTGCCTGAAGCGGTGGTGGGCAAGGCGATGGTCCTGGTATTCCGGGACCAGGGCGCCGGTTGGGGTGAGTGGTTCGCTGTGGGGGGGCTGCATGAGGTCGCCCCCAACAAGCCAATCCAATAGAAGAGCATAGGTAAGGGTGCAGCTATAAATCGCTGCCATTACCTTGCGGATCTATGACATATTCATTCGAAGTGATGGGCGGTTAATATGGATGATATGCATAACGGCTTTATCTTATTCTTTATAGTATTCTTCACGCCCCTGGTTTTTATTTTAACGTATCTCCCCGTAACGGTGGTCCTCACAGACTTTAGCGTCAGGTGGTTCAGGGCGCCCGCTGAACGGATCATTCTAGCCGGCGTCGGCTACGGCCTGGTGGGGTATATCGCCTTTGGCGCCTATTTCCTGTCCAGTCAGATTGGGCGCGTCGTCACGCTGACGGTGGCTTTGGCCTTACTGGTCACCAGTTGGCGAAGCGGTTGGTGGAAGGGGGGCGCGGCGCGCAGGGACCCCTTGGTCAGCGTGTTACTGTTGATGGTCACCTTTACCATCGCTCTCGCCGCCACAGGACTGGCCTATGGCGGTTTCGTCGATGTCCTGGCCGAAGCGGCTGTCCGTTTCACCCATCATTTGCCGATCGATAACGAATTGCCCCGTATGTTCGGCGATGGCCTTTACGGAAACCACGTTCCCCGGCCTTTGGCCGGTGACTGGCTGAGCAGTGACCGCCCTCCCTTGCAAACGGGGCTGGAACTGGAGGTGGCGCTGCTTGCGCCCAAGCTCGGATGGCGGCACAACCTGATCTATCAATTGGCATCGATGGGTGGGCAGTCATTGTTTTTGGCTGGACTGGCGGCCTACCTATCCGCATGGCGTCTCAAAGGTGGGGCCATTGCCGTGGCCCTGGTCGCCTGCGGCTTTTCCGCCATCGCCGTCATTCACGGCTACTTCGTCTGGCCGAAGCTGATGGCCGCCGGTTTCATCCTGATGACGGCGGCGCTGCTGCTGTCCCCCAAATACCATGAGATACGGGAAAGCGCCCCCCATGGCGGTCTGGTGGGAGCCACGGCCGCGCTGGCCATGTTGAGCCACGGTGGCGCGGCTTTCCTGCTCATCGCCCTTACACTCACTTTCCTGGCGCTGGGCCGCCTGCCGCATTGGCGCTTCATCCTGGCGGGCTTGGCTTGTTTTGTGGCCCTGATGCTGCCCTGGTCGCTTTACCAAGCCCTGATCGATCCACCGGGTAATCGCCTGCTGAAGTTCCAATTGGCCGATGTGGTCCCGGTTGACCCCCGGGGAACTTGGACGACGCTTCGGGACGCCTACGGCGCCTTGTCCTGGCAGGAGATCATCCAGACCAAATGGTCTAATTTTCTTCAGATTTTCAGCGCGGGGCTGGAGATGCCGCGATGGCTCTGGTCCGCGGGCGCGGCCCTTCTGTCCGGTGACACCGCCCGCTATCAGGCCCTTTCGGAATCGCTGCGCGGCCAGCTGTTCTTCCTCACTTCCGCCCCCATCAGCGCCTTTTACCTCGGCTTGCCGGCGGTCCTGCTGGTCGTCCGGCGCGAAGCGGCCGCCGCCCGGTTCGTGCTGGTCACCGGGGCGGCTTTCCTGATGACCGCGGTGGTGTGGAGCTTGGCGATGTTCAAGGCGGGCTCCACTATCACCCACCAGGGCACGCTGGCCATGCCACTCATGGCCATAGCGGCCGGTGCGGTGGGGCTGTATGCCCTGTCGCCGTGGCTGGCCATCGCTGTGACGGCAGTTGAGGTCCTGATCAGCGTGTTGCTCTACGGGGTCGGGCTGCCCGGCGACTTTGTGCAAGTGATCCAGCACCCCACGCTGAATCCGGGATTGGCGTTGATCGCCATCCTGGGGGCCGCCGGTGTGATCCTGGGATGCCGGCGGGTGGGGATGCAATTGGGCGGCTGAGCAGGCTGCGTGGGCCGCCGTGGTTACTTGCGAAACGAGAAGTGCCGGTGGCCGAAATAGCTGGTCACGACCGGCGACAGCACGCCGATGACATGGGCGATGTCCTCGGCGTGCCAGGTCAAGCCGGCCGCTGGGAAGGCCACGCGGGCCAGACCTTCGCTGACCAGCCAGACTTGCGCCGCCGCCACGGCGTTGACCAGGCAGAAACGGATGAATTCCTCATGCGCCTTGCGCCCCGACGCCTCGAACACGAAGCGGCGGGACAGCAGGTAGGCGGTGACCATGCCGAACAGGTAGGCCACCAGCACCGCGACCTCGAACGGCATGACCCGGTTCAGCAGATAGCGGGAGACGACATTGACGCCGGCGGAAAAGCCACCGACCAGCAGGAAGCGGGCGAACTCGCTGGCCAGCAGGCGGTCCAGCGGCGATTGGGGCTTGGTCACGGCCTTGTCCATCACAATGCGTCGACCATGCGCTTGGCGAAGCGGATGCTTTCCGCGATGCCCCGATCCTCCGGATAGTAGTAGCAGGTGTCCGCCACCTGCAGGCCGGCGATCTCGGTCTTGACCGGCGGCAGCTTGTCCAGGAAATCGGGCTCGCACACCGGCTGGGCGTAGCGCAGGCGCCCGACGTGGGTGTCGATCAGGTCCGCGTCGGTGATGGCCGGATTCAGGCGGCGCATGCAGGCCATGGTTTCCGCCACGAAGTCGGCGTCCGTCCAACCCCACTTGGGATGGCTATGGGGCATGTAGTAGGGGATGTAGACCACGGTATCGGGCAGGGGCCGCAGGTTGGAGAACTCGATGATGCCGGGGATCTCCATGGTCGGGTCGTTCACGTTCAGCCAGAAGTGCCGGGTGACCGGGCGCTTCAGCTTCAGCATGACGCAGACCACGCCGATGTTCTTGATGGCGTCGTACTTGTCCTTGGTGGACTGGGTGAAGGCAGGGACCAGACCCGCCACGTAGGGCGTGGGCACGGTGCAGATGACGGCGTCGGCGGGGAAGACGCCTTGCGCCGTGCGTACGGCCGTCACCCGGCCGCCCTCGGCCACGATCTCCTCCACCTTGGCGCCCAGATGCAGGGCGCCGCCGCGTCGCGTGATGTCGGCGGCCAGGGCCTGGACCAGGGTTTCGGATCCGCCCTCCAGATACCCCAGTTGTTCCTTCATCAGGGACTGGCGGGAATTGCCGATGCGGCGGATGCGGGTGGCGATCCAACTGGCGGAGACGTTGTCGGCGTATTCGAAGAACTTCAGGTCCAGCAACCGCTTCCACAGCACATTGAACGGCTTCTCGCCGGCACCGCGCTTGAACCAGGTGGCGGCGTCCAGGTGCTCGATCGATTGGAAGTCGCGGGCCTTGGTGGTCAGGAACATCTGCAGGCCCAGGCGCAGCTTGTCGATCAGTCCCAGCAGGGGGAAGGACAGCAGGGCCAGTGGGTCGCCCCAGCGGTAGTGCTTGCCATCGATGAAATAGCCCATGGAGGTGGTGCGCCATTTCAGCGTGTCGGCGATGCCCAACTCCGCCAGCAGGTCGAAGGTCGGCTGGTCCGACTTGCAGATGAAATGGTAATAGCGCTCGATGCTGAGGCCGCCGAAATCGAAGTGCGCCGCCATGCCGCCGGGCTGGGTGTCGACCTCGTAGACCGCCACCTCGTGGCCGGCCTTCAGGGCATAATAAGCGGCGGCCAGGCCCATGGCGCCGGCGCCGATGACGGCAAGTTTAGCCATTGCGGGAAAACCCTTCGAAAATCAGAAGTCGAGGACGACGCCGGCGTAGCGCGGGTCGTTGAAGGTGACGGACAGGGCCTCGTCCAGCGGGGTGGAGCGCACGCCGAAGATGCCGGGCCAGTCGATGACGATGAATTCGTCGGGCGTCACCAAGGCCTTCAGCTGCTTGGTGGTGAAGGGCGGGTTGCGATCGACCAGGGCGTAGATCGACAGCAGCGCGTGAAACAGGCCATAGGGGATGCGCAGCAAGGGCGTCTTGGCGCCCACCGCCTTGCGCAGGGCGCGGATCAGCTCGATGTAGGTGATCTTTTGCTGGCCCGAAATGTCATAGGTGCCGGTGCGGCGACCTTCTAGGCAGGCGATGATGATGGCGCTGAAATCCCCCACATACAGCGGCTGGCGGATGTAGCGGCCGGAACCGGGGATGGGGAAGACCGGCACCTTCTGCATGAAGCGGGCAAGCCAGCCCAGATGCTTGCGGTCGAACCAGCCGAACATCAGGGTGGGGCGCAGGGTGACGTGGGGGATGGGACAGGCATCCACCAGCTTTTCCTGGGCCTTCTTGCTCTCGGTGTAGAAATCCACCGCCATGGAATTCACGACGGAGGAACTGGCGTGGACCAGGTAGGGGACCTCGGCCGCCTGCATGGCGGCCAGCACCCGCTCCGTCGCCGTGATGTTGTTGTCCTGGAACTCCGCCCAATCCAGGCCGCCGATTTGGGCGTGCATCTGGATCAGGGCGGCGGCCCCCTTCAAACTGTCCTGCCAGCCGTCGTCATGGGCCAAGTCGGCCTGGATGACGGTCAGATCCGGGTGCATGCGGGCCAGCGCCGGGGTGTTCGCCGGATGCTTGTCGATGCAGACGATGTTGGTGTAGCCAGCGTCTTTCAAGCGGACCACCAGGTTCTGGCCCACCAGGCCGGCGGCGCCGGTGATGACGATCTTACCCGTGAGCTTGTCGGTGCGGCTGGGCATCAAATTTTCATCCGCCATTAGATTTTCATCCGGTTGAAGATGGCACCGGGCAGGTTGCGGATGATCATCATGATGCCCATCCAAAACCAAGGGGTGTAGAGGGTGGTGGCGCCTTTGGTGGCCGCCTTGTCGATGTCGGCCGCGACCTTCTCCGGCGTGGCCCACAGCGGTCCGCCCTTGGCTAGGCCATCGGTCATGGGCGTGTCGATGAAGCCGGGCTTCACCGTCAGCACCGTCACCTTCGTGCCGGCGAAACGGTGGGCCATGCCTTGCGCGAACAGGGCCAAACCGCCCTTGGCGGCCCCATAGACATAGTTGGATTGGCGGCCACGATCACCGGCGACGGACGCTATGGCGATCAGCGTACCCTGGCCCTGACGCTCCAGCTGGTTGGCCGCCACCGTCAGCCAGGCGCAGGCGCTGGTCATGTTGGTGGTCAGTTGGCGGGTCATCTCGGCGGTGTCCGCCTCGGCCGCCTTCTGCTCGCCCAGGATGCCATAGGCCAGCAGAACGGTATCCACCCGGCCGTCCAGTTTGGCGGCCATCTCGGTCCAGGCGGCGTCGAAGCCAGCCGCCGGTGCCGCCAAATCCACCACGGCCACCTCGGCACCCGCGGCGCCGCGTGCCATCAGATCGGCGGCGATGGCCTCAAGCCGCTTGGCGTCGCGGCCGGCCAGCACCAGGCGGGCGCCCCGCGCGGCTTGCAGCCGGGCATAGCGCTCGGCCACGGCGGAGGTCGCCCCCAGGATCACCACGTTCTGTCCGGTCATCTCATTCACGCCTGTTCGCTCATTGGGTTCGGGAGCCCTGGTCCATCCGCCGCCAGAAGTCGGACATGAAGGCCGGATCGAGGTGTCGCTTGAATTCCGCCAAGTCGGGATATCCTGACGCGAACAGGCTCGCCGGCATGCGGGCGTCCTTGGCCGGATAAAGGCGGCCGCCGGCGGATGCCACGATGCGATCCAGGTCGGCCATCAGCGCCAGGGTGCGCGCGCCCTGGTTGGGGAAGTCCAGGGCCAGCGTGGTGCCGGCCATGGGGAAGGACATCAGGCCGGCTGGGGCGATGTCGCCGAAATTCTTCAGCACCACCAGGCAGGACCCCGTGCCAGACGCGGCGATGCGGGCCAGCAGTTCCGTCACGGCCTCGCGCGCCACGGCTGGCGGCACCACGCACTGGTATTGATAAAAGCCCTTGGGGCCATAGACCCTATTCCAGTGATGCACGCCATCCAGGGGATAGAAGAACCCGTCGAAATGGCAACGGCCGGCGAAGGTGGCGCCCGACCGGTTGTAATAGGCGGCGTTGAAGGCCCGCAAGCTAAGCCCATTGATCAGGCTGAGGGGTGGGGTCAGGGGAACCGCCAGCTTGGCGCGGGCCGGCTGGGCCAGGCGCGGGCCGTCCGCCGCGTGGCGCCCGCGTGAGAAAATGCCCCGCCCCAGGGTCGCACCTTGGCTCAGGCAATCGACCCAGGCCACGCTGTAGGGCCAGTCCAGGCTGTCCGCCGCCAACTCGAAGAACCGGTCGACATGGTCGAAGCGGATGTTCTCCACCTCCATGTCCGAGGAGGCGACGGCCTGCAACTGGATTTCCACCCACTCGATCAGGCCCGTCAGGCCCAGACCGCCGATGGTGGCGCGAAACAGATCGGCATTCCGGTCGGGTCCGCATTCGACCAACCCGCCATCGGAGCGCCGCAGGCCCAGGGCGCGGACATGGTGGCCGAAGCTCCCCGCCACATGGTGGTTCTTGCCATGCACGTCGTTGGCGACCGCGCCGCCCAAGGTCACGAACTTGGTGCCCGGTGTCACGGCCACGAACCAGCCACGCGGTATGGTGATGGTGTGCAGGTCTGCCAGGCTCAGCCCTGCGTCCGCGCGCAGGACCCCGCTGCTTGCATCGAAGGAATGGCACCGGTCCATGCGGCGGGTGACCAGCAGGCCACCTCCGCCGTTCAGCGGGCTATCCCCGTAGGACCGTCCCAGACCGTGCGCCAGGACGCTATCCGTCTTTTCCAGGAGCCAGGAAAGGACGGACCCCGCCTCCTCGCGGAAGGCGGGCGTCGCCACCTCATGCTCGACAGCGGCCAGATTGCCCCAGGATGTGATCGACTGGCGCATGGGTCACACCGCCGCCA
Organism: Nitrospirillum goiasense; assembly: GCF_034427435.1. Taxonomy (NCBI): domain Bacteria; kingdom Pseudomonadati; phylum Pseudomonadota; class Alphaproteobacteria; order Rhodospirillales; family Azospirillaceae; genus Nitrospirillum; species Nitrospirillum goiasense. The sequence continues at coordinate 1,093,768 of NZ_JAXQNP010000004.1, read as the reverse complement.
GGACGATGGCGAGCATGATGGCGCCCGTGATCAGGCTGGTCCGGTCGGTGGCGGCAAAGACCACCGGGTCATCGTGCAATTCGCCGCGATGGGCCAGCAGCAGAAGACGGCTGATCCAGTAGAGCAGGGGCGCGCAGGCCAACCAGAGCAGCGAGGGGTTGCTGTACAGGGCATGGACCTCAGGGCTATTGAAATAGAGGGCCAGCACCAGGACGGAGCAATAGCCGCTGGCGCTGGCCAGGCCGGATAGGATGCTGAGATCCTCAAGCCGATAACCGCGGCCCTTGGGATTGCCCTTGTTGGCCTTCAGGCTGCCGACCAGCTCGATATAGCGTTTGATCAGCGCCAGGCAGAGGAAGACGAAAACGGAAAAGCCGAGCAGCCAGGCGGACGAAGGCCGTTCGATGGCGGCGCTGCCCGCCAGAATGCGGAGTGTATAGAGTCCCGCCAGCGTCAGCACATCGATCAACATGTGTCGCTTCAGATACAACGAGTAGGCGAGGGTGATCACATAATAGGTGGCCAGCACCGCCAGAAAATTGACGGACACCATCAGACCGCACAGGGCCGATGCGGCCAGCAACAAGGGCACCAGGGCCGCGCCTTGGATCAGTGGTAACCGGCCGCTGGCCAGTGGCCGGTTACGTTTGGTGGGATGGGCCCGGTCATTGGGCAGGTCCAGCAGGTCGTTCAGCAGATAGGCGCTGCTGGCGGCCAAGCTGTAGGCCAGGGCGGCCAGCAGGCTGTCGATGATGGTCACGCCGGTCAAGTCATGACTGGCCAGAAGCGGCACGAACACCAGCAGATTTTTCAGCCACTGATGGACCCGGATCGCCTTCAGGTAGACTTTGATTCCGGCTTGGGGCACCGGCAGTTCCACCGCGTCATGGCGCTCCGCCTTCAGCTTTCGCACCAGGCGGGCGGGGGCGTTGGTGACGATGGCCACGCGGCAGTGACGCCACACCGGCATATCGACCCAGTCGTTGCCGATGTAATCGAATCCCCTGTCGCCAAACTCCCGGCACAGCAGTTCCGCCTTGGCCGAGCCCGAGAGGTTGATATTCTCGTCGGAGCCGAACACCCCGTCCACGAACCCCAGGTGCTGGGCGAGCGCCTTCACCAGCTTGTGGTTCGAGGCGGAGGCCAAGTAGATTCGCCGGCCTTTGGCCTTCTCGGATAAGAGATAATCAATAACCTGCTGGTTAAGTGGCACCGTCGTCACATCAAGATGGCTTTTATTAGATAAATAGTCCTTCAGCCATGCTTTGCTGCGTAGCGCTAGACGCCAAAGACCCAGTGCTCCGAGAGGGCTGCTGGAGAGCAAGGTAAAGAAATTCTCAAGCAGAAGGTCAGAGCGTATAAGCGTGCCGTCGATGTCGACCACCAAAGGCGCCATTGTGATTTGCGCCGCAGGTTGGTTCTCCGCACCGTTCATTGAATGCCTGGCCTCTATAATTCAAGGATCAATATGTTGAATATATTATGGAGCCCTATCTTTCCGGTGATAAAGCTATGAAGGGGTTCGTCGGACAAGAGCCATAGGCTCGCTTTGTGCGTCAATCCTTAAATGGCCCGCCCTCGGTTCAGTTGCGCTAGAAGGCGACCGGGCAGGTCCGTTAACCTTCTGGCGGTGCCGCGTTCCGCGAGAGCCGAACGCGAATCGCTGCACTCGCGAAGGCGAAGAATAAGCGGCCAAGCCCAGTCGCGCACCATCTAGAGGCCACTTTCCACGAAGGTAATAGGCCTAACGATATAAGAACATGGGCGATTTGCCATGCCCCCTACCGTCAAGCAGGCGTCGAGCGCTTAAACCTAAAATTAAAGCGACAGTTTTCCTGAATCCGACTTGTGTGGCGCGAGCCGCGTGAATTATACCTACATCCACGCGGGGCTGGCGGAACGCGTTAATAAATTCGCCACGGGGTTTTAACGTATACGTCAGCGCCGCAGTGGGCTGCGGTTCAATAGCGATCGAAGTGACGTTTTAGCGGGGATATAACCATGGCAGTCACTCTCACCGGTGGTGTAAGCGTCACGACGGCGCCAACCATTTCTCAGGCCAGTCAGACGGCTTTGGCCAACGCCCTGAACAGCGTCATTGCGACCAGCGGGACGCTGAGCATCACGAGCACCACGCCGACGGCGTCCACCACGCCGACCGCGACGCTTTCCTCTGCCATCACGTTTGGCACGACCAGCGTCTCGTCGGTGAGCAGTGTGGTTGTCAGTGGTGGGTCGTCCACCACCCCGACGCTGGCCGCTGTGGACCTGTCCCAGACGGCCGCCGGGTCGAGCACTGGCTCCACCGTCGTGACCAACGTTTCCGTCGACCCCACCTTGACCTCCGTGGTTCTGACGGGCACCGCCGCCGGCAACACGACGGCCCTGTTCCTGGATGGCAACAGCGGCGGCAAGGTCGTGGTCGGCGACGCCGGCAACAACTTCCTGGTGCTGAGCGGCGGTTCCAGCATCGTTGGCTCCAGCACGAACACCATCATCACCGGCACCGGTAACGACAGCGTCATCGGGTCCTCCACCAACGACGTGATCACGTCCAGCGCCGGCAACGACATCATCAACGGTGGCGCCGGCAACGACGTGATCGATGGTCGCACCAGCAACGGCGCCGACACGTTGGGCGGTGGCTCGGGCAACGACACCATTTACGCCAGTGGTGGTGGCAGCTACATCATCGGTGGTGCGGGCAACGACTCCCTGGTTGGCAACGCGGGTGGCAAAGATGTCTTCATCTTCAGCCCGGGCGATGGCAACGACACGGTGTCCGGCTTCAACCCGTCGCAGGATACGCTGGCCTTTGCCTCGACCAGCTATACGGGCGGCACGCTGAACTTGGCGTCGCTCATCAGCAATGCGACCGTGAGCAATGGCAACACCGTCCTGACCCTGCCGGATGGTTCGACCATCACTGTCCAGGGCGCGACGGGTGTGAACCTCAACTGGTTCACCGTCAAGTAATTGGTGGTTTATAGAGTGATATTAAGCTATGGCGGGCCATTGGTCCGCCATAGTCTTTCTTGCATTACGGGCTCTTAGCGGGCAGGCTTCGGCAACTCTCCACCTTATCAATTGGTAGACGATGCAGCCAAACACTCTGGCGCCAGCCGAAACATCGGCGGTCGTGACGTCATCCCCCGACAGTGATCCGGTTCGGGCCACGCCTAAGGTCATGGCCCTGCCAGAAGGTACTTATTACATAACCGCCCGTTTGAGTGAGGCGGGGCGGCAGCAGATCAAGGGGGTCAACTTCCCCTCGGTTCAGGTTTCCTCGCTCTCCCAGGCCGGTTGTGCGCCGCTGCAGTTCCTGACCGCCGGCGGGCTCAACACCTCAGCGTGGCTCAGCGGCTCGGAAGGGGTGGCGGTTGTTGTCACCGCGCAGTCTGCGCCCCTGTTGCTGACCACCTTCACCCTGAACGGTCAGCTTTCTTCATCCATATCCGTCGGTGTTCAGCGCTTGGGGGACGAGACGATCCCCGCGACCCTGGATGTCCGTCTGGTTGCGCATATTCAGCGGATGGGGGATCGCGCCTTCGCTGGTGGCGAATGGGCATCAGCGGGGGACCATCTGTTTTGGATCGAAGCCTTCACGGTCGGTGGTTCACCAGAGTTGGCTGAAGGCCTGGAGTATTGCGCCGCCAATCCGGTCGATCCAGGTGGTACTTGGGTCAAGGCTGGCACCCAGGCGGGAATTCCCGCCCGTGGCCTGCCATTGCTGGGTGCCGGTTTCCGCTTGGTCGGGCGGCTGGCAAAGACCCACCGGGTGGACTATGCCGTGCGGTTCCTGCGCCAGGGTGACGTGGCGGGTCAGGACGGCGTCTTATGCCGCTCGCAGCAGCCGCAAGATCCGCTTATGGCCCTGAAGGTCGCGGTCCTGCCCCGTTAAGGCGATTCGCCAGATGTCCGACACTGTGCTTGCGCGCCAGCGCCAAATACTGGCGGACATCGACGCGGCATTAGCCCGCCAGGCTTATGAAGCGGCAACCGCGTTGAGCCTGGAAGCCTTGTTGTGGCCAGACGCAAGGCTTGAGGGATTGCGCCACCTGGTTCAGGCGGCCCTCGGCGCGGGACGCCTGGATGACGCGGCGCGGCACGCGGCCCAATTGGTCAAGTCCAGCGACGTTGCCGCTGATATCGTTCTTGAAGGGGTTGTCGCCTTAGGCCGTGGACGTGCGGAACAAGCCGTCTTTTGCTTTGGACGTGCCCTCGACATGGACGCGACCCATCCCCTGGCGGCGGTGGGCCTGTATCAGGCGGCATCCCTTTTCTCGCCGGCCCTCATCGATATTCTCGACCGCGTCATACCCGCGCTTTGCTGGAACGCGGAAACGAACGAAACCTGTTTGGGTGTGCTGCGTGGCTTAGTGGCATCCGGTGCCATTCCCGCCGTGGCTTACCCCTGTGGCGGCCGGATCGACGGCATCGCCGGGGCTTCGGCTCAACGGGCTGAACTGCGCTGGAACGATCTGGTGGTGGCGCAGATGCCTCTGTCCGCGACACTGGCTGATGCGCGCCTGTGTCCGTTCAGCTTTACCGTACCGACGGACCTCGCCGGACGAGCCAGATTCGACATCATCGTTGACGGCGGGCGGGTACTGGGAGCGCCCTTGGAGCCCGCCGCCACCCAGCCTCCTCGCCTCATGGCGCGCGCTATGCGGATTGCTGAGGGGGAGGGGGGGCTGATCGTACGGGCTTGGGACGCCGCCTGCCCAGCGCGGCCCGTTGCCCTAGACCTGCTGGGGCCTGACGGCCAAGCGCATCGTTTGGTATTCCGGCCCGAGCCGGGCGCCAAGCTGGCGGACGCACAAACCGTGCCTATATTGGCCCCAGAAGAAGGTGTGCGGGGGATTTTCCCGTCAACACAGGAGCCCGTGTATTGGCCTGCAAGCGCCCCCCGGCACCGTCCGGGTAGCGGAGTCCTGAGTCGTGACCAGGCGCCGCCGCGGCCTATCGATGTCATCGTTCCGATCTATGGCGACGAGGCTGTAACGCGAGCCTGTTTATCGGCGTTGCGAGACAGCCTGGTCGGCGCCTACGCCCGTCCCTGGGTCCATGTCATTCTGATCGCTGACGCCCCTGCGGATGCGGCCGTGGTGGCGCTGGTGGCCGAGGTTGAGGCTCAGGGCTGGGCCACCGTGTTGCGCAATGCCTGCAACCTCGGCTTCGTGCGGACGGTCAATCGGGGCATGGCCCTGCATTCCGATCGGGATGTGGTTCTGCTGAATGCCGATGCCATGGTTCACGGCGATTGGTTGCACCGGCTGACCGTGGCCGCTTATCAGGACGCCGCCATTGGCACGGTGACCCCGTTGTCCAATGACGCCACCATCCTCAGTTATCCTGACATCGGTGGCACGCCCTTGGCCAACACCCCGATACCGTTTCTGGATGACCTGGCCGCGGCGACACTGGCCGGCCAAATCGCCGATGTCCCCACTGGCGTGGGCTTCTGTTTTTATATACGGCGGGATTGCCTGGACGACGTTGGTTATTTCGACGCCGAAATGTTCGGCCAGGGCTATGGTGAGGAGAATGATTTCTGCTGGCGGGCGCGGGCGCGGGGCTGGCGCAATGTCGCCGCCTTGGACATCGTCGTCGGCCATGTCGGGGGCTCGTCCTTCGGGGCGGAGAAATTGGACCGCATCGCCACGGCCATGGGGACTCTGAACCGGCTTCATCCCGATTACGAGCCTGCGGTGCATGCGTTCATCGCTGCGGATCCGCTATTGCCGGCGCGGCGCGCCTTGGACCTGGCTTGGGCTCAAAGCCAGGGTCCCCGCAATTGCCTAGTGGTTTGCCCGGTCTTGGGCGGCGGAACGGATCGCTTTGTCGATGACCAAGTGGCGACCTTGACCGCGGAGGGAGTCGGCGTCGTTTTGCTGCGCGCTGAGGGCTGGCAGCAGCCAGCCCCTGAGGGGGAGGAGAGAAGGCCGGCCAAGCCGCCTCGGGTGTTCCTGGAAATCCCGGGCATGCCGCAACTCCGATCTTTGGTTTACGAAGGCACGGCCGGGCTGCCACAGCTGATGCTCGATTTGCGCGCCCTGGGGGTGGAGCGCATGGTTGTGCACCACGTCATGGGCGTTCCATCCATATTGTTGGACATGCTGGCCGCCCAGTGGCCTTACGAGGTCCATGCGCATGACTATGTATGGATCTGCCCCCGCATCAATCTTGTCGATGGCAGTGACCGCTATTGCCGCGAGCCGTCGGTGTCCGTGTGCGAGACCTGCGTTCTGGGCAACGGGCATAGGCTCCACCCATCGGATTTGTCCGTCACGACGTGGCGCCGGTCCATGGCGGCTTTTCTGGTCAAGGCGCGACGGGTCATCTGTCCGACGCAGGATACCGCGCGCCGTTTGGCGGCCCATCTGGCCCCTCTTGTCATGGCGCAATCGCCGGGGACGGCCCTTCCCTTGGTGGTGCGGCCCCACCCCGATCTGGAGATGCCCGCGACCCCGCTGCTGACCGTCCCCGCCCATCCGTCCATGGTCAGGGTGGCCGTCGTCGGCGCCATCGGTGTGGTCAAGGGCTATGACGTGCTGCTGGACTGCGCCCGGGATGCCCAGGCGCGGAACCTGCCCCTGGAATTCCTGGTGGTGGGCTATACTAAGAATGACACGCTCTTGTTCGAAACCGGCCGGGTTCGGGTCACAGGGGCCTATACCCGGGACGAGACGCTGGATCTGTTACGCGCCGGTCAATCCCATCTGGGTTTCCTGCCCTCGATATGGCCGGAAACCTGGTCTTACACCCTGACCGAGATGCTGGCCGCCGGCCTGACCGTTGCCGCATTCGATCTTGGCGCCCAGGCGGAGCGCCTGCGCCACCATGGGCGTGGCATGCTGATGCCGCTGGGTGCGACGTCGCCGCGCATCAATGATGCCCTGTTGGAATTGGCGCGTCGCCAGGGGATAGTACCGGCAGGCAGCGGGGGCTCGGCTTCCCCGTGAGTTCGGAAGTGAGCATGACATTGGAATCCGGCGTTTCCCGCACCGTCCTGCACGTCGGATCCGGCGTTTACAGGCCGGATAAGCTGCACAGTCTGTTTTCAAGCAGCGAATGGCGCGAGGTGCGGGTCGATATCGATCCCGCGGTGCGGCCCGACATCGTCACGTCGATCACCGATATGTCGATGGTGGCCGATGCCAGCGTGGACGCCATCTGGTCATCCCACAACATTGAGCATCTGCACGCCCACGAGGTATCGGTGGCGCTGGCCGAGTTTCGGCGGGTGCTGAAAGCGGATGGGTTTGCCTTGATAACCTTGCCGGACCTGCAGGCCATCGCCCGCCTGGTGCTCGAGGACAAGCTGGACGAACCCGCCTATATGTCCCCGGCCGGCCCGGTAGCCCCGCTCGACATGCTGTTCGGATTGCGCACTTCCATCGCGCACGGCAATCACTACATGGCGCACCACACCGGCTTTACCGCGCGCACCCTGGGCAAGGCGCTGCTGGGCGCCGGGTTCGGCCATGTTAAGGTCACCCGGGATGAGGCCAGCTTCAATCTCTGGGCCATTGCTTACATCACCCCGCCGGCGGGTGTTGACACCGCATCATGAAGCTGTTGTTCGTTCACCAGAATTTCCCCGGTCAATATCGCCACCTTGCTGTTCACATGGCGGCGGCCGGGCATGAGGTCGTTTGTATGGGCGACCAGGCGAATTGTTCCGACCAGCCCCTGCCGCATGGCATGGTCATGGTTCGCTACCCATCGCCGGCCGGCGCCACCCAAGGCGTCCACCATTATGTCGCGTCCTTCGAAGCGGCGGTGCGGCGGGGACAAGCCGTCCTGCGGGCCTGCCTGCAGTTGGCCCAACAAGGCTTCGTTCCCGATGTCATCTGCGCCCACCCCGGCTGGGGGAGGCCCTGTTTCTGAAGGATGTGTTTCCAAAGGCCAAGCTGCTGGCCTACTTGGAATTCTTCTACAATGCCCACGGCGCGGATGTCGGCTTCGATCCCGAGTTTCCGCCGGTCTTGGATGATGTCTTCCGCATCCGCATCAAGAACAGTGTGCTGTTGCACGGACTGCAGGCCATGGACGCGGGCATCACGCCCACGCGGTGGCAGGCGAAGTGCCTACCACCCGACTTCAGACGCCGCGTCGCCATCGTGCATGATGGCGTGGATACCCACCTGGTTTGTCCTGATCCGGCGGCGACACTGACGGTCACGCCGGAAGGAGCCTCCACCCCCTTGGTCTTGCGGGCGGGGGATGAGGTGATCACCTTCGTCAATCGCAACCTGGAACCCTATCGCGGCTTCCATACCTTCCTGCGCGCCCTGCCGGAATTGATGCGGCGGCGGCCCAATGCCCAGGTGGTGATCGTGGGGGGGACGACGTCAGCTATGGCACGCGGCCGCAAGACCACCCCCATTATCGTGCCCAGTACATGGCGGAGGTGGGGGACCAACTCGACCTCGCGCGCATCCACTTCCTGGGCAAGGTGCCCTACGACACCTTCCTGTCGGTGCTGCGCGTGTCGGCCGTCCATGTGTACCTGACCTATCCCTTCGTGCTGTCGTGGTCCTTGATGGAGGCCCTGGCCAGCGCCTGTCTGGTGGTCGCGTCGGACACGGCGCCGGTGCGTGAGGTCATCAAGCATGGTCAAAATGGCCTGCTGGTCGATTTCTTCTCCCCCAGGAGTTGGCGCGGACCGTCGCTGCCGCCTTGGCGGATCGCGAACGGCTGGGTCGCCTGCGCCGCCGCGCGCGGGAGATGATCGTGCAGCGATATGACCTGGAAGCGGTATGCTTGCCGGCGCAAATGCGCCTGATCGACGACTTGGCGGCGGGGCGCTGGCCGGTGCAGCGGGGGCCGCGGCGCCCCGGCCTGCCGGAGGGTCCCGCCCCCAGCGCGTAAGCAAAGCGTTTTATCGACAGGTTCCTGTCAGGAAAGGCGTGGAAACTGGGGTGGTCCGCGCCATATTGGAAACGGGCACCCGTCCAGACAGGATCGGGGTGGCGCGTTCCCGGCGCCGTTCCTGGAGTTGATATACATGCCTGCCGCCTCGTCGTCGAAATTCCCGGCCAGATCCTTGGCATCCGCCTTGGCCTTGGTCGTGGCTTGTATCGCCGTGGGCGCCCGCGCCCAAACCCAGGCGGAGGCGACACCCGCCGGTGCGGCCAGCGCCCCGGTTAATGCCGCCCCAGTCAATGCCATTGACGAGGGGCCCACGCGGCCGCCGGTCCTTGACGGTCCCGGTGTCGCCACCGCCGATGGACGGGACGATGGTGTCGTGGCCGCCCGGCCGCCGGAGGATGATGGCTGGAAATCCAAGGACACCAACTGCCGTGCCGGGGGCAGTGTCACCATGGGCATCGGCTTCGGCGGTGGGATGATCGAGCGCGGGGCCGGCGCCACGTTGAACTACGGCGAAGATGGCAATCCGCTGCGCCCCTGCCAGGATACGGGCATTGCTTTCTCCCTGTCGGTATCCCAAGGCAACGTCACCGGCCACCCGCGCAATGGCGCCTGGGGTGGGCCATGGGGTGGCCCCTGGGGTGGGGTGCCCGGTGGATGGGCGGATGGTGGCCTGGACGGCGCCTATCCTTACTATGGATCACCCTATTCTTACGGCGGCGCCTATGCGGCCCCCTACGCCTACGGCCGATGGCTGGACCGCGGCAGCATGGACAGCTGGTTTCCAAGCCGCATCCACCCCTGACGGCCACCCTTGAGGGGCAGCGCTCAGCATGGGCAGCGCTCAGCGGCGCGTGTCGTACAACGCGTCCAGCCGGTCCATCAGGGCCTTTACCGACAGGGGCTTGATGAAAAACGCGTCGGCCCCGCCGGCGCGTGCGGCGGCCTCGTCCACGTTGGCGCTATAGCCGGTGCATAGCACGCAAATCAGCCCGGGATGGCGACCCTTGGCGGCGTGGATCAGGCTCATGCCCGTCATGCCGGGCATAACCTGGTCGGTGATCAAGGCGTTGAAGCCTGGTGTCTTGTCAGACAGCAACTCCAGCGCCGCCCGGGGGTCGCCGCACACGGTGACCTCGTGGCCCCGACGGCTCAGCCCCTCCCGCAGCAGTTCGCCCATGGCTTCGGTATCGTCCACCACCAGGACCCGCAGAATGGCGGGGGAACGGGATGGGCCGTTTCGCGCTGTCCGTCATTGGACTCAGTCGCCCCGGCGATCGCCGCCGGTCCGGAGAAGCAGGGCAGGGTGATACGAATGACGGTGCCGGCGCCCAGCTTGCTGGCCACGGCCAGGCCGCCGCCGTGCGCTTTCACGATGCTGAGGACGTTGGCCAGGCCCAGCCCGGTGCCCTTGTCCTGCCCCTTGGTGGTGAAGAAGGGCTCGAACATGCGGGCCAAGTGGTCCGGGGGCAGGCCGCTGCCCTGGTCGGCGACCTCCAGCACCACGTGCGGCACCCCTGCCGGTGCCGGGACGATTTCCGCCGTCGCCCAATCCGATGGGAAAGCGAAGGGAAGGGGCCCGCGGCTCAGGCGGATGGTGATGTCGCCGGCGTCGCCCCGGCGGGCGTCGTGCGCGTTGATCACCAGGTTCATCAGAACCTGCATCATTTGGGTCGGGTTGGCGCGCAGGGGGGGCAGGCCCTCCTCCGACGTGCAGGTCAGGCGGGTGGTGGCCGGCACGGTCGACCGCAGCACCACCTGCGCGTCCTCTATGATGGTTCGGGCTGGCACCACCTCCTGCACCCCGGCGTCGGTGCGGGCGAAGCCCAGGATTTGCCGCACCAGATCCTTGGCGCGGGCGCCGACCTCCAGGATGCGCTCGGCATAGCCCCACGCCGCCGACCCCGCCGCCAGGTCGGTGGACAGGAAGCCGGCGTAGCCCAGGATGGCGCCCAGCAGGTTGTTGAAGTCATGGGCAACGCCGCTTGCCAGTTGGCCGACCGTTTCCAGCTTGTCCTGCTGCAGGATTTGCCGTTGCAGCACTTGGCGCTCCCGTTCCACACGGTCACGTTCCGAAACGTCGCGAACCACCACCAGGATGTCGCCGCTGGGGTCTATGCTGGCCGTGAACTCCAACGCGTCCACCGTGTAGCCCGTCAGGCTGGCCCAGTTGTCGACGCGCCCCGTCCACACGCCCCTGTGGGCCAGGCTGACGCCAATCTGCTGGCGCAAGGCCGCCAGCGCCGCTGCCGTTTCCGGCGTGACGAACTGCGAAATACGCCGGCCCAGCAGATCCTTCGCGTCGGTGACGCCCACCAGGGTCAGCGCCTGGTCGTTGGCATAGAGCACGTCATAATCCCGGCTCATCATATAGATGGCGTCATGCGCCACGGCGATGCAGGCCGCCACCCGTTGCAGGTCGCGACGCAGGTCATCGCGCTCCACCAATGTGCGGCGGAAATCCTCCAGGCCGCGGGCCAGGTCGCCGATGACGTCGGGGCGGTCCTGGTCGGGCAGCGTCCGGTCGTAATCCCCCCGGCTCAGGCCGTCCACCCCGGCCTGCAGACGCTTCAAGGGTCTGGCCACGATTAGGCGCACGGCCGCCACCATCAGGCCGGTCAGCAGCAGGGCGCACAGCACGCCCGCCACCAGGATGGCGGTGCGGATGCCGGCGAACGGCCCCACCAGCCGGTCCAGCGGCACGTCCATGACCAGCAAACGCCGCCCTTCCCCCGGGAAGAGGTCCACGGGCCAGGTGAAGCGCCGCTCGCGCGTCCCATCGGCCAGGCGGCGTTCCAGGCTATAAGGTTGCGCCTGGTCGACGAACACCTGCTCCCCAACTGAAAACGGGTCACCCGGCCCGTTGCCGAAGGTGACGGTGCTGCCCACCAGGGCGTGGTCGGAGTGATAGACCCAAACCTCCGAGGTGTTGATGATGGCGACGGGCGCGCCAAAGGGGCGGTGGCCATCATAAATGCGGGCGCGGGCCTTCTGGTCCAGGTCGATGCCGGCCACGCCGATGACCCGGTCGCCCATCATGACCGGATAGGCATGCGACACCACGATGGTCGGCACACCCAGGATGGGGAATTCATGGGGGGCAGGACGGCCAGGCGGTGGCGCCGTGCGGCGCGGGCATAATAATCCTGGCCATCGAAATCCGCCGGCGGCGGGACCAGGCGCACCGTGCCTTCCTGGCTGCTGGCGTGCAGGGCGTAGCGGCCGGTGCCTGGCATCCCCACCTGGGCGTCATTGGCCGCCAGTGCCGCGGCGTCGGGGCCCAACGCGTCCGGCTCGGCATAGAACCAGATGCCCGCGACCTCGGGGTGCAGGGCGGCGGCCTGGCGCAGATATTCCGTCACCTGCCGGCGGTCAGCCACCGTCAGGCGCCCGCCTTCCATTTCGCGCGCCGCCGCCAGCGCGGAAACCATGCGGGCGGCCCCCTCCGCCAGGGTCATCGCCTCCTTCACGCTGGCGCTGATGGCCAGGGCTTCGCGCTGGGCGGTGTCACGGCCATAATCGTTGACGAAGCGCTCCACCACCTGCTGGCTCAGGTGCACCGTCACCAGGATCATCCCCCCCAGCATGATGCCGGCGGCTGGCAGGATGGCCAGCAACAGGCGCATGGGGAGGGAGAGGCGGATCATCCGCAGTTCCATGGTTTGCGCCGCCGCCGGCAGGCGATCACGCGGGGGCGCTCGCGTGGCGGACGGCAAGGGGAGCTGAAGGCACGGAAAAAGCGTAACGCAATCAAAGCCGATTTACGCCTTACCAAGAAGGTCAGGGTTGCTGGGCACCCGTCAGGTCGACGGGGGCCAGGTCCATCACCATCATGTCCGGCACCATCATGTCCGGCGCCAGGACGTCGGGCAGGACAAGGTCCGCGCCGGCCCCCACCGCCGGCAGCGCCACCCCCCGCGCCAGCCGGCGACGCAGCCGGATCACCGGGCTCACCGCGTACGGCGCCGGGGGCATCGCCGCGGCCTCTTGCGCGCTGTCCACTTGGCGCAGGCGCCGGTCGATGGCCAGGGCGAAGACGGGCACCAGCCACACCAGGCGGTTCTGGTATCGGTCGTGTGGGTTGGACAGGGCCCCGCAGATGAGGGCGTTGCCGGCCAGCGCCGCCCACAGGAAGACCAGCGCCCCCAGTGCCACGCCATCCCGACGCCTTACCGCTTGGGGGACCAGCGCGGCCAGCGCCGCCAGGGCCAGAAAGGCCAACGGCACCGTCAGATAATTGGAAAGGTCGGCCATGCCGGGGGCCGGCCCCTCGCTCTGCTGGTCGGCCTTGAGGAAGGTGGCTTCGGACGCCGGAAGCACGCGATGCATGACGGCCCGGGTGCTGTCATGAAACTCACCCAGCCCATCCCCTGATTGGACGCGGAAGAACTGCTCCACCCCAGCCTGAAGGGATGACAGGGCCAGGGCCAGGGGGTAGGTCCGCACCACCGCCATGTTGACCCGGCCGGCCTCCGCCGCCATCCCTTGCCAGCCGCCCAGCGTCGCCAGGGGTGAGTCCTCGCCCCACAGGAATTCGTCCGCCGTGGCGGGCAGGCGGTGGCGATACCGGCACAGGGTGTAGGCGTGCGGGTCTTCGGCGCACCGCTCGTCCAGCAGGCGGCGCACCTGGCCCTGTTGCAGCAGGCTGCCGAACAGGAACAGGGGACCCCCAGGGGTCAGGCGGGCCTGGCCGGTGACGGCGCCATTCAACAGCGGCAGGGCCAGCATGCTGCCCACCACCATGGCCGCGGCGGGCAGCAGGCGCAGGCTTCGCCAGGACTGTGGAACCCGTGTCAGCATGCCGACAGCCTTCATCGCGGCCAGCACCACGATCAGGCCCCCGCCAAGGGCCATGCCGGACATGTGCGACATGAGCCCGACCACGCCCACCAGGGCGATGCCCATCCGTTGGCCCCAGGACAGCCAGGCCCAGCGGAAGGCCAGCAGCCACAGGCTGCCCACCACCAGGGGAATGGCCAGGTCCGGCATCAGCTGGGCGGTGTACCAGGCCATGCCGGTGCCCAGCGACAGCACCGCCACCAGGCCCAGCAGGGCGGCGCCGTCGCGCGCCGCGTCCGTCCGTCCCCCATTCGGTATCAGGCCGGCGCGCAGGTGGCCCACCATCCATAAGGTCAGCAGACTTTGCGCCAGCACGGGCCCCCACAGGGTGCGCCAGTTCAGGGACGTCGCTTGCAGGAACAGGCCATAAACCAGGGACCGCCCCTCGACCAGCTTGTGGTCCGCCGCCGCTTCGATGTAGCCGCCGGTATCGAAAAAAACGATGGGGAAGCCGTTGAGCAGCGCCGGCCATAGCATCAACGCCAGCGCGCCGGCCATGGCCAGCACGGACATGAAGGACGGCGGCGCCCGGTTCGGGCGGGCACGCGCAAGCAAGCGCGCACACAGGTGACGCACAAAAGACGACCCAGGCATGGCGGATGGGTCCCCCAAACCGAAAATTCCCCGGAATTCTTATGGTTAACGCCCTAATAGCGCCGCTGGCGCCCGGGACTGTCAAGGACAAAGGGGGCTATGATTGCAAATCTGCGGACGGGGTGGCTTTGTCGCCACGGGCGCGGCTTACAGCCCGCCACCGATCCAGGCCGCGTTGGCCTGGCAGGGGGCTGTCGGGCGGTTGGCGAATTCCGCCGCCAGGGCGTCGATGAAGCCGCGCACCGCGGGAACCAACCCCCGGCGGGACGGGAACACGGCATGCACCACCCCCGCCGGCAGGGTCCAGCCCGGCAGCAACGCCTCCAGCGCGCCTTGGGCCAGATAGGACTCGACGACGAAATGGGGCAGTTGGGCCACGGCGATGCCCGCCAGCGCGGCGTCGCGCAGAAGGCCCATATCCTCGGTGATCAGGCGCGGCTGGTGGGGGATGACGCGCAGGATGCCGTCCGGCCCGTATAGCCGCCAGACATACTCGCCACCGGTGCGCGGCATGTCCGCGGCCGGCAGGGCCGACAGTTCCTCCGGGGTGGCGGGCCGGCCGTGACGGTCCAGGAAGGCCGGGCTGGCCACCAGGGCCGATCCATGGCTTTCCAGCACCTTGACGATCAGGTCGCTGTCCTCCAGCGGCGGCATGCGCACACGGATCGCCAGATCATAGCCTTCCTCGATCACGTCGACCCGGCGGTTGCTGGCCTCCAACCGGATGGTCACGCGCGGGTGCTGGGCCATATACCGGGTGACGACGGCGCCGACCCGGCTGGGCACCAGCGCCGTGGGACAACTGACGCGGATCGTGCCTTGTGGTTCCGCCCGGGTGCGGTCCACCGCCTCCTGGGCCGCCTCCGCCTCCGCGATCATGGCCAGGCAGTGGGCGTGATAGGTGCGGCCCACATCGGTGATGGCGAAGCGGCGGGTGGACCGCTGCAACAGCCGCACGCCCAACTGTTCCTCCAGCATCGACACGCGACGGCTGAGGGTGGACTTGGGCACGCCCAAGGCCCGCTCCGCGGCGGCGAAACCGCCATGATCCACCACCTGGGCGAAGTAATAGAGGTCATTCAGGTCGCGCATCGTCGGCCCCATCATCCCGCCGGACTGGCGGGATTTATTGTTCCAGTCGTGGAACATAGAGTGCGAAATCCGCCCCCTGATGGCAAGGGCGTTCCAGTGGCATTCTTATCGGGTCTTTGGCGGCCGGTGATCCCCGGCGCCCCAATCGGAAAGCCAGCTGCCAGAACGTCGGCTGCCAGAACGAAAGCATTGATCATGAAGCTCCTGCACATCGATTCCAGCCCCTTGGCCCAGGCCTCCGTTTCGCGCGAGCTGACCGCCGCCGTGGTCCAGGCCTGGCAGCAGGCCAACCCGTCGGGTGAGGTGGTGTATCGTGACGTTGCCGCCGACGCCCCCGCCCATCTGGACGGTGAGTTGCTGGCCGTCGCCAAGTTCGGCGCGGAGCAGAACCTGACCCCCGCCCAGCAGGCGGAGCGCGCCCTGGTCGACACCCTGGTGGATGAGCTGCTGTCGGCCGATGTCGTGGTCATCGGCGCGCCCATGTACAATTTCTCCGTCCCCAGCCAGTTGAAGGCCTATCTGGACCGCCTGGCCCAGCCCGGCCGCACCTTCCGCTACACCGAGGCCGGCCCGCAGGGCTTGGCCGGTGGCCGCAAGGTCATCGTCGTCTCCACCCGGGGGGCAAGTATGCCGGCACGCCGTATGAGGTGGCGCTGGACCACCAGGAAGCTTATCTGAAGGGCTTCCTGGGCTTCCTGGGCATCACGGACGTCACCATCGTCCGCGCCGAGGGCGTGTCCATGGGCCCCGATGCCAAGGCTGGCGCGCTGGCGGCCGCGAACACCCAGATCGGCGGCCTGTTCCTGGCTGACGCGGCGTAAGGCGTCGGCGGTTTCTGAACAGAACCCTTCTCGATGATGGATGGCCGGCGCCCCTATACCCAAGGGGCGCCGGTTTTCTTTTGGGCGTTGGGATAGGCTGTCCCGTCCGTCCGCAAGGGCTCCGTCACATCACGGGAAGGAAACCATGGACCATCACCAACCCCCCGACCTGCAGCGCTTCGTCGATGCCCAGAATCCCCAGCTGGATACGGTGATCCAGGAACTGACGACCGGGCATAAGCGCAGCCACTGGATGTGGTATTTCTTCCCGCAGTTGGCCGGCCTGGGACGAAGTGCGACGTCGCAACATTACGCCCTGGCCTCCCTCGATGAGGCGCGGGCCTATCTGGAGCACACCATCCTGGGCGGTCGGTTGCGCCAGTTGACCGCCATGGTCAACGACTTGCCCGGCCAGGACCCGGTGGCGGTGTTCGGTCCGGTGGACGCGCTCAAGTTCCACTCCTGCATGACCCTGTTCCACTTGGCGGCGGGTGATTACGACAGCCTGTTCCAGGACGCGCTGGACAAGTATTTCGCCGGGGTGCCGGACCAAAGGACGCTAGCGCTGGCGCACCACCCGGCCAGCCTGGATGCATGAGTGGCCAATACGGCTTCGGTGAGACGGGGCGGAAGGCGGCACGGGTAGCCGCAGCCGGATACCCGACGCCCAATAAAGCCATACGGCTTCTTTCAGGGCGCGCCCGCGATGTTGGCATCCTCCTGTGACGAGGGGCCAGCCAGCCACTCGTATCCTCTCAGCAGCCAATCGGCCAGTTCTTCCGGCTTTTGCTGAAGGGTTGCCGGCTGGCGGATGACGGTGTCGATAAAGGCCTGGAACAGGCTGCGCAAACGCAGGCGGTCAAGGGGGGGCGGCGTCGCCGGCATGGGCGATGATGTCCCCTCCAGCAGGGGCAGCCGCATTTCCCCCGTCCCCGATATCAGCCAATCCAGGGAAACACCATAGACCTCCCGCATGGCGATCAGGACCTCCACGGTCGGCAGGGCGACGCCACGCTCGTAAGAGCCCAGGGTGACGGGATGGGTCTTCAGCCGTGACGCGGCTTCGTTCCGCCCCATGGCGCCCCGGGCGCGGATCAGCCGTTCGGCGAAAGGGGTCTTCGGTTTCAGCGGACGGGCCATGGCATCTGCACCGGCTCATATCCGATGGGGCGGCATCACGCCGCCACGCGGCGGCCGACTCCCGCAGGCTAGGCTTGTTTGAAGCCATATAATTCCATTAGACCGATAAAACGGCTTGCAATGCAGCATAAACGCTGTAAACGTGGCAGGCATTAAAGCTTTCTCCAAGGTCGGTGGCCTGTCACGGCGGCACCTCGCCGTGGCCAGAAACGGACAAACATGTGACCTGCCTGACAATGCCGGCTGTGACATGCGAGGAAACAGCAGCCGGACTGATGCCGCTGGCGCCATCGTGCCAAGCATCGGCTTCAGCTTGATTGTTCAGGATAAAGAAAAAACTAAATACGGTCGGCGTTGGAAACGGCAGTCATCAAAAATAATCTCCGTTCACGCCCATTCAGTTGTGTGTGGCCCGCGATCTGATCCGGCTGCTCACGAATATGCGTGAGGCTGTCTTATGGAACCTTCTGTGCCTGTCGTTTCCCATCCCAAGCTTCCACCCGGCGGCGCGATTGCCCAGGCCGCATCCCACGGCCCCGCCCCGCCCCCGGGTCTGTACCCGACGCCAGCGCGACGACTGGAAAGTATAGCGCGACCTTCCGGCGATCAGGCAAGCGAAGTGCCCTGACATCGCCACCTACACGGAAGAACCGGCCGCGCCCATCACCATCGTGGCGCCGCACCTCGATTTGCGAACCTCTGCGATTCACGGGAAGGTGGCTTACCCATGCTTCGAAATATGCGTTTGGTATATAAAATCCTGATGTTGGTCGGCGCGCTGGCGCTGGTTGTCGGGGGCCTGGGCTATACCGGCTACAGCAATGTCCGGCGTCTGGGCGTCGCGGGCACGGAAATCGACGCCGCGGATGGGCTGGCGTTGCGCGCCGCCCGGGTCAACCAGGCGCTGGTCGCCCTCAGCCGCTCGGAATATCGGGTGGGCATGAATGCCAGCCCGGCCAACGTCGCCGAGGCCCAGAGACTGGTGGATGCCAACCGCGCCGCGTTCGAAAAGGGCCTGGACGACCTGCGGCGCAGCGTGGACAGCGACCGTGAACGCCGCCTGGTGGCGGAAATCGAGGATCACTACCGCACGTATCTCAAAGGCATGGACCAGACCTTCGCCCGGGCGCGGGAGCGGGGGCGCGACATCACCCTGGGCGACGCCCAGAAGGACGTCATGCAGGCGGTTGAGGAAAACCGGCCCGTCGCCGATCGCCTGCAAGCCGCGGTCAAGGCGGCGGCGGACTATTTCGACGAGCAGGGCACGCGGACCGCGGAGGCTGGTGTGCGCACGGCGACGACCGCGCAGACCGTCATGCTGGTCGGCTCCGCCCTGGGCATCATCATCGGCCTGGGGCTGGGCCTGCTCATCGGCCATACCGGCATCGCCCAGCCCATCGGCCGCATGGTCGTCTGCCTGCGGCGCCTGGCCGAGGGCGACGTGAACCTGGCGATCTATGGCATCGGCCGGCGGGATGAGTTGGGCGAGGTCGCCGAGGCCATGCAGGTCTTCAAGGACAACATCATCCGCAACCGGGAGATGGAGGCGGAGGCCAAGGCCATGGAACAGCGCGCCGCGGAGGAAAAGCGGCGGGCGATGAACGAATTAGCCGACCTGTTCACCGCCAGCGTCGGCGGGGTGGTCGATTCCGTTTCCTCCGCCGCGGTGGAACTGACATCCACCGCCGCCGCCATGTCCTCCATCTCCGAGGAAACCAGCCGTCAGGCCACGGCCGTGGCCGCCGCCGCCGACCAGACGACGGCGAACGTGCAGACCGTTTCCACAGCGGCCGAACAGCTTTCCGCCTCGGTGGGGGAGATCAGCGGCCAGGTCAACCAATCGGCGCGCATCTCCACGGCGGCGGTTGATCGCGCGCGTGCGGCCAATGAACAGATCAAGGGCCTGGCCGGCGCCGCCGACCGCATCGGCCAGGTGATCGGCCTGATCAACGACATCGCCAGCCAGACGAACCTGCTGGCTTTGAACGCCACCATCGAAGCCGCGCGCGCCGGCGAGGCGGGGCGTGGTTTCGCCGTCGTCGCCGGGGAGGTGAAGTCGCTGGCCAACCAGACGGCGCGGGCCACCGACGACATCGCCGCCCAGGTCGTCGCGGTCCAAACCTCCACCCGCCAGGCGGTGGACGCCATCGAAGGCATCGCCGGGGTGATCGACGATCTGAACCAGATCGCCGCCGGCATCTCCTCGGCGGTGGAGGAGCAGAGTGCGGCGACGCGTGAGATCGCGCGGAACGTGGATGAGGCGGCCAAGGGCACCCAGGATGTCTCACGCAGCATCTCGGGCGTGACCGTGGCGTCGGAGGAGGCGGGCCAGTCGGCCACGCAGGTGCTGGAGGCGGCCAACGCCCTCAGCCGCGATTCCGAAACCCTGCGCACCCAGGTCAACGACTTCATCGCCAAGATCCGGGCGGCATGAGGACAGGGCCGGTGCCGCACCGGCCCTGTTGAACCCCGGCCGACGTCACCCAGCGCCGTCTTACTTCATCTCCCACACGTCGTTGGCCCGGTTGGTGTCGGGCAGGGCGTGGTCGGGGTCGATGGTGACGCGGGTGATGGCGGGGCCGCCGTCCAGGCGCACCGTGGCCTCCGCCGCGCCGCGCCAGGTTTCCACCGGAATGCGCAGGGTGCGCTGGCTGCCGTCGGCGTAGTCCACCCGCAGGGTCGCCGGCAGGACCAGGCGGTCCAGGGCCGCCAGCCTCACCAGGGCGCCCTTGTCCGGGCCGCCATCGGCATAGGCCACCTTGCGCACGGCGAAATCCACCGCCCAGTTGTTGAGGTACCAGCCGCGCCAGAACCACGTCAGATCCTCGCCCGCCCCGGATTCCATGGCGCGGAAGAAATCGGATGGCGACGGGTGCTTGTACGCCCAGGCGCGGATGTAGCGGCGCAGGGCGGCGTCGAACCGCTCCGGCCCCAGGATCTGTTCCCGCAGCAGCACCAGGCCCAGGGCCGGTTTGAAATAGCTGACGGGGTGGCGGTACTTCTCCGACACGCCATCGGGGGCGTTGATAATGTTGGGGGCGGCGGCGTCGGTCAGAAGCGGCAGGATCTCGTCCACCGGGTTGCCGCCGCCGGGCGCATATTCGCCATCGCGCTTGGGCGCGTATTCGCCGTGGTTGAAAGCGTCCTGGGCATAGATGTCGATGAAGGTGTTGGACCCCTCATCCATCCAGGCGTCGCGCCGCTCGTTCGATCCCACGATCATGGGGAACCATGTGTGGCCGATCTCGTGCGTGGTGATCCAGTACAGCTTCTTGCCCTCATCCTGGAAGCCGTCGAACACCATGCCCGGATATTCCATGCCGGCGCCATGGCCGCCCAGGTTCACCGCCACCGGCCAGGGATAGGGGAACCATTGGCTGGAGAAATGCTCGATGGAGGCCTTCAGGTATTCCGTCGACCGGTTCCACTTGTCCGGCCCCACGCCCTCCACCGGATAGACCGACATGGCCAGGGCGTGCTTGCCCTCCGGCAGGTTCACGCGCGCCGCATCCCACACGAAGGCGTTGGAGGCGGCGAACACCACGTCGCGGGTGTTCTTCATCCGGAAATGCCAGGTCATCTCCCCGGTGGTGCGGGGACGGCTTTGCGGGTCCGTCACCTCCTCCGGCGTGCGGATCAGGACCGTGGCGTCGCTGGCGCGGGCCTGGTCCAGGCGCTTCACTTGCGTCGGCGTCAGCACCTCCGCCCCGTTCACCAGTTCACCCGAGCCTGCCACCAGCATGGTGGCCGGGACGGTGACGGTGTAGTCGAAGTCGCCATACTCCAGGTAAAACTCCGCCCCGAGATAGGGCAGGGTGTCCCAGCCGCGCAGGTCGTCATAAACGGCCATGCGCGGATACCACTGGGCGATCTCATAGATCTCGCCGTTCTTGGTCGGCGTGTGGGCGGTGCGCCCGCCCCAGGTGCCCGGGATGGTGTAGGCGTAGTCGATGTGCAGCGCCAGCTTGCCGCCCTTGGCCGCCAGCGGCTTGGGCAGGTCCACCCACAGGCGCGTGTCGTCGACATGGAAGGGCAGGGCGATCACCGGGCCGTCGCCAAAGGAAACGGCGACCGCCTTGATGAGGAAGCCGTCGGTGTTGCCCCGGCTGGGCCGGCCGCCGCTGGCCACCGCCGCGCGCGCGTCCTTGCGGTAGATGTTCTGGTCCAGTTGCAGCCACAACCGGTCCAGCGCGTCGGGGCTGTTGTTGGTGTATCGGATGACGGCGTTGCCGCTGATGGACGGCGCCTCGGGCTTGGACAGATCCAGTCGGGCATGCAGTTCGTAATCAGCCCGGTTTTGCCAGTAGGCGGGGCCCGGCAGCCCGCTGCCCGAGCGGTATTGGTTCACCGCCTGCGGCAGGGTCAGGGGGGCGAAGGCATCGAAGGGGCGATAGGCGGTGACCAGGGGCGGCTCTGTTTCCGGCGGCTTTTCCAGTTGTTTCGTGGCCTGCGATGGCCCCGGGCCCGCGTGTCCCCCCTGGCCGTCCTGTCCCAGGCTTGGAACCGGCGCCGCCAAAACCGGGAGGAGGGCAAGCGTCGCGGCACGACGGATCCAAGGTTTGGTCATGGGTGATGCGGCCTTTACTCATGGGTTTCGGGGCGGGTTTGGTTAACCGCACGGGCGACCGTCCCCTGCCAAGAACGGTCATGATCATTAAGTGCCTGGCATCATGATGTATTTTGGTGATTGGTGGAAGCCCGGCCTGACGGTGTCTTGATGCTGGTGTATACGCCGCCAGGCTTGGCCAAGCTAACCGAATGGATAATATGCACTTAGTTATATAAAGAAACGCGACTGGACATAGCCCAGTATTCACAGTACGTTCACGGCAACCAGATCCGAAAATAATTCTCTAATTCAGCCGCTTGTCTTTTGGCGCGGATATCGATGATTTTAGAGATTTGAGGATTTAACCAATTTTAGTGGCAGGAGTTTAACCATTTTTTAAATGGTTGGTCCTGGCGTGTGGAGTTGCTTGATGTTCTGGTCATTCCTGACACGGCGCGCCGATGAGACGAAGGCGACGCTGGCGGCGCTTGCCAAGTCCCAAGCCGTGATCGAGTTCGCGCTGGACGGCACCATTCTCGACGCCAATGAGAAATTCCTGAAAACCATGGGCTACACCCTGGCGGAGGTGAAGGGCCGGCATCACAGCCTGTTCCTGGAACCGTGCCAGAAGGACAGCGCGGAGTACCGCCAGTTCTGGGAATCGCTGCGCCGGGGCGAATATCAGGCCGCCCAGTTCAAACGCCGGGGCAAGGGTGGGCGCGAGGTGTGGATCGAGGCCAGCTACAATCCCGTGCTAGGCCGTGACGGCCGGCCCTACAAGGTGGTGAAGTACGCCACCGACGTGACGGCGGCGAAGCGGGAGCAGGCCGACCTGCTGGGCCAGGTGACCGCCATCAACAAATCCCAGGCGGTGATCGAATTCACCCTGGACGGCATCATCCTGCGCGCCAACGACAACTTCCTGAACGCCATGGGATATACCCTGGCGGAGGTCGAGGGCCGGCACCACAGCCTGTTCGTTGAGACGGGCCAGAAGGACAGCGCGGAATACCGCCAGTTCTGGGAGGCCCTGCGCCGCGGCGATTATCAGGCGGCGCAGTTCAAGCGCGTGGGCAAGGGCGGGCGCGAGGTGTGGATCGAGGCCACCTACAACCCCATCCTGGACCCCGATGGAAAGCCCTACAAGGTGGTCAAGTACGCCACCGACATCACCCGCCAGGTGCGCATGCTGGGCGACCTCAAGCGCCTGATCGACAGCAACTTCACAGAGATCGACGCCGCCGTCGAGCAATCGGTCAGCCGGTCCGAGGGTGCCGTGGCGGCGGCCGACCAGACCGCCGGCGCCGTCCAGGGCATTTCCGCCGGTGCCGAGCAGTTGGCCGCCTCCACCCATGAGTTGACGGCCAACATGACCCAATCGCAGCGGGCGGTGGACAGCGTGGCGGCGGAGGCGGCGTCCGCGGGTGCCGCGACCCAGCGCCTCAACGCCGTCGCCCAGGCCATGGAACGGGTGGTGGATGTGATCCGGGCCATCGCCGGCCAGATCAACCTGCTGGCCCTGAACGCCACCATCGAGGCGGCCCGGGCAGGCGAGGCCGGAAAGGGCTTCGCCGTCGTGGCGACGGAGGTGAAGAACCTAGCTAACCAGGCGGCGTCCGCGACCTTGGAAATCTCTGGTGAGATCGCGGGCATGCAGTCCGTGGCCAGCGAGGTGGTGGGCGCGTTGGACAGCATCCGCGGCTCCATCGACACCGTCCGGGAACTCGTCACCACCGCGGCCTCCGCCGCCGCGGAGCAGGGGGCCGTCACGCTGGAAATGTCGCGGTCCATGCAGCGGACCGCCAGTGTCGCGGAGACCATGACCCAGGACATCACCGCCATCGGGCGCGCCATCCGCCAGGTGGAAAGCATGGTGGACAAGACCCGCGAGGCGGCGCGCGTCCTGGTCCAATAACCTGGCTTACCGGCAGCCGCGGCACAGACCCGGCCAAGGCATGAAACGGCGTAGGTGATCCGGCGGGCGCTCCTTCCCCGTAGAACAGCCGCCGGGTCTTGTGCCGGCCCGGTGGGAAAGGGGGAAGGGTGCCATGACCTACAGCGTCGTCTGGTTCAAACGCGACCTGCGCTTGGAGGATCATGCCGCCCTGCATCAGGCGGTGCGGCGGGGGCCGGTGCTGTGCCTCTATGTGATCGAGCCCAGCCTCTGGCGGCAGCCCGACGCCGCCAACCTGCACTATCAGTTCATCCTGGAATGCCTGGCCGACCTGGCGGAAGACCTGCGCCAGCGGGGTGGCGCCCTGCATGTGGCGACGGGCGAGGTGGTGGAGGTGCTGGGGCGCCTCTACCGTCAAGCCCCCTTCACGGCCCTGCATTCGCATGAGGAAACCGGCAACGACCTGAGCTATCGGCGGGACCGGGCCGTGGCCCGCTGGTGCCGTGAGCAGGGCGTCGCCTGGCACGAGGTGCCGCAGTTCGGCGTCGTCCGCCGCCTGGCCGACCGGGATGGATGGCAGGCCGCGTGGGAAAAGCGCATGGCGGCGCCCCGCCTGCCGCTGCCGGCGGCCCATTTCCTGCCGCCACCCTGGGCGGAAGGCCCTCCGCCCCCGCCATCGGCCCTGGGGCTGGAGGCGGTGGACGCTCCGCTGCGCCAGGCTGGCGGCCGACGCCGGGGCCTGGCCGTCCTGGACAGTTTCCTGGACGATCGCAGCGGCCGCTATCGCGGCGGCCTGTCCTCCCCGCTGTCGGCGCCCACCGCCTGCTCCCGCCTGTCGCCTTACCTGGCCCAGGGCGCGCTGAGCGTGCGCGAGGTGGTCCAGGCCACCCGTGACCGCCTGGCCGGCCTGCCCGATGGGCCCGATCCCCGGCGGCAGGGCCTGGCCGCCTTCCTCAGCCGTCTGCACTGGCACTGCCATTTCATCCAGAAGCTGGAAAGCGAACCGCCGCTGGAATGGCGCAACCTGCACCCCGGCTATGACGGCCTGCGCGAAGGGGAATGGAACGAGGCCCATTTCCAGGCGCTGGTGGCGGGACGCACCGGCTGGCCCCTGGTCGATGCCTGCGTCGCCATGCTGCGCGAGACCGGCTGGATCAACTTCCGCATGCGGGCGATGCTGGTGTCCGTCGCCGCCTATCCCCTGTGGCTGCACTGGCGCCCCGTGGGCCTGTGGTTGGCCCGCCAATTCCTGGATTACGAACCCGGCATCCACTGGAGCCAGATGCAGATGCAATCGGGCACCACGGGCATGAACACCACCCGCGTCTACAACCCCTTGAAGCAGGCCCGCGACCACGATCCCCAAGGCCGCTTCGTGCGCCGCTGGCTGCCCGCCCTGCGCCGCGTGCCGGACAGCTGGTTGTTCGAGCCATGGCGCATGCCGGCCGATGTGCAGGCCCGTTGTGGGGTGCGGGTGGGGCGGGACATTCCCATCCCCCTGGTGGACTTGGAGGGGGCGACCCGGGCGGCGAAGGCGCGCGTACATGGCCTGCGGGCCCAGCCGGCGGTGAGGGCCGTGGTCCCGGCGCTGGTCGACCGCCATGGCTCGCGCAAGCCCGCGCCGTCCCGGCCCCGGCCGCGCCCCGCCCCGCGCGGGCAACTCAGTCTCGACCTGTGATCGCGGGACCCCTGATTGCGGGAAACAACACCATGCGCATGCGGCGGAAATCCGACCTGCCCACCAAGATCTGCGTCCAGTGCGGCCGCCCCTTCGCCTGGCGGCGCAAATGGTCGCGGGTGTGGGAGGAGGTGAAATATTGTTCCGACCGCTGCCGCCGCGCGGCGCGGGGCCAGCCATGACGACCTTGCGCCTGATCCTGGGGGATCAGCTCAACCCCCGCCACCGCTGGTTCGACCAGGTGGACGACGGCGTGGTGTACGCCTTGATGGAGGTGCGGCAGGAAACGGACTACGTCCGCCATCACGCGCAGAAGATCCTGGCCATCTTCGCCGCCATGCGGGACTTCGCCCGCCACCTGCGGGCGGCCGGGCACCGGGTCCACTACCTGGCCATCGACGATCCGGCCAACCGCCAGGGTCTGCCCGCCAACCTGGACCTGCTGCGCGAGCGGCACGGCGCCACGGCCTTCGAATACCAGGCGCCGGACGAATGGCGGCTGGACCGCCAGTTGGCGGACTACGCCCAGCGCCTGGGCCCCTCGGCCCGCATGGTGGACACCGACCATTTCCTCAGCGCCCGGGACACCGCTGCCGGTCTGTTCCAGGGGCGGCGGCGGTGGCTGATGGAGCATTTCTACCGCCATATGCGCCGCGTCCACGGCGTGCTGCTGGAACCGGATAGCGGACAACCGGTGGGCGGGCAGTGGAATTTCGACCACGACAATCGCAAGCCTTGGCCGGGCCTGCCGGCCGAGCCCGAAGACAGCCGCCCGCGCCACGACCACGCCGCCCTGTGGCGCGCCATCACCGCCGCCGGGGTGGACAGCTTCGGCGATCCGATGGCGGATCGGCTGCCCTGGCCGCTGAATAGGGCCGAGGCGCTGGCCCAGCTCGACGCCTTCCTGGCGCGGGGACTGCCGCACTTCGGCGATTATCAGGACGCCATGAGCACGCGCGGCTGGCGCCTGTTCCATTCCCTGCTGTCCTTCGCCCTCAACACCAAGATGCTGTCGCCGGCCGAGGTGGTGGCCGGGGCGGAACAGGCGTGGCGGCGCGGGGCCGCCCCCCTGGCGGCGGTGGAAGGGTTCATCCGCCAGATCCTGGGGTGGCGGGAATATGTGCGCGGCGTCTACTGGGCCCACATGCCGGGGTACGACCAGCGCAACGCCCTGGGTCATGACCTGCCCCTGCCATCCTGGTTCTGGACCGGCGATGTGTCCATGCGCTGCCTGGCGCACGCGGTGGGGCAATCGCTGCGCCACGCCTATGCCCACCACATCCAGCGCCTGATGGTCATCGGCAACTTCGCCCTGCTGGCCGGCCTGGACCCGGCGGCGGTGCATCGCTGGTACCTGGGCGTCTACATCGACGCCTTCGAATGGGTGGAACTGCCCAACACCCTGGGCATGAGCCAGTTCGCCGATGGTGGGCTGATGGCCACCAAACCTTACGTCTCGGGGGCGGCCTATATTGACCGCATGGGCGACTATTGCCGGGGCTGCCGCTATGACCGCAAGGCGCGGGTGGGGCCGCGCGCCTGCCCCTTCAACGCCCTGTACTGGGATTTCATGGACCGCCATGCGGCGACGCTGTCCGCCAACCCCCGCCTGGCCTTGCCCTACCGCCAGTTGGCGCGCATGGATCCCGCCGACCGGTCGGCGCTGCGCTCCCAGGCGGCGGAGACGCGCCGCCGCCTGGAAACGCTGTGACCTTTACGCCGGGAAGTCGGTGCCCAGGGTGACCGTCCGCCACTCCGCCAGATTGGCGGCGAAGGCCTGCTGCCGGGCCTGTACCCGGTTCCAGGCGTCGGTGCCCAGCACCAGGTGCCGGGGCGGGTTGGGGGACAGCACCGCGGCCACGATGGCCTGCGCGCCCCGCGCGGGATCGCCCGGCTGCTGGCCGTTCTGCGCCTGCAGGCGGGCCACCGCCGCGCCGGCCGTCGCGGCATAGTCCGCGATGGGGGCGCCGGTCAGGCGCAGCGATTGTTCGGTCAGGAAGTCGGTACGGAAGGCGCCCGGCTCCACCAGTGTGACGCCGATGCCCAGGGGCGCCACCTCCTGCGCCAGGCTGAGCGACACGCCCTCCAGCGCGAACTTGGAGGCGGCGTAAAGGCCGGACCCCACGCCCGGCGCCAGGCCGGCGATGGAGGTGATGTTGACGATGTGGCCGGATCGCCGGGCGCGCATCAGCGGCAGGGCCGCCTGCATCACCGCCAACGCGCCGAAGAAGTTGACCTCGAACATCTGCCGCGTGGCGGTGGTGTCGGCATCCTCCACCGCGCCCAGCAGGCCATAGCCGGCGTTGTTCACCACCACGTCCAGCCGCCCGTGCAGGGCATGCGCCCGGGTCACCGCGTCCCGGACCTGCGCCGCCTCGGTCACGTCCAGCGGCAGGACGTGCAGGCGTTCGTGGGGCGGCAGATCGCTCTGGCCGTCCCGGGTGGTGCCGATGACCACCTGCCCCTGGTCCAGCACGGCCCGCGCCAGTTCCCGGCCGAAGCCGCGCGAGATGCCGGTGATGAACCAAACCTTGGGCGCATCGGTCGTCGGGGTATCGCTTGCCATGATCCGCATCCTTCCTGAAAGCCGGCCCGCCAAGGGGGCGGGGCCGGGGATGCGCCTGAAGATGGGAACCCGCCGCCCTGCGCGGAATGCATCACAATCGAAACGGCCTATGAAGCGGTGATGATATAATCAGCCGCCGTAGGTGGCGCGGATGAAGTCGGTGAAGACGCGCAGCGGCAGGGGCGTATGCCGCTGCTTGGGATAGCACAGGAAGAATCCGGGGAAGGTGCCGGACCATTCCTCCAGCAGGGGGACCAGGCTGCCCTCCTGGATATAGGGCTGGATGCGGTCCTCCAGCCACAGCGCGATGCCCATGCCCTGCAGGGCCGCCGCCAGCACCAGGCTCTTGTCGGTGACGATGATGGGGCCCTTCACGGCGACGGAAAACCAATCCCCCTCCGGTTCCTGGAATTCCCAGTGGTAGATGCGGCCCGTCTCCGCCCAGCGCCAGTTGATGCAGGCATGGTCCAGCAGGTCGCGCGGGTGGCCCGGCACGCCATGGCGGGCCAGATAGTCCGGCGCGGCGATGGCCACCTGGCGCAGGCTGCCGCCCAGCTTGATGGCCACCATGTCGTCGGAGATCATTTCGCCCAGGCGGATGCCGGCGTCATAGCCCTCGGCCACGATGTCGTGCACCACGTCGTCCACCGTGACGTCCAGGATGATGTCGGGATAGGCCTGGTGGAACTGGCCCAGGATGGGGGCCAGGAACCGCTCCGCCCCCACGCGGGAAGAGGTCAGGCGCAGGGTCCCGGCCGGCCGTTCACGCAGGTCGTTCACATCGGCGACCGCGGCCTGCAACTCCTCCAGCACCGGCTTCAGGCGGGCATAGAGACGCGAGCCCGCGTCGGTGACGGACACGCTGCGGGTGGTGCGGTTCAACAGGCGCACCCCCAGCCGCGCCTCCAACCCCCGGATGGTCTGGCTGAGGGCGGAGGGGGAAACGTGCAGCTCCGTCGCCGCGCGGGCGAAGTTGCCCTGCGCCACGATGGTGGCGAAGGCGCGCAAATCGGCGAACTCACTGCCCCGCATTCTTCCATTCCCGACAGGATGATCCCCTTGTGGGGTAACACGGGCGGCCCGCCACGGGCTGTGTCAGCCGACACTCCCCATTTTGGGGCCCCTTCGGCGGCCGCTTGATGGAAATCATGGCATACGGCGATTGCAGGGCTTCCTAATACGAATGTCCGCATACATATAATCCATGCAATCCATTTTGGGGCACATCATGTCGGGCGCATTCAGGGGCAGGGGCAACGCGATGACGGAAGATGAGGTATGGTTACCCCGCTTGAGCGGCCGGGGCGGGCCGGTCTACCTGGCCATCGCCGACGCCATGGCGGCCGACATCGGCGCCGGCCGGCTGGTGCCGGGCGAGCGCCTACCCACCCAGCGCGCCCTGGCGGAGGCGCTGGGCATCGACCTCACCACCGTCACCCGCGCCTATGCCGAGGCGCGGCACCGCGGCCTGTTGTCGGGCGTGGTGGGGCGGGGCACGTTCATTTCCGACCGCGCGGCGGCGGACATGGCGCCCCTGGCCCAGGGCGACATCGACATGTCCATGAACGTGCCGCCGCAGCCCCTGCCCCTGCTGCGTGGCCATCTGGCGCAGGGGATGGAACGCTTGGCGCGGGCGCCGGACCTGGGGCGCCGCCTGGGCTATCGCGCCGCCGGTGGCGGGGCGCAGGAACGCACCGCCGGTGCCGCCTGGCTGCGCCGCCGC
Source organism: Nitrospirillum goiasense (assembly GCF_034427435.1). NCBI lineage: Bacteria > Pseudomonadati > Pseudomonadota > Alphaproteobacteria > Rhodospirillales > Azospirillaceae > Nitrospirillum > Nitrospirillum goiasense. The sequence continues at coordinate 1,063,995 of NZ_JAXQNP010000004.1, read as the reverse complement.
TACACCGCCGGCGGGGCGGCGGCCGGCGCCAGCCCCCACGCCGACCGCGTGCTGGTGGCGCCGGGCGCCCAGGCGACGCTGCACGCGCTGCTGTCCCTGTTGGCGCAGCGGGCCGACGTGGTGCTGGCGGAAACGCTCAGCTATCCCGGCTTCACCGCCATCGCGGCGCGCCTGGGCCTGCGCGTGGTGGCGGTGGACTGCGATGACGAAGGGCTGTTGCCCGACGCGGTGGCGGCCGCGTGCCGTGGCATGGGCGCCCGCCTGCTGTACTGCACCCCCACCCACCACAACCCCACCACCGCGACCATGTCGGCGGACCGGCGCCGGGCCCTGGCGGCCGTCATCCAGGCCCAGGGCCTGACGGTGATCGAGGATGACGCCTACGGCGCCCTGGCGGGCGATCCCGGCACGCCCCTGTCGGCACTGGCACCCGACCAGGCCTGGCATGTGTCCACCCTGTCCAAATGCCTGACGCCGGCCCTGCGCACCGCCTATGTCGCGGCCCCGGACGCGATCCAGGCCGAACGGCTTGAGGCGGTGCTGCGCACGCAGATGCAGATGTCCTCCCCCCTGGCCGGGGGCCTGGCGGCGGATTGGGTGCTGAACGGCACCGCCGCCACCCTGGCCGATGCCGTTCGGGCCGAGGCCGCCGCCCGCCAGCGTCTGGCGGCGGAGCTGCTGCCCCCGGGCAGCTACCGGGCCCAGCCGGACAGCCTGCACCTGTGGCTCAGCCTGCCGCCCGACTGGACGCCCCACGCCTTCGTCCAGCGCGCCGCCCGCACCGGCCTGACCCTGGTGCCGGGCGACGCCTTCCTGTCATCCGACACCCCCGTGCCCAAGGCCGTGCGCCTGGCCCTGGGTGCCGCCCCCGACGCGGCCGCGCTAAAGGGCGCGCTGATCCGCGTGGCCGGCCTGCTGGAGGGGCCGAAGGGCGGCGCCATGGGGGTAGTGTAGCCGACATAAATGGGCGGCTTTGGATTGGAGATATCCAAATTGCGACGTATCATAAAATATCTGGAAATAACGCGTCAAATAGTAATATATAATTATATACTGTATAAGAACCTTATCTATTCTGCCAGTACTGGGCTATCAGCTCCATATTTCAGCCATAGAACAGTGCGGGACTCGAAAAAATTCGGTTCGTCGTACCTCCCCCGGAAAGACGCGATGAATCCTAATTTTACCCGCAGGGCCTCAAGGACCCTGCGGGATGTCGCCGTGGACAGCGATACTTCTAGCCAAGCGAGACAACGCCGGTGGTGACTGGCAGCGTGTTGAAAATCAGCCCAAAATAGGCCGAGACATGCTGATAGAGGATCTGCTCTTCCCAGTTCAGGAACCCGGCGAAATTGGGGGCAGTGCTAGTGAGGGAAAAGCCCAATTCCGTGGCCTGAGTGCCATTTAGCACGGGAATACGGCCGATCAGAGCTGCATAGCCGGGATTACCCCAGCCGAAGGCATTTTTCGCCGTCACACCATTGTTCAGCATGCCAGAACCATTAGCCGCAAGCAGGTGGCCGAACGGACCGTTGGCCTTGACAAAGTTGCTTCCCAACGTTGCTGCGGCGCCAACCGCCGTTGTGACGGCTAGGACATCGCTGGCGGAATAGCCAGCCAACGTGAAGTCGACCGGAAACAGCGACAGGTTTGGGGGCGCAGCTGTTACGTACTGCACGGTCCAGGCGTTCGGGACGACGTCGTACTTGTTCCAGACGACGGCATTCCAGACCTGCCACGGCTGCGCATTGGAGGTGGGCGTATTCGGAACCAGGATGCTCAAGTAATAATTGGCAAGGGCCTGGTTGCCCGGCGTCGGGCCCGCCGTAGGATAGCTAATGGTGTTGCTGGCTGTCCATTGGGTCTGGAGAGGATTCGTCGAGTCAACCAGGGCCAGGGCCAGGGTTGGTGCCAAGGCTCCCCCCAAGGAGTGCCCGGTCACGGTCAGGGATTGCTTGTTTGTTGCATTGTTGGCGACGACAGAGGTTGGGAGAGAGCTCAGGAAGTCCACCAAGCCCTGACTGGTGCTGCCAACCTGCGCTTTCATGCCCAGCAAGATGTTCAAACCGGTGAACGTGCCATCGGTCAGCACCGGGACCGAACTGGAGCCGGCCTCGTTGCTACCGGCCAGGAAGCTCTCCCAGGCCACGCCGTTGCCGGGATCAAAATCCTCCTGCAGCCAGTCGAACAGCGACGTGCCGTTGGTGCCCGCAATGGCAACGACATAGCGACCCGTGAAAGTGGTGCTGCCCACGGTCTGCGTTGCTGTGGGGCTGTAGGCGACATACATGGCGTTTGTTGCCGTGAACTGCTCTGTCGTACCTGTTTCCGGTGCAGCGACATAAACGCTCGGGCCCCAGACTACGCTCCAGTCCGTGCCAATCAATTGCTGGACCGCCTGGTCGGCGAATGCCGCGTTCACGGCCGTACTCAGGTTGGTCGACAGGATCTGCTCAGCCTGGGCCGCGCTGCTAGCGGTGATAGTCGTTGATGAAACGGCATTCGACAGCACTGACAGGAAGAAGGTGGTTTGCCAGGCGTCAAGGGTCTGTGCCATTTGAAATTCTCCCAATCCTACAGGTTTGGTTACATGTTCGTTGGTTCGGTATTGATCGCTCATACGTGGCGCACCGATCTCTACCGACCAGGGCCCGAAAGCACGGGCCGTGCCAACATGAAAGTCCTTGTTTTGTTTTGAATTTTGTCGGCACCGCGATGAAATGACCTGTGCCCGGACATGTCGGACACGGGCGGACACAAAGGTCACGGCCGTTGGAGAATTATGCGGAGTACGTTACTCGACCCGGGTCCGCGCTTTCCGGCCATTCACTTTGCCCCTGCCGGGACGTGCCACCATCAATCCGCGCGTCGGAAAAAGGGGGAAATACGCCACGGGCACGCTTAGGACCATCTTCATCAGATATAATCGCTAGGCCGAGGCCGCCGCCCGCCAGCGTCTGGCGGCGGAGCTGCTGCCCCCCGGCAGCTACCGGGCCCAGCCGGACAGCCTGCACCTGTGGCTCACCCTGCCGCCCGACTGGACGCCCCACGCCTTCGTCCAGCGCGCCGCCCGCACCGGCCTGACACTGGTGGCGGGCGACGCCTTCTTGTCATCCGACACCCCCGTGCCCAAGGCCGTGCGCCTGGCCCTGGGTGCCGCCCCCGACGCGGCGTCGCTGAAGGGCGCGCTGATCAGGGTGGCCGGCCTGCTGGAGGGGCCGAAGGGCGGGGCCATGGGGGTGGTCTGACGCCGGCGCCCCTAGCTGAAGCTCCGCCCCCCATCCACCACCAGCGACTGCCCCGTCATCATGGCCGATGCGCGGGAGGCCAGGAACAGCACCGCGCTGGCGATGTCCTCGCCCGACAGGGCGCGTTTCAGGCATTGGGCGGCCAGGGTTTCGGCCAGGGCTTCCGGAGTCACCCATAGGCGCTGCTGCCGCTCCGTCATGACCCAGCCGGGCACCACGGTGTTGACGCGGATGCCATCGGGGCCGAATTCGCGGGCCAGGGCCCGGGTCAGGCCGGTGATGCCGGCCTTGGCCGCGACGTAGGCCGGATAACCGGCCAAACCCAGGTTATGGGCGGTGGAGCCTAGGTTGACGATGGCGCCGCCGCCGGCGGCCTTCATGCCCGGCGCCACCGCCTGGGCCAGGAAGAACTGCGGGCGCAGGTTGATGGACAGATTGTCGTCCCACTCCGCCACCGTCATGTCGGCGGTGGCGTGGCGGTCGTCGCGGGCGGCGTTGTTGACCAGCACGTCGAAGGCGCCCATCTGCGCCTCCGCCTCGCGCACCTTGCCCTGCAAGGTTTCCACGTCGCGCAGGTCGCAGCGCAGGAACAGGGGGCGCTGGCCGGTCGCCGCCTCCACCGCCTGCACCAGGGCCATCGCCGATTCCTCGCGCAGCGCGATGAAGGCGACGCGGCAGCCCTGGGCGGCGAAGGCGTGGGTGAGATAGGCGCCGATTCCCGATCCGCCACCGCTGATCAGCACGGCCTTGCCCGCCAGGTCGCCATACACCGGGTACAGGTGCTGGGTGATGCCCTCCGGGGTGGCGGGTGGCGGCTCCGCCGGCGTCTCGATGGGGCCGGTGGCGGGCGGGTTGCTGTCGGGCATGGCGGCCCCCTTTTCCAGGATGGGCCCGTGGGGCCCGGATGATGAAGGATAGTTAGGACGCGGCCGCCGGTGCCGCAATCGCCCCCAAGCGCCAAAGTCACCAAATCCCCTTTACAGGCGGCGTTTTTGTCCGATAAATCATATTAAGAACCGGAGGGTGAACGCCGGGTCGTCGGTCCATGGCGTCGCCATTTTGGGCGCCATGATGCCGAAGGCCGGGCGCCAGACCTCCTATCATAACGGCATTGGGGTAGGAAAACGGCGGGGGTGCGGGCGGTTGTGTTCCGTCCCACATCGGAAACGCCACGGGCGACCGGTCACAGGCCATCCAGGCCTGCGCCAGGCCTTGGGCGCTGGCCCAGGCCCGTGGGCGTTCCGGCCCCTCTTCCTACCCTGGCAAGCGACGCGGGCCGGCGGCCCCGAGGTGGACGGTAGACGATGACCGACGACGGCAAGCGGAAGTTACGCAGCGCGCACAGCTATGGGAAACTGGACCGCGACGGGTTCATCCACCGCAGCTGGATGAAGAACCAGGGCCTGCCCGGCGACGTGTTCGACGGCCGCCCCGTCATCGGCATCTGCAACACCTGGTCGGAACTGACCCCCTGCAATTCCCACCTGCGCGAGGTGGCGGAGCATGTGAAGCGCGGCGTGTGGGAAGCCGGCGGCCTGCCGGTGGAATTCCCCGCCATGTCGCTGGGCGAGACGCAGATGCGCCCCACCGCCATGCTGTTCCGCAACCTGCTGGCCATGGAGGTCGAGGAATCGATCCGCGGCAACCCCATCGACGGCGTGGTGCTGCTGGGCGGCTGCGACAAGACCACTCCGGGCCAGATCATGGGGGCGGCAAGCGTCGATCTGCCCACCATGGTCATCTCCTCCGGTCCCATGCTGAACGGCAAGTATCGCGGCAAGGACATCGGCTCCGGCACCGACGTGTGGAAGTTCAGCGAGGCGGTGCGCGCCGGCGAGATGACGCTGAAGGACTTCATGGGGGCCGAGGCCGGCATGTCGCGCTCGCCCGGCACCTGCATGACCATGGGCACCGCCTCCACCATGGCCTGCCTGATCGAGGCCATGGGCCTGTCGCTGCCCTTCAACGGCACGCTGCCGGCCATGGACGCCCGCCGCCGCGCCATGGCGCATGAGACGGGCCGCCGCATCGTCGCCATGGTGAAGGACGATGTGAAGCCGTCGCACATCCTGACCCGCGCCGCGTTCGAGAACGCCATCCGCGTGCACGCCGCCATCGGCGGTTCCACCAACGCCGTGATCCACCTGCTGGCCCTGGCCGGCCGGCTGGGCGTGGCATTGTCGCTGGAGGACTTCGACGCCTTGAGCGCCGACATCCCCCTGCTGGTGGACCTGCAACCGTCGGGCCAATATCTGATGGAGGATTTCCACTACGCCGGCGCGCTGCCGGGCCTGATGACCAAGATCAAGGACAAGCTGAACCTGGACGCGGTCACCGTCGGCGGCATGACCATCGGCGATATCGTGGCCGAGGGCGAGGTCTACAACGACGAGGTCATCCGCCCCATGACCAACCCGGTGAAGCCCGTGTCCGGCATCTGGGTGCTGCGCGGCAACCTGGCGCCCGATGGCGCGGTGATGAAGCCCAACGCCGCCTCGCCCGAGCTGCTGACCCATCGCGGCCGTGCCGTGGTGTTCGACACCATCGAGGACTTCAAGGCCCGCATCGACGATCCGGCGCTGGAGGTGGACGAAACCTCCATGCTGGTGTTGCGCGGCTGTGGTCCGAAGGGGTATCCCGGCATGCCGGAAGTGGGCAACATGCCCCTGCCGCCCAAGCTGCTGGCCAAGGGGGTCAAGGACATGGTGCGCATCTCCGACGCCCGCATGAGCGGCACGGCCTTCGGCACCGTGGTGCTGCACGTCGCCCCCGAATCCACCGCCGGTGGCCCGCTGGCCCTGGTGCGCACGGGCGATGAGATCGAGCTGAACGGCCCCGGTCGCAGCCTATCCCTGCTGGTGGATGAGGCCGAACTGGCCCGCCGCCGGGCCGAGCTGGCGGCCCAGCCCGCCGCCCCCATCCCGGCGCGCGGCTACTACCGCCTGCATGTCGAGCATGTGATGCAGGCCGACAAGGGCTGCGACCTGGACTTCCTGGTGGGCGCCAGCGGCGACCGCGTCACGCGGGAATCGCATTGATGAGCCGGCCCGTCTTCATCGCCGGCGATTGGGGCACCAGCAACCTGCGCCTGTCGCTGGTTGATGCGGACGGCGCCGTGCTGGACACGCGCACCGGCCCCGGCGCCGCCGCCGTGCCGGCGGGCGGCTTCCCCGACACGGTGCGGGGCCTGTTGGCCGACTGGGACGCCGCGTATGGCCGCCTGCCCCTGCTGCTCTGTGGTATGGTGGGTTCCACCCTCGGCTGGGTGGAGGTGCCCTACGCCGCCGCCCCGGCGGGGGCGGCGGAGATCGCGGACCATCTCCATGAGATCGACCTGGACGGCCGCGCGGTCTACATCGCGCCGGGCGTGAAGGGCACCAACCTGCAAGGGGCCCCCGACGTCATGCGGGGGGAGGAGACCCAGGTGCTGGGCGCCCTCATCACCCATCCGGATCTCGCCACGGGGAACCACCTGCTGTGCCTGCCCGGCACCCATTCCAAGTGGGTGGACCTGAGGGACGGCCGCATCACCGGCTTCACCACCGCCATGTCGGGCGAGATCTACGCCCTGCTGTCCAAGCACAGCACCCTGGCGCGCGGCGCGGCCGACTGGGACGGCACCCCGGACGCCGGCTTCCGCCTGGGCCTGGCCCGGGTGGCGGAGGCGGGCGCCGACGTCCTGCACCTGCTGTTCGAAACCCGCGCCCGGCAGATGGCGGGCGTGCTGTCGGCCAAGGATGCCTTGGGCTTCCTGTCCGGCCTGGTCATCGGCGGCGATGTCGCCGCCACCCTGGCCCGGCACCGGGCGCTGGGCAGGCCGGCGCCCGCGCGGGCCGTGCTGGTCGGCGCCCCGGCGCTGAACACCCTATATACCCTGGCATTGGCCAGCCACGGCGTGGCCGCTCTGGCGCTGAACGGCGCCGAGCAGTCCACCGCCGGCCTGCTGGCCTATTTCCGCCGCCTGTGAAGGGCCGCCTGTGAAGGAAAGCGTCATGACCGAAGCCTGGTTGAAGCATATGCCCGTGGTCGCCATCCTGCGCGGGGTGACGCCCGATGAGGTGGTGGCCGTGGCCCGCACCCTGCACGACGCGGGCATCCGCGCCATCGAGGTGCCGCTGAACTCGCCAGAGCCGCTGCGCAGCATCGAACTGCTGGTGAAGACCTTCGGTGACGACTGCCTGGTGGGGGCCGGCACCGTGCTGTCGCCGGACAAGGTGGACGCGGTGCGCGCCGTGGGTGGTCAGCTGATCGTCTCGCCCAACGTCGACGTCTCCGTCATCGCCCGCACCGTGTCGCTGGACATGGTGTCCATGCCCGGCTTCTCCACCGGGACCGAGGCTTTCGCCGCCATTGGCGCCGGGGCCCGGTATCTGAAGCTGTTCCCGGCCAGCAGCCATGCGCCCGGCCATGTGAAGGCGCTGAAGGCCGTGCTGCCGGCCGACGTCGCCGTCTACGCCGTGGGTGGCGTCACGGCCGCCAACCTGCAGCCCTGGGTGGACGCCGGCGTCACCGGCTTCGGGTCCGGCGGCGACCTGTACAAGCCGGGCGTGGATTTGGGCCAGATGGCGGAGCGCGCCGCCGGCCTGGTGGCGGCGGTCCGCGCCGCGCTGAAGCTTTCGTAAAGTCTGGTACAAGGACCCGCCACCAGGGACCCGCCCCAGGGCGTTTCCCGGTGGCGGCTGAGTGCGTCCAATATAAACAGGGGGGTACGCCGATGGGTTTGGCGACGATCGATATCGCGGTGCTGGGCGTCTACGCCGTGTTCATCTTTTTCCTGGCCCAGTGGGTGTCGCGGGAAAAGGCCGGGCATGAGAAGAACGCCAAGGACTATTTCCTGGCCGGCCGCTCGCTGCCCTGGTGGGCCATCGGCGCCTCGCTCATCGCCGCCAACATCTCCGCCGAACAGATCATCGGCATGGCCGGTTCCGGCTACAAGGTCGGCTTGGCCATCGCCTGCTATGAATGGATGGCGGCGCTGACCCTGATCCTGGTGGGCAAGTTCTTTCTGCCCATCTTCCTGGAAAACCAGATCTACACCATGCCCCAGTTCCTGGAGCAGCGGTACGGTTCCAGCGTGCGCCTGACGCTGGCGGTGTTCTGGCTGGGCGTCTACGTCTTCGTCAACCTGGCCTCCATCCTGTGGCTGGGTTCCATCGCCGTGAACGCGGTGGCGGGCGTGGACCAGATGACGGCGCTGGTGGTGCTGGGCCTGTTCTCCTGCGCCTATTCCCTGTTCGGCGGGCTGAAGGCCGTGGCGCTGACCGACATCGTGCAGGTCACCCTGCTGGTGCTGGGCGGCCTGATCATCGGCTACCTGGCGCTGAACCAGATCTCCGGCGGGCAGGGTGTGCTGGCGGGCTTCCATCAGCTGACGCTGGCGGTGCCGGAAAAGTTCCAGCTGATCCTGACGCGCGACAACCCGAACTATAAGGACCTGCCCGGCATCTCCGTCCTGGTGGGCGGCTTGTGGGTCATGAACGTGTCCTACTGGGGCTTCAACCAGTACATCATCCAGCGGGCGCTGGCCGCCAAGTCGGTGCGTGAGGCACAGAAGGGCGTGGTGTTCGCCGCCTTCCTGAAGCTGCTGATGCCGGTCATCATCGTGCTGCCGGGCTTGGCCGCCCTGCTGCTGGTCCCCAACCTGGCGACCCCGGACCAGGCCTATCCGGAGGTGATGAAGATGCTGCCGGCGGGCCTGAAGGGCCTGGTGTTCGCGGCCCTGGTCGCGGCCATCGTCGCGTCGCTGGCGTCCAAGATCAACAGCGTCGCCACCATCTTCACCCTGGACCTCTATGCCCATGTGAAGAAGGAGGCGAGCCAGCATCACCTGGTGGCCGTGGGCCGCATCGTCAGCGTGGTGGCCGTGATCATCGGCATCGTGGTGGCCAAGCCCCTGCTGGGCAACTTCGACCAGGCCTTCCAGTACATCCAGGAATTCACCGGCTTCTTCACGCCGGGCATCTGCGTCATCTTCCTGTTGGGCATGTTCTGGCCGCGCGCCAATGCCGCCGGTGCCCTGACGGCCGCCATCGGCTCCGCCGTGCTGTCGCTGGCCCTGAAGGTCTGGCTGCCCGAACTGCCGTTCATCGACCGTGTCGGCGTCACCTTCCTGGCCTGCCTGGCCGCGGCGGTGGTGGTGTCCCTGGTCGCCCCCGCCCAGCAGGTAAGCCAGATCAAGGTCAAGCTGAAGGGCATCGACTATTCCACCAGCACAAGCTTCAACCTTGCGGCCCTGGTGGTTCTGGTGATCGTCTCCGCGCTCTACATCACCTGGTGGTAACATGACGAAGGCCAGTCCTCAGCTTCATGCACCGCTGATCGCCAGCTTCGCCCTGGGCAACACCCTGGGCGAAGGGGTCACCTGGGATGAGCGCGATCAATCGCTGTGGTGGACGGACATCCACGAGCGGCGCCTGCACCGGCTGGACTGGGCCAGCCGCGCGGTGGAAACCTTCACGGTACCGGAACGCGTCTGCTCCTTCGGCCTGGTCGAGGGCGATTCTGACCGCCTGGTGGTGGCGTTCGAAAGCGGTTTCGCCTTCTTCACGCCACGCAGCGGGGCGGTCGAGTGGCTGGCGCGGCAGGACCTGCCCGCCGGCGTCCGCTTCAACGACGGCCGGGTGGACCGCCAGGGCCGCTTCTGGGCCGGCACGATGGTGGAGGATGAGCATGCGCGGGCGGCGGGCACGCTGGCCGGCGCGCTCTACCGCCTGGACGGGCGGGACCGGGCGACGCCCCTGGTGCACGGCGCCCTCATCTCCAACAGCCTGTGCTGGAGCCCGGACGGCACGCGCATGTACTACACCGACGGTCCCACCCGCCGCATCCGCGCCTTCGACTACGACCCGGCCACGGGCACGCCGTCGAATGAAAGCGTTTTCGTCACGACGGAAGAGGGGGCCTACCCCGACGGCGCCAATGTCGACGCCGCCGGCCACCTGTGGAGCGCCCAGTGGGGGGCGTCGCAGGTGGTGCGCTATGCCCCGGATGGAAGCGTTTCCGGCGTCATTCCCGTGCCCACGGCCCGCGTCAGCTGCGTGGCGTTCGGCGGGCCGGACCTTTCCCTGCTGTTCGTCACCACGGCGCGGGAAGGCATGACCGGTGCCGAGATCGCGGCCGATCCCAATGCCGGCACCCTGTTCGTGTATGATATCGCTAACATCGGCGTGCGCGGTCTGGTGGATAGTGGGTTCAAATTGGCTTCGGCAGGGATATAAGCTGTTGTGTGAAATCATGTGGGGGAAGGGATGATTGCCAAGTTTCGCGGCCAAAACCTGACATTCGCCATCGTCCAGGACCTGGGGGCCGCGATCGTTACCGGGACCTACAGTTCCGATAAGCCCTTCCCCATCGAGGCCGACCTCTGCAAGCATTACGGCGCCAGCCGTAGCGTGCTGCGGGAGGCGGTGAAGATGCTGACGGCCAAGGGGCTGCTGCGCGCCCGCCCCCGCCAGGGCACCTGGGTCGAGCCCGAGGAAAGCTGGAGCCTGCTTGACCCCGACGTGCTGCGCTGGATCCTGGAACGCAAGTTCTCCCTGCCGCTGCTGGCCGAGTTCACCGAGATCCGCTTGGCCGTGGAACCGCTTGCGGCCCAGTTGGCCGCCGCCCGCGCCACCCCGGCGGAGAAGGCGGCCATCAAGGTCGCCATCGAGCGCATGTACGCGGCGGAACGGGGGAGGATGACCCCCTGATCACCGACATCAATTTTCACGTCGCCATCCTGAAGGCCAGCGGCAACCGCTTTTACCTGCAGTTGCGGGAACTGATCGACACGGCCCTGCGGTTCAGCATCCGGCGCACCAACCAGTACAAGGGCGTGCGCCTGGCCAGCGTCGCCGACCACAACGCCGTGGCCGAGGCCATCCTGGCCGGCGATCCCCCCCGGGCCGAGGCGGCCATGCGCTACCTGATGCAAGAGGCGCTGGACCTGCTGGCCCGTGGGGAGGAGGCCGAGGGCCAGGCCGTCGCCTCCTGACCCCGCCGTCTTTCACAGCCGCCCTTCATCTTTCCGGAGACTGGACCCATGCGTGAGGACGGACGCCGCGCCATCGGCCTGATCGCCCATGACGGCAAGAAGCAGGCCATGGTGGACTGGGCCCTGGCCCATGCCGACTTCCTGCGGGGGGCCAAGATTTACGCCACCTCCTCCACCGGCACCCGCGTGGCGGAGGCCATCGACGGCCTGGACATGACCCGCCTGCGCAGCGGTCCCCTGGGTGGCGACCAGCAGATCGGCGCCATGATCGTCGAGGGCAAGCTGGACATCATGATCTTCTTCGTCGATCCGCTGGGCACCCTGCCGCACGACGTGGATGTGAAGGCCCTGATCCGCCTGGCCACCCTGGCCGACCTGCCCTTCGCTTGCAACCCGGCCACCGCCAGCCTGCTGGTGGCCGGGTTGGCGCGCCCGGCCGTCTAACGACGCCCGAAGAAAAAGGGCGGCCGCGATGGGCCGCCCTTTCACGCGCCGTTGCGGGCCGCCCTTACTTCGTCTTGTCCAGCGTTTTGGCCATTTCCAGGTGGTGGGCGATGGCGGGTTCGGTCTTGGCGGCCCAGTCCTTCAGGGCCGGGTTGTCGCCGCCCTTGGCATAGCGCTGGAAGGCCGAGTCCGCGTCCTTGTGGGCGCTCACCTGGTCCTCGCGGTATTGCTTAACGAAGTCGGCACCGCTCAGGCCCTTCAGCTTGTCCAGCTTCTTCTGGTGGGTGTTGTCCAGGGCGGTGGGGACGGTCGCCTGCACCGTTTCGCCGGTGACGATGGCCTTCAGTTCGGTCGATGTCTTCTGGTGCGCCTGGATCATCTGGTTGGCGAAGGACTTGGTGGCCTCGTCCCCCTTCTGCAGCGCCAGTTCGCTGGACTGGATTTCGAACATGTCGCTGATGGCGACCTCCTTCACGAAGTCCTCAGTGCGCGGGGTGACGCCCAGCACGGAATTGGCGCCGGTCTTTTCACCCATGGACTTGGCCTTGTCGCCCACGGAGTCCTGCGCCGCCGCCGGGGTGGCGAGGGCGGGCGCGAACAGCATCAGGCATAGGGCGGAGGCGGCGGCCGCCTTGCCGGTCAGGGTCCTCATGGTGGCAACTCCTCAGGATGGGGATACGCGGGATGGAGATGACGGCCCGGCTGGGCCGCCCGTGACCCGACCACAAGCGCCGACCGGGTCATCTGGTTCCGCCTCGCCCCTGTTGCGCGGGCACGGGCCACCCCCCTATGGTGGCCATCCGCCGGGGTCTGCGGCGGTATCAACGCGATGGTCGGGGGTGGATTTGGCCCAGGTGGTCATTCTTACGGGCGACGGGGACTTCCCCGCCTTGGCGGATGTGAACGGCACGGCCCTGCTGGGCCGGCAGTTGGCGATGATCGCGCGGTCCACCCTGCGGGACGTGGTGGTGGTCACCCCCTCCGCCGCCATCGCCCACCAGTGCGGTGACGGCGCCCACTGGGGCCTGGCGCTGCGGGCCGTCGCGCCCGACCAGCTGGGGGCCCTGCTGGCCGACACCGTCGTGGTCCTGCCCGGTGACGCCCTGATGGAGGTCGACCTGGACCGTTTCCTGGATCACCACCGTCGGCACGTCGCCGACGCCACCCTGTTGGTCCAGCCCAGCGACCATCCCCACCAAGCCGACCTGGTGGTGGGGGCGGAAGATGGTCGGATCCTGGGTTTCAGCCCCCCGCCGCAGGTTGGCGACTTCCATAATCTGGTCTGGCCCGGCCCCGCCGTGGTCGCGCGGCGGGCGCTGGACGGCGGCCTGTTCATCCGGGCCGAGGTGGAGCGGCTGCTTTCGGCCAGCCGGCCGGTGCAGGGGTATCGCAGCCCCGAATATGTCCACCGCGTCGTGTCGACCGATGACCTGGCGCGTGTCCGGGCGGATGTGGCCAGCGGCCTGGTCGATCGCCTGTCATTGCGCCGGCCGCAGCCGGCCGTCTTCCTGGACCGTGACGGCGTGCTGAACGTCGAACGGAGTCACATCCGGACGGTGGAGGCGCTTGAGCTGATCCCCACCGCCGGGCCGGCGCTGGCCCGGCTGAACCGGGTGGGCTTCCGCACGCCGGTGGTCACCAACCAGGCGGCGGTGGCCCGGGGGCTGTGCAGCCTGGAAACGCTGGACGCCATCCACGCCCGGCTGGAAACGGGGCTGGCCGCCCAGCATGCCCATGTCGACCGGATTTACTTCTGCCCACACCATCCCGATCCCACCCTGCCCGGCGGGGTGCCGTCGCTGCTGATCCGGTGCGAGTGCCGCAAGCCCAAGCCGGGCATGGTCCACGCCGCGACGGCGGACCTGAACATCGATCTAGCCCGCTCCTGGGTGGTGGGCGACAGTTCCAGTGACATGGGCCTGGCGCGCGCCTGTGGCATGGGCGGCATCCTGGTGCGTGACGGCCATGGCGGGCGAGACGGCAAAAGCCCGGCCCACCCCCATGTCGTCGTCGATGACCTGGCCGACGCCGTACGCTTCATCCTGGATGTCTGGCCGGGCCTGTCGGCCGAACTCGACCGCCTGGCGGCCGGCATCAAGGCGGGGGACGTGGTGCTGATCGGCGGTCTGGCGCGGGCGGGCAAGAGCCTGCTGGCGCAGTGCCTGTCGTTGCGGCTGGGCCAATCGGGCCGCGCCAGCGTGGTCGTCGGGCTGGACAGCTGGCTGAAATCCCGCGACCAGCGCGGTGTGGGCGTCCTGGGCCGGTATGACATGGACGCCGCGCACCAGGCGCTGATGGCGCTGGCCCGGCGCGCGGCGCCGGTGACCCCGCCGCGCTATGACGTCTGGACCCAGACCAGCCATCCCGGCCGTGAGGCGGTGACGCTGGCGCCGGACGACATCCTGATCGTCGAGGGCGTGCCGGCGCTGACCCAGCCGGCGTGGCGCGCCCTGGCCACCCGCCGCCTCTACGTCGCCACGGACGAGGCGGGGCGGCGCCGGCGCTTCCATGCCGAATACCGGCGCCGGGGCTGGTCGGAGGAGGCCATCGAGTCGACCTACGAGGACCGGTTGCGGGATGAGCGGCCCCTCGTCCTGGCCAGCCGGGCCCACGCCGACGCTGAGATCACCCTGGACGGGCTCTTGGGGTGAGGCAAGCCCCGTTCCCTGCGGCGGGCGAAGCGGATCAAAAATTCCGCCATTCAAATTATTAAGGAAACAAGACAAGATTTTTACACATGATTTGAAGGACTAAGCTAACATTTGGTCCATGCCAACATGCCTGCGCGGGGCGGGCCTACAAGATGGGGTTTTAAGTCCGTGAAGTCTGCCGTCCTGTCCCTGGCCGCCGTGTTGGCGGCCGGTACCGCCCTGATGAGCCCGCTGTCGGCCGTGCCGGTCCGGGCCGATGAGGTCCTGCCGCAGCCCTATCCCGCCGCGGCCCCCATTCCCGAACCGCAGGACGTGGCCTATCCCGGCACCATCCGTCTGCAGGTCGACGCCACCGATACCGAACGGCGCATTTTCTGGGTGAAGGAAACGGTGCCAGTGGCGGGCCCTGGCCCGATGACCCTGCTGTATCCCAAGTGGCTGCCCGGCAACCATTCCCCGACCGGCGCCATCGACAAGCTGGCCGGCCTGATCATCCATGCCAAGGGCGGTGCCGCCGACGGGCAGCGGGTGGAATGGCAGCGCGACCCGGTGGAGGTCTTCGGCTTCCACGTCGACGTGCCCAAGGGCGCCACGGCGCTGGAGATGGAGTTCCAGTTCGTGTCCCCCACGGCGGACAACCAGGGCCGCATCGTCATGACGCCCGACATGACGAACGTGCAGTGGAACGCGGTGGCGCTCTATCCCGCCGGCTATTTCACCCGCCGCATTCCCGTCGAGGCCAGCATCAAGCTGCCGGACGGCTGGGGCTTCGGCACGGCGCTGGACGTGGCCAAGCCGGCGGGCAAGGACGGCGTGACCACCTTCAAGACCGTCCCGTTCGAAACCCTGGTGGACAGCCCCATGTTCGCCGGCCGCTACTACCGCCGGCTGGACCTGGACCCGGGTGGGCGCTCGCCCATGCACCTGAACATCGTGGCCGACCGGCCGGAACTGCTGGACGCGACGCCCGACCAGATCGCCGCCCATCGGGCCCTGGTGGTCCAGGCGGACAAGCTGTTCGGCGCCCGCCACTATGACCATTATGAGATGCTGCTGGCCCTCAGCGACAAGCTGGGCCACATCGGGCTGGAGCATCACCGCTCCAGCGAGAACGGCACCACGCCGACATACTTCACCGACTGGAACAAGTCGGCGGGGCATGAACTGCTGTCCCATGAATACACCCATTCCTGGAACGGCAAGTTCCGCCGCCCGGCCGATCTGTGGACGCCCAACTTCAACGTGCCCATGCGCGACAGCGGCCTGTGGGTCTATGAGGGGCAGACCCAGTTCTGGGGCTGGGTGCTGGCCGCCCGCGCCGGGCTGACCACCAAGCAGCAGGCGCTGGACAATCTGGCCGGCGTCGCCGCCACGCTGGACACCCGCGTCGGCCGCGCCTGGCGCGACCTGGCCGACACCACCAATGGCCCCATTGTGGCCATGCGGCGTCCGGCCCCGTGGATCAGCTGGCAGCGTGCCGAGGATTACTACATCGAAGGCCAGATGGTGTGGCTGGACGCCGACAGCCTGATCCGCGAACGGTCTGGCGGCAAGCGCTCGCTGGATGATTTCGCCAAGGCCTTTTTCGGCATCAACGACGGCAGCTACGTGCCGGTGACCTACACCTTCGACGATGTGGTCAAGACGCTGAACCAAGTGGAACCCTATGACTGGGCGACCTTCCTGCGCACGCGCCTGGAAACCCACCAGTCGGCCCCGCTGGATGGCCTGGCCCGTGGCGGCTACAAGCTGGTCTACACCGACCAGCCCCTGTCCGAGGCCAGCCGCGCCAATGAGGCGCCGGGTTCCCTGAACCTGACCTATTCGCTGGGCCTGGCCCTGGACAAGGGCGGCGTGCTCACCTCGGTGCAATGGAACGGTCCCGCCTTCAAGGCTGGCCTGATCATCGGCACGCAGGTGGTGGCGGTCAACGGCACCGCCTATGACGCGGAGCGTATGAAGGCGGCGGTGACCGCGGCCAAGGGCCAAGGGCCGGCGGTGGAGCTGATCGTCAAGAACGGTGACCGCTACCGCATCGTGCGCATCGATTATCACGACGGCCTGCGCTACCCGCACCTGGAGCGGGTGGAGGGCACGCCGGCGCGTCTGGATGACTTGCTGACCCCCAAGGCCTGATGACGGCGTTCACCCCCGGCCAGGTATGGGTCGGGGGTGAACGACATAAAATGTCGCCAACACTGACTTTCGCGCAATGCAGGTCCCAGGTTCCGGGGGTGGACACGGAAGAAAATTATCATATGGTGTCGGCGCTAAATTCTTTACGTCAAATATTTTGACCCCCCACACCTGTTTGGTGTCGGGGCGGATGAATGAAAAACAGGACCGGGGCCGAGCCAACGGCCTTGGGCAGGGGCCTGAGCGTTTCAGATGGGGGTGGGCTGGCCGGGGCGTCCCGGCATCGGCCCGTTGAGGAAGGTCGAGGATTCCCGATGCAGATTTTAAGTGCCCGGGCGAAAAAGCCGTCGATGCCCATAGGGGAGCAAATCCGCAAGCGCCGCAAGGACATGGGCCTGACGCTGCAGCAGTTGGCCGACCGCTCCGGCCTGTCGGCGCCGTTCATCAGCCAGGCCGAGCGTAACCTCAGCGTCCCGTCGCTGGTGTCCCTGCTGGCGCTGGCCGAGGCGCTGGAGGTCGATATCTCCTTCTTCATGCAGGTTCCCAACACCGGCACCATCGTCCACCGCGCGGCCAAGCCCAACATCATCGAGGTGGACAGCCCCGTCCAGTACATCGACATGGCCTCGGACCTGGATGACCGGAAGCTGGACATCATCATGATGAAAATCCCGCCGGGCCATGCCTTTCCGGTGGATACCCGCAATGGCGAGCATTTCCGCTACGTCCTGTCGGGGGAGCTGTACGCCACCGCAGGCAACACCCGCACCACCTTGAAGGCCGGCGACAGCATGCATTTCGATGCGCGCATGAAGCATACGGTGGAAAACCGCACCGAGGAGGAGGCCGTGTTGCTGTACGTCGGCACGCCCAGCGTCTTCAAGAAGGCGCAGCGCGCCAAGTAAGGGGTGGGCGGACGAAGCGGAAAATTCCGTTCTTTCCGCCACCGTCAGAATTTTCGGAACGATGGCGGCGCTCTTTCGGTTATTTTCACTAACGATCCCGCCTTGGTTCCGAACCGGAGCGCGGGGTAGGGTGGGCCCGTCAGCATCAGGCGTCCCACGGGGTGACAACACTTCCCCGCGGTACAAGAAGAAAGACGGGACATGGCGTCAGGGCATCCGGAAGCGGGCGGATCGGGCTGGGAATTTTGGGTTGATCGCGGCGGCACCTTCACGGACATCGTCGCCCGCCGGCCGGATGGCCGGTTGCTGACCGCCAAGCTGCTCTCGGAAAATCCTGAACAATATCAGGACGCCGCCGTGGCCGGCATCCGGTCCCTGCTGGCCGCCCACGCCGATTTCCCCGCCACCATCGACGCAGTGAAGATCGGCACCACCGTCGCCACCAATGCGCTGTTGGAACGCAAGGGCGAGCCGCTGGTGCTGGCCATCACCCGGGGCCATGCCGATGCCTTGCGCATCGGCTATCAGGCGCGGCCCCGCCTGTTCGACCGCCATATCCGGCTGGCCGACAGCCTCTACACCCGCGTGGTCGAGGTGGCGGAGCGGGTGGACGCGGACGGCGCCGTCCTGACGCCCCTGGATGAGGCGGCGACCCGTCGTGACCTTCAGGCCGCGTATGACGCCGGTTATCGCGCCGTGGCCGTGGTGCTGATGCACGGCTACCGCTTCGACGCCCATGAGGGGCGGGTGGCCGCCATCGCACGGGACATCGGCTATACCCAGGTGTCGGTCAGCCATGAGACCAGCCGCCTGATCAAGCTGGTGCGGCGGGGCGACACCACGGTGGTGGACGCCTATCTGTCACCGGTGCTGCGCCGTTATGTCGATCAGGTGTCGGGCGCCTTGCAGGATGGCGGGGCCGCCGAAGGGGACGGGGCCGAAGGGAACGGGGCCCGCCTGCTGTTCATGCAGTCGAACGGCGGCCTGGTCAATGCCCGCGCTTTCCAGGGCCGCGACGCGGTCCTGTCCGGCCCTGCCGGCGGCATCGTCGGCATGGTCGCCACGGCGGTGGAGGCCGGGTTCGACAAGGTCATCGGCTTCGACATGGGCGGCACCTCCACCGATGTCTCGCACTACGCCGGCACGTATGAGCGCACCTACGAGACCATGGTGGCCGGCGTGCGCCTGTGCGCCCCCATGATGAACATCCACACCGTGGCCGCCGGTGGGGGCAGCGTCTGTTCCTTCGACGGCTCGCGCTTCCGCGTCGGCCCGGAATCGGCGGGGGCGGTGCCCGGCCCCGTCTGCTACCGCCGGGGTGGGCCCCTGGCGGTCACCGACTGCAACCTGATGCTGGGCAAGATCCAGCCGGCCTTCTTTCCCCAGGTTTTCGGGGTGGGGGCCGACCAGCCGCTGGACCTCGCCGCCGTCGAGGCCCGCTTCCAGGCCCTGGCCGCAGAGGTCCAGGCGGCGACGGGCGAGGAACGCACGCCGCACCAGTTGGCGGAGGGTTTCATCACCATCGCGGTGGAGAAGATGGCCAAGGCCATCAAGGAAATCTCCGTCCAGCGCGGCTATGACGTGGCCCAGTACACCCTGGCCTGCTTTGGCGGCGCCGGGGGGCAGCACGCCTGCCTGGTGGCCGATGCCCTGGGCATGACGCGGGTGATGATCCATCCCTTCGCCGGGGTTCTGTCGGCCTATGGCATGGGCCTGGCCGATTTGCGCGTCATCCGCGACCGGACCATCGAACAGCCGCTGTCGCCCGACCTGGACCTTTCCACCCCGGCCCAGGCCTTGGCGCGGGAGGCGAGGGCCGATCTGGCCGCCCAGGACGTGCCAGTGGCGGATGTCGAGGTGGAACTGACCGCCCGCCTGAAATACGCCGGCACGGACACCGGCCTGACCGTGCCGTTCGGCGATGCCGGCGCCCTGGCCGATGCCTTCGCCGAGGCGCACCGCCGCCGCTTCGGCTTCGTCGCCCCCGGCAAGACCGTGGTGGTGGAGGCCCTGGCGGCCGAGGCCATCGGTCACCCCGGCCGGGGGCGCATCGCCGCCCCGCCGGTCGCCGCCGACGGTGACCTGGCGCCCCTGGCCACCGTCCGCACCTATATGGCGGGAGCCGAGGCCGACACCCCCGTCTATGATCGCGCCCACCTGGCGCCCGGCAATCAGGTCGACGGCCCCGCCCTGATCCGCGAGGCCACGGCCACCACGGTGATCGAGCCCGGCTGGCGCGCCCGGGTGGACGACCATGCCAACCTGATCCTGGAACGGGTGGTGGCCCTGGCGCCCCGCACCGCCATCGGCACCACCGTCGACCCGGTGATGCTGGAGGTGTTCAACAACCTGTTCATGGCGGTGGCGGAGCAGATGGGCTACGCCCTGCAGAACACCGCCTATTCGGTCAACATCAAGGAGCGGCTGGATTTTTCCTGCGCGCTGTTCGACCGCGGCGGCGGGCTGATCGCCAACGCGCCGCACATGCCGGTGCACCTGGGGTCCATGGGTGACAGCGTGCGCGCCATCGTCGAGGCGCGGTCCCGGGACGGCCGGGGCCTGCGGCCCGGCGACGTCTACATGCTGAACGCGCCCTATAACGGCGGCACCCACCTGCCCGACGTCACCGTGGTCATGCCGGTGTTCGATGCCGACGGCCGCCTGCTGGTATTCGTGGCGGCGCGCGGCCACCAGGGCGACATCGGCGGCATCACCCCCGGCTCCATGCCACCCAACAGCCGCACCGTGGAAGACGAGGGCGTGCTGATCGACAACTTCCTGCTGGTGGAAGGCGGCCGCTTCCGGGAGGAGGAGACGCGGGCGCTGCTGGCCGGCGGCCGCTATCCCGCCCGCAATCCCGACCAGAACATCGGTGACCTGCGCGCCCAGGTGGCGGCCTGCGCCAAGGGGGCGGAGGAAATGGCCGCCATGGTGGCGCAGTTCGGCCGCGACGTGGTCGAGGCCTACATGGCGCACATGCAGGACAATGCGGAGGAGGCGGTGCGCCGTGTCATCGGCGTGCTGAAGGACGGCACCTTCCGCTACGAAATGGACAATGGCGCCGTCATCCAGGTGGCCGTCACCGTGGATCGCCAGGCACGCCAGGCGGTGGTGGATTTCACCGGCACCAGTGCCCAGCTTGAAACCAACTTCAACGCGCCGCTCAGCGTCTGCCGCGCCGCCGTGCTCTACGTCTTCCGTACCCTGGTGGATGACGAGATCCCCATGAACGAGGGGTGCCTGAAGCCCATCGTGCTGAAGGTGCCGGCCGGTTGCCTGTTGAACCCCGCCTATCCGGCGGCGGTGGTGGCCGGGAACGTGGAAACCAGCCAAGTGGTGGTGGACGCGCTCTACGGCGCCCTGGGTGTCATGGCCGGGGCCCAGGGCACCATGAACAACTTCACCTTCGGTGACGATGCCCGCCAGTATTACGAAACCATCTGCGGCGGCTCCGGCGCCGGCGCCGATTTCGACGGCACCAGTGCCGTGCAGACGCACATGACCAACAGCCGCCTGACGGACCCCGAGGTGATGGAGGTGCGCTACCCCGTGTTGGTGGAGCGCTTCGCCATCCGCCGTGGCTCCGGCGGGGCCGGGCGGCATCGCGGCGGTGATGGGGTGGAGCGGTTGATCCGCTTCCGCGCGCCCATGACCGCCGCCATCCTGTCCAACCGCCGCCGCGTGCCGCCGTTCGGCCTGGAGGGCGGTGGGTCCGGCGCCCCGGGCGTGACGGAGGTGCATCGCGCCGATGGCACGGTGAGCGTGCTGGCCGCCACCGACACCGTGGCCATGAACCCGGGCGACGCCATCCTGGTGAAGACGCCAGGGGGAGGCGGCTTCGGTGGCGGTTATGGCAAGACGGGTGAGGGCGACGCCTGATGCTCAGCCTGGTCGGCATCGCCATCGTCGCCGCCGGCTTCGCCGTCCGGCTGAATCCGCTGCTGGTGGCGGTGGCGGCGGCCTTCGGCACCGGCCTGGCCGCCGGCATGGGCGTGGTGGAGATCACGTCGGCCTTCGGCCGCCTGTTCAACGCCAACCGCTACATCTGCCTGGTCTACCTGTTCCTGCCCCTGATCGGCCTCCTGGAGCGGTTGGGCATTCAGGTGCAGGCGCAGCGCCTGATCGGAGGCTTGAAGGCCGCCACGGTGGGCCGAACCTACCTGGTGTTCTTCGTCCTGCGCCAGGCGCTGGCGGCGCTGGGGGCCAAGGATCTCAGCGGCCATGCGCAGATGGTGCGCCCCGTGCTGGCCCCCATGGGCGAGGCGGTGGCGGAGGAAAATCTGCGCCGCCCCCTGGCGCCGCCGGAACGGTCCCTGGTGCGCGCCCACGCGGCCGCGGCCGAGAACATCGCCCTGTTCTTCAGCGAGGACATCTTCGTCGCCATCGGCTCCGTCATCCTGATCAAGGGCTATCTGGCCGCCAATGGCATTGAGGTCAGCCCCCTGGACGTCTCCGTCTGGGCCATTCCCACCGCCCTGGTGGCGGTGGTGGTGCATGGCGCCCGCCTGCTGCTGTTGGACCGTCGCCTTAAGGCCGGAAAGGGAGCCGCGGCGCCATGATTGGCATCAGCGTCGCCTATGATCTGGCCGGCCTGATGTTTGCCGCCATCGCCTGGCGCGCGGCGCGCGATGCCGGCAACCCCCGGCGCCTGGGTGCCGGCCTGTTCTGGGCCCTGCTGGCGCTCAGCTTCCTGGCTGGCGACCATCTGGGCGACCTGGGCAATGGCATCCTCGTCCTGGCGCTGGCGGTGCTGGGCGGCTTCGGCCTCATCGGCCGGGGAACGGAGGCGGAGGCGCCACGGGCGGCGCGCGAGGTCCAGGCCAAGCGCTGGGGCTATGGCCTGTTCCCGCTGCTGTTCCTGCCGCCGGTGGTGGCGCTGCTGGGGACCGTGTGGGGCCCCGCGTTGACCTGGAACGGTCAGCCGCTGGTGGACCCACGGCAGGGCACGCTGATCTGGCTGGCGCTGGGCATCGTCGCCGTGGTCGCGGCCACCCTGGTCATCACCCGCCAGCGGCCGGGCACGCCCCTGCGTGACGCGCGGCGCCTGGCGGAGCTGGTGGGCTGGGCCATCATCCTGCCCCAGGTGCTGGCGGCCCTGGGCGGCATCTTCGCGCTCGCCAAGGTGGGGGACGCCGTGGCCGTGCTGGTGGGCCAATACCTGACCCTGGACCACCGTTTCCCCCTGGTGTGCGCCTACACCGGGGGCATGGCCCTGCTGACCATCTTGATGGGCAACGCCTTCGCCGCCTTCCCGGTCATGACCTCGGGCATCGCCCTGCCGCTGCTGGTGGGCCGGTTCGGCGGCGACCCGGCCGTCATTTCCGCCATCGGCATGCTGTCGGGCTTCTGCGGCACGCTGATGACGCCCATGGCCGCCAATTTCAATATCGTTCCGGCCGCCCTGTTGGAACTGCCGGACCGCAACGCCGTCATCCGGGCGCAGGTGCCGACCGCCCTGCTGGTCCTGGTGGCCAACACCCTGCTGATCCAAATCCTGGGCTTTCCCAAATGACCGACTCCGTCTTCCCAGGCCTCGATGAGGCCCGTGCCGTCCAGTTCGCCGAAATCGCGCTGGGCCACGTCACGCGGGAATATCCCAACGTCATCACCCATATGCTGAACGGACCGGAGGACGCTCGGACGCCGCGCGCCCTGCATCCCATCTTCTTCGGCAGCCTGGACTGGCACTCCTGCGTCCACGGCCATTGGCTGCTGGCGCGTGTCTTGCGGCTGTATCCCGACAGCCCGGTGGCGGAGCGCATCCGCGCCCTGTTCGCCGACAGCTACACGCCCGAAAAGGTCGCGGGCGAACTGGCCTACTTCCAGCGGCCCAACACCGGCACGTTCGAGCGGCCCTACGGCTGGGCCTGGTATCTGCTGCTGGCGGCGGAGCTGCGCCGCACCGGCATGGGGGCGGTGGGCACCGCCTGGGCCACCGCGCTGGCGCCCTTGACGGCGGAGATCGTGGGACGGCTGAAGGCCTACCTGCCCAAGGCGACATATCCGGTGCGCACGGGCCTGCACATCAACACGGCCTTCGCCCTTGTCCTGTCCATGGCCTATGCCCGCCGCCGGGGGGACGACGGCCTGGCCGACCTGATCACCCGCACGGCCCAGGCCTGGTATGGCGATGATGCCGATGCCCAGGTGTGGGAGCCGTCGGGCACCGACTTCCTCTCTCCCGTGTTGACCGCCGCCGTCGCCATGGCCGCAGTACTGCCGCGCCAGGACTTCCGCGCCTGGTTCGCCCGCCTGCTGCCCGGCGTGGCGGCGGGCCAGCCGGCGGCGCTGTTCACCCCGGCCACGGTCAGCGACCGCAGCGACGGCACCATCGCCCACCTGGACGGCCTGAACCTCAGCCGCGCCTGGTGCTGGCGCGCCATCGCCGCCCAACTCGATCCGGCGGATCCGGTCGCGGTGCAAGCCCGGGCGGCGGCCGACACGCATCTGGCCGATGCCCTGCCGCATCTGGAGTCCGATTACATGGGCGAGCACTGGCTGGCCAGCTTCGCCGTGCTGGCCCTGGATGGGGTATGACAGGCCGGCGTGTGGCAGTATGACATGGGGACAGGGGCGAACGGGGGAGGGTGAGATGGGACGGGGTACTATCCTGCTGGACGGCGGTATGGGGCGGGAGTTGCAGCGCATGGGGGCGCCCTTCCGTCAGCCGGAATGGTCGGCGCTGGCGCTGATCGAGGCGCCGGACTACGTGCGCCGCGCCCACGACGCCTTCCTGGAGGCCGGCGCCGACATCATCACCAGCAACAGCTATGCCCTGGTGCCCTTCCATATCGGGGAGGAGAGGTTCGCCGCGCAGGGCGGGGCCCTGGCCTCCCTGGCCGGGCGGCTGGCACGGCAGGCGGCGGACACCAAGCCCGGTGCCCGCGTCGCCGGGTCCCTGCCGCCACTGTTCGGCTCCTACCGCGCCGACCTGTTCGATGCCGCCCGCGCGGCGGATCTGCTGGCCCCGCTGGTGGGGGGCCTGGCGCCCCACGTCGACCTTTGGCTGGCGGAAACGCAAAGCGCGGTGGCGGAGGTGCGGGCGGTGCGCGCGGCTTTGGCGGACGCCTTGGGGAAGGACGCCCAGCCGCTGTGGCTGTCCTTCACGCTGGAGGATGAGGCGACCGACGCCGCCACCCATCCCCGCCTGCGCGGGGGCGAGACGGTGGCCCAGGGCACCGAGGCGGCGCTGGCCCTGGGCGCCGCCGCCCTGCTGTTCAATTGCAGCCAGCCCGAGGTCATGGGCCCGGCGCTGGCCGCGGCCCAGGCCGCCGCCGCCGGCGCGGCGCTGCCCCTGGGCGTGTACGCCAACGCCTTCCCGCCACAGCCCAAGGACGCGACCGCCAACGATGGCTTGGATGAGTTGCGCGGCGACCTGACGCCCGCCAGTTACCTGGACTGGGCACGGCGCTGGGTGGATGCCGGCGCCGCCATCGTCGGCGGGTGTTGCGGCATCGGGCCCGACCATATCCGGGCCTTGGCGGCGGCTTTGCCGTGAGGGGTGCGGAGGCCGCCGCCCTTCGGGCCCGCCTGCTGGGTTGGGGCGCCCCGTGGCTGTTCATCCTCATCTGGTCCACCGGCTTCCTGGTGGCCCGCGCCGTGCTGCCCTATGCCGATGTCCAGCTGTTCCTGCTGGTGCGGTTCGGGCTGACGGCGCTGGTCTTCGCCGCCGCCACGCTCTCGCTGCGCATCGCCTGGCCCCGGGGCCGGCGGGTGGGGCTGCACCTGCTGGCCGGCGCGCTGATGCAGGGCGTCTATCTCGGGTTTTCCTACTGGGCCATCGCCCAGGGCCTGGCCGCCGGCGTCATGGCCTTGCTGGGCGCGTTGCAGCCTCTGTTCACCGCGCTCATCACCACCCTGGTGTTCGGCCAGCGGCAGGGCGCCCGCGCCTGGGCCGGCCTTGGCATCGGGTTCGCCGGCGTCGCCTGCGTGCTGGCGCCCAAGCTGGCCCTGCACGGCGCGACGGGCGGCGGGGGGCTGTCGCCGTTGGGGGCCGGTCTGGCGCTGCTCAGCGTGCTGGGTGTGACCATCGGCACCCTGTTGCAGAAGTCCTCCCTGGCGGGGGATGATCTGCGGCCCGCCGGGGTGTTGCAAAACCTGGGCGCCGCCGCCGTGGTGTCGGTCCTGTTCCTGACGGTGGGCGCCCCGCATTGGGATGCGCACCCGGTGCTGTGGGCCGGCTTGCTCTGGTCCATCCTGGGCCCCTCGGTCATCGGCATCTCGCTTCTGGTGTGGATGGTGCGGCACGGGGGCGCCACCCGGGCCACGGCCTTGATCCTGCTGGTCCCTCCGCTGGCGGCGGTGGAGGCGTTCCTGCTGTTCCATGAGACGCTGACGCCCCTGCAACTGGTCGGTTTCGCCCTGGCCCTGGCCGGTGTCGGCTTGGCGCGCCGGTGATGCAGGGGGAGCGCGATGCGGGGCCTTCACCCGCGCGCGCGGTGTGATACGGTGCGGCCCAGGGGCCGTCGCGGCCCGTCGTTCTGATCTGGGAATGGGAATACCATGAGCCGCTTTGCCGGTTTGAGTTCCACGGTCGAGGCCCTTGCGGGGGGCCGGGTCATGGTTATCGGCGATGTCATGCTGGATCGCTTCGTGCGCGGCAAGGTGGGACGCATCTCGCCGGAGGCGCCGGTGCCCGTGCTGCGCAACGCGCAAGAGGATGTGATGCTGGGCGGCGCCGGCAACGTGGTGCGCAACCTCACGGCGCTGGGCGGCCAGGTGGTCTTCGGTGGCGTCCTCGGCGGGGATGCCGCCGGCGTGCGGGTAAGCCAACTGGTGGCGGCCGACGATCAGGTCACCTCCATCCTGCAGGTGGACACCCAGCGCCGCACCTCGGAAAAGACCCGTTTCGTCGCCGACGGCCACCATTTGCTGCGCTCCGACTGGGATAGTGAACTGGCGGTGGCGGCGGACGTGCATGCGGCCTTGCTCACGGCCGTGGCGGCCCATGTCGCCGATGTCGACGTCGTCATTCTGTCCGACTATGGCAAGGGCGTGTTCACCCCGTCGGTGCTGCGGCAGTTGATCGAGCTGGCGCGCGGGGCGGGCAAGCCGGTGATCGTCGATCCCAAGAGTGCCGACTATTCCATTTATCGCGGGGCCACGCTCGTGACCCCCAACCGCGCCGAGCTGGCCCTGGCCGTGGGCCACAGCCCCAGCACGACGGACGGCATCGTGGCGGCGGCCACCACCCTCATGCGCGACCATGGCATCGGGGGCATGCTGGTCACCCGCAGTGAGGAGGGCATGACCCTGGTGCGGGGGGACGGCACCTCCCTCAATGTCCAGGCGGAGGCCAAGGAGGTCTTTGACGTTTCCGGCGCCGGCGACACGGTGGTGTCGGTCATCGCCGCGGCGTTGGCGACCGGGGCGGACATCGCCGATGCGGTGCGCTTGGCCAACGTCGCCGCCGGGTTGGTGGTAGCCAAGGTGGGCACGGCCGTGGTCACGCCGGCCGAGTTGCTGCACGCCCTGGCCGAACAGGACGACCGCCAGAACCTGTCCAAGCTGCTGGGCGGCGCGGAGCTGCGGGAGCAGATCGCGCGCTGGCGCCGCCTGGGGCTGAAGGTCGGCTTCACCAATGGCTGTTTCGACCTGATCCATCCCGGGCATGTCCAGTTGCTGGCCGCCGCACGGGCGACCTGCGACCGCCTGATCGTCGGCCTCAATTCCGACGCCTCGGTGCGCCGCCTGAAGGGGCCGGAGCGCCCCATCCAGGACGAACGGTCGCGCGCCATCGTGTTGGCCGCCTTCGGCTCGGTCGACGCCGTGGCCCTGTTCGAGGACGATACCCCCCTGGCCCTGATCACCGAGATCCTGCCCGACGTGCTGATCAAGGGGGCGGACTACACCATCGACCAGGTGGTGGGTGCCGACGTGGTCCAGGCCAACGGCGGCCGCGTGGCCCTGGTGGAATTGGTGCCCAACCAGAGCACCACGGGCATCGCCAAGCGCATCCGGGTGACTGGCTGACCTGTCCCCCGGATGGCTTGCCCCGGCCGGCCCGGTCCCCTATCAAGACCGTGCCGGCCCCAGGGCTGGCGCGGATTTTATGGGAAGTGGCAGTCCATGATCATCGTGACCGGCGGCGCCGGCTTCATCGGGTCCAATCTTGTCGCCGGCCTGGAACAGCGGGGCCTGGGCCCGATCGTCGTGGTCGACCGGCTGCGCCAGGGCGACAAGTGGCGCAACATCGCCAAGCGCAACCTGCACGATATCGTGACGCCGGAACAGTTGCCGGAATTCCTGGATCGCCATGGCGATGCGGTGGAGGTCATCTTCCACATGGGTGCCATTTCGGCGACCACGGAAACCGACGCCGACCGGGTGGTGGAGAACAACTTCCGCCTGACGCTGGACCTGTGGTCGTGGTGCGCCGCCACGGGCGTGCGCCTGATCTACGCGTCCTCCGCCGCGACCTATGGCGACGGCGCCCAGGGCTTCGACGATGATTCCTCGGCCGAGGCGCTGGCCCGCTTGCGCCCGCTGAACCCCTATGGCTGGTCCAAGCATCTGCTGGACCGCCGCGTGCGTGCCGCGATTGATCAGCGGGCCCCCACGCCGCCGCAGCATGTGGGCCTGAAGTTCTTCAACGTTTATGGCCCCAATGAGTATCACAAGGGCGCGATGCGCTCCGTCCCGGCCAAGCTTTATCCCCAGGTCATGGCTGGGGAGCCGGCTCGGCTGTTCGCGTCCGACCGGCCGGACTACGCCGACGGCGGCCAGTTGCGCGACTTCGTTTGGGTGGGTGACACGGTCGACGTCATGCTGTGGTTCTACGACAACCCGGGCGTCAGCGGCCTGTTCAACCTGGGCACCGGCAAGGCGCGCAGCTGGAACGACCTGGCCCGCGCCCTGTTCGCCGCGGCGGACCGGGAGCCGCGCATCGACTACATCCCCATGCCGGACAACCTGAAGGGCAAGTACCAGTATTACACCCAGGCGGATATGGGCCGCCTGCGCGCCGCCGGCTACGACCGCCCCTTCACCGAGCTGGAGGAGGGCATCCGCCGCTACGTCCAGGACCACATGGGATCGCCGGATCCGTATGTGTGACGGCTCCGGTCACCGTTCGTTCAGTTCCCCAGCTTCTGCAGCCAGTTGATCACCGCCGCCTCCAGCGCGATGCGGTGATCGGACCAGCCGTGGTCGGTGGCGGCGTGGCCGGTGGTGATGCGGCTGCCGCCATGGGCGCGGATGCCGGCCACCAGGGCATCGGTATGGCTGGCCAGCCCATCGTTGGAGGTCAGCGCCAGCAGGGGCGTGCCCGTCAGGCGGGCGGTCAGGGGGGCGGTGGCGAAGGCGTCGGCATGGCTTTCCATTTCCTTGGCCATGCTTTCCGGCGTCACGCCGGCCAGCGATTCCCGGTTGTCGGCGGCCAGCGCCACCAGCTTGTCATGGGGCAGATGGGCGACGATGCCGATATCGCCCATGGAAATCAGGATCAGGCCGGCCAGCGCGCCATCCTTGGCCGCCGTGTGGACGGCGGTCCAGGCCCCCATGCTGTGCCCGGCGATGACCAGGCGCCCGGTGTCGATCCCCAACTCCTGCGCATGGGCCGGGTCGCGCAGATAGGCCAGGGCCGCGGCCGCGTCCTCGGGGTTGTTGGCGAAGCGGAAGCTGCCGGGGCTGCCCCAGGATCCGCGATAATTCAGGGTGACCACGTTCCAGCCGGCCCGGCGCACCGCCTGGGCCAGATCCAGGTTCTTCTCATTGCCGGGCAGGCCGTGCAGCAGCAACAGGGTGGGGTGGGGGCCGGCGCCGGACGCCAAATAGGCCACGCCGTTGATCTCCACCGGGTGGCCCGTGCGGCCGCCGGTGGGGATGTGCAGCACCGCCATGCGGGCGGGGTGCTGGGAATCGGGGGCGGGGTCCGCGCCAATGGCGGCCGGGATGGTCTGGGCCGCCAGGTTGATGTCGCCGGCCGGGGCCTTGGCGCTCGCGGTGGTGCCCATCGCGACGGACAGCGTGTAAAGGGCCACGGCCAGGGCGGCGGTGGCAAGCGGATGCCTACGCATGATTGTCGAAGTCCCCCAGGTTTTCCCCGCTCGCATCCTGGCGCATGACATGCGTCCGGGGAATCAGGAACTTCGCGCCGATCCGGGATGTGGACAAAAAAGAAGCCGGGGCGACGCGCGCCCCGGCTTGGGGAGATAAGACCCTGGGAACGGGAGGGTTCTCTCAGGGCCATCGGGTAACCCCTGCCGGACCATGAGCGGGCCTCTGCAGGACTTGCCAGATGCGATATGCCGGCGGGGCCGGCGAAACTCGGGCGATGGGGGGAAGACAAACGGCGGCACCAGGGCCAGCCCGTCATGCGCCGGGACGGCGGCATGACATCGTCGGGTGCTTCTCCCCATCATGGTCGATCGATCCCGCAGGACCGTTCGCTTGGGATAAATAATATTTATATCGCTGCTTGTCGTCAAGCGACTTTTGTTAGCGGTAACAAATTTAAATGGCGTTACATAGGCAGGCCATTGGCGCTACCCCCGTAATCCAGCGGCGGCGGCGCCCGCATCGCCCTGCTCGGCGGGCCGTCCTTGCGCCGCGATCCTGTGCCGATTTTCCCCAAGGCGACAGGACACGTCCGCGTATTTCCGCACAACGGTTTCGCGCACTTGCCCCTATAACGCCCGCGTCACCACCTGGATACTGGCGCCCTTCGCCATCGCGCGCCATGTCTTGACCTGAAGGGGCCGGTGCCCCTGGCTGGGGCTCCGGCATTCGGCGCGGCCCCGCCGAAGCGGAATAAGGCAGCAGAATAAACAGGAGTGAACCCCCATGAGCATCCCCACTCCCACCCAGGGCTTGGCCCCGCAGCTGGATCCCTACGCCCTGGCCGCCGACCTGTCGGGTAAGCACCTGATCGGCGGGCGCCTGGTGGCGTCGGCCTCGGGCAAGACCTTCGATGTCATCAATCCCGCGAAGGGTGAGGTCATGGGCCGGGCCGCCTTTGGCGAGGCGGCGGACGTGGATGCCGCGGTGGCCGCCGCCGTCGAGGCCGGCATGATGTGGAAGGCCCTGCCCGCGCGTGAGCGGGGCCGGCTGGTGGCGGAATGCGGCCGCCTGCTGACCGCGCATACCGAGGAACTGGCCCGACTGGTGGCGCTGGAGACGGGCAAGGCTCTGCGCACGGAAAGCCGGGTCGAGGCCGGCGTCCTGGCCGACGCCTTCACCTTCTATGGCGGCCTGGGCGGTGAGCTGAAGGGCGAGACCGTGCCCTTCAATCCCAAGATGCTGACCCTGACGGTGCGGGAGCCCCTGGGCGTGGTGGGCGCCATCATCCCGTGGAACGTGCCCATGATGCTGATGGCGCTGAAGATCGCGCCGGCGCTGGTGGCGGGCAACACCGTGGTGGTGAAGTCAGCCGAGGAGGCGCCCTTCGCCGTGCTGCGCGCCTGCCAGATCATGGCCCAGGTGTTGCCGGCCGGCGTGCTGAACATCCTGTCCGGCTTCGGGCCTGAGTGCGGCGCGCCGCTGGTGGCGCACCCCAAGGTGGCCAAGGTCACCTTCACCGGCTCGGTCGAGACCGGCCGCATCGTCAGCCGCACGGCGGCCGACAAGCTGATCCCCGTCACCCTGGAACTGGGCGGCAAGAGCCCCATGATCGTCATGGGCGATGCGGATTTGAACCAGGCGGTGGCGGGCGCCATCACCGGCATGCGCTTCACCCGCCAGGGGCAGAGCTGCACCGCCGCCAGCCGTATCTTTGTGCATGACAGCCTGCACGACGCCTTTGTCACGGCGTTGAAGGCCAAGGTGGACGCCATGGTCATGGGCGACCCGCTGGATGAGACGACGGACATCGGCACCATCGTCTCGCCGCAGCAGTTCGACCGGGTGCAGGGCTATATCGCCGAGGGCAAGCGCACGCCCGGCGCCACCGCGCATGAATGCTCCGCCCTGCCTACCGAAGCCGGCCTGGCCAAGGGTCTCTACGTCCGCCCGGTGATCTTCACCGGCATGACCAACGACAGCCGCCTGGCGCGGGAGGAGATTTTCGGGCCGGTCACCTGCGTCATCCGCTTCACGGACTATGAGGACGTGATCAACCAGGCCAACGACAGCGAATTCGGCCTGGCCGCCACCATCTGGACGCGCGATCTGAAGACGGCGCTGGACGCGACGCAGCGCCTGCAGGCCGGTTTGGTGCAGGTGAACCAGAACCTGGTGGTGCAGCCCAACCTGTCCTACGGCGGCGTGAAGTCTTCCGGCCTGGGCAAGGAAGCGACGCTGGAGGCCATGCTGGAACACTTCACCCACAAGAAGACCATCATGCTGAACATGGCCTGACGTCGGGCCGCCTCAGAAGAAGAACAGGGAGGATAAGGCCATGGACTTCCGCATGACGGAGGAGCAGTCGGCGTTCCGTGACATGGCGCGGGACTTCGCCGCCGAGCATCTGGCGCCGCACGCCGCCGAGTGGGACGAAAAGGAAATCTTTCCCCTCGACGCCCTGCGCGCCGCTGCGGCCCTGGGCATGGGCGGGCTGTATTGCGGGGAGGAGCATGGCGGCTCCGGCCTCACCCGCCTGGATGCGGCCTTGTTGTTCGAGGAGCTGTCCGCTGGCTGTGTCGCCACCGCCGCCTTCCTGTCCATCCACAACATGGCCGCGTGGATGATCGATCGTTTCGGAAACGACACGATCAGGGCGCGATACTTGCCGGGCCTTATGACCATGGACCAGGTGGCCAGCTATTGTCTGACGGAGCCTGGCTCCGGCTCCGACGCCGCGGCCTTGCGCACCAAGGCGGTACGGGATGGCGATCATTACGTGCTGAACGGGTCCAAGGCCTTCATCTCGGGTGCTGGCGTCTCCGACCTCTATGTCGTCATGGTACGCACCGGTGGTCCAGGCCCCAAGGGCATCTCCGCCGTGGTGGTGGAGAAGGGCACGCCCGGCCTCAGCTTCGGCAAGAAGGAGAGGAAGATGGGCTGGAACTGCCAGCCCACCGCCCAGGTGATCTTCGAAGACTGCCGCGTGCCGGTGGAAAACCGGCTGGGCGAGGAAGGGGCGGGCTTCGGCATCGCTATGAAGGGCCTGGACGGCGGCCGCATCAACATCGCCTCCTGCTCCCTGGGTGGGGCGCGGGCTTGCCTGGACCTCGCCACCCGCTACATGGGCGAGCGCGAGGCCTTCGGCCGCAAGCTGGCGGATTTCCAGGCCCTGCAGTTCCGTCTGGCCGACATGGCGACTGAGCTGGAGGCCGCGCGCCTGATGGTGCATCGCGCGGCGGCCGCCCTGGACGCTGGCGATCCGGAGGCCACCACCTGGTGCGCCATGGCCAAGCGCTTCGCCACCGACGTGGGCTTCCAGGTGTGCAATGAGGCGCTGCAACTGCACGGGGGCTACGGCTACATCCGCGAATACCCGTTGGAACGCTACGTCCGCGACGTCCGGGTCCACCAGATCCTGGAGGGCACCAATGAGATCATGCGCCTGATCATCGCCCGCCGCCTGTTGGCCAAGGGTTGAAGACTAATCATTACGGGAGAGAAACGATCATGAGCCGCATCGCGTTCATCGGCCTGGGCAACATGGGCCTGCCCATGGCCCGCAATCTGCTGAAGGCCGGGCACACCGTCGTGGGCTTCGACCTGGCGCCCCAGTCGCTGGCCGCCTTGGCCGAGGCGGGCGGTGTCATCGCCGGGTCCGTCGGCGATGCCGCCTCGGGTGCCGAGGTGGTGGTGACCATGCTGCCCGCCGGGCGCCATGTGCGCGGCGTCTATGAGGACGCCGGCAACGTCTTCGACACCGCGGCGCCGGGCGCCTTGCTGATCGACAGTTCCACCATCGACGTCGACAGCGCCCGCGCCGTGGCCGCCACCGCCGCCGCCCGGGGCTTCGCCATGGTGGACGCCCCCGTTTCCGGCGGCACGGGCGGGGCCGCCGCCGGCACGCTGACCTTCATGGTGGGCGGCAGTGACGAGGCGATGGAGCGGGCGCGACCCTATCTGGCGCAGATGGGCAAGACAGTGGTGCACACCGGCGCCCCCGGCACCGGTCAGGCGGCCAAGATCTGCAACAACATGATCCTGGGCATTTCCATGATCGCCGTGTCCGAGGCCTTCGCCCTGGCCGACAAGCTGGGCCTGGATCGGCAGAAGCTGTTCGACGTCAGCTCCACCTCCTCCGGGCAATGCTGGTCGCTGACGAGCTATTGCCCGGTGCCCGGCCCCGTTCCCACGTCGCCCGCCAATCGCGACTACGCCCCGGGCTTCGCGGTCGACATGATGCTGAAGGACCTGAAGCTGGCCCAGGCGGCGGCGGCCTCCAGCGGCGCCGCCACCCCCCTGGGCGCCAACGCCGCGGCGCTCTACGCCCTGTTCGCCGCTGCCGGCAACGGCCACCTGGATTTCTCGGCCATCGTGAAGATGCTGGGCGGAAGCTGATGTCAAGCTGACGGCGCCGCCCTCAGCGAGCGGCGGTGCCGTCGCCATCCGGCTTGGCGCCGCCCCCAATACCCAGCTTGAGATTCGATAGGCTCAACGCGCGGTTCATTCCGAGGCGGCATCGGTATTCCGATATTGCCGCAAGGTCTTCAGTTCGGGGATGCGCTTCTGGGAATAGGCGTAATCCTCGGGAATACCGATATCGATGAAATCGCCCCGAACCGGAACGGCAGCGACGCTCAAGTCAGATAGATGGGGCTGTAGAAAATCGGTTTCGATGGAGAATCGCTCCGGCAAGGTCCAGCGATCCATTAGGGATCGTCGGAATAGATAGGCTCCCGCGTTGACGGCGCCCGGTTGGCCGGGCGCTTTCTCACGAAAGCCCGCCAATCGCCCATCGACGATGCTGACCAGCCCATAGCGTCCGCAGTCGGCGACATGGCACACGGCCATCGCCATGTCGGTTTCCTGATCCTGTAGCGCCGCTTCCATCTCATCGGCCGGCAGGTCGAAATAGGTGTCGCCATTCAGCGTGAAAAAAACGTCCCCCTTCACCAGGCGGGCGGCCTGCCAAATGGCACCACCCGTCCCCAGTGCAGTCTCTTCCACCGCATAGTGGATCGCCATGCCGGCGAACGTATCGCCATAGGTCGCCATGACCTTGTCGTGCATGTAGCCGACGGCCAGGACGACATGGCTGAAGCCTTGGTCGGCCAGCTGTTCCAGCTGCCAATTCAGGAAGGGGCGACCCGCCACCGTGGCCAGCGACTTTGGCACGTCACTGACCACGGTGCGCAAACGGGTTCCCAGCCCCCCAGCCAGAATGATCGCCTCGCGCATTACGCCGCTTTCGGGAAGATGCGTTGTTCGATCAGGCCGCAAATCATGTGGCCCAGGGCCTCATGGCCTTCCTGGATCCGCGGCGTATGGGTCGAGGGGATGCGCAGGCAATGGTCGCACAGGGCAAGCATGTCGCCGCCGGTGGCACCGGTGAAGCCCACGGTCTTAACCCCCCGTTCCTGGCACGCGGTCAGGGCACGGAGAATGTTCTTCGACCGGCCCGAGGTTGAGAGCGCGAAAAACACGTCACCTTCTCTGCCCAGCGCCTCAATCTGTCGAGCGAAGCTGTAATCGTAACCGTAGTCGTTGCCGATCGCCGTCAGAATGGAGGTATCAGTGGTCAGGGCGATGGCAGCCAGGCCGGGGCGGTCGTAGTTGAACCGGCTGACCAACTCGCCGGCCCAATGCTGGGCGTCGGCGGCGCTGCCGCCGTTGCCGGCGAACAGGATTTTGTTACCCGCCTGCAAGGCGGCGACGCTCAAATCCACCACATCGGCGACGCGCTGACACAGATCCCGGTCAGCTTGCATGGCTTGCAAGACTTGGATGGTGGCGGCCAGTTCGCCTTTGATCGTGTCAATCATCGCACTCTCCACGCTTTTGCTCCTTCCGAAGTGAAATAGCAGGCCGAAGCGGTGCCTCCAAATTCCTCCAAGGCCTTAATGACCTTCTGCCGGCACTCTGGGGGGGCCAGGAAGAACATGAAGCCGCCGCCGCCGGCGCCCGACATCTTGCCAGCGAAGGCGCCCGCATCTCTGGCCGCTTGGTCGATGGCGTCAATGTTGGAATTGGAAATCGACCTGGCGCTCCGCTTCTTGGCTTCCCAGCCGGCCTGCAGAGCCCGGCCCAGCGCTGGAATGTCGCCGCGCAGGAGGTATTCCTTCATCGCCACCGCTTCACGCCGCAGGGCATGCATCGCCTCGATCGATGTTTGGTTGCCGCTCTGCACATTGCTGACCTGCTCGGCGATGATGTTGGCCGACTCACGGGAAACCCCCGTAAAGTACAGGACAAGGGATGATTCAAGCTCGCAGGTGATCCAATCCTTGATTCGCAGAGGATTAACTATGACCCGGTCGTTGTCGTAAAACTCCATGAAATTGAAGCCGCCGAAGGTGGCGGCGTACTGGTCCTGCTTTCCACCCTTTAGTCCCAGGTCCTTGCGCTCAATGATGTAGGCAAGATGCGAGACGTCATATTCGCCGAGCGGCAGCGCGAAGGCCTCGACGAAGGCCTGCACCATTGTCACCACGAGGGTGGATGAGGACCCCAGGCCCGACCCGGCAACCGCGTCCGAGCTGGTCCTGAGCCTCAGCGAGACCGGTTGGCCCCCCAGGTAGTCGGCCACGATGCGGTTATAGACGGCCTTGTGAAGGTCCAGGCAGCCGTCCGGCTGCAGCATCGCTGCCACGTCATAGGTGGTCTTCTCGTTACGATCCAGGGCCTCAAACACAATCAGGCCGTCGTCGGTGATTTCCAGTGTCGCGTAGGAGAACTTGGAAATGGTGACGTTCAGGATGGCGCCCGTATGGATGTCGCAATAAGGCGAAACATCGGTGCCGCCACCGGCCAGCCCCAGCCTGAGGGGCGCGCGTGCACGAATCAAAGTACCCGCTTTGGGATTAAGGGCGACGGTCACCATAAATCTCCTCAATATCATCAGGTAACAAGACGCTTAGCGAATAAAAAGATAAATTCAAGTATTGACCTGCGTAACGGGGTCACGGGGGGCAGGCAGTGAACACCCTAAAGGACCTTTTGCTGATACCCCATGGCTTTGATAAAAGCATCTGAATTTATAATCACTTCAGACGTGTCGATGTACCGGTGCAAAAAATCACAATCGCATGCGGTGCGCCCAAGTGCTTAACACACCTTGTATGACATTTACGTGGCGTCCGCACCTACCCCAGATGACAGCAATAGCATGGCCGTGATGCTCACAGAAATGGCTGGTGTGCGACGACGCTTGACTCCATGATGCGCCGCGTTGGTAGGGTCCATCATACAGATTCTTGCCAGCCAGCGCTCTCGTGGAAGCCGTCCCTGATGTAAGGGAGGAGCGGCCACAAGTTTGGCGCTTGGAGGAATGAGGTGTGAAGGGATTTGAGGCTTGGGATACACAGATTGAAACTCAATCGAGCAAGCCCCTAAGCCAATGCACTTTGGTGAAGTGATCGGGGCAAGCGATGTCAATGAGAAGGTTCGCTTACCGCTAGACGTTGCCGAGCCCCCGAACTGAAATTAATGGATGTAGAGTAAACCTTATGTCTGATGCGCCAACGGTAAACGCCAATAGGATTGCCTTTAAGTTCCCCGAGCCCAAGAAGGCGATGGAATTTACAGGGGAACGGTATGTCTCCGGTTTGGTTGGCGATATACAGCACGAGCATTATCATCGCTATTTGTTTTCCTTGCGTTACTGTGCCGGAAAAGACGTATTGGATGTCGCGAGTGGCGAGGGATATGGCAGCTTCCTGATCGGCCAGGCGGCGCGGTCGGTCATTGGTGTCGACATCGATCCGGTGACGGTTGATTTCGCCAACCGAAATTACATGAGTGAAAGGGTGTCCTATCGCCAAGGCGATGCGGCCGCTTTGCCGATCGCCAGCCAGTCCGTCGACGTGGTCGTCAGCTTCGAGACCCTGGAGCATTTCACCGCGCAAGAGGCGTTCATCTCGGAAATCGCCCGTGTGCTGCGGCCCGGTGGCATATTGGTGATTTCGTCCCCCAACCGTGATGTCTACAGCGACCAGCACGACCACCATAATCCCTACCATCACCGCGAACTGAACAAGCAGGAACTGCTGGACCTGTTGCATATCCATTTCCCCCAGGTCGCGCTGTTCGAACAGCGGGCCCTTTGGGGGTCTGTCATCATTGGCGAGGGTGAAACGAGACCTAGGCAGGTTGAAGGCTTTGAGACGCGGGATGGCACGCTGTTCCAGCGCTCCGCCTCCGTGCCCAGCGCCCCCTACTACATTGCCGTGGCGACATTAGGCGAATTGCCGTCGTTGGCGGACAGCGTGCTCCACTCACCCACGCATTTTTTTGCGCTGGATCGCGCTCGCATGGACGCCGAGGAAACGCTGGCTGATGCCCGGCGGGAGATCGAGCGTCTGAACACGGAGAACGTCGAGGTCCAACGTGTGGGGCACGCCGAAATCATCCGCCTGAACGCCGAGATATCGCGTAACAATCAGTTGGCCCAGGCTGAGGTCGACCGGCTCAACGCTGCGATATCGCACAACAGTGAAGTCGCGCAGGCTGAAATCGACCGGCTCAACGCTGCGATATCGCACAACAGTGAAGTCGCGCAGGCTGAAATCGACCGTCTCAACGCCGTGATCCAGGCTGATCAAGAAAGAGCGCAGGCCCTCATTAGTGGGCTGAACGCGGAAATCGAAGCGGAAAGGAATCGCGGCCAGGCCGAGATGGCAAGCCTCAAGACCGAACATCTGTCGGAGCTTGAGCGGATCACGTCCCAAATCAACAGCTCCCGTGATGGTCATCTCCTGGAAGTTGATCGTCTAAAAACAGAAATAGCTAACATTCGTGATGAATTTCTGTCCCAGATCAATCATCTGGAGGCTGAGGCGAAGAATCTGAAGTTTGACGGTGAACATTGGAAGACAGAAACCCAGGGTTTGCTTGCCGAGACCAACAGCTGGAAGGAAAGAACCGAAAGCTTGCGGGCCGAGACGGTCGACTTGCGGTCGCAATTGGCAGCGGCTCGGAAACAAGTCGATCAGATGTACCATTCTACTTCATGGCGGTTGACCCTGCCGTTGCGCCTCCTGGGGCGTCTGGCCAAGGGTGATATCGCTGGTTTGAAGCAGCTCATCAGGGCCAAGCGGGGGGAGACGTCTGCGGTTGCAATGGCTTTAAAGGCCATTGAAGCCAATTTTGCCGCGCCTTTGGAGGGGCTGCAGGCTGAATTGGGGCAACGCCAGGCGAAGGGCGAGGTCCAGCTTTCAACCATCGCCGCCGAACTGCGCTTGCCGACTGTCGCGCAGCCGCTGGTTTCTATCATTATCCCGACCTACGGCAAGGTCGATTACACGTTGCGCTGTCTGTCATCGGTCATGCGGTTTCCGTCGGTCGCCTCCTATGAGGTGATCGTGATCGACGACGCCTCGAACGATGCGGACCTGTCTTATCTGCGCAACATTCCAGGCCTGCGGCTTATCGAGAATACGGAAAACCTGGGCTTCATCGGCAACTGCAACAAAGCCGCGGCCCAGGCCAGCGGCCAGTACCTGCTTTTCCTGAACAATGACACGGAGGTGACGGACGGCTGGCTGGATGCTCTCCTGCGGACGTTCGAGATACATCCCGACGCGGCCATTGTGGGCTCGAAGCTCATTTATCCCAACGGCGTGCTCCAGGAAGCCGGTGGCATTGTCTGGAAGGATGGTTCGGCATGGAATTATGGCCGCCTGGATGACCCCTCTCTTCCCCAGTACAATTACACCCGGGAAGTGGATTATTGCTCCGGCGCCTCCATCCTGGTGGAGGCGACTTTCTTCCATGCCCAGGGAGGCTTCGACAAGGCCTATGCTCCGGCCTATTGCGAAGATTCGGATCTGGCATTTAAGGCGCGCTCGGTTGGTCGCAAAGTTTACTACCAGCCCCGTTCGACTGTTATTCACTACGAGGGGATTTCCCACGGTACCGATACCGGCTCGGGGGTCAAGGCCTACCAGGTTGCCAACCAGCAGCGCCTTATGCAGCGGTGGGCCGCCGTGCTGGAGCAGGAAAATTTCCCAAACGGTGTGAACGTTTTCCGCGCGCGTGAGCGCAGCTTCAACCGCAAAATCGTCCTGGTCATTGATCATTACCTTCCCGAGCCTGATCGGGATGCCGGATCGAGAACGATGTTCTCTTTCCTGGAGGTTCTTCTCTCGGCAGGCTACGGTGTGAAATTCCTGCCAGAGAACGGCTATCTTCACCCCAAATATGCACCGCCGCTCCAAGATATGGGGGTTGAGATTTTGTATGGGGCCCTGGCGACACCGTCCGGCTTTGAGGAATGGATCGCGCGGAACGGGGCTGAAATTCACGCTGTTCTGTCGAGCCGGCCATCGACAACGCTTAAGTATTTGAGCCTCGTTAAGTCTCACTCCAAGGCCCGGATCGTTTATTACGGCCACGATCTTCACCACCGCCGTCTGGCCCTGGAATACAAGTATACCGGCAACGTCAGAGCGCACCTCGATTCGCTGAATATGGAATTGCAGGAAAAGACGGTATGGGTTCAGTCGGACTGTGTGCTTTATCCCTCGGTTGATGAGGTTGTCACGGTCAAGGAGGTGCTGCCTGGCACCCCCGTCCGTGTCGTCGCGCCTTACACAGTGGATCGCGCCGAGGACGATGTTCCAGGCTTTGCCGAGCGTTCAGGTTTGCTGTTCGTGGCAGGCTTCGCGCACACCCCGAATGAGGACGCGGCCCAGTGGCTGGTGAACGAGATCATGCCGCAGGTTTGGGCCTCCATGCCGGACCTGACGCTGTTCCTGGTGGGCTCACACCCGACACCGACGGTGCATGCCCTGGCCTCGGATCGGGTCAAGGTCACGGGCTGGGTCAGTGGCGAAGAGTTGGAGCGGCACTATGCCACCGCGCGGGTTGCGGTCGTGCCGTTGCGCGTGGGGGCCGGCATCAAGTCGAAGGTGGTCGAGGCGCTGCAGCACGGCGTGCCGCTGGTCACGACGACCGTAGGCGCGCAGGGCCTACTCGATCTGGAGCGCGTCTGCACCGTCACCGACGATGCCGCCGAAATCGCGCGAGCCATCCTGTCGCTGGTGTCCAATCAGGCTGCCTGGGAGCGTCAGGCCGCGGTGCAGCCCGATTATGCGCAGGCGAATTTCTCCCGTGAAACCATGCGTCGACAATTGGTGGAGGCGCTGGAAGACTAGCGGTTTCCACCCGGGGCGGTCCGGATCATCATTGATAGCTAGGGCTTGCCATTGCCCGCTTTCGGACAATATCCTCCGGCGCTTTTTCCGGGCTGCGGCGACGCCAGCCCCGGATCCGGATATGGCAAGGGGTGGGATGTGGGAAAAGTTGGCGTGCGCCTTTACCGGTTTGCCCTGATTTCCGGGGCGGGGTGGGCCATGGACATGGCCACGATGACGTCGCTTGTTTGGCTGAAGGTCCCGACTTTTCCTGCCAACCTAATCGGCGCCAGTTTGGCCCTTACTTTTGTCTTTTTCGTTTCCCAGCGGCACATCTTCGTCCATGACGGGCATCTGCTCGGTCGGCAATTCTTGTACTACTGTTTGTGGCAGGTGGCCGCTGTGTCGGTTGCGTCGCTCGTCATCTCTTTCATAGCGTCTATGCTAATGATGGTGGATTGGCCGGTATCCGCATCGTGGCTGCCTCCGCATGCTGTTGTGGCATCTGTTTTGGCGAAGGTGATTGTCACTCCTCTGACGCTTTATTCCAATTTCCTATTTATGACCTGGCTGCTAGAGCGCCGGTTTGTACTCTACTGAAATCACGTCATCGAATTGGATTCGACATGACCACCAAGATTCTTTTGTTTGTGCCAATGTATAATTGTGCACCCCAAATTCCCAGAGTCCTGGCACAGTTGAGCGACGCTTCCATCTCCCGTCATTTCGACGGCTTGATTTGCGTTGACAATCGGTCGACCGACAATACCTTGGAAGTTGCGCGGGCCGCATTGGCGAATGTTGCTGTACCTCATCGGGCATTGCTCCACAATGACGATAATTATGGCTTGGGCGGATCTCACAAGGTCGCGATCCAATGGGCCTTGGATCACGGCTATACCCATTTCGTTGTTCTCCATGGAGACGACCAAGGGCACGTAGGCGATTTGGTGCCCCACATTGAATCAGGCGCCTATAATCAGGTTGATTGCTTGCTAGGCGCCCGCTTTATGGCCGGATCGCGCCTGCAGGGTTATTCCCTATTGCGGACGGCCGCGAATATCACCTTTAACTTGATTTTCTCGGCAGTTGCTGGCCAACGGCTTTACGATTTGGGCTCTGGCCTGAATATGTATCGGACGGACGTTTTTTCTGATGGCTTCCATCTCAAGTTTGCTGATGATCTCACCTTTAATTATTATTTGCTTCTAGGCAGCTGCCAACGGAACCTGACGCAGCGCTTCTTCCCCCTGGCTTGGCGGGAGGACGACCAGATCTCCAATGCCAAGCTGTTCCGTCAGGGGCGTCGAATGTTGGCCATGCTGTACCAGCGGGCCTTGTCACCGACGGCCTTCCTTCTTGGGGAGCATCGGGCGGTGGCGCGCGCCGCATATCCGTCGACTGTGATCGAGCGCTGGAACAAAGGTCCAGTGCAGGGGAACGCCAGTGCCGCCCTTTAATCGAGGCTTGGCGCGCCGGCGGCTACGCCGGGGTCTGTTAGCCTTTCTCCCACTGGTAGCGGTACTGGTTTATTTGCCATTCTCACCGATGGCGGAGGGGACCGCCGGTCCATTGGCGCCCCTTCGCCTGGTCATCCTTGCGATCGCGTTCTACGGTTTAGGACATGCGCTGCGTGCCGTTCGTCTGGCCGTTGTGGGGGTGCCGCTTCTGCGCTGGCCTGCCAGGGCCTTGCTCTTGCTGCACTTTCGCACAGCGCCCACGTCCTTTGTCCTGCCATTTAAATTGGGGGAACTCTACCGTTTCCAGCAACTAGGCGGGCTTTCGGTTGACGGTGCCCGCGCTTTGCTCGTGATCGTGGTGGAGCGCATGATGGACGCCATTGTGCTATCCGGTCTGTGCTTTTTCCTTTTCGCCGTTGATCACGGTGTTCCGGCGAACCTTCTCTTCATTGCGGTTGTCTTGTCGGTATCCATCGCCTTGGCCTTGTTGGTTCTAGTCGCCTTTGGGCCTGCGCTGGCCACCCTACAAGGGTACATTTTCCGGCATCACTTCTCTCCTGGATCCCGGACCGCCTTGCGGCTGATCAATTCTTTGCGGCGCGCGATTGCGGTGGCAACCGAAAGCCTGCGCGGTAGCGTACTGATCCTGTTGTTATTGACGGCGGGCATCTGGGCCTGTGAATGGATCAGCCTTGTCGTGCTTCTGGATGGATGGGGCGGTGGTGGCGTGGCAACGGTCATCGGGGTGATCTCCATGGCGCTTTCACCCCAGGAGGTTTCGGTTCTTCCCCAATCCTTGATTTATCTTTACACGCTGGTGGCCTTGCTCTTCATGGGGGCGGCCTGGCCGGTTGCGACGATGTTGCATCTTCGGTATTTCAGCACGGACGCCCGGCGTTCAAACGCGCTGTCCCAGCGGCCGCTCCCCTTGGCGCGCCTTCCCCGCCGCGTGCGGCTCAATGCACTTCGTAGGACCACATGGCATACGCGTTAACCGTGGTCTATGACGACCGCCAGCTTCCGTCACCCGAGATCGAAAGCATCATCGGTGCGGCCCGTTTTTCTAGCATCCTGCGCCGGCGCCGGTCTCTGGGGCAAGAGGTGGCTGGCATCATGGAACGGGCGGGCGCCACGGATTTTTTCCACCTTGCCGATGATCGGGATGGCCTGTTCCTCCTGGAACTGGTGGAGGCTAGCTCTCAGGACCGCATCTTCCTGCGCTTCCCCTCCTGCCTGATGCCGAGCAGGCCCGATGCGCTGCAGGCCGTGGTGGCGCAGGCGGCTTTCGC
The DNA here is from genome assembly GCF_034427435.1 of Nitrospirillum goiasense. NCBI lineage: Bacteria > Pseudomonadati > Pseudomonadota > Alphaproteobacteria > Rhodospirillales > Azospirillaceae > Nitrospirillum > Nitrospirillum goiasense. The sequence goes on along the minus strand of NZ_JAXQNP010000004.1, from coordinate 1,020,758 downwards.
GCCGGGGACGACTTTGTTGGCTCCGCCAACCGGGGGCGAGGTCGCGGCCCTGCTCACCGCGGCGGATTTGCGTCCGCTGCTGGCGCGCTACGATGATTCGGCCGTACGGGAATTTCACGCCGGCTTGGCTCGCTCCCGTGCGATCATGAGTGATGATCCATGCGGTTTCATGGATTTGCGGCGCGCCGACAGCTTCCTGTCGTTCATGAGTGGGGCCACGGAAACCCGTGCCTTCAATTCGAACCAGATGGAACGGCGCTCTTTGCGCAAAAGCTCCACCGATCGTGCCAAGATGGAAGCGGAATATAATTTCTTCCATGTGGCACCGGAATCGCTGAAGCCCTTCTTGCTGCCAACCTATGATTTCCGGGATGACGGCCAGCGCGCCAGCTACGCCATGGAGCGCTTGGCCATTCCGGATGTGGCGCTGCAATTCATCCACCATGCTTTCGACACGGCATCGTTCGCCGTCCTTCTGGAGCGCTTCTTCGACTTTATCGAGGCAAGGCCCCTGCGCGAAATTGGCGTGGACGCGGTGCGCGCCAATGCCCGTGATACCATCTTGGGCAAAATGGATCGCCGCTTGGCACAGTTCCTTTCGATGGAGGTTGGCCGCCGTCTGGATGCCATCCTTTCCGCCAGCGGGCCTGGCGGGGGGTGGAGGCGATGGCCGCCCGCGCCAGGCATCTGATCGATATCGCCATTCAGCGGGATCCATCGACGGCGCTGGCCATTGGCCATGGGGACCCCTGCTTCTCCAATATCCTTTTCGACCGCCGTACCGGCCTGATGCGCCTGATCGACCCGCGCGGCGCCAAGTCCTTGGATGATGCCTGGATGCATCCGCTTTACGATTTGGCGAAATTCAGCCATTCGATCTGCGGGGCTTACGACTTTATCAACAACGACCTTTTCGACTGTCAGTTGGACGGGCAATTGGTTCTGCGCCTCCAGCTCCAGGATGGCGGGTCACCGGCCGATCTGCGCGCTTTGTTCCTGGAGGCGTTGCAGGATCGCATGCCATTCGGAGAGGGCTCGCTCTTCATCGTCCGGGCCTATGAGTTGTCGCTTTTCTTGTCGATGCTGCCCCTGCATGTCGATCACCCGCGCAAGCTGGCGGGCTTCGCCCTTACCGCTGCCGCGCTGATCCAGGAATTGGAAGACCAGTTATGATCGCCCATACCAATGTCCTCGTCGTCGATGTCGACGGCACCCTGTGCCCCATCAAGGTGGCTGGGCAAAGCTACGCCGACATTCCACCAGAGCCCCTGTTGGTGGGGCGGTTGCGGGAGCTTGCCGCTGAGGGCTGGCGTATCATCCTGCATTCGGCGCGTGGAATGCGGACGCACGACGGCAATCTGGGGACCATCAACCTCGATACGCTTCCGACACTGCTGGATTGGCTGAAGCGGCACGAGGTTCCCTATCATGAAGTTCACATGGGAAAGCCCTGGCCAGGTGACAATGGCTTTTACATTGATGATCGGGCCGTTCGGCCGCGTGAATTCCTGGAACGGTCCTTGGCTGAATTGGATGCCTTGTGCGAGCGTGATCGGCTGGCCAAAGCGGCGGGGGGTGCGGAATGTCAGGAGTGATGGCCATCACCATGGCGGGGTTCGGCTCGCGCTTCGCCAAGGCCGGATACACCGTTCCCAAATATCAGATCGAGGTTTTCGGGCGCCCACTCTTTGACTGGTCGATGCTGGCGCTGACCGCTTTCCGTGATGCCGGCTGGCGGTTCGCCTTCGCTGTGCGGGCGGATGATCGGGCGCGGGATTTCATCACCGAACGGTGCAAGATTCTTGGCATCGACATCGCCCATTTCGCCGATTTGCCGGCCCCGACGGATGGTCAGGCCACCACGGCCCGTATCCTGGCCGCCGCCGCGGAAGACCGGCAACAGCCTTTCGCCATCTTCAATATCGATACCTTTGTGCGCCCAGGGGCCATGACGCCCGACGAGGTTCCCGCTGATTGCGATGGCTGGGTGCCTTGTTTTCCAGGCCCGGGTGAGGGGTGGTCTTTCGTTCGGCTGGGCGATGACGGGAAGGCAGTGGAACTGAGGGAAAAGCAGCGCATTTCCCCCCATGCGACAGTCGGGTTTTACTGGTTCGGGTCGGTGGCCCTGTATATCGACGCTTACGATCGGTTCTTCGCTCATGGTGGCGAGGAGAAGGGGGAGCGCTACGTGGCGCCGCTTTACAATCAGCTCATTGCCGATGGACGTACCGTGCGTATTTCGAATTTGAGTTTGGATGATGTGGGGCAATTGGGAACACCGGACCAGGTAACGTTATTTGAGAAGTCTCCGCCAGCTGGGGCGAAAGTCTATATCTAATTTCTTTTGCAAGTGATTATGCGACAGCTGGGGCGTGCTATGAGAAATTTTCCGATCGCTTCAATAAATGATGACAATAAAAATTCCGACGGTGTGCCAGGATATGTATTTATTATTCTTGAATTTCTTATTTTGTCAGCGTTGATTTCGTATAATGCATTTGGAATATTTTCGAACCGCCCTGCAGGTCTCCCTGCTGAAGCTATCCGGTGCCAGATACCCGCTGCACTTTTAAGTATTCCGGCGATGGCGGCTGGTTTGTTTGGGTTGAAATATCTTGGCAGAATTAAGATAGTTAATGTCACGGCATGCCTATTGTTCTTTTTTGTTTTTCTGGCCGTTCTTTTGTCTTGTGCTCCGGGATGTTTTCGGGAGATTCATATCGTTCCTGGTGGATGGTCAAATCAAGCGTTTGGTCTGGCTGGTACTCTATTGTGAATCCGCTTCTGTTGACGGCTATCTACCAAATGTTTCCGTCAAATCTTGCCTTTGGTTTGGTTCTCTGTGGCAGATGATGCGTCACTGCGTGGCCCATCACCGTCAAGAAGCGCTTAGAGGGCGTGTGATCGTCAACAGGATGCAATTATCTTTTGGTATGTCGTCTCTTGTAGAGAGAAACTCGAGTTGGCTGATATAATTTTTATTAATCAGCTCAGCGCAAATTCTAAACCTGGGAATGGAATAATAATGTCGCAATTTCCAACAGCGCTGAGGCAAGAAGTGCGGATTATTATAGACGGAATCCTTGGTTCACCATGGATCGCCCCTTTGTTTTTTTTGATGGTTGCATGCCTGCATCCGGATGTTCCTGGTTTGTATATGGATTCGGTAAATCCAGATTATATTTCTGTTTTTGTCACACATGCCCGCGGTTGGGTTCCTGCATGGATATACCAGGATAATATTTTTGCGCCGGGTTATAAATATCCTTTGCTAAACTCTCTGTATGGCGGCAATGTCACCGGGTATATTGCCGCAGTATTCTTTAGTTTTTTTGGATATGGCGTCACCGCTTTGCGCATTTATCATGCGCTCATTGGCGTGTCTTTGGTATTTGTCGTTTATTCTCTGATCCTTTTTGGAACAGGAAGCCGGGGCTGGGCCAGTATTGCTACTACCGTCTTCGCCATAGATCCCGCTTTTATATTTGCGTGGCGGACTCAATATTACCTTCAGCTTTTTCCTCTTTTAGCTTTTCTTCCAGGCGTTCTTATTTTAAGTCGCTCCCTGAATGAGGATAGAAGATTTGGTAAAATCTTTTTTGCTGGAGTTTTAATTGGCCTGAGTGCATTCTTCTATTTCATATTCGCGCTTTATGCCGCAGTTATTTTGGCCGTATTGATTTACCTTTGTCGCTTACAGCGCAGGCCGGTGCTGCGGCCGGGAATATGGTATGTTGTCGGCGTGGTGATTGGCTACCTGCCATACATTTATGCGCACGCGTCCATTATCGCGCAGGAAGGGATGCAGGGCTGGCTCCAAAATTTGCGTTCCTTGCAGAACTCTTACGGAGTCATGAATGGCCAAAAGGAAACGCTGCTGGACCGTGTAAGCTACACGCTCCACGTCATATTTCATGTTTTTGGTGGGAATCCCATCGAGCGACTGTTTTTCGCTGGGATGCCCTCCCAGAATACCAACACCAATGCCATTCTGACGTCGAAGTTGGATTACGGCGCCTGGCTCGTGGTTCTGGCTTGGGTTGCCACCATCGCTTGGGTCGGTTTGGGCGCACGGTGGCGCCAGGGCATCGGTCCGTTGAAGAATTCGTTTGTATTGGCCGTCATGCTGCTGGCGGTGATGGTCACGCACGTCTGCTTCGGGGCCTTCATGGGGTCTCCGTTGGGCTATCAACATTACGTGATGCTCGGGCCCATCTTTGCCATAGCTGGGATAGTGGGTGTTGCCGCATTGGCAACAGAGCTCGGCCCACGCAACCCGCGAATCCGAATCCCCTTCCGCGGCTTAGCCCTTGCCAGCCTGGGCGTTATCGCCCTTGCGCACACGGCTCGGGATGCGTTTCTTTACCGCCAACTCGAAGTCACCGGCGGCGTGGGTGTCTATTCCGATGCCATCAATCGGTTGGCGGCATATTCTTTCGATGCACCCCCGGATACGGTGTTCGCATTCCCGCAGTGGGGCTACTGGATGGGGTTCGTGGTGGCAACGGGCGGCCGCCAGGAGGTCTGGGCCAATGGAAACGTTGATGATTTGATCAAGCGCATCAATTCAGCCGGGGCGCGCCAGCACTACATGATCATTTTGCAGCCCAAGGTTCTTGATAGCGCGATGGCCCAGTTGAGGGAGGAAGGGCACTTGGTCGATGTGAAATCCTATCCGATCAAGGACCGTTCTGGAGAGGTGGTGGTCGTGGCTACGCTTTGGGATCCCAAGCCAGACTGAGCTGGGACGGTCAGGCCTACGAAAGCGGGCCGGGGGAGTGGAGCGGGGCACAGCGTTTGGATTCAGCGCTACGTCGCATTGATAGAGTATGTTATATACGCCGCTCGACATTCCTATCCGAGCACTCGTGAAGTTGGAACAAATGATATCTTCAGCGGCCAGTGGATTTGATGTTTTCAACAAAGAAAAGAACAACTTTAATCTGGTAAGATTGTTCGCAGCACTGGCTGTTATATATGCTCATTCGCATGCCATATCGCCCACTCCGGGTCTTGTGGATGTTATTGCTGCCTATACGGGGGGAGTTGCTCATAGCGGGTCTATCGCCGTAGACATATTTTTTTTTCTGAGTGGTGCGTTAGTTCTAAAAAGTTTGGTTGAGACGCCGGATCTTTCGGGTTTTGTCTTGAAACGTGTAATGCGCATTTACCCAGGCCTCATTGTCTGCTGTGCTATTGTTACTTTTTTAGTGGCGCCAATTTTTGGAGGTCAGGACTTTTTTTATGTTTTTTCTCAGTCACAGGCTTGGCGTTATTTTTACATGAATAGCCTTGCGGTCTGGAATGAGCATGTCATCCCCGGAATATTTTCTGACCATCCTTATCAGGGTCTGAATGGTTCTCTTTGGTCTGTTACTCTAGAGGTCCGGTTGTATTTTGTGCTGGCTCTCTTTGGCCTATTTGGCCTTGCTGTGAGTCGAAAGATAATACAGATAGCGTTATTTTCCTCTATATTGTTAATAGCGATTTGCCCGGGTGCTATCCCTATTCTGGGAAACAATCAAGATACCTTTGGGAACTACGATTTTCCGTCGCACGCCATAATATTTTTTATTGGTGGTCTCTATTATTTGCTTCATGACAGTTTTAAATTTACTAAATGGACTTTGCTTGTATCGATATTTTTAATGTTGCTTACCCGTGGTACGCCCGCATTCCCAATCATGATTAGTACGGTAGGTATTACTTTAGCGCTGCTTTTTGGTACCAGCCGCGTTGCATTGCGGTTCCCGCTTCAGAATGACTTATCGTATGGAGTTTACCTCTACGGTTGGCCCTCTCAACAAATTACCCGCACTTTGTTTCCTCATAGTGGCCCGCATTTAAATGCAGCCGTGGCTATGATTATTGCCTTGGGTCTGGCGGCATTATCCTGGAGGTTGGTGGAGCGGCCCTGCATTAATTTGGCACATGCCCTGGCGAAGAAGGGCTTTCCTTTCCGTAAGCAACCTTCAACCTTTTCGGAAAGGCCCACTGTCGCGCTTTGACGATGTCGGAGCGCGTCCGCCGGGGATAGTTCTGTCATGCCTAGGTTAGGCTCCACAGATTAGGTGCCGCAGCCTGCAGATTGATCGAACCTGTCTAATTTGACGCTGTCCGTTCCTCACCCTGGTTTGACGGACATGTGCGCGTATAATCTTCTGATACCACCTCGGAGAGGGGCGGGTTGGAATCACCTTGTGGCTGAGCGCGTTGGTGCAAGGCGGGGCGGATCGGCACGGTCACCGGCACTATGTTCGGTTCTGGTGATCCTGAAAAAGGGGGGCGGGTTAGCTTGAGTCTTGGCCGGCGACGTCGTATACCCGGCCCCTGAGTTTCCATGCCATTGGATGGCGGGGGCGCGTCGGTGCCTCTTGTGCGCTGGTGGTTCCGCTAATCCGAGTAGCGTATTCTGTCCGAGGCCTATTGATGTCCACCGCCGCAGTGACGTCGCCGTCAATCATCAGCCGTCTTTACGCCAACAGGCGTTTGATCTTGCGCCTCACGGCCCGGCAGCTCAGCGCCAAATGGCAGGGCACGATGCTGGGAATGGTGTGGTCCATCCTAACCCCGCTGCTGACCTTCGCGGTCTATGGCTTCGTCTTCACTCAGATTTTTCACTCGCGCTGGTCAGGCTCCCTGTCGTCCACCAGCTACCCCTTGCTTATTTTTTCGGGGCTGGTGACGTTCTCCATCTTCGGCGAGACGGTCAACGCCGCCCCCACGCTGATTCTGGAGAACGCCTCCTATGTCAAGAAGGTGATCTTTCCGCTGGAGATCCTTCCGATCGTCAGCATCCTGGTCAATACCGTGAACGCCGGGTTTGGCCTGGTGATCCTGCTGGTCGCGCAATTTATAACCATGGGGTCGCTGTCGTTCGGTTTGATCTATGTTCCCATCATCATTCTGCCCTTGGCCGTTGCGACGCTGGGTGTGGCCTGGTTCCTTGCATCCCTGGGGGTTTTCATCCGCGACATGCGCCATATCGTCGGGGTCGCCACATCACTGCTGATGTTCCTGACGCCCATCTTCTATGCAGCCGAAACCGTGCCGGACTCGTTCAAGCCGGTGATGAAGCTGAATCCGATCGCGCTGACCTTGGAGCAAATACGCGCCGCCCTTTTCCTGGGGCAATTTCCAGATCCGCTCGATTACCTGGGGCTCTGGGTCTATGCGCTGTTCATCGCATCCCTAGGATACGCTTGGTTCGCCCGTAGCCGGAAGGCTTTCGCTGATGTCCTCTGAAATCGCTCTCAAGGCCGACGATCTCGGTAAGGCCTATCTCATCTACAAGCGCCCCGAGGACCGCCTGAAGCAGATGCTGTTTCGCTGGCGTCGCTTCTATGAGGAGTACTGGGCGCTGCGGGGCGTCAGCCTGGAGATCAGGAAGGGCGAATCCGTTGGCCTGGTCGGGCGTAACGGGGCGGGCAAGTCCACCTTCCTGCAATTGGCCGCAGGCATCATCCAGCCCACGACCGGCAGCATTACCACCCGTGGGCGCATCGCCGCGTTGCTGGAGCTGGGCGCCGGTTTCAACCCGGAATTCACTGGGGTGGAAAACGTGCGCCTATCGGCCGCGATCCTGGGGCTCAGCAGCGAGGAGATCGAGGACCGGTTCCAGTCCATTGCTGAATTCGCCGCCATCGGCGACTTCATCAACCTGCCGGTCAAGCTCTACTCCAGCGGCATGTACGCGCGGCTGGCCTTCGCCGTCGCCGCGCATGTGGACGCCAGCATCCTGATCGTGGACGAAATCCTGGCGGTGGGCGACGCGGCTTTCACCCAGAAGTGCATGCGCTTCATCCGGAAGTTCCGAGAGAACGGCACTTTGATCTTCGTGTCGCACTCTCCAAGTTCCATCATGTCCCTGTGCGATCGCGCCATCTGGATCGACGGTGGCGAGGTGCAGGAGGTGGGTGACGCTAAGGTGGTCTGCGATAACTACCTGGCCTCCCTTGATCGTGAGCGGGACAATGGCGCCTCTTTCAAGATTGGCGGCCGGCGCCGGTCCAAGGAAGCGTCGGCTCCGGCGGTTCGCCTCCCCAAGGCCGTGAACCCCATCCAGGTGTTCTCTTTCGATCCGGAAGCCAGCTGGTACGGCCGCCGCGGCGCCACCATCGAAAGTGTCCGCTTCCTTAGCAGTGATCGGATGCCCCTGCAGATCATGCACGGCGGCGAGGAGGTCATTCTCCAGATACGCTGCAGTGTGGCGGATGAGCTGTCATCCCCCATCGTAGGCTTTTATATTCGAGACCGCTTGGGACAGAACCTCTTCGGCGACAACACGTATTTGCGCTACGAGAGCGACCCCGTGTCCGTGCAGGTAGGGCAGGAGTTGTATGCGGAATTCCGCTTCGAGATGCCCTACCTGCCTACTGGTCAATACGCAGTCTGTTGCGCCATCGCCAATGGCTCCCAGCAGGATCACGTGCAGCATCACTGGTACGATGAGGCGCTGATTTTCGACGTCGCCTCCAGCCATATCGTCCAGGGATTGGTTGGTATTCCGATGCTCGGCGTGGATTTGCATGCGGTCGACATCAACGGGGGAGCGGCAAATCCGTCCCCGACTGTTGCCGTGGGGGAATGATACGGGGTTCCTGGAACCCTTGGTTTGAGGCGCGCGCGCAACGCCAGCAGCCTGTCATGGCGTGCGAGCGCGCTTCCTCTTGTCAGTGATGTTCCAGACCTGTCAATCGGCGGCGTAACGGGACCCCGTATCGGCGCCCAATAGGGGCTCTGACGCAATTTTGGTGATGGCCAGATCATCCGACGCCGATTACGCGGGCCTGGAGCAGGTCGAGCTTCCCGCGACCGTACATCTGGCGTTTGACGAGTTTGAGCTTGGTGATCTGCCCCTCGGTTTGGCCATTGGACCAAGGCGACGTGATGGCAGCGGCAACGGCTGCGCGGTCCTTGTTGATGCCGTTGGCGAAGGACGCGACCAGGCCGCCTTTGGCCCGCTCCAACCAGGGATCGAGGTCGGCGAGTGACTTGCGCCGGATCATACCCTGGAAGTCGGCGACAACGTTCCTGGTATCGACCAAGGTGGGGATACTTCCTTCAATCGCGGCGACGAGGACGGTTTCGGCCTTGGTCAGGGCATCCCGCCCCAGGGTCATGAACCGGGCGATGGTTCGTGCCGACGGCGTGCGGCTCAGGGCCTCCGCCCCCATCTGATCAGCCCGGCGGCGGCGGGTCGCCCACTCGGCGACCACCCGTAGGGAGCCCCGGAATCCCTGCTGTTGCAACCGGCGCCAGAGGTCAGCGCCATTGTGGTGGCCTGCCGCCCACTGCTGATCCAGCCAGGGAAGATGCACCTCAAGGGAGCTTTCCCGCGTACGGAAGATGTCCGACCTCTGGCCACGCAGGATTTTCCGCACCAGGCCGCGACTGTGGCCCGTCCGGCGGACGATTTCGCGGATCGACATGCCTTCCTTGGACAGCCGCTGGATGGCGGCATTGGTTTCCTCACGGCGGACGTAGCCGTCGTATTGCAACTTCTCCGCCGCCGTAAGCAGGGCGGGATCGATGGTGGTGGCGCCCACCGCGACGCGGATCTGTTTCATCGACTTGCGCACGGCATCCAGAAAGGCGCGGCTGGCGTTCTCCATCAAGTGCCAGCGGTCGGCCACCTGGGTCGCGTCCGGCAAGGCCTTGGCGGTTGCTATCGCATAGCCGCCCCCGCGATCCCGCGCGACGGTGCTGACCTGGGGTTGGCCTTCAAGCCAGGCCTGGACGGTCGCGGGTTCGCGATCCGGCAACAGCGCGATGGTCCGGCGGCGCTCAAGGTCGCAGATCAGGGTTCCGTAGCGCTGGTTACGGCGCCAAGCCCAGTCATCGATCCCGATAACGGTCGGCGGCACGAACTTCGGACTGCCTTGGCGGCGAACCACGCGTAGCAACGTGTCGTTGCTCACCGGCATCATCAGCCGTTGCGCCATCGCCGCCGCCGGTCGGCCGCCCAGCGCCAGGCCCAGGTGATGAATGATCTTGTCCAGCCTCGCCGTCCGGCGGGCCCGAGGCGTCAGGATGGTCGGATCGAACCGTTCGGTGAAGACGCGCCGACCGCACAGAACCGCATCACAGAAGAACCGGCGGGCGAGCAGGGTCAACTGAGCCGTGCGACCGGCGGCGGGGAGATCCATCAATCGGCGTCGATAGCGACTATGAACCCGGCGGGACGGCGAGCCACACCCAGGGCAACGGCTGACAGCACTGGATGAACGGACGCTGAGCCGGATCACCGTGCCGTCATCAGCGACGTCGATGATCTCCATGCCGGGAAGGACAAATGTTGAGCGGAATATCTTTGGGTGCATCGCCTTGATCCCATTGGAAAAGCGATCACAAAAGGACACCCTGATTTCATCAAAATTGAGTCAGAGCCCTTATTCCATGCCGATTCACACCAGACCAGCGTGTGCCAGTAGGTCTCTAAACCTTTTTCGAGCATAGTTGTAGAGGGCGAGGTCCTGGCTGTTTGCGGCCATCAGCCTTTGATACAGACTATTTCCCAGCTCCGATCGCGCCTTTTCAAGGACCTCCTCCTCCGTGAGTGCGGTTTCCGTGGAACTATTCTCGCGCACCGGCTGCAGATTCAGGTCCGGAAAGAAGGGGCGATAAGCGTGGTTAAATAAACCACACGACGCATCGAATTCCCGCACGATACCGAAGGCCGACAAACTATTAAGGAAGCCAATCGCTTCAGATAAATCCTCCGCTGTGGCTTCGGCATCCTGGATGTTCTTGTACCGGAACGAGGCCGATGAAAGATGGATGACTTGGTAGTCGCGTAGAACCACACCCACGCCCGGCGTGTCCAAAGACCACTCAATGTATCCACGGAAGTCGTTCGTGCTGGCCACGGCGTGGTCGTGCTGGGCAGGATCTCTGCGTCCGAAATGATATATGGACCGCGCTCTGTCGATAGGGTGCCGCAGCAGAACAATGGGATGGATGTGTGATCCTGGTGTTGGTGGCCGAACTTTGTGGGAGGATATGGCGATGGCGTCTAAGTTTTCCTTGAAGAAATTCGCTAATTGGCTCGCAGTAAGTGCAAATTTATCTGAATTTCCCTCAAATTCAAGCCATCTACGTCCATATATTTTTTCAAGCTGATGATCTATGCTTGTCCCGGCATTTTTGTAAATATGATAATGTACAATAATGTCTCTTTTTGGATTTGGATATCTATAAACATGGGGGTTAATCAATCTAGAGACAGCCTGAAAGATCATATCTCGCCATCCGGAGCCATTTTTTCTCTCGAAATTTCTAAAAGCTATTGAATTATACATTAATTCATTCGGCGTAGAAATATGACAAATGCATTATACCTTTGGTCTCGAAGCGGTGGGGCGCCTTCATGCGCTGGTTTGCTCTCAGGGGATCAATTAAAGATTGATGATGGTGCTGCGAGGCTGCATTTTCCTGGCAACCTATGCGCCATCTCCCGTACCGGCCGCTGGGGACAGTAAATCATTGTCATTTGTGACGGCACCGGCACATGACAATGCTTCTCCTGGCCGACAGCCAGGAGAAGCGCAACCGTGGATAACCTCGCAAGAGGGCGGGGGCCCCCGCCTACCGTTCACCCCGCGTACTTCTTCACCACGGCGTACAGGAACTCCCGCCCCTCATAGAGGGAGCGGACGCGGATGCGTTCGTTCAGGCCGTGCACGCCGCTGCCGTCGGGGTCGCGGAACATGCCGCTGAGGCCATACGTGGCGATGCCGGCGGCGTTCAGGAAGCGGCCGTCGGTGGCGCCGGTGGACATGGTGGGCACCACCGGCACGCCGGGCCACATCTTGGCCGCGACCTCCGTCACCGGGTCCAGCACCGTGGGCGTCAGGGCTGGCGGGGGTGAGACGGGGCTGGGCTGGCCCACCGCCGTCACCTTGATGGCCGGATCGTCCAGCACCTTCACCAGGGTCTGGCGCACCTCCTCCAGCGGCTGCCCCGGCAGGATGCGGCAGTTGACGTTGGCCTGGGCGTGCTGGGGCAGGGCGTTGGGCGCGTGGCCGGCGGTCACCATGGTGGCGACGCAGGTGGTGCGCAGCGTGCTGTTCCAGCCCGGATCCTGGCTGACGCGCGCGATGGCCGCCGGGTCGGGGTTGTCCTTGGTGATGGCGATCATGTCGGCCCCGACCGCACCGCCGATGACCGGGGACAGGGCGGTGAAGTAGGCCTTGGTCACCGGGTTCAGCGCCACGGGGAAGTCAAAGGCCGCCAGCCGGTTCAGGCCCGCCGCCAGGTGATAGATGGCGTTGTCCTTGCTGGGACGGGAGCTGTGGCCGCCCGGGTTGGTCGTCTCCAGCGTGAAGTCCTGGTAGACCTTCTCCCCCGCCTGGATTTCCAGGGCCAGGTACTTGCCATCCTTGTCCAGGCGGCCGCCGGCCCCCTCGTTCAGGGCGAATTCCGCGTCCAGGGCGTCGCGGTCATGGGCCAGCAGGTACTGCACGCCGTCGAAGGTGTCGCTGGTTTCCTCGCCGCAGGTCAGCGCCAGCTTGATGGTGCGTTTGGGCCGGAACCCTTCCTGGCGCAGTCGGACCAGCAGGTCGGCGAAGACGGCGGCCATGGCCTTGTCGTCGCTGCTGCCGCGCCCGTAGAAATAGCCGTTCTCCTCCACCAGGGTGAAGGGATCACGCTGCCAGTCCTCGCGCTTGGCCTCCACCACGTCGATGTGGGCCAGCAGCAGGAGGGGCTTGGCCGCCGGATCGCTCCCGGGCAGCACCGCGGCCAGCGCGCCGTCCTTGGGCCGCCCCTCCGGCACCAGCACGCGCACGTCGCTTTTCTTCAGGCCGATGGCGGTCAGGCGGTTGGCGACGGCCTGGGCCGCCGCCGTGCAGCTGCCCGACGACAGGGTGGTGTTGGTCTGCACCAACTGCTGGTACAGGTTCCGGAAGGCCACCCAGTCGGGCCGGGTCAGGTCGACCGTGACGCTTTCGGCGCCGGAGGCCGGCCTGCCCGCGTCCGCGGCGAACGCCGTGCCGTTCATGCTGAGGCTCAGCGCCGTGCCCAGGGCCAAAGTGGAGGCCAGGGCGGGGGCCAGTGCCGCCCATCGCGTCATCATCTTCATCGCCTGCCGCTTCCGATGTTCTTGTCAGCAGCAAGAATAGATAACGGTTTCAGGCCCCTGGCAAGGGTGCTGTCCCCCGCCGGCGGCCTTTAGCGGTCCAGCCCCTGGCTGACGCAGTTTGCGCCGGCCGTCACCGGGTTGCAGCGCGCCGCCCCGCCGCCCGGCAGGCTGACGACGAAGCCGGTCGCGGCCGGTTCGGACGCCGGATAGTCCGTGCTGACCATCTGCGCGCCGCTGCCCAGCGCCATGTCGCGGCGGCGGGTGTCGTTGGCCCGCGCCTCCTTGGTGTCGGCGTCCGACCGGGTACGGACCAGGTAACCTTGCCGCACCAGGGTGGTGATGGCCTCGCCGGGGCCGTCGTTCATCTCGATAAAGGCGGCATCGTCGCTGGCGGCCCCGTCAGGGCCCAGCTGGGCGTTGGTGAAGGCCACGCGCCCCTTCAGGCTGGGATGGCCCTCCAGATAGCGGGCGCTGATATTGCGCTGGTCCAGCAGGAAGACGACCTTGCCCCGCGCTTCCTCCAGGCTGGGCCAGCCGTGCGTCCGCACGGCGGCGTTCAGGGTGGCGGCATCGCCCCGCACCCGGTCGGGGGTGATGATCTCATCCGCCTTGAACACTGACAGGATCTCGCGGTCCAGTGCGTCCAGGCTGGCGGGGGTCAGCGCCTCCGGCGTCACGGTGGGGAAGGACAGGGACAAGGTCTCTTCCTTCGTTTCCAGCAGGATGAACAGGGGGACATGGCCCGGGTGCGCCTTGGACCAGGCGTGGATTTCGGCCAGGCAGGCGGTGAAGGGCTGGCAGGTGCTGCGGTAGTCCACATCCTGGACATGCATGACCTTGAAGCCCGGCTTGTCCATGAGGTGGTTGGGATCGAAGGGCGGGTCCGCTGGCAGGCCCGCCCGCGCCGCCAGCCCGGGGCCGGCGGGGTGGGCGTACAGTCCGCCCTTGCTGTCGGCGAAGATGTCCAGTTCCACCTGGCGCACCCCGGCCGACAGCTGGGACGTCAGATCCTGATGGCGGTAATCCAGGGCCGCGTACAGTTCCGGGCGGGTCTTCTTCCACAGCACCGACTCGCTGGCGGCGATGCCGGCGTGATAGCTGTTGTGGGTGCCGATGACCTGGATCTGGTTCATGGCCACCGCGCCCGCGGCGGGCTTGTTCTCCGGGGCCTGGGTGGCGCACGCGGTAAGGGACAAGGCGGCAGCGCCGGCCAGCAGCAGCGAACGGGGGAAAGGCATGGGAAGGCTTTCTCGAAAGGGTTCGGGGCGAAGGCTTAACCGCGTTTGGTTTCAGGACCGTGACGGCCTCAGGGCTGCGACGCTGGGACACACAGCATGGGCCGGTCGCCAGTGGGGTCGGCCGTCGGGTCGGACAGGGAGGGCGGCGGCGTGCCCGTCCCCCAGCGCGTGGGTTCCGGCCCCATGACCAGTTCCAGCACGCCCCCGTCCTTGATCTGGCCATGGCGGAACCAGTTGGTCTCCAGCGGCCGGCCGTTCAGGGTGGCGGACTGGACGTAGCGGTTGAACCGCTCGGCATCCAGGTTATGGGCGATGACGCGGAAGTGCTTGCCCCCGCCCAAATCCAGGTCAGCCTCAGGGAAGCTGGGGGTGCTGATCAGGTAGACGTCCTGGCCGGCGACGGGGAAGAAGCCCAGCATCTGGAAGATCAGCCAGCTGGACATGGCGCCGGAATCGTCGTTGCCGGGAATGCCGCCATGGGTGCCCAGGAATTCCCGTTCCAGGGCGTAGACGGTCATGTCGGCGGTGCGGTCGGGCCGGCCGATCCAGTTGTAATAGAGGGGCAGCAGGAATCCCGGCTCGTTCGACATGTCGAAATGCCGCTTCAGGAACAGCGTGTCCAGCCGCCGCAGGAACCCGGCCTTGCCCCCGGACAGGGCCACAAGCCGCGCCACGTCATGGGGCGCATACAGCGAATAGGTCCACTCATCCCCCTCATAGAAGAAGTCGGGCCAGGTGCCGCGCTTCAGCGTGTTGGGCTCCGCCCAGCTGCCGTCCGGGTTGCGGGGCCGCAGGAAGCCCTTCACCCCCTCCTTCACCAAGGTCGGGTCCCACAAATTGGCCCAGTTGCCGGAGCGCTGGGCATACAGCTTGGCCTCGTCGCGTCGCCCCAGCCCGCAGGCCAGCGTGGCAATGGCGAAGTCGTCGTAGGCGTACTCCACGGTGCGGGAGCCGGAGCGCTCATTGGCCAGGCTGAGATAGCCCTTGGCGTTGTATTCCATCAGGCCGCCGCGCCCCCATTTGCGTGGGTCCTGGGGCGGCACCTCCGCATCCTTGCGCATGCCGGCATAGGCGGTCTTGTAGTCGATGCCGGTCAGGCCCTTCACATAGGCGTCGGCGATGACCACCTCGGCGTTGCTGCCGCCCTGGGTGCGGCCGGTGTCGTTGCCGCTGCGCCCATCGGGCAGGTAGCCCTCATGCCGGTAGATGTCGACCAGCGACCGCACCAGGTCGCGCTGCCGCTCCGGCGCGATCAGGGTGAGCAGGGGGCCGGAGGTGCGGAAGGTGTCCCACAGGGTGTAGTAGTCGTCGTAATAGGGCTCGGCCGAGGTCCAGCCCGGGTTCTCCCCCGTGCGGTCCGAGGGCATCAGCATGGTGTGGTAGAGGGCGGTGTACAGCTGGCGGCGCTGGTCATCACTGGCGCCCGTCACGGCGATGGGCGACAGCGCCTTGTCCCAGGCGGCGGTGGCCTGGGCGCGGATGGCGTCGAAGTCCCAGCCGGGGGCCTCCTTCTCCACAGTGCGGCGGGCCTGGGCGGCGCTGATGAAGGACAGGCCCACCTTCACCTGCACCACCTCGCCCGGCTGGGCATTGAAATCGAAGCTGGCGCCGATGGGCTGGTCGCCGTCCACCGTGGCGGCGGCATCCGGGGACGGCGACCCGCCCGCCCAAGTGCGCACCCGGGCGGGGGCGTGGTCGACCTCCATATGGAAATAGACCTTGTACTCCCCGCCCTCGTTCCAGCCGCCGGTATAGCGGCCCACACCCTCGACCACCGTGGGGGAGATGACCTTCAGGTCGGCCCCCAGGAACTTCTGGGATTCCGATCCCGGCCCCTTGTTCAGGATGGCGGCCAGGTTGACGGTGACATGGGCGTCGCCACCGGCCAGGAAGGTGTAGCGGTGCAGGCCCACGCGCGGCGTGGCCGTCAGCTCCACCCGTGTCTGGTAGCGGGTCAGGGTCGCGGCGTAATAGCCGACCTTAGCCACCTCATCCACCCGTACCGACTTGATGTCGGCGGGGGTGACCTCGCCGGTGACGGGGGCCACCAGGATGTTGCCGTACTTGCCCGAGGCTCCGCTGAGGTGCAGGTGGCTGAACCCCAGCACCCGCCCCGTCCCGGCATAGCCGGAGCCGATGTGGAAACCGTCGAAGGTCTCCATATCCGGCCCCACCTTGACCATGCCGAAGGGCAGGGCGGCGCCCACGAACACCTCCCCACCCCAGTCGATGCCGAGATAGGGGTAGACGGCGTCGCTGGGCCCGGCGGCCTGCGCCGGCCCGGTGGTCCAGGCCAGCAGGAGGGTCGAGACCAGCAGCATCTTCTTCAACATCGGCGTCGCTCCGTCGGATGGCAGATGGCGGACAGGGGGTGCCGTCAGAAGCCGACGGTGACGGTGCCCATGTAGTTGCGGCCCGGCAGGTAATAGAAGGTGGGGTTGGCCAGGTTGCCGCTGCCTTCGGTGGCCGTACGGTTGTTGAACAGGTTGTTGATCATGAAGCTGACCTTCAGCCGGTCGCCCATCTTGTACCCCACCACCACGTCGCTGAACTGATAGTCGGGCAGCTTGACGTTGGGGTTGTTGTCGGCGCGCTGGCCGGTGCCGGCATAGCGGGTGCCGACATACTTGGTCAGGAAGGACCCGAACCAGTTGTCCTTATCGTACATCAGGCCATAGGCGAGGGTGCTGCTGGGGGCGTTGGCGATCTGCAGGCCGGTGGCCTTGACGGCGGCGCTGTTCAGGCTGCCGTTGGCGGTGACGGCCAGGCCATCGATCAGGGTGTAGGTGACCTCCGCCTCAATGCCCTTGTAGATGACGCCGCCCTGGTTGAAATACACCGTGGTGTTGGCGATGCCGTTCACCGTTTCCAGGTCGCTGCTGACCTTGTTGCGGAAGTTGATGTAATAGCCGTCGATATCGGCCACCAGCCGGTCAGTCTTATAGACGAAGCCGGTCTGGTAATTGATCGTCTGCTGCGGGCTGACGCGGTTGGCGCTGGACCCGGTGCTTTCCAGCACGCTGACCTGCGGCGCCTGGAAGCCCATGGCCCACTGGGCGTACACCGCCATCTGGTCGTTCAGGCGGTAATTGACCATGGTTGAGCCCAGGTCGGCGCTGTAATCCCCCTTGTTGTTGTACGGGGCGAAGTTCAGCGGGCCTTGGAAACTGCGCGAAAAATCGATGTGCTTGAAGCCGGGAATGATGGTCAGGTCCGGCAGCGGATGCCATTCCAGCTCGACGAAGGGCTGGGTGGTGTCGCTTTCGGTGATGTAGTTGTTGATGACGCTGCCGAATTTCCGGTAGGGCGTCAGCGCGGTGATGACCCCGGTGGACAGGTTGTAGGACTGCTGGAACTGGGTGTCGCGGGCATGCTCCGCCCAGACGCCGGTGCGGATCGTGGTGGTGAAGAAGCCTTCGCCCACGTCCTTTTCCAGCTTGGCGATGTCGCCCCACGCCCGGTAATAGCCCTGGTTATGGACACCGGGCACGCCGCTGGACAGCAGGGCCGCGTTGGGGGTGGCGCCGGTCTGGTCCGCGCCGGCGATGGCCTTGTCATCCAGGGCGTAGGTGTAGGCTTTGTTGTCGAGGCGCAGGAAGCCCAGGTCGCTTTGCACCCCGATATATTCAAAGTCCGCCTTGCGGTGGTCGACGTTATAGTCCTTGTACTGCTGTGAATTGGGGTCGTCGTTCAGGTTGGCGAAGGATTTGCCGTACTTGGCGGTGGCCGCCCGCGTCTGCTGGGTGAAATTGTTCCAGGTCAGGTCGCTGTAATCGGCGAACAGGGTGACGGTGGTGCTGGCCCCCACCGGCTGCTGCACCTTGATCAGCGCGTTGTCGCGGTTCAGGCCGGCATAATCCAGCAAGCCGTCCGACTGGGTGTGGTCATAGTCCAGCAGGACGCGGGTGCCCTGGGTGGCGGCGATGGCGCCGGTGTTCACGGCGCCATTGCCTTCAAAGCCACCACCGCTGCCGAAGCCCACCATGGCCTTGCCGCCGAAGCTTTCCGCCGGGGTGCTGGACGATAGGGCCATGGTGCCGCCGAAGGTGGCGTTGCCCACCGTGCTGGCGGTGCCGGGGCCGCGGTCCACCACCACATGGTCCAGGGTGGGGGCCGGGAAGAACGAGGTGGTGGCATGGCCGAAGGCGTTGGGATCGCCGAAGGGGATGCCGTCGAAGGTGACGTTGTACTCACCGTCCTGGAAACCGCGCACCGTGGCGTTCTTGCTGGACAGGCCCATGCCGTTGGGGCTGGAATTGCTGGTGCTGGGCGCGAACTGGGCGATGGCCAGATAGTCGGATATGGGCGATGCCACATCCTGGATGAAGTGGCTGTTCAACAGCGATTGCGGCTGCACCGCCGACAGCGAGGCCTGGCCGACCGCCAGGTTGGTGGCCGTGCCCCGCTCCCGGTTCGCGCTGACCACCACCTCTGGCGTCGTGGCTTCGGCGGCGGCATCGGGCGTATCAGCGGCGGGCGTATCGGCGGCCGGGCCGTCCGCGGCGCGGGCGACCGAGGGGACGGTCATGGGGGCGGCCAGCGCCAGGACGGACGCGCTGAGCAGAAGCAGGCGGCGCATAAAGGGGCTCCATCAGGTCAAGAGGGGCCATTCACCCCTCCCACAGGACAGGGCGTGGCCGTTTCTGGTTGGGACGACGCCAAGCCGGGGATCGACGCGTCCTTGCGGTAGAAAGGAAAATTGAAAAATTAAAATGACATGAAAGCATCATCCCCGCGAAAGAGGACGGATGCCATAAAGACCCCGATTTATTGGGTCATGCGCCCACAGAGTGGGCGCATGCGCTAATCACAGGCAAGCGAACGCCAGCCGGACCCAAATCTACCTATGGATGTTTTATCGTTTTTCGAGCGCTATCGCGTTCGGTAGCGAAGACTATCGAATAAGTATTGCCGATTTATGTCGATGTTGCTGAATTTATTGGAACAACGGGGGCGTGTCTTGCCGCCTGCCGGGCGCCACTTAAGCTCGCGCGTCCCCGTGGTGGCGCGTTGGAGCATGAAGCGGAGCGGTGACCGCGCTCAATCGGCCTGGGTCAGCGCCGTCTCGCGCTCGGCGAATTTGGCGAAGTAGCGGACCACCATGTCCGCGATTTCCTGGTTGATCAGGTTGTCGTCCAGGCCGGGTTCGTCGAACACCATTTCCGTGGCGCTGTACATGACCTCGACTGCCAAGCGGGTGGCGAGGCGCAGCTCCGCGTCGCTGGTGTGCGGGTAATGGGCGCGAATTTCCTGGAACGACCGCTCGGCCACGAAATTATGGGATTCCAGGCGCAGTTGCTGCAGGGCCGGCACGGCGCGCAGCGCCCGCAGGATCCAAACGCCGCCCAGGCAATTCCGTGCGATGTCGTTGGTGACCTCTTGAATCTGGCGCAGGCGGTCGGCTTGTTGCTCCGGCGTGTCCCGCGCCGGCATCGGGTGGCTGGCCTTCACCCAGGTCAGATAGGCCGCGTTCATCCGCTCCATCATCCGGACGCCCAGTTCCTTCAGCACGGCGTACTTGTTGGGGAAATAACGGTACAGCGCGGGCGGCGTCAGGCCGGCGCGGGCGCAGATCAGGTTGGTGGACAGCCGTTCGATGCCGACTTCCCCCAACAGCAGGGCGGCGGCGGACAAGATCGTCTCCACTGTATCGATGGACCGTTTCTGGACCGGTGTCTGCTTTTTGCTGAGATCCGGCATGGGTGTCGCGTCGATAGAGCGGGACGACATTGCTTGTCCTGGGCTGCGGCCTTGGATGCCGGATTTTCATTGGGAGGAGCAGGGAAACGCGCAGCCGCACTCTAGGGGGCGGCGGAAGCCCATTCAAGCCTTGGTGGCGGAGCGGCTTTCATCCCTCAAAATTTTGCGCATACTCTCCCGCAAAACAAGGTTCGTCAGTTGGGAGAGCTTCATGATCGATCGTCGTCAATTCCTGGCCGGCGGTACCGCCGCCGTTGCCGTATCATCCGCCCTGCCCGCATGGGCGCAAGGGGCGGCCGGCCCCGTCCCGGGGGCCGCCAGTGGCGCCGGCGCTTCGCTGACTGCCTTGCTGGAAACCTTTTTCCAGGAGGATTTGCGGCGCCGGCCCGAGGCGGCGACCAACCTGGGCCTGGATACCGGGGAGTTGTCTGCCCTGCGCGGCCGCCTGGCCGACCGTTCCGCCACCGGCCTGGCCACGGAGCGAGAGGCCACCGCCAGCCAGATGCGCCGCCTGGCCAGCATCGACCGTCGCGCCCTGGGGGGCATCGACGCCGTCAATTACGATTGCGTCGCCTATGTCCTGTCCAACCGCCTGGAAACCTACAAGCGTTTCGACTTCGGCCGGCCGGGAGAACGCTCCCCCTACGCCATCAGCCAGCTGACCGGCTGCTATCAATCCACCCCCACCTTCCTGGATACCAAGCACCCCATCAACGGCAAGGACGACGCCGAGGCCTACCTGTCGCGGCTGGAGGCCTTCGCCACCGCGCTGGACCAGGATACCGAGCGCCTGGAGCACGACCGGGGCGTTGGCGTGGTGGCGCCGGATTTCCTGCTGGACACCACGCTGACCCAGATGCGCGCCCTGCGTGTTGATGCGGACACGTCGGACCTGGTGGCGTCCGTGGCGCGCCGGGCCAAGGCCAAGGGCATCGAGGGTGATTGGGCCGCGCGCGCCGCCGGCATCTACACGTCCAAGGTGCTTCCGGCCCTGGACCGCCAGATCGCGGCGGTGGAAGGGGCGCGGCGTCAGGCGACGCACGACGCCGGTGTCTGGCATGTGAGGGACGGCGACGCCTGGTATGTCGACGGCCTGCGCGCCAACACCACCACCACCCTGTCGCCGGAGGAGGTGCATAAGATCGGCCTGGACCAGGGGCGCGAGATCACCGCCCGCCTGGATGCCGTGCTGAAGGCGCAGGGCCTGACCCAGGGCACGGTGGGCCAGCGCATCAAGGCCCTGTACCAGGACCCCGCCTCCTTCTATCCCAAGACGGAAGAGGGGAAGGCCCAGCTCATCGCCGACCTGGGTGTGCGTCTGGCCGATGTGGTCGGCCATCTGCCGCGATACTTCTCAACCCTGCCCAAGGCCAGGGCGGAGGTGAAGCCGGTGCCGCCGCAGATCGATGCCGGCGCGCCACTGGCCTATTACCAGTCGCCCTCGCTGGACGGCACCCGGCCGGCCGCCATCTATTTCAATCTGCACGACACCGGCGAATGGCCCAAATGGGCGCTTCCCACCACGCTGTATCACGAGGGCATCCCCGGCCATCACCTGCAGGTGGCCTTGGCGCAAGAGACGGCGGGCATCCCCCGCTACCGCTCCAACATGTTCTTCTCCGGCTATGGCGAGGGTTGGGCCCTGTATGCCGAACAACTGGCCGATGAGATGGGCATGTACGAGAAGGAGCCCATGGGCCGTGTCGGCTATCTCAAGTTCCTGCTGTTCCGCGCCGGCCGCTGCGTCATCGACACCGGCATGCACCACAAGCGGTGGAGCCGCGAAAAGGCTGTGCGTTACATGGTGGAGCTGACGGGCGACACCGAGAGCGCCATGACGCGGGAGACCGACCGCTACTGCGCCTGGCCGGGCCAGGCCTGCAGCTACAAGATCGGGCACACCGTGTGGGGGCGCCTGCGCGACCAGGCGAAAAAGGAACTGGGGCCGAAGTTCGACATCCGCGAGTTCCACCACGCCGGCCTGTCCTCCGGCAGCATGCCGCTGGACGTGCTGTCCCTGGTCATCCAGGACTACATCAAAGCCCGTAAGGCGGCGTAAATCGGGAAAGGGCGCCCGGCTTGGGCTGGGCGCCGCCCCTTTTTAACGGACCGTTCCCGGTCCGCCGAGATTGCAGAACCTCTTGCCGTCGCTGGACACGGCGAAGAAGGTGAAGCCCGAGAAATCGGTGGCACGACCGAATCCGCGCCACCCCAAATTCTCATCGAACTTCTGGCCCATGTACTCTTCCGCCAAGGGGGCGGTTCGGCTCATGACGGCCGCGCCGATGATGCGATTCTGGTGGTCGACGACAAGGACCATGGCGGGAGGCGCATGCTCCTCCGTCATCCAGGCCCAGCCGGAGACGGTTATCGGTTCACCGGGGGCATCGAAGACCGGGGCACGCTCCGCCATTGGCACGGCGTCCAATGACTGCACTCCGCCACGGCAAATTACCTCCTTGCGGCGGGCCAGGAAGGCCTGGGCGTCATCACCCCAGCGGAAGGGGAAGTGGGCATACACGCCCTGATTATTCCGCTCGATGTAGTCAAAATAATCGCGGATGCCGCTGTCGTCCCAATATATGTAATGCAGATGCTCACGGTCGTTTATCTTGAGGAACCCGGCCAAGCCCGCTTCCCAGTTCAGGTCGATCATTTTTTGCCAAATACGGGTTTCACGACCGTAGGCAACGCCGCTGAACATCACGATGGCTGCCAGAATGGCGGTGGCGCTCGCCTGCTCCCAGCGACGGTAACTCCAACGCTGCTCCCGCAGCACCCCGAATAGCACGGCCAGGGCGCCGACCCATCCTAGGATAGCGAAGGACGCGTACTTCTTGTTGCCCCCTTCCAAAATGCCGTACTGCGCCCGGGAAAGTGCGGCTGCGAGGCCGGTGGCCACGATGGCTGCCAGAACGACGAAACCATAAAGGGCGACCCGGCCGCCCAGGCCGGGTTTCATGAATCGAGCGGCGGCAAAGGTGACGGCAACGCCGAAGACCAGAGCACCCAGGATGGCGGCGGAGTAGACGGGCCAGTCCCAGGTCACGAAGGTGCTGGGCCAGGGATCGTAGCGAAACAGGGGAGATCCCCAATAAAGCAGCGCGAACTTGGCAATCTGCACGATGGATTGGCCCGCCGCCACGGATGCCACGGGCGTTGTCTTAAGGACGATGCCGGTATGGACCAGGGCAAGAACGCCTGACGTCGCGATCACCTCAAGCCGGCAGCGCAGGACGATGGCCGCCGAGGCGGCAGCTAGCAGGATGATGGGGGCGTTGCCGAGGGTGAAGGTGCCGACCACAGCGAGGACCACCAAGCTGGTCCAATATGACGCGAGGTCACGCACGCGTTTATCCGGCGACAAATCCCGGCTGATCAAGGCGGCGGCCACCAACAGCAGCACCGCCATGATGGTGTGCTGGATCTGGAACGGAACCACCAGAGTGTACAGGAAATCGGGATTTATGAATAACAGTAAGGAAAGGGCAAAAAGACAGGCCCGGTGGCTGAGAGAGTCGGCTTGCGACGGCACGTTTCCCGCAGTAGGCGCGAAGGCATGCCGGTAAACCAGGACCGCACCCAGAACCTGCAGCAGGTTGGTTACCGCGATTTGGAAAATCTCTTGGCCAGAGAACGCGAATTCGTCGATAATTGTGATAATGCGGGTCGTTAATATTCGATGCTCATTATGCAGCGTGACCAAAAAGCTCAAAAGCTGATACACCCCGCCGAGGCTTGCATGCAGACGCAGCTTGTCGTGGATATCATCATATATCGGCGTGGCGAAGTGATGATGATACTCCCATACTAACGTTGCAACTGCCAATGCGCCTGCTAGTGCTACCAGAGCATGGGAAAACGCCGCCACCGTTGCTGGAAAAGGAATGTTTTCTTTATTTTGGGACAAAATAGTCTCCTGACACGCAAACATGGCGGGCCGCGCTCATCCGCAGGCATATGATTGCATCACGCCATGGCTGGCAGCTGTGAGGCTGGGTCATATCCTTGGTATGGAAGTCAACTTACCCTTACCCCCGAACAGGCGCAGCCCCCCGAACAAGCGCGGCCACGGTACAATAAGCCCTGGGGTCAACGCTATGGCGATGGATGAAGCCTTGAGGCTAAAACGGTGGGCGTGACAGTAGCAGTTTGCGCTTGGTGGGACGTGCATAGTGTGTCAAGGAACGGCGTGTCCTTCTTGCCCTAGAGGGCGCGTGGATCGGTGTCCTGTGGGGGGTTGCAGTGGGCCGTTTTGACTTAATTCTATGTATTATTTTCTCTTTGTGTCTGCCAGCGGGCCAAATTCTTTTCAAGATGGCGGCCCGTCATGGGCAGGCCAACGGTGGCTTTTCCATTCTTGATGTTGTGCGCAACCCGCTCCTAATTGCGGCATTCGCCTTTTATGGGGCGACCGCCGTGTTGTGGTACCGCATCTTGACGGTCTTGCCGCTCAGCCGGGCCTATATCTTCTCCCTTCTCGGATCGGCGCTGGTGCCCGCCGCTGGCTACATTATTTTCGGGGAGAAGATGACGTTGCAGTATATTATCGGGGCGAGCTTTATAATAATAGGATTCTTTATTGCGTTCCGAGCGTAGATCTGTCCGAAGAATTGTGTCGCTTGAAATCGAGGGGGTGGTGGTGTCTATATTGGGGCGTTCTGGCGCGATTATTGCTGTATTTTCATCATTGTTTGTCGCGTTTGTCTATGCGCGTTTGCAAATGCCGGGTCACGACTGGGGTGACGATTTTGGCCTATATCTCCAATATGCTTCTAATATATGGAACGATCGGCCTATTAATTATTTGAACTCCCAGATCCAGGTGCCGCCGGGTTTTCCGTTCCTGTTCGCCATATTGTCACCTTTTCATGGCTGGGATTTCCAGAACATGAAAATGGTACAGTCGGCATTCGTTGGGATGTTTGGTATCGCAGCCTATTTCCTGGCCCGTCACTATGTTTCGCCACTGGCGGCCGTATTGGTTTGTGTCGCCACCGTAGCGAACGAGGCAGTATTTTTTATTCAGCAGTCCCTCATTCCTGACACGCCCTTCTCCGCCGTCATCGCCCTCTCGTTGGTCGCCACCAACCGTCTATGTTCGCTGGATCGGGGTGATGGCGAAAGGGATAAGCCGCTAAGTCATTGGGCGACGCCCTGGCCCGGCTTGCTGGTCCTGGCCGCCCTGATGCTAAAGCCCGCCGGTATGACCATTGCTGTGGCTACTGTGGCTGGCCTGTTTGCCGCCCTTATTGTCGGGCGAACCCGCGGTTCGTCCCGGCCAGTGGCGTTGGCGCTGGCGATCAGTCTTGTTTCGATCACTTATTACTACCTGGCGTGGAATGCGTCCTCAGGCGACTTCGTCAGCAATTTTCTTCGGTATCTCAAGGGCTACGACAGCATCGTCGTCGGCATCGCCAGTTTCTTGTGGGCCGGCCTGCAGCGTGAACTGGGCGACATGCGGGTGCTGCTGCTGTGGTTCAGTGGCGCGGCGTGGGTCGCCAATACGCTGACGATTGTGGGGTTCACCAGTGCCATTTGGGTTCTGCTACGCCAACGCGGTGCCGCCCCGGTGGAATGGTTCATGCTCGCCCACTTCGGCCTGATGATCCTAACTCCGTGGGGTGGTGGTCCTCGGTATTTGCTGCCGCTGCTGCCGCTGCTCTTCCTTCACGTCGCCTATTGCCTGGAGGCTGGCACCAAGGCTTTGCTGCGCCGCTGGCCGGTTGTCATTCGGGTCCCAGGCGTCGCCTTGCTTGCCCCATCTGCTGCCGCCGTCTTGGCCCTCACCCCCATTATTTGGCATGGGGCGAACGAAGTTTATAACAACCGCCATACGGATTATAATGAGATCGATAAGCCGGACGTGAAAGATTTGGTTGCTTGGCTTGACCGGAACACGACGCAGGAAGACTCTATTTGTTCCTTCAAGCCGCGAGCGATGATGTACCTGACTAGTCGCCGTACATGTTACGCCGGGGCTTGGCAGGATCAAAAGCCGCTTGTGGATTTTATCAATATGTCATCCGCTAAGTATTTTGTGGTCATGTCTGGGGAAAAGAACAATCCTGACTTGGAATCGACCAAGCGATCTGCTGCCGACACCAGCGTATGCCTAGCTTATGAGAATGGCTCTTTCCGTGTTTACGGGAAGTGTGGCCAACCCGCCGACAAGCCATGAGTGTCGGAAGGAAAGGACTTATGGATACGTCGTCCTTGATGCCATCCCCGTTAACCGTAGCTGCCGTTCTTCCTTGCTACAAGGCCAAGGAGCATGTTCTCGGCGTTCTGAGCGCCATGCCCGCTATCGTTAATCGCATCTACTGCGTTGATGACGCATGCCCGGAAGCGACTGGCCGACATATTGAAGCGAACATGACCGATTCCCGTGTGCGGGTCATTTACCACACCGCGAACACGGGTGTGGGTGGGGCCATGTGCACGGGCTATGAGGCGGCGCTTGCCGATGGAGCGGATATCATCGTGAAGATCGATAGCGATGGCCAGATGGATCCACAGGCCATTCCCTACCTGATCGCACCCATCGTCGGCGGTATGGCCGACTATGCCAAGGGGAATCGCTTTTCCAATATCGAGGACGTCAGCAGCATGCCGGTAGCCCGTCTTGTCGGGAACGCTGGACTTTCGTTTCTTACTAAAGTGTCCACGGGCTATTGGAATATCTTCGATCCCACGAACGGCTATACTGCGGTTCATGCCCGTGTTCTGGAGCGTATCCCACTACGGAAGCTAAGTCGTCGTTATTTTTTCGAGTCCGACCTGCTTTTCCGCTTGGGTACTATCTCAGCGCGGGTCGTTGATATTCCAATGGCCGCTATTTATGGGGATGAGGTTTCCAATCTCAAGATAACCTCCGTCCTGTTTCCTTTTTTTGTAAAAAATATGCGGAATTCTTTTAAGAGAATAATTTACAACTATTTTCTTAGGGATTTTTCTGTCGGCTCAGTTTATCTGGTCCTGGGGCTTTTGTTGCTATTAGGTGGGGGTACGCTAGGAACATTCTTCTGGGTACACGGCATAATTATAAATCGCGCCGCCACCGCGGGCCAGGTCATGTTCTCCGCCTTGCCGGTCATTTTCGGCGCCCAGCTGCTTGTCGCCTTCACCAGTTACGATATCGGCCGCACCCCATCGACTGCTCTGCATCCCCTGTTGTCTCGGCTGCGTTCTTCCACCCTGCCGGCGGCTGATTCTATTTCCAGGTAACGCCAAACGTCCTGGGTGGTGTTGGCAACCCGGTCCCTTGAACGCGCTGATCACCACCAGGGATGAGGATCAGCGCGTCTTGGTGCAGGGCTACCGCCGGGGGAAGCGGCCCTCCTGGGGTGGGGGAAAGGCCCCTCACTCCACTGTCGGTACCGTCTCCGACCCGCCCAGCACCTTGAACAGGGTGACCCGGTTTTCCAGCAGCGATAGCTGCACGGAAATGCGGTTCTGCTGGGCGCTGTACAGGCTGCGCTGGGCGTCCAGCAAGGTCAGGAAGCTGTCGACGCCCCGTTCATAGCGCTTGTTCGACAGGTCGTAGGTCAGCTGGGTGGACTTCACCAGCGAGGTCTGGGCCGTCAACTGGCGGTCCAGGGTGCCGCGCGCGGCCAGGGCGTCCGCCACCTCGCGGAAGGCGGTCTGCACCGCCTTCTCATAATTGGCCACGTCGATGTCGCGGGTGGCCTTGGCGGAGTCCAGGTTGGCCTGGTTCTTCCCGTTGTCGAAGATGGGCACGCTGATGCTGGGGCCGAAGCTCCAGGCGCTGCTGCCCGCGGCGAACAGGTCGGTCAGCCCGGCGCTGGCGGTGCCGTAGCTGCCGGTCAGCGTGATCTGGGGGAAGAAGGCGGCGCGGGCGGCGCCGATGTTGGCGTTGGCCGCCTTCAGCGTGTGCTCGGCCTCGCGGATGTCCGGCCGGCGCAGCACCAGGTCGGACGGCAGACCGGCCGGCAGGTCGCCCAGCACGTCCTGGTCGTCCAGGCTGGCGCCCTCGATCTCCCCGTCGGTCAGGGGCGCCCCGACCAGCAGTTCCAGGGCGTTGCGGTCCTGCGCCACCTGGCGGGTGTATTGCTCCAGGTTGGCGCGGGCGGTGTCGACGGAGGTCTGCGACTGCGCCAGGTCCAGGGCGGAACTGCTACCCCGCTCGAACATGCGCTTGTTGCGCTCGTACGTCGCCTCCTGGGTGCGCAGGGTATCCTGCGTCAGGGCCAGCAACTGGCGGTCCGACACCAGGGTCAGGTAGGCGTTCGCCACCTCCGCGATCAGGGACAGGCGGGTGGTGGCCGTGGCCTCCGCCGTCGCCAGGTACTGTTCCAGTGCCTGCTGCGACAGGCTGTGGACCCGGCCGAACAGGTCCAGCTCGTACGAGGTCACGCTGACCTGCGCCTGGCTGCTGTTGGCCGTGACCGGCCTGCCGGTCAGGCTTTGCGAGGCCGGGGTGCGAGACCGGGTGGTGCCGCCGCCGGCGTTGAGCGTCGGCAGCGTGGCCGCGTCCTGCACCCGGTATGTCGCTCGCGCCACCCCGATATTCAGCAGGGCCACGCGCAGGTCGCGGTTGTTCTCCAGCGACTTGGCGATCAGGGCCTGCAGCCGGGGGCCGCGGAACACGGCCTTCCAGCTGTCGGGACCCTGCAGGGGCGAGGCCTTGCCGGGCGCATCCGCCGGTTCATACGCCTGGCCGGTGGGCCAGGCGTTGGGAACGGGGCTTTGCGGCCGGGTGTAGTCCGGCGCCAGGGAACAGGCTCCCAGCGAGGCGGTGGTCAGCAGCAGGGCGGTGAAGGCCGCGATGCGCTTGGGGATCGAAAACACGGTCATCACGGATGTCCTGCGGTGTCGTGACCCTGGGCGGCAGGGGTGGGCGTGCCCGAGGCGGGGGTGCCGGGGGAGGGCCGCTTGCCGAAGCGCCGGAGGACCGAGACGAAGAAGACGGGGACGAAGAAGATGGCGAGGAAGGTGGCCGAGATCATGCCGCCCATCACGCCCACGCCGATGGCGTTCTGCCCGCCGGAGCCGGCGCCGTTGGCCACGGCCAGCGGCAACACGCCCAGGATGAAGGCGAAGGACGTCATCAGGATGGGGCGCAGACGCTGCCGGGCGGCGGTGACCACGGAGGTGATGAGGTCGTGCCCGGCCTCATACTGTTCCTTGGCGAACTCCACGATCAGGATGGCGTTCTTCGCCGACAGGCCGATGGTCGTCAGCAGGCCGACCTGGAAGTAGACGTCGTTGTCCAGGCCGCGCAGCCAGGCCGCGGCCACCGCGCCGATGACGCCCAGCGGCACCACCAGCATGACCGACACCGGGATGGACCAGCTTTCATATAAGGCCGCCAGGCAGAGGAAGACGATGGCCAGCGAGATGGCGTAGAGGGCGGGGGCCTGCGAGCCCGAGAGCCGTTCCTCATACGACAGGCCGGTCCATTCGTGCCCGATGCCCGGGGGCAGCTTGGCGGCCAGCTTTTCCATCTCCGCCATCGCCTCGCCCGTGCTGTGGCCGGGGGCCGGCACGCCCTGGATGTCGCGCGACGACACGCCGTTGTAGCGCTCCAGCTGGGGTGAGCCGTACTGCCAATAGGCCGTGGTGAAGGAGGAGAACGGGACCATCTGGTTGCTGGAGCCCCGCACGTACCAGCGGCTGATGTCGCTGGGCAGCATGCGGAAGGGGGCGTCCGCCTGGGCATAGACCTTCTTCACGCGGCCCTTGTCGATGAAGTCGTTGACATAGGCCGAGCCCCAAGAGGTGGACAGGATGCTGTTGATGTCGGACAGCGACAGCCCTAGGGCCGTGGCCTTGGTCTGGTCGACCTTCACCCGCAGCTCGGGAACGTCCTCCAGGCCGTTGGGGTGGACCTGCATCAGCACTGGGCTTTGCGCCGCCATGCCCAGCAGCTGGTTGCGCGCGGCCATCAGCTTTTCATGACCCAGGCCGGCCCGGTCCACCAGTTCGAAATCGAAGCCGGAGGCGTTGCCCAGCTCGATCACGGCCGGCGGCAGGATGGTGTAGATGGAGGCGTCGCGGTAGGCCATCAGCTTCATCATCGCCCGCTGGGCGATGGCGCCGGCCCTCTGGTCAGGCCGGGAGCGCTGCGACCAGTCGCGCAGGTTGACGAAGGCGAAGGCGGAGTTCTGGCCACGGCCGGCGAAGTTGAAGCCCACCACCGTGAACAGGCCGGCCACATTGTCCTTCTCATCGACCAGGAAGTGCTTTTCCATGGCCTTGGCCGCTTCCAGCGTGCGCTCGGCGGTGGCGCCGGGGGGCGTGGCGGCCTGCACGAACAGGAAGCCCTGGTCCTCATCCGGCAGGAAGCCGCTGGGGATGCGCATGAACAGGAAGACCATGCCCGCGACGATGACGCCATAGACCAGCAGGTAGCGCAGCGTGCGGCGGCTGACATGGCCGACGGCGTTGCCATAGCCGTTGGACAGCCGGTTGAAGCCGCGGTTGAACCAGCCGAAGGGGCCAGTTTCCACAGCGCCGCTGCCATGGTGGGCGGCGGGCTTCAGCAGGGTGGCGCACAGGGCAGGGGTCAGGACCAGGGCCACCAGCACCGAGAGGGCCATGGCCGACACGATGGTCAGCGAGAACTGGCGGTAGATGGCGCCGGTGGATCCGGAGAAGAAGGCCATGGGCACGAACACGGCCGACAGCACCAGGGCGATGCCGATCAGGGCGCCCGTGATCTGCCCCATGGATTTGCGCGTGGCCTCGCGGGGGGATAGTCCCTCCTCCGCCATCACGCGCTCGACGTTCTCCACCACAACGATGGCGTCGTCGACCAGCAGGCCGATGGCCAGCACCATGGCGAACATGGTCAGCGTGTTGATGGTGAAGCCGAAGACCGACAGCACGCCGAAGGTGCCCAGCAGCACCACCGGCACGGCGATGGTGGGGATCAGCGTGGCCCGCCAGCTTTGCAGGAACACGAACATGACGATGAAGACCAGGACGATGGCTTCCAGCAGCGTCTCGACCACGTCATGGATGGACAGGCGCACGAACGGGGTCGTGTCGTAGGGGTAGGCGACCTCCAGGCCCTCGGGGAACAGGGGGCGCATTTCGTCGATCTTGGCCTTGATGGCCTTTTCGACCTGCAACGCGTTGGCGCCGGTGGTCAGCTTGATGGCCAGGCCGGCACCCGGATGGCCATTGTAGCGCGCCTGGGTCTCATAGCTGTTGCTGCCCAGCTCCACCCGCGCCACGTCCTTCAGCAGGACCTTGGACCCGTCCTGGTTCACGCGCAGGATGATGTTGGCGAACTGCTCCGGCGTTTCCAGCCGGGTCTGGGCGATGATGGTGGCGTTCAGCTGCTGCCCCTGGATGGAGGGCAGGCCACCGACCTGGCCGGCGGACACGGCCTTGTTCTGCACGCTGATGGCGTTGGTCACGTCGGCCGCCGTCATCTGCACGGCTGCCAGCTTGTTCGGGTCCAGCCAGACGCGCATGGCGTGCTGGGGGCCGAACAGAGTGATGTCGCCGACGCCGTCCAGGCGGCTGATGGGGTCCTGCAGGTTGGACGCGACGAAGTCGCCGACGTCGGTGTCGCTCAACTGCCCGTTGGGGGAGTAGAAGGCCAGCACCATCAGGAAGTTTTTGGCGGACTTGCTGACCTGGACGCCCTGCTGCTGCACTTCGGTGGGCAGCAGCGGCGTCGCCAGTTGCAGCTTGTTCTGCACCTGCACCTGGGCGATGTCGGGGTCGGCCTCGGCGTTGAAGGTCAGGGTGATGGTGACGTTGCCCGAGCTGTCACTGGTCGAGCTCATGTAGCGAAGATGATCGATGCCGTTCATCTTCTGCTCGATCACCTGGGTGACCGTGTCCTCCAGCGTCTTGGCCGAGGCGCCGGGATAGCTGGCGGTGATGGCCACGGACGGCGGCGCGATGCGGGGGAACTGCTCGATGGGCAGGGTGTTGATGGCCAGCGCGCCCGCCATCATGATGACGATGGCGATGACCCAGGCGAACACGGGCCTGTCGATGAAGAATTTTGACATGGGGTGGGCCCTGCCTTACAGCGGCTGCGGGGTGGCGGGGGCGGCCGCCTGGGGCTTCACCTCATCCGCCTTCACGTCCGCGCCGGGGCGCAGGCGCTGGACGCCTTCCACCACCACGCGGTCGCCGGCGTTCAGGCCACCGGTCACCACCCACTTGTCGCCTTGCGCCTGGGTGGTGGTGACGGGGCGGACGGCCGCCTTGTTGTCCTGGCCCACGACCCAGACGGTGGTGCCACCGTCGGCGCCATGGACCACGGCCTGCTGCGGCACCAGCATGGCCTGGTCGCGCACGCCTTCCTCCACCCGCGCCCGCACGAACAGCCCCGGCAGCAACTCCGCCTTGGGGTTGGGCACGGTGGCGCGCAGCGTGACCATGCCCGTGGTCTGGTCCACGGTCACGTCGGCGAATTGCAGGCGGCCGGGCTCGCCATAGGGTTGGTCGCCCAGGCCGTCGATCAGCAGGCTGATGGGGGCGTCGCCCGCCGTGGCGCCCTTCACATGGCCGGCGGCGATCTCCTGGCGCAGCCGCAGCAGGTCGACGCTGGACTGGGTGACGTCGACGTACATCGGGTCCAACTGCTGCACCGTGGCCATCGCCGTGGTCTGGTCGCTGGTGACCAGGGCGCCCTCCGTCACGGAGGAGCGGCCGATGCGACCGCTGATGGGGGAGTAAACGCGGGTGTAGTCCAGGTTGATCTGGGCGGTCTTGACCTGGGCGCGGGCGGCGTCCACCGCCGCCAGGTCGGTCGCCAGGCTGGCCGTGATATCGTCGTAATCCTGCTTGGACACGGCGTTGACGGTCACCAGATCGGCATAGCGTTCCGCCTTGGCCTTGACCGACTTCACCGTGGCTTCCGCCTGGGCCAGGCTGGCCTTGGCGCTGGCCAGCGCCGCCTCATAGGGGGCGGGGTCGATCTGGTAAAGCTGCTGGCCGGCCTTCACGTCGCCGCCCTCGGTGAACAGCCGCTTCAGGATGACGCCGCTGACCTGCGGGCGCACCTCGGCCACGCGGAAGGCGGAGGTGCGGCCGGTCAGTTCCGTCGACAGGGTCACGGGCTGCGGCGCGACGGTGACGACACCCACGGAGACAGGGCCCTGCGGTGGCGGCGCCTGCTTCTTCTCACCGCATCCGGCCAGCGCGATCGCCGCAACCGACAGCGTCGCCACCAAGGCCACCTTAGGAATGTTGAGTGTCATCAATGCCTCTTAGACGTAAGTCCGCCCTTACCCGGTTTGTTCGGATGCCGGCGTAACACGCCTTTGCAAGGAACAAACCGGAAGTGGTAAGGGGACGGGGAAAAAGATAGGCAAGGGTGCATCGTACGGAAGCCCTGACCTTGCCGAATGAGTGTTTCGTACTGTATTATACAGTACAGTCCTGTGACGCGCGTCACCGGGCCATTGATTAAGCTATGAAATTATGATGACCCGCTCTTCACGCCGCGCCACCCCCGCTCCCGGCTATCCTTCTGAGACGGCCTCCACCTCTGGCGCAGCCCCCCCGGCGGACGTGCCCCCCTCGGATGCTCCCAAGCTGGGGCGTCGGGCGGAGGCGCGGCGGGCGGCCATGATGGATGCCGCGCTGAAGGTGTTCATGGAAAAGGGGTTCGAGCGCGCGACCCTGGGTGACATCGTCGCCTTGTCCGGCGGCTCCCGCGCCACGCTCTACGACCTGTTCGGCGACAAGGAGGGCTTGTTCCTGGCGGTGCTTGAGGTCGTCACGGGCCACATCAGCCAATTGATGAACGACGTCGCCGAAAGCTGCGGCCCGCCGGAGGAGGTGTTGCTGCAGTTCGGCACCTCGTTGCTGGAAGCGCTGGTGCAGCCTGATGTCATGGCCATGAACCGCATCCTGGTGGCGGAGGGGCGGCTGTTCCCCGACCAACTGGAAGGCTTCTTCCGCAGCGGGCCCGACCAGGCCCGCGGCAAGGTCGCGGGCTATCTGCGCCGGGCGGCGGACCAGGGGGTGATCGTGGTGGACGATCCCATGACCGCCGCGCGCATCTTCTTCGGCATGGTCACGGCGGGATATTCGTTCGAGGGGCAAATCAATCCCTCCCGCCTGGGGGACGCCGTGGATCGCCGCGCGTATGTCCAGCAGGTCGTGCGGCTGTTCCTGCGGGGCCTGTGCCCCCGCTAACGCCCGTGTGGGGTCAGCCTGGGGGGCAGCCCCGGTTATGGTTCAGTTGAATGAACAGGGCGACCAGTGCGGCGGCCGCGGCGGCGAAGGGCGCCCCGATGAACCACACCATCAGGAACGTATATTGCGATACCCCCAGCAGCAGCAGGACGACCGCCAGCAGGACGATGGCGCCCAGGGCCGCGAAGGCCATGGACCAGCTGACGATGGACAGGCAGGCGACCGTCGGGTCGTGGGCGTCGCCGTCCGCGTTTTCCCCGGCTAGGCCAATCGGGTCTTCGCCGGTCAGGCCCTTGCCAAATGAGCTGTCTGTGGTGACGGTCATTGTGGGTCCCAACAATCTTGTCTTGCCCGCAGAAAAGAGTAGCACCACGCGCCGCCGAATCCAGTGGCCTGGCGCTATACGGACGTATGGCCACGGACATAGGGGCCCCGGCCGGGTCGATGGCCCATGGCGTTCCGTCGCCGGACGCGGTAGTCATGGGCGCCATGGGCGGGCGCAGTAGGCGCCGCGCCGTTTTCCCGTCGCCAATCGCCCCATCCGCCACCCCCGCCCACCAGCCTCAGCCGACCGACCCCGTGACCGCTCCAGAACCCGCCTCCGCCGCATCCACCCCGGGTCCCGCCCTGACCGGCCGCGCCGCCGCCACGCGCCAGCGCCTGATGCAGGCCGGGGCCGAGTTGTTGGGCGAGGTGGGGATCGAGCGTATCTCCACCAACCAGGTGGCCAGCCGCGCCGGTGTGACGCCCCCTGTCTTCTACCGCCATTTCAAGGACAAGTACGACCTACTGGCGGCCCTGGGCGGCGCGCTCATGGAATCGCAGAACGACATCCTCTACGACTGGCTGGAGCGCAGCGCGCCTGCCGGCTTTGAAGAGTTGATGCAGAACCACTATCAGTTCCTGCTGTCCACCATCCAGGCGACGTCCGCCGTGCCGGGGGCGGTGTGGATCATGCGGGCGCTGCGCGCCGTGCCCTCGCTGACCGCCATCCGCCTGGCCTCGCATGAGATGGTCACTGAT
The DNA here is from genome assembly GCF_034427435.1 of Nitrospirillum goiasense. Classification (NCBI taxonomy): domain Bacteria; kingdom Pseudomonadati; phylum Pseudomonadota; class Alphaproteobacteria; order Rhodospirillales; family Azospirillaceae; genus Nitrospirillum; species Nitrospirillum goiasense. Next base: position 985,583 of record NZ_JAXQNP010000004.1, on the reverse strand, counting down.
CGCATCTGCCGCGCCATGGGTCCGCTGTTGCCGGAAATGGACCCAGCCGAATTGCGCCTGCGCACCCGCATCGCCGTGGACGCGGGCTACGCCGCCGTGGAAATGGCGCTGGACGACCCCACCATGTCGCCGGAAAGCGTGTGCCGCGCCCTGACCGACATGTGGATGGGCGGTCTGCGCCACGGCGTGTGAGGCTGGACATCATGGCCGCGCCGGCTGGTCAGGCCGATAGCGGCTCCGCCCCCGTGGGGCCATACGCAGTGAGATAAATCTGGGATGGGGCAGGTCTTGGGTAAGGCGGGAAGCGCCGGTACCGGCCGCTGGGTGGCCATGGATATCGAGATGACCGGCTTTCGCCCGGTCAATGGGCGCAGCATCATCGAGGTGTCGGCGGTGGCGGTTTCGCCATGCGGCATGGGCGGGCATGTGCGTGAGGCGTGCAGCTGGCGCATCAATCCCCGATGCCCCTTGAATCCCATCGCCATCGGCGTGCACGGCGTCCGGGCGGATGAGCTGGCCGATTGCCCTGACTTCGCCGATGTGGCGGCCGACATCCTGGCCTTCATCGGTCAGGATCCCCTGGTGTTCCATGGCGCCTCGGGCGACGTCGCCTTGTTGAACCAGGAACTGGCGGTTGCCGGGCTGGCGCCCCTGTCCAACCGGGTGATATGCACCGAAACCCTGGCCCGCCGCCGTTGGCCGGGCGAACGGTCGCGGTTGCCCTTGGTGGCCGAACGGCTGGGCTGCGCCGTGTGGACACGCCATAAAAAGCGCCGCCGGCAGGACGGCACCCTCACCATCACCGGCGATTACCCGCACAAATCCCGCGCCGACGCCGAAATGACGGCGGACATCTGGCTGGCCCTCGGGAGCATCGGGGGCGAGAGCCATCCGCTCTAAGGCAGACGTAGACCGCTCTCGCTGAGTCTGTCCACGAACGGCCCGCCCGCGATTACCCCCTTGCCGGCACCTTAAAGTTTAGCTATCACTAACAGACGTTAGCGATGACTAACGCCGTGCCCGCGAGAGACGGGTGGCGACGGGGAGTTCCATGGGCTTGGGCATCGGGCATTTTCCGAAACGGGTACGCTTGTCCGCATCGATCCTGCTGGCTGTGATGGCCGGCGGCCTGTCGGCCTGTGACAAGGCGCCGGCACCGCCGCCGTCGGCGGAGACGCTGGCGGCATTGCGGCCGGCGGACCAGCGTCTGGCCGGTCTCTATGAGGCCAGTTGCAAGGCCTGCCACGCCAATCCGGACTCCGGCGCCCCGCTGGTGACCTACGCCGCGGTCTGGGCGCCGCGCTGGGCCAAGGGGCCGGACACCCTGCTGAAACACACGCTGGAGGGGTTCAACGGCATGCCGGCGGGCGGCCAGTGCTTCTCCTGCACCGCCGACGATTACCAGTCGCTGATCCGCTTCATGGCCGGCCAAGCGCCGGCCGCCAAAACCAACTGAACGACCCTTTCCACAAGGGTTTTCCCAAAGGGGGAACCGGACCGAACCATGCTGACACGGCGTACCCTGTTTCTGTTGATGGGCGGCACGGCGCTGGCCGCCGGCGGCGGCGTGGCGGCCAGCCGCGTGGGCGTGCAGCCGGAACCGCCGGCCCCGCCCAGCGCCGACGCTGGCGGCCACCTGCTGTGGCGCAACTGGTCGGGCATCCAGCATGCCTATCCAGCCACCCGTGCCGCCCCGGCGGATGAGGGTGAACTGGCCGACTTGGTGCGCAGGGCCCCCGGGCCCATCCGCGCCGTGGGCTCCGGCCATTCCTTCATGCCGCTGGTCCCCACGCCCGGCACCCTGGTGACGCTGGACCGCATCGCCGGGCTGGACGGCCATGACGCCGATGCCCTGACCGCCCATGTCCGCGCCGGCACCCGCCTGGCCGACCTGGGCCCCGCCCTGGCCGCCGTCGGGCAGGAGATGCCCAACCTGCCCGATATCAACAAGCAATCGCTGGCCGGCGCCCTGTCCACCGCCACCCACGGCACGGGCGTCACCCTGAAGGCGCTGCACGGCAACGTCCAGGCCTTCCGCCTGGTGACGGCCGATGGCCAGGTGCTGGATTGCAGCCCCAGCCAGAACGCCGACCTGTTCGCCGCCGCCAAGGTGGGGTTGGGCGCCTTCGGCGTCCTGACCCGCGTGACGCTGAAGAACAGCCCGGTCCGCCGGGTGGAGCGGCGGGTTTGGCTGCAGCCGGTGGAACAGACCCTGGCGGAATGGCCCACCCTGCAGGGCCAGCACCGCAATGTGGAGTTCTATTACCTGCCCTTCACCGGCATGACGGCCGTGATCACCCATGATGAGACGGACGCGCCCGCCACCCCCCGGCCGCCCACCCAGGACAATGACGCGGTCATGAGCCTAAAGGCGCTGCGCGACTGGCTGGGCTGGTCCCCCGCCATCCGCCGCCGCGTGGCCAAGCATGTGCTGTCCGGCCTGGAGCCGGAGCGCGTGGTGGCCGAAAGCTGGCAGCTGCTGTCCAACGAACGTCCCATCCGCTTCAACGAGATGGAATTCCACTTGCCGCGTGAGGCGCAGGTGCAGGCGTTGAAGGACGTGATCGAGGCCATCGAGACCCGGCGCCCCGACGTCTTCTTCCCCATCGAGGCGCGCGTGATCGCGCCCGACGACGCCTGGCTGTCGCCCTTCCACGACCGTCCATCCGGTTCCATCGCCGTCCATGCCTATTACAAGGACGACTACCAATTCCTGTTCGACGTGGTGGAACCCATCCTGCGGCGCCATGGCGGCCGGCCGCATTGGGGCAAGCTGAACACCCTGAAGGCCGCCGATTTCATCGCCCTTTATCCCCGCTTCCGCGACGCCATGGACGTGCGCCGCCAGGTCGACCCGGAGGGGCGCTTCCTCAACGAGTATCTGCGCGGGGTGTTCACCGATGCGTGACGACGATGGACGGCGGCCCAGCCGCCGCCGGGTGCTGGCGGGCGGCGTCGCCGGCGCCGCCGTGGTGGGTGCCGGCGCCCTGGCCTGGCCGGCGGGCGACCATGGCGGCGGGCACGACGCCTATTTCACCGGGCTGTCGGCCGCCCTGACCAAGGCGGGGGTGGCCCAGCCGGTGCTGGTGGTGGACACCGCGCGGCTGGACGCCAACATCAAGGCGGTCAGCGATACCCTTGGCAAGGCGGGCGGCCAAGCCAAGGGCCTGCGCATCGTCGTCAAGTCGCTGCCCTGCCACGACCTGATGGACCGGGTGGCGGCGGGCTTGAAGACCAAGCGCTACATGGTCTTCAACCAGCCCATGCTGGTGGAGATGGGCGCGCGCGTTCCCGACGCCGACCTGCTGATGGGCAAGCCCCTGCCGGTGGCCGCCGCCGCCGCCTATTACGATGCGCTGGGCGCGCAGGCGCCGGGGCCGCAATGGCTGATCGACACGCCGGAACGCCTGGCCCAGTACACGGCCATGGCCAAGGCGCGCGGCGTGGCGCTGTCGGTCAATTTCGAGATCGACGTGGGCCTGCACCGGGGCGGCCTGACCGATCCGCGTGACCTTGCCGCCCTGCTGGCGACCCTGGACCCGGCCGTCACCGCCTGCGGTCTCATGGGCTACGACCCCCATGTCGCCAAGATGCCGGGCATCTTCGACATGCGGGGCAAGGCGCTGGCCCGGGCCAAGGACCTGTACGCCCGCATGGCCGCCGTGCTGCGTGAGAAGGCGCCGCTGAAGCAGGGCCAGGCGCCCTACACCTTCAACACGGCGGGCAGCCCGACCTATGCCTTGCATACCGACGATCCGGTGGCGACAGAGGTAGCCGTGGGTTCCGCCTTCGTGAAGCCCACGGACTTCGACATCGACACCCTGGCCCATCACCAGCCGGCCTGCTTCATCGCCACCCCGGTCCTGAAGGTGGAGGAGCCGGCCCTGATCCCGGGCCTGGAAGGCTTGGCGGGCGTCGCCGCCTTTTTCGATCCCAACACGGCCCGCGCCTTCTTCGTCCAAGGCGGCCACTGGCTGGCCAATCCGGTATCGCCGCCGGGCTTGCAGCTCAGCGGCCTCTACGGCCGGTCCAGCAACCAGGAGCGCTGGTCGGGATCGCGCCACGTGCCGTTGAAGCCGGACGACTGGGTGTTCCTCCGCCCCTCGCAGAGCGAGGCAGTGCTGCTGCAATTCGGGCCGCTGCTGGCCTATGACGGCGCCGCCATCACCGGGCGGTGGCCGGTATTCGAGATGTCCGCCTGAGCGTCAGGCGGCGGTACCACAGTGCGTACCCCCGGCGGGCACCGGGGTTGAACAAATAAAAAGAGTGGGTAGGGCGGTTGCGCAACGACGGAACCAGAACAGGGAGCCAACCATGACGCGGAAAGACAAGACGGGCATTGGCCGGCTGAGTATGGGCCGGGCGGGTATTGGAGTCATGTTGCTGTCGGGTGTGGCGCTGGGCGCGCTGCACGGAGCCGCCTGGGCGCAGTCGGCGTCGCCGGCCGACACGGACGGCGTGTTGCAGGACATCGTGGTCACGGCGCAGAAGCGGTCGGAGAATTTGCAGGACGTGCCGGTGGCCATCACCGCCCTGACGGCGGAGACGCTGGAGAAGATGGACGTGCGCGATGTCCAGGACCTGCCGGCCCTGACGCCGGGCCTGCAGATCAAGACGTCCGACGCCAGCGCCAACCCCAAGGTTTTCATCCGTGGCGTGGGCCTGAACGATTTCAACGCCAATGCCGCCGGCGCCGTCGGCATCTACGCGGATGGCGTCTTCGTCGCCTCCCCCTTGGCGCAGCTGGGGCAGTTCTTCGACCTGGAACGGGTGGAGGTGCTGAAGGGTCCGCAGGGGACGCTGTATGGTCGCAACACCACCGGCGGCGCCATCAACATCACCACCCGCCAGCCCACCTTTGAGACCACCAGCGACGGCAGCCTGGAATACGGCCGCTTCAACGAGGTGAAGGCGGAGGCCGGCGTGGGCGGCGCCCTCATTCCCGGCAAGCTGGCGATGCGCCTGGCCGGCGTCTACCAGCGCGACGACGGCGACACCTACAACCGCTACACCAACGACTATGTGAACGCGGTGAACCGCTGGGGCGGGCGGGCCAGCCTGCTGTTCACGCCCACCGACGACCTCAGCGTCACGGTGCAGTTCCATGGCGGCCAGAACCGGGGCGACAGCCGGTCTTTCCAGTCCCGCCCCCTAATCCCGCAGGATGCCGCCGCCGCCGGTCCCGGGGGCCTGTGTGCGCCCGGCTATTACGCCTCCGGCCTGTGCACCGACGCGCTGGGCTATGCCGACACCGACAACAACCCCTATGCCGGCGCCTACAACGTCAAGGGCAAGGACAAGGTTGATACCTGGGGCGCCTCCGTCAACGTGCGCTGGGACGTGGGCCAGGCCACCCTCTATTCCATCACCGGTTTCGACAGCGCCGAGCGCAGCGATCTGGAGGATACCGACGCCAGCCCCAACAATCTGCTGACCAGCACCTACAAGGCCACGCAGCACGATGTGTCGCAGGAACTGCGGGTGGAGGCGCCGCTGGGCGACAAGTGGCGGGGCGTGGCCGGCGCCTACTTCCTGCATGACTATCTGAACACCTCCAGCCAGTACGACATCCTGCGCGATCTGCGTCCGATGTTCGTGACCGACGACAACCCCACCGGATTCTCGCTGGAAAACAACGTGGCGACGGTGGGCTATCCCTACACCCAGATAAGCGACAGCTATGCCGTCTTCGGCCAGGTGGATTATCAACTGACCGATAGGATCACCCTCACCGGTGGCCTGCGCTATTCCAAGGACGACAAGGATTTCCGCTACCGCAGCACGGTGGAGGAGGTGGTGGACGTGTTCAGCTACGCCGCCTCCAAATCCTTCGACAGCGTGTCGGGCCGCGCCTCCGTCCAGGTGAAGCCCACCGACGACGTCATGGTCTACGCCAGCTACAACCGCGGCTATAAGAGCGGCGGCTTCTTCGGCGGCTACACCCGCGACCCGGCCGACCTGGCGCCCTATGCCGACGAGACGCTGGACGCTTATGAGGTCGGGGCCAAGACCGAGCTGTGGAACAAGCGCCTGCGCCTGAACGCCGCCGGCTTCTATTACGACTACAGCAACCTGCAGGTCTTCCAGATCGTCACCCGCGACGGCATCCCGACCCAGACCTTCAACAACGCCGCCAACGCCCGCCTGTACGGCGTGGACGCCGACATCACCGTCGTCCCGCTGAAGGGGCTGGAGATCAGCCTGGGCGGTGAGTACCTCAACAGCGAATACCTCAACTATGTCTCGGAGGGGGAAAGCCTGTCCGGCAACCGCCTGCCCTCCGCCCCGCGCTGGACCTTGAACGGCCTGGTCAGCTATGACCAGCCGCTGGACGGTTCCAACGGCAAGGAGGCCGGCACGCTGAATGCCAGCGTCAATGTCTCCTACCGCTCGCTGGTCTTTTTCGACAGCCATAACCTGACGCGGCTCAGCCAGTCCGGCTATTGGCTGACGGACGCGCGCCTGGGCTGGACGGCGCCCAACGGCACCATCAGTCTGGGCCTGTGGGTGCGCAACCTGTTCGACCAGACCTACATCATGGATATCAACAACCTGGACAGCTTCGGCCTGGATTCCATCAGCATGGGCTCACCCCGCCGCTTCGGCGGGTATCTGAACTGGCATTTTTAATGTTCCTCAGACGCCGGCAGGCCCGTCCGGGCCTTTGGCTGTCCTCGATTTCCAGTCCGCTGACGCTCCCCGGTAATCTCCGGGGCCGGCCGTCGCCGGCCTGAACCTTTAGTTGGATGGAGAGGGTGATGATGGCGGTGCAGCAGGGCGGGGCGCCTGACCTGGCGGTGGTGGAGCAGGCCTTCGGCCGGCTGCGCGGGGCGGCGCGGCAGGATGCCTACCCCTCGGCGGCGCGGCGGCGGGACTGGCTGGCGGCACTGGAACGGGGTTTGGTCCGCCGCCGTGACGCCCTGGTCCAGGCGGTGGACGCCGATTTCGGCGGCCGGCTGGCGCATGAGACGCTGTTCGCGGAAATATTCGTCAGCCTGGAGGGCCTGCGCCAGGCCCGCCGCCATCTGGCCGGTTGGATGCGACCCCGCTGCCGGTCCGTGCCCCTGGCCCTGGGGCCCGGCCGCGCCTGGGTGCAGCCGCAGCCGTTGGGCGTGGTCGGGATCATCGCCCCCTGGAACTATCCCCTGTTCCTGGCGCTGGGGCCATTGGCCGGGGCGCTGGCCGCCGGCAACCGCGTGCTGCTGAAGCCCTCGGAACTGACGCCCCGCACCACCGCCCTGATCGCCGACCTGGTGGCGGAGGCGGTGGGGCCCGACGTGGCCGCCGTGGTGTCCGGCGGGCCGGAGGTGGGGGCCCAGTTCGGCCGCCTGCCCTTCGACCACATCCTGTTCACCGGCTCCACCCGCGTGGGGCGGCTGGTCATGAAGGCGGCGGCGGAGAATTTGACGCCGGTCACCCTGGAACTGGGCGGCAAGTCGCCGGCCCTGGTGTTGCCCGATGCCGACCTGACGTCGGCAGCGACCGACATCGCCTATGGCAAGTTCACCAACGCCGGCCAGACCTGCGTTGCGCCCGATTACGTCCTGGTGCCCAGGTCACGGGTCCAGGATTTCGTGGCGGCGCTGGCGGTGGCCGTTCCCGGCTATTTCCCACCGGGGCAAGGGGCAGGCCAAGGGGCCAGCGCCATGTCCGCGGTCTTCGGCGCCGCCGGCCGCGCCCGCATGGCCGACCTGGTGGCGGAGGCCAAGGCCCGGGGGGCGGAGGTGCGGGAACTGGGCCCGCCGGTGCCGGGCCTGGCCATGGGGCCCGCCGTGGTGCTGGACCCGCCCGAGGACATCGTCCTGCAGCGGGAGGAGATTTTCGGCCCCATCCTGCCCATCGTGCCCTACGACAAGGTCGAGGACGCGCTGGACTATGTGCGCGACCGGCCCCGGCCGCTGGCCTTCTATCTGTTCGGCCGCGACCGCACCCTGATCGACCGGGCGCTCAAGACCATCGCCGCCGGCGGCGTGGTGGTCAACGATACGCTGATCCATGTGGCGGTGGAGGATTTGCCCTTCGGCGGCATCGGGCCCAGCGGCATGGGCCGCTATCACGGCCGCGACGGCTTCGACACCTTCAGCCATCTCAAGGCGGTGTTCGACCGCAAGGGCCCCCGCCTGGACCGTCTGGCCCGCCCGCCGCTGAAGCCCCTGCACCGCTGGCTGATCAAGCTGTTGATCGGGGGGTAGGCGGCGCTGGCGCCGGGGCTGCCCGCGCCCTATCTTTCGGGCATGCTGAGACGGCTGCCCCAAATCCGCGCCCCAATCCGGGCACGGTTCACTATCGCCTTGCTGGCCCCTTTGCTCGTCGTCGCCCCGTCGCGCGCGGACGTGTGGGACTATGCGCGCTCCGCCGGCCCCATCATCGGCCAGGCAAAGGCCTGCGGCGCGGCGCCGGCCCGCACGGACCATGCCTCCGACCAAGTGCGGGAATTGCTGGACCTCACAGCACCCAACGCGGATGAGAGGCGCAAGGTGGGCGAGATGTTCGATTTCCTGGTCAACACCGCCGTCACCATGCAGAACCAGGCGCCCAACCGCGACGATTGCCCCGAGGCGCTGGTGACGTTCGCCGATCTGGAACGGCGCCTGCCGCTGTGGCGGGAGATGCTGCCACCGCGCAAGCCTTGAGGACTTAAGGCTGCCAACCAGTTGCGGAGATGCAAAGCAATCCTGCAAACGCATGTGGCAAAATTAACCCTAATCTCCTAAACGGCCGATTTCAGATAAACGGGCGCATTTTTTTCAACAAAAAGGCGACGGACTGTCGATCTCCTGGCGTGGAACCGGGGTCGGGGGGGCGCAACGGGGCCGTTCCCCCGGCTTTTCCCGTCATGACCCCGACGACGGAGAGTCTCATGTCGATCTCTTCTGTGTCGTCGTCTACCTTGTCCGCGTACACGACGAGCACCACCAGCACGACTCAATCCGCGAAGTCGTCCCTCAAGGATGACTTCAAGGCCTTGAGCGATGCGCTGTCCTCCGGTGACCTGGACACGGCCAAGTCGGCCTACGACACCCTGACCAAGGATCTGCAGGCCAACGCGCCCGCCAATTCCTCGTCGTCCTCCAGCGGCAGCAACCCGCTGAAGGACGCGCTGGACAAGGTTGGCAGCGCGCTGGAAAACGGCGATGTCTCAGGCGCGCAGAGCGCCTTCGCTGATATCAAGTCCCACGGGGGCGACCGTAGTGGTCCGCCGCCGGGCCCGCCCCCCGGCGGTGATGCCGGTGGCCAGGGTGGCGGCAATGGCCAGGCATCGGCTGTGCGGTCCGCCTTCTCCAGCCTGTCGGACGCCTTGTCCTCTGGCGACCTGTCCAGCGCCCAGTCGGCCTACGGCAGCCTGACCCAGCTTCTGGGTGGCGGCTCGACCGACAGCACGGATAGCAGCAGCACCGCCAGCGACACCAGCAATCCGCTGAAAAGTTTGCTCAGCCAGATCGGCAGCAGCCTTAACAGCGGTGACGTGTCGTCGGCGTCCAGCCTCCTGTCCTCCTTCACCCAACAAACGGGCGCGGGCCAGTCGGTGAACCTGACGGCCTGATGTCGAGATGGGCCGAGGGTGGTGAACCGCCCCGGCTGAACCGGTGGGTGCCGGGGCCGTCTCAGAGCGGCCTCGACCTCCGGTCCCGGTCACGCGCTCCAGCTTGGCCGCGCCAGGGGATGCGCGGGTGCCAATGCCGGGGTCCCCAGGCTCAGCGTTTCCGTCCGGTTGCGGCCCGTGTCCTTGGCCCGATACAGCGCTTGGTCGGCCGTGCCCACCAGATCATCCCAGACCTGCGCGTCGGGCCCCAGCGTGGCGACGCCGATGCTGACGGTGCAGCGCACCGGCCCCTGCGGCCGATCCAGGGTGATGGTCGCCACGCGGCGGCGCACCCGTTCCGCCACAGACCAGGCGTCCTCCAGCCCCGTTTCCGGCAATAGGGCCATGAACTCCTCACCCCCCACGCGGGCCAGCACATCGCTGCGCCGCAGCTCCTCCGCCAGGGTGTCCGCCACGGCGACCAGCAGGGCATCCCCCGTGCCATGGCCCCAGCGGTCGTTGACCGTCTTGAAATGATCGATGTCGATCATCAACAGCGACAGCGCCCGGCGGTGGCGCAGGGCGCGCGACACCTCCATCTCCCCCGCCGCCCACATCACCCGGCGGTTGGCGACGCCGGTCAGCGGATCCTCCCGCGCCTGCTGCATCAGGTCGCCATCCAGCCGGCGGCTGATCATCCACAGATAGCCGTTGGTGACGGTGGTGGTGACGCAGATGACGACCAGGCGGGTCAGCACCGTCATGGCCTGGGGGTCCTGCGTCGTCTCGTTCCAGTCGATCACCAGGGCCCAGCCGGCGCGCGCCAGGGCCAGCACCGCCCAGACGGCGTAAATGCCGGCGGTCACGGTGGCGGCGGGATGCAGGCTCCGCTCCGCCTGGCGCAGCAGGCGCCAGGCCATGGCCGCCGACAGGGTGGCGAAGAACAGGCTGCCGGCCAGGATGCGCCCCCGGCTTTCCGGCGCGCCCACGGTGAACCACAGGAACATCGCCGCCAGCATCACGCCCACGGCCAAGACGGGCCCGGCCTCGCGCGCCGGCCGGCCCAGGAAGCGGAGCACGCCGACATAGGCCAGGCCATAGCCGGCGAAGATCAGGAATTGGCTGGACAGCAGCGCCAGTTCGGGCGGCAGCCAATCCAGGGGATTGGCCAGCGCCAAGCCGGCCGCCTGGGCGAAGCCGGATAGGGCCCAATAGGTCAAGCCCGCTTGGCGGGGCAGGGACAGCGCCGCCATCAGCAAGCATAGGGCCGCCACGATCTGCAACAGCGTGTTGACGATCAGTAGGCTGGGGACATCCAGGTCCACGCCAACGCCCTCCCACCTGGGTAACCGGTCCGGCCAATGGGGGCCGGATCCGCACCCAGGATAGGAGAGGCGGGATCAACCTACAATGGTACGAAGCCGCCCGCCTGGCCAATCTTCCGGTTAGGTCAAGGGCTTACCCCGGGCGCTTCGTCCCGTTGTTCACGTGCCGTTTACACGCTGGGGTGGCTGGTGGCCGTCAGTGCCAGGCCGGACAGGGCCGCCAGCGCCTCCACGGTCAGGCCGGGGCACAGCTCGCGCACGGCGAAGCCGTCCGCCGTCACGTCCAGCACCGCCAGATCGGTGTAGACACGGGTGACGCAGCCCAGGCCGGTCAAGGGATAGGTGCAACGGTGCACCAGCTTGGACTGCCCGTCCTTGGTCAGGTGCTCCATCATCACGAAAACCTGGCGGGCGCCCACGGCCAGGTCCATGGCCCCGCCCACCGCCGGGATGGCGCCGGGCTTGCCGGTGGACCAGTTGGCGATGTCGCCGTTCTCCGCCACCTGGAAGGCGCCCAGGATGGCGATGTCCAGGTGCCCGCCCCGCATCATGGCGAAGGACAGGCTGTGGTCGAAGAAGGCGCCACCGTCCAGCAGGGTCACCGGCTGCTTGCCGGCGTTGATCAGGTCCGGGTCCACGGCGTCGGCGGCGGGCTTGGGGCCCATGCCCAGGATGCCGTTCTCGCTGTGCAGCAGGATTTCCTTGTTGGGCGACAGGTGGTTGGCCACCAGTTCGGGCATGCCGATGCCGATGTTGACGACCGCGCCGTCCTCAATGTCGTTGGCGATGCGGGCGGCCATCTGGTCGCGGGTCCAGGCGGTGTAGCTTGGGGTCTGGGTCATGATCCGGCTCCTTGACCTCAGGCGGCGGCGCGGGCGGACTTGCCCACGGCCACCACGCGGCTGACGAATATCCCGGGCAGGACGATGGTTTCCGGGTCCAGCGTACCCAGCTCCACGATCTCCTCCACCTGCGCCACCGACACCTTGGCGGCGGACGCCATGATGGGGCCGAAGTTGCGCGCGGTCTTGCGGAAGACCATGTTGCCCCAGCGGTCGGCCAGCCGGCCCTTGATCAGGGCCACGTCGGCGCGGATGGGGTATTCCAGGACATAGCCTTTGCCGTCGATGACGCGCGTCTCCTTGCCCTCGGCCAGCGGCGTGCCATAGCCCGTGGGGGTGAAGAAGCCGCCGATGCCGGCGCCGGCGGCGCGGATGCGCTCCACCAAATTGCCCTGGGGCACCAGCTCCAGTTCCACCTTGCCGGCGCGGTACAGCTCATCGAAGACGAAGCTGTCAGTCTGGCGGGGGAAGGAGCAGACGACCTTGCGCACGCGGCCCGCCGCCAGCAAGGCGGCCAGGCCGGTGGTGCCGTTGCCGGCGTTGTTGCTGACGATCGTCAGGTCCCGGGCCCCCTGCTCGATCAGGGCGTCCACCAGTTCCATGGGCATGCCGGCGTTGCCGAAGCCGCCCACCATGACGGTGGCGCCGTCGCCGACGTCGGCCAGGGCTTCCAGGGCGGAAGTACGAACTTTGGATAGCATCGATTCCTATTCCTCAAACGCCGGCGGGGCATCCGCCCCTTGGCTTGTCCTAGGTTTCCAGCCCGCTTGCGGCCTGGGGGTGATCAGACCCGTTCGATGACGCTGGCGATGCCTTGGCCCACGCCGATGCACATGGTGCACAGGGCGCGCTTGGCATCCGACCCGGCCAGTTCATGGGCGGCGGTGGCAACCAGGCGGGCACCGGACATGCCCAGGGGATGGCCCAGGGCGATGGCGCCGCCGTTGGGGTTCACCCGCGCGTCGTCGTCGGCGATGCCCAGTTGGCGCAGCACGGCCAGCCCCTGGCTGGCGAAGGCCTCGTTCAGCTCCACCACGTCGAGGTCGCTGACGGTCAGGCCCAGGCGGGCCAGCAGCTTTTGCGACGCCGGGGCCGGGCCGATGCCCATGACGCGCGGCGGCACGCCGGCGGTGGCCGCGCCCACGAAGCGCGCCAGGGGCGTCAGGCCGTATTTGCGCACGCCCTCGGCGGACGCCAGCAGCAGGGCGGCGGCGCCGTCGTTCACGCCAGAGGCGTTGCCGGCGGTCACCGTGCCGTCAGGCTTCACCACGCCCTTCAGCTTGGCCAGCGCCTCCAGCGTCGTGTCGGGGCGGGGGTGTTCATCCACGCTGACGACCTTCGGGTCGCCCTTGCGCTGGGGGATGGTGACGGGGACGATCTCCCGCTCGAACCGCCCACGGGCCTGGGCGGCGGCGGCCTTCCGCTGGCTGGCGATGGCGAAGGCGTCCTGGTCGGCCCGGCTGATGCCGAAGTCCTCGGCCACGTTCTCGCCCGTCTCCGGCATGCTGTCGACGCCATAGGCCGTCTTCATCGCCTTGTTGACGAAGCGCCAGCCGATGGTGGTGTCGAAAATCTCCGCTTTGCGGGAAAAGGCGTCCTCCGCCTTGCCCATGACGAAGGGGGCGCGGGACATGCTTTCCACCCCGCCGGCGATCATCAAATCCGCCTCGCCCAGGGCCACGACGCGGGCGGCCATGGCCACCGCGTCCATGCCCGACCCGCACAGCCTATTGACGGTGGTGCCGCCCAGGCCCACGGGCAGGCCTGCCAGTAGCAGGGCCATGCGGGCCACGTTGCGGTTGTCCTCACCCGCCTGGTTGGCGCAGCCGAAAACGACGTCGCCCACCGCGTCCCAGTCCACCGTGGCGTTGCGCTCAATCAGCGCCCGCAGCGGCACGGCCGCCAGATCGTCGGCGCGCACCGACGACAGGGCGCCGCCGTACCGCCCGATGGGGGTGCGGATCGCATCGCAGATGAAGACCTCAGTCATGACTACGCACTCCTCCGTCATAGCGGGGGCAGGGGGCTGGCTGGCGTCCTGATGGCGGTCACCTGGTTGGCGATCGCGCGGGTCGTCTTTGGCCGTCCCTCCCCGGGGAAGTCATCGGCCGCTTTTTTTACGGCGGCCGCATCTTTTTGTTCGTCTAGCGTACAAATGTCCGTATAATGAACATTACAATGAACCTGGCGCCCCGGCCTGTCAACGGCCCGTGGGCGATGCACCTGCATGGTGGAGGCGCGGCCGATGACCGACGTGGATGTGGAGACGGGGAAGAGGGGGGCGAATTCGTGCGCGCCCTGGCGCGCGGCCTGTCGGTTATCGAGGCCTTCGGCGCCACCCACACGCCCATGACCCTGACCCAGGTGGCGAAACGGGCGGAGGTGACGCGCGCCACCGCCCGGCGCCTGCTGCACACCCTGTGCGCCCTGGGCTATGTCGCCTTCGATGGCAAGCTGTTCAGCCTGCGGCCCAAGGTGCTGAACCTGGGCCTGGCGTATCTGTCATCCCTGACCCTGACGGGTGTGGCCCAGCCCTTCATGCAGGAACTGGTGGGGCGGGTGCAGGAATCCTGCTCCATCTCTGTGCTGGACGGCACGGACATCGTCTACGTCGTGCGCGTGCCCATGAAGCGCATCATGTCCATCGAGATCAGCATCGGCACCCGCCTGCCGGCGGCCCGCACGTCCATGGGCCGGATGCTGCTGTCGGCCCTGCCGGATGCCGAGTTGGACGCCATCCTGGCCGCCACCCCGGGCATCGCGGCGGACGCGGTCAAGGCCGCCGTGCGCCAGGCCGGCGCCCAGGGCTGGGCCCTGGTGAACCAGGAGCTGGAGGAGGGCCTGCGCTCCATCGCCGTGCCCATCCGGGGCCGGGGCGGGGCTGTCATCGCCGCCATGAATGTCAGCACCCATGCGTCCCGTGTGACCGAGGCGCAGTTGCGGGAGGAGTTCTTGCCGGCGCTGCAAAGCACGGCGGCGGCAATCTCCCATGCCCTCAGTTTCGCCTGATCGTTACTTCCGCTTGGGCCCATAGCGCTTGCGGGGCGCGCCGCGGAAGCCGGGTTTGGGCTTGTTGGGGCCCTCGCCGGCGGCGCGGGCGCGGCTGCGCATGGCCAGGACCTGGGCCAGGCGCTCGGCCACCGCGGTGCGGCGTTCGGTGACAGCCTCGCGGTCGGGGAAGTAGGTGGGGAACTTGCGCGTCGCCCAGTAATAGAGGTCGCAGATGCGTGACTGCGCCTCCAACCCCAGGTCATCCAGGCTGTCGATGCGCTTACCGGCGACGTTGTCCAGCAGCAGGGGCTGCTCCCGCTCCAGCGCGCGGCAGATGCCATAGACCAGGTCGGCGTCGGTCTCGCGGTCCAGATCCGCCGGCATGAACAGCAGGGTCAGGCGGCGGTCGAAGTCCAGGCGGCGGGCATCCAGGGCCACCGCCATCTTGCGCACCGGCGCCAGGTCGGCCAGGGCGTAGGGCGAGCCCTTGGTGTCGGCGGCGGCGAAGCAATCCACCAGCGGCACCAGGCGGTCGGTGCCGACGTAGGTGGCCAGGCGTTCCATCATGGCGCGGGTGGGCCGCAGGGTCAGGGCCAGGGCGGCGTGCACCTTCTCATCCGCCGCCTTGTACATGTGGCGCAGGGCGTTGGGGCTGCCGCGCCCGACCACGCCGTATTCCCCCACCTCGAACTTGCCATAGCGTCCGGCGCGGCCGGCGATCTGCCGCACCTCCGACCCCGACAGGGGCCGCACCTCGTGCCCGTCGAACTTCTCCAGGCTGGTGAACAGCACGCGGCGCACCGGCAGGTTCAGGCCCATGCCGATGGCATCGGTGGCCACCACCACGTCGGCCTCGCCGGTGGTGAAGCGCTCGGCCTCCCGCCGCCGCACCTCGGGCGCCAGGGCGCCATAGATGACAGCGGCGCTCAGGCCCTTGGCGCGGATTGTTTCGCGTACGGAATGAACCTCGCGCCGGGAAAAGGCGATCAGCGCGTCTCCGGCCTGCACGTCGCTCCATTCCAGCCGGCGGTCGATCAGCTTCAGGGGCGTCTTGCGCTCCAGCTCCACCACCTCCAGGGGCTCGCCCAAATACTGGGCCATGCGCTCGACCACCGGGCGGATGTCGGGGGAGCCCAGCAGGAACACAGTCTCCGCCGGCACGCCCACCAGGGCGGCGGACCAGGCCCAGCCGCGCTCCGCATCCGCCAGCATCTGGACCTCGTCGATGACCGCCACGTCCAGGCGGCTTTCGGGATCCAGCATCTCGACCGTGGAGGCGGTGATGCGGGCGCCGGGCACGCGGATTTCCTCCTCGCCCGTCACCAGGTTGGCGGCCACGCCCTCCTTGTTCAGGCGGTCCATGATCTCCAGCGCCAGCAGGCGCAAGGGGGCGAGGTAGGCGCCGCTGCGGGCATCCTTCAGGGCCTGCATGGCGCGGTGGGTCTTGCCGGAGTTGGTCGGGCCCACCACCAGCACCAGGCGGCGCGGCATGCTGCGCGCCAAGGGGAACAGGTCCTCATAGCGCTTCAGGTCGAAATGGCTGTCGACGAAGCTGCGGCCACGGGCGTGGATGCGGTCCTGTGCCCAGCCCGCCACCTCCCGCTCCCAGCGGCGCAGAACCGATGGCGCGTCCGTCAGGTGGTGGGTGGCCCGCCACAGCCGATCCCGAATTTCGGCCAGGGCGTCGGCGTCGCTCGAAACCTCGGCCTCGATTTCCGTCAAGCGACGGGCCAGGCTGCCTTCAGCGTCGCGCCGGCGCCCATTCAGCTTGCCGTCGGTGCTGACCAAATCGACCAGGGCCGCGCCATCCAGGTCCGACAGCTCACCGACGGAAAAGGTGCGGTCCACGTTCAGGCGATAGGGGTGCGGGAAGCTGGGCAGCCGCACCTCCAGCCGCTGGGTGATGCGCACGCGGTCGGGCACGATGGCCGGGGTGATCTCAAACCCCGCCTCGCGCAGCGGCGGGCGGGCGGCGGTCAGCAGGGCGGGCCGGGCCACGGCCTCCGCCGCGCGGCGCTGAATGACGGCCAGCAGCTCTTCCTGCCGGCCGGCCTCCACCCACACTTGCTCTTTGTCGGGCAGCACCAGCGGCAGGGGCAGCAGGCCCATGGCCGCCGCCTGGCGCGGCCGCACCAGCCCCAATTGGGCCAGCGTGGCGCAGCCTTCTTCCGTCGTGGCGATGGCCAGCAGCAGGTCGGGGTCCCAGGTATGGGCTTCGGCGTCAGCGGTAGGGGGGGTATCGGGCGTCATCGCGGCGGGAAATACCAGACAAGGCAAGAGGTCCCGCCTTTATGGGCCGCCCCGCCGCCGCCGTCCACCCGTCTTGGTCCAAGGACCGCTCAGGGCATCGTTGCCAGGGCCTTGTCGAATGCGGCGATCACCTCATCGCTCACCGTCGGCGCGCACATGATGTGGCCCGCGCCAACGGCGGACAGTTCGGGGAAGTGAATAGAGACAATTTCGGATGGGTCTATGCCGGCCGCCACGGCGGCTGTTCTGGCGTCCTCGGAACCGGAAACGATGGTGTAGTCGATATGACCGGACGTTATCATCTTCACCAAGTCGGATGGTGTGCCCCGAATGGGGCGCACATGGGTCGCTTCCGAAGCGGTCATGGCATCGATAACCGGCCCCTTGGACGCCCCTAACATGCTGCCGTAAACCCGGGTTTTGTCACGCAGCAGCGCCTCGACGGTAGGATAGGCTTTAATCCAATTCGCGTCTTTTTTGGTGATGACCACCCAGTCGATCTGAGGAAAGATGGGCGCGGTGAATTTGAATCGCGCCTCCCGATCCGGAGTCTTGATCACGTTGGGGGTGCAGGCCACACGACCATCCTGCAAATCTGCCAGGATGCGATTGCGCGGAATGGGCCCCAACCAACTAATTTCATATCCCGCCGCAGCGGCTAGAGCTTCTACTCGGTGGGCGATGGGTCCTTTTACGGCTTCGCCATCCGAAACACCTTGTAGGAAGGGGCCTACATCGGGGTAGAGGAATTGAATAACCGGCTTGCCGCTGGACTGGTCCGTGGCCTCGGGCAGGGCAGTACCGCTCGCGATAACGCTTAAGAACAAGCTGCCAATTAAACTCGCGGTGGCGCCCACGGCTCAGGCCCTCAAGTCACGGAAATGAACGATAGGATGGGTCATTTCTGCCTATGCGCCAAGAGACGTTATTGCCGATAGGCAACAATAATATTGCCCTAGACTGCGTCGCCATTTCCCTAATAGCTCAAATCTTAACGGATTAACAATGCCTTGCCGTTTCTGGACCTGAAAACTGTCCTGATGGTAGAGGCGTGGCGGCCTGGCACGGCCTTTGCTTTCCATGATTTTTGCCTGCCGCCGGGATGGTTCCGGATGGCGCTATGATGGGGGAAAAGTCATGTCTTTCAAGAAGATCGCTGCGGCTTGCCTGGTTCTCGCCGGTATCGGCATCTATGCCAGCGGCCATGTGACGGCTGAACGCAAGGTGGCGGCCGCCAGCCCGATCGAGTGCCAAGGCTGCGAGCCCTGGTAAAAGTCCGCTTCACTGTCATGCCTGGCGCTGGCACGGTATGGCGCCATAGAAAAACGGCCGCCCTTCAGGGCGGCCGTTTGCTTATCCGATGCCGGGAAGCGGGGCCTACTTCGCGGCCGCGTCCTTGGGGGCGTCTTCCGCCACCGTCACGGCGTCGCCGTCGTTCAGCATGGTGTTGGGGTTCAGCACCACGCGGTCCTTGTCGCTGACACCGCCCACCACCTCGACCGTGGTGTTGAACTCGCGGCCCAGGGTCACGGCGTGGAAGCGGACCTTGCCTTCGCCGTCGACCACGGCCACGCGCTTGCCGTCCGGCCGGGTGACGATGGTGTTCACCGGCAGGGCCAGGACCTGGGCGCCCGCCTGAGGGAAGCGGGCGTTGCCGCGCATGCCCGCCGGGATGATCAGGTCGGGGTTGGGCAGGTCGGCCTCGACCCGCATGGTGCCGCTGGTGCTGTCCACCGCGTGCGAGATGCGCACCACCTTGGCGGGGAAGGTCCGGCCCGGAAACTCCACGAAGCTGGCGTCCACCGGGGTGCCCACCGCCACGGCGGGCACCTGGCCCTGGGGCACGTCGATGACCAAGCGCAGGTGATCCTGGCGCGACACCTGGTACAGCGCCTTGCCGCTGCTGGCGTCGGCCACCACCAGATCGCCCTGTTCCACCAGGCGCTGGGTGATGATGCCGTCGATGGCCGTGGTCACCGTCTTGTAGGCCGTCAGCTGTTCCAGCCGCTTCACATTGGCGATGGCGGATTCCAGGTCGGCCTGGGCGGCGTTCAGGGCGGACTCGCGGGTGTCATAGGTCTCGCGCGTCACCCAGCCGTCGCCGAGCAGGGACTTGGACCGGCCGTAGTTGGACTTGGCCAGCGCCAGGTTGGCCTCCGCCTGGTGTTGCGCCGCGCGGGCCTGCATCAATTGCTGGTCCTGGTCGGGGGCCTCGATCACGGCCAGGGTTTGGCCCGCCTTGACCATGTCGCCGATGTCCACCAGGCGCTTGCCGATATAGCCGGAGACGCGGGCGTACACGGTGTACTCGGTCAGGGCCTGGGTCTGGGCCGGCAACAGCAGGCCGTCGGACGACTTCACCGGCTTGGGCGTGGTGGTCTTCACCTGCAACGGCGCCTGGGGCCGCGTTTCCGGCGGCGCCTTGGTGCCGCTGGCCAGGTGCGGGGCCGACACCATGCCGATGGCGGCCAGGGCCACGACGGCGGTGCCCAGCATCCAGGTCCGGCGGCGGGCGGTGGTCTTAGGGGCGGCGCTCATCATCATCAAACTCCTAAAATCACTCGGCGGCCGAGCCGGCGGGAACGGGGTGGGCGGCGACCAGGGCGTGGCGCCGGCGGTGCAGCAGGACATAGAGGGCGGGGACTGCCAGCAGCGTCATGGGTGTGGAGAACAGCAGGCCGCCCATCACCGCGCGGGCCAGGGGGGCGTTCTGCTCCCCGCCCTCGCTCAGCGCCAGGGCCATGGGGATCATGCCCAGCACCATGGCCAGCGCCGTCATCATGACGGGGCGCAGGCGGGCGCCGCCGGCCTCCGCCATGGCGTCCAGGGGCGTCAGCCCCTGCTCACGCCGCTGGTTGGCGAAGGACACCATCAGCACGCTGTTGGCGGTGGCGACGCCGATGACCATGATCATGCCCATCAGCGCGGGCTCGCTGAAGGTGGTGCCGGTCAGCAGCAGCATCACGGCGCCGCCCAGGATGGCGGCCGGGGTGGCCCCCAGCACGATCAGCGGGTCCAGCCAGGATTGGAAGTTCACGACCATCAGCATGTAGACGAACACCACGGCCAGGGCCATGCCGGTGGCGATGTCGCCATAGGCCTGCTGCATGGTCTTGATCTGGCCGCCCATCTCGATGCGGTTGCCGGGCTTCAACTGGGGACGCACGGCGTCGATGGCGGCCGTGATGTCGCGGCCGACCGACCCCAGGTCCCGGCCCGAGACGTTGGCGATGACGTCATAGCGCGGCGAGAAGGAGGTGCGGCTGATGTCCGCCGCCACCTTGGTCGGCACCAGCTTGGCCACGTTGCGCAGCAGAACCGGGGTGGATAGGCGGGTGGAGTGGATGGGGGTGTTCAGCAGGTCTTCCGGTGAGCTGATCAGGCGCTGGGGCGACTGCACCACCACCGGGTAGATCACCAGCGAGTTGACGTCCATCCAATAGCTGGGGTTGACCACGCCCGAGGACGCCAGTGACACCAGCACCTCCTGCGCCACGTCGTTCTGGGTCAGGCCCAGCTCGGCGGCGCGGGCGCGATCCACTTCGATGCGATAGCCGGGGGTGGATGTCACCTGGCGCAGGGTCACGTCCACCAGGCCGGGAATGTTCTTCAGGCGCTGGCGCAAATCGTCAGCGATCAGGGCGTTGGGCCCGCGCGCCGTGCCGATGATGCGGATGTCGATGGGGGTGGGGACGGCGCCGTTCAGGATCTGGCTGGTGATGTCACCCGGCTTCTGGAAAATCTCCACGCCCGGGAAATCCTTGGCCACCATGGCGCGGATCTGCTCGACATACTCATGCGTGGGGCGCGACCGCTTCTCCGTCAGGGCGCCCAGGATTTCGCCGTCGGCGGAACTGACGGTGACGCTGTCGGTCAGGCCCAGGTTCACAGGGTCGGGCAGGCCGATGTTGTCGATGATCAGGCCCAGCTCCTCCGGCGGGATGATCTTGCGGATCTCCCGCTCGATGGCGCCGAACTGGCGCGACGCCTCCTCCAGCCGGGTGCCGGCCGGGGTGCGGACATGCAGGCGGAACTGCCCGGCGTCGACCTCGGGGAAGAAGTTCATGCCGACGAAGGGGACGGTGGCTGCGGCGCAGACCAGCAGGATGATGGCGAAACCCGTCACCGCCCAGGGCCGGGACAGGCCGCCGCCCAGCACCCGCAGATAGCGCTGGCGCAGACGTTCGAAGCCGCGCTCGAACCCGGCGTGGAAGCGGGACCAGGCGCCCGCGAGGCCCGTGGCGGGGGCGACGTGGCCCTGATGGTCCTCCTCGCCATGCCCGTGGCCGCGCAGTTCCGCCGGCAGCATCCAGGCGGCCATGGCGGGCACCAGGGTCCGCGACAGCACGTAGCTCATCAGCATGGAGGAGATGACGGCCAGGGCCAGCGGCGAGAACAGGTACTTGGCGATGCCGTGCAGGAAGAAGATGGGCACGAACACGATGCAGATGCACAGCGTGGACACCAGCGCCGGGAAGGCCACCTCGTCCGAGCCCTCCAGGATGGCCTGGCGCAGGGGTTTACCCATGCTGATGTGGCGATGGATGTTTTCGATGGCCACAGTGCCGTCGTCGACCAGGATGCCGATGGCCAGCGCCAGGCCGCCCAGGGTCATGACGTTCAGGGTGTGGCCCGCCATCGACAGCACGGTCACCGCCGTCAGGATGGACAGCGGGATGGAAGTCAGCACGATGGCCGTGCTGCGCCAGCCACCCAGGAACAGCAGGATCAGGATGGCCACCAGCGCGCCCACGATCAGGCCCTCGTGCTGGATGCCCTCCATGGCGTGCTTGATGAAGGTGGTCTGGTCGAACAGGGGTTCGATGCGCATGCCCGCCGGGGCCGCCTTGCGGATGTCCGGCAGGCGGCGCATGACCTCGTCCACCACGGCCAGGGTGCTGGCGCCGCCCAGCTTCATGATGGTCAGCAGCACGGCGGGCTGGCCGTCGGCGTGCACCACGTTGGTCTGCACGGCGGCGCCGTCGCGCACGTTGGCCACGTCCCGCATGAACACGGTGCGGCCGTTCACGTCGCGCAGGGGGATGTCGTTGAAGGTGTCGACGGCGATGGGCGAGCTGTTCAGGCCCACCTGGTACTCGGTGTCCCCGATCTTGGCGGTGCCGGAGGGCAGGTTCAGGTTCTGGGCGGAGATGGCCTTGTTGACGTCGTTGGGCGTCAGGCCATAGCTGCGCAGCTTGTCCGGGTTGATGTCGACCATGATCTGGCGCGCGTTGCCGCCGTAGGGCAGGGGCAGGCGCAGGCCGGGGATGTCGCTGATCTGAGAGCGGATGGTGATGCGGCCATAGTCGTACAGCTGCGCCTCGGACATGGTGTCGGACGACAGCGCCAGCTGCAGGATGGGCACAGAAGAACGGCTGTACTGCACGATCAGCGGCGGCTGCGTGCCGGTGGGCATGCGCTTCAGGATTGTCTGGCTGATGGCCGAGATCTGGGAAATGGCCAGGTCGATGTTCACGCCCGGCTGGAAGGTGGTGCGGATGATGCCCACGCCGTTGGACGTTTCGGATTCCACCTCCGCCACGTTGTCGGCGGTGTTGATGATGGCCAGTTCACCAAAGGCGGTGATCTTGCCCGTCATCTCCTGCGCGTCCAGGCCCGAATAGCTCCACACCACGGTGACCGTGGGGATTTCCACCTCCGGGAAGATGTCCGTGGGCATCTTGAACAGGCTCAGCACGCCCAGCAGCGTGATCAGGCCGGCCAGCACGGCGAAACTGTAGGGGCGCCTGAGGGCGTAGGCGACAATCCACATGGGGAGGGGGCTCCGGCAACGCGATGCGAAAAAGTGCAACGCCACGCCCAAGGGCCGGGGTCGCCCCCCCGCCCGGCACAGCCCGGAATAATTAACGCGCTTAAAGGATGTTGGGAACCTACTTCGATACGCAGCGGCTCGAATTTAGGCATGCCGTTACAAATTGCCGCCCTCCCACGCTCGCTGTGGCGCGCGTCACTGCAAGTTTCCAAAAGGGGGCGTAAAATTGGTCAGCTTTGGGTTGCCAGGCCCTCCCCGGCCGTATCGCTGTCGGGGCGCGTCGGATCGGTCAGCGACGGCACCCAGCGCAGCACCACATACAAACCAAATCCGCACGCCAGCAGCGGCTTGAACCAGGTGGTGGTGGCCTGGTGCAGCCCCCGCGTCCAGACATGCGTGGTCAGGGCGAAGCACAACAGTACCAGCACCCAGCCCAGCGCGCGGTTGCGCCGCGCATGGAACTCCCAGCCCGCGAATGCCCCCGCGACCAGCGCCATGTCGCCGAAATGGCCCAGCACGGTGCGGGGATTGAACAACAGCAGATAGGTCACGATCAGGGCCGCCACCGTGGCACCGGCGCGCGGCGCGGGCAGGCGGCTGACCGTGCCACGCGCCAGCACCAGGACGGCCCCGCCGGCCAGGGCGCGGATGGCGGTCTGCACGGCCAGGTCCAGCGGCAGGCCCAGGGTGGCCAGGCCGTTGGCGAAATCATGCCAGACGCCGCCGCCGGGGTTGGCGCTGCTCATGGTCTTGCGCACCAGTTGGCCATATTCGCCCAGGGCGTACCCGGGGTTCCAATGCGCCAGCGGCAGAACCAGCGCCGCCGCCAGCCATAGCGCCAGATGAAGGCGCAGCGCCGGCCACAGGGCGAAGGCCAGCAGAACCAGCGCCAAGGCCTGGGGCTTGAAGGCACCCGCCAGCACCAGCAGGAAAGCGGCGCGGCGCCAGCGGCCTTCGGCGATATCGGCCAGCCCGCCCAGCATCAGGCCCAGCATCAGGAATTCCGTCTGGGCGCCGCGCAGGTCGACCACCCCGATAGGCAGCGCCGCCAGCAGCGCGACACCGAACACCCGCTGCCAATCCACCGGCGCCAGTAGGCGACAAAGCCGCGCGACGCCCCACCAACAGGCGGCCAGCAGGCTCAGCCGCCACAGCGCGTCCCCGAGCAGCGGCGGCAGGTAGGCCCAGGGCGTGAACAGGACGGCGCTGGACGGCAGATAGAGGAAGCCGTTGATGCCGTCCTCGTAAATTTCCGCCCCGCGCCACCAGGCCCAGGTGGCCTCGGCATAGATATGGAATTCCGAAACGAAGCGTCCGCTTATTACCTGCGCCTCGATCGCCACCAGGGCGATGGCCCACAGGGCGAGGCCAATCGCCAGCGGGCGGGCAAGGCGGAAAGCGGGTGGGCGGGACATGGTCAGGTTAGACCTATTTCATAGGTAATAGGCAGTATGGCCTAACAGGTACCACCTTAGCGCCCAAGTTCAAGGCCTAAGCGGGCTGCTTACATATTTATGATAAAATGTCGCAATTCGCCGCCATGCTGGGTGGCGGTGGATCGCCGTAAGGTTGCCGTGGTCGGCGCCTTCACGGACCCATATCGCGGTCCGGGGGAGGGGAACGTCCGCGCTGGGCGTTTCGCGAGCCGCGACTCCGGGCCAACGCCCCGGTCTTCCTTGAACACTCGACAGACGCGCCCGTTCGCGCTCTTTTGCCCTTCATGACCATCATGGGTGACGGTCGGTGGGAAAGAGGTGGGACCGTGGAGTACGAGGCCATGCCGGGTGTGACCCTGGTGCTGGGGGGCGCCCGCTCCGGCAAAAGCCGCTTCGCCGAAGGGTTGGTGACACGCTTGCCCGGTCCCTGGACCTATGTCGCCACCGCCCAGGCCTGGGATGATGAGATGCGGGACCGCATCCGCCAGCATCAGGCCGACCGCGTGCCCGGCTGGACCACGGTGGAGGCGCCGCTGGATCTGGCCGGTGCCCTGGCGCGCCATGGCCAAGGCCCGCTGCTGGTGGATTGCCTGACCCTGTGGCTGACCAATGTCATGCTGGCCGAGCGCGACGTGCCGGCGGCGTTCGTGGCGCTGGAGGACGCCTTGGCCGCCTGCGCGGGGCCCGTCGTGTTGGTGGGCAATGAGGTGGGCCTGGGCATCGTGCCCGACAACGCCTTGGCCCGGGCCTTCCGCGACCATGCCGGCCGCCTGCATCAGCGCTTGGCTGTCCTGGCGTCGCAGGTCTTTCTCACGGTGGCGGGACTGCCACTGAAAGTGAAATAAGCTCGGGAGACGGAGGACAGCATGACCGAGACGCCCGAACAGCCCCCATCCGACGAGGATGCCGCCCGCCATCGCGAGAAGATGCGCAAGCGCAAGGCGGTGCAGGACGCCCGCGTGGCCCAGGCGACGCAGGAAAAGGGCCTGCTGATGGTCCATACCGGCCCCGGCAAGGGCAAGACCACGGCGGCGCTGGGCATGATGCTGCGCACCGCCGGGTACGGCTTGCGCGTTGGCTTCATCCAGTTCGTGAAGGGCAATTGGGCGACGGGGGAGCAGGCGGCGCTGGCGCGCTTCGCCGACCTGATCGACCACCATGTGATGGGGGAGGGCTTCACCTGGGACACCCAGGACAAGGCGCGCGACATCGCCGCCGCGTCCCGCGCCTGGGACCTGGGCCGGCGCATGCTGGCCGATCCCCAATATCATCTGGTGGTGCTGGACGAGATCAACATCGTCCTGCGCTATGGCTACCTGGACGTGGCCGAGGTCCTGGCCGGGCTGGACACCCGCCTGCCCGACACCCACGTCCTGCTCACCGGCCGCAACGCCAAGCCGGAAATCATCGAGGCCGCCGACCTGGTGACGGAGTTCCAGGCGGTGAAGCACCCCTTCCAGGCCGGCATCAAGGCGCAGCGCGGGATCGACTTCTGATGGCGGACGCAGCACCGGGCGCCCGCGCGCTGATGATCCAGGGAACCGGCTCGGACGTCGGCAAGTCGCTGCTGGTCGCGGCGCTGGCCCGGGCGTACACCCGGCGCGGCTTGCGCGTGCGGCCCTTCAAGCCGCAGAACATGTCCAACAACGCCGCCGTCACCCCGGATGGGGGGAGATCGGGCGGGCGCAGGCGCTTCAGGCCCGCGCCTGCGGCGTGCCGCCGTCGGTCGACATGAACCCGGTGCTGCTGAAGCCCCAGACGGACGTTGGCGCGCAACTGGTGCTGCGGGGCCGGGTGGTGGGCACCGCCGGCGCCGCCAGCTATCAGCGCCGCAAGGGGGAATTGCTGCCAGCCGTGCTGGAAAGCTTCCACCGCCTGCGCGGCCAGTGCGACCTGGTGGTGGTGGAAGGGGCGGGCAGCCCCGCCGAAACCAACCTGCGCGCGGGCGACATCGCCAACATGGGCTTCGCCCGCGCCGCCGGCGTGCCGGTGGTGCTGGCCGGCGACATCGATCGCGGCGGCGTCATCGCCAGCCTGGTGGGCACCCATCGCGTCCTGGATACCGACGACCGCGCCCAGATCCGGGGCTTCCTCATCAACAAGTTCCGGGGGGACGTGCGCCTGTTCGACAAGGGCGTGACGGAGATCGAGGCGCGCACCCACTGGCCCTGCTTCGGCGTCCTGCCGCATCAGCCGGCGGCGGCCCGCCTCCCGG
Organism: Nitrospirillum goiasense; assembly: GCF_034427435.1. NCBI lineage: Bacteria > Pseudomonadati > Pseudomonadota > Alphaproteobacteria > Rhodospirillales > Azospirillaceae > Nitrospirillum > Nitrospirillum goiasense. The sequence goes on along the minus strand of NZ_JAXQNP010000004.1, from coordinate 959,228 downwards.
CCGAGGACGGCATGGACCTGGCGCACTGGGCCCGGCGGCTATCCGGCGGGGCGTTGCGCATCGCCGTGCCCATGCTGTCGCGCATCGCCAATTTCGACGACCTCGACCCCCTGCGGCTGGAACCGGGCGTGACGGTGGAGATGGTGCCGCCCGGCCGCCCCCTGCCGGGCGATGCCCACGGGGTCATCCTGCCCGGCTCCAAGGCCACGCTGGCCGACCTGGCCTTTTTCCGCGCCCAGGGCTGGGATATCGACTTGGCCGGCCATGCGCGGCGCGGCGGCTGGGTCCTGGGCCTGTGCGGCGGCTATCAGATGCTGGGCCGTTCCGTGGCCGACCCCGATGGTATCGAGGGACCGCCGGGCGCCGCCCCGGGCCTGGGCTACCTGGATGTGGAAACAGTGCTGGCGCCGGCCAAGACCCTGCGCGCCGTGACGGGCCGCGACGCCGCCACCGGCGCGGCGCTGACCGGCTATGAAATGCACCTGGGCGTGACCCAGGGCCCGGACCGGGCCCGGCCGCTGCTGCATCTGGATACCGACGGCGGTGACCGGGTGGCGGAGGGGGCGGTCAGCCTGAATGGGCGCATCGCCGGCACCTATGTCCACGGCCTGTTCGGGCATGACGACCAGCGGGCCGCTTGGCTGCGGCGATGGAACGCGGCCCCCGGCCTGGACAGTTATGATGGTACGGTGGAGGCGGCGTTGGACGAACTGGCCGAGGCCGCCGAACGCCACCTGGATCTCGACGCGCTATGGGCCATCAGCCGATGAACGCACCCGACAAGCCTTGCCCGGACTTCGATTCCGATTTCCGGTCCCATTTCCGCGATCTGCTGGTCTGGCGGCGCGACGTGCGGCGCTTCCGCACCGATCCCTTGCCCGATGGTCTGCTGGAACGCCTGCTGGACCTGGCCTGCCTGGCCCCGTCCGTGGGGCTCAGCCAGCCTTGGCGCTTCGTCCGGGTGGATGATCCCGCCCGCCGCGACGCCATCCGGACGGAGTTCGAGCGCTGCAACGCCGAGGCGCTGGCCGCCCAGTCGCAGGATCGCGCCCACCTGTACGCCAGCCTCAAGCTGGCCGGCCTGCGCGAGGCGCCCTGCCACCTGGCGGTCTTCGTCGATCCCGATCCGGGACAGGGCGCGGGCCTGGGGCGCCGCACCATGCCGGAGACCCTGGCCTACTCCGCCGTCGCGGCCATACAGACCCTGTGGCTGGCGGCGCGGGCGGAGGGTGTGGGCCTGGGCTGGGTCTCCATCCTGCGGCCGGAGGTGATGAACGGCCTGCTGGAGGTGCCGGGGGGATGGCGGCTGGTGGGCTATCTCTGCATCGGCTATCCCGCCGAGCCCGACGATGTGCCGGAACTGGAGCGCGCGCACTGGGAACACCGGCACCCGCTGTCCGAGGTGCTGTTCCAGCGATGAGGGGGTTAGAGCGCCACCACCAGCGCCAGGCCCCACAGCAGGGCCAGGCTGCGGCGGTAGAGGCTGAGCCCGGCGTCGATGTCGGTGGCCGTGGCCTCGGCCCGGCCGTCGCCCATCCAGTGATCCTCCACCCGCACGTCGCCATAGGTGCGCGGTCCCGCCAGCCTCAGGCCCAGGGCGCCGGCCATGGCCGCTTCCGGCCAGCCGGCGTTGGGGCTGCGGTGCCGCCCGGCGTCCCGCCGCACGGCGGCCAGGGCCGCCCTGGCTCCGGCGCCGCCCCGCGTCCAGGCCGCCAGGATCAGCAGCAGGGCGGTCAGGCGCGAGGCCGGCAGGTTCACCAGGTCGTCCAGCCGGGCGGCCGCCCAACCATAGGCCTCATGCCGGGGGGTGCGGTGGCCCACCATGCTGTCGGCGGTGTTGATGGCCTTGTAGGCCAGCAGCCCCGGCAGCCCGCCCACCGCCAGCCAGAAGACCGGCGCCACCACCCCGTCAGAGAAGTTCTCCGCCAGGCTTTCAATGGCGGCGCGGGCCACCCCGGCTTCGTCCAGGCTGGCGGGGTTGCGGCCGACGATATGGGACACCGCCTCCCGGCCACCCTCCAGCCCGCGTTGGCGCAGGGCGTTCGGCACGGCGGCGACGAAGCGGTGCAGGCTGCGCTGCGCCAGCAGGCTGCTGGCGGCCAGGCCGGTGACCAGGGTGCCCCAAAATCCGCCCAACCGGGACAGCAGCGCCTGCATCGCGATGCCGACGGCCAGCGCCACGGCCACCAGCACCAACTCCGCCACCACGCCGGCCATCTTGCGCGCCATCGCCGGCTGGCCGGTCCGGTTCCAGGCGCGGTCCAGCCGGCCGATGAGGGCGCCCAGCCACACCACCGGGTGGCGGATGCGGGCGTACAGCGCATCGGGATAGCCACACAGGGCCTCCAGCGCCAGGGCGGCCAGGGTCATCCAGGGCAGGGCGGGATACAGGGCGGGAAAGAGCATCATGGACCAGGGGTTTAGCATGAACGACGCTGCCGCGCCGCAGGGGCGTGAGGGCATCCGGCGTGAGGGCATCCGGCATGGCGGCGACCTGACCCAGGCCGCCCGCCTGTTCCCGGAGGCGCCGGCACCCTGGATCGACCTCAGCACCGGCATCAACCCCTGGCCCTATCCGCTGCCGGCCCTGGCCCCCGCCGCCTGGACCGCCCTGCCCACGCGGGGCGCCCTGGATGCCCTGCTGGCGGCGGCGGCCGGTGCCTATGGCGCGCCAGGGCCGGACAGCCTGGTCGCGGCGCCCGGTTCGGAACTGCTGATCCAGACCCTGCCGCGGCTGCGTCCCCCGGGCGAGGTCGCCATCGTCGGCCCCACCTATGGCGACCATGCCCGCGCCTGGGCCGCTGGCGGCCACCGGGTACAGGGGGTGGCGACGCCAGACGGTGCGCCGGGCACCACCGACGTCCTGGTGGTGTGCAACCCCAACAATCCCGACGGCCGGACCTGGAGCCCGACGGATTTGCTCGACCGGGCGGCCGACCTCGCCGCGCGCGGGGGCTGGCTGGTGGTGGACGAGGCCTACGCCGATCTCGATCCCGGCCGCAGCCTGTGCGGCCATGCCGGCCGGCCGGGCCTCATCATCCTGCGGTCCTTTGGCAAGTTCTTCGGCCTGGGCGGCCTGCGCCTGGGTTTCATCCTGGCGCCGGCGCCGCTGCTGGATGCCGTGCGCGCGGGCCTGGGCTCCTGGGCTGTCAGCGGCCCCGCCTTGGCTGTGGGCACTGCGGCGCTGGCCGATCTGGAATGGCAGGCGGGGGCCCGGCGCCGGCTGGCCGGGGCGGCCGATGCCTTGGACGCCGTGGTGCGCGGGGCGGGCGTGCCGATCGTGGGCGGCACCGCCCTCTATCGCCTGCTGGACGCCGGAGATGCCCGGCACCTGTGGCGGCACCTGGCCCAGTGCGGTGTGTGGACCCGGCCGTTCCCCGAGCATCCCGGCCGCGAGGGCTGGCTGCGCCTGGGCCTGCCGCCGGACCCGGATGCGATGGACCGTCTCGCCGGGGCGTTGGCGTCCTTTGTCCGGCCGTGAGGCGCCAAAGACCTGGTGTCAGGGCGGCTGGCCCCCCAGCCAATAGTTACTGGGCAGGGCCGCCGTTTCCGGCGACTGCAAGGGGTTGGGAATGACGATGCGCCGCCGCCCTTCCAAGTCCGCGTTCGCCATCAACTGGCGGATAAAGGGGGCGTTGTTGAAGTACTTCAGGAAGGAACCATCCTGATAGGCCTGCAGCAACCCCCGCTCCACAATCCGTGCCAGGGCGCTGTCTTCCTTGCGGGTGAAGAAATACATGTCGAAGGGATAGACCAGCACCAGGGATTTCTCCACCGTCAGGTCGGGGAAGGCCGCCTGGCGTGACGCCAGCTCCCCATAGATTTCAAAAGCGCTGCGCGGCAGGTAATCCACGCGACCGTGCTGCAAAACCGAATACAGCAGATCATACCGCAGCGCCTCCACCGGCAGGCCGGCGGCGCGCATGATGTCCACGTCCGGCCAGCCCATCCCCTGGACGGCGGTCAGCCGGCGCAAATCCTCCAGCGTGCGGACGGCGGAGAACCGGTCCTGGTCCGCCTTGCGGATGATGAACAGCCGATGGCCCAGCAGGCCCCGGGTCAACGGCATGCGGATCGGGTTCAACTCCCGCTCCATCTCCGCCGTGGTGCCCGTCCAGACGATGTTGACCTCCGCGCCGGCGCGCAGCGCCGCGATGGCGCGGGAATGGCCCATCACCCTTTCGCTGGGCCGTAGCTCATAGCGCACGCCCATCTTGTCCAGGGCCAGGCGCAGCAGCCCCAGGGGATAGAGGCTGCGCGTATCCTCCCCATCGTCGCTATAGCGGGGATAGACGATGACCAGGGGCGTGTCCGTGCCAGGCGCGGCGTCAGCGGCCTGGGCGCGCCCGGTAGTGAACAGGGCGGCCAGAAACACGATGCAAATCATCCCGACCGCACGCAGTACCGGGGCGAGGCGGCTGGTTTCGCGCATGGGCTCTCCCTCCGACGGCGTATACCCGCACCGTCAGGATGGCCTCATGTTCAATCCGGTCGCCGCCTTTGGCAACGGGGCATGAAAAGTTCATGCGGGTGGGTTTACTAGCGGCCCCGAATGACTATGGCCGCCTACTTCCTGCAGCCCGTCTCACCGCACGGTGATATCGGCCCACTGGGCGTCGGCTGCCTTGATCAGGTCGGCCGGGGCCAGCGCCAGTTGCAGGCCGCGCCGGCCGCCGTTCACGATGATTTCCGCCAACGCTTCCGCCGACCGGTCCAGGAAGGTGGGCAACTTGCGGCGCTGGCCCAGGGGGCTGATGCCGCCCACGACGTAGCCGCTGCTGCGCTCCGCCACCGCCTGGGGCGCCAGGTCGGATTTCTTGACCTTGGCGACTGCGGCCAGGGCCTTCAGGTCCAGCCGGGCCGCCGCCGGAATGATGGCGCAGGCCAAGCCCGGGGCCGGGCCGCCCTCCAACTGGCAGACCAGCGTCTTGTAGACCAGCGCGGGGTCCAGGCCCAACGCCTCAGCCGCCGCCAAGCCGATGGCGGCGGCGTTGGGGTCGTAGTCGTATTCCAATAGACGATAGGCGACGCCCGCCGCCTCCACCGCGCGCACCGCCGGCGTTCCCTTGGTTGCCATGATCCGTCGTGCCCCCTTTTGCCGGGGGCAGCGTATCAGATGCCGGCGCCGTCGATGAAATTGTAAATGTCGAAGGATGCCAATCCCTTGGCGATGTCGCTTACCGCCTTTTGCGCCTGGGGCAGCCGGCCGCCCAGGGTAATGAAGCCGTGCACCATGTCGGGATAGACGGTGTGCAGCACCGGCACGCCGCTGCCGGCCAAGCGGGCGGCATACTCCCGCCCCTCATCCTGCAGCACGTCCAGGCCGGCGGTGAGGATGACGGCCGGGGGCAGGTCCGCCAGGCTGTCGGCCAGCAGCGGGGACAGGCGCCAGTCGCGGCGGTCGGCGCCGGCCGTGTAATTGTCCACGTACCACAGGTACTGCTCCCGGCTCATGAGATAGCCGGTGGCGCGGCGGTGGTGCGACGGGCGGTCGGCGGTGAGATCGGTGCAGGGGTAGATCAGCACCTGGGTCTTCAGGTGCGGCCCGCCCTCGTCCCGGGCCTTCAGGGCCAGCACCGCCGCCAGGTTGCCGCCCGCGCTGTCGCCGGCCACGCCGATGGCCAGCGGGTCTATGGCCAACCGCTCGGCACTGGCGGCCAACCAGGTCAGGGCGGCCCAGGCGTCGTCCAGCGCCGCGGGATAGGGGTGTTCCGGGGCCAGGCGATAATCCACCGCCACCACGGTATGGCCGGAGGCGGCGGCCAACTGGCGGCACAGGATGTCGTGGCTTTCCAGATTGCCGATGGTCCAGCCGCCGCCGTGCAGGAACAGCAGCGCCGGCACCGGACGCCAGCCGAAACTGGCGCGATACACCCGCACCCGCAAGGGGCCGGCCGGCCCACCGATGATCTGGTCCATGACCGAGGCCAGGGTCGGCGGCTCCGGAGCCAGCGGGCGGCGGCTTTCGACATAGCCGGTGCGCAAGGCATCCAACGGCACGTCGCGAAAGCGGGGCGGCCCTATGTCGCGCAACAGTTCCGCCAACGCCGGCGGCACATCGTCCGGCACGAAAACGGACCCATCCTCAGTCGGCGTCGGGGCGGAACTGGCGGCCATGGCACCCTCGCTTAAATACGATCTGCGTCAGTATGTTTTCGCTATAATGACTTAGTCAACATGTATTATGTTAAATATAACACTATATACATGTATTTTAGGAAACCTGACGAAGGCCCGGCCCTCGTCACCTTGATGTCGACCTGCACGCCCACCGCCGATGCAATTCGCTGGCGGGCCACCGGTAAGGCCCTGTATTCCTGAACCTCCCCCGGTCAGGGGATCCGGAATCACAGGGCGGAACCATGTGCGGCATTGCGGGGCTTTGGGTATTCGGCGGCGCGGACGGCGCCCGGCTGGCGCGCCAGGCCGGGGTGATGATCGACCGCCTGGCCCATCGCGGGCCCGATGACCGGGGCGTTTGGCAGGATGACGCCGCCGGCGTGGCCCTGGCCAACCGCCGCCTGGCCATCATCGACCTGTCCCCGTTGGGCCACCAGCCCATGACGTCCGCCGATGGGCGCGTGACCATCGCCTTCAACGGCGAAATCTACAATTACCAGGATTTGCGCCGGCAATTGCTGGCCGAGGGCGTGGTTTTCCGCAGCCATTCCGATACCGAGGTGCTGGTGGAGGCGATCGCCCGCTGGGGGGCTGATCGGGCGTTGGCCGCCTGCAACGGCATGTTCGGCCTCGCCATCTGGCTGGCGGCGGAGCGCCGGCTGATGCTGGTGCGCGACCGCCTGGGGGAAAAGCCGCTGTATTGGTCGCTGGCCAACGGCGTGCTGTTGTTCGCGTCCGAACTCAAGGCCATCCGCGCCGAGCTGGGCTATCGCGCCGTGCCGGACGAGGCGGCGCTGGCCGATTATTTCCGCCACGGTTTCATTCCCGCGCCGCGAACCGCCTTCACCGGCATCCGGCAACTGCCCCCCGGCACCTGCCTGATCCTGTCGGCGGACGGCGCGTCCGAGACGCGGGCCCATTGGTCCGTGGCGGAGGCTGGCCGCCAAGCCCTGGCCGAACCGCTGGCGCTGCCGGATTCCGAGGCCTTGCGCCTGACCGGCGACCTGCTGGCCGATGCCGTGCGCCGGCGCATGGTGTCGGACGTGCCCTTGGGCGTTTTCCTGTCCGGCGGCATCGACAGCGCCCTGGTGGCGGCCCTGATGCAGGAACAGAGCGCCACCCCCATCCGCAGCTTCACCATCGGGTTCGAGGAGGCGGCCTTCGACGAGTCCGCCGCCGCCGCGGCCACGGCCCGGGCCCTGGGCACCGATCACACCACCCTGCGTGTGACCGCCGCCGACGCGGTGGACCTGGTGCCCAACCTGGCCGGCATGTATGACGAGCCGTTCGCCGACATCTCCGCCATTCCCACCGCCCTGCTGTGCCGCCTGGCGCGCCAGCAGGTGACGGTGGCGCTGTCGGGGGATGGGGGGACGAGGCTTTTGGCGGCTATTCCCGGCATTTGTGGGCGGGGGCCGTCGCCCGCTGGCGCCAGCGGCCGCGCTGGCTGCGCCAGGGGCTGGCGCGCTTGGACGCGGCCGTGCCCGACGCCTGGATCGACGCCGCCGCCCACCTGCTGAGGCCGCACTTGCGCCAGCCGGCCGACAAGGTGGGCAAGTTCCTGGCCGCTGTGGCGGCGGCGGATGAGGAAGCGGCCTATATCGCCATGCTGGGCATGAAGGCCGATGTCCTCCTGCGCGGCGGCCGGGCGCCGTCCGGCCCTGCCTTGGCCTTGCCCGCCATATCCCTGCCCGCCATATCCCTGCCCAACGGCGGCGACCCCGCCCTCCGCCTGCAGCTGCGCGACCTGGCCCGCTACCTGCCCGACGGCGTGCTGGTCAAGGTGGACCGCGCCAGCATGGCCGCGGGGCTGGAGGCGCGGGCCCCCTTGCTGGACCCGCGGGTGGTGGAATGGGGCCTGCGCCTGCCGCTGAACCAGCGTCTACGCGGGGGGCGGGGCAAGTGGATGCTGCGCCGCCTGCTGGCGGACCGTATCCCGCCGGGCCCCCCCTCAGGCGTCGTGGCCGCCCCCAAGACCGGCTTCGGCGCCCCCCTGGGCACGTGGCTGCGCGGCCCCTTGCGCGACTGGGCGGCGGGGCTGATCGACGGCGCCGCCGGCGACGGGCTGATCCAGGGCCCGGTGGCCTCGGCCCTCTGGCAGCAGCATCTGTCCGGTCGGCATGATCACGCGGGGCGGCTATGGACCATCCTGTCCTATCTGTCGTGGAAGGCCACGGTGGCCCATGCCGACTGAACATCCACCCCTATCCCGACCCCTTTGGAAAGGAACAAATCCATGACCCATCCCGTGAAGATCACGGCCGTCCTCATCGCCCGACCGGGCAAGCTGGATGAGCTGAAGGCCCTGCTGGCCGGCATGGTGGCGCCGTCGCGGGGCGAGCCCGGCAACCTGCGCTGGGATATCTGGCAGGACCAGGCCGATCCCAACCGTTTCGTGCTGGACGAACTCTACGTGGACAACGCTGCCATCGCCGCGCACCGCGCCACCGCCCACTTCCAGCATTACCTGTCCAAGATCAACGATGTGGCTGAGCGCACGGCTATGGTGCTGGACCCGGTCGAGGTCGCCTGACGTCCCGTCAGCCCGGCTGCTGGGCCGCGTGATAGGCGCGGAACCACGCGACGAAACGGGCCACGCCCTCCTCCACCGGCGTTGCGGGGGCGTAGCCGATATCGCGCGCCAGGTCGTCGATATCGGCCCAGGTGGCGGGCACGTCGCCCGGCTGGATGGGCAGCAGGCGTATGTCCGCCGTCATACCCAGATTCTCCTCCAGCAGGCGGACATAGCGCATCAGGTCCACGGGCCGGTCGCTGCCGACATTGTAGAGGCGATAGGGCGCCACGCCGCTGCTGGCCGGGTCGGGCTTGGCGGCGTCCCAGGCGGTGTCGACCGTGGGGACGCGGTCCAGCAGGCCCAGGATGGCGGACACCACATCGTCGATGTAGGTGAAGTCGCGCCGCATGCGCCCCTCGCCATACACCTCGATGGGCCGGCCCTCCACGATGGCCTGGGCGAATTTGTACAGCGCCATGTCCGGCCGGCCCCAGGGACCGTAGACGGTGAACAGCCTGAGGCCGGTCACGGGGATATGGAACAGGTGGCTGTAGGAATGGGCCATCAGCTCATTGGCGCGCTTGGTGGCGGCATAAAGCGTCAGGGGATGGTCGGCCCCGCCGTGCGGGCTGAAGGGCATGGCGGTGCTGGCCCCGTAGGCCGAACTGGTGGACGCGTAGACCAGATGGGCCACGGCGGCGGCACGGCAGCCTTCCAGGATGTTGGCGAAGCCCACCAGGTTGCTGTCCACATAGGCCGCCGGATGGTCCAGGCTGTAGCGCACACCGGCCTGGGCCGCGAGATGGACCACGCGGGCGAAGCGGTGGCTGTCGAACAAGGCCGCCACCGAGGCGCGATCCGCCAGGTCGATGCGCGCCTCGGTAAAGCCGGGGAAAGGCCGCAGGCGGTCCAGCCGCGCCTCTTTCAGCGCCACGTCATAGTAGGGGGTCAGGTTGTCCAGCCCCACCACCGGCACGCCCTGCCGCAGCAGGGCCAAGGCCACATGGTTGCCGATGAACCCGGCGCTGCCGGTGATCAGGACGGGGGACATTGTTGCGGATTTTCCTGACAGAACTGGCCCTTGGAAGAAGGGGGCCGTGACGACGCGTGGACGCCTTTGCCTACCACGTCGGCCCGCGCGGCGCGACAGTCGCTTGATGTCGCATTTGTGACGCGGCCCGGATGGCACGCGCCTTGCGTTAACGGCGTATGTATGAGTGTCACAGGTGCCGCCATGGAAAACATCATCCCCTATGATGCCGAGGAAATCCGCCGCAAACTGGAGCGGGCGGCTGATGAACTGGACGCCGCCGGCGATCCCATTTTGGCTCGCAGATTGCGAGAAATTGTCGATTTGGATCGCGCCGGCGACGGCGTGCCCTCCATGCGCCTGGCTGGCGACCGCCCGCGGGGCTGGACGCCGGTGGTGGTGATGGGCGGCGCTTCCGGCCGCGACTGAGCGCACCGTCCCCCGTCTCAACTGGCCAGGGGGGTGCGTTCCAGCACGGCCCGGCGGATGGCCAGCGCGACCTCGTGCAGGGCCTGGTCCTGGTCCGGCCACAGCGTGACCGGCCGCCCGTCGCGCGGCACCGCCAGCAGGTGGCGCAGGGGCGTGGACAGCCAGTCACAGGCCCGCAGAATGACAGGGATGACGCGCGCCCGTCCCGCCCGGTGGCGATCCACCGCGTGCTGCATCTCCCCGTCATGGCAGGCGGGGGAGGCCAGGAAATCCGGACTGACCAGCAGCAGCACCACGTCCGCCTCGGCCAAGGCGGTGCCGATGCCGTCCTCCAGCGCGTCGCCGGCCAGCAGGCGCCGGTCGTGCCAGACCGCCACACCCTGGCGCTTCAGCGGCGCCAGATGCACCTCCAGCCGGTCGCGCAACGCCTCGTCGACATGGGAATAGGATATGAACACGCGCACCACGGCAGCCCTCCGCCGATACCAGACCTAATGATTTTCCGGGTGCTGGCGCGTACGGGGAGGTCCCGCGACGGGGCCGCCGGCCAGCACGGCGCGCCAGTCCCCCAGGGCCGATATTGTTCTTCTTTTGTTCTTATGTCAACGCAGCCGCCCCGGCGCGAAAGGGGTTGGCCGTTTGGCCAGGAGATGAGGCGGTGTCCAAAAAGAAAACGGCCGGGGAACGTCCCCGGCCGTTTCCAGACTCAGCACCGCTGACGCGCCGTCACGCGACCTCGGCGATCTCCTGCAGGCGGCGTGAGTTGGCGGCCGCCTTGTGGTCCTTGGCCAGCAGGGTATAGACCGCCGGCAGGACGAACAGGGTGAACAGCGTGCCGATGGACATGCCGGTCACCACCACCAGGCCGATGGAGAAGCGGCTGGCGGCACCGGCACCCGACGCGATCAGCAGGGGCAGCAGGCCCACCACCATGGCGGCGGTGGTCATCAGGATGGGGCGCAGGCGCACGCGGGCGGCGTGCAGGATGGCCTCCCGGCGACCCAGCCCTTCCTTCACCTGCATCTCGTTGGCAAATTCCACCAGCAGGATGCCGTGCTTGGAGATCAGGCCGATCAGCGTCACCAGACCCACCTGGGTATAGATGTTGATCGAGGTGATGCCGATGAACAGCGGGATCAGCGCGCCGCAGATGGACATGGGCACGCTGACCAGGATGACCAGCGGGTCGCGCAGGCTTTCGAACTGCGCCGCCAGCACCAGGAAGATGACGATCAGCGCGAAGCCGAAGGTCATGGCCAATTGGTTGCCTTCCTCCACGAACTGCCGGGTCTGGCTGAGGTAGCTGTGGCTGAAGCCCGCCGGCAGCTGCTTCACCTGGTCTTCCAGGAAGGCCACCGCCTCGCCCATGGACACGCCCGGCATGGGCACGGCCTGGAAGGTGGCGGAGTTCATCTGGTTGTAGTGGGTCAGGGCGTTGGGGTCCGTGCCCTCTTCCAGGCGCAGGAAGGTGGACAGCGGCACCTGGTCGCCGGTGACGGAGGTGACGTAGAAGCGCGTCAGCTTGTCCGGCGTCAGGCGGTCGATGCGCGGCACCTGGGGGATGACCTCGTACGACCTGCCCTGCAGGTTGAAGCGGTTGACGTAGTTCTCACCCACCATCAGGGCCAGGGTGTCGCCGATGCTGGCCATGGTGACGCCCATCTCGTTGGCCTTGGCCCGGTCGATGTGGATGCGCACCACCGGCGTGTTGTAGTCAAGGTCGCTGTCGACCACCAGGAACTTGTGGCTGGCGACGGCGGCGGCCTTGATCTTGTCCATCGCCTCATAGATGGCAGGGAAGCCCTGGGTGCCGTTCAGCACCATCTGCACCGGCAGGCCGCCGGTGGTGCCGGGCAGGGGCGGCAGGTTGAACACCAGGGCCTTTTCACCGGGCACCTGGTTGAACGCCGCCTGCAGCGCCGCCAGTGATTCCTGGATGGGCCGGTCCCGTTCTCCCCACGGCTTCAGCAGCACGCCGGCGATGCCTTGGCTGGTGCCGGAGGTGCCGCTGATCAGGAAGCGTTCCCGCCCCTCGGGCAGGGTGCCGCCGGCGGCGTCCAGTTGCTGGGCGTAATGCTGGGTGTAGTCGATGTTGGCGTATTGCGGGCCCTTGAACATGCTGAACAGGATGCCCTGGTCCTCTTCCGGGGCCAGTTCCGACCGGCCGTTCAGGTACAGGTAGGGGATGCTGGCCAGCACGACCACGGCGAACAGCAGGATGACGGGGCGATAGTCCAGCGCCCGGGTCAGGCGGCGTTCGTAGAAGTTGGCCAGCCCGTTGAAGGCGCGATCGACGAAGCGCGAGAAGGCGGTGTGGTCGCCGCCCTTGGGCAGCAGCACCGACGCCATCATGGGCGACAGGGTCAGCGCCACCACGCCGGAAATGACCACCGCACCCGCCAGGGTGAAGGCGAATTCGCGGAACAGCGCGCCGGTGACGCCGCCCAGCAGTCCGATGGGGGCGTAGACCGCCGCCAGCGTGATGGTCATGGCGATGACGGGGCCCGCGATCTCACGGGCGCCGACCAGGGCCGCCTGCACCGGCGTCTTGCCCTCCTCCAGGTGGCGGTAGACGTTTTCCACCACCACGATGGCGTCGTCGACCACCAGGCCGATGGCCAGCACCATGGCCAGCAGGGTCAGCAGGTTCAGGCTGAACCCCGCCGCCAGCATCAGGCTGAAGGCGCCGATCAGCGACAGCGGGATTGTGACCACGGGGATCAGCACCGACCGCAGCGAGCCCAGGAACAGGAAGATGATGACGATGACGATGCCGATGGCTTCGATCAGCGTGTGCTCCACCTCGCTGATCGAGGCGTTGATGAAGTTGGTGGCGTCATAGGCCACCTTCATCTCGATGGCGGGCGGCAGGTTGCGCTGAATCTCCGGCAGGATCTTCTCGCGCACGTTCTGCACCATCTGCAGCGGGTTGCCCGTGGGCGTCACCTGCACGCCGATGAACACGGCGTTCAGGCCGCTGAACATGACGGCGCTGTTGGTGTTCTGCGCCCCCAGCGAGATGGAGGCCACGTCCTCCAGCCGCACCACGGCCCCGCCCGAGGCCTTCACCACCATGCGGCGGAAATCCTCCACGCTGGTCAGGTCGGTGTCGGCGGTGACGTTGGACACGGTGAACAGGCCCTTCACCTGGCCCGGCGCGGACTGCACATTGTTGTTGCGCAGGGCGTTGGCCACGTCGTCGGCCGAGACGCCACGCGCCGCCATGCGGTTGGGGTCCAGCCACAGGCGCATGGCGAAGGTCTGGCCGCCCAGGATGTCGGCCGAGGCGACGCCGTCCACCGTTGCGATCAGCGGCTGCACCACGCGGGTGAGGTAGTCGGAGATGGCCGAGCCCGGCAGTTCCTTGGACGCGAAGCTCAGGTACATCACCGCCGTGGTGTCGCCCGTGGACTTGGTGATGACCGGGTCGTTCGCCTCTTTGGGGATCAGGTACTTGACCTGCTGCACCTTGGCGATGACGTCGGTCATGGCCTGGCTGGGGTCGTAGTTCAGCTTGACGTAGACCGTGACCGTGCTCTGCCCCTGGACGGAGCTGCTGGTCATGTAGTCGATGCCGTCGGCGCTGGCCACCGCCTGCTCGATGGGGGTGGTGATGAACCCCTGCATCAGGTCGGCCGTGGCGCCCGGATAAACGGTGGTGATGCTGATGGTGGTGGATGACAGCTTGGGATACTGCCGGATGGGCAGGGTCGACAGCGACCGCAGGCCCACCAGCAGGATCAGCAGGCTGACCACCAGGGCCAGCACCGGCCGCTTGATGAAAAGATCGGTGAATTTCATGGTCGGGGTATCCCCTGGAACCGGCCGCGCGTCATTCGGGCGCGGCCGGTCCCGATTTACAGGTCAATGGCGGGGTATCAGGGGCGCGGCGTCTCGGCCGGGGCCGGCGGGGCCCCCTGGTCCGACAGGGTGACCGGGGCGCCGTTCTGCAGCTTGTTCTGGCCCACGGCCACGACGCGGTCGCCGGGCTTGACCCCGCTCAGCACCACGACCTTGCCGTCGGCGCGGTCGCCGGTCTTCACAAAGACGCGGTCGACGTGCAGGGCCGGCTTGCCATCCTCGCCATTCACCGGCTTGCCGTCCTTGTCCACCGTGGGGCGGACCACATAGACGCTGTTGCCATACAGCGAGTAGTCCACCGCCGTTTCCGGCAGGGTGACCTGGTTGGGCGTGACCGGCAGCACGACGGTGACGTTGCCGAACATGCCGGGCTGCAGGGCGTGGTCCTTGTTGGGAATGGTGGCCTGCAGCTTCACGGTGCGCGTGTCGCTGCTGATCTGCGGGTCGATGGCGGTGACGGTGCCCTGGAACACGCGGCCCGGGTAGGCGTCCACGGCGACGCGCACCGTCTGGCCCACGGCCACGCGGCCGCGCTCGCCCTCCGCCAGGGTGAAGTTGGCGTACAGCTCATCCAGGTCGGTCAGGGTGACGACGGCGTCGCCGGCCTTGACGTACTGGCCCACGTCCACCTGGCGCACGCCCAGCACGCCATCGAACGGCGCCCGCACCAGCAATTGGGCGATCAGGGCGTTGGTCTTGGCGATGTTGGCGTTGGCCTGGTCCAGCACGGCCACCTGCTGGTCCACCGTCTGCTGCGAGGTCGCCTGCTTGGCCACCAGGGCGCGATAGCGGGCGAGGTCCAGTTCCGCCACCTTGGCCTGGGCCTTGTAGTTGGCCAGGTCGCCCTGCTGCGGCTTGTCGTTCAGCTGCAGCAGGGGCGTGCCCGCGGTGACCGTGGCGCCGGACTGGAACAGGATCTTGGTCACCGACCCGCCGACCTCGGGCGTCACCGTGACCTGGTGGACGGCCTGCAGCGTGCCCACGGCGGGCAGCAGTTGCGGCACATCCTCCACCTTGGCCACGGCGGTGGCGACCGGCGGCGGCGGCGGCATCATCTTTTTCAGGACTTGGCCGATCATCGCCGGCTTAACGGTGTTGTTAAAGTAAACGAACAGGCCGCCGATGATGGCCAGGACAATCACCGTCAGGATCATGAACAGGGCGATGCGCGGTGGCCGCTGCTGCCCGCCCTGGCCCCGGTATTCCTGGCGGGACAGGCCCGTCAGCGGCGCGTCCGGTTTCGGCACGGTGGTCACGGTCGAATGGGATTCCATGGTCTCGGTCTCGCTCGGCGCAAATAGTCCCCGGCGCCGGTGGGCACAAGCCCGCCGGCTGGGCGTTGGTGTCGGTATCGAAGCGGCACACGTCAACAGGTCGCCGCGGGGGAACCCGGGCGATGGTTGGCCACCGGATGCGAAGAACCATTCCTTGCAGGTCCTTCCATACCACCAGACCCCGGAAATCCAGGGGCGGGCGGCGACAGCCGACAGCGGTGCGCTTTCCTAAACGATGGCCTGTCCCCGGCGATCCGATGCCCCCGCACCCGATCCTTCCGATCCCATGGGCCCTCATTATTGCGCGGACTATGGGCAGGGCCGCTGATACTGCCAGTGAGCGGTGTCACAACCGGCCGGGTGCTTTTCAAGAAATCCGGAAAAAATGCAAGGATTGCTCCGATTTCCCGAATGATCCGCACCCGTGGGCGTCTTTGCCCCGTCGTTTCCTAATTATTCGGGGACGCTGAACGACGTCAGCCGACGCGGCACAACCCGTCCTCCGGGCCCTCGTCCCAATGGCTGAGCGCCAACAGGCAATGGGCGGGCAGGATGGCCAACAGGTCGATCCGCCGGCGCAGGTCTTGGAAGACCGCGTCCACCACCGCCTCCGGGTCGGCGGCGACACCAGGGTCCAGGCTGGGATCGGGATCCGGCAGGGCCCAGTGCGCCGTCACCAGCTGGCCCGGCCAGGCGCCGGCCATGCCGGTGGCGGCCAGTTCGCTGACGGTGATGACGATGTCCACCGGCGGCGCCACGGGTCCTATGTACCGGTCCAGCGGCTTGGGCGCCAGGTCCCGGGTGTCGACGCCCTCCGCCCGCAGGCGGGCCAGGACAAAGGGATTGATGTGGTCGACCGGCATCAGGCCGGCGCTGTGGGCGTCGAATCGATGCCCGGCATGGTGGCGCAACAGCGCCTCCGCCATCAGGCTGCGGCCGGCGTTGACCCGGCCGACGAACAGGACGCTCAGGCGGCGGTCCGTGTGGCCGGGACGTGGCGCGGGTTCATCCAGCATCGGGCTGTCAGGCGGCATCGTCGGATCCAGGGGTTGCGGCCTGGGTGGGCGGGGCTCAGCCCGCCGCAGCCCAGCCTTCCTCGCTATTATGCATCGCGGCCAGCGTCTCGGCCGTCAGTCGGGCCAGGCGCTGTTCCGGCAGGGAACAGAAGATACGCACCCGCCGCTCGATCATGCCGAACAGCAGGTTGAACAAGGCGCGCTGTTCCACCTCCGACCCCTTGAACCCCTGCGGGTCGGGGAAGCCCCAGTGGGCGATCATGGGGTGGCCCGGCCAAGCCGGCGCCACGGCCCCGGCGCTGGCGTCGCAGGTGTGGAAGATGAAGTCCATGGGCGCCACGTCCGGGCCGGCGAATTGGTTCCAGGACTTGGGGTGCAGGCCGTCCGTGGAAATGCGGGCCTTGGTCAGCAGGTCCAGGGCGATGGGGTTGCAGTCCGGCAGCGGGTCGGAACCCGCGCTGAACACCACGAACCGGTCGCCGCCCCAGTGACGCATCAACGCCTCGGCCATGATGCTGCGGGCGGAATTGAACTGGCACAAGAACAGGACCCGATAGACTGTCGCCATGTCGCTTCTTTCCCCCTCTGGCTCACGGCTTTCCCGCGCCGGGGGCCCCCATCGCCCCAGGGTCAGGAACCGCGGCCCTGTGCCGCCCGCCCCCTGGGGCGGCACATTTAACCGTATGCTAATCCCAGCGTATGCCAGTCTTGTGACGCTGGTGTTGCAGGCCGGCGAAAAGGGACGAGGTTGCCTCAATCAAGCGCGGTAGCAGACCCGCAGTCCCCCCACAGTCGGCCGCGCACCCAGATGGGGGCGGAGGCGTCCTTCATAAGGGCGAAGACGCCGCCACCCATGTCGCGGCGATAGGTCTGCAGCAGGAAGGGGGCCGTGTTGCTGCTGGCCGCCGCGGCGCTCTTGTCGGGGTAGATACGGCGGTTGCGCCCATAGGTGGCGTTCCATACCGGATCGGGGCCATGAGGCTTGCTGAATTCCGGATTATGGCAGGGGATCAGGCGGTTATGGTCCGTGGGCGCGCAGAAGATCATGCGTGGGTCCATGGACATGACGGGATCGTGCAGCGGCGTCACCGCCTTGTCCAGGAAGGGGATGTAGCGGGTCATGTACTGTTGCGGGTTGGTCCCCGCGATGGGCTTGAGTTCCTTGTCGAACAGGTCGTCCAGGGTCAACTCGCCGGTCGCCAGGGCCTGCTCCATGCGCTCGGAAATCTTCGCCGCGACCTCGCGGGCCTTGTCGATGAAGGGCGTATCCTCGGTGGTGTAGCCGGAGGTGGCGGTCAGCATCATGATGGCTTCCGCCCGGCCCAGGGTCCGGTCCAGATGGGTGGTCCCCTCCTTCAGCGCTTTGCTGGACAATTCCGCGTCGCGATGCAGCGCGTCCACCGTCTCCTGGAAGCCGCCGCAGCGCTCGGCGATGTCGCCGGTCGCGCCGGCGATGGCGGTGGCGTTTTCCTCCACCTGGGCGACGGCGGCGCCCACCGTCTCCACCGCGCGGCCGATGGTGGCGGTGCTGCGGCCCACGCGCTCCGCCTGTTCGGACCCGGTCGCCATGCGGGCGGTCAGGCGCCGCACCTGTTCGGTCAGGGCCTTCAGCGTGGCGTCGATTTCCGCCGTGGCCTCCGCCGTCTGGCGGGCCAGCGCCTTCACCTCGGTGGCGACGACGGAGAAGCCGCGGCCGGCCTCGCCGGCGCGGGCCGCCTCGATGGTGGCGTTCAGGGCCAGCAGGTTGGTCTGGGCGGCGATGCGGTTGATGTCGCTGGAGACGCGTGCCACCCGGGTCATGGCCTTTTCCAGGCCGCTCAACTCATCGGCGCTGGCGTTCACCGCCGTGACCAGGTCGCCGATGGCGGCCAGGGACTGGCGGATTTCCTCCGCCGAGGTGTCGACATCCCGCCGGGCGCCGGCGGCGACCCCCTGGGTCGCCTGCGCCATGCCGGCGATGCTGCGGTTACTGCTGACGATGTCGCGTGAGGCCGCCTGAATTCCCGCCAACTCGGTGGTTTGGCTGTCGATGGCCTTTTCCACCTGATGAATGCTGCCGACGACGTCGGCGATGTCCACACTCAATCGGCCGACTTCCGTCGCGATATCGGCGATCAGCGGCCCCGCGTCCACGCGCGCTTCGTTGAAATGAAGGGTATCCACGGCCATGTCCTCTCCCCACGGATCAAGGCGGTCATTCTGCGCGCCAGCCCGTAAACAAAAAGCAAACGGCCCCCAAACTAAGGAGGTGGCCCGAAAGGATAGGGAATTTAACGGAAATTGCTCTCATCCTTTGGTTGATCACATAATGCAGTGGGGAAAGAGCTATTTTTCCAGGATTGTCTTGTAATACCCCGTCATTCGACCAGATATGCAGTCGCAGCGATCCAGGGCAGTGTATTTTCGCATTTGCGGAAGGGCGGGGAACCGCCATTCTCCCCGGCTTAAAGCGATGTTTTCCGGTGTGTCAGGAAGAGGGTATAGCGAGGATGAGCGCGTTTCTGTCCGGCAAGGTCACCCATGTCCATCATTGGACGGACAACCTGTTCAGCTTCCGGCTGACCCGCGACCCGTCCTTCCGTTTCCGCAACGGCGAATTCACCATGGTGGGGCTGGAGGTGGACGGCCGTCCGCTGATGCGCGCCTATTCCATGGCCAGCACCAATTATGAAGAGCACCTGGAATTCTTCAGCATCAAGGTGCCGAACGGCCCCTTGACCTCCCGCCTGCAACACATCCAGGAGGGGGATGAGGTGCTGTACGGCCGCAAGGCCACCGGCACCCTGCTGCTGGACAACCTGCTGCCCGGCCGCACCCTGTACATGCTGGGCTCCGGCACCGGCCTGGCCCCGTTCATGAGCCTGATGAAAGACCCGGACGTTTACGAGCGCTTCGAGAAGGTGGTGGTCACCCACACCGTGCGCCGCGTGGCCGAGCTGGCCTATTACGACGACATCACGAAGCACCTGCCGAATGACGAGTTCATCGGCGAGATGCTGCGCGACAAGCTGGTCTACTACCCCACCGTGACGCGGGAGCCCTTCCGCACCGAAGGCCGCCTGACCGACCTGATCAAAAACGGCAAGTTCTTCGCCGACATCGGTGAGAAGCCGTTCGATCCGGCCCAGGATCGCGTCATGATCTGCGGCGGCCCCGGCGTGCTGAAGGACCTGCAGGACCTGTGCGAGGAAGCCGGCATGCGGGAAGGCAGCTCCAACGAGCCCGGCCACTACGTCATCGAGAAGGCCTTCGTGGAGCGCTGATCCGGCGATCCGCGCCCCTACGGTTCACGGCCGCGTCTCCCGCAAGGAGGCGCGGCCGTTTGCGTTTCAGGGCTCCGGTATCGGCCGCCAATCCTCTTCACCAATGACGATGTAGCGGGTCACGGCGCGGCCATCCCAGTGATAGCGCAAGGTGCGCGCCTGCAGGATGGGCGGGGTGATCAGGTCGGGGTAGTAGAGGGCCGCGGCCAATCCCCGGGGCCAGCGCACGCTGGGATACAGCACGCCGTCGCTGCCCTGGGCCTTCAGCCGCTTGCCCAGCGCTTGCCCCGCCGTCCAGTCGTCCGGCGCCAGGGTGTCCCGGAAGGCCTCGCCGCGCACGTCGTGCAGCGTCCCTGAGACCCGGGCCGTCAACTCGCGGAACTGGGCGTCGGCCGCCGGCTCCTCCGTCATGCGCATGAAGCGGCCGAAGTGATGGACGGTTTCCATCAGCGCCACCTCGAACCGGTCACCGCAGTACCACACGCCGAAGGCGCCGTCGGAAAAGCGGCTGGGCCGGTCGGTGGAGGTGTGGGTGAAGGCGCCCATGGCCAGGCTGGCGCCTGGGCCCGACAGGCGGCGGTTCCGGGGCACCAGCGACAGGTCGCCCACCTCGTCCCGCACGCGCGGATTGGTCTTGGCCTCCGCGCTGGCGATCAGGTCCCAGTCGGCTGGGTCGGCGATGTCCTCGAACAGCCAGACGGGCGGGTAGATGGTGCGGACGATGCGATAGGCCGGGCGCCAATCCAGGGTCGTGACCGGCGGGTCCGCGGGCGGCGTCACCACCCGCCGCGCTCCGCGTCCAGATAGTTGCGAACGGCGGTCAGGTCCGCCGGGGCGCCGGCCAGCATGCGCTGCAACGCCGATTGGCCGTTGAAGGCGGCGTTGGGCTTGGCCACCCAGGCATAGGCCCGCTCCGGTTCCATGAACAGATAGCGCAGGGCCTTATGGATGCCCATCAGGTCGCCCAGGCGCCACAGCAGGTCGGGCGGCAGGCTGCCGATGTCGCCCCGTTTCCAGCGGTAGAAGGTGGAGGGGCTGGGCTGGCCCAACAGCACGCGGGCCTGGCCGTCATCCACCCCCCACAGGCGGAACAGGTTGAAGACGGCGCGCAGCATGGCCGCCCCCTCCGCCTGGGTGACGGCGCCGGGGATTGCGGTATCGGGCGCACTGGCGGGCAGGGCCTGGGCCATGGCGAACTCCTTAATGCCATATGGCAGTCAATATAAGATAAACTGCCATATGGCACAAGGGCCGCTCACTTGAAGGCCGCCACCGCATCGGCCACCAGCCGCTCCAGCGCCAGGATGTCACCCTCCGGCAGGTAGGACATGCCCAGCCGGACAATGACCAGGTGGGCGCTGGGGATGATGACGATGGACTGGCCCTGGTTGCCGCGGGCCATGAAGCTGTCGGCCGGCATGCCGGCGCGCACCCGCCGGGCAGCGGCGCCCCCCTTGTCCGTATCAGGGCCGGCCCGGTTGGTCCAGAAGCCGGCGCCATAGCCGCAGTCCTCCGACCCCGGCGTCAGGCGGGCGGAATAATCGACCCAACCCTCGGGCAGCAGGCGCCGGCCGCCCACCACGCCATCGTCCAGGAATAGCTGGCCGAAGCGCGCCCAGTCCCGTGCCGTGGCCCACATATGGCTGGACCCGATGGGCGTGCCGGTCGCGTCCAGTTCCAGCGTGGCATGCTCCATCCCCAGGGGATCGAACAGCTCACGGTGGGCGAAGGCAAGAACGTCGGCGCCGCCTCCGCCCGTCCTTTGCTTGATCAGGCGGGACAGCAGCAGGGTGTTGCCGTTGCTGTAGGTCCAGGCCTGGCCCGGTGCCGCCTTGGCCGGCGCGGACTCCGCCATCGCCGCCATGTCGGCGCGGGCGTACACCATCTGCGTGGTGGGGTCGGCCATGCTGGTCCAGTCAGCGGTCAGGGACTGGCCGAAATCCAGCCCGCTGGTCATGCGCAGCAGGCTATCCACGGTGATGTCCCGGCGCACGTCGTGGTCCCAGGCCGGCACCTCCAGGCGCTGGTCCACCGTCAGTTCGCCCCGCCGCACCAGGATGCCGATCAGGGCGTTGGTGACCGACTTGGTCATGGACCAGCCGATCAGGGGCGTATCGATGCCCACGCCGGGGGCGTACCGCTCCGCCACCAACTTGCCTTCGCGCAGGATGACCACCGCCTTGGTCCAGCGGCGGGCGGCTCCGTCCGGCTCGGCGAAGGCCCGGTCCAGCGCCGCCGTCAGGGCGGGATCGGTGGGCGTCACCACCGCCGGCCCGGCGATGGCCGGCAGCAGGGGCGGGGTGGCGGGAGGCAGGGGGACGCGCGGGCCGGACGGCGGATCCTCCGCCGTCAGCACGCGGCAGCCCGCCGGCCCTTCATAAACGGCCGTGCTCTCCACCAGGCCGGCGAAATGGGTGGTCACCGTGCCCTTGGCGCGGTCGACCTCATAGCGGGTCAGGGCCCCGCCCGGCCGTATCTGCGGGGTGACGCCCTGGGCGAAAAAGGTGTCCGCGTCCAGACCGCCGACGAACACGGCGGAGCAGATCTGGTGGCTGGTGAAGTGGGCCGGCACCGCCACGGCGCGGCGCACGCCGTCGCAGCCGGTCAGGGCCAAGGGTAGAAGCAGGGTGGGCAATAGCAGGACGGGTGGCAAACGGGGCGGCATGGATGGCGCTCACGGCTGGGAAGGGGTGTCCCAGGTTTGGGGGCCGCCGCCCCGCCGGTCATGCCGGATTTGAAATCCGGCTAGCCGCTGCCACGACATTTGACGGTTCGGCCAGGGCCTGGCGGCGATAGTCGCCGGGCGTCAGGCCGGTGTCCGTCTTGAAGGCGCGGTTGAACGGCCCCAGGGAGCCGAAACCCGCGTCCAGCGCGATGGTCAGGATGGGCACCTCGGCCTGTGCCGGATCGGCCAGCGCGGCCTTGGCCTCCGTCAGACGGTAGTGGTTGAGGAAGGCGTTGAAGTTGCGATGGCCCAGCCCCTGGTTGATCAGCCGGCGCAGGCGATATTCGGGCAGGCCCAGCTCCACCGCCAGCTGGCCGATGGTCAGGCCGTCGCGGCGATACGCGCGGTCCAGGCGCATGGCCCGTTCCAGCGCCGTCACCCAGATGGGATCGACGGCGGCGGGCCCCGACCCTGGCGCCGGCGGCGCGGTATGAACAGGCGGGCACGAGTCGTGGAACAAGGCCTGGCCGCCGCCGACGCGCAGCAGCGACCACGCGATGACGCCGGCGATGGTCAGCAGGCCGGCCGCGTCCAGCAGGTTGCCGCCGCCGGCGCCCCCGGCCGGTCCCCGCCCCATCGACGAGGGGCCCGCCAAGGTGGCCAACGCCGTGACGGTGGAGTGCAGGGCGGCGGCGACCACGATGAACAGGCGCAGGCGGCGGCGGGGCTCCACCAGGTCGGCCGCCGCGGTGGCCATGGCCTGCCAGGCCGCCAGGCCGGCCCACGCCAGGGGTTGCAAATCCAGGACCAAGCCCAGGGGGCCTGCGGCGGGGTGATGGCCGGGCACCAGCACCAGACCCTGGGTCATGCCCAGGCCCGCCAACGCCAGCCATGCCAGACCTTGCCAGGGACGGGGGCGGAAGGCGTCGTCGAACAGGCTGCAGGCGAACAGCCAGAAGACGAAGCTGTTGGCGGTGGCCAGGCCCATCAGCGGCCCGGCCCACAGCCCCGCCGTGGCATGCAGCCCAGGCAGGCTGCACAGGGCATAGGCGGCGCTGCCCACGGCGAACAGCGCCCCTAGCCGGGCGGCCGTCACCCGGGGGTAGGCCGCCAGCAGCCGGCCGGCCAGCAGGACCAGCAGGCTGACCACGCCGCCGCGCAGGAACAGGTCTAGGGCGGCGGCGTCCATGGCCTTAGTCGCGGTAGCTCAGCCACACCGTGTCGGCCGCCCGCTTGGCCAGCGCCCGCGCCTCGTCAGCGGTGGCGCCCTCGGCCAGGGCCACGCCCATGCGGCGATAGGGCCGGGTGGTGGGCTTGTTGAAGATGCGCACCTCCACGTCATGCTCGGCCGTGCCCAGCGCCAGGGCGTCGGCCAGGCCTTCCACGCCGAAGTGGGTGGAGTCCTGGCTGGCCAGGATGACGGCGCTGGCGGTGGGCCCGCGCAGGGTGATGCGCGGGATGGGCAGGCCCAGGATGGCGCGGGCGTGCAGGTCGAATTCCGACAGGTTCTGCGACATCAGCGTCACCATGCCGGTGTCGTGCGGGCGGGGCGACAGCTCGCTGAACACGACGTCGTCGCCGGCCACGAAGAATTCCACCCCGAACAGGCCATAGCCGCCCAGATTGTCCACCACCTTGCGCGCCATGTCGCGGGCGGTTTCCAGCGCCTGGGCGTCCATGGGCACGGGCTGCCAGGATTCCTGGTAGTCGCCGCGCTCCTGCCGGTGGCCGATGGGCTCGCAGAACACCACGCCGTCGCGCGTGCGCACGGTCAGCAGGGTGATCTCATAGTCGAAGGCGATGAACTCCTCGACGATCACCTTGCGCCGGTCGCCACGCATGTTGGCGACGGCGTAGGTCCAGGCGGTTTCCAGTTCCGCCGCCGTGCGCACCGTGCTCTGCCCCTTGCCGGAGGAGGACATCACCGGCTTAATGACGCAGGGCAGGCCGGTGTGCTCGGCCGCCGCCCGCACCTCTTCCAGGCTTTCGGCGTAGCGGTAACGGGAAGTACGCAGGCCCAGTTCCGTGGCCGCGACCTCACGGATGCGGTCGCGGTTCATGGTCATGTAGGTGGCCCGCGCGCTGGGAACCACGGTATGGCCCGCGGCCTCCATCTCCTGCAGCACCTCGGTGCGAATGGCCTCCACCTCCGGCACGATATAGTCCGGCTTGTGGCGCAGGATGGCGGCCTTCAGCGCCTCGCCATCCAGCATGGAGAACACCTCGAACTCGTCGGCCACCTGCATGGCCGGCGCGCCGGCATAGGCGTCGCAGGCCACGACATGGGCGCCGTAGCGCTTGGCGGAAATGACGAATTCCCGGCCCAGCTCGCCCGAGCCCAGCAGCAGGATTTTGGCGGTCGCGGTCATGATGGCGGCGGTCCCGGCTTAGAAGTATTGGGAAAGGTTGCGGCGGATGCGGGCCAGCGCCCCATCCGGGTCGCGGGCGGGCACGTAGGTCTCACCCGTGATCATCTCATAGGCCTGGATGTAGATGGCCGCCGCCTGCAGCACCACGTCGCCCGGAATCTCCGGCACGTCGTCGGTGTAGGGGTCGCAGCGCGCCACCACCCAGCTGCGCACGAAATCCTTGTCGAAGCTCTCTGGCCGCTCGCCGGCCTCGAACTTGGCGGGGTAGGTTTCGGCGAACCAATAGCGGCTGCTGTCCGGCGTGTGGATCTCATCCGCCAGGATGATGTTGCCGTCCTGGTCCAGGCCGAACTCGTACTTCGTGTCCACCAGGATCAGGCCGCGCTGGGCCGCCAGTTCCCGGCCGCGGGCGAACAGGGCCAGGGCCTTGGCCGACAGCTCTTCCCACTGGGCGGCGGTCAGCAGCTTGCGCTCCACGATCTCCGCCGGGGTCAGCGGCTCGTCATGGCCGCCGTCGAAGGCCTTGCTGGTGGGGGTGATGATGGTCGCGGGCAGCTTCTGGTTGGGGCGCAGCCCGTCCGGCAGGGTCACGCCGTACATCGTGCGCTCCCCCTTCTTGTACATGGACAGGATGGAGGTGCTGGTCGTGCCGGCCAGATAGTCGCGCACCACCACCTCGACCGGCAGGATGTCCAGGCGCTTGGCCACCACCACGTTGGGGTCGGGATAGTCGATGACGTGGTTGGGGCACAGGTCGCGGGTGGCCTCGAACCAATAGCGCGCCGTCTGGGTCAGCACGGCGCCCTTGTGCGGCACCGCCGTCAGGATGCGGTCGAAGGCGCTGAGGCGATCGGACGCGATGATGATGCGCCGCCCGTCGGCCAGGTCATAGTTGTCGCGCACCTTGCCCCGGTAGTGCTTGGGCAGTTCCGGGATGGTGGCGTCGTCGAGGACGTTGGCGGGGGCGAGATCGGAAGGGGTGAGGTCCACCGGGCACCTGAGGGGTTGCGGCGCCCCCCGTCAGCGTCGGATCGGGGGGCGGGGTTGGAATCGCGCGCGATCCTAGTGCGGCCGCGTCCGTTTGACCACTGCGCGGAGGGCGGGGGGCCTACCCATCGCCGCCTGGTCAGGGCGATGGGCCCCGGGGGCCCGACACCTCCCCCCGGATCTCTATATCCGGCGTGCCCGCCGGGTTATGGTGGCGGTCCCCGCTCTCACCAACGCCCGGTTGATGCCGCTCCGTCTCCGCCTCGCCCTGACCTTCGGTATCCTGGTGGCCGTGGCCACCTTGGCGGCGACGCTGGTCATCGGCGGGCTGGCGGCCCGCCGCGTGCGCACCGACATCGCCCGCCAGATGGCGGACGTCGCCTTCCAGACGGGGGACAAGCTGGACCGTGGCATGTTCGAACGCTGGCGCGACGTGCAGGTCGCGGCGTCGCTGGCCAGCGTGTTCAAGGTGGGGGCCGACGAGGACCGGCAGCGCCGGTGGCTGGACCGGCTGAAGCAGACCTTCCCCTCCTACGCCTGGATCGGCTTCGCCGACCCCTATGGCCGCGTCATGGTTTCCGCCGACGGCCTGCTGCAGGGGGCGGATGTGTCGCAGCGCCCCTGGTTCGCCGCCGCCCGCGACCATGGCTCCTACGCCGGCGACGTGCATGAGGCCAAGCTGTTGCAGAAGGTCATGGGGTCCCCGGATGGGGAGCCCCTGCGCTTCGTCGATGTCGCCGCCGCCGTGCATGACGACAAGGGCGGGGTGCAGGGGGTGCTGGGCGCCCATCTCAGCTGGACCTGGGCGACGGAGGTAACGCAATCCGTCCTGGGGGCGGCGGCCGAGCGCTCGGGCGTCCAGGTGTTGGTGCTGTCGCAAGGCGGGACCGTGCTGCTGGGGCCGGAGCCCTTCGTCGGGCGCGACCTGGCGATGGCCCGTGACGAGGGCGGCCGCCCCATGATCCGGTGGCCCGATGGCGGGCCGGACGACTTTCTGATCGGCGTCAGCCAAAGCAAGGGCTATCGCGACTACCCGGGGCTGGGCTGGTGGGTTGTGGCGCGCCAGCCGGCGGCCGTGGCGCTGGCCCCGGTGCACCAGTTGCAACGCCTGGTGGCCGTCGCCGGCGGCGGCATCACCCTAATGGCGCTGCTGATCGGCTGGTTCGCCGCCGGCCGCCTGGCGGCCCCCCTCGAGCGCTTGACGAACGCGGCGGAACGGCTGCGCCTGCACCCGCTTCCCCAGGCGGGGGACGCGGAAGATCCGCTGGATACCCTGCCGGCCGTGGCGGGGGACCGCGAGATCGTGTCCCTGGCCGACAGCCTGCGCACGGCCTTCGCCACCATTCGCGCCCAGGCGGGGGAACTGGCGCAGACCAACGTCACCCTGGAAAAGCGGGTGGAGGAGCGCACGGCGGCCCTGGCGGCCGCCAACATCCGCCTGATGAACGACCAGATCCGGTTGGAAGGGCAGGCCACCGCCCTGGCCGCGCTGGCGGAGGAGCGGGACCGCGCCCGCGCCGCCGCCCAGGCCGCCAACCAGGCCAAGTCGAATTTCCTGGCGGCCATGAGCCACGAGGTGCGCACGCCCCTGAACGGTATCCTGGGCATCGCCCAACTGCTGTTGGCCGGTCCCCTGCCGGCGGAGGTGCGGCCCCAGGTGCGCACCTTGCAGCAAAGCGGCCAATCGCTGCTGACCATCGTCAACGACCTCCTGGACGTCTCCAAGATCGAGGCCGGCAAGCTGGTGCTGGAGGATTTGGCCTTCAGCCTGGAGGACCTGGTCGACGGGGTGCGCCGCCTGATGCAGCCCAGCGCCCAGCAAAAGGGCCTGTCGTTGACCATGACGCTGGACCCGGCGCTGAGTCCCGGCTACCGGGGGATCCGGCGCGCCTGCGCCAGATTTTGCTGAACCTGGTCAGCAACGCGCTGCGCTTCACCGACAGCGGCGGTGTCACCATGGCCGTCGCGTTGGCGGATACCCAGGCCACCGATGGCAGGACCTCCGACACCGGGGGCACCTTGCCAATCCGCCTTCACTTCTCCGTCACCGATACGGGGGTCGGCCTGTCGCCCACCCAGGCCGGGCGGCTGTTCGAACGCTACGCCCAGGCGGACGAGACCATCGCCCGCCGGTATGGCGGCACGGGTCTGGGCTTGGCCATCTGCCGCGATCTCGTGGACCTGATGGGCGGCGATATCGGCGTCGACAGCCGCGAGGGGGCCGGCAGCCGTTTCTGGTTCACCATTCCCCTGGTGCTCGCGGCTGCGGAGGATGTCGCGCCGCTGGCCCCCGGCGCCACGGCGGTTCCGGCGCTGCCTCCCGCCGCCCCCGCGCTGGGTGGGGAGGGGGCCCCCGCCACCGGGGCACCGGCCGGCCGTATCCTGTTGGTCGAGGATGACGCGGTGAACCAGCATGTCGCCCTGCTGCTGTTGCGCCGCGCCGGCTATGCCGTGCGCCTGGCCGAGGATGGCCAGCAGGCGCTGGACATCCTGGCCGCCGACACGTTCGACCTGGTGCTGATGGATATGCAGATGCCGGTGCTGAACGGCCTGGAAGCCACGCGCCGCCTGCGGGCGATGGAGGCCGGGACGGGGCGCCACGTTCCGGTCATCGCGCTGACCGCCCACAGCCTGTCGGATCGCGTCGACGATCATCTGGCCGCCGGCATGGACGATCATCTGGTCAAGCCCTTCGACCACGACCAGTTGCTGGATCGCGTCGCCTTCTGGCTGGGCCGTGCCGGGGGTGAGGCCATCAAGGTCGAGCAGGCGCCGCCAAAGGACGCACAAGGGGATGCGCCCATCTTCGATCCCGCGGTGCTGGGCCGGCTGTCGGCCCTGGTGCCGCCGAACCATTTCCGCACCGTGATCCAGGAGATGGTGACCAATGGCCTGGCGCGCGTGGAGCGCATCGCCGCCCAGGCGGGCGCCGGGGACGTGGCGGCGCTGAAGCGCGAGGCGCACAACCTGATCTCCACCGCCGGCAGCGCGGGGCTGGGGCGCCTGCAGGCGCTGGCCCGGACCCTCGACGGCGCCTGCGCCGCTGGTGATGTCGACCGCGCCCGCCTGGTCGCCGGCACCATCGCCGCCGTGGGGGCCGGCGACTGGCGGCGCCTGGATGATCTGCTGCCGGTCCAGGAGCGGGCCCAGGGCCCGGAAACCCAGGCGCCCTGATCGCCACCACTGCGACCTTCTGTCTTTTGCCGCGTCCGCGCTTTCCCGTTGACGCCCATGCTGCGCCGCGTTAAAAACATGTTACGTTATACTATAACATAACGAAAACCAGCAGTTGGGGCCTGTCTCCACCCTATCCAGCCGTCGCCGACGTCCGTACCGCCCGTGTCCGGACCATGGTGACGGTTGGTTTGGGGCCAACGGGGGCGGCTTGAAGGGAAAAGGGTCGCCCATACATGCGGGCGGCTTGCAGGAAAGGTGGAAGGTATGGCTTTCAAGGTGGGGCGCGCCGGGATTCTTGGCGCCATTCTGTTGGGTTCGGTCAGCACCATGGCGCTTGCCGCCGATGATCCGGCTGCGGAGCCGGCGGGTGCCAGCGGCCAGCTTGGCAACAATTCCGCCAGCGGCCCCATTCCAGAGATCGTCATCACCGCCAAGCGTCTGCTGGACGCCCGCAACAGCATCCAGCCCGAATTGGGCGCCACGTCCTACAAGATGGACGAGGCCGCGTTGGAGGCGCAGCCGGGTGGCCTGAACAACGGCCTGAACCAGGTGATGTTGCAGGCGCCGGGCGTGGCCCAGGACAGCTTCGGCCAGTTGCACATCCGGGGTGAGCACGCCAACCTTCAGTACCGCATCAACGGCGTCATCCTGCCGGAAGGCATCAGCGGCTTCGGCCAGACGCTCAGCCCCCGCTTCGCCCACAGCGTCAGCCTAGTCACCGGCGCGCTGCCGGCGCAGTACGGCCTGCGCACCGCCGGCATCATCGACATCCAGACCAAGTCGGGCGCCTTCGACAACGGCGGCGACATCAGCGTCTATGGCGGCAGCTATAACACGCTGCAGACCAGCTTCGACATCTCGGGCTCTTCCGGCACGCTGAACTATTTCGCCTCGGGCGATTTCAAAACCAGCGGCGTGGGCATCGAATCCCCCGATGGCAGCGGCAAGCCCAACCATGACCGGACCGAGAACGGCCGCGGTTTCGTTTTCGTCCAGGACATCCTGGACCCCGACACCCAGGTCAGTCTGCTGGCGGGAACGGAGCGCGGGCAGTTCCAGATTCCCACCCGCTCCGGCCAGTCGCCCAGCCTGGGCTACAATTTCAACGGCCAGACCGACTATCCCAGCGAGAAGATCGACGAGGATCAGCGGGAAATCACCCATTACGCCGCCGCCACATATCTGAAGGCGCTGGATGCGGTGACGGTGCAGTCCTCGATCTATGGCCGCTATTCCAGCCTGTGGTTCAAGCCCGACCCGGTGCCGGATCTGCTGTACAACGGCATTTCGCAGGAAGCCTACCGCCGCTCCATCGCCGGTGGCTGGCAGACGGACGGCAGCTGGGTGGTGAATGACCAGCACACGCTGCGCGCCGGCCTGCTGATGCAGGTCGAACGCTCCACCGGCAAGACCACGTCGCAGGTGTTCCCGGTGGATGACAGCGGCGCCCAGATCGGCAGCACGCCCACCACCGTGCGCGATGATTTCGGCAAGACCGGCTACAGCGAAAGCGTCTACATCCAGGACGAATGGAAGTTCGCCCCCACCTGGACGCTGAATGTCGGCGGCCGCTTCGACAGCTTCCAGCAGTTCGACAGCGAAAGCCAGTTCAGCCCGCGCGTGAACCTGGTGTGGCAGCCGACGCAGAAGACCACGCTGCACGCCGGTTACTCCCGCTACTTCACCCCGCCGCCGTTCGAGCTGGTGTCCAACACCTCCGTCACCAAGTACGCCGGCACCAGTGCCGCCGCCGCCAGCAGCGTCAACGACGCCCCCAAGGCGGAGCGTGCCAATTACTTCGACGTCGGTATCGAGCAGAAGCTGACCGACGCGCTGACCGTGGGCGTGGACGGCTATTACAAGAAGTCCAAGAACATGCTGGATGAGGGCCAGTTCGGCGCCCCCATCATCCTGACGCCCTTCAACTATGACCAGGGCACCCAGAAGGGTATCGAGGTTTCGCTGACCTACGCCGTCGACAACTTCCAGTCCTACGCCAACTTCGCGGTGTCGAAGGCGGAGGGCAAGAAGATCGTCTCCAGCCAGTTCAGCTTCAGCCAGGATGACCTGGACTACATCGCCACCCACTACATCCCGGTGGACCACGACCAGCGCTTCACCGCCTCGGCCGGCGCCAGCTACCGTATCGACAAGACGCTGCTGACCACCGACCTGATCTACGGTTCCGGCCTGCGCGCCGACGGGGCCACGCCCAATGGCGCCGCCCTGGCCGGCTATGTCCAGGTCAACCTGGGCGTGGTGCAGACCCTGAACCTGCCCACGGTCGGGCTGATGGACGTGCGGTTCGACGTCATCAACCTGTTCGATGAGAAGTATGAGATCCGCGACGGAACGGGGGTCGGCGTGGGCGCCCCGCAATATGGCCCGCGCCGCGGCTTCTACTTCGGCCTGACCAAGATGTTCTGATCCTTGGCCGCCGCCCGGATCGTCCCCGACCCGGACGGCGGCCTTGGAACCGGATCAGCCCAAGGCCCCCTCGATGCCTTGGGCGGTTCCTGGTTGGGCGGAGGGGACCTCACCCCTGACGGCGGGCCCGGGAGGCATGGTCTTCCCGGGCCCGCTTCATTTTAAACATCATCAAAATATTCGGCGTGGGGATGCCAGTGGCGGGCGCTCCAGGAACGCGGTATCAAGGCGCCTGGCGGTTGGGCGCCCGCGAGGTTCGCCGCCGGAATGGTGCGGCGCCGCGGCGGGACGCGGCCGCGCGGGAATAGGGCATCGGGCATGAGCATCAGCGTCTTCGAACTGTTCAAGGTGGGCGTCGGCCCTTCCAGCTCCCACACCATGGGGCCGATGACGGCCGCCTGCCGCTTCGTGCGGCGGCTGGCCGCCGACGGAACGCTGGAGGCCGTGGCGCGGGTGGAGGTGCAGTTGTACGGCTCCCTGGCCCTGACCGGCCGGGGCCATGCCACTGACACCGCCGCCATCATCGGCCTGACCGGCCAGATGCCGGCCGATGCCGATCCCGACGCCTGCGCCGCCCTGGTCGCCCGGGTGCTGACCAGCCGCCGCCTGCCCCTGAACGGGGTGGATGCCGGGGCGGGGCGCGAAATCGACTTCGACGCCGGGCGCGACATCCGCTGGGAAGGCGGCAGCCAACTGCCCTTCCACCCCAACGCCATCACCTTCGTCGTGTTCGACGCCACCGGCGCGGAGCTGGCGCGCGGCACCTATTATTCCGTCGGCGGCGGCTTCGTGCTGGATGAGGATGAGGCGCGGGCCAACGCCCCGGCCAATCCCGGCCCCGCCGTGCCCTATGATTTCGCCAACGCCGACCAGTTGCTGGACATGGCGGCCAAGGCCAGCCTGACCATCGCCGAACTGATGCGCGAGAATGAGCGCGCCGGCCGCACGGATGCGGAGATCGACCAGGGCCTGGATCGCATCCTGGCCACCATGGACGCCTGCATCGACCGCGGCATGCGTGAGACTGGCATCCTGCCCGGTGGCCTGGACGTGCCGCGCCGCGCCGCCAAGATCCATGCCCAGCTGCTGCAGCGGCAGGAACGCATGCTGCGCGACCCGCTGTCGGTCATGGACTGGGTGAACCTGTGGGCCCTGGCGGTGAATGAGGAGAACGCGGCCGGCGGCAAGGTCGTGACCTCCCCCACCAACGGGGCGGCCGGCATCATTCCGGCGGTGCTGCGCTATTACGAGCGCTTCCATGATCCCGATCGCCGCCGCCTGCACATCTTCCTGCTGACCGCCGCCGCCATCGGCGGCCTCTACAAGCGCAACGCCAGCATCTCCGCGGCCGAAGTCGGCTGCCAGGGCGAGGTGGGCGTGGCCTGCTCCATGGCCGCCGCCGGCCTGACCGCCGCCATGGGCGGCACCAACGCCCAGATCGAGAACGCGGCCGAGATCGGCATGGAGCACAACCTGGGCCTGACCTGCGACCCCATCAAGGGCCTGGTGCAGATCCCTTGCATCGAGCGCAACGCCATGGGCGCCATCAAGGCCATCGACGCCGCCCGCCTGGCCCTGATGGGCGACGGCACCCACAAGGTCAGCCTGGACCGGGTGATCGAAACGATGCGGCGCACCGGCGCCGACATGAAGGACCTGTACAAGGAAACGTCCCTGGGCGGCCTGGCGGTGAATTTGCCGGAGTGTTGAGTTTTATTGTTCCTCAGGCGCCGGCGGGGCATCCGCCCCTTGGCTATCCTCCCTCCGCTCCTTCGGTGCTCGGTCCGGCGGACGCGGTCGCGTCCTAGGGCACGGACCGTTTTTCCATGCCGGTTGGCGCTCCCGGGAAGGCTTGATTATTCCGCCGTCCCATACCCCGGCGGATGGCTGCTGGCATAGCGCCGGGCCAGGACGGCGCAGACCATCAGCTGGATCTGGTGGAACAGCATCAGGGGCAGGACGATCATGCCCACGGCGTGGCCGGCGAACAGCACGTTGGCCATGGGGATGCCGCTGACCAGGCTTTTCTTCGACCCGCAGAACACCACGGCGATCTCATCGGGGCGCGACAGGTGCAGGCGGCGGCTGACGAGCGTGGTGATGACCAGGATCAGGGCCAGCAGGGCGGCGTCGACCAGCAGCACCTTCAGCAGGCTGGCCCCGTCCAGTTGGTGCCAGATGCCCTCGTTCACCGCGTGGCTGAAGGCGCCGTAGACCACCAGCAGGATGCTGGCGCGGTCGACGGGGCCCAGCACCTTCTTGTTGCGCGCCACCCAGCCGCCGATGCGGCCGCGCAGCACCTGGCCCAGCACGAAGGGCAGCAGCAACTGCACGAAGACGGAAGTCAGGGCGTCGGCGGAGAAGCCCGCCCCGGCCTTGGAAAGCAGCAGGCCCACCAGCACCGGCGTCACCACCATGCCCAGCAGGTTGCTGGCCGAGGCGCTGCAGATCGCTGCCGCCACGTTGCCGCCGGCGATGGAGGTGAAGGCGATGGAGGACTGCACCGTGGACGGCAGGGTGCAGAGGAACAGCACGCCCAGGTACAGGTCGGGCGTCAGGATATCCAGGTTCACCAGCGGCTTCAGCGCCAGCCCCACCAGGGGGAACAGCACGAAGGTGCACAGGGTCACCAGCAGGTGCAGCCGCCACTGCGTCAGCCCGCCGATCACCGCCTCCCGTGACAGCCGGGCGCCGTAGAGGAAGAACAGCAGGAAGACGGCGACGTCCGTCGCCCCGTTGGCCACGCCGATCATGCCGCCCTTGGCCGGCAGGACGGAGGCCAGGCCCACGGTTCCCACCAGCAGCAGGGTGAAGGTGTCGGGCTTCAGGCGCGCCAGCCACAGCAGGACCGTGGAGGGCTTGTGGGACGGCGGCATGGACGGGTCGGGGGCGGTTGCGGCGGGAACGGACATGGCGGCCAACCTTGGACGGACGGGGGGACGAGGGCAAGCGGCAAAGGCCAGAGGCGGAACAAGATGACGCAGCATCATAAAGTGCTGGACGGCTCATCGTGAAGACTGCTTACAATTGTTACTGAAATCACGTTTGTGAATGACCGTATCGTGGTTGGGGATGGGGTTATGTTGGATACGACACTGCTGCGCACCTTCATGGAGGTGGCGCGCGCCCAAGGGTTTACCGAGGCGGGGCGCCGCCTGGGCCTGCGGCAATCCACCGTCAGCCAGCAGATCGGCCGGTTGGAGGAGGCGGTGGGCCGGCGCCTGTTCGTGCGCGACACCCATACCGTGCGCCTGACGGCGGATGGCGAGGCCCTGGTGGAATACGCCCGCGCCATGCTGGAACTGGAGGAACGGGCGCGCCAGCACTTCGCCGGCGCCGACCTGCGTGGCCGGGTGCGGTTCGGCGCGGGGGAGGACTTCGTCATCTCCCACCTGTCCGATGTGCTGGCCGCCTTCGTGCGCCGCCACCCGGCGGTGGACCTGGAATTGACCGTGGGGCTCAGCGGCTTCCTGTACCAGAAGCTGGACGCCGGCGATCTGGATCTGGTGCTGGCCAAGCGGCGGCCGGGCGACACCCTGGGCCGCCCGCTGTGGCGCGACCGCTTCGTCTGGGCGGGGCGGGAGGGGGAGGCGCTGGACCCCGCCAAGCCCGTGCCCCTGGTGCTCTACACCCCGCCCAGCATCAGCCGGTCGGTGGCGCTGGAGGCGCTGGAACGCCATGGCCGCGCGTGGCGCATCGCCTGCGTCAGCGGCAGCCTCAGCGGCCTGCGTGCCGCCGCCCTGGCCGGGCTGGGTGTCACCGTCCAGCCCCGCGCCATGCTGCCCACCGGCATGGCGGAGGTGCCCCACCTGCCGCCCCTGGTGGATGTGGAGTTCGTCCTGGCCGGCCCCGGCGCCACCGGGCGCGGCCCGGCCGCCGCCTTGGCCCAGGCCATCATGGACAGCGCGGTGAGGTTGCAGGGCGCTGCGTGATCAGCGGGGCGCCAGTCACCCCCGGTCCAGCCATCCCCGGTAATGCACGATCAAGCCGGCCAGCGGGTGGCTGATGCGGACATCGAAGCGGAAGCGCTCGCCGTCCGGCGTGGGCTCCGCCGTCTCGGTGGCGTCGCTACGCGGCGCCAGCCACAGGGGTAGGGGCAGGCCCAGCAGCGTCCACTGGCGCAGGACCAGGCGCACGGTTCCGCCATCGGCCCCGCCATCACTCACCAGGGCCTGCGCATAGGCGGCGGGTCCGAAGCGTTCCACCACCATATGGGTGTTCCGTCCCTGGCCGGCGTCCAGGCGGCTGGCGAAGCGGCGGCCGCCGAAATCCCGCACCCAGCGCTCGCCGCCCTCGGGCGTGCGGGTCAGCGTGACACTGACGGGCACGTCCGCGCCCGTGGGGGAAAGCCCACCAGCAGCGCCGCCAGGCGGGCCAGCAAGCCGCCGCCCCGGGTCACCGTGGCGCGGCCGCGCCAAACCGTGGGCGCCCCGGCCTCGACACCATGCAGCGCGCGCCAGACGGCGGGCTGGCGTGACCAGGCCTCGGCGCCGATGACCTGCCGGAACACCGGCCCCACCGCCTCGGCCGCGTCTCGCACGCCGGTGCGGATGGCGCGGTTGGCGAACAGGGCGTCGAAATCCGCCAGCTCCAGGTCCGTGGCGGCGCGGGCGCCCGGGGCGGGGGGATGCCCCGCCAGCCAGCGGCGCACCAGGGCGGCGGCGGGCATGGCGGGAATTTCCGGGCCGTCGTCCCCCTCCGCCACCAGGTGCCACGACCGGGTGGCCGGCTGACCATTGGCGTCGTGGCCCGTGACCTCCACCACCAAGCCGCCGCGATGCTCGCCCCAGCGGAAAACTCTGGCGCCCCAATGGAACAGCGGGGCCAGGGGCAGCAGGCTGGGCACCAGCCGCAGGCGCACCAGCCAGGCCAGCGCGGTCATGATGCGGTGGATGCTTTCCGGCCGCGTGCCCGCCCCCACCCAGATGTCGCGCAGGTCCGGCCACAGCCGGGGCATGACCTGCAGGTCCGGCACGTCGACCAGGGCGAAGCGGGTGTTGCGCAAGGGCAGGGCGCCGGGCGGGGCGATAGTGCGCCGCCGCGTTTCCGTCAGGGCGTGGGCCCGCGCCCAGGCGCCGTCGCGCCGCAACGTCACCGGCTTGCCCGCATAGCTGGCGATGGCGCGCAGCACATTGTCGCCCACCCCCGCGCGCGGGGTGGGGGCGACGCCGATGCTGACGCCCGTCACCGCCGTCCAGCCCCGGGTCAGGTGCCGCGCCGCCGCCGCCGTCAACGCGGGAAAGGTGCTGACCCCCGACAGCAGTGGAACGCCCCGGTCGCGGGCGGCGGCGTCGAACGCGGCGATGCCGGTGACGAAGTCGGCGCCGTCCGCCAGGTCCAGATAGGGCAGGTCCAAATCCAGGCAGGCCTGGACCACGCGGTAAGGCGCGTTCCCATAGACCTGAAACGGGCCGGTGGCATCGATCACCAGGTCGGGGCGCGCGGTCGCCACCAGGGCCGCCAACTGGACCGTCAGGTCGCCATCGCGGTCGAACGCCAGCGGCGACAGGGCCGTGGCCCCACCCCGCTGCGCCAGGGCAGTGCAAAAGGCCGTCGCCTTGGCCGCTGATCGCCCGGCGATGACCAGGGTCAGCGCCGGCTCATCGGCCAGCAGCCGCGCGATCCGGCCGCCGAAGGTGCCGTACCCGCCGATGATCAGGACCCGCAGGCCGCTCTTGGACATCCGTGCACTCCCCGTAAGCGGCCTGGCGGCGCGCCGGTGCCATGTAGGCACAGTCCAGCTCGCAAGACAAACGAGCCGCCGGGCCGGGCGCGCGCATTAGGGGCGGGCGCCGGGGGCGGGGCCGATGGTAGGATCGGCCCCCATCCCGTGAGACGTTCCCGATGCGAGGCTTGCCATGATCGAGCTGTACTACTGGCCCACGCCCAATGGCCACAAGATCACCCTGTTCCTGGAAGAGGCGGGGCTGGACTACACCCTCCACCCGGTGGACATCAGCGCCGGCGACCAGTTCAAGCCGGAGTTCCTGGCCTTCTCTCCCAACAATCGCATGCCGGCCATCATCGATACCGCGCCGCTTGATGGGGGCGAGGCCATCACGGTGTTCGAAAGCGGCGCCATCCTGTTGTACCTGGCGGAAAAGACCGGGCGTTTCATTCCGGCCGACGTGCGGGGCCGCAAGACGGTGATGGAATGGCTGTTCTGGCAGATGGGCGGCTTGGGCCCCATGGCCGGGCAGAACCATCACTTCGTGCAGTACGCGCCGGAGCGCATCCCTTATGCCATGACCCGCTACGTCAACGAGACCAACCGCCTTTACGGCGTGCTGAACCGCCGCCTGGCGGGCCGCGCCTTCGTGGCGGGCGATGACTATTCCATCGCCGACATGGCGATCTATCCCTGGATCGTGCCGTGGCAGCGCCAGCAGCAGAACCTGGATGACTTCCCCGACCTCAAGCGCTGGTTCGAGGCGGTGGCCGCCCGGCCCGCCACCGTGCGCGCCTATGCCAAGGGCGAACCCCTGCGCAGCCGCCCCACGGTGACGGAGGCGGGCAAGAAGATCCTGTTCGGCCAGACCGCCGCCAGCCTGGACGTCACGGCCAAGCCCGCCTCCTGACGGTTCAGGCGCGCGGCAGCGTCACCTCGAACACCGCGCCGCCCTGCGGCGAGCCGCCCTCTGGTGACTTTTCCGCCAAGCGGATGTCGCCGCCGTGGGCGCGCAGCAGGGACTGCACGATGTGCAGTCCCATGCCGGTGCCGCCGCTGTCCCGCCGGGTGGTGAAGAAGGCGTCGAACACCCGCTCGCGGTTGGCGGGGGAGATGCCCTGGCCGTTGTCGGCCACGGTCACCACCACCGCCCAATCCCGCACCGCCACATCCAGGGTCAGCGTGGTGGCGCCGTGGCGGCCAGCGTTGTCCGCCAAATGGCTGAACAGGATCAGGGCGTTTTCCGCCGACATGGCGACGGTGGCGTTGCCGCCCCGTGGGTCCAGGGCCAGGCCGGGGAATTGCGCGGCCAGATGGGGCCACAGGGCGGCCAGATCCGCCCGCCCGCCCCGCACCGGATTGTCGGCCTGGGCCAGGTCGCGCAGCCGCTGCACCAGGGCGGTCAGGCGGCGGGTGTCGGCCAGGATGTTGCCCAGGAAGCGGCGGCGCTGTTCTGTGTCCATAGGCCTGGGATCCATGGCCTCGTCACCCTCCAGATCGTCGTGCAGCAGCTCCGCCGCGCCCTGGATGCCGGTCAGGGGGGATTTCAGCTCGTGACTGACATGGGCGGCGAAGGTGGTGATGTAGCGCGACCGGTCGGACAGACGCTGGGCCATGTCGTGAAAGCTCTGCGACAGCAGGGCGATTTCCCGGGTGCCGTAGTGGGGCGCGTCGGCTGGCCCCTGGTCCAGCGTCCGGGTGCCCAGTTCCCGCGTCTGGCGCACCAGCTGGTGGATGGGGCGGGTGATGGTGCGGGAAAAGACGAAGGCGATGACCAGGATGACGGCCAGGATGCAGCCGCCGGCCAGGGCCACCTTGCGCCGCTCCCCATACAGGTGGCGGAAGATGTTGTTGGGCGTGCGCGAGGCATAGATGACGCCGGCCACCCGGTCCCCGTCCCGGGTGTGGGCGATGATGGGCAGGGCCACGAACACCCGCACGCCCGTCCCCCGGCTGATGGAATACAGCGGTGGCGGTTCATGCTGGGACCGGCGGATGCGCAGGCTGGCGTGGTAATGGCCGGCCAGCGCGTCCGCCACCTCCGGCACCCCCGCCAGCGATAGGCCGACCTCTTCCGCACCCGCCAGGATGACGCCGTTGAAATCCAGCACCCGCACGCCGGCCAGCATCTGGTCCTGGGCCCGCCGGGCGATGGCGTAGACCTGGGCGCCGATGGCCTGAAGGGCGGCGTCCACCGCTGTGGTCGCGGGCTGGGCCGGCGGGCGGGGGCCCAGCACGTCGTCGCCCGTGAGATCCAGGGCCGGCTCGATGGGGTGGAAGCGGTCGTCCGCCGGCGGCGTCAAGGCGACCGATGACAAGGCCGGCGGTGGTTCCAGCCGCTCCACCGCGTCGGCGTAGGTGGCGGCCAGCACGCTGGCCTGGGCGATCAGTTCCGCCTCCGTCTGGCGCACCAGTTGGTTCTCATAAAGGCGGAAGAAGAACAGGCCGGCCAGGGGCAGGGCGGCGACCGCCAGCAGCACCGCCACCACGATCATGCCCAGCGACGGCCGCCACTTGGCGCGGATGCGCAAGGGCGTCGCGGTGGGCGTCACGACGCCGTGCCCACCGTGCACCCGCCCAGGCGGAAGCCGACGCCATGGACCGTCTCCACCGCGTCCTCGCAGCCCGCCGCCTGGAATTTGGCGCGGATGTTGCGCACATGGCTGTCGATGGTGCGGTCGGACACGTGGATGTTGTCGGGATAGGCGGCATCCATCAGCTGGTTGCGGGTGAACACCACGGCCGGCCGCGTGGCCAGGGTCTTCACCATCATGAACTCCCGCGCCGTCAGGCCCAGTTCCCGCCCCGCCACCGTGGCGCGATGACCGGCGCTGTCCAGCACCAGGGCGCCCCGGGTCAGCGGCGGTTCCCCCTCCGGTGTGGCCGGTGCCGGGGCGGGGCCCCGGGCGCGGCGCAGGATGACGTTGACGCGGGCCACCAGCTCACGCGGGCTGAACGGCTTGGTGACGTAATCGTCGCCGCCCATCTCCAGCCCCAGCACCCGGTCGATCTCCTCATCCCGGGCGGACAGGAACAGGATGGGCACGTCGGAGGCGCGGCGCAGGCGGCGGCAGACCTCCAGCCCGTCCATCTCCGGCATGCCCACGTCCAGCACCACCAGGCTGGGCGGGTTGCGGCTGGCCAGGTTCAGGGCGTCCACGCCGTTGCCCGCCCATTCCGCCGCCATGCCCGCCTTCTCCAGGGCGAAGCACAGGACGTCGCGGATATGGGGATCGTCGTCGACGACAAGGATGCGGTGCATGATGCCCATCATGGTTGGCCCTTATGATCGATACCATCCGGATGCGCCGCCAGATAGTCCTTCAGGCGCTGGTCGCGCAGCGTCCAACTGCGCCAGTCGGTGCGGTGGGACAGGAAACTCTGGGCCAGCTCCGTGCGGGCGGCCTGAACGGCCTGGTCCGGACCGTGAAGCGCCAGATATGTATCCATCGTGGGAATGGTCTGCGGACCCAAGCGCACCAAATAGGCCCAGTCCACGTCCCGCCCACCCCATACCAGCGGGGAATACATCAGATTGAAGTGGGCGATCGTGTCCGGAATATTCATCCACGCCGCGCCATAGAGCAGGATCACCGCCGCCGCCAGGTTGGCGCCCACCAGCCAACGGTTGCTGCGGCCCAGCGCCATGCGCACCAGGATCAGCACCAGGCCCACCGCCACCAGCGCCATCCACAGGAAGGCCGCCAGGCGCAGCACGGTCAGGGAATAGGCATGCACATATCCCGCCAGGCGCAGCATGGCCGACAGCACCAGCACGATGTTCTGTGCCACCCAGGCGACGATCAGGTGCCGCACGGTGGGGGACACCATCGGCCGGTCCAGCGCCGCCAGGACGAACAAGGCGGCCAGCAGCGCGGTCAGCACTAGGGGATAGGCGCCCTGGTGGGCGTAGGCGGCGTGGGTGACTCCCGGGGGCAAGGGATGGCCTGTCCACAGGTAATAGGCGTCCAGGGCCGATTGCATGGCGAACAGGGCGTTGAACAGGATCAGCGCCCGGACCAGCGCCGCCGGCGACAGCAGCAGGGCCGCCACCGGGTGGTCGCGCCACCGGCTGCTTGCGGGCGCGTCGACACGGGCCATGGCGACGCCGGGGCTGGCGATCCGGATGAAGGGCCACAACAGGGCCAGGGCCACCATCCAGAAGACGACGCGGCCGGCGTCGATGCCGCTAAGGAAATCCAGCGGCAGCCGGGACGCCCATGAATCCAAGATGGGGTTGGCCGTGGTCAGCAGCAGGCAGAAGACCAGGCCCAGACCCAAGGGCAGGACCCAACGGGCGGCCAGGGTGACGAAGTCCGGGCGCCGGGCGCCGCTCACGCCCCATTCCAGGGCGGCCAGACCATCCCGCCATAGCCGCGGAGGCCCCTGGACCAGCATGGCGCCCACCGACCGCGCCCGATCCCCCGCACTGGCGGGCCAACGCCCGGTCAGGTGCAGCAGGCAGGCGGCCACGGTCGGTGGGAACAGCAACAGCGACAGGGGCGTGACCGCCTCGGTCAGCAGCGCAAGCACCGCCGTCAGCCCCGCCGCCGCCGGAACCCATCGCCCGGCACCGGCGGCCGGCGGGTTCAGCAACAGTGACCCGGCGCACAGCAGCGCCAGGAAGGCGGCCAGATCCACCCCCAGCGGCGCGTCGTAAAACAGCAACGTTGCCAGTGTCGCCAAGCCGGCGACGGCGATGCCGGCAGGCAAGGCGGGGGCGTCGCCGCCGGGCATCGCGCCGGCGGTCGTGACGGGGATGGTGTCGGTCATGGGGCCGGGGTCTTCCTGGGCTTGAAGGGCAGGATGACAGCCGGCGGGCCCTTGCCGGCAGGGCGCGCCACCAGCCACCAGCCATCGCGCAGGACGCACGGGGGCACGGTGGTGGGGGGCAGCAGGGCGGAGGTCGGGGGTGGGGTTCCGGCGGGTGTCATGCCGGCGTTATGCGATGCGGCCGTGCAGCCGTGGGGGTGCTGGTCAGCAGATATCGCGGGGAATTCGTGCAGATTTTGTGCAGACGGAAGCCAGGCCAGGCCCGCGCGCGGGTTTTACTTCGCCTTGATGGTGATGGTCAGGGTGTCGCTGTAGCTACCGGCGATGGTCTTGGCGTTGGCGGGGATGGTCACGGCCAGGCTGGCGGTCTTGGCGAAGGTGGCCTTGGATCGGGTGACGGAGACGCTGCCGCTGCCATTGCCGGTGGTGCCGTCGTAAAAGGGGGTGAAGGCAACGGTGTTGGTACCGGACTTCAGCTTGCCGTTGTTGGCCGAGTTGACGCTGATGGTGTAGCCCTTGCCGTCGTTGCAGTTCTCAACCACGCTGCCCACCTGGCGTTTGGTTTCGCCGGTCACCACATCCAAGGCGACGCCCAAGTCGGTGACGTCCACGGTGCAGGCGGTGACCACGGTCCCCTTCAGGGCGATGGTGCGGTTGGCGGTGGCGGCGCGGGCTGGCGCTGCGGTGGTCAGCGCCAGGCAGCCCAGGATCAGGGCCGTCAACAGGCGGGTCATGGTCAGGCGTCCTTCGGTTCAGGGGCTTAAAGCCCTTTTGCCGAGTGGTTAAGCAAGGACCGGGCCAGGTGCGGCGGATGGTCGCGTTCGGTAAGGTAAATAAGGAATTAATTAAAGATGGCGTTCCGCTCCCCTTCCCGTGGAAAGGCATCAAGAATGCGTTGTGCAACGGCTGCGGGCCAATCCCTTGCCCGCAGATTTGCAAATAGTATTGCA
The DNA here is from genome assembly GCF_034427435.1 of Nitrospirillum goiasense. Taxonomy (NCBI): domain Bacteria; kingdom Pseudomonadati; phylum Pseudomonadota; class Alphaproteobacteria; order Rhodospirillales; family Azospirillaceae; genus Nitrospirillum; species Nitrospirillum goiasense. The sequence continues at coordinate 916,704 of NZ_JAXQNP010000004.1, read as the reverse complement.
TATCGCGACATCGCCGCCGGGGGTGAGGTATGAACTGGCGCCTTTGGCAGGATCGCGCCGGGCGCTTTTCCTGGTTGTTGACCACGGTGTTGGTGGGCCTGTGTCTGCCCCTGGCGCTGACTGTGGCCGATGCCGTCATGGGCCAATTGGGGCCGCGGCCCTACAGCGCCTTCATCCACCAGGTGGGCCTATGGGCGTTCCGTTTCCTGCTGCTGTCGCTGTTGGTGACGCCGCTGGCGCGCATCGCCCGGTGGCCGGCGTTGATGACGGTGCGCCGCCGCATCGGTGTCGCGGCCTGCCTTTATGCCGTGGTGCATCTGGGGGGCTATGCGGCGGACCAGTCGCTGGACCTGGTGCACATCGCGTCCGAGATCGCGCGCCGCGTCTATCTCACCATCGGGTTCGTGGCGCTGCTGGGCCTGGTGGCGCTGGGCGTCACCTCCACCGACGGCATGATCAAGCGGCTGGGCGGTCTCCGCTGGCGGCGCCTGCACGCCCTGGCCTATCCCATCGCCATCCTGGCGGTGATCCATTACTTCATGCAGGAAAAGGCCGACGTGACCGAGCCGACGCTGATGGCCGGCTGGCTCACCTGGCTGTTGGGCTATCGCCTGCTGAACCGGGCGCTGCCCGATGGGCAGGCGCGCGCCCTGCCGGTGCTGCTGGGGTTCAGCCTGCTGGTGGCGCTGGCCACGGCGGGGGCGGAGGCGCTGGGCTTCTGGGCCGTACGCCATTTGCCCCCCGATTTGATCCTGGAGGCAAACCTCAGCTTCGACCTCGACGTCGGCATCCGCCCCGCCTGGTATGTGCTGGCGGGTGGCCTTATCCTCACCGTGGCATCGGTGGCCGGCGACGTCCGGCAACGCGCCCGGCGCCTGGCGCGGGCCTGACCCACCCCGGGGAGGGTAGGTCAAGGCCGGCGCCGGTGTCGCATCAGCGCACGGCGTCCGTCATCATGCGGACGAAGCCGTCGCGGTCGGCGCGCTTGATGACGCGCATATTGGGCGCCTGGGGCACCAGGTCGGGGTCGGCGTCGGTCGCGTCCGGCAGGATGGCGGAGGAGACGCTGGAATAGCCGCGCGTGAGCGTGCCCGCCGTCTCCACGTCCACCACGCAGTCCTCCGCCTCCAGCACCAGGCTTTCGTCCAGCGCGCAGGCGCAAGTCAGGGCGTCGGGATGGATGCTGCCATCGATACGCTGCCGCTCACGCGAGAAGGCCAGGCTGTCGCGGTTCACGCGGGTGAAGAAGCGCGACACCGGCGTGTCCAATGCCGCGATGGCGTCCAGCTCGGCGCAGGTGATGACGCCCTCGACCATGGACCGGGTCCAGGTCAGCAGGCTGGCCTTGAAGCCGGCGTTGACCACGATCTTGGCGGCCTCGGGATCGACGTAGAAGTTGAACTCGGCGGCGCTGGTGACATTGCCCACCGCGTTGTCGGTGCCGCCCATGATCCACAAATGCTTGGTGGCCTGCACGATGGCCGGTTCCTTCATCACCGCCAGCGCCAGATTGGTCAGGGGCGCCTGGGCGATGATGGTGACCTCGCCCGGGTGGGCCAGGACGGTGTCGATGATGGCGTCCACGGCGTGTTTCGCCTCCGGCCGCTGCTTGGCCGGCGGGAAGTTGGCGTCGCTCATGCCGTCCTTGCCGAAGACGTAGGCCGCGTCCAGCGGCTTGCGCATCATGGGCAGGCGGGCGCCCGGGTAGACCGGCACCTCGCCGCCGCGGCCAGCGGCCTCGACGGTATACAGCGCGTTCTCCACGCACTGGTCGAAGGTCACGTTGCCGTGGCAGATGGTGATGGCGTCCAGCGTGACCTTGGGATTGCGCAGGGCCAGCAGCAGGGAAAAGGCGTCATCGCCGGCGGTGTCGGTGTCGATCAGAAGGCGCATGGGGCGCGGTCTCGCTTCGCTGCTCAGGTGGGGGATAGGCCAGGGGATGCGGCGGTGGTTTTAGGGCTCTGGCCCTGACCCCACAAGCCGCTTTCAGCCTCGGCGGCGACGGCCGCCTCGAAATCGTGGAAGTCCGCCTCCAGCCGCCATTGCAGGGCGGCCTTGGGGCTCTGGTCCAGCAAGGACTGGCAGGCGGCCGAGGCGGGCGTGCCCGGATGGTCGGCGGCGCAGGGTGTTGCCAGTTGGCCCGGCGCCGCCCACAGGCTGGCGCCCGGCAGGAAGGCATGCTCCAGCCCATTGCGGGAAAAGGTCTTCAGCGTGGCGTAATCCAGGCCATAGGTTTCCGCCGCCCGCACATATTCATGCGTCAGGTCGATGCGCGACACGCCCTCGTCATCGGTGGACAGGGCCAGCGGCACGCCGAAGGCGCGGTAGGTGGTGATGGGGTGGTCGCGGCCGGTCACGCCCAGGATGACGTCGTTGCTGGTCAGGTTGATCTCCACCAGCACGCCCCGGTCGGCCATGGTCTTCAAGAGGTGCTGGGCGTCCGTCTCCTGGCCGATGTCCACGCCGTGGCCGATGCGCTTGGCGCCCGCCACCTCAACCGCCAGGCGGATGTGGTCGCGCAGATCCTCTGGCGGCACCAGGCCCAGCGCCAGTTCGCCGGCATGCAGCGACAGGTTGGCCGCCGGCATGCGGTGGCCCAGATAGCCCAGCAGGCGCATCTGCAGCCCATAATCCTTCAGCGTCACCGGGTTGTCCTCCGGCGCCACCAGGTTGACGCCGACGAAGCGCGGGTCGGCGGCGGTCAGAGCATAGCCATAGAGGCTCTGCGCGAACACCTGCGGGCCGGGCAGCACGCGGATCACCTGGGCCAGGTAGCGGATCTGGACGCCGCAGCCCGGCTGCGCCTCCGCCGTGCCGCAGCGCAGGATCTGGCGCATGCGGGCCTCCGCCGCGTCGGTGTCGGCCTTGGCGGCGGCGATGACGGCCGGCAGGCCCGGCGCGATGGCGGTGCGCCAGGCGTCGAACGTGGCCGTGTCGCCGGGGATGCTGCCGGGCGGGGGATTGCCCAGCGGCTTGGCCAGGGCTGCCGCCTTCGACATGCCGTTGGACCACATCAGTTCCAGGTACAGCACGTGGCTGGCGGCGGCGCGGTTCGCCGCCTCCGCCAGCATTTCCGGCACCTGGGCGTTCACCGCCGGCTCGAACTTGCCGAAGCTGTCGAAGAAGTGGTCGTGCCCGGTTTCGGGGCCGGCCACGAATCCGCGCATGGACAGCGCGTTGATCAGGCGGTTGTACAGGCCGACATCGCGCCGCGCATCCGCCGCCGGGATCAGGTCCTTGGCGCAGGGTGCGGGTTTCAGCACCAGGGCCTTGGGATCGACGCAGGCGCCTTTGGCGGCCGCCCAATCCACCATGTTCTCGGCATAGATGCCGCCGGTCAGGTGGTTGTGCAGGTCCGCGCCCTTGGGCATGCGGCGCAGGAACATGGCCAGGCGCACCGGGTCGGCGCGCAGATGCCGGAAAAGGTCGGCGGCCTTGGCTTCGGGGGTGGCCACGGAGGTGGCGGGGGGACGGCCGGGACTGTCGCCGGCGCCGATGCCGGGTGGTCACCGGTGGTGGCGCAGGCGGCCAACAGCGACAGGCCGCCCGCCGCCAGCATCGTGCGGGTATTCCTCACCCGGGTGCGCAGTGCCCCCATGCTCATTCCCCTTGCCCCTCATCATTCCCGGGCTTACGGCACAGGGCGCCTGTCCGCCGGATGGGTCAGGGTCAGGCCGTCGACACATAATCCAGGGGCAGGGGCCACGGGTTGGGTATGCCGTTGCCAGTCCAGGGCATTATGGCCGGGGACGGCCAGCGGTGCCACAGGCCAAATCCGGGAAGACTTTCAAGCAGGGCATGGGTGTCCCGCCATAGCCACCGGCTATGGAAACGCGATATTGAACCGTCACCATTGGCCGCTAAACTTCTGGCTGTCCCGGATGCCCCATCCGGTCCGTCCTTCAGACGTCAGGAGACCTTCCGGTGCGCGCCTATTCCGCCCTCACCCTCGTCCTTCCCGTGGCCCTCGCCGCGCTGCTGCCCGTGCCGGTGGCGGCCCAGAGCGCCCCGCAATCCGATGCCGACAAAAAGGCGGTGATTCAGCAGCAGAAAGAGAATGAGGACGCGGAAAGCCTCTGCCGTGTCATCAAGGACAAGGCCGACTATGAAAAGTGCCTGGAACTGTACTTCCTGGATCAGGACCAGTTCCGCGCCTTCCTGGACGCGCACAAGCCCAAGCCCGCGCCCAAGGGCTGATCAAATGAGACGGCCGCCCCGGGGAACCCCCAGGGCGGCCGCTTTCGTCACGTCCGCATCAGAACTTGTAGCTGACGCGGCCGTAATAGAACGCCCCGTTGAAGCCGAAGGGCGAGTAGTTGCTGTAGGGATAGATGCCGCTGGTGCTGTTGGCGGCGATGACCTTGTCGGGATAGACGTCGAACACGTTGTCCGCCCCGACGGTGACACCGATGGCGTCGGTCACCTGATAGCTGATGGCGATGTCGGTGATCCACTTGGCGCCATAGGTCTGGTCCAGCGCCGGGTTGCTGCTGTCCAGCGACGTGGTGCTGCCGTACCGGGTGGTGCGCACCGTGGTCGACAGCTTGTCCCAGTCGTAGGTGGCCGCCAGGTTCAGCTTGTTCTTGGGCTGGCCCTTCTCGATGCGGCCCTTTTCCGACCGGCCGAAGCGGAAGACGGTGCTGCCCAGGCTGGCCAGCTGCGACGGATTGCCCTCCACCCGCGTCACTTCCGTGTCGTTCAGGTTCAGGCCGGCGGTCAGCGACAGACTGCCCACATCGCCCAGGTCGATGGCGTAGCGGCCGACGATATCCACACCGCGGGTGCGGGTGTCGACGGCGTTGGTGAAGAAACGGCCGCCGCCGACGCCTGTCACGCCATTGGCCGCCAGCAGCCGCACCACCGCCGCCCCGGTCAGGTTCTCCGACAGAACGATGCGGTCATTGATATCAATCTGGTAGAAATCCACAGTGGCGTAGAAGTTGTCCGCCGGGCGGAACACCAAGCCGGCGCTGTAATTGGTGGATTTCTCCGGCTTCAGCGGCTCCGCCCCCAGCGCCTTGGCCGCCGGATCCGTCACCGGGAAGGTGCGGACGTCATAGGGCACGCTGTTGATGAACACCGTGCTGGTGGCGGAATAGTGCGACTGCGCCAGGGACGGCGCGCGGAAGCCGGTGCTGATGGCCCCGCGCACGGACAGGGCGGAGATCAGGTCATACTTGGCCGACAGCTCGCCGTTCGTGGTGTCGCCGAAGTCGCTGTAATGCTCATAGCGGCCAGCCAGGTTCACCAGGAAGTCGGGCGTCAGCTTGGTTTCCAGCTCGGCATAGGTGCCGACGCTGCCCCGGCTGTTGGTGCCGGCGTCCGCCGGCTGGAATCCTGGGAAGACCTGGGCGCCGGGGGCGGCCGCCGTGCCCTTGGACGGGCCGTCCAGCACCGGCACGCCGCCGTTGATGTAGCTGGCGGGCTCACCCGCCTTGATGGTGTAGTCCTCGCGCCGCACCTCGGTGCCCACGGCGATGGACAGCGTGTCGGGCAGGAAGCCGATATGGGCCAGCTTGCGGACATCCAGGTTGCCCACCAGTTCGTCCGAAACCAGTTCGCCGGCGTAGAAATTGCGCGGGCTGGCCGTGCCCAGCGACACGTTGACGGAGTTTTCCACGCCATAGTCGAAGCGGTTGCGGCCGTAATCGACGCTCAGGTCATAGCTCCAGTCGTCGGGCAGGTCGCCCCGCGCGCCCACGGTGGTGGACAGGTCCAGTTGCTTGGACGTGATGTAGGGCAGATAGCCGTCGGGCGTCAGGGCACGCACCGTGCGCGCATCCAGCGGGCGGCGGAAGAAGCCGGCGCTCTGGCCGTCACGCTGGCCCAGGCTGGCGAAGGCGTAGATCTCCGCCTTGTCGTTCACCGGCAGGCTGGCGTTCAGGAACAGGTTGTATTCCTTGTCCAGCGGGTCGCCGAAGCGGCTGTCGTGGCGGTTGAAGGTGGCCTCGCGCGGGTCGCCGGCCGTCAGGTATTGCTGGCGCGGATCGTCGCCCGACCGGTCGGTGGGTCGGGAGCGGTGGGCCTCCGCCGACAGGGTGACATAGCCGTTGCGCGGCAGGGGCAGGCCGACATTGGCCTCTACCCGGCCGGTCTGGCCGTCGCCGGCACCGTATTCGCCATATTCAACCGCCGCGCTGCCGCCGCTGTCCTGGCCCCTCAGGCGGATGTTGATGACGCCGGCGATGGCGTCGGAGCCGTACTGGGCGGCGGCGCCGTCACGCAGCACCTCGATCTTTTCGATGGCGATGGACGGGATGGTGTTCAGGTCCACGGCGTCGGACCCGCGGCCCACGCTGCCGTTCAGGTTCAGCACGGCGCTGACGTGCCGGCGCTTGCCGTTGACCAGCACCAGGGTCTGGTCGGGGCTCAGGCCGCGCAGGGTGGCCGGGCGGACATGGTCGGTGCCGTCGGTGTTGGCCGGCTGCGGAAAGTTGAAGCTGGGCACCAGGGCCCGCAGCATCTGCGTCGTCTGCACCAGGCCCGTCTTCTCCAACTCCTCCACCGGCAGCACGTCGATGGGCACGGGGGAGGAGGCGACGGTGCGGTCGCTGCGCCGCGTGCCGGTCACCACGACCTCATCCAGGTCGCTCAAGGTGGCATTGGCGCTGGTGGCGTTGGCGCCCTGGGGGGCGGAGGCCGGGGCCGGGTCGGCGGCGCGGGCGGCCGCGATGGGGAAGGAAACGCCCAGGATCAGCGCCAGAGCGGTGGCCGACTGGCGGCGGCGGCTCGGGAGGCTGCCTGCCGGGAATAGGGACGTCAGGGGAATGGACATGGATGAAGGCTCCCACGGGTTATTGCCGTCCGGTGCCCCTAGGGCGGGACGTGTGCCGTCGCCATCCGGCAAATCTTTGGGGAATGCCGTCAGAAACAACACTTTTTTCATGTGTATATTTCGATTCAACACACGTCGTGAGCATGGATCAGGTCGCCGCAATCCTGCAAGTATCCGCTATGCGGGGTGGCGGGCGTGGGTGCCATGCCAGGAAGGTATGGATCGCGCAGGGTTCCCGAAATCCAACCGCCCCGCCATTTCACGAAATGACTAATGTGGTATGTAAGCCAAACGTCGCTTGACAGCGGGGGCGGCCGCATTTGAGCATGGGGATCAACTTGCGGCCCAAGCGGGCGGACACCATTGGGCGGAACCCCATTGAGCGTAGCCAGCGGGCGCCGGGCAGGAACATCCATGACGACACGGCCGACCATCGCCATCATCGGCGCGGGCTTCAGCGGCTCTTTGCTGGCCTTGCACCTTCTCTCCCGCGGGGCCGATTGCCCCCGCATCCTGCTGATCGAACGCGCCTCGGACTTCGGCCGGGGCTTGGCGTATGCCACTGGCAACCCGGCGCACCTGCTGAACGTCCGCGCCGGGAACATGAGCGCCTTTCCTGATCAGCCGGAGCATTTCCTGGCGTGGCTGCGCGCCCAGGGCGACGCCGTTCCCGGGGCCGCCGGGGCGGGCCCCGCCAGTTTCGTGGCGCGCCAGACCTACGGCCATTATTTGCAGAAGCTGGTGTCGGACGCGGCCAAGCAATCGCGGTCCGCCGGCCGGCTCATCCTGGTGCCGGATACGGCCGTCGCCCTGCGGCATGAGGGCGACAAGATGGTGGTGCGGCTGGACGTGGGCCGGGAGTACAAGCTGGACGCCGCCGTGCTGGCCATCGGCAACTTCCCGCCGCAGCCGCCGCATTTGTTCGACGCCAGCTTTTTCCGCTCCCCCCGCTTCCATCCCGATCCCTGGGCGCCCAGCGTGGCGCGGGACATTGGCGTCCGCGACAGCGTGCTGGTGGTGGGTACGGGCCTGACCATGGTCGACACGGTGCTGTCGCTGCGGGCGCGGGGGCACCAGGGGCAGATCGTGGCGCTGTCGCGGCGCGGCCTGCTGCCCCGGCGGCATACCGATGCCGTGCCCCACGTCATGCCGCCGCCGCCGGACCTGCCGACCTCGCTATCCCGCGCCCTGGCGCATGTGCGCCGCTTGGTGCGGGAGGAGCAGGCGGCCGGCCGCGCCTGGCAGCCGGTGATCGACAGCCTGCGGCCCCGCACCGTGGCCTATTGGCAGGCCTTGCCCCTGGCGGAGCGCAAGCGCTTCCTGCGCCACCTGCGGCCCTGGTGGGATGTGCATCGCCACCGCCTGGCGCCCGCCGTGGCGACGCAGCTGACCGCGCTGCAGGCCACGGGCGCGCTGATCGTCACCGCCGGCCGCCTCCAGACCATAGAGGAGGTGCCGGAGGCGGTGCAGGGCCGCGTGCGGGTGACCTACCGGCCGCGCAACGAAAACGACGACATCACCTTCCCCGTCGACCAGGTCATCAACTGTTCCGGCCCGGCCTGCGATATCCTGCGGGTGACCGACCCGCTGGTGCGCGACCTGCTGGCCCAGGGCACCATCCGCCCCGATCCCCTCCATCTGGGTCTGGACGTGGACGGGGAGGCGCGGGTGCTGGACGCCAGCGGTCGGCCGGTGGCCGGCCTTTACGCCATCGGCCCTGTGACGCGGGGCACCTTCTGGGAAATGACGGCCGTCCCCGATATCCGTATGCAGGCCGCCACCCTGGCCCAGCACATCGGCGCCTACATCGGCCGCCGGACGCGGGTGGTCGTGGAGGCGTGAGGGAGATTTCCTCGGGCCCTTGTCGAACGCGGAAAAGATATAATTATATGATGCAATGGTTGGGAGTTCTGACGGCCCCCGCCTTCGTCTCCGTCACGAAAGAGTCCATCCATGGGTTGCCAGGCCTGCCGCGAGGGTGCGGAGCTTCCCTTTGATTTCACGATGGCCTTTCAGCCCATCGTCGATGTCGCCGCCCGCACCGTCTTCGCCTATGAGGCCCTGGTGCGGGGCGTTAACGGCGAGGGCGCCGGCACGGTGCTGTCCGCCGTGGACGCGGACAACCGCTATGCGTTCGACCAGGCCTGCCGGGTCAAGGCCATAGAGCTGGCGGCGGCGCTGGGCCTGCCGGCCACGGGGGCCCGCCTGTCCATCAACTTCATGCCGGCGGCGGTCTACCGGCCGGAAAATTGCCTGCGCACCACCGTGCAGACCAGCAACGCCGTGGGCATGCCCCTGGATCGCCTGATGTTCGAGGTGACGGAGAACGAACCCGTCAACGATCCGGCCCACCTGCTGGGCATATTCCAGGAATACCGCCGTCGGGGTTTCCTCGCCGCCATCGATGATTTCGGCGCCGGCTATGCCGGCCTCACCTTGTTGGCCAAGTTCCAGCCGGACATTTTGAAGATCGACATGGAACTGACCCGCGACGTGTCCAACCGTCCCGTCAGCCGCACCATCGTCGCCGCCATCGTCCAGGTTTGCCAGACCCTGGGCATCACCGTGGTGGCGGAAGGGGTGGAGACGGAGGATGAGCTGGCCACCCTGCGCGCCATGGGTATCACCCTGTTCCAGGGCTACCTCTTCGGCCGTCCGGCCTTCCAGGCGCTGGACAAGCCTGTGGGGCTGTAACGCCTCAGTCGCTGGCGGCGCGGGCGTACAGGTCCAGGATGCCGAAGCGCTCCAAGACCGTGCGTGGTGAAAACCGGTAGCCAGGGCGGCAAGCCATCCCGTAAGACAGCGGCATTTCCGTTTAAACGCGATTTGCCGTCATGATCCTCGACATCATCGCCGCCCTGGGCCTGCTGGCCATCCTCGCCATCTGCGCCCATGGCATGCGCACGCCGCGGAAGCGCACGGGTTTCCTGCTCATGGCCGCCGTCACTCTGCTGGCGATGGGGGTGCTGGTGGCCGACAACGTCGTGGCCATCGGCCTGGTGCACAGCGCGCGCTTCGGCGCCGTCATCCTGGGCGTCATGGGCCTGATCAATGGCGCCTTGGTCCTGGCGCAGATCGTCAGTGGCAAGCCCTGGAACCCCCGCCGCCTGGGGCGGTGAGGCGGGGGCGGGGCGTCAGGCGGTCAGGAAATCCACCAGCGTCAGGGCCATGACCTCGGTCGCCTTGTAGAGGTCGCTCAGCGGCAGGCGCTCATCCGCGCGGTGGGCGTTGGCTTCCTCGATGGTGTGGGGGCCGGCGCCGTAGAGCACGGTGGGGATGCCGGCGGCGGCGTAGTGGCGGGCGTCGGTGTAGATGGGCACGCCCTTGGCGGCGACCGGCTCGCCCAGGATGCGGGTGGCGTGGCGGCTGAGGGCGTCGGTCAGGCGGTCGGTGCCGGCGATGGGCTTCAGCGGCTCCGCCAGCAGGATGCGGCGCACCGTCACCGTCGCCTCCGGCCGTTCGGCCGCCGCCGCGGCGATGACCTGGCGCAGGGTGGCCTCCACCGTGGCGCCCTGTTCCTCCGGGATCATCCGCCGGTCCAGGCGGAAGGTGATGCGGTCGGGCACGACGTTGGTGTTGATGCCGCCGGAAATCAGGCCGACGGTCAGCTGGGGGCTGCCGATGCCGGGCACGGCGGAAACGGTGGCGGCATAGCCGGCGCGGTGCTGGTACAGCCAGCTGAGGATGACGGTGGCGGCCTCCAGCGCGTCGATGCCGGTGGCGGGCAAGGCGGCGTGGGCGGACTTGCCCCGCACCTCCACTTCCAGGTGCAGGCAGCCGTTGTGCGCGGTGACGATGCCGTAGCTGAAGCCGGCGGACACGGCATAGTCCGGCTTGCTCAGCCCCTGGTCCAACAGCCAGCGCGGCCCGATCTCCCCGCCCGCCTCCTCATCATAGGTCAGGTGCAGTTCCACCGTGCCGTTCAGCGCCATGCCCTGGCGCGCCAGCTCATCCAGCGCCATCAGGGCGTAGGTGTAGGAGGCGAAGTCGGATTTGGAGACGGCGACGCCGCGCCCGTACATCCAGCCATCCTTGACGGTGGCGGCATAGGGATCCACCGTCCAGCCCTCGCCCGGCGCCACCACGTCGCCATGGGCGTTCAGGGCGATGGTGGGGCCGCCGGTGCCGAAGCTGCGGCGCACGATCAGGTTGGTGGCGCTGATCATGCCGTTGGCCTTGACCAGCTCATCCGGGACCACATGCCGTTCGACGGTGTAACCCAGGCCTTCCAGCAGCTCGGCGGCGCGGGCGGCGTGGGGGGCGCAATCGCCCGGCGGGTTGTCGGACGGCACTTTGATCAGCTCCGCCAGGAAGCGCACCTGCTCCTCCCGCTTGGCCGCCAGGAAGGTGTGGACGGCCTCCTGGATGGCAGTGGCGGCGTCGGTGGTCATGGGCGGGGTCCTTCGGCAAGGGAGACGGGTTCGAAGTGGCGCAGGAAATCCAGCAGCACGGTGACGGCCAAGTCGGCATCCTCCACCGTGATGCTTTCGGCCGGGTTGTGGCTGATGCCGCCGGCGCAGCGCACGAACAGCATGGCCATGGGGCAGAGCGCTTCCATCGCCATGGCGTCGTGGCCGGCGCCGCTGGGCAGATGGTGGGGCACGATGCCGGCCCGCGCCACCGCCTGGCCCAGTTGGCGCATCAGGCCGGGGCGGCAATGGGCGGCTGGGGCGTCGTGCGTGGGTTGGACGTCCAGCGCCACGCCCCGGCGCGCCGCGATGGCGGCCAGGGTGTCCAGCAGGTCGGCGGCGGCCTTCTTGCGGCTGTCGTCACACGGGCTGCGCAGGTCGATGGTGAAGACGGCTTGGCCGGGGATGACGTTCACCGCACCCGGCTTGGCCTCGATGCGGCCCACGGTGGCGACCAAATCCGGTTCGGCCCCGCCGGCGGTCTCCACCGCCAGCACCATTTCCGCCGCCGCCGCCAGGGGGTCGTGGCGCAGGGCCATGGGCACGGTGCCGGCATGGCCCGCCTGGCCGGTGACGGTGATGGCGTAGCGGCTGGCGCCGTTGATGGCGGTGACGATGCCCAGGGGCAGGCCCCGGGATTCCAGCACCGGGCCCTGCTCGATATGCACCTCGACGAAGCCCAGCACCGCCGCCGGGTGACGGGCCACAGCGGCCAGGCCGGCGGGGTCGCCGCCGAATTCCGCCAGCGCGTCGCCCAGGGCGATGCCGTCGCGGTCGCGCGCGGCCATGGCGTCGGGGGCGAGGGTGCCGGCCACGGCGCGGCTGCCCGTCAGGGTGACGGGGAAGCGCACGCCCTCCTCATCGCCGAAGCCCAGCACCTCGATGGCGTAGGGCAGGCGCTCCCCCCGGCGGTTCAGCTCGGCGACAGCGGCGACGGCCGCCAGCACGCCCAGATTGCCGTCGTACTTGCCGGCGTTGCGCACCGTGTCGATGTGCGAGCCCAGCAGCAGGGCGGGCAGGCCCGGCGTCGTTCCCTCATAGCGGCCGACGACGGTGCCGGCGGCATCCAGGTGCGCCACCATGCCCGCCTCGCGCATCCAGGTCAGCAACTGGTCGGCGGCGGCGCGATGCTCCCGCGTCAAATATAGGCGGGTCAGGGCGTCCGGGTCGGCGCTGTGCCGGGCAAAATCGTCCAGGCGCGCCAGGAGGGCGGGGCCGAAGATCACGGCAGCATTTCCTTCAGGCGCAGCAGGGCGATGCGTTCCACCTGCACGGTCGCGGTGGCGAACTCCGTTTCCGCATCATTGCCCACGCGGGCCGCGAAATTCTCCAGGATGGCGGCGCGGGTCAGGCCGCGCACCGCCAGGATGAAGGGAAAGCCGAAGCGCGCCTTATAGGTGTCGTTCAATTCCTGGAAGCGCGCGTATTCCTGGGGCGTGCATTTGTCCAGCCCGGCGGACGCCTGCTCGGCGGTGGAATCGGCCGTCAATTCGCCCCGGATGGCCAGGCGGCCGGCCAGGTCGGGGTGGGCCAGCAGCACACCCAGCCGCTTGTCCCGGCTGGCCGCCCGGAACTGCGTCACCAGGGCGGCGTGCAGCCCCTCCGCCGTGTTGGCGTCGGGCGGAAGGCCGGCATCCCAGGCGGCTTCCGCGATCCAGGGCGAATGCTCGAACACGCCGCCGAAGCGGGCGATGAAGGCGTCGCGGGTCTCGAAGGCATCGCTCATGCGCCGGCCCCCGTGTAGGGGTGGCGGGTGTGCCAGTGGCGGGCGATGTCGGCCCGCCGGGCGAACCACACGCCTTCGTGGGCGGCGGCATAGTCCAGGAAGCGTTCCAGCGCCTGGATGCGGCCGGGCTTGCCCACCAGGCGGCAGTGCAGGCCGACGGACATCATGCGTGGCGTTTCCGCCCCCTCGGCATACAGGGCGTCGAAGCTGTCCTTGAGGTAGGTGAAGAACTGGTCGCCGGAATGGAAGCCCTGGACCTGGACGAAGCGCATGTCGTTGCAGTCCAGGGTGTAGGGCACGATCAACTGCGGCTTGCTCCCTACCACTTGCCAATAGGGCAGGTCGTCGTCATAGGCGTCGGCGTCGTAGAGGAATCCGCCATGTTCGGCCACCAGGCGGCGGGTGTTGGGGCTGGTGCGGCCGGTGTACCAGCCCACGGGCCGGGTGCCGCTGACCTGTTCCAGGATGGTCATGGCCTTGGCCATGTGCGCCGCCTCTTCGGCGGGGTCCATGTATTGGTAATTGATCCAGCGATAGCCGTGGCTGGCGATCTCATGCCCCTGGTCCACCATGGCGCGGATGACGTCCGGATGGCGTTCGGCGGCCATGGCCACGGCGAAGATGGTGAGCGGGATTTTCTTTTTCCCGAACAGCTTCAGCAGGCGCCAGACACCGACGCGCGAGCCGTATTCGTACAGCGATTCCATGGACATGTGGCGCACGCCGGGCAGGGCCTGGGCCGCCACCATCTCCGACAGGAAGGCCTCGGACGCGGCGTCGCCGTGCAGCACGCAGTTCTCCCCGCCTTCCTCATAGTTCAGCACCAGCTGAACCGCGATGCGGGCGGCGTTGGGCCAGTCCGCCTGGGGCGGGTTGGCGCCATAGCCGATCAGGTCGCGCGGGTAATCCACCGTCATCATGCCGCTGCTCGCCCCCTGTTTTCCCAGCCCTTAAGGCGCATTATCGCCCGATAGGGTTGCCGCCGCGACCCCGAAAGGTCCAGCATGGCGACGCCAGCATATCGCGCGCCCCGGCACGGGCGCCTTCCTGATTGTTTTGAAAGACTTTCCTGGGGTGGCTGGCTGACGGGGCGATGCCACCCCATGTACCTTTTGTGCACAAGCGAGAACAGGGCGACAGACGGGCGGCGAAGATGAGTGCAGGCCAGATGAATGCGGGCCGGGGCGAGGGGCGCCTGACAACCCATGTGCTGGACACCATGGCGGGCAGGCCCGGGGCGGGCATATCCGTCGTGCTGGATCGCCTGGGCGATGATGGCGCCCGCACCCGCGTGGCGCAGGCCCGCACCAACGCCGATGGCCGCTGCGACGCGCCCCTGCTGGCGGGCGCCGACCTGGTGGTGGGCCGCTATGAGCTGACCTTCGCCGTCGGCGCCTATTTCCAGACGCGGGTTCATGAAGGGGGCGGCGTTGCCCTGGCCGATCCGCCCTTCCTGGATGAGGTGCCCATCCGCTTCGCCATCGCCGACGCCGGCCAGCACTACCACGTGCCGCTGCTGATCTCCCCCTACGCCTATTCCACGTACCGGGGCAGTTGAGATGCAGCACCGCCGAACCGTCCGCTTCCTGCTGGGCAATGAGCTGCGTGAACTGACCGACCTGGACCCGACGCTGACCGTGCTGGACTGGCTGCGCGGCACGGAGCGCCGCCTCGGCACCAAGGAGGGCTGCGCCGAGGGCGACTGCGGCGCCTGCACCGTGGTGGTGGGGCGCTTGGTCGAGGGTGCGGTCAGGCATGAGGCCATCAACGCCTGCATCCGCTTTCTGGCCACCCTGGACGGTTGCCAACTGCTGACGGTGGAACACCTGAAGCGGCCGGACGGCACCCTGCACCCGGTGCAGCAGGCCATGGTGGACTGCCACGGTTCGCAATGTGGCTTCTGCACTCCCGGCTTCGTCATGTCGCTGTACGCCCTGAACCGGGCGGAGCCGCCAGGCAGTGTGCCGGATGAACAGCGTATCGACGATGCCCTGGCCGGCAACCTGTGCCGCTGCACCGGCTATGCCCCCATCGTCGCGGCGGCCCAGCGGTTGCGTGACCGGACGCCGGACCATATCGACGACGCCCTGCCCACGGTGACCCGGGCGCTGGCCGCCCTGGCCGATGACGCGGTGGTGGAAACGGGCCGCGATGGCCGCCGCTTCCTGGCGCCGTCCACGGTGGACCAGCTGGCCGATCTGGTGCTGGCCAACCCCGACGCCACCATCGTTTCCGGCGCCACCGACGTGGGCCTGTGGGTGACCAAGCACCAGAAGGTGCTGCCCACCGTGATCTACACCGGCCGTGTGGCCGGCCTGGCGCGTATCACGGACCGGGGGGACGCCCTGGAACTGGGGGCCGCCGTCACCTTCACCGCCGCCAAGGCGGCTTTGGGCGCCTTGCACCCCGACCTGGACGAACTGTTGCGCCGGGTGGGGGCAGAGCAGGTGCGCAACGCCGGCACCATCGGCGGCAACATCGCCAACGGTTCCCCCATCGGGGACACGCCGCCGGCCCTGATCGCCCTGGGCGCCAGCCTGACCTTGCGCCGGGGGGCGCAGCGCCGCACGCTGCCGCTGCAGGATTACTTCCTGGCTTACGGGAAGCAGGACCGCCAGCCGGGCGAGTTCGTGGAAAGCGTGACCGTGCCCAAGCCGGGCCGGGGCGACTTGTTCGCCGCCTACAAGATCTCCAAGCGCTTCGACCAGGACATCTCCGCCCTGTGCGCCTGCTTCCTGGTGACCGTGGGCGATGACGGCCGCGTCACCCGCGCCCGCCTGGCCTATGGCGGCATGGCGGGCACGCCCAAGCGCGCGGCGGCGGCGGAGGCGGCGCTGCTGGGCCGGCCTTGGGACGCGGCGGCCGCGCGGGACGCGAAGGCGGCCCTGGCCCAGGATTTCACCCCCCTCAGCGATTGGCGGGCCAGCGCCGCCTATCGCCTGGCCGTGGCGGGCAACCTGCTGCTGAAGTTCCAGGCGGAAAGCGCGCCCGACGCCCCCGCCACGCGCGTGCTGGCGCAGCGTGCCCAGGCGCGTCCGGCGGGTTGCGATATCGCAAGCCGGGGGGTGTGCAATGCCTGACAAGACCCCCGCCGACATCAACGCCGACATCCCCGCCGCCAGCCGCCGCATCGACGGCGCCGTGCATGACAGCCGCCGCCACGAAAGCGCGCACAAGCACGTGAGCGGGGAGGCGCTGTACGTCGACGACATCGCGGAACCGGCCGGCCTGCTGCATGTGCAGTTGGGCCTGGCCAGCCGCGCCCACGCCCGCATCCTGTCCCTGGACCTGGAGGCCGTGCGCCGGGCCCCCGGCGTGGTGGCGGTGTTCACCGCCGCGGACATTCCGGGTGATAACGACATCGGCGCCGGCCTGCGCCATGACGAGCCGCTGTTCGCCGAGGATGTGGTGCAGTACCACGGGCACCCGCTGTTCGCCGTGGCGGCGGAGACGCGCGACCAGGCCCGCCGCGCGGCGGGCTTGGCCAAGGTGGAGTATGAGGATCTGCCGGCGGTCCTGGACATCGCGGCGGCGCGCGCCACCGGCACCCTGGTCACCCCGCCCATGACCCTGCGCCTGGGCGATGCGGAAGCGGCGCTGAAGGCGGCGCCCCGGACGCTGTCCGGCCGCATCGTCATCGGCGGGCAGGAGCATTTCTACCTGGAAAGCCAGATCGCCATGGCCATCCCGGGGGAGGATGAGGACGTGCTGCTCCACGTCTCCACCCAGCACCCCAGCGAGGTGCAGCACATCGTCGCCCACGTCCTGGACATCCCCGACGGGGCGGTGACGGTGGAGGTGCGGCGCATGGGCGGCGGCTTCGGCGGCAAGGAGACCCAGGCCAACCTGTTCGCCGCCTGTGTCGCCCTGGTGGCCAAGAAGACCGGCCGCGCCGCCAAGCTGCGCCCCGACCGCGACGACGACATCCGCATCACCGGCAAGCGCCACGATTTCGAGGTGGATTATCAGGTTGGCTTTGACGATCAGGGCCGCATCCTGGCCACGGACATGCTGTTCGCCGCGCGCTGCGGCTTCGCGGCGGACCTGTCGGGCCCGGTGACCGACCGCGCCCTGTTCCATGCCGACAATTGCTATTTCTATGGCAATGCCCGCATGGCGTCGCTGCCGTTGAAGACCAACACCGTGTCCAACACCGCCTTCCGTGGCTTCGGCGGGCCCCAGGGCATGGTGGCCGCCGAACGGGTGGTGGAAGAGGTGGCCTTCGCCACCGGCCTGGACCCGCTGGATGTGCGGAAGGTGAACTTCTACGGCACCACCGACCGCAACGTGACGCCCTATCACCAGACCGTCGAGGACAACATCATCGGCCCCCTGGTCGATGAACTGGAGGCGTGGTCGGACTATCGCGCGCGGCGGCAGGCCATCCGCGCCTTCAACGCCGCCAACCCCTACCTGAAAAAGGGACTGGCCCTGACGCCGGTGAAGTTCGGCATCTCCTTCACCTTCACGCCCTATAACCAGGGTGGCGCGCTGATCCATATCTACACCGACGGTTCCATCCATCTGAACCATGGCGGGACGGAGATGGGGCAGGGCCTGAACACCAAGGTCGCCCAGGTGGTGGCCGATGAGTTCCAGGTGGATATCGGCCGCATCCGCATCACCGCCACCACCACGGGCAAGGTGCCCAACACCTCCGCCACCGCCGCGTCCTCCGGCTCCGACATCAACGGCAAGGCGGCGCAGAACGCCGCCCGCGCGCTGAAGGCCCGGCTGGTGGAATTCGCCGCCGGCCACTGGAACGTTCCGGAGGCCGCCGTGGTTTTCACCGCCGAGGGGGTACGGGTGGGCGATCGGCTGCTAACCTTCCGGGAGGTGGTGAAGGCCGCGTACATGGGCCGCATTTCCCTGTCGGCCACCGGCTATTACAAGACACCCAAGATCCATTGGGACCGGGCCAAGGGCCAGGGCCGCCCCTTCCTCTATTACGCCTATGGCGCGGCGGTGGCGGAGGTGACGGTGGACACGTTGACGGGCGAGTATGTGGTTGACCAGGTGGACATCCTGCACGACTGCGGCGACAGCCTGAACCCCGCCCTGGACAAGGGACAGGTGGAGGGCGGCTTCATCCAGGGCATGGGCTGGCTGACGACGGAGGAACTGTGGTGGGACGCCCAGGGCCGCCTGCGCACCCACGCGCCCAGCACCTATAAGATCCCGGCCTGTGGCGACCGCCCGCGCCGGTTCAACGTCCGCCTGGTGCAGAACAGTCCGAATGTGGAGGACACCATCCACCGCTCCAAGGCGGTGGGGGAGCCGCCCCTGATGCTGGGCATCAGTGTGCTCCACGCCCTGTCGGACGCGGTGGCCAGCGTCGCCGGCCACAAGATTTGTCCCCGGCTGGACGCGCCGGCCACGCCGGAACGGGTGCTGGCCACCATAGAGCGTTTGCGCGCCCAGGCAGCGGCGGGTGAGGGGATGGCATGAGCACGGTTCCCTCGCCCCGCGTTCCGCTGTCGGCCCCCGGCCCCCTATCCGCCACGCTGGCCGGCCCCCTGGCCCGGGGCGAGGCGGTGGCCCTGGTCACGGTGACGGAGGCGCGCGGTTCCACCCCGCGCGAGGCTGGCGCCTGCATGGCGGTGGGAACGGACTGGCAGATCGGCACGGTGGGCGGCGGCCGGCTCGAGCATCTGGGCCTGGAAACCGCCCGTCGTCTGCTGGTCGAGGGCGGGGACCCCGTACGCCTGGACGTGCCCCTGGGCCCGGCCGTGGGCCAGTGCTGTGGCGGCCATGTCGTGCTGACGGTGGAGCGGGTGGACGAGACGGTGCTGTACCGTCTGCGCGCGGCGGAGGCCACGGCCCTGGCCGGCCAGCCCTGGCTGATGCTGTTCGGCGCCGGCCATGTCGGCAAGGCGGTGGCCCGCGCCATGGCGCCCCTGCCGCTGCGCCTGGTGTGGGTGGACAGCCGGGCGTCGGAATTCCCCCCGACCCGCCGGTCGACGCCGATATCCGCGTGGCGACGGAACTGCCCAGCCAGGTGGCGCTGGCGCCGCCCGGCGCCGGCTATCTGGTCATGACCCATAACCACGACCTGGATTTCGCCATCGCGGCGGAGGCGATACAACGCACCGACGCGGCCTACGTCGGCCTGATCGGGTCGCACACCAAGCGGCAGCGCTTCTCCCGCTGGTATCAGGCGCAGGGCTATGACCCGGTCCACCTGCGCCGCCTGATCTGCCCCATTGGCGCCGGCCTCTCGGGGGACAAGCGGCCCGAGGTTATCGCGGCCCTCACCGTGGCGGAGGTGCTGACCACCCTGTTGCGCCGCCCGCCGCAGACCACGGTGATGATGGGCGATATCTACGGGGCCATCTAGTGGCGGGCCTTCCCACGGCCGCCGGCGGTGGCCCGCTCTATCTGGACCACCTGGCCAGCACGCCCCTGGATGCGGACGTGCTGGCCGCCATGCTGCCCTGGTTCCAGCCGGACCATGCCGGCAACGCCCAGTCCGCCCATCACAATCCTGGCCGCCAGGCCGCCCGCGCCATAATCCAGGCCGCCCGCGCCGTGGCGGCGCTGGTGGAGGCGCCGGCGGATGCCACCGTGACCTTCACCCCCAGCGCCAGCGAGGCCAACCGCCTAGCCCTTCGGGGCCTGGTGCCGGCCGGCATTCCGGTCCTGGTCTCGGCCATCGAGCATGACAGCGTGCTGCGCCAGGTGGCGGATCTGCGGGCCGCCGGGCACGCGGTCACCCTGCTGCCGGTGGACGGCCTGGGCGTCATCCGCCTGGACGCGCTGGAGGCCGCCTTGGTCGGGGCGGGCCGTCCGGCCCTGCTGTCGCTCATGGCCGCCAACAATGAGGTCGGCAGCCTGCAGCCGCTGGCGGCGGTGGGGGACCTGTGCCGTCGCCATGGCGCCCTGTGGCATTGCGACGGGGTGCAGCGCGTGGCGACGGGCCCCTTGCCTTTGGGAGACAAGGATCGTTCCGGCCCCGATATGATAACACTGTCGGCGCACAAGCTCTATGGGCCGCAGGGCGTGGGCGCCCTGGTGGCGCGGTCGGGCCTGGCGCCAACCGCCCCCTGGTCCTGGGGCACGCCGCCCACCGCCCTGATCGTGGGCTTTGCCGAGGCGGCGCGGCTGGCCCTGCGCCGGCGCGATGATGACCGCGCCCATCTGTCGGCGCTGACGGCGCGGCTGTGGGCGGGCCTGAGCGCCGCCGTCCCCGGTATTCGGCGCAACGGCCCCGCCGATGGGCTGCCCGGCTGTCTCAACGTCACCCTGCCGGGTGTGGACGCCGCCGACCTGCTGTTGGACCTGCCCGACCTGGCGCTGTCCACCGGCTCCGCCTGCCGCTCGGCCAGCGGCCAGCCCTCGCATGTGCTGACCGCCCTGGGGCTGGACGCGGCCGCCGCCTTCGGCAGCCTGCGCTTCGGCCTCGGCCGGGGCACCACCGGGGCGGATATCGACCGGGCGGTGGCCCTTATCGCCGCGACGCTGCGGACGCGCTAAGATCGACGGGCGCGGAATGGGAGGCGCCCATGACTGAACACCACGCCCCTGAACACCATGTCCCTGGACACGATGCCGTCATCGCCTGGCTTCTGGCCGGGGACCCGGCCATTCGCTGGCAGGTGATGCGCGACCTGCTGGATCTGCCGGAGGCGGACTGGGCGGGTGAGCGGGCCAAGGTGGAAGCCGATGGCTGGGGCGCCCGCCTGCTGGCCTGCCAGGACCCGGATGGGCAATGGGCCGGCGGCGCTTTCTTCCCCGCCGACTTCACCCCCGACGAATGGCACCGCAGCGGCCAGCCGTGGACCGCCACCGCCTTCGCGTTGGACCAGTTGCGCGAATTCGGCCTGGACCCGGCCACCGAGCGCGCCCGGCGCACCGTGGCCCTGGTCGGGGCCCATTCCCGCTGGGATGAGGGCGGCCAGCCCTACTGGCAGGGGGAGGTGGAGGAGTGCATCAACGGCCGCACCGTGGCCAACGGCGCCTATTTCGGCGCTGACGTCGCCGCCCTGGTCGACCGCCTGGTGGACGACCGCCAACCGGATGGCGGCTGGAATTGTGAGCGCGCCGCCGGTTCCGCCTGTTCCTCCTTCGCCAGCACCCTTAACGTGCTGGAAGGCCTGCTGGAGTATGAGCGCGCCACCGGCGGTACCGACCGCTCCCGCGACGCGCGGCGGACGGGGGAGGAATACCTGCTGACCCGCCACCTGTTCCGCCGCCTGACGACGGGGGAACCGGCCGACCCGCGGTTCCTGGACCTGCTGCACCCCAACCGCTGGCGCTATGACATCCTGCGCGCCCTGGACTATTTCCGCGCCGCCGGCCAACTCAGCCGCGCCCAGCCCGATCCGCGCCTGGCCGAGGCCGTCGCCCACGTCCGTTCCCGCCGCCAGCCGGACGGCACCTGGCCGCTGGACTGGGATTTGCGCGGACGGGTGTGGCTCAAGGTCAACGACGGGCCGGGCCAGCCATCGCCCTGGATCACTCTGCGGGCGCTGCGGGTGTTGAAATGGTGGGATGCTGCCGGCTTTCCATGATTTTTGAAGCTGTTGCCGATATGCGGACCCTGGCGCGGCGCCGCCGGCGCCCGTAGCGTTGTGCGGTTGCACAAAAATTCGGGGCGGCGGGGCGATGGCGTTCATTTTCTGGGAATGGGTCAACGGGCTGGCGCGCTGGCTGCACGTCGTCGCGGCGGTGGCCTGGATCGGGTCCTCTTTCTACTTCATGGCCTTGGACGCCAGCCTGCGCAAACGGCCCCACCTACCCGAGGGCGTGCAGGGGGAGGCGTGGCAGGTTCACGGCGGCGGCTTCTACAACATGGTGAAGTACCTGGTGGCGCCCGGCCAGATGCCGGCCGAGCTCACCTGGTTCAAATGGGAAGCGTACACCACCTGGCTCAGCGGCTTTTTCCTGCTGTGCGTCCTCTACTACCGGGGCGCCGACTTGCTGCTGATCGACCCGTCGGTCATGGCTCTGACGCAAGGGCAGGCCATCGGCCTCAGCGTCGCCCTGCTGGCCGCCGGCTGGATCGTCTATGACCTGCTGTGCCGGTCGCCCTTGGGCAAGCACAACGGCGCGCTGGCGGCGGTGGGCTTCGTCTTCCTGGTGGCGGCCTGCTGGGGAACGACGCACGTTTTCAGCCCGCGCGGCGCCCTGCTGCAGATGGGGGCGCTGATCGGCACCATGATGGTGGCCAACGTCTTCCTGTTGATCATCCCCAACCAGCGCAAGGTGGTTGCCACCCTGCTGGCCGGCGGTACGCCCGACCCGTCCCTGGGCAAGGCCGCGAAGCAGCGGTCCATGCACAACAACTACCTGACCCTGCCGGTCGTCTTCCTCATGATCGGCAACCATTATCCGCTGACCTACGCCACCCGCTACAACTGGGTGATTTTCGCCCTGATCCTGGTGGTGGGCGCCAGCGTCCGCCACTTCTTCAACATCAAGCACACGGGCAAGCCGGCGCCGTGGTGGGCCTGGGGCGTGGCCGCCGCTGGCATCGTCGCAGCCGCCTGGCTCAGCGCCCAGGGCTCCGCTGATGGCGGCCCGGCGGTGGGGGCGGCCTCCGCCACGCCGGCTACGTTCGCTCAGGCGCAGGAGGTGGTGATGAACCGATGCAGCATGTGCCACACGGCGGCCCCGGCCTGGGACGGCATCAGCGACCCGCCGCATGGCGTCATCCTTGACAATCCGGGCGATATCCTGCGCCATGCCGACGACATCCGGCGCCAGGCCGCGCTCAGCAGCGCCATGCCGCCCGGCAATGTCACCCTGATCACGCCGGAGGAACGGGCCATCCTGGCCGCCTGGTCCGCCGGTGCCGCATCGCCCCCCGTGGCGTCGGCTAGCGTTCCGTAACCTGGATATTCGTCATGGCGTTCACCCCCGGCACCACCGCCCTGCGCGGCCGGCTTCTGACCTTCCTGCGCGCGCCCCAAGGGCCGGGCGACCGCGACAGCTATCACTACATCGCCGATGGGATGGTGGTGGTAACGGCCGGTCGCATCACGGCGGTGGGCGAGGTGGCGGACCTCCTGCCCACTCTGCCGGCGGGGATGGCGGTGGACCATTACCCCGATGGCCTGATCCTGCCCGGCTTCATCGACACGCACATCCACTTCCCCCAGACCCAGGTCATCGCCTCCTACGGGGCGCAGTTGATGGAGTGGCTGGAGAAGTACACCTTCATCGAGGAACAGCGGTACGCCGACCACGCGCACGCCAGCCGCAACGCCCGCTTTTTCCTGGATGAGCTGGCGCGCAACGGCACCACGTCGGCCGTGGTCTACGGCAGCGTGCACCCCGGCTCGGTCAAGGCCCTGTTCACCGAGGCGGAGGCGCGCGGCGTGGGTCTGGTGGCGGGCAAGGTCATGATGGACCGCCACGCCCCCACCGCCCTGACCGACACCGCCCAGACCAGCTACGACCATTCCAAGGCGCTGATCGGCGCCTGGCATGGCGTCGGCCGCCAGCGCTACGCCGTCACCCCGCGCTTCGCCATCACCTCCACGCCCGAACAGCTGGAGGCGGCGGGCGCGCTGTTGCGCGAGCATCCCGGCGTCTACCTGCAAACCCACCTGTCGGAGAATGATGAGGAAATCCGCCAGGTGGCGGGCTTGTATCCAGAGGCGCAGGACTATCTGGACGTCTACGACCGCTACGGCCTGCTGGGCGACCGCTCCCTCTTCGGTCACTGCATCCATCTGAGCGAGCGGGAAAGGACGCGGATGCATGAGACGGCGTCCATCGCCGTCTTCTGCCCCACCAGCAACTTGTTCATCGGCAGCGGCCTGTTCGACCGCGCCGCCCTGGAAAACCCGGCCCGGCCGGTGCGCCTGGGCCTGGCCACCGACGTGGGCGGCGGCACCAGCTATTCCCTGCTACGCACGGCGGGGGAGGGGTACAAGGTCCTGCAATTGCGCGGTCAAAGCTGGCCGGCGCTGGCCGCCTTCGACCTCATGACCCGGGGCAACGCCGCCGCCCTGGGCCTGACCGGCGAGATCGGCCAGATCGCCCCCGGCCGCTATGCCGACCTGGTGGTGCTGGACGCCTCCGCCACCCCCGCCATGGCCCACCGGCGCGAAGCCATCCACGGCGACCTGGAGGAGGAGCTGTTCCTGCTCATGACCCTGGGCGACGACCGCGCGGTGCGGGCGACCTACATCCAGGGGCAACGGGTGCATGACCGGGATTAGAATGGTATCTCAGGCGCGCCTGTGCGAAGATGTGTACACCTGAATACAGTCCGCCCGTATGAAGAGAGGCGCCATGTCTAACAGCACCACTCTGACCGTCAGGCTCAAGCCCGAGGTTAAGGACCAACTCGCTGCGTTGTCGGCGCAGACCAACCGAACCCGCTCCTATTTGGCGGCAGAGGCCATTGCTGACTATGTGGCGCGGGAAATCGCTTTGGTTGAAGGAATCCAACGCGGCTTGGCGGATATTGAGGCGGGCCGATTGATACCACACGATCAGGCGATGGATGAACTGGACGCGGCGATTGAGGAAGTTGCGCGGAGCCGGGGGTGAAGCGGTCCGTCATTTGGTCCCGCGATGCGTTGGATGAGCTGATAGGCATCGCGCGTCACATTGCCAAAGACAATCCCGAAGCTGCCCGCAAGGTGGCTGTGGCCATCCGCGCAACAGGCAGCGCCTTGGGGCAGCGCGCCTTGGGGCGTAAAGGGCGCGTTACCGGCACCTATGAAAAGGTGGTGGCGGACCTGCCTTATATTATTGCCTACAAGTTCATGGCCAAACCAACTGGCGGCGAAGCTTTGGTGATCCTGCGTATTGTGCACATGGCCCGTGACTGGCCACCGGATGCATGGCCGGCGAACTGAAGAAATTTTAGTTAGGCCCCGGCCTTGCAAGGGATGTCCGGAGCTAAGCCTAGTGTTTGGGGGATGGGGTGATGGCCCTGCTGGAGAACATGCAGGTCTTCGTGCGCGTGGTGGACCTGGGCAGCCTGTCGGCGGCCGGGCGGAACCTGCGCATGTCGCCGGCCCTGGTCAGCCACCGCATCCAGCAGTTGGAGGCCCACCTGGGCGCGCGCCTGCTGAACCGCACAACGCGCCAGCTGCAGGCCACCGAAACCGGCCAGATCTTCTACCAGCACTGCCTGGAGGTGCTGGAGGCGGTGGAGCGGGCGCACAGCAGCATCGCGGCCGAGGGCGGCGCCCCGTCCGGCAGCGTGCGGGTGACGGCGCCGCTGGGCTTCGGCCGGCGTGTGCTGGGCCCCCTGGTGCCGGAGTTCCGCGCCGCCAATCCCATGGTGGATGTGCGACTGCGCTTGTCTGACCATCTGCTGGACCTGCTGCGCGAGTCCGTGGACATGGCCATCCGCATGGCCGCGCTGAAGGACAGCAGCTTCGTCGTGCGCAAGATCGCCGACCTCCGGCGCGTGCTGGTGGCGGCGCCGGAATATCTGGCGGCGCGCGGCCGGCCGCAGGCGCCGTCCGACCTGCTGGAGCATGATTGTCTGCTGTTGCGCTTTCCCGGCACGCAGCAATATCGCTGGACTCTCACCAGTCCGGGCAAGGGGGATGGCGCCAAGGGGGAGGCGAAGTCCACCAAGCTGTCCATCGCCGGACCCATGGACGCCGATGATGGCGACGTGCTGACGCGCTGGGCCGTGGACGGCCACGGCATCGCCCTGAAACCCCTGTGGGAGGTGGCGGAGGAGGTGAAGTCTGGCGCGCTGGAAATCGTCATGCCCGACCACCCGCCCGAGCCCGTACAACTGGCCATCGTCTATCCGCATCGCGCCCTGTTGCCGGCCAAGGTGCAATCGCTGTCCGATTTCCTGGTGCCCCGTGTGCGCGGCCTGCTGGCCGCCAGCCACCCGGACGCCGTGTTGTGAGGGGACGCCGGTCCGTACGTCAAATGACGTATGGGGGCTGCCCATCTTTTAAGCGCACATCGACAGGCGCTCAAATTCTGGGCGATGATCGGGGGCCGCGTGGGCGGTCGTGCCACGCGGGCCGCAGGGTCAACCGCTGGCACGGCGGTTGCGAACCGCCTGCGGGGAAACAGTGGGGTGGCCTGGGAATGACGCGGGACGGGAAAGCGCCGGTGGGGAGCGGGGGCTGTCATGCCTGACGCCGCGTCCCATCCCGCGGGCCTCCCGCCCGCCACCCGATTGCAGCGCCTGGAGGGCCGTGTCGTCCTGGGCGTGAAGGCGGATGCGGACGGTGTCACCCGCCTGGACCGCCTCTACCAGTCCGGTTCCGCCCGCCTGCGCCTGCCCAAGGGGCCTGGGCTGGAGGGCGTGCTGATCAACACCGGCGGCGGCCTGACCGGCGGTGATGTGCTGGAGACGGAGGTGATCGTAGCCGCCGGCGCTCGCGCCACCGTCACCACGCAGGCCGCCGAGAAGGTCTACCGCGCCAGCGCGGGTGAGGCGCTGGTGCTGAACCGCTTGAGTGTGGCTGGCCGGCTGGACTGGCTGCCGCAGGAGACCATCCTGTTCGATGGCGCGCGGCTGCGCCGCCGGCTGGAGGTGGAGATGGTGCTGGACGCCACCCTGCTGGCGGTGGAGGCCACGGTGTTCGGCCGCACCGCCCGGGGGGAGCGGGTGACCCAGGGCCTATTCCGCGATGACTGGTGCATCCGCCGGGACGGGCGTCTGGTCTATGCCGATGCCGTGCGCCTTGAGGGCGACATCGACGCCCAACTGGCCCGCGCCGCCGTGGCCGGCGGCGGGCGGGCGGTGGCGTCCTGCCTCTACATGGCGGCGGATGCGGAGGCCCGGGTGGACGCGGTGCGCGACCTGCTGCGCGCCGAGGGCGTCAAGGCTGGGGCCAGCGCCTGGAACGGCCTATTGGCCCTGCGCCTGGTGGCATCGGACGGCCAAACCCTGCTGCGGGCGTTGACGCCCCTGATCGAATTCCTGCGCGGGATGCCGGTTCCGCGCGTCTGGCGCTGCTGAGGGAGTATCAAGCCCGTGAACCTGACCCCGCGTGAGAAGGACAAGCTGCTGATCGCCATGGCCGCCATGGTGGCGCGCCGCCGCCTGGAACGGGGCGTGAAGCTGAACCATCCCGAGGCCATCGCCCTCATCACCGACTTCGTGGTCGAGGGCGCCCGCGACGGCCGCCCGGTGGCGGAACTGATGGACCAGGGCGCCCATGTCGTGGGCCGCCACCAGGTGATGGAGGGCATCGCCGAAATGATCCCGGACGTGCAGGTGGAGGCGACATTCCCCGATGGGGTGAAGCTGGTCACCGTCCACAACCCCATCCGCTGAGGTGCCGTGATGACGATGATCCCGGGACAAGTCTTCACCGCCGAGGGGGAGATCGAGCTGAACGCCGGCCTGCCCACGGTGACGCTGGACGTGGCCAACACCGGCGACCGGCCCATCCAGGTGGGAAGCCACTTTCACTTCTTCGAAACCAACGCGGGCCTGAGCTTCGACCGCGCCCAGGCCTACGGCCACCGGCTGGACATCCCCGCCGGCACGGCGGTGCGGTTCGAGCCGGGGCAGACCCGCACCGTCACCCTGGTGCCTTATCGCGGCGCCCGGACGGTGTACGGGTTCAGCGCCCAGGTTTCCGGCGCGCTGTCGGACCAGAGCGTGAAGGGGGGCAACTGATGGCCGTGAAGATCAGCCGCGCCGCGTACGCGGACATGTTCGGCCCCACCGTGGGCGATCGCGTGCGCCTGGCCGACACCGACCTGATCGTGGAGGTGGAGAAGGACTACACCACCTATGGCGAGGAGGTGAAGTTCGGCGGCGGCAAGGTCATCCGCGACGGCATGGGCCAGTCGCAGGCGACCCGCGCGCAAGGGGCGGTGGACACCGTCATCACCAACGCCCTGATCATCGACCACTGGGGCATCGTCAAGGCCGACGTGGGCCTGCGCGACGGCCGCATCCATCATATCGGCAAGGCCGGCAACCCCGACGTGCAGCCGGGGGTGGACATCATCGTCGGCCCGGGGACGGAGGTCATCGCGGGCGAGGGCAAGATCTTGACCGCCGGCGGCATCGACACCCACATCCACTTCATCTGCCCGCAGCAGATCGAAGAGGCGCTGATGTCCGGCGTCACCACCATGCTGGGCGGTGGCACCGGCCCCGCCACCGGCACCAACGCCACCACCTGCACGCCGGGGTCCTGGCATCTGGCCCGCATGCTGGAGGCGGCGGAGGCCTTCCCCATGAACCTGGCCTTCGCCGGCAAGGGCAACGCCGCCTTGCCGGCGGCGCTGGAGGAACAGGTGCGCGCTGGGGCGGCGGCCCTGAAGCTGCATGAGGACTGGGGCACCACCCCGGCGGCCATCGACACCTGCCTGGACGTGGGCGACCGCTTCGACGTGCAGGTGATGATCCATTCCGACACGCTGAACGAGTCCGGCTTCGTCGAGGACACCATCGCCGCCTTCAAGGGCCGCACCATCCACGCCTACCATACCGAGGGGGCGGGCGGCGGCCACGCGCCGGACATCATCAAGGTCTGCGGCCTGGCCAACGTCATCCCGTCCTCCACCAACCCCACGCGGCCCTATACCCGCAACACGGTGGATGAGCATCTGGACATGCTCATGGTCTGCCACCACCTGGACCCCAACATTCCCGAGGACGTGGCCTTCGCCGAAAGCCGCATCCGGCGCGAGACCATCGCGGCGGAGGATGTGCTGCACGACCTGGGCGCCCTGTCCATCATCTCCTCCGACAGCCAGGCCATGGGGCGCGTGGGGGAGGTGCTGATCCGCACCTGGCAGACGGCGCACAAGATGAAGGTGCAGCGCGGCCGACTGGCGGAGGAGACGGGGGAGAACGACAACGCGCGGGTGAAGCGCTACATCGCCAAGATCACCATCAACCCCGCCATCGCCCACGGCATGAGCGCGCATGTCGGCTCCATCGCTGCCGGCAAGCTGGCCGATCTGGTGCTGTGGTCACCGGCCTTCTTTGGGGTGAAGCCGGATTTGGTGTTGAAGATGGGCACCATCGTGGCCGCCCCCATGGGCGACCCCAACGCCAGCATCCCCACGCCCCAGCCCGTGCACTACCGCCCCATGTTCGGCGCCTATGGCCGCGCGGTGCGGCGCAGCGCCGTCACCTTCGTCTCGCAGGCGGCCCTGGACGATGGCCTGGGCCAGCGCCTGGGGCTGGAGAAGACCCTGTTGGCCGTGACCAACACCCGGGGCGGCATCGGCAAGGCCGCCATGGTGCACAACAACGCCACGCCGCATGTCGAGGTCGATCCGGAAACCTATGAGGTGCGGGTGGATGGCCAGATCGTCACCTGCGAACCCGCCGACGTGCTGCCCATGGCGCAGCGCTATTTCCTGTTCTGAGGGTGTCATCCCGTGACTGATTTACCCAAAGCGCACACCATCCTGCCCGCTGGCTACTGGGATGCCGCCAAGGCGGTGGGCACCGTGACGCTGGATTTCGACCACCGCTGCCGCCGGCGCCTGCGGCTGGAGCGGGACGGCGGGGATGGCCCCCTGATGCTGGACCTGCCCAGCCCCCGCCACATCCGTGACGGCGATGGCCTGGTGCTGACCGGCGGCGGCATCGTCGCCGTGAAGGCGGCGCGCGAGGATTTGTTGGAGGTGCGGTGCGAGGCCATCGGCGACCTGCTGCGCATGGCCTGGCACATCGGCAACCGCCACATCCCGGCCGAACTGCGGGGGGATCGCCTGCGCATCCGCGCCGACCATGTGCTGGCCGACATGCTGACCGGCCTGGGTGCCATCGTCACGCCCGTCTCCGCCCCCTTCGATCCCGAGGGCGGCGCCTATGGCGACAGCCCGGCCGGCGGTGGGCACGGGCATGGGCATGGCCATTCGCACGACCACGGGCATGATCACGATCATGGCCATCACCACTATGGGCACGGCCATGGCTGAAGCCGTCGCCGACGCCGCCGGCGTCTACCGCCTCATGACCTGGCTGACCGCGTCCTTTCCCGTGGGCGCCTTCTCCTACAGCCATGGCCTGGAATGGGGGGTGGAGGACGGCACTATTCGCACGGTGGACGCGCTGGTCGCCTGGGTGGATGACCTGCTGGCCCTGGGCTCCGGCTGGAACGACGCCGTGCTGGCGGCGGCGGCCTGGCGCGCCTCGGCGGCCGGCGACTGGGCGGGCCTGGCCGAGGTGGCGGACCTGGCCGCCGCCCTGACGCCCACGGCGGAGCGGCGGCTGGAGAGCCTGTCCCAAGGTCGCGCCTTCGCCGCCGCCATCGCGTCGGCCTGGCCGTGTGAGGCCGTCGACCGGCTGAAGGCCATGGGCGGCGATCTGGCCTATCCCGTGGCGGTGGGGGCGGTGGCGGCCGGTCACGGCCTCAGCCTGCCCGCCACCCTGCTGGGCTACCTGCACGGCTTCGTCGGCAACCTGGTGTCGGCGGCCCTGCGCCTGGTGCCGCTGGGCCAGACGGACGGCCAGCGGGCGCTGGCGCGGCTGGAACCGTTGGTGCTGGCCACCGCCGGCCGGGCGGCGTCCACCACCCTGGATGATCTGGGTGGTGCGGCCTGGGTGGCCGACATCGCCTCCATGAACCACGAGACGCAATACACGAGGTTGTTCCGCTCATGAGCACGTCTTCTCCCCACGTCTCCCCCCATGGGCCCCTGCGGGTGGGCATCGGCGGCCCCGTCGGCTCCGGCAAGACCGCGTTGATGGAGGCGCTGTGCAAGCGGTTCCGCGACATCTACAACATCGTCGCCATCACCAACGACATCTACACCAAGGAGGACGCGCTGATCCTGACGCGCGTCGGCGCCCTGGATCCCGACCGCATCCTGGGGGTGGAGACGGGCGGCTGCCCCCACACCGCCATCCGCGAGGACGCTTCCATCAACTTGGCGGCCGTGGATCAGATGAACGCCAAGTTCCCGGGCCTGGACATCATCCTCATCGAATCCGGCGGCGACAACCTGGCCGCCACCTTCAGCCCGGAACTGGCCGACATCACCATCTACGTCATCGACGTGGCGGCGGGGAAAAGATCCCGCGCAAGGGCGGCCCCGGCATCACCCGGTCCGACCTGCTGGTCATCAACAAGATCGACCTGGCCCCCCTGGTGGGCGCCAGCCTGGAGGTGATGGACAGCGACACCAAGCGCATGCGGGGCGAACGCCCCTACGTCTTCACCAACCTGAAGACGGCGCAGGGCCTGGACGTCGTCACCCGTTTCATCGAACGCGCCGGCGGCTTGGCCGCCTAGTGCGTATTGGGCGGCTTGGCCGCCTGAGACTGAATGAGCGGCTTGGCCGCCTAGGATACACCGACACCGAACAGGGGAACCCGACCATGATGCACCGCCGCCTGCTGCCCGCCCTGACTGTCGCCGCCGCCTTCGTGCCCGCCGTGGCCCTGGCGCACCCGGGCATGCCCGGCCACACCCACGGCTTCACCGATGGCTTCGCCCACCCCTTCGGCGGGCTGGACCACCTGGCCGCCATGACGGCCGTGGGCCTGTGGGCCGGCCAGCAGGCCCGGGGCGGGCAGGGTGCCCGCGCCGTCTGGCTGTGGCCGCTTGCCTTCCTGGCCCTGCTGGTGGCCGGCGCTGTCGCCGGGGCCAACGGTTTGGCCCTGCCCGGCGTGGAATGGGGCATCGTCCTGTCGGTGGCCGCCCTGGGCTGGCTGACCGCCTTCGGCGCCCGCGTGCCCCTGGCTGCCGGCGCCGCCCTGATCGGCGCCTTCGCCCTCTGCCACGGCGCCGCCCATGGGGCGGAGATGCCGGCGGATGCCGATGGCCTGGCCTACGGCCTGGGCTTCGTCACCGCCTCCGCCACCTTGCACCTGGCCGGCGTCGCCCTGTCCCGCCTGGCGGAACGCGCCGGCTTGGCCCTGGCCCCGCGCCTGGCCGGCCTGGGCCTGGCGGCCCTGGCGCCGCTGTTGCTGGCGGTGTGAGGCTCAACACGAGAGATTGACGAAGTAGAAGTGGCCCCCGAAATCGGCGTCCAAACTGTATCCGCACGACAGCAAGGTCTGATCCGTTCGGCTTGTCCAGGCGTTGGATCGGCGTTCCGCCGGCAGGGCCACTTCATCACTTTCATCGTAAACGATGCCGTATGAGGTGGCCAACCAGCCACCCCAAATGAATAGTGCCAGCTTGGGCGCGCTGGTGTCGGGCATGGCCTGGATCCGTCGCAGATAAACGGGGCGCAGGGCGAGGAAGTGCAACACCTCGCCTGTGACGAATATCGGCCGCGCCAGTTCCTCTCGCCATTTCAGGGCCGGAACGACGATAAGAGGCAGCAGAATAAGTGACAGCGCCCGCCGCCAACGACGTCGTCCGATTGCGTGAGCGGCCATGATACCGGCCATGGCGGCTGTAAGCGCCGCGGCGTACATCAGGCCGATCAGGCTGAGCAGGCACAGCAAGCTTAATTCGGCCAGTGAGGCCGTAATCAGCACGGCAACGCTGGCGAGGCCCAGGGCCGTTAGGACGGGCCAGAG
Organism: Nitrospirillum goiasense; assembly: GCF_034427435.1. NCBI lineage: Bacteria > Pseudomonadati > Pseudomonadota > Alphaproteobacteria > Rhodospirillales > Azospirillaceae > Nitrospirillum > Nitrospirillum goiasense. Next base: position 884,404 of record NZ_JAXQNP010000004.1, on the reverse strand, counting down.
GACATAGCCGTCATCTTCCTGGTACCAAAGGGAGGGGTAGCGCATGGAAAGGGCGTCCTGAATGGGTGGGCCTTCGGCGGGCGAGCGGTAGAGACACGGACTAACAACCGAAATCCACCAAGTAAAAATGCCCCTCCAGCACGGCATTGACCGTGTAGTCGTAGGGGCAGGCCAGCACCGTGCGGTCAATCCGCGCTTTCCAGCTGGCGGAATGTTGGCCACGCGGCAATGTCACCTCGTCGCTCTCGTCATAGACGACGCCCGTCCCTCTGAATGGATTGCCAACCCAGTTGATGACCATCAATCGAGGCTCGCCGAGGTGTGGCAAGGCTAGGGCCTTGATTTCATAAGTAGGGCGCTGCAGGGCGAAGTGCAGGCGGTCGCCCAGGACAGTGGGCGCATGGACGGCAATTGACGGCCACAGAATGGCGAACAATGCCGCTGAAGGCAGGATGGCGTAGGACATGGCACGGCGCGGCGAACCACGGCGGCTGCGCAGAGCGAGGTTGATGGCGGTCAAGCTGAGAACCAGCCACGCGGCGAACAGCGCCAGTCGGATCAGGATCAGCCACGCCAATTCGGTTACCAGCAAGGCCTCCCCAAACACCAAGATCAACAGCGTTCCGGCAATGAACAGGGCCGGCCATCGGGCTGGGTGATCGATCACCTCTGCGGTCATGTCAGCATCCCACGCCGACGGCGTAGAAGTGCCCGCCCAGAGTTGTGCGCACCCAATAGCCATACGCGCAGGAAAGGATCGTTTGTTGGGCTCGTGCCCGCCATGCGGTGGATCGGCGCTCCGGCGGTAGAGCCATCTCGTCACTCTCGTCGTAGACCAGGCTGGTTGAGGCGGTAAGGAAGCCGCCCCAATCAACGGTCAGCAACTTGGGCTCACCCGTATCGGGCATGGCGCGGATCAGAGCCAGATATTCTTGGTATTCGATCATGAAGTGCAGGCGGTCGCCCAGGGTCTGCGCGCCGCCCATGACCAGCTTGGGTTGCGCCACCGTCACTAGGAAGGCCAGGGGCAGCAGCGCCAGGGACGCGGCGCGCCGGGGCTGCCCCTGGCGGCCCGCCTGCACTGCCAGGCTTGCCGCCGCCATCGCAGCCGCGCACCACAGGGCGAGAACCAGCAGCAGGGCCAGGGCATCGAACGGCGGCTCCCACTCCAGCGCCGCGTCGACCAGCACTAGGCCGGCGAAGACGCTGGCCATGGCCAATAGGGGCCATAGGGCCGGACGGTCGGGAGCGGAAATGGCGATAGTCATGGGTTGCCCCGGCGGTGGTGGAACAGCCGCCACGCTACCCGCCGCCGGCCTCGGGCAGGCGGGCATTTTTTCCGCAATAACGGGCACTTATGGTGCAGGATTTGTGCAGGCGGCCGTCATGGCGGGGTCTGCGGGGACTTGTGCCAGTTCCACAACACTTCTCGCGTTGCCGGATCCACCAATGCCGCCTGCCGCTTCAGTGTCGCGCGCAAGGTTGGTCCGATGCGCTCAGCCGGCATCGGCGTATAACCGCGGCGGCGAAACCAGGGGCCGTTCCAGGGCGGCGCCCGGAAGGTGGTTAGCGTCAGGGCCTCGGCGCCCAAGGCCCGCGCGTCGGCCAGGGCCTGGCCCAGCAAGGCGCCACCAATGCCACGGCCGCCGGCCTCGGGCGCCACCGAAATATTGGCGATGTAAAGCTGATCGTCCTGCGGTTGCAGGAGGATGAAGCCGACGGGGCGTCCGGGGTCACCCGCCACCCAGACGGTGCCGGTCGCCAGCCGTTCCAGCGCGATGGGCGGGCGGTCGGCGATGAAAGCCAAGTCCGGCCAGGCGGCGTACCGCCGGCGGGCGGCGGCTTCCAGCGCTTGCAGGCCGGGCATCTCATCGGCCTCGGGCGCGCGCAGCGTCACGCTCACGGCTTGGGCGCCCCGCTGTGCGCCGCCACCCAATCGGTGATCAGGTCCAGGGCCAGCGGGGCGATGGTCTGGGGGATGCGGGCGTATTCGGTGGGGGCGCCGGTGTCGGCGGCCTGGAACATGTGGTTCAGGCCCGGCAGCTCGCGCACCTCGGCCTGGGGGTCGCCGGCCAGGGCGGCGCGCAGGGCGGGCAGGTTCTCCGCCGCCGAGACCTGCAAATCCTTGGACCCGACCAGGGCCAGCACCGGCAGGCGCAGGGTGTGCAGGGTGGGGGCGGGGTCGTGGGTCAGGAACCAGCGGTACCAGGGCTTGGTGATCGCCTCGATCAACGCCTCCGAGGTGGCGACGTGGTTGTCGCCGCCGATGATGCCGCCCTGCAGCAGAATGCGCAGGCGGGCGCGGGCGCGCTCCGCGTCCGTTTCCTCCTTCACGATGGCGTATTCGCGTCGGTCCATGTCCACCAGGCGCTCCGCACCGCCGGGGCCGACGCCGGTGGCGCCGGCGATCAGGCGCTTCTGGGTCAGCAGGATATGTTCCCCATCCACGCCCGGGCCGGCCATCAGCACCAGCCAGGCGATGGCCGGGTCATGGGCGGCGACCATGGGGGCGATCAGGCCACCCTCGCTGTGGCCGATCAGGCCAATGCGCGCCGGGTCGATGTCGGCGCGGCTGCGGAGATAGGCGACGCCGGCGGCGGCGTCGGTAGCGAAGTCGGGCGTGGTGGCGGCCTCGAAATCGCCGGTGGAGCGGCCCACGCCCCGGTCATCCACCCGCAGCACGGCGATGCCGCGCCGGGCCAGCGCGTCGGCCAGCACCAGGAAGGGCTTGTGCCCGTCGATGGTCTCATCCCGGTCTTGCGGACCGGACCCGGTGATCAGCAGGGCGGCCGGAAAGGGCCCCTTGCCCGCAGGCAGGGTCAGCGTGCCGGCCAGCCGCACCCCCGGGGCCCGGGGGTTGTCATAGGCGACGTCGACCGCGCGGTAGGGGAAGGGTGGCCGGGGAGTCTGCGGCCGCGCCTGCTCCGCCCATATCTGCGCCGTCGTCACCCGGGCCAGGACCAGGGGCCGCGCCTGGCCCGCTTGGGTCCAGGTGCCGCGCAGGCTCTGCCCGTCCGCCGTCAGGGCGCCGGTATAGCCGCCCAGGATGCTGGGTATGGCGAAGCTCACCTGGTCGCCGTCGCTGGTCACGCTGGGGACGGGGACGCCCATGACCTGCTGGTCGACGCTGTCCAGCGTCGCCGACAGGGAGGTGGAGCCCTGGCCCACGCCCTGGCCGGTGGCCGCCACATGAAACACCAGGCGCAACCGCGTCGCCCCCGTATCCAGTGTGCCCTGCCAGTCCCCGGTGAGAAGCGCCGGGGGAACCGGCTTTCCCGATTGCATGAGGGCGGGGGCATCCGCGTGGGGCTGTGCGGCCGTTAGGGTGGCCCCGCAGGCGACCCCAAGGGCGATCATGCCCCTGGCTGCCCACAGCACCCTCATCCGGAACAACGACCGTCGCCGCACCGCCCCTCCCCGTAACCTTGCCAGCTCCTTCATCCATCCGGTGTCCAAGCGTGGCGCTGGCGGCGGCGTCTGTCCAGGGGGCAAGAGGTCAAGGCGCCCCCCTTGCCAAGGCGGTTGGCATCAGGCTTGAAGCCGGAACTGCTCGATCCGGGTCTGGGTGTCGCCGACCAGGGTGGCGATTCCGGTGGACAGCGAGGCGGAGCGCTGAGCCAGCGACTTGACCTCCCCCGCCACGACGGCGAAGCCCTTGCCGGCCTCGCCCGCCCGCGCGGCCTCGATGGTCGCGTTCAGCGCCAGCAGGTTGGTTTGGCCCGACACGCCGGAGATGGATTGCGCGATCTGGCTGATCTTGGTCAGGACGTTTTCCATCATGGCCTCGGTTTCCTTGGCGGCCCGACGGCGGGAGGTGACGTCCGTCGCGTACATGACCGTGCGCCGCAATTGGCCGGCCACGTCGCGCAGGGGTTGGACCGTGGTGGTCAGGTGGATCTCGTTGCCCGCGACCATCAGGGTCTTATCCGGGCTCAAGGCCGCGCCAGCCTGCAGGCGCTGGCGTTCGTCGCTGGAGAAGACGTCGTCATACCGCAGGTAATCGGCCGCCTGCCGCATGTCGGCGACGCCCAGCAGCGCCAGCGCCCGGGTGTTGAGGTGCGCCAGGCGCTTGTCCTCGTCCCATTCGATGACCACGGTCGACTGCTCGATGGCATCGATGCGGCTGCTGGATTCCAGCGCCTGCAACTTGGTGGCGTTGATGTTGGCCTGGACGGAGACGAACCGCTCCAGCTTGCCGGTCTTGGACCGGATGGGGTTGATGGACAGGGAGATCCAATGCGGTTCCCCCGCCTTGGTGTAGTTCAGGATCTCCTCATAGAACGGTTCGCAGCGGGTCAGTTTCTCGCGGATGCGGGCCACCGTCGCCGGGTCGGTGTGCGGGCCTTGCAGCAGGTGGCCGGGCTTCTTGCCCTTCACCTCGTCCAGGGTGTAGCCGCTCATGCGGGTGAAGCCGGGGTTGACGTACTCGATAAGCCCATCGGCGCCGGTGATCAGCACGCTGTTGTCGGTGCCGTCGGCGACCAACGACAGGATGTTGAATTGCTCCTGCTGGCGGACTTCTTCGGTGATGTCGGTCGCGTACTTCACCACCTTCAGCGGCTTGCCGGTCAGGTCCAGGATGGGGTTGTAGCTGGCCTCGATCCAGACCTCGCGGCCGCCCTTGCCGATGCGCTTGAATCGGCCCGATTGATATTCGCCCTTGGCCAGACGCGCCCAGAAGTCCCCGTACTCGGCGCTTTTCCGGTATTCCGGCTCGACAAACAGCTCATGCCGCTTTCCTTGGATGTCCGCCAGGCTGTAGCCCAGGGCGGCAAGGAAGTTGTCGTTGGCGTCCAGGATGGTGCCATCCAGCGCGAACTCGATAACCGCCATCGCCTTGCCGATGGCCCGCACCTGGCCCTCGCTGTCGGCGGCGCGCAGCGTGCGCTCCGTCACGTCGGCCGCGTACTTGACCACCTTCACCGGCTTGCCGTTGGGGTCCAGGATGGGGTTGTAGCTGGCCTCGATCCAAACCTCGCGCCCATCTTTGCCCAGGCGCTTGAACTGCCCGGCCTGATAGGCGCCCCTGGCCAACTCTTCCCAAAAACTCTTGTACGCGGGGCTGTCGCGGTAGGCGGCATCGACGAACAGGCTGTGATGCCGGCCCTGGATTTCGGCCAGGGTGTAGCCCATGACCGTCAGGAAATTGGCGTTGGCATCCAGGATGGTGCCATCCAGGGCGAACTCGATGACCGCCTGGGATTTGTTGATGGCCGCGACCTGCCCGGCGAGGTCGATGGCCTTGCGCTTCTCATCGGTGATGTCGGCGGCGATCTTCAGGACCTTGACCACCCGGCCGCCCAGGCCGCGGATCGGGTTGTAGGTCGCCTGGAACCAGACCTCGCGCCCGTCCTTGCCCATCCGCTTGAACTGGGCCTGCTTGAACATTCCTTGGGCCAGGTCGCGCCAGAACGTCCGATAGGCGCCGCCCTCCCGCTCCTGCGCGTCCACGAACAGGCTGTGATGCCGGCCGCGGATTTCGGCCAGGCTGTAGCCCGTGGCCCGCAGGAAGTTTTCATTGGCCGTCAGGATTTTTCCGTCCAAACCGAATTCGATCATGGCCTGCGATTGGTCCAGGGCCTTCAGCACGGGATCGGTGATGAACGGAAGCCAAGGCATAATAAACGCTCCTAAAGACGTCTGATGATGACGGGGATGCCCAGGGTTGGACTTGGGGCGAGGTCACCATGACGACATTGTGCTTAATGAATTTTTTGGCCTCACCCTCAGTATAGTGCTCTGGTGTTGCGGGCCCGCGCCCGTGTAATCAGCGGTGGCGCCGGCCGCCGCCGCCCCCTACCATCGGCCGCTGGCGGAAAGGCGACAGGCAGGCCCATGATCGACAAGCTGGAATTCTTCATCGCGTTGGCCCGGGAACAGCATTTCGGACGCGCGGCGGAGGCCTGCGGGGTTACCCAGCCCACCCTGTCGGCGGGCCTGAAGCAGTTGGAAGATCAATTGGGCGTGCTGCTGGTCAACCGCGGCGCCCGCTACCTGGGACTGACGCAGGAGGGGGAGCGGGTGTTGGACTGGGCCCGCCGCATCGTGGGGGACGCCCGCGCCATGCGGCAGGAGGTGCGCGCCCTGCGCCATGGCCTCAGCGGGCATCTGCGCATCGCCGTCATCCCCACCGCGCTGGCCATGGTGCCCATCCTGACCACGCCTTACCGCGAGCGGCATCCGGGTGTGCGCTTCACCGTGCTGTCGCGCACCTCGGTGGAGATCCTGCACCTGCTGGAGGGGTTGGAGATCGACGCGGGCCTGACCTACCTGGATAACGAGCCGCTGGGCCGCGTGCGCACCGTCCCGTTGTACCGGGAGCAGTACCGTCTGCTGATCTCCCGCGACAGCCCCTTGGGCGACCGGGCCCAGGTCAGTTGGGCGGAGGTGGGGGAGATACCCCTGTGCCTGTTGACGCCGGACATGCAGAACCGGCGCATCATCGACCGGCTTCTGGCCATCGCCGGGGTCACTTCGGCCCCGACCCTGGAATCCAATTCCATGATCGTGCTGTTCTCGCATGTGCGCACGGGGAAGTGGGCCAGCGTCATGCCGGAGGTGCTGACAACGGCCTTCAGCTTCCCGGAGGAGATCCGGGCCATCCCCATCGTCGAACCGGCCGCCGTGCACGACATCGGCCTGGTGGTGCCCTACCGCGACCCCATGACCCCCCTGACCGCCGCCCTGGTGGCGGAGGCGAAGAAGGTGTCGCGCACCTTTGGCGAGCCGATGGCGCCATAAACGAACACCCCCGGAGGCGGTGGCCCCCGGGGGTGTCCTCATCCTATGGGATGATGCGGCTTCAGTTCGACGCCACCAGCTTCTGGCGCACGTCCGCCAGCAGGGCACGGGCCTCGGCCCGGCGGCCGGCGTCCCATACCGGCTGGGTCACCGACACCGGCGCCTCAAGGGCGTGGGCCAGCACCTTGGCCGACCGCTCGTACTCACCCTGCTGCGACAGGAACTCGCCATAGAAGTAGTTGGATTCCAGCCCGTTGGGGCTGATGGCGATGCCGCGCTCCAGGTACTTGCGCGCCTTGCTGTCGCTGCCGAAGCCGATGGGGAAGCCCGGCATCAGATAATACAGCGAGCCCAGGTTCACGGCGGCGGCGCCGTCCAGGGCGGTGGGGTCGATCTTGTCGGCCTGCTCGAACAGGTCGCGGGCCTTGCGCACCAGCTCCAGCGAGCCGGCGTTCTGCTCATAGCCCGCGATGCTGCCCAGGATCAGCCCGGTGGCGATCATGGGTTCCGCCCGGCCGGGATAGCGGGTCTGCAGGTCGGTGGCGCGGACCAGCAGGTCGCGCATCTTCTGCGCCTGCACCTTGTCGTCCTGCATCTGGTACTTGATGACCGACCAGTCGCGCAGCAACTGTGTCACGTCTTGCGCCACGGCCGGGTTGGCGGGAAGGCTGGCCGTTGCCGCCGTCGTCACCGCCGCCGGGCTGTCGACCGAGGCGGCCCGCACCGCGATCGGCGCGGTCAACATCAGGCCCAGCACGGTCGAAGTCGCAATGAAAATACGCGCACGCATGATCCACGTCCCAAAAGACGGGCGTCCTAACTCGGGCGTCCTAAAGGGTTGCAAGAGGGCCGCGGAGCCGTCTGCGACAGCCGGGCGGCGCGATAGAAGTTTTCTATCGCAACATGGAACGGCTTCCTTGATTACGTTCCGGCAATAGCCAACTTCTTACGCCAGGGAGAATGCCGGAGAAGTGAGGCCACGGCTGTGATGTCTGCCACAACAACGACCCCTTGGGACCCCGATAAGGCTGCGGAAGTCATTGCCGCACACCAGGATTTAGAAGGGCCTGCTTTGCCAATACTGCATGCCTTGCAGGAAACCTTCGGTCATGTACCACAACAAGCAGTACCCCTGTTGGCGGAGGCGCTGAACCTCTCCCGCGCGGATGTCCATGGAATCGTGAGCTTTTATCATGATTTCCGCGAGGCGCCGGCCGGCCGCCACGTTGTGAAGCTCTGCCGGGCGGAGGCCTGCCAGTCCATGGGCGGCCATGCGTTGGCGGAAAGGCTGTTGCACCGTCTGGGGTTGGATTGGGGCGGCACCACCGGCGACGGCCAATTAACCATTGAGCCGGTCTATTGCCTAGGTCTCTGCGCCTGCGCCCCAGCCGCGCTGATCGATGGCCGCCCGCTGGGCCGTCTGGACCATGAGCGGCTGGACGCCGCCGTGAACGAGGCCCGCAACGATTGGTCACGCCCATGAACGCCACCCCGCCCATGCCCGCCGCTCCCATGTCCCAAGGCGGTGTCCGCATCTTCGTGCCCCGCGACGTCGCGGCCCTGGCGGTCGGCGCCGATGAGGTCGCCAGCGCCGTCACGGCCCAGGCCGCCGCCCTGGGTGCCGCCGTCACCATCGTGCGCACCGGATCGCGCGGCCTGTTCTGGCTGGAACCGATGGTGGAGGTGGAAACGGCCGAGGGTCGTATCGCCTACGGCCAGGTTCAGGCCCGCGATGTCCCGGCGCTGTTCGCCGCCGGCTGGTTGACCGGCGGTGTCCACCCGCTGCGCATCGGCCGGCCCGAGGATCATCCCTTCCTGGTGCGGCAGACGCGCCTGACCTTCGCCCGCTGCGGCATCGTCGATCCCCTGTCGGTGGACGACTACAAGGCTGCCGGCGGTTATCGCGGCTTGGCCAAGGCCATCGAGATCGGCGGTGCGGCGACGGTGGAGGCGGTGACCAAGTCCGGGCTGCGCGGCCGGGGTGGCGCAGGCTTCCCCACCGGCATCAAGTGGAAGACGGTGCGCGACGCGGTCTCTGATCAGAAGTACATCGTCTGCAACGCGGACGAGGGCGACAGCGGCACCTTCGCCGACCGCATGATCCTGGAAGGCGACCCCTTCTGCCTGATCGAGGGCATGACCATCGCCGGCTTGGCGGTGGGCGCCACCCGGGGCTACATCTACTCCCGGTCCGAATACCCGCACGCCAACGCCACCATGCGGGCGGCGCTGGACATCGCGCGGGCCGCCGGTCTGCTGGGCCGCAACATCCTGGGCTCCGACCTGGAGTTCCACCTGGAACTGCGGGTGGGCGCCGGCGCCTATGTCTGTGGCGAGGAGACGGCGCTGCTGGAAAGCCTGGAGGGCAAGCGCGGCGTGGTGCGGGCCAAGCCGCCCCTGCCGGCGCTAAAGGGCCTGTTCGGCCGCCCCACCGTGGTCAACAACCTGCTGTCGCTGGCCACCATCCCCGTCATCCTGGATCTGGGCGCGCAGTATTACGCCGACTTCGGCATGGGCCGCTCGCGCGGCACCATGCCCATCCAGCTGGCCGGCAACGTCCTGCATGGCGGCCTGTTCGAGACGGCCTTCGGCATGACCCTGGGTGAGATCGTGATGGAGGTGGGCGGCGGCACCGCCAGCCGCCGGCCGGTCCGTGCCGTTCAGGCGGGCGGCCCCTTGGGCGCCTACCTGCCGCCCAGCCAGTTCGACACGCCCTATGACTATGAGGCCTTCGCCGCGCGCGACGCCCTGATCGGCCATGGCGGCCTGGTGGTGTTCGACGACACGGTGGACATGGCCCACATGGCCCGCTTCGCCATGGAGTTCTGCGCCGAGGAATCCTGCGGCAAGTGCACGCCCTGCCGCATCGGGTCCACGCGCGGGGCGGAGGTCGTGGACCGCATCCTGGCGGGCCGGGACGTGGCGGCCAACATCGAGCTGTTGGAAGACCTGTGCAACACCATGAAGTTCGGATCGCTGTGCGCCCTGGGGGGCTTCACCCCCTATCCGGTGCTGAGCGCCATCCGCCACTTCCCCGAAGATTTCCACCGCGGGCGCCTGCCCGCCGCGGCTGAATGAAGGAGGGTCCGGCCATGGGCTTGGTTCCTGAGATCGACTACGGCACCCCGCATCCCCGGGGCCTCAAGGGCGACACCGACGCCAAGATGGTCACCCTGACCATCGATGGTGAGACGGTGACGGTGGCGGAGGGCACCTCCATCATGCGCGCCGCCATGGACAGCGGCGTCACCATCCCCAAGCTGTGCGCCACCGATATGCTGGACGCCTTCGGCTCCTGCCGGCTGTGCCTGGTGGAAATCCAGGGCCGGGCGGGCACGCCGGCCTCCTGCACCACGCCGGTGGCCCCGGGCATGGTGGTGTCGACACAGACGGAACGGCTGAAGCGCCTGCGCAAGGGGGTGATGGAGCTGTACATCTCCGACCATCCGCTGGACTGCCTGACCTGCGCCGCCAATGGCGACTGTGAGCTGCAGGACATGGCCGGCGCCGTGGGCCTGCGTGAGGTCCGCTATGGCATGGAGGGGGCCAACCACCTGGGCCAGGCCAAGGACACCTCAAACCCCTATTTCACCTTCGACCCGTCGAAGTGCATCGTCTGTTCCCGCTGCGTCCGGGCCTGCCAGGAGGTGCAGGGCACCTTCGCGCTGACCATCCAGGACCGGGGGTTCGCCAGCAAGGTTTCGGCCGGCATGGATGAGGACTTCATGGACAGCGAGTGCGTCAGCTGCGGCGCATGCGTCCAGGCCTGTCCCACCGCCACCCTGATGGAAAAGTCGGTCATCGAGATCGGCCAGCCCGAGCATTCCGTCGTCACCACCTGCGCCTATTGCGGCGTGGGCTGTACCTTCAAGGCGGAAATGCGCGGGACCGAGCTGGTGCGCATGGTTCCCTACAAGGACGGGGCCGCCAACCGGGGCCATTCCTGCGTGAAGGGCCGCTTCGCCTGGGGCTACGCCACCCACCGGGAACGCATCCTGAAGCCCATGATCCGGTCCAAGATCACCGATCCCTGGCGCGAGGTGTCGTGGGAAGAGGCGATCAGCCACACGGCCAGCGAGTTCAAGCGCATCCAGGCGAAATACGGCCGCGGCTCCGTCGGCGGCATCACCTCCTCGCGCTGCACCAATGAGGAGACCTATCTGGTGCAGAAGCTGGTGCGCGCCGGCTTCGGCAACAACAACGTCGACACCTGCGCCCGCGTGTGCCATTCGCCCACCGGCTATGGCCTGGGTACGGCCTACGGCACCTCCGCCGGGACCCAGGACTTTGACAGTGTCGAGGATACTGACGTCGTCATGGTCATCGGCGCCAACCCCACCGATGGCCATCCGGTGTTCGGCTCCCGCCTGAAGAAGCGGCTGCGCCAGGGCGCCAAACTCATCGTCGTGGACCCGCGCCGCATCGACCTGGTCAAGACGGCGCATGTCGAGGCGGCCCACCACCTGCCGCTGCTGCCGGGCACTAACGTCGCCGTGGTCACGGCCATGGCCCACGTCATCGTCACCGAGGGCCTGGTGAACGAGGCCTTCGTGCGTGAGCGCTGCGATTGGGACGAGTTCCAGGACTGGGCCGCCTTCGTCGCCGAGGACCGGCACAGCCCCGAGGCCATCGCCGAGTATACCGGCGTGCCGGCGGCCGAGCTGCGGGCCGCCGCCCGGCTCTACGCCACCGGCGGCAACGCCGCCATCTACTATGGCCTGGGCGTGACGGAACACAGCCAGGGCTCCACCACCGTCATGGCCATCGCCAACCTGGCCATGGCCACCGGCAACCTGGGCCGGCGCGGCGTGGGCGTGAACCCGCTGCGCGGCCAGAACAACGTCCAGGGCAGTTGCGACATGGGGTCCTTCCCCCATGAGCTGCCGGGCTATCGCCATGTCCATGACGACGCCACCCGCGCCATATTCGAGGACATGTGGGGCGTGACCCTGGAGAGGGAGCCGGGCCTGCGCATCCCCAACATGCTGGACGCGGCGGTCGAGGGCACCTTCAAGGGCCTGTATGTCCAGGGTGAGGACATTGTGCAGTCCGACCCCGACACCCACCATGTCACCCATGGCCTTGAATCCATGGAATGCGTGGTGGTGCAGGACCTGTTCCTGAACGAGACGGCGAATTACGCCCACGTCTTCCTGCCGGGCTCCACCTTCCTGGAAAAGGACGGCACCTTCACCAATGCGGAGCGGCGCATCAACCGCGTGCGCCGGGTCATGCCGCCGCGCAACGGCTACGCCGACTGGGAAATCACCCAGCTGCTGTCCAACGCCCTGGGCTACCCCATGACCTACGGCCACCCGGCGGAGATCATGGCGGAGATCGCGGCCACCACCCCGGGCTTCCGCAACGTGACGTACCAGATGCTGGACGAGCGCGGCTCCGTCCAGTGGCCCTGCAACGATGAGGCGCCGGACGGCACCCCCATCATGCACATCAACGGCTTCGCCCGCGGCAAGGGCAAGTTCGTGCTGACGGAATACATCCCCACGGATGAACGCACGGGTGCCCGCTTCCCCCTGCTGCTGACCACCGGCCGCATCCTCAGCCAGTACAACGTCGGCGCCCAGACACGGCGCACCGCCAACAGCGAATGGCATAAGGAGGACAGGCTGGAGATCCACCCGCATGACGCGGAGAACCGTGGCGTGCGCGACGGCGACTGGGTAAAACTGCAAAGTCGGGCGGGGGAGACCACCCTGCGTGCCCTGATCACCGACCGGGTGTCGCCCGGCGTGGTCTACACCACCTTCCACCACCCCATGACCCAGGCCAACGTGATCACCACCGACTATTCCGACTGGGCCACCAACTGCCCCGAATACAAGGTGACGGCGGTGCAGGTCAGCCCCAGCAACGGCCCGTCCGACTGGCAGGAAAGGTACAAGACCCACAGCGACCTCAGTCGCCGCATCGTCGGTACGGACGCCGCCGAATGACGGACCGCGTGACGCCGGTTCCTCAATCCCCGACGCCCGGGGCCCTACCAGAAGCCAGCCGCCCGGCGACCCGTGTCGCCTGGCGGGAGGGCTTCCCGGTGGAGGGGACGCGCGTGGTGGCGGAGGAAACGGCGGTGGCCATCAGCTATGACAGCGCGGCTTACGCCGTGCTGATGGCGACACCGCGCGACCTGGAGGACTTCGCCCTGGGGTTCAGCGTGACCGAGGGCATCATCGCCAGCCGGGACGACATCGCGGACCTGGATATGGTGGTGGTGCCTGAGGGCGTGAACGTCCGCCTGTGGCTGGCCAAGACCCCGGGGGAGGCGCTGGAACGCCGCCGCCGCCGCTTGGCCGGACCCATGGGCTGCGGCCTCTGCGGTCTGGAAAGCCTGGCGGAGGCGACGCGGGCCCTGCCGGTGGTGCCGCCAGGCTTCACCGTCGATGCTGATCAGGTCGCCGCCGCGCGCGATGACTTGGCCAGCCACCAGCCGCTGTTCGAGGAAACGCGCGCCGTTCACGCCGCCGGCTTCTGGCGGACGGGGCGGGCCGGACAGCCGGGCCACATGGTGGCGGTGCGTGAGGACGTGGGCCGCCACAACGCCCTGGACAAGCTGGCCGGCGCCCTGATCCGGGACGGGGTGGATGCGTCCGCCGGCATGGTGGTGATGAGCAGCCGGGTGTCCGTGGAGCTGGTGCAGAAGGCCGCGGCCATGGGCGTGCCCGTGCTCGTGGCCGTCTCCGCCCCCTCCGCCTTGGCCATCCGCACGGCGGAGGCCGCGGGCATCACCCTGGTGGCGGTGGCGCGGCGTGACGGGTTCGAGGTGTTCACCCATGCCGGCCGGATCGTGCCGGCCAGGAATGATGACAGCGCTCAGCAAGGGAAAGCACGGCATGTCGCCTGACAAGCTGGTCTACATGGCCAACCAAATCGGCAAGTTCTTCACCAGCCAGCCGGGCGACCAGGCCGCCGCCGGCATCGCCAACCACATGGCCAAGTTCTGGGAGCCGCGCATGCGTCAGGCGATCCAGACCCATGTCGCCCAAGGTGGCGCCGGACTGGACCCCGATGTGTTGAAGGCGGTGGAAAGTTTACCTAAGGTAAATTAACCGGAAATCGTGTAATACCCGCCATGGCAGGTGGCGGTTGGCGCTCCGCGAGGGCGGCCGTCTTTTTTTGTCGGCTGAACAAAGCGGGTGACGCCCAATGAGTACGGTGACCTCGGCCCCCCCGACTGGGGGCCCCTCCGGCTCGATTCTGGATCGGGACCGGATCGTCGCGCAGGCGGGATTCAATCGGTGGCTGGTGCCGCCGGCGGCGCTCGCCGTGCATTTGTGTATCGGCATGGCCTATGGCTTCAGCGTGTTCTGGCTGCCGCTGTCCAAGGCGTTGACGGGCACGGATGAGTCGGCGTGCAAGGATATTTCCCTGCTGGCGGCCTTGACCACCACCACCTGCAACTGGCGGGTGGCCGATATCCAGATCATGTACACCCTGTTCTTCGTCGTCCTGGGCTCGGCGGCCGCGCTGTGGGGCGGCTGGCTGGAACGGGCCGGTCCGCGACGCGCCGGCGTCGTCGCCACCTTCTGCTGGTGCGGCGGCATGGTGGTGTCGGCGGTGGGCATCATGGTTCACCAACTCTGGCTGGTGTGGCTGGGCGGCATCGTCGGCGGCGTCGGCCTGGGCCTGGGCTATATTTCCCCTGTGTCCACCCTCATCAAATGGTTCCCCGACCGGCGCGGCATGGCCACGGGCATGGCCATCATGGGGTTTGGCGGCGGCGCCATGATCGGGTCGCCCCTGGCCAACATCCTGATCAACCAGTTCAAGGGGCCGGCGGGGCCGGGTGTGTGGCAGACCTTCCTGGTCATGGCCGCGATCTACTTCGTCTTCATGCTGGCCGGTTCCTTCGGCTACCGCATCCCGCCGGCGGGGTGGCAGCCTGATGGCTGGACACCGCCTGCGGCGGCGCAGCGGGCCATGATCACCCACCGCCATGTCCATCTGGACGACGCGCATAAGACGCCGCAGTTCTGGCTGATCTGGGCGGTCTTGTGCCTGAACGTCAGCGCCGGCATCGGCGTCATCGGCATGGCCTCGCCCATGTTGCAGGAAATCTTCGCGGGGCGACTGATCGGCCATCCCGAACTGGGCTTCGACCAGTTGGACCCTGGGCAGAAAACGGCCATCGCCACCATCGGCGCCGCCTTCGCCGGCCTGATCTCCCTGTTCAACATCGGCGGCCGCTTCTTCTGGGCCTCTCTGTCGGACAGGATGGGACGCAAGATGACCTACTGCGTCTTCTTCGTCCTGGGCCTGGTGCTGTACGCGGCGGCGCCCAGCCTGGCCCGCGCCGGCAGCGTCGCCCTGTTCGTGCTGGCCGTGGGCGTCATCCTGTCCATGTACGGCGGTGGCTTCGCCACGGTGCCGGCCTATCTGGCGGACATCTTCGGTACCCAGTTCGTCGGCGCCATCCACGGCCGGCTGCTGACCGCCTGGTCGGTGGCGGGTATCGCGGGGCCCTCGGTCGTCGGCTATATCCGTGAGGCGGAATTGGCGCTGAAGGTGCCGAAGGATCACGTCTATGACGTCACCTTCTATGTCCTGGCCGTGTTCCTGGTGCTGGGTCTGCTGTGCAACCTGGCCATCAAGCAACTGGCGGCCCGGTGGTTCATGAGCGATGCCGACGTCGCCGCCCTGCAGGCCAAGACTGTCAGCGCCCCAGTGGTCGGCGGTTCCTTCGGCATTGGCCGGGGGGGCGTGGATGGCCCGGCCATGCTGGCCTGGCTGGCGGTGGGCCTGCCCATCCTATGGGGCGTTTGGACCACCCTGCAGAAGGCGGCACCGTTGTTCAACTGACGGGGGCGATTGGGCTCAAACGACAAGAGGCGCGTCCATCGCTGGACGCGCCCGCAAGGCATCCAAAAACTACTGCGCCGTCCAACCGCCATCCATGGGCAGGGGCACGCCCGTCATCTGGGCGGCGGCGTCGGTGCAGAGGAAGGCGGCCAGTTCGCCCAGCTCTTCCGGCGTGGTGAACTTCTTGGACGGCTGCTTTTCCGACAGCAGCTTCAGCTCGGCGTCCTTCTCGCTGATGCCGTCCTTGGCGGCCATGTCCTTGATCTGCTTTTCCACCAGCGGCGTCAGCACCCAGCCGGGGCAGATGGCGTTGGCGGTGATGTTGATCTCCGCCGTTTCCAGAGCGGCCACCTTGGTCAGGCCGACCACGCCGTGCTTGGCCGCGACATAGGCGGACTTGAACGGGCTGGCCACCAGGCCATGGGCGGAGGCGATGTTGATCAGCCGGCCCCAGCCCTGCTTCTTCATGTGGGGCAGGGCGTAATGCATGCCCCAGAACACGCCGGACAGATTGATGGCGATGATGGCGTTCCACTTTTCCTCGGGGAAATCCTCGATGGCCGCCGTGTACTGGATGCCGGCGTTGCTCACCAGGATGTCGATGGACCCGAAGGTCTCCACCGTGGTGTCGATCATTTCCTTGATGGCGGACGGCTTGGAGATGTCGGCCGCGTTGTACAGGGCGCGGATGCCGAATTCGCTTTCCAGGCCGCTGCGGATCTTTTCGATCTCCGCCGCGTCGCCGAAGCCGTTCAGCATGATGTTGGCGCCTTTCGAGGCCAGGACGCGGGCGATGCCCAGGCCGATCCCGCTGGTGGAACCGGTGACGACGGCGGATTTACCCTTCAGCATGACTACCCCTATATGTTGAGGACGTGCGTGTGAATCTCGTTCCCGTTGGCATCGCGCGGCCGATGGCGCTGGCCGCCCCATACCCCTGAGGGCGCTTTTGATATAAGGCCATGTGTGCGCCGCCGAAAGCCCCGCCCATGGCCTAAACCGTCGTCATAGGCCGATTGCCGTCTGAATCGACAAACCGCGGCACCCCGGTACCTCGCGCCGGCATTGCGGCCGCCGGCTGAAGCGCACGAACGATTGCCCGGTCATCACATAACTGTCACCGTCTACGGATATTACTGATGGACACACTCTTTATTGCGGCCTGAAGGTCCGATCCCTCCTTGATCTTGATGCCTGAAGAGAGTCAGGCCGGCATTCCCCGGCAGGGCAAACAGGGACAGCCGGCGCCGGCGCCTGTGGCGGCCCCTGCCGTTACCCCCGCGTCCGCCGCCGCCACTTCCGAAGGCGGCGTCGCCACCCTGCCACCCCGCTGGCGCGACGTTGTGGCGCACCTGGGGTTTGTCTTCCAACCCATCGTCCAGGTGCGGACGGGCCGCGTCCATGGGCACGAGGCCCTGCTGCGCGGGGTGGAGGCGGCGGGCTTTCCCAGTGTGGCGGCCCTGTTCCAGGCGGCGGTGGACGACGGCGCGCTGCCGGCGTTTGAGGCGCATGTCCAGGCATTGGCCGTGGCCGCCTTCCTGGCGGCCGGCGGCACGGCCGATATCCGCCTGTTCCTCAACATCCATCCAGAGGCCCAGGGCCTGGTTTCCCCGCCGCCGCAGGCCGACCAGCTGCACCTGGTGTATGAGGCGACGGGCGCCGGCCTGATCACCACCCGCGCCGGCCGCGACGGCGGTGACCGGCGGGGTCGGGTCGACATCGCCTTCGACCGTTTCGGCGTGGGCGTGGCGGACTTCCAGCGCCTGCTGGCCAGCCCCCCAGTTACGTGAAGATCGACCGCGCCTTCATCACCGGCGTGGATGGCGACCAGGCCAAGCGCGCGCTGCTGGGGCAACTGGTGGGCAGCGCCCATGCCCTGGGTCTTGCCACCATCGCCGTGGGCGTCGAAACCTCGCGTGAGTTTTACGTCTGCCGTGACCTGGGGTGTGACCATGTGCAGGGCTTCCTGCTGGGACGGCCGGCCGCCGGCCCCCTGGCCGAGGCCAGCGAGATCGCCGAGTCCCTGAGCCGCAACGACCGGCGCCGCCCGGCGCCGGCACGCCAACGCCTGTTCGAGCTGATCGAGCGCATCTCGCCCCTGCCGCTTGAGGCGCCCAAGGCCAAGCTGCTGGAGTATTTCGGCAACCTGGCCGCCCCGCCGGTGGTGCCGGTGGTGGACAGGGCCGGCGTGCCGCGCGGCCTCATCCGCGAACGCCACCTGAAGCCCTTCGTCTATTCCCGGTATGGGACCGAGATCCTGCGCAACCGGTCTTTCGGCAACACGCTGAAGGACTTCGTCATCCCCTGTCCGGTGTGCGACATCGGCACCCCCTTGGAGCGCGTGATCGAGCTGTTCGCCGAGGCGTCGGACAGCGACGGCGTCATCATCGTTGAGGGCGGGGAATATGTCGGCTTCCTCAGCAGCCAGTCGCTGGTGCGCCTGCTGCATGAACACCGCCTGGCCACGGCGGTGGACCAGAACCCCCTGACCCGCCTGCCCGGCAACAACGCCATCACCGCCCAGGTGGAGACGCTGGTGGCGGATGCCGAGCGCGACCACGTGCTGGTCTATCTGGACTTCGACAACTTCAAGCCGTTCAACGATTATTTCGGCTTTCGCCAAGGGGATAGGGCCATCCTGATGTTCAGCGAGCAGCTGAAGGTCCAGGCCGCCGCCCTGGGCGGCTTCGCCGGCCATATCGGCGGTGACGACTTCTTCCTGTCGTGCAGCGGCCTGACCCCGGACCGGGTGCGCGAACGCCTGGTGGCCTTCCTGAACCGATTCCGTTCTGACGCCGAAAGCCTGTACGACGTCGAGACGCGGGAACGCGGCTGGTTCGAAGCCAAGGACCGCGAGGGGCGATTGCGCCGCTATCCCCTGTTGCGCGTCAGCGCGGTGATGGTGCCGCTCCTGGCCGGTGCCGTCCGGCCGGGGCTGGAAACACTTGTGGAACTCATCGCCGTCCATAAGACTGCGGCTAAGGCGGCGCCTGACAACCTGTTCCTGGTGGCGGGATGACGGATACCGTCGTCCGTCGACGGTCCCGGAAGGTCGGGGGGCGTCGGCCTGAACATAAGAGATTTGGGGCGCTATTCTCCTTGGCCAGGTTCTCTTTCCACCAGGCGGCTGATGATCCAGCCGGTGCGGGCGGGTCCAACGCGGGCATGGGCGGTGCGGCGGCGAGCGGCACCGGCGCCCATGGTGATTCGCTGTCGGATGGGGTGTCGGGCATCGATGGCGCCCCCCGCGTCGCGGGCTCCCTTTTCAATTGGTCGTTCTGGTCCTCCCTGTCCTTCAAGGAGGGGGTGCGCGGGGCTGTCGCCGCTTTGCTGATCGGCTTCGCCTTTTCCGCGGTCGAGATCGGCTGGGCCGCCAGCCGGGAGCGGGAAAAGGTCCTCACCATCGTCGATGACATCGCCGCCCAGGTGGAGGGCAGCGCCGCCATCGCCGCCTGGAACCTGGATGCCCAGTTGGCCAACCAGGTCATCATGGACAACCTGAAGCTCCATGCCGTGTCGGGCGTTGAGATCCTGCTGAAGGACAATGAGCGCCTGGCCGGTGTGCGACGCAAGCCGGCGCAGGATGGCTGGCTGACCGGGCCACTGTCCCGCCTGGTGTTCGGCGACCTCTCCACCATCCGTCGGCCCCTGCGTCAACCCAACAGCCCCAATGGCGAGATCATCGGCGAACTGCGGCTGGACCTGGATCCGGTGGTGCTGGCCCGCGACCTGCTGATCCTGGCCGGCACCGGCCTGCTCAGCGGGGTGCTGCGCAACCTGTTGCTGGGTCTGGCGCTGGTGGCCGTGCTGCATCGCTATGTCACCCGGCCGCTGTTCAGCCTGGGCCGCTCCATCGCCCGCATCGACCCCGACCGGCCCCTGGAAACGGCGATGCCCCTGCCGGCGGGCCATGAGCGGGATGAACTGGGCTACATTGCCGCCCGCACCAACGAGCTGCTGGCCCGCCTGGCCTCCAGCCAGGAAGCGCAGCGGCGCATGGCCACGCGCGACCTGCTGACCGGCCTGCCCAACCGGGTGCTGCTGACGGAGGAGTTGGGCCGCGCCCTGCCCAAGGCGGAGCGTGCGGGCTACAACGTGGCCGTTTTCCACCTGGATCTGGACCGCTTCAAGACCGTCAACGAAAGCTATGGCCTGGACGTGGGCGATCGCGTCCTGCGGGAGGTTGGCGCCCGGCTGACCGGCGTCCTGCGCGCCGGCGACAGCGTTGCCCGCCTGGGCGCCGATGAGTTCGCCGTGGTCGCCGAGGACATCGCCCAGCCCGAGATGGCGGCCCGCCTGGCGGAGCGCATCGTGGAGGCCCTGGCGGTCCCCTATGCCGTCGATGGCCATTCCGTATCGCTGACCGCCAGCGTCGGCGTGGCGCTCTATCCCGGCGATGGCCGCGATCCGGAGCCGCTGCTGCGCGGCGCCGATGTCGCCATGTGCACCGCGAAGGCGGCGGGCGGCGGCCGCTACCGCTTTTTCGCGCGCGAGATGATGGACAGGGCGGTGGCCCGCCTGCACAACGAAACCGCCCTGCGCCGGGCCATCGAGGAAAACCAGTTCGTCCTCTATTACCAGCCCAAGCTGGAGACGCTGACCCGCAAGCTCAGCGGGGTGGAGGCGCTGCTGCGCTGGCAGAAGGCCGACCGCCTGGTCATGCCGGGCGATTTCATTCCGCTAGCGGAAGAAACCGGGCTGATCGTGCCCATCGGCGCCTGGGTGCTGCGTACCGCGTGTGCGCAGGCGGCGCGCTGGCTGGCCATGGGTCATTCCGTACCCGTATCGGTCAACGTCTCCGCCCGCCAGTTGCAGGAGGCGGGCCTGGTGGACCTGGTGGCCGACTGCCTGGCCCAATCCAAGCTGCCACCCGATCTGCTGAACATCGAGATCACCGAGACCAGCATGATGCGCGACCTGGACCACAGCGAGGCGCTGCTGGAACGGCTGCGCTGCCTGGGCGTGGGCATCAGCGTCGACGACTTCGGCACGGGCTATTCCTCCCTGGCCTATCTGCGGCGCCTGCCGGTGACGGCGCTGAAACTGGACCGGTCCTTCGTCAACGACATCCCCGCCGAAACCGCCATCGCCACGGCGGTGCTGAACCTGTCGCGCAGCTTTGGTCTCAAGACCGTGGCGGAAGGCGTTGAAACCGAAGAGCAATGGCATTGGCTGGGCCAGCAGGGCTGTGATGAGGTCCAGGGTTTCCTCTTCGCCCGGCCGATGCCCGTCGACCTGCTGGAGCGCGACTTCCTGAAGGGATGACGCCCGCGTCCCCTGCACCCAGCCCTACAACCATAGGACAATACGCGGGGTGCCGGGCCCGGGGGTACAAGAAGACTGCCGCCGGCCGTCCCAGGGGCGCGCCGGCATCGCTTCCCCGCAGCCTGAACAGGACGACGCCATGATCAAAGTCAGCGTGCTGTACGCCAACGAGCCCGGCGCCCGCTTCGACCACGATTACTACCGCGACCGGCACATGCCGCTGGTCCAGGAAAAGCTGGGCGCCGCCTGCCTGTTCTACACGGTGGACAAGGGGGTGTCGGGCCTCCCGCCGACCGAGGCGCCGGCCTATGTCGCCATGTGCCACATCTTCGCCGAGTCCGCTGACAGCTTCTTGGCCGCGTTCGGGCCGGTGGCGGACGAGATCGTGGCCGACATCGCCAATTACACCACCCTGTCGCCGACCATCCAGATCAGCGAGGTGGTGGTGGGCGCGGGGCCCGGCCGGGGCTGATCGCCCCGCCCCCAGCCATCCTTCCCGTCCTCCTCAGCCCCGTCTCCTCCTCAGCGGTCGCCCCCCGACGCATTGCCGATTTCCAGCACCAGGCAGCACCCGTCCTGGCGGGCATCGTCGTAGTAGGCCCGGCCGCCATGCAGCTCCGCGATGCGGCGTACCAGGTAGAGGCCCACGCCGATGCCGGGGATGCGCTCCGCTGAGGAAAGGCGCACGAACTTGCCGAAAATGCGCTCCCGGTCCGCCGGCGCCACGCCGGCGCCGGCGTCGATGACGCGCACCATGCTGCATGTCGCCGTCTGTGCCATTTCCACGCGGATGGGCTGGTCGGGCGGGCCGTACTTGGCGGCGTTTTCCAGCAGGTTGAGGATCGAGGTCTTCAGGAGGGCTGGATCGCCCAGGACCTTGTCGGGGACGCCGCCCTCCACCCGCACCTCCTGGTCGGGGTGGGACGCGCGCAGGGACCGTATGGCCTCCGCCACCACACCGTCCAGGCGCAGGGGGCGCGTTTCCAGGTTCAGCCCGGGGGAACGGTCGGTTTCCCGGCGCAGGCCCACCTCGATGATTTCCACCAGCCGGTCCACGGCGCGGGCCATGCGTTTCAGCAGGTCGTGGCCCTTGGGCCCATCCGCCAGGCCGGCGGCGCCCTTGATTTGCAGGATGTCGATGCCGGTGCGGATGATGGACACCGGCGTCCGGTATTCGTGCGACACCATGTCGATGAACTGGATCTGCTCCCGCACCGCCTGGCGTTCCGCGGCCAAGGCCTGTTCCAGGCTTTCCTTCGCCGCCGACAGCTCGCGGGTGCGCAGCGCCACCATGTCCAATGCCCGCTGTTCGGCATGGACGGAGGCGGACAGGGCCGCGGCCTGCGCCTCCTTCCGTTCCTTTTCGGACAGGCGCACGCGGGACGCGATGGCGACGTTCATCAGGATCATGTGAACCAGCGAGGCGCTTTGCGCCACGGCCTCGGTCACGCTGATTTCGGGGATCACCCCCAGGGTGCGCAGGAAGCCCATCAGCCCGGCCATGCAGGCGGAGCCGAAGGCCAGGCTGTACATCAACGCCCCCGGGTGCCCGCGGCGGGCCAGCAGGATGCCGCTGCCGATATAGATCAGCATGTAGGCGGAGGTCACCGTCGCCAAGGTGGCGCCGGCAATGGTGTAATGACCGGCCACGGTGGCGATGACGCCCAGGCCGCCCAGGACGATGGGGATGCGGTTCAGCAGGCTGACCAGCGGCAGGGTGCGCCGCAGGTTCAGGAACTCCTCCGTCAGGATGGCGCCGATCAGGATGCCGCCGCAGACGCTGGTGCCGGTGATCAGGTTGGCCAGCTCCGGCGCCGGGCCTGGCAGCAGTTGGGCCAGGGCCCCCATGGATCCCAGCCCCAGGCCGATCAGCGTCAGCACATAGAGCGCATAGATGAAATAGATGCGCTCCAGCAGCCAGTAGCTGTGGATGAGGTTGGAGATCAGCACCGCGAGCGCCATGCCCAGCACGAAGCCTAGCCAGATGGACTGCAGGCTGATGTGGTTCATCAGCGGGATCAGGCGATAGACCTGACCGCTCAGGATGGTGGCGCTGGTGGTGTGGACATGGACGTAAATCCAGGCCTGGCCGGCGCCATCGAACGCCAGGGGCTGGGTGAAGCTGCGGAATCGCACCATGCGGTTGGCCGTGGGCTCGCTGTCGCCCTGCACCGTCCTGTCGTAGGCCGCCGCCGGCGGCGGCCCGGCATCGGCGGGCGTCAGGGCGACATAGCTCTCGACCGTGTCCAGGAAGCTGGGCTGCAGCTCCAGGTACCAGGTGTCGTCCGCGCCTTCCTGCCGCGTGACCCGCATGCGGACCCAGGTGTCGGTCAGCGTGAAGCCCCGGTTGAGGTTGCCGCGCAGCGGCTGGAAGCGATGGCTGGCCTCCCCGGACACCACGTCGGCCAGGGTCAGCGTCCGGTCGGGATCCACCAGGTATTCAAGATGCCCACCGATGGGCACCACCCGCGTGTCCGGATGCAGGTGCATCGGCGGCTGCGTCCACCCGTCCGCCGCCGGTTGGGCCCGCGCTGGCAGGAGCGGCGTCCAGGACAGCACGCCCAATAGGGCGAGGCGGAGCAAAAGCATGCCGGTCCAGACGCGTCCACCACGGAGCCACCGCCGGGTGGACCCTGCCCAGGTGGACAATACCCGGGCTGGCCATACCCGGGCTGGAAGTACCGGGGGCTGGGCGGTGGCCGTCATGATTGCGGGCTAAAGCTGCTTGATGGGGGCGGAGAACAGGTAACCCTTGGCATGGACGGTCTGGATAGGAAAGGCCTCACCCACCGCGGCCTCGATTTTCCGGCGCAGGCGGCTGACCAGCGCGTCCAACCCGCGACTGCCCTGCACCGTGTTGGC
Source organism: Nitrospirillum goiasense (assembly GCF_034427435.1). Classification (NCBI taxonomy): domain Bacteria; kingdom Pseudomonadati; phylum Pseudomonadota; class Alphaproteobacteria; order Rhodospirillales; family Azospirillaceae; genus Nitrospirillum; species Nitrospirillum goiasense. Next base: position 860,722 of record NZ_JAXQNP010000004.1, on the reverse strand, counting down.
GTAGTCCAGCTTTTCCAGCAACTCGGTTCGGTCGACCGCCCGCCCCGGCTCCTGCGTCAGGGCCACCACCAAGTCGAACTCCTTGGCGGTCAGGCGGACGGGCAGGCCGCGGGGGGAGTGGATGGACCAGCGTGAACTGTCCAGCACCCAGGGTTCGCTGGATGGCGTGGGTTGCAGGGTCTGCGGCTCACCGGCCTCGGGGCCGGCGGCGAGGCGGCGCGCCAAGTTGATGGTGGCGATGGCCAGTTCGCGGCAGTCCACCGGCTTCACGAAATAAAGATCCGCGCCGCTGGTGAAGCCCTTCAGCCGGTCATCGACCCGCGACCGGGCCGTCAGGATGATCAGACCCATGTTGGTGTTGGCGCGCAGGAAGCTGGCGATGGTGTAGCCATCCTGGTCGGGCAGGCCGATGTCCAGGATCACGATGTCCGCCGGCTCCTTGGCGATCTGCTGGTACAACTCCAGGCCGGAACCCGCCGTCGCCACCGACAGGCCCTGGCTGCTCAAGCAGTGGGCGAGTAATTCCCGAAGGTCGACATCATCCTCCACCAGAACCACGCGTGGGGCCGTGGTGTCGGCGTATGCATCCAGGTCTGCCATAGAAAATCTTTTCTATTGAAAGGTTTTAGCGATGGTTCTGTATCAAAATTCTTTGATCGTTTCCCCGATGGGCACGGCGTCGGCACTTTTGTGAGTCGGCACTCTAAATTTCCGTTAATTTTATAGCAATACGGTGCGTGGGGTTTCGATTTTTACGGTCACCGTCCCATCCAGGGGAGTTCATCCCCAGGTGGATTAAGCCCATTGCCGCCGCCGGCATGGTTGTTTACCCTCACTGGCTTATCGAAAGCGTGGTTGGTCCGCAGGGCCGCCATGGAACGAAAGCCAGCCCGCCGCGCGGCCCGCGCCGCAGGGGGCGGCTGGGTCGCCGGGGTGTCATTGATGGGCCAGGGAAAGGAATGGACGCTGCTGCGCGCCGCGGAGCACTGTTATCGCGTCGCCGTCAGCATACCATCCGGGCCTGAGCGCGACCTGTGGATTCGGCGGGGCGGCATGCTGGAGGCCGACAGTGTGGCGGCGCTGCTGCCCGGTCCCTGGCCTGAGCGCTGGCCCGACCAAGCGGCGGCCCCCGATCCGCTTGTCGACGCGGTGATCGAGTCTCCGGCGGTTTCGTCTGTGTCGGCGGACACCGCGAGCGCTGGCCGGATCGAATAATTTCCCGGAATCGCCCTTCGGGTGCCCATTTCTGCCGAACCTCTTGATACGTGCGGCGCAACGGCGCCCTGCGGTCGCCAGTAATTGACACTGGGCGAGGGCTGGCAGAGTGTGCCCAGCTTAAACGACGCGTCATCATCTTCGAGGTTTCTTCAAGTGACCGGCCTTGTTTCTTCCGCCGCATCCTCTTCCTCGGGCCGTTACCCCTCGGGTCGTGAATTGCTGGAGGCCATGGGCCTGGCGTCGCGCCAGACCGAACAGCGCATGGAGGCGCTGTTGCCCGCCCCCGCCCAGTACATCGGCCGGGTGCAGGAGGCCGCCCGTTACGCGGTGTTCGCCGGCGGCAAGCGCTTGCGCCCCTTCTTGGTGAAGTCGTCCTCGGCGCTGTTCGGCGTGTCGGAGGACAATTGGCTGCAGGCCGCCGCGGCGGTGGAAATGGTGCACACCTACAGTCTGGTGCACGACGACCTGCCCTGCATGGATGACGACACGCTGCGTCGGGGCAAGCCCACCACCCATGTCCAGTTCGATGAGGCCACGGCCCTGCTGGCTGGCGACGCGTTGCTGACCCTGGCGTTCGAGGTGCTGGCCCAGCCGGCGGCCCACGCCGATCCGGCCGTGCGCTGCGCCCTGATCGCCAAGCTGGCCCAGGCCGGCGGCACGCTGGGCATGATCGGCGGCCAGATGATGGATATGGAAGCGCCCAATTCCGATTTCGGGTACGACGAAATCCTGACGCTGCAAAAGCTCAAGACCGGCGCCTTGTTCGAGTTCTGTTGCGAGGCCGGTCCCATCCTGGGCGGCGCCAGCGAGGCCGAGCGGGCCCTGCTGCGCGACTACGCCGCGGATTTCGGCCTTGTGTTCCAGATTTCTGACGATCTTATTGACGCCACCGGCGATAGCGGTAAGGCGGGCAAGACCGTCGGCAAGGATGAGGCCCAGGGCAAAGCGACCCTGATTTCCCTGCTGGGCCTGGACGCCGCCCGCGCCAAGGTGGTGGAGCTGGCGGAGCAAGCGGCCGCACGGCTGGATGGTTTCGGTTCCGCGGCGGATTCGTTGCGCGGCCTGCCCTTCATGCTTATCGACCGGGAGTCGTGATTTATCACGATGTATGCAAAAGTGTTTTTCTGGCACCGGCCCGTTAGAGGTCGGTAAGAATTATTTGGGAGCCGATGAATGGCGACGAAGACCCCGTTGTTGGACCAGTGTCCGACGCCTGACCGTTTGCGCGCGCTGCGTCCTGAGCAGCTGCGCCAGGTTGCGGACGAGCTGCGTTCCGAAACCATCGACGCGGTGTCGGTGACGGGTGGCCACCTGGGTGCCGGCCTGGGTGTGGTGGAACTGACGGTGGCGCTGCACTACGTGTTCGACACGCCGGCGGACCGCATCATCTGGGACGTGGGTCACCAGGCCTACCCGCACAAGATCCTGACCGGGCGTCGGGACCGCATCCGCACCCTGCGCCAGGGCGGGGGCCTGTCGGGCTTCACCCGGCGGTCGGAGAGCGAGTACGACCCGTTCGGGGCGGCGCACAGCTCGACGTCGATCTCGGCGGGCCTGGGCATGGCGGTGGCGCGCGACCTGGCGGGCGGGAACAACCACGTCATCGCCGTGATCGGCGACGGGTCGATCTCCGCCGGCATGGCGTATGAGGCGATGAACAACGCCGGCGCCCTGGGCTCGCGCCTGGTGGTGATCCTGAACGACAACGACATGTCGATCGCGCCGCCGGTGGGTGCCGTGTCGGGCTACCTGGCCAAGCTGGTCAGCAGCAGCCAGTACCGCCATCTGCGCAACATCGGCCGCCAGGTGGCGGAACACCTGCCCCGGCCGCTGCAGAACGCGGCGCGCCGGGCGGAGGAATACGCCCGCGGCATGGTCATGGGCGGGACGCTGTTCGAGGAGCTGGGCTTCTACTACGTCGGCCCCATCGACGGTCATGACCTGGACCAGCTGGTGCCCATCCTGGAGAACATCCGGGACGAGCCGAACGGCCGCCCGGTGCTGATCCACGCGGTGACGCAGAAGGGCAAGGGCTACGCCCCGGCCGAGGCGTCGGCGGACAAGCTGCACGCGGTGGGCCGCTTCGACGTGGTGACGGGCGCCCAGGCCAAGGCCAAGGCGAACGCGCCGACTTACACCCGCGTCTTCGCCGAGGCCCTGATGAAGGAGGCCAAGGCCGACGACAAGGTGGTGGCGATCACGGCGGCGATGCCGTCGGGCACGGGCCTGGACCTGTTCGGCCAAGCCTTCCCCACGCGGACCTTCGACGTGGGCATCGCCGAGCAGCACGCGGTGACCTTCGCCGCCGGCATGGCGACGGAGGGGTACAAGCCCTTCGTGGCCATCTACTCGACCTTCCTGCAGCGCGGCTATGACCAGCTGGTGCACGACGTGTCGATCCAGAACCTGCCGGTGCGCTTCGCCATGGACCGGGCGGGCCTGGTGGGGGCGGACGGCGCCACGCATGCCGGCGCCTTCGACCTGGCCTATCTGTGCTGCCTGCCCAACATGGTGGTGATGGCGGCGGCGGACGAGGCGGAGCTGGTGCACATGGTGGCGACCAGCGTGGCCTATGACGCCGGCCCCATCGCGCTGCGCTATCCGCGCGGCGAGGGCGTGGGCGTGGAGATGCCGGAGAAGGGCGAGGTTCTGCCCATCGGCAAGGGCCGCATTGTCCGCGAGGGCAACACGGTGGCCATCCTCAGCCTGGGCACCCGCCTGGGTGAGGCCGTGAAGGCCGCCGAGGACTTGGCGGTTCGGGGCCTGTCGACCACGGTGGCGGACGCGCGCTTCGCCAAGCCGATCGATAAGGAACTGGTGCGCCGCCTGGCGGTTGAGCACGATGTGCTGGTGACCATCGAGGAAGGCTCGGTGGGGGGCTTCGGCGCCCAGGTCATGCAGTTCCTGGCGGAGGAGGGGCTGTTCGACGCCGGCCTGAAGTTCCGCCCCATGGTGCTGCCCGACCACTATCAGGAACATGACAACCCGGCCAAGCAGTATGATGAGGCCGGCCTCAACGCCAACGGCATCGTCGATACCGTGATCAAGGCGCTGGGGGCCAACGCGCAGGTGAGGACGGCATGACGACCAAGATCACCGGTAACGCTTTCATCGCACGCGCCTTCAAGGGCAAGGCCCTCGCCGCTGCCATCCTGGCCGCCGCCCTCACGGGCGTCGCCTTGCCGGCGGCGGCGCAGCAAGCGGGCGCGACCGCGGAAGCCGCCGATCCGGCGGTGGCCAAGGTCAAGGGCTTCTACGACGCCCTGCTGAGTGGCATGAAGCAGGCCAAGCAATTGGGCGTCAAAGGCCGGGCCGAGAAGCTGGACCCGGTGATCAAGTCGACCTTCGACCTGGCGACCATGACCCGCCTCGCCATCGGTCCGGCGTGGGAGAAGTTCACGCCGGAGCAGCAGCAGGGCGCCATCGACGCCTTCACCAAGGTGACCGTGGCGACCTACGCCAACCAGTTCGACGGCTTCAATGGCGAGGTCTTCGACGTCGATCCCACGCCCAAGGCGCGGGGCGCCGACAAGATCGTCGAAACCAAGCTGACGCCGGCCGGCCAGCCGCCGGTGGCGCTGAACTATCTGATGCGCGGCCAGGGTGACCAGGCCCGCATCGTCGACGTTTACCTCAATGGCACCATCAGCCAGCTGGCCACGCGGCGGTCGGAGTTTTCCGCCGCCGTGCAGCAGGGGGGCGCCGATGCGCTGATCCAGGGATTGCAGCAGCAGGCGGACAAGCTGTTGGCCGGCGCCTGAGTTTCATCGATCTGCGTGCGCCAGAAATCAGGGCCCGCCCCAACCCCGGGGGCGGGCCCTTTTTCTTACGATCCGGCGCCTACATTTGTAATATCTGATGTTGACGATGGCGCCCTCCCTGAGGCACTCCAGACGAACAAAGCGGACAGGGGGCGGCCACGGACCCGCGGTGGCCACGGGGGTTCTATTTATTCAGTAACGTGCGTTCAGTGACACGTGTGCTGGGCCAAGGCCCGGCGGCCATGCTCGTCGCCGTGATAAGGGGGAGGGGGCGTGCTGATCGACCATGTCGAGGATCCGGAGCGCCGTCGCCTGCTGGCACGGCTGGGTGATATCGCCCTGGGCGTCGGGGGGCTGGCCGCCATGTCGGCCTTCACCGCTTGTTCACAGGGGCACTGGCTTCCGGCCACGCCGGATCGTCTGCCCCGCTGGCGGGGCTTCAACCTGCTGGAAAAATACACACTGGCCCATGACCAGCCCTTCCGGCAGGGGGACTTCGACCTGATCGCGGAATGGGGTTTCAACTTTGTGCGCCTGCCGCTGGACTATCGCATCTGGACGCGACCGGACGGCACCTTCCGCGAGCGGCCCTTGCGCCAGATTGACGAGGCCATCGGCTGGGCCCGGCACCGCAACATCCATGTGACCCTCTGTCTGCACCGGGCCCCTGGCTACTGCGTCAACCCGCCGGCTGAGGTTGGCGACCTGTGGGCGGCGGGGCCGGAGAACGACATGGCCCGCCTACGGTTCGCGCGGCAATGGGGCATGCTGGCGGAACGGTACCGCGACATCAATTCCCGCATCCTGTCCTTCAACCTGATCAATGAGCCGCCGAACGTCACTGGCGAGGCCTATGTTCGGGCTGTATCGGGGGCTGTCGCCGCCATCCGCGCCGCTGATCGACACCGCATCATCATCGCCGATGGCGCCCAGTTCGGGCGGCGGCCGGTGCCCGAACTGAAGCCCCTGGGCCTGGCCCAAGGGACGCGTGGGTACGAGCCCTTCCACCTCAGCCATTACAAGGCCGGCTGGGTGACGGGGTCCGACACCTGGGACGCGCCCACGTGGCCCATGCCAACCGTCCCCACTGGGCCGGACCAGGTGACGGACCCTGCCAGCTTCCGGCGCATCTGCATCCAGCCTTGGCAGGACTTGGCGGCCGGGGGCGTGGGGGTCGTCGTGGGCGAGTGGGGGGCCTACCGTCATACCCCGCACCCGGTGATGCTGGCCTGGGCGCGGGATTGCCTGGCCGCGTGGCGCCAGGTGGGCTGGGGCTGGTGCCTGTGGAACTTCCGGGGTGATTTCGGCGTGCTGGATAGCCAGCGTGAGGATGTGCGCTATGAGCCCTACCGGGGCCACCAGCTGGACCGCGCCTTCCTGGAAATCCTGCGGGAGGACGCGGCGCTGGACACCCGAGTCTAGCGCACGTCCACCAGCATCATAGGGGCCAAGCGTGGGCGGACGGCCCCGCCGGCGTTTGGCGACCCATGACCTCAGGGAATCGCCGGCATGTTGCTGGACTGGACGCCGATGGCCTCATCCAGCGCGGCCTGGCGATTCTGCAGCCACACGCTGCGCAGCAGGGCGTAGAAGTCGATGGTACCCTTGCGCAACTCATCCAGGGTGTCCAGGTTGCGGGCCTTGTCCAGGCCGCCGACCGCGCCGATGCCATAATTCGCGTCGCCGCCGTTCGCCTTGTCGAACACCCGGCCCATGGGGTCCGCCCACAGCTCCACGCCCATGCCCAAGCCATCGCGCACGGTGGACGGCCCGAACAGGGGCAGGACGAAATAGGGGCTCTGGCGCACACCCCAGGCGTACAGCGTCTGGCCGAAGTCGCCGGTCTGGCGCGTCAGCCCCATGTCGGTGGCGACGTCGTACATGCCGGCCAGGCCGATGGTGCTGTTGAAGACGAAGCGCCAGAAGGTGGTGAAGGCGGACTTCACCCGGGCCTGGGCCAAGTCGTTGCCAAAGATCAGCGGTTCGCCCAGGTTGGCGATGCCCTGGCGCAGGCGCAGCTGCACATACTCGGGCACCACGTCGCGGTAGGCGTGAGAGGCGGGGCCGATGGCGTTGTCGTTCAGCCACATGTTGGCGTCGAAGGTGACGCGGTTGACGTTTTCCAACGGATCCCAAGGCTCGACCACGCCCAGTTCATCGCGGCCCCCGTTGGGGGGCGCGGCACAGCCGGCCAGCATAAAGCCCATCAGGAGGCAGGCGGCCAGGGCCGCGCGGGACTGTCTGATCATGCTCGCCATACTTTCCTGCGGGATGCCTATCGGGGTCACACGGGGGCTTTGGATTATGGTCGCGCGCCCGGGGGAGGGGCCGGGGCGCGACGCTATGGTGCGACACTTTGGATAACAAAGGATGGTGTCGACCACCACAATTGGAAATGCACTCCCGAAGTGTAATGTCGGAGCGTGCAACGCAATATGCCGGTCGACGGCTGTCGCCCAAAGGCATTAACGCGCGTGGCGGGCGGAGCTATGTCGGCCGTCACAGGACGTGCTTTTGTCTTCGGTGTATCGCATTGTCACGGTGACGGCACTGCGGCGACCTTCGCTGGCATGTGCGCCGCGCTTACGTTAAGACCACCCTTCGAATCACAGTATCGCGCCCGGCCGCCGGGCGGTTTCTATTTGAGAGTCCCGCACGGCATGCCGTTCTCGATCACCCTGTTGACCGACGCCCTGGGCTGGGGGTTCGGGGCGCTGTCCGCCACGGGCACGCTCTACACCCTGGCGGCGGCGGACAGCGCCCGGCGCTTTTTTGCGCCTGGGCGGGGTGGGGCCATAGGCGTGCCCGTGCCGGCGGTGACGGTGCTGAAGCCGCTGCACGGCGCGGAACCGGGGCTGGCGGATCGCCTGCGTCAGTTGGCGACCCAGGATTATGGCGGCCCGGTGCAGGTGGTGTGCGGCGTCCAGGCCGTTGACGATGCGGCCATCGCCATCGTCAACGCCGTCGCGCGGGAACTGGACGCGGCCGGCGGCGCCACGCGCATCGACCTGGTGGTCGACGGCACCCGCCACGGGGCCAATGCCAAGATTTCCAACGTCATCAACATGATGACCGTCGCCCGGCATGATGTGCTGGTGCTGGCCGACAGCGACATCGCCGTGGCGCCCGATTATCTGGCCCAGGTGGTGGCCGCCCTGTCGCGGCCCGGCGTCGGCCTGGTCACCTGCCTTTACCGGGGGGAGCCCGTGGACCCGGCCTCTTTCTGGCAGGACCAGGCGGCCCGGGCGGTGGACCATCATTTCTTGCCCAACGTCCTGGTGGGGCTGCGCCTGGGGATGGCGAAGCCCTGCTTCGGCTCCACCATCGCCCTGACGGCGGAGACCCTGGACCGCATCGGCGGCTTCATGGCCTTCCGCGACATCCTGGCGGATGATCATGCCATGGGCATGGCGGTGCGCGCCCTGGGGCTGACGGTGGCGGTTCCGCCGTTCGTCGTTGGCCATCTGGCGCCCGAGTCCAGCCTGGCTGCCGTCCTGAACCATGAGTTGCGCTGGGCGCGGACCATCCGCGGCCTGGACCCCGGCGGCTACGCCGGGTCGGTTGTCACCCATCCGGTCCCGTTGGCCGTCCTCGGCGCAATTTTCGCGGGCTGGCATGCGTGGTCCCTGCTGCTGCTGGGGCTTGCGGTGGCCGCCCGTCTCGTGCTTCTGGTGACCATTGATGCACGGATCACACGGTCCCGGCCGCGATGGCCTGGATTGATCAGAGACGTCTTGTCATTTTTGGTGTTCGTTGCCAGCTTTGGCATTCGACATGTGAGTTGGCGCGGACAGCGCTTTTCGGTCAAATCCGACGGCACAATGGTGCCGGTCGGCGAAAATGGTGGGTCATGATGCGGACGCTATTTCTCCAGGCGCCTTCCTTCGACGGTTTTGACGGCGGCGCCGGCTCGCGCTACCAGGCGCGCCGCGAAATCAAGTCTTTCTGGTACCCGACGTGGCTGGCCCAGCCGGCGGCCCTGATCGAGAACAGCAAGCTGATCGATGCCCCGCCGCACAAGACCAAGCTGTCCGAAATCACGGCGCAGATCAAAGACTTCGACATGGTGGTGCTGCACACCTCCACCCCGTCGTTCAAGTCGGACGTGGCGACGATCGAGGCGCTGAAGGCCGTCAACCCCAACCTGAAGGCCGGCCTGATCGGCGCCAAGGTGGCGGTCGAGGCGGACAAGAGCCTGGCCCAGGCCCCGGTGGTCGACTTCGTCGCCCGCAACGAATTCGACTTCACCATCAAGGACGTGGCCGACGGCAAGAAGTGGTCGGACATCAAGGGCCTGTCCTTCCGCAATTCCGAGGGCGTGATCGTCCATAACGAGGACCGCGAAATCCTGGAGAACATGGACAGCCTGCCCTGGGTGACCCCGGTCTATAAGCGCGACCTGGAAATCGAGAAGTACTTCATCGGTTACCTGAAGGCGCCTTACCTCAGCATCTACACCGGCCGCGGCTGCAAGTCGCGCTGCACCTTCTGCCTGTGGCCCCAGACCGTGGGCGGCCACCGCTACCGCACCCGCAGCGTCGGCCACGTGGTGGAGGAGATGGCGTGGGCGCAGAAGAACTTCCCGCAGGTGAAGGAATTCTTCTTCGACGACGACACCTTCACCGACAACCTGCCGCGCGCCGAGGCCATCGCCAAGGAACTGGGCAAGTTGGGCATCACCTGGTCGTGCAACGCCAAGGCCAACGTTCCGCGCGAAACCCTGAAGGTGCTGCGCGACAATGGCCTGCGCCTGCTGCTGGTCGGCTACGAGTCCGGCAACCAGCAGATCCTGCACAACATCAAGAAGGGCATGCGCGTCGAGGTGGCTGAGAAGTTCACCAAGGACTGCCATGAGCTGGGGATCCAGATCCACGGCACCTTCATCCTGGGTCTGCCGGGCGAGACCAAGGAAACCATCCAGGAAACCATCAAGTGGGCGGCGAAGATCAACCCGCACACCATCCAGGTGTCGCTGGCCGCCCCGTACCCCGGCACCTTCCTGTACCAGCAGGCCATCGAGAATGGCTGGCTGGACGACGCCAATGCCGAGCTGGTGGACGAGCACGGCGTGCAGATCGCCCCGCTGCATTACGACCACCTGAGCCACTCGGAGATCTTCGGCTCGGTCGAGACCTTCTACAAGAAGTTCTACTTCCGCAGCGGCAAGATCGCCTCCATCGTCGGTGAGATGGTCCGCGACCGCGACATGATGAAGCGCCGCCTGCGCGAGGGCGTGGAGTTCTGGCAATTCCTGCGCGAACGCCGCAACGCCGCCTAACCTAACGCCGGCCCTCAAGCGCCGGGCGCCGGCTTCGCCGGCTTGGCTTACGCCGCGACAGCGGCGCGGCGGCAGTCGCCGCCGGCATTGGTCCTTGTTGGGAAATCACCAAGGATCAATGCGGGGTCCATCACCTCGGGTTCAGGACACACGTTCCCATGTCCGTATCCACGCCGGGCGCCGCCGCGACCTCCAGCAATGGGGGATCGGGGCGGCGCCTGATCGTTACGGCGGATGACTTCGGCCTGTCGGCCGCCGTCAACGCCGCCGTCATCGACGCCCACCTCAACGGCATCCTGACCGCCGCCAGCCTGATGGTGGCGGGGGCCGCCGCCCAGGCGGCGGTGGCCTTGGCCCATGCCCAGCCCAGCCTGGCGGTGGGCCTGCATGTCGTGCTGGTGGACGGCAAGCCCTTCCTGCCGCCGGACCGTATTCCCGATCTGGTGGGCCCCGATGGCCTGTTCCGCAACGACCTGGCCAAGGTGGGGGCGTCCATTTTCTTCCGCCCCAAGGTCGCGGCCCAGGTCGCGGCGGAGGTGGAGGCGCAGTTCCAGGCCTTCCGCGGCACCGGCCTGACGCTGGACCACGTCAACGCCCACAAGCATTACCACCTGCACCCCACCGTGGGCCGCATCCTGCTGGACGCCGCCCGCCGCCACGGGGCGCGCGCCATGCGCGTGCCGGTGGAACCGGCCGAGGTCATCCGGGCGGTGACGCCGGAGGTGGATTTGGGCCTGCACCGCGTCACCGGTCCCTGGGCCAAGCTGCTGCGCGCCAAGGTGCGCCGCGCCGGCCTGGCCGCGCCGGACCAGGTGCTGGGCCTGGCCTGGACGGGCGCCGTCACCGCGGAACGACTGCGCGGCGCCCTGGCCCGCCTGCCGGCCGGTGTCACCGAAATCTATCTGCACCCTGCCACCAGCGATGATGTGCCGGGCGGCGCCCCGGGATATCGCTACCGGGACGAACTGGCGGCCCTGCTGGATCCCGAGGTCAACGCCCTGGCCGCCGCCTTCCCCCGTGGCGGTTTCCGCGATCTGCCCCTGACCCTGGAATAGGTCCGCATCCCCATGGAAAAGGCAGCCCGCCTGTTCGCCCTGCTGGGCCTGGCCCTGGCCGTGGCGCTGGTCGCCCGCGAGGATACCAGCGCCCTGTGGGCCCTGCTGAAGACGGCGGGCGTGGGCCTTGTCGTCGCCGGCCTCTTCCATGCCGTGCCCATGGTGGCCAACGCCCGCGCCTGGCAGGTCCTGCTGCCGGGCGCCAAGCGGCCCTCGCTGGCGGCCATGGCCCGCAACGTCTGGATCCGCGAGTCGGTCAACGGCCTGCTGCCCGTGGCCCGCATCGGCGGGGAGATCGTCTCCTTCCGCATCCTGCGCCTGGATGGGGTGCGCGTGGCCCCCGCCGCCGCCAGCCTGGTGGTGGACATGGCCATTTCCATCCTCAGCCAGTTGGGCTTTTCCCTGCTGGCGGTGGGCCTGCTGGTGGCGCTGAAGGGGCCCGTCGGCATCGCCGGCCAGGTCACCCTGGGCCTGCTGGCCATGGTGCCGCTGGTCGCGCTGTTCATCCTGGTGCAGCGCGCCGGCCTGTTCGCCAAGGTCACCGGCGTGCTGGACAAGGCGGCGTCCGGCCGTCTGGCCGGCATCATGGCGCACAGCGCCCGCATCGACCGCGCCTCCAAGGCCATGTACCGCCGCACCGGCGCCATCACCGGATGCTTCCTGTGGCAGCTGCTGGGCTGGGCGTTGGGCGCCGGGGAAATCTGGCTGGCCCTCTGGGCGCTGGGCCACCCCATGGGCCTGCTGGAGGCGCTGGTGATCGAGGGCCTGATCCAGGCTGTCAGCAGCGCCGCCTTCGTCGTCCCAGGGGCCCTTGGCGTTCAGGAGGGCGCGTTCCTGCTGCTGGGCGGCGCGCTTGGCCTGGACGCGCCCACCGCCCTGGCGCTGGCCGCCGCCCGCCGCCTGCGTGACCTGGTGGTTTTCCTGCCGGGCCTGGTGGCCTGGACCACCCTGCGCAAGGCCAAAGCCTGACGCCCATGAGGCGTACCGCCCGCGCCCGCACAGACTACAGCCCACCTATGACCAGACCGGTTGCGTCCAGGCTTTCCCGAAACGCTCCGCCGCGCTATCACAGTCGCCATCCGCGCGATCTGTCTTAAAAGTTGCGCTCGCAAAAAGATTAAGCGGAAAGCCTAAGGAAAGCCTTCATGGCGCATATCGACGCCACCCACGCCACCACAGCGGTACCGTCACTCGCCCCCGCCGGTCGGCTGGGCACCTGGGCCTTTCTGCTGCTGCTGGGGGTGGGGCTCGGCTATGTCGCCCTCAACCTGCTCAGCGATTTGCGCGGCCTGGACGCGCTCTCCGCCTTGCCCCTGGTGTTGTTGGGCGCGGCCCTGCTGATCGCCCTGGGGTTCGAGTTCGTCAACGGCTTCCATGACACCGCCAACGCCGTGGCGACGGTGATCTACACCCACTCTCTGCCGCCGGCCGCTGCGGTGGTTTGGTCCGGCCTCTGCAACTTCGCCGGGGTGCTGTTCTCCACCGGCGCCGTCGCCTATGGCATCGTTTCCTTGTTGCCGGTGGAGCTGATCCTTCAGGTCGGGGCCGGGGCGGGGTTCGCCATGGTTTTCGCCTTGCTGATCGCCGCCGTGCTGTGGAACCTGGGCACCTGGTACCTGGGCCTGCCGTCCTCCAGCTCCCACACCCTGATCGGTTCCATCATCGGCGTCGGGCTGATGAACCAGTTGATGGCTGCCCCCGGCACCAATGCCAGCGGCGTTGATTGGGGCCAGGCCAGCAAGGTGATCCAGACGCTGCTGATTTCCCCCGTCGTGGGGTTCGCCTGCTCGGCCTTGCTCTTGCTGGCCATGCGCGGCCTGATCAAGGATAAGGCGCTGTTCAAGGCGCCCGCCGGGCGCAGGCCGCCGCCGGCGTGGATTCGGGGCCTGTTGGTCCTCACCTGTTCCGGCGTCAGCTTCGCCCATGGCTCCAACGACGGGCAGAAGGGCATGGGCCTGATCATGCTGATCCTGATCGGCACCATGCCGGCCGCCTATGGCCTCAACCGGGCCATCACCGCCGCCGATACCCCCGCCTACATCGCCACCTTCGACCGCGCCGGCGATGTGCTGGGCCGCCATGTCGACCGCATGCCCGCCGACCCCCGCGCGGTGGTGGAGGACTATGTCCGTACCGGCACCCTGACCAGCGCCACGCTGGGCGGCCTGCGCGAACTGACGGCCAGCATCGCCGACCAGTTGCGCTTTTCCGGCGCCTTGTCCGGCGTGGTCCAGGGCACGATGCGCAACGACATGTACCTCTCGGCCGAAGCGTTGCGACGCCTGCAGAAGCAGGGCGGGGCCATGCTCAGCGATGATGAGCGCCAGGTGCTTAAGGAACTGCTGGGCCGCTACGACCACGCCACCCGCTACATCCCCATCTGGGTCAAGGTGGGTGTGGCCATCGCGTTGGGCCTGGGCACCATGGTGGGCTGGAAGCGCATCGTGGTGACGGTGGGGGAGAAGATCGGCAAGGAACACCTGACCTACGGTCAGGGTGCCTCCGCCGAGTTGGTGGCCATGGCCACCATCGGTGCCGCCGACGCCTTCGGCCTGCCGGTCAGCACCACCCACGTCCTGTCGTCCGGCGTGGCCGGCACCATGGCGGCCAATGGCTCCGGTCTGCAATGGTCCACGGTGCGCAACATGGCCATGGCCTGGGTGCTGACCCTGCCGGCCTCCATCGTCCTGGCCGGCGGCTTGTTCTGGCTGTTCCGTCACCTGTTCTGATCAGTCATGTCCTGGTACCGGCACGAATGCCGTTGATCAGGGGACAGCGCTGTCCCAAGCTGCCGTTCGAAATGGGGAGTGCCACGGTATGATTCGCACCATCATCTTCGACCTGGATAATTGCCTTGCGCCGGCCGACGGCATTGGTGTTGAGCGGATGCGGCCGGTGTTTGACGCCATCACGGCGGCCAACGACGACACCCTGTCCCCCTCCGCCTTGGCGGCGGCCTTCGCCGACATTTGGCGCCATCCCCTGGATTGGGTCAGCCGTACCCATGGCTTCAGTGCCGCCATGCACCAAGTGGCGTGGACGGCCACGGCGGCCCTGGAGGTGACGGGCGCAATGGCTGATTACGGTGACCTGGCCCTCTTGGGGGAATTTGACCTGCCGCTCTACCTCGTTACTTCCGGCTTCCGTCGCCTGCAGGAGAGCAAGGTACGGGCGCTGGGACTGTCCGTGTACTTCAAGGGCATCCACGTCGACGCTATCGACGAGGCGGGGCATCCCGGCAAGGCCGGATTGTTCCAAAGGCTGTTGGCGGAAACCGGCGTGTCGGCCGCGCAAGCCCTGGTCGTGGGGGATAACCCGGACTCGGAAATCGCGGCGGGCAATAGCCTGGGCATGCCCACGGCGCAAATTCTGCGTCCGGGCGTTGTGTGGAGCGCCGATGCCCGGTTTCATATTCGTGATCTGCGCGATCTTATCCAACTCATTTGCGCGTTTAACGGATAGGGACGGTAGACCGTAACCGTCCCGGCAGGTCGGGGGTCAAAAGACGCTTCTCCTTGTTCTGGCATGCTTTTTCAGTCCCGCCTACCCGATTGCCTCCGATGAGCGCCGGCTGCCATCCTCAAGGTTTATTAACCAAAAGATGGGGCTTGCGACATAAAGTTGTCATGACTCGCGCCTTAGGGTTCCGGACCCATTTTTAAGAAGGACCGCGCCATGGCCCATACGGACGCCGTGAATTCCCCCATCGCATCCGCCGGCGGACCGGCTGCCCGCTATGGGACCTTGCTGTTCCTGGCCCTGATGGCCGTGGGCCTGGGCTATATGGCCGTCAACCTGGTCAGCGACCTCAGCGGGGTCGACGCCCATTCGGTCCTGCCCTTCGTGCTGCTGGGCGTGGCCTTGCTGATCGCGCTGGGCTTCGAGTTCGTGAACGGCTTCCACGACACGGCCAACGCCGTGGCCACGGTGATCTACACCCACTCCCTGCCGGCCAACGTGGCGGTGGTGTGGTCGGGCCTGTGCAACTTCGCCGGCGTGCTGTTCTCCACCGGGGCGGTGGCCTTCGGCATCGTCTCGCTGCTGCCGGTGGAACTGATCCTGCAGGTGGGCAGCGACGCCGGCTTCGCCATGGTGTTCTCGCTGCTGATCGCGGCCATCATCTGGAACCTGGGCACCTGGTATCTGGGCTTGCCCTCCTCCAGTTCCCACACCCTGATCGGATCCATCATCGGCGTCGGCCTGATGAACCAGCTGATGGCCACCTCCGGCACCGCGACCAGCGGCGTCGACTGGGGCCAGGCCACCAAGATCGGCTGGTCGCTGATCCTGTCGCCGCTGGTGGGCTTCCTCTGCTCCGCCGCCCTGCTGGTCATCATGCGCACCCTGATCAAGGACAAGAAGCTGTTCACGGCGCCTGAGGGCAACAAGGCCCCGCCATCTTGGATTCGCGGGCTGCTGGTCCTCACCTGCTCCGGCGTCAGCTTCGCCCACGGCTCCAACGACGGGCAGAAGGGCATGGGCCTGATCATGCTGATCCTGATCGGCACGGTCCCCACCGCCTACGCCCTGAACCGCGCCGTCACCATTCACGATACCCCCGCCTACATCGCCACCTTCGACCGCGCCAGCGACGTGCTGAGCCACTATGTCAAGGAAACGCCGGCGGACCCGCGCGCGGCGGTGGAGGATTTCGTCCGTACCCGCACCCTGACCGACAGCACCCTGGGCGGCATCCACGACCTGACGGCCAGCATCGCCGACCAGATCCGGGCCTATGGCTCGGTGGACCAGGTGCCGCAGGAAAAGGTGCGCAACGTCCGCAACGACATCTACCTGTCGGCGGAGGCCCTGCGCCTCATCCAGAAGAAGGGCGATCCCGCCATCGCCGCCGCCGACCAGCCGGTGCTGAAGGAACTGCTGGGCCGCTATGACCACGCCACCCGCTTCATCCCGACGTGGGTGAAGGTGGGGGTGGCCATTGCCCTGGGCCTGGGCACCATGGTGGGCTGGAAGCGCATCGTGGTGACGGTGGGGGAGAAGATCGGCAAGGAGCACCTGACCTACGGCCAGGGCGCCTCGGCCGAGCTGGTGGCCATGGCCACCATCGGTGCCGCCGACGCCTTCGGCCTGCCGGTCAGCACCACCCACGTCCTGTCGTCCGGCGTGGCCGGCACCATGGCGGCCAACGGCTCCGGCCTGCAATGGTCCACGGTGCGCAACATGGCCATGGCCTGGGTGCTGACCCTGCCGGCCTCCATCGCCCTGGCCGGCGGCCTGTTCTGGCTGTTCCGGCACTTGTTCTAGAGAGTACGCATCCGCGTCCTCGTCCTCGATTTCCAGTTCGCCTTCGGCTCCCCGGAAATCTCCGGCGCCCGCCGTCGCGGGCTGTAGCGGCACGAGACGCACTCTCGTGCCGCTGGTGAGGGGATGAGCCAGGCACCAGACGCCGGGGCGGTCCATCTGGGCCGCCCTTTCGCTTTTTGTCTCAGCCGTCGACGGCCTGGCGCAGGGCGCCGATGTCCAGCTTGATCATCTGCTGCATGGCGGCCATGGCGCGGGCGGCGATGACCGGGTCCGGGCTGGTGACCAGCTCGATGAAGCCAGTGGGGACGACCTGCCAGGTGACGCCGAACTTGTCGGTCAGCCAGCCACAGGCGTGGGTCTTGCCGCCATCGGCGGTCAGCGCCTCCCAATAGCGGTCGACTTCCGCCTGGTCGGCGCAGTCGATGAGCAAGGAGATGGCCTCGTTGATCTTCCAATGAGGGCCGCCGTTCAGGGCGATGAAGGGCTTGCCGTCCAGTTCGAAGGCCACGGTCATGACCAGACCGGCGGGGCGGGGGCCGCCCTCGCCATAATGGCTGACGGTGGTGATGCGTGAGTTGGGGAAGACGCTGACGTAGAATCGGGCCGCGTCTTCCGCCTGGGTGTCGAACCACAGGAAGGGGGTGATGGTGGGCATGTCCTCGTCCTTCTTCTGGGGAAAGGCGCGGGCTGACGATGCGCCTCTCCCTCAAGGACGGCCAGCGGCCGCCGCCGCCGACATCCCACCCGTAAATTATTCCGCCGGGGTTTTGGGCGGGCCCAGCAGGGCCGGCAGGAACAGCAGGGCGGTGACCAGGATGCTGGTCAGCGAGAACACCAGCAGTTCGCCCATGCTGGCGGTGCCGGGGTGGTGGCTGGTCCACAGGCTGCCGAAGGCGGTGCCGGTGGTCAGCGCCGACAGGATGGTGGCCCGGGTCAGGCTGGAGGTCAGGGGGTTGGTTAGACCTTGCCGCCAGGCCATGACGTAATAGATGTTGAAGGCGGTGCCGATGCCGAACAGCAGCGGCAGGGCGATGATGTTGGCGAAGTTGATGGGCTTGCCCGCCAGGATGGCGGCGGCCAGGGTCAGCAGCGCCGCCAGCGCCAGCGGTGCCAGGGTCTTCAGCACATCGACCACATTCCGCAGGGTGACGGCCAGCAGGATGGTCACCAGGATCACCGCCAGGATGCCCGCCTGCAGGAAGGCGTGGATGATGGTGGCGCTGCTTTCCTGGATGCTGATGGGCGTGCCGGTGGCGTCGGGGGCGATGGTGCGCACCGCCTTCACGAAGCGCTTCAGCACCTGGTTGTCGTTGCTGTCCCCCTTGGGGAAGACGGAGATGCGGGCCTGACCGTCCGCCGCCACCCAATCGCGCTTCAGGTCCTCCGGCAGGTCCTTGAAGGTGACGGGGGTCGCTTGCAGGCTGTCGTTCACCTGGGCCAGCATGGTCTGCAGGCCCGGCTCCACCGCCCGCTGGAAGACGGGCACCACCTTTTCCGCCGGGGCGGCCAGGGCCCCCTCCAGCGCCTTCTTGAAGCGCAGGGCGGAAGCGCCGCCCGGGGTGGCGGCGTCGGGCGCCAGCTTGTCCAGGGCGGCCACGGCGGCGGTCATGGACTGGCGCACGTCCTCGATGCTCGGGGCCGGACGCACCTCGGTCGGCGCCAGGCTGGGGCCGATCAGCATGGCGGCGTCGGAGATGGCCGCCAGCTTGGCGTCCTGGTCGGTGGGGATGTAGTCGCTGAGGGTGATGGCCTGCGCCACCTCCGGCAGCGTGGACAGCTTCTCGGCCAGCGCGCGCGCCTCATCCTCGGACTTGGCCAGCACGTCGATGGTGTTGGGCGTGAACAGCGGGTCCTTCATCAGCTCCAGCACCACGGACACGGCTTCCGTTTTGGGGCTGCGCAGGTTCAGCGGGTTGAAGTCGAAGGATAGGCGCGGCAGCAGGGCGGCGCAGGCCACGGCCACCACGGCCGAGGCCGCCAGCACCCAGCGGCGGCGGTGCTGCACCAGGCGATCCAGCGGTGCCAGCGCCTTGTACCCCACCTCCACATGCTCCCCCTTGGGGCGCAGCAGCATCAGCAGGGCCGGCAGGAAGGTGACGGACAGCAGGAAGGCCACGCCCATGCCCACGCCGGCGATGATGCCCAACTGCGACACGCCCCGGTAATCGGTGGGCAGGAAGGCCAGGAAGCCGGCGGCGGTGGCCGCCGCCGCGATGGTCAGCCCCCGGCCCACACCGCGACCGGCGGCGGTCAGAGCCTCGGCCAAGCCGTCGTGGGCCAGGCGGTCCGCGCGGTACCGGACGGAGAACTGGATGCCGAAATCCACGCCCAGGCCGACGAACAGCACGATGAAGGCGATGGACAGCAGGTTGAACGGGCCGGTGGCGATCAGGCCGAAGGCGGCGGACACGGCCAGGCCGATGACCACGGTGACCAGGATGGCGCCCACGATGCGGAAGGATTTCACCGCCAGCCACAGCAGCACCAGCACAGCGACGCCCGTCAGGGCGCCGTTGAACGCCGCCCCTTCACCCAGGGTGCCGAACTCCTCATCCGCCATGGGCACCTCGCCCGTCAGGCGGACGCGCACGCCGTTTTCCGGCGTCAGGCCCAGTTGCTTGGCGGTGCCGCGAATGGCGTCCGACGCCATGGCGCCGGGTTGCAGGTCGTTGAAGTCCAGCACCGGCTGCACCAGGATGAAGCGGCGCAGTTCCATGGGGTTGGGGGGCTGGCCCGACACCAGGCCACGCCAGTTCAGGGGCGCCATGTGGCCCTGCGTCGCCGCCTCCAGCGTCCCCGACAGGGCGTCGAAGGGGCGCTGAAGATCCTCCAGCTTGGCCTGGCCATAGCTGACGCCTTGCAGGTAGGTGCCCAGGGTGTCCAGCAGGCCGCGTGCCGATGGGTCCGCCGCCAGCGGGCCCAGCAGGGGCTGCGCCTGGATCAGCGACTGCATGGTGGACTGCACCTCCGCCGTGGGCAGCAGCATCAGGCCTTCATGGTCGAAATAGGGGCCGCCGTCGGGGCGGAAGACGTTGCGCACCACGTCGGTGCGTTTGCGCAGGGCCTCGGCCAGCAGGCGGGCGCCCCGCTCCGCCAGCTCCGGTGTCACGCCATCGATGACGATGGCGGTCTGCTGCACCTTTTGCGGATACAGCTTGTCAAAGGCGATCTCGCGCTGGCGCCAGGCCAATTGCGGCGACAGCAGCTTCACGGCGTCGGTGTCGATGGCGAAATGGGTGGCGACATGGAAGCAGGCCGCCGCCCCCAGGATCAGGCCGGCCAGCAGGGTCAGCTGCCAGCGGCGGCAACAGGCGGCCACCAGTTGGGCCACACGGTCGTTCAGACCCATCGTTCCTCCGGCGCGCGCCATGTCCCGAATCCCCTTATCGAACACGCCAAAAGGGCGCCGGTTTCCCGGCGCCCTTTCTTGCTCATGTGCTTATGTAGATATCAGGCTTCGCGGTAGGCCAGCAACAGCAGGCCGACCAGCACGAAGCAGGTGGGCCAAATCCAGCCGGCCCAGCGCGCGTCGCGTCCCGTGCCCCGGATCTGCAGCCAGCGGGCCGCCCCCGCCGCCACGCCCAGCACCGCCAGGAACAGGTGGCTGAGTTCGATCAGCAGCTGTTCCTTGATGTTGCTGATGGCGTGGTTGTGGGTCAGCAGCAGGTCGCCGCCCACCGTGGTCAGCACGGGGAAGACCAGGGCCAGGGCCTGGTTCTTCCACCGCCCGGTGCGCACCCCCCATTCGAAGATGGTGAAGGCGACGATCAGCACGACGAAGGTGCGGTGCTGCACCACCTCCGGATCGCGGAAGCTGTCCCAGAAGCCGACATTGCCCATGGGCCAGGTTTCCGGGTCGGAGCGCAGGAACAGGAAGCCGGCCAGGATCAGGAACAGCAGGGGCCAGTGCTTGGCCCAGCGCACCCCCGCCCGTTCCAGCAGCGCGAACAGGCCCACCAGCAGGACCACCAGGCCCGCCCAGTGGTGGTTGTATTCCGACCAGGCGATGTCATCGGCGTTGCGGGGGGCAGCTCGCCGGCGCCCGGCACGAAGGCCTGGGGCCGGTTGCTGGCCTGCTGGTCCCGCCATTCCTTGTCCAGCTTCTCCTGCAGGGCGGGGATGGCCAGGCTGTCGTGGCTGGGGCTCTCCAGGCGTGGCGGGATGATGGGGGTCAGGCGCTCCACCACCTCCGCCCAACTGGCGCGGTCGTCGGTGAGGTCGATGGCCGGTGGCTGCGAGGTGATGGACCCGGCCGCCAGCAGGATGGCGATGGCGAAGGCGATCTCCACCTCCACGAAGCGGCGCACGCGGGTCAGGCTTTCGCCCTGGCCGGCGGCGAAGCGGCGGATGGTGCGGAAATTGCCCAGCCCCAGCAGCAGCAGGATGCCCAGCATGACGCCCTTGGTGGCCGCCATGGCGCCGTAGGCGGTGCCGTAGAAGCCTTGCAGCCCGCCGATGAAGCCGATGCTGATGCCGATGGCGCCCAGCACGATCAGGATGACGCCGGTGATGGACATCAGGCTGTAGCGCTGGCCGATGGCGGCCCCCTCGTCGCGGGACTGGGCCTGGCCCAGCGACGACAGGAAGGCCGGCAGCCCACCCAGCCACAGGCCGGCGCCCAGGATGTGCGAGAAGGTCGCCAGCAGCATCCACACCCGCTCACCCGGCCGCGCCGCCGCATGGCTGGTGGCCAGCGAGGCGACCAGCATCACCAGGGCCAGGGCCGTCAGCACGGCGACGCGGGGGCGGGTCATGTGGCCGCGGGCCGCCACGACGATGGCGATGGCCGCCAGGGTCTGGACGATGCCGGCCTCGATGAAGAAGGCGCCCGCCACCTCCAGCACCGGCATGTCCAGTGTGCCGGACAGCACCAGCGCGTTCAGCGTCAGTGACGACAGGGTGGCGATGGCCGTGGCGATGCCACCCCAGCGGGCGTAGCGCGCGCCGGCGTCCGCCACCGCCTCGCCGGACAGCTTGAGCTGGGAGGCCAGCGGCAGCGCCAGGCAGGTCAGGAACAGCACGCTGCCGAAGGCCATGGTCATGGCCACCAGGTTGATGCCGTTCAGGACGACGGTCAGGTAACCGAAAATATCGACAAGGGTATCCACGAGCGGCAGGCCCCGATTACGGCTGGATCACGGTGAAGGGGATGTCGCCCCGGGTGGTGTGCCCGTCGACGGCCAGCACCTGCCAGCGCAGCTTGAAGCTGCCGATGGTGGACAGGGTGACCTGGCCGGTCAGCGTCTCGTCATCCGGGCTGGCGGTCATGGTCACCGGCACTTCGGTCTTGTCGGCGGCAATGATGGTCAGCTTGGACCGGGCGCGGTCGATTCGGCTGTTGAAATGCACCTTCAGGATGTTGCCGCCCACGCCCAGCGTGTCGTTCACCTTGGGGTTGCTGTCGATGACGATGGCGTGCGCTTCCGCCGGGGCGGGGGCCAGCAGCGGCGCCAGGGCGGCGCCGGCCAGGGCCAACAGGCCCAGGGCCAGGCGGCGGGCGGCGGGGCGGAAAGCGGGGGGCCGTACGGTAAACACGGGGGGTGTTCTCCTCTGGGAACCACGGAAACGGGAATGGGGCCCGGCGGCCCTCCCTGGGGGAGGGAGGCCATCGGGCCTGGGGTGGAACGGGCCGCTGCCGGGGCCGATCCGCATGTGTCTCGCGACTGTTCTACGGTGTCGGTGCCTGGCGCGACAGGGTTTATGTCAATTTCTTCCGCCATCGTTCCGGCTGCGATGGCGGAGATCAAGCATCATGCACGTCGGGGCAGGGTCCCATTCAAGGCGGCGATGGTTGCGCCGCACGCGGTGCTTTGTTGCGTCCGCGTCGTCCTGCCGCGTGTCATTACGCGAAATCGACCCGTCGAATTCTGCTTCCGCGCGCCGCCAGGAAGATGTTCCCCATTCTCATCTACTAAAGATGCTGCCCTCAAGGTCTAGGCCACCCGTTGCCGCGATGCCACACATGAACGGTGGTTCGCTCAAGCAATTGTGGCGCATTGGCACGTCCTAAATTTTGTGCAAGTCTGGCGTGACCATAGGGCGGTAGCGGATTCGATTGGCACGGGTATCAATCCCCGGTGTTCGATCGGGGCGGGGGGTCGGTTTTACCATCCGTAGCCAATATGGACCTGGCGGGCGATGCCCGGTGGGGGACTGTTGGTATCGCTAACATGTTCAAGTAGGGCGCCTCTGCGGGTCCAATCCGGATGATGGACTTGGGGTTTGCCTTCCAGGGGTTTCCGCAATGCAGGTAGTTCTCGCTCAGCCGCGGGGCTTCTGCGCCGGAGTGATCCGCGCCATCGACATCGTCGAACGAGCGCTGGAACGCCACGGCGCACCCGTTTATGTGCGGCATGAGATTGTCCATAACCAGCACGTGGTTGAAAGTCTGCGGGCCAAGGGCGCCCGCTTTGTCGAAGACCTGGCGGAGGTGCCCGCCGGTTCGCTGACCATTTTCAGCGCCCACGGCGTTTCCCTGGCGGTGGAAAGGGAGGCGGAGGCGCGGGAACTGCGCGTCATCGACGCGACCTGCCCGCTGGTGTCCAAGGTGCATCTGGAAGGCAAGCGCTATGTGGCGCAGGGCCGGACCGTCATCCTGATCGGCCACGCCGGCCATGCCGAGGTGGAAGGCACCCTTGGCCAGATACCGGGGCACACCTACCTGGTGTCCAGTGTCGATGACGTGAAGGCCTTGCCGCTGGCGCCGGACACCCCCATCGCCTACGTCACGCAGACGACGCTCAGCGTGGATGATACGCGCTGTGTCATCGGCGCGCTGAAGGGCCGATTCGCCGATATCGTGGGGCCGGAAACCAAGGATATCTGCTACGCCACGCAGAATCGGCAGGCGGCGGTGCGTGAATTGGCCAAGGTGGCCGACCTTATCCTGGTGGTTGGGTCGCCAAATAGTTCCAATTCGAACCGCCTGCGGGAAATTGGTGAGGAACTGGGCGTGCCCAGCTACCTTGTCCCTGACGAACACGCTATCAATCCCGCCTGGCTGGTGGGGTGTGGTGTGGTGGGCGTCACTGCCGGCGCGTCGGCGCCGGAAGTACTGGTGGACGGTGTGGTCGCTGCGCTGCGGCGCTTGGCCCCCATTGATTTGTCGACATTGCCGGGCATCGTGGAAGAGGTTCAATTCCGCCTGCCTGAAACGCTGGCCTGACGCGCACGCCCGTTGGTGGTCTTTTGGCCGCCAATTCGGTAGAGAAAATGTTTCAACCCGCGCCGCCGCGGTTAAGGGCGCTGGGGTTCAAGGAGATTGAAGGCATGGGTATTCCGCTGCATCAGGTCGTCCGTATCGGCTCGTATCTTCTCAAGAAGCGGCTGACGGGCGTGAAGCGCTATCCCTTGGTCCTCATGCTGGAACCGCTGTTCCGGTGCAACCTGGCCTGTGCCGGCTGCGGCAAGATCGACTATCCGGATGAAATCCTGAACCAGCGCCTGCCGCTGGAGGATTGCCTGTCGGCGGTGGACGAGTGCGGCGCGCCCGTGGTGGTGATCGCCGGCGGTGAGCCGCTGCTGCACAAAGAAATCGACCAGATGGTCGAAGGCATCATCGCCAAGAAGAAGTACGCTATCCTCTGCACCAACGCGCTGCTGATGGAAAAGAAGCTGGACCTGTTCAAGCCCAGCCCCTACTTCACCTGGTCGGTGCACCTGGACGGTGACCGCGAGGCGCACGACAAGTCGGTCTGCCAGAAGGGGACCTACGACCGCGCCGTCGCGGCCATCAAGGCGGCGAAGGATCGCGGCTTCCGCGTCAGCATCAACTGCACCTTCTTCAACGACGCCGATCCGGAGCGCGTGGCCCGCTTCTTCGACAGCGTCATGGAAATGGGCGTGGAAGGCATCACTGTCTCGCCGGGCTACGCCTATGAGCGCGCGCCCGACCAGCAGCATTTCCTGAACCGCACCGCGACCAAGAACCTGTTCCGCGAGGTCTTCAAGCGCGGCAACGGCGGCAAGAACTGGCGCTTCAACCAGTCGACCATGTTCCTGGACTTCCTGGCCGGCAACCAGGAATACCACTGCACCCCGTGGGGCAACCCCTGCCGCACCTACTTTGGCTGGCAGCGTCCCTGCTATCTCCTCGGCGAAGGCTATGCCAAGACCTTCAAGGAGCTGATGGAGGACACGGACTGGGACAAGTACGGCACCGGCAACTATGAGAAGTGCGCCGACTGCATGGTCCATTGCGGCTATGAGGCGACCGCCGTCACCGACACCCTGACCAACCCGCTGAAGGCCGCTTGGGTCGGCCTGCGTGGCGTCAAGACCACCGGCGACATGGCGCCGGAGATCAGCCTGGCCAACCAGCGCCCGGCCGAGTTCGTCTTCTCACGTCATGTCGAGAAGGCGCTGGCTGACATCCGCGCGCGCGACGCCAGCAAAGCCGCCGAGTAAGGCCTTAAACGCCGCCTCGGAATCCCGGGCCAGCCGCATCAGTTGCGGGATCTGGCCCGGCTGACGCCACAGGGACGCCAGGATCCGGAACGGGTCCGGCGTCCCGTTGCGTTTCAGGGGGGCCATGGCCGCGTCCGGCAGGGTCATGTGGGCTGGATCGCACACGGCGCGCAGCACCGCCACCGGCACGCCGAAGCGGGCCCCCACCCGGGCCGCGATCTGGGATTCGGTGTCGACCACCGCCGCTCCGGTCGCGGCGTAAAGCGCCTGCTTGCCGGCCACGTTGTTAATGATGCGTTCCTGGCCCGCCACCGGTGCCACCATGGCGTGGGGCAGGGCGTCGGCCAGTCCCGTCGTCCAGGCCGCGTCGGGCAGGAAATCGCCGCCGTCGGTGACGATGCGGTTGGCGATGACCAGGGTGCCGGGCGCCAGGCCCGGCTGCAGCCCGCCGGCCAGGCCAAAGCTTAAGAAGCCACAGGCGCCTGGGGCATGGGCCGTCAACTCCCGCTCCGTCCGTTCAAGGTCGCCGGCGCTGACCAGCGGTAGCCAGCCCCGCGCCCGGGCGATGTCCGCCTCACGCTTCAACCCGGTGACGACGATGATGGGGCGCGCCATGACGCGCCGCTGAGCCTGACCCATGATACTTTCCCGAACGCCCAAGCAAAACGCCTGGAAGGTGGACCTTCCAGGCGTCTTTATTACCCGCAGTCGCGGCGATTTACAGTTTTAAAAAGGGCCTTTTACAGGCGTCCCCTTTGTTATACCGCACCTCAAGTGCCGGGCGGCCACATCCGCGGCCTCGGCTTCCTCGCTCCGCCCTACGGTGCTCGCTCCGGCGGCCGCAGTCGCGGCCTATGCCGTCGGCATTACAGGCCGACACTGACCAGCTTGCTGTTGCTGTTGGACAGGTTGCGATAGCGCGCCATGGCCCACAGGGGGAAGTATTTCGAATAGCCGTGATAGCGCAGGTAGAAGATGCGGGGGAAGCCGCCGCCGCTGTAATACTCTTCCTTCCACAGGCCGTCCTCACCCTGGTTGCGCGTCAGCCAGTCGATGCCGCGCGCCACGGCCGGGTGCTCCACGGCGCCGGCCGCCATCAGGCCCAGCAGGGCCCACGCCGTCTGCGATGCGGTGGAGGGGAAGGGCTGGTAGCCGCTGTAATCCAGGGCGTAGCTTTCGCAATCCTCGCCCCAGCCGCCGTCGGGGTTCTGGATCTGCACCAGCCAGTCCACCGCCCGCTTCATGGCCGGGTGGTCCGGGGACAGGCCGGCGGCGTTCAGGCCGTTCAGGGCCGACCAGGTGCCGTAGATGTAATTGACGCCCCAACGGCCGAACCAGCTGCCGTCCTTTTCCTGCTCCTTCAGCAGGTACTCCACGCCTTCCTTCATCGCCCGGCCGTCCTTGTCGGCGCCCAGCTGGGCCATCATGCCCAGGCAGCGGCCGGTGACGTCGGAGGTCGGCGGGTCCAGCAGGGCACCGTGGTCGGAGAAGGGGATGTAATTTAGGTAATAATGGGTGTTGTCGGCGTCGAAGGCGCCCCAGCCGCCGTTGCGGCTTTGCAGCCCCTCCACCCATTCCGCGCCGCGGGCCACCGTCATGTCGTAGTCCGCGGGCAGGCCTGCGGCGGCCAGTTGCGGCTGGGCGCGGTTGAACGCCATCACCACTACGGCGGTGTCGTCCAGGTCGGGGTAATGGTCGTTGCCGTACTGGAAGGCCCAGCCGCCGGGGCGCACATCCGGGCGCTGATCCGCCCAGTCGCCCTTGACGTCCAGCACCTGTTCACCCTTCAGCCATTCCAGGGCCTGGCCGGTGCGGGCCAGCGCCTCATCCGTGCCCACCTCCAGCAGGGCGTGGCACAGCAGGCTGGTGTCCCAGACGGGGCTGACGCAGGGCTGGCAGAAGGCCTCGTCCCGCGCCTCATCGATGACCAGCAGCTTCTCGATGGCATAGCGGGCGGTGGCGACCTCGGGGTGCTTGGGCGACCAGCCCAGCAGGTCGAACATCATGACGGTGTTGGCCATGGCGGGATAGATGGCGCCCAGGCCATCCTCGCCATTCAGGCGCTCCCGCACGAAGGCGACGGCCTTCTCGATGGCCTTGTCCCGGCTCTTCTTGGGGAAGTAAGGCTGGACCACGCGCAGCACGCGGTCGATGACGCCGAAGATTTCGCCCCACGGCTTTTTCACATGCGGCGCCTTGGGCCAGGACTTCACATGGTCGGCGGGGACCAGGAACAGCTCATCAATGCGCAGGTTGCGCGGGTTCTTGGCCTTGGACTTGAGCGCCATCAGGATCAGCAGCGGCACGATGACGGTGCGCGCCCAATAGCTGATCTTGGTCAGGTGGAAGGGGAACCACTTCGGCAGCAGCATGATTTCCACCGGCATCACCGGGACGGCGGTCCACGGCACGGCGCCGAACTGGGCCAGCATGATGCGGGTGAAGACGTTGCTGGCCGCGGCCCCACCGTTGTCGCGGATGGCCTGGCGGGCGCGGGCCATGTGCGGGGCGTCGATGTCGTCGCCGATGGCCTTCAGCGCGAAGTAGGCCTTCACGCTGGCGCTGATGTTGAAGGCGCCGTTGTGGAACAGCGGCCAGCCGCCATGGCTGCCCTGGATGCGGCGCAGGTAGTTGCCGATGCGGCGCGCGATCTCCGGATCCGGTTCCTCACCCAGGTGATGCTTCAACAGGATGTATTCGGCGGGGATGGTGGCGTCGGCCTCCAGGTCGAAAACCCAGTGGCCGTCCGCCGCCTGGCGGTCCATCAGGACGCGGGCGGCGCGGTCGATCGACCGCTGCAACGCCCCTTCGCTGACACGGGCCGTGCCGGCACCAGTGCCGACGAAACCGGCTTCCATACGAACATCCATGACCAAGCGACCTCTACGAACGCGACTTAACCTGAAGCGGGATGATTCAATAAACGCCAAGCCGGGCTGTGCGCTGGCGCACACCCTTGGCTCATGCCTGAAATGCTCAGGCAACTCACCGTGCGGTCAGGATCGCATCCGCAGCGGTGAATCCCGAACGTATGGCGCCTTCTATGGTTGATGGCAACCCGGTAGCGGTCCAATCCCCTGCCAGTGCAAGGTTTTTTCCGGCGGCCGTTGCATTCGGGCGACGCTTTGCCTGTTCTGGCAGTGCGGCAAAGGTGGCCCGCTTCTCCTTCACCACCTGCCACGGCGGCAAAGGTGTCGCGGGGGCGAGGCCGGCCAAGGCCGCGATCTCGCCCCAGATGGTGCGGGCCGTCTCCTCCCGGTCCGACTCCATCAGGCGATCGGCGCCGCTGACGGTCACCGACACATGGTCGTCGTAGGCGAAGGCCCATTCGCCCACGGTGTTGATCATGCCCGTCATCCGGGGCATGCCCGCCGGCCGGTCCAGCCGGAAGTGAACGTTCAGGATGGAGCGGTGTTCCGTCGGCGTCGTCAGGCCGGGCAGCAGATCGGCCGCGACCCAGGCCGGCACCGCCAGAACCACGCGATCCTCAGGCTTCAGCTCAATCGTTTCGGTTCCGAAATCAAGAGCCGTGACCACTTGGTCCACGCGGGTGAGGGCACGCAACCGGCGGCGCCAAACGATGTCCGCGCCATTGCGGGCCAGCCAGTCCAGGGCCGGGTCGACAAAGACCGGCGACAGGCCGCCGCTGGCCAGCAGCGGCTGGTAGGCCGCCCCGCCTTGGGCCAGGGTCTCGCGGATGATGGCGCCGGCCAGCCCGGCGGCCGACTGCTCCGGCTCGGTGTTCAGGGCGGCCAGCAGCACGGGGCGGAAAAAGGTCTCCCAGGCGGTGCCTGAGCAGGCCAGCACCTCGCCGATGGGCGCCAGCGGATCGGCCCGCATCAGCTTCAGGCCGGCCAGGTAATCGACGGCCTTGGTGCCGGGTACGCGGCGCGACGGCACCAGGGCCCACCACGGCAACTTGCCGTCGTTGGGGCGGACCTGCCAGCGTCGGCCGGTGGCGCCGTCCCAGAACCGGTACTCCACCTTCTCCAGCGCCGGCTCCTGCCCGGGGGCGTGGGTGGCGCGCAGATAGGCCATGGCGGCGTGGTTGCCGCTGACCAGCAGGTGGCTGCCGTTGTCGATGCGGATGCCCAGGTTGGGCTCATCGTAGGAGCGGCAGCGGCCGCCGGCCTGGGCCGCCGCCTCATACAGGCGCACGCGGCGCCCCGCCTGGGTCAGGCGCACGGCCGAGGCCAAGCCGGCCAGGCCGGCGCCGATGACGTGGACGGTCGGCCCGGGGGATGGAACGGGGATGGTCATCAGAACAGGAAAGCCTTCAGCACGATCCACAGCAGGTGCGGCTTGGCGATACGCACCTTGGGGCGGTCGCCGGCCCAGCCGCGCACCAGCAGGCGGTCCAGGTACACCTTGTACACGTCGCGCATCAGGCGCGGGGCCCGGGCGGCGCGGCGGGGGGCGGCCGCCAGCAGGCGGTCGGCCTCGCGGAAATGCTCGGCGGCGCGCACCGCCAGGTCGCGGGCCACGCCGTCGATGCGCGGGTCGGCCACGACCGTGGCGGGATCGGTGGCGGTGATGCCGTGCCGGCGCAGCAACTCGGCCGGCAGGTACAGCCGGTTGATGGCCGCGTCCTCATCCACGTCGCGCAGCACGTTGGTGAGCTGCAGG
The DNA here is from genome assembly GCF_034427435.1 of Nitrospirillum goiasense. Lineage (NCBI taxonomy): Bacteria > Pseudomonadati > Pseudomonadota > Alphaproteobacteria > Rhodospirillales > Azospirillaceae > Nitrospirillum > Nitrospirillum goiasense. Next base: position 831,113 of record NZ_JAXQNP010000004.1, on the reverse strand, counting down.
GCGCGGCCCAGGTGATGGGACAGGGCGATGCCGCTATCCTCCGGCATGCCGAAGACGCGGACGGACAGGCGCCCCACGGCGCTGGCTACCCGGTCGCAGTACAGGTCCAGGGTCGCCATGTCCGGCGCCTGGATGTCGGCGTCCAGGTCCATCTGCATGCCGTCGATGACGGCGATGAAATCCTCGTGCCGCAGGCCGAAGCGCTGTGTGGCGGCCTGCAGGCCGGCCAGCTTGGCGGGGCCCTGGCCCTGGCAGACGGCGGCGATGTCACGCCGCCACAGGTCCAGCGCCTCGCGCCGCGCCGCCTTGGTGGCGGCTATGGTCGGGTCGTCGCCATCGGCGATGTCGTCCACTGCCCGGCAGAAGGCGTAGATGTGGAACATGGCGTCGCGTTCCGCCGGCGGCAGGACACGCATGGCGGTATAGAACGAGCTGCCGCTGGCGGATTTGGCCGCGGTTTCGTTCTGGCCCGGGAGGTTGGGATTGCTGTCGGGCATCTCGGCGGCGGCGCTCATGGCTTTTTCCCCACCGGCACCGCGCGGGTGCCGCCGATCAGCCGCTGCCACAGGGTGGACAGGGTGGCGCGCGCGGCGATGCACAGCGTCTCCATCTTGCTCAGGTGCACCCGGTCTGACAAGGGATCGCGGATCAACAGCAGGCGCACCAGGCGGCGGGCCAGGCGCTGGATGATGGCCACCTCGATGGCCAGGCGCAGGTCGGCAACCTGGCTGGCCAGCGGCTCCGCCTGGTCGAGCAGGGCGTCGGTGCGCTTCGCCAAGTGGCGGATGATGTCCAGCAAGGCGGGCGGCGCCTGCGGTTCCAGCAGCACGTCGGGGGTCAGGTCCCCGGCGATGAGCAGGGGCAGGGGGATGTAGACGCGGTCCAGCGCCTTCTTGTCCTTGCCGCAATCCTGCAGGTGGTTGATGACCTGCAAGGCGGCGCACAGCGCGTCCGACGCTGGCCAAGTGTCCCGGCTTTCACCATGCACATCCAGGACATAGCGGCCCACCGGCATGGCGGAATACCGGCAATAGTCCATCAGGTCGTCCCAGTCGCGATAGCGCAGTTGGGTGACGTCGCGGCGGAAGGCGATCAACAGATCCTGGGCGTGCTGGTCGGACAGGCCGCGCTGGCGCAGCACCTCGCGCAGGGCCACGGCCTCGGGCTCGTTCTCCCGCTCGCCGCGCAGGCTGGCGCCCATGGCGTCCAGCAGCTTCAGCTTCATGTCCGGCGCCAGCACGGGGCTGTCCGACACGTCGTCGGCCACCCGGGCGAAGGCGTAGTAGGCCATGACGGGCGCGCGCGCGTCCTGGCGGATGATCAGCGAGGCGACGGGAAAGTTCTCGTCCTTGTGGCCCTTGCCGGTGCGGTGGTTGGCTGCCGTCATGGGGTGGTGTTTCCGTTCTGGCCTGCACCTGCCTGGTCCGCCGGTGGCGGGGCGGACTGCACATGCTGGGCTTGGGCGCGCCCCTTCCACATGCCGCCACGGCCCATCCAATGCTGGACCGCGCTGTCCACGGTCCACACGGTATAGACGATGCCGATCAGCGGCAAGGTGACGGCCCGCATAGGCGACAGGCGATAGAACGCCTGGATGGGCGCGAAGCTGGCCAGCATCAAACCTACCGCCAGCGCGCCGAAGATGCCCGCCGCCTCCCGGTCGAACAGGGCCAGCAGCACCGGCGCCACATAAGTCAGCAGCATGCCCAGGACGGTGCCCGCCAGCAGCACCGGGGAATAGTTCAACTGCGCGTAGGCGCTGCGGATGACCATGCGGCGGATGTCGTCCACCTTGTCATAGGCGCGCAGGCTGACGGCGCGGTCGCTGAGGCCCAGCCAGATGGACCCTTGGGTCTTCAGGCGGCGGCCCAGGGCGCAATCGTCGATCAGGGCGTCGCGGATGCTGTCGATGCCGCCGGCGCGGGCCAGCGCCTGGCGGTCCACCAGCATGCAGCCGCCGGCGGCCGCCGCGACGGTGGAGCCGCTGTCGTTCACCCGGCCGAAGGGGTACAGCATCTGGAAGAAATAGATGAAGGCCGGGATGAAGGCCTTCTCCGCCCAGCTTTGGCAGCGCAGCTTGGCCATCAGGCTGACCAGCACGCGGTTTTCCGTCTGGGCGCGGGTGACCAGGCGGGTCAGCGTGTCGGGGGCGTAGGCGATGTCGGCATCGGTCAGCCACAGGTAATCGGGCGGGAAGTCGCCTTCCTGGGCATGATTGATGCCCTGGCGCACGGCCCACAGCTTGCCCGTCCAGCCGGGCGCCAGCTCCGCCCCCGTCAGAACGGTGAGCGTGGCGGTGGAGCCGGACGTTTCCGCCGCGTGGCGGGCCAGATCGGCCGTGCCGTCGTCGCTGCCGTCGTCGACCAGCACGATGCTGAGATGGCCGGGATAGTCCTGCGCGCCGAGCGACGCGATGACTTGGGCGATGCCGTCGGCCTCGTTACGGGCCGGGATGACGGCGGTGACGGACGGCCAGCCGCCTTCCAGCCCGCCATGGCTCACCGTGGGGCCACTGGGCAGTTGCCCCGGCTTGTTGGCCGGCGCCAGCGCCATGTCGTCCCGTTCCAGCCCCAGCCAGAACAAGCCCCGGGCGAAGACCAGGACCACCCAAACCGCCAGGCCGATGACGCCGATGAGGAAAATCAGGCTCATGCAAGATACCCCGCGGTCTTGAACCAGGTGAGGGCGTCGGCCAGGGCCTCGCCATAGGGACGGGCGGTATAGCCCAGCTCGGCCTCGGCCTTGGCCGAGGAAAAGAACATGCGGTACTTCGACATGCGCAGGCCGTCCACGGTCACGAACGGTTCCCGCTTGGTGATCTTGGCCACGGCCTCCGCCACCACGGCGATGGGCAGGATCAGGCCGCGCGGCACCGCCACTGTGGGCGGCTTGCGCCCCACCAGGCGGGCGATGTCAGCCAGCATCTGCTGCAAGGAAACGTCCTGCCCGCCCAGGATGTAGCGCTCGCCCACCCGGCCCTTCTCGAAGGCCAGCAAATGGCCCTCGGCCACGTCGTCCACATGCACCAGGTTCAGGCCGGTGTCGACGAAGGCCGGCATCTTGCCGGTCGCGGCCTCCACGATGATGCGGCCGGTGGGGGTGGGGCGCAGGTCGCGGGGGCCGATGGGGGTGGATGGGTTGACGATGACGGCGGGCAGGCCATCCTTCGCCACCATGTCCAGCACGGCCTGTTCCGCCAGGATCTTGCTGCGCTTGTAGGCGCCAATGGCGGCGTCCGGTGCCATCACCGCGCGTTCGTCCACCGCCACGCCGTCGGTGCGCGGCGCTAGCACCGCGACGCTGCTGGTGTAGACGACACGGCGCAGGCGGTGTTCCAGCGCCAGTTCCATGATGGCGCGGGTGCCGCGCAGGTTGTTCTGGACGATCTCTTCCGGGTTGGGCGCCCACAGGCGGTAATCGGCCGCCACATGCAGCAGCGCATCCGCCCCCGCCATCCCGCGCGCCAGGCTGGCGCGGTCGTTCAGGTCGCCCTCCACCACGCGCACGTCCAGGCCGGCCAGGTTGGTGGGCGGGGTGGCGGGCCGCTTCAGGACCGTGACGTCATGGCCGCGGGCCAGGGCCACACGGGCCACGGCCGCGCCGACGAATCCCGTCGCCCCGGTGATGAACAGTCGCTGCTTGTCGGCCATTGGCCTTCCGGTCCCCTATCGCGCCCCAATCGGCGCCCATCGAACGGCGCGGACCATATCACTTCCGCAGTGCGGAGTGAAAAGGGTTGGGCGCAGGCGCCCTGCGGATGGCTGGCCTGCTGCGGCGCGGATGCCACAGGGACGGCCAGCATTCGCCGGCCACATACCCTGTCAGTCTTGCAAGTACTTAACGATATATTAACGAATGATCGACGCGGTCACTATGTATATGACGCACTGCACACCGTCGGCCCCCCGTACTACGCCATCTCCCGCCGATTAAAAGGCGATCTGACCGTTGGGTTATACGGGTCAATACTGATTGACCTCCCGGTCAGGATGCATTCTGCTCATGTCTGTAGGAGAGGCTGGCGGTGTCATTCGGATGCCGTTGGTTGAATTTCCAGCAAGCGAGGTGGTTTGTCCCGGGGCGTTAGGCCCTGCGGGACCGTGAACGATCCGGGGGATTAGAGAAATGCGCCTGAAGGTCCAGTTGTTGTTGCCCGTCATCGGAATTGCCGCCCTGGGTGGCGTCCTTGTGTCCGCCGGCCAGATGAGTCAGGACCGGACAGCCCGGGTAGCCCTTTCCCTGGATCAGGCGCGCACCGTTCTGGTGCAGGCCGCCGATGTGCGGGCCCTCAGCCGCGCGGTTCAGCGCGACGCCCTGAACACGCTGCTGGAGCCGGGGGCCGATCGCGGCGCCTTCGTGCAGCGCGCCTCATCGCGGCTGACGGAAATGGCCGGCATGCTCACCGCCCTGCGCGACCACGCCGCCGACGCGGCGTTCCTGGCGCCCCAGGCCCAGGCGCTCACGGAAATGACCGGCTTGGTGACGGCGGTGCGGACGGGTGACGAGGCCGATGCCCTGGCGCGGCTGCGCACCCGGGTGGGCCCGGCGGACGCCCAGGCCGACACTTTGGCCCAATCCTTCATCACCGCGCGCGGGCTGGAGATGGACAGCCTGGCGGCGGACGCCGGTCGCCTGCGGGCGCAGGCTGACCGCCTTTCTGCCTGGGACGCGGTGCTGGGCATGACGGGCGCCTTGATGGCGGGCGCCCTGTTCCTGCTGCTGGTGCTGCGCCGCCCGCTGGCGCGCTGGCTCGGGGCCGGCAACGACGATTTGCGCGCGGTCATGGCCGCGGCGGAGCGGGGGGATGAACTGGGCGATTGGGCCCGCGCCCTGGTGGCCTTGCGCAACCAGGCGGCGGAGCGGGGGCGGCGTCCCGCCCGCGATGCCGTGGCCCCGGCCCACAAGGCGCTGGCGGCCTGATACCGGCTAGACGGCATGATAAAGGGGCGCGGGCTTCCGTCGAGTCCGCGCCCCTTTATGGATATCACGCCTTGCGGTCACACAGCGGACGGGGCAGGGCCCCCTCCAGCAACTGGCTAATGTGCCGGTCCATCCAGCCCGGTTCGTCCAGTGGGCTGAAGCGAATCAGCAGGCGGGTATAGAGCGCGCCGTACATCGCCTCCACCAGCGTTTCGACATGCAGGTCGCTGCGGAACTCACCATTGCGCTTGCCCCGCTCGATGAGGTCGCGCAGGCGCTGGCGCCGCGGCTCCACCACCTTTTCATGGTAAACCTTCAAGGTGGCGGGATCGTTTTGCCCAGCCAGCACGATGCTGGCCACCACCCGGCCGGTGGCGCCGGCGAAGCTGCGGGCGATGCCTTGCAGCATGGTGCGCAGGTCGGCCACCGCCGAGGTCGTGCTGGGGGTGGGCACCGTCAGCTCCGCATGGGCCAGCAGCGCTTCCATGGCCAGGGCCCCCTTGCCGGGCCACCAGCGGTAAATCGTCGTCTTCGCCGTGCCGGAACGGGCGGCCACCCCCTCGATGGTGAACCGTTCCAGACCGTTTTCCTCCAGCAATTGGAAGGCGGCGTCCAGGATGGCGTCCCGCGCCTGGTCTGATCGGGGCCGCCCCGGCCCCCGCATGGCTTTGTCCGTCACCCTCTCTCCTCGCTCTCACTATGAAGCCCCGGTTATTAAGCCGGCCCCTTGTTGGCCAGGGCCGGTCTGTGACGCTCATCGCACCGTTCGGGAAAGGAAACGCTACACAGCGTTTCGTTTGTCGCAGTGCTCCTGGCGCCGGTTCCACACTACCTTACACTTACGAAACGGACCATAGCGAAATGGTCCTTCCCGCCGACCCCCGGTTCGTCGTCCGGCCACTTCGCGTGGCCCGGAGCGCCCCCGGTCGTCCCTGCGGGTTCCAGAATCAAGGAGAGTAGTCGTGAGCGGGGTTGTAAAGAAGTCTTCCGTTAAAGTATTGGCCGGCGCCGTCGCCGCCGTGGCGCTTCTGGGCGGGGCGGCGGTGGGTGGCAATTACTATTGGAAGACGGGGCGCTTCCTCGAATCCACCGATGATGCCTACGTCCAGGCGGATTACACCACCGTCGCGCCAAAAGTTTCGGGTTACATCGCCGAGGTGTTGGTGGAGGATAACCAGCCGGTGAAGGCCGGCCAAGTGCTGGCCCGCATCGACGACCGTGATTTCCGCACGGCGCTGGACCAGGCCAAGGCCGACGTGGCCACGGCCGAGGCGGACATCCGCAACATCCAGGCCCAGCGGGTGCAGCAGCAGGCGGTGGTGGCCCAGGCCCAGGCGGCGCTGGCCGCCGACCAGGCCAACCTGACCTTCGCCCGCCAGGATCGGGACCGTTACCGCGACCTGATGAAGACCGGCTTTGGCACGGTGCAGCGCGCCCAGCAGACCGAGGCGGCGGTGACCGACAAGGCCGCCGGCCTGCAGCGGGACCAGGCGGCGCTGGTGGCGGCGCAAAAGCAGGTGGACGTGCTGGCCACGGCCGAGGCCAAGGCGGCCACGGTGCTGGACCGCGCCCAGGCGGTGGCCCGCCAGGCGGAACTGAACCTGTCCTACACCACCATCGCCGCGCCCATCGACGGCACGGTGGGGGCCCGCAGCCTGCGTGTGGGGCAGTTGGTCCAGGCCGGCACCCAGTTGATGGCGGTGGTGCCGCTGTCCCAGGTCTACGTCCTGGCCAATTTCAAGGAAACCCAGCTGACCGAGGTGCGCCCCGGACAGCCAGTGCAGGTGACGGTCGACAGCTTCCCCGGCACCACCCTGAAGGGCCGGGTCGACAGCCTGTCCCCCGCCAGCGGCACCAGCTTCGCCCTGCTGCCGCCGGACAACGCCACCGGCAACTTCACCAAGATCGTGCAGCGCATCCCGGTGAAGATCGTGCTCGATGACGGCCAGCCGCTGGCGGGCCTGCTGCGGCCCGGCATGTCGGCCGAGCCGGTCATCGACACCCGGACCCAACCCGCCGGGGCGCCCCAGGCACCGCAGTTGGCCAAGTCCACTTCCGGTCTTTATCCCATGGCCCGCTGAGGGCCGCTTTGACATCAGGCCCCGCTGAGGGCCGGTCTTTGATCGCTTAAGGCGCATACGCCATGGCCCCCTTCGACAACGTCCACCCCCCCGGTGCCCACACCCACGGCGCCCACCCCCACGGCACCCCGGCCGCCGGCGGCAACCTCCCCCGCACCTTGCCGCCGGCCCGCGGCCCGGCTCCGTCCCCGGACGATAGCCGGGCCGCCCCTTCCTCGACGCCCGCCGCCGACACCGTGTCGTTCAAGACCTGGCTGGCGGTGCTGGGCTCGGTGCTGGGCGCCTTCATGGCGGTATTGAACATCCAGATCGTCAACGCCTCGCTGGCCGACATCCAGGGCGGCATCGGCGCCGGCGTGGATGATGGTGGCTGGATCGCCACCGCCTACCTGATCGGCGAGATCATCGTCATCCCGCTGTCGGGTTTCCTCAGCCAGGTGTTCAGCGTGCGCCGCTACCTGATCACCAACACGGTGCTGTTCCTGGTGTTCTCCGTCGCCTGCGCCTTCGCTCAGAACCTGCAGCAGATGATCGTGCTGCGGGCCATCCAGGGCTTCTGCGGCGGTGTGCTGATCCCCATGGCATTCACCCTGATCATCACCCTGCTGCCCAAGTCGCGGCACCCGCTGGGCCTGGCCCTGTTCGCGCTGACCGCCACCTTCGCCCCGGCCATCGGCCCCACCATCGGCGGTTACCTGACCGAGACCTACGGCTGGAAATACATCTTCTACATCAACCTGGTGCCGGGCGTGTTCATGGTCGCGGCCCTGTGGGCCTCGTTGGAGCGGGCGCCCCTGCGCCTCGGCCTGCTGCGCCAGGGCGATTGGTGGGGCATCGCCACCATGGCCATGGGCCTGGCCTGCCTGCAGACGGTGCTGGAGGAGGGCAACAAGGACGACTGGTTCGGCTCCGCCTACATCGTGCGGCTGGCCGTCATCGCCGCCGTGGCCCTGGGCGCCTTCCTGGTCATCGAGCTGAAGGTGGACAAGCCCTTGCTGAACCTGCGCCTGCTGGCGCGGCGCAATTTCGGCCTGGGCATCGTCGCCAATGCTTTGCTGGGCGTGGTGCTCTACGCCTCCTCCTACCTACTGCCGCGCTATCTGGGAGAGATCCAGGGCTACAACGCGCAGCAGATCGGGTCCGTCATGGCTTGGGTGGGGCTGCCGCAACTGGTGCTGATCCCGCTGGTGCCCATGCTGATGAATCGCTTCGACGCCCGTTGGCTGGCGCTGGTGGGCGCGGCCATCTTCGCCGGCAGCAATTTCATGAACATCCACCTGTGGCTGGGCAGCGCCGCCGACCAGCTGTTCTGGCCCAACATCGTCCGCGCCTTCGGCCAGGCCCTGGTCATGACGCCCCTGTCGGTGGTGGCCACCAGCGGCATCGAGAAGGAGAACGCGGGCTCCGCCTCCGGCCTGTTCAACATGATGCGCAACCTGGGCGGCGCCGTGGGCATCGCCCTGACCCAGACCTGGCTGACCAAACGTGAACAGTTCCATTCCAACGTCATGACCGGCCAGGTCAGCCTGTTCGGCGAAAGCACCCGCCAGCACCTGGCCACGCTGCAGCGGAAGTTCATGGAGCACGGCGTGCCCGACGCCCTCACCGCCTGGCGCCAGGCGGTGGCGGAGGTGGACGCCGGCATCCGCGCCCAGGCTTGGCTGATGGCCTACAGCGACGCCTTCTTCTTCCTGGGCAGCGCCATGGCCCTGTCGGCCGTCGCCATCCTGTTCCTGAAGAAGGCCGCCGCCGGGGCGGACGCCGGCGGCGCGCACTGAGGCGTGCATGCCCGGCGCTGACCCGCGCGCCGGGCATGCCGGGGGATCGTTCGCGCCAACGCCGGAAAGGTTGCCTCTTTGGCCAGATAGTTTTAGAAATTGGGCCCAGTCAGGTAACAATCTTTCAGGATCTGGTTCCGTGCCCCAGCTTCGCTCCCGTACCACCACCCATGGCCGTAACATGGCCGGCGCCCGCGGCCTCTGGCGCGCCACCGGCATGACGGATGCCGATTTCGGCAAGCCCATCGTGGCCATCGCCAATTCCTTCACCCAGTTCGTGCCCGGTCACGTGCACCTGAAGGACCTGGGCCAGCTGGTGGCGGGCGAGGTGGTGGCGGCCGGCGGCGTCGCCAAGGAATTCAACACCATCGCGGTGGATGACGGCATCGCCATGGGCCACGCCGGCATGCTGTACAGCCTGCCCTCGCGCGAGGTCATCGCCGACGCCGTGGAATACATGGTCAACGCGCATTGCGCCGACGCCCTGGTCTGCATCTCCAACTGCGACAAGATCACGCCCGGCATGCTGATGGCGGCCCTGCGCCTCAACATCCCCACCGTGTTCGTCTCCGGCGGACCCATGGAGGCCGGCAAGGCCCCCGTGCATGGCGAGATCCGCTCCGTCGACCTGATCGACGCCATGGTGGCGGCGGCCGACGACAGCGTCAGCGACGCCGAGGTCCAGGCGCTGGAACAGAACGCCTGCCCCACCTGCGGCTCCTGCTCCGGCATGTTCACCGCCAATTCCATGAACTGCCTGGTGGAGGCGCTGGGCCTGGGCCTGCCCGGCAACGGCACCGTGCTGGCCACCCACGCTGACCGCAAGGCGCTGTTCCTGCGGGCCGGCCGCACGGCGGTGGAAATCGCCAAGCGCTGGTACGAACAGGACGACGCCAGCGTCCTGCCCCGTTCCATCGCCACGTTCGAGGGGTTTGAGAACGCCATCGCCCTGGACATCGCCATGGGCGGGTCCACCAACACGGTGCTGCACCTGCTGGCGGCGGCCTATGAGGGCGGGGTGGACTTCACCATGGCTGACATCGACCGCATGTCGCGCCGGGTGCCCCACCTGTGCAAAGTGGCGCCGTCCTCCGCCACCGTGCATATCGAGGACGTGCACCGCGCCGGCGGCATCATGGGCATCCTGGGTGAACTGGACCGTGCTGGCCTGCTGCACCGCGACGTGCCCACCGTGCACGCCCCCACCATCGGCGCCGCCGTGGACCGCTGGGACATCACCCGCGCCAACGACGCCGACATCAGCGAGTTCTACGCCGCCGCCCCCGGTGGCGTGCGCACCACCCAGGCCTTCAGCCAGGCCTCGCGCTACACCAGCCTGGACCGCGACCGGGTGAACGGCATCATCCGCAGCAAGGAGCACGCCTTCAGCCAGGACGGCGGCTTGGCCGTGCTGTATGGCAACCTGGCGGTGGATGGCTGCATCGTGAAGACAGCGGGCGTGGATCCGGCGGCCCTGACCTTCACCGGCAAGGCCCGCGTGTTCGAAAGCCAGGATGACGCCGTTTCCGCCATCCTGGGCAACCGGGTGCAGGCGGGCGACGTGGTGCTGATCCGCTATGAGGGCCCGCGCGGCGGTCCCGGCATGCAGGAAATGCTGTATCCCACCAGCTATCTGAAGTCCAAGGGCCTGGGCAAGGTCTGCGCCCTGGTGACCGACGGCCGATTCTCCGGCGGCAGCTCCGGCCTGTCCATCGGCCACGTCTCGCCCGAGGCGGCGGAGGGCGGCACCATCGGCCTGGTGGAGGAGGGCGACCGCATCGTCATCGACATCCCCAACCGCAGCATCCGCCTGGACGTGGAGGATGCGGAGCTGGAGCGCCGCCGCGACGCCATGAAGGCCAAGGGCGCCAAGGCTTGGAAGCCCGCCACCCGCGATCGCAAGGTCTCGGGCGCGCTCAAGGCCTACGCCCACTTCGCCACCTCCGCCTCGCGCGGCGCGGTGCGGGACACGTCGGGGATTTGATCCGGGCCTTGTCAGCGCCATGAGGTCACCCTCATGGCGCTGTCGGGCGCGACGATACGCTCGCGGCTTAAGCCCGCTTATTCCTCCGCGTCGCCCCACACCAGGAACAGGCCGACGTCGCCGGGGAAGCCGTTGGGGAAGTCCAGGACACGGGCGATCAGGCTGAAGCCGGCCGGCTGCAACTCGTGGTGCCAACGCTGGTAGATCTCGGCCGCCTCGCCACGCAGGGTGCGGGGCCAGTCCGGTTCCGGGGCGTTGATGGCGCGGGCGCCGTCGCTGCACAGGTCGGCCGGGAAGCGCAGCAGCAGGAATTCCTTCTCCCCCGGGCGGCCGCCTCATGCGCGCCCTCCAGCAGCTTGTGCCAGGCATGGTCGGCCACATGATGGTCGATCAGTTCCTGCACCTTCTCCTGCCGGCGGGCCAGCGCCTCCTTGCGTTGCTCGGCCAGGTGGCGGGCGTTCTCGTCATGGAAATTGCCCACCAGATGGCGGAAGTCGGCGGCCCGGAACAGGGGTTCGTGCGCCGGTTCCCGCACCGGCGCCGGTGCTGAGGGCGCCTTGCGTTCCCAGCGCTGGAACAGGCCGGAGCGGTGCGCCGGCTCCGTCTTCTCGGCGGGCTCGGCCGCCAGCACCTTCAGCAGGTCGGCGCGCGACACGATGCCCACCAGCGTCCCGTCCAGCACCACCGGCACGCGCTTGATGCCGTGGGTGATCAGCAGCCGGGCGATTTCCGTGGTGTCGGTGTTGATGTCGACGGTGATGACCGGGGCGGCCATGACGTCGCGGGCGGTGCGTTCCCGCTTCTGCACCGCGGCCCAATAGGCGGGCAGTTGCTCACCCTCCGCCACCAGGGCCAGCCACCAGTCGCGCCGCGCCTCATGGGCGGCACCCGCCTCCTCCCGGTCGATCAGGTCGCCTTCGCTGACCATGCCGATGACCCCGCCGTGGCTGTCCACCACCGGTGCGGCGCTGACGCCCCGTTCCAGCAGCAAGGCGGCGATGCGGCTGACGGGCGTGTCGGGCGTCACGGTCAGCACATTTTCGGTCATTACGTCATGGGCGCGCATGGGGCGGCATTCCTATCACGATGGGGCCAGTCACGATGGGTACGTGCCGGAAAAGATAACCCGATGAAAGGACGGGCGTCTTTGCGCTGCATCATAGCCAGGGGAGCACTTCTCCCAATGCACCGGGCGCCTGTCCTTTGGTAAGACCGCGCCCGCGCGTCGCCCGGTCAGGGCTGGGCCGTGGCCGTCAGATCCACCGTCACCGCCACGGCCAGGTCCACCGACCGGCCCTTGCTGAACAGGCCGTGGCCGCCGACGTCATAGTCGGTGCGCACCAGATCCAGCCGGCCCACGGCGTGGGCCTTGCCGTCGGTGATGTCCAGGGTGAAGGGCAGGACCACGTCCTTGCGGATGCCGCGGATGGTCAGGGTGCCCACGGCCTCATACTGGTTGCCACCCTTGGCGCGGAAGGTCGCGGCCTCGAACACCGCGTCGGGGAAGGCATGGACGTTGAACCAGTCCTCGCCCGGCAGGGCCTCATCCTTTTCAGCATCGCCGATGACGGCGCTGCCCATGGCGATGGTCACCTTGGCGTGTCCCGCCGCCGGGCTGGCGGGATCGAAGTCGATGGCGGCATCCCAGGTGCCGAAGCGGCCGGTGAATTCCTTGCCGCTTTGGTGGCCGATGAAGCCCAATTGGCTCTGGGCGTGGTCCACGGTCCAGGGCGCGGCGTTCGCCGGGGCGGCCAGCAACAGGGGCGACAGCAATAGGGTGGCCAGGGCGGGGATCAGAAACGAAGGGCGCAGGGTCACGGGCAACAACCTCCAGGACATGCCGATGCGGCGGGTTGGCTGCCGATAATAATCGACGCGCTGGCGGCGCCGTCTGCGACCTTGCGTAGCATACAGTGTAAGAAAAAGCCCCGGACGCGGGTGGCGGCCGGGGTTCTCTCATCTTGCCGTTTACTGTGTTACGGCTTACTTGGTGGTCGCGTTCAGGTCCACGGTGACGCTGACGGCCAGGGCCACCATCTTGCCGTCGGACCAGGCGCCCTGGCCCACGCCGTAATCGGTGCGCACCAGGTCCAGCTTGCCCACCGCGTGGGCCTTGCCGCCCGCCACGTCCAGGGTGAAGGGCAGGGTCACGTCCTTCTTGATGCCGCGGATGGTCAGGGTGCCCACCGCGTCATACTGGTTGCCACCCTTGGATTTAAAGCTGGTGGCCTCGAACACCGCCTTGGGGAAGGCCTTGGTGCTGAACCAGTCGGCCTCGGGCAGGGATTGGTCCTTCTGCACGTCGCCGGTCTTGGCGCTGGCCATGTCGATGGTGACGGTGGCGTGGCCCGTCGCCGGGTTGGCGGGGTCGAAGTCGATGGTGGCGTCCCAGCGGGTGAACTGGCCGCTGAACGCGGCGCCGCTCTGGCTGCCGGTGAAGCCCAGCTTGCTGTGGGCGGTGTCCACGGTCCAGCTGGCCGCGGCGGCCGGACCGGCCACCAGCAGGGCGCTCAAGGCGGCGGCCCCGGCGGCGGTGGCGAGGGGGGCGAGGAACTTCATGATGGGAATCCTCAGTCTTGGAAAGGGCGGCCGGGGGACTAGGCCCGGCGGCCGAAGCGGGGAACCATGCGCAGCAGCACGTCATCCTTGACCAGGAAGTGATGGCGCAGCGCCGCCAGGGCGTGGACCACCACCAGGGCCACCAGGATCCAGGCGGCCAGCTCGTGCGCCTCGGACACCACGTCGTTGATCGGACCCTTGTTCTCCAGGCCGGCCAGGATGGGCATGTGCGGGAAGGGGATGAGGCCGTAGAGCACGGTCGGGATGTTGAATTTCGAGGTGGAGACCACGGCCCAGCCGGTCAGCGGCATGCCCAGCAGCAGGGCGTACAGGCCGGCATGGCCCAGATGGGCGGCGGCCTTCTCCCAAACCGGCATGTGGGCCGGCAAGGGCGGGGGACGGTGGGACAGGCGCCAGACAGCCCGGAACAGGGTCAGGGCCAGGACGGTGATGCCCACCGACTTGTGCAACTGGAACAGCTTGAACTGGTCGGGGGAGCCGGGTGGCAGCGACGTCATCGTCCAGCCCATGATCAACAGGCCCAGGATGGCGATGACGGTCAGCCAATGGACCAGGATGGCCACGCTGTTGTAACGCGCCGCGACGGTCATGGTCCGGCTCCCCCTTCAGTCAGTTGAACGTGGCCCAGTATAACCGATTACCGGGCATAACCAATTACTGGGCGCGGTCGAACTCACCGCTGATCAGCAGCTCAACCTCGTCGCTGACGTAGGGCACGTACTTGTCGACGCCGAATTCGGAGCGCTTCACCTGCGCCTTGGCGTCGAAGCCGACGACATAGGCCTTGGTCATCGGGTTGGTGCCGCCGCCGTGGAAGCTGGCGTCCAGGGTCACCGGCTTGGTCACGCCGTGCAGCGTCAGCTCGCCGATGATCTTGCCGGTGGTGGCGCCGGTCACCTCGATCTTGGTGGCCTTGAAGGTGGCGGTCGGGAACTTGGCGGTGTCGAAGAAGTCCGGGCTGTTCAGGTGCTCGTCCAGCTTCGGGTTGGCGGTGGACAGGCCCTTCACGTTGATGGTCACGTCCAGCTTGCTCTTGGCCGGGGCCTTGGGGTCGAAGTCCAGCGTGCCCTCCAGGTCCGGGAAGGCGCCGTAATAGGTGGAGAAGCCGAAGTGGGTGATGGCGAACACCACCTTGGCGTGGCTCTTGTCCAGGGTGAAGTGACCACCCTCGACCTTCGTCAGGTCGGTCGTCGCCTGGGCCAGGGCGGTCGCGGGGGCGGCGGCCAGCAGGGCGGCGGCCAGCATCAGGGCGGGAATGCGCTTCATGGGATGTTCCTTGGTAAAGGCTTGGGAAAGCTGGCCGGACGGCCGGGGAGGGAGGACCGGCCACCACCCGCAAGAAGGGCGATGGCCGGCGTTACGGGCTTAATCTAGGTCGGGCCGCGCCCGCCCACAATCGAGGAAGCCTGGAATTCATTGTTCCAATCGTCGCACCAATCCCGCCGTCCTTGCGGCGATTTCACACGCCATGTGGGGTTTTATGGCGCGGTCAAAGGGCGTAGGGTCTGCCTGCCCGCCCGCCTGGGGCGGCCTCCCTGGGCGCGCGATGGCGCCCGTCTTGCCGAAGGATGGCCTGATGACCGAACGAACCACCGCCTTGAAAGCAGCCCTGGCCCTGGCCGGCGCCCTGACGGCCCTCAGCGCCGGCGCGCAGGCCCATGTCGGCCCCGCGCCGGAGGGTATGGAGAAGTGCTACGGCATCGCCAAGGCGGGCGAGAATTCCTGCGCGTCGGCCGCCGGCACCCATGATTGCGGCGCCCTGTCCAAGGTGGACTATGATGGCCAGGAATTCCTGGACGTGGACAAGGGCACCTGCCGCGCCATGGGCGGCAAGCTGAAGCCCTTCAAGGGCATCGGCAAGGCGCCGCGTCCGGTGGCCCCCAAGGCCGGCGCGGCCCCCAAGGCTGACGCGACCAAGGTCGTGCCGCCCAAGGCTCCGCAGGACTGAGATGCCCGAGGGCGCCGCCTCCCTGGTCACGCTGCCGCGCCGGGCCGGCATAGGCCTGCGTCATCCGCATGTGCCGGCCTTCCTGGATGGGCGGCGGCCAGACATCGCCTGGGTCGAGGTGCACAGCGAAACCTACCTGGTGGCGGGCGGTCCCCGCCTCGCGGCGCTGGAGGCCATCCGGCGCGACCATGCCCTCTCCTGTCATGGCGTCGGCCTGTCGCTGGGCAGCGCCCAGGGGCTGGACGCCACCCACCTGGCCAACCTGCGGCGCCTGTATGACCGTCTGCAACCGGATCAGATCTCCGACCACCTGGCCTGGACCGGCACGGATGGCGCCTATCTCAACGACCTGCTGCCCTTGCCCCTGACGGCGGACACGCTGGATGTCGTGGCGGCCAATGTCACCCATGCCCAGGATGCGCTGGGGCGCCGGCTGCTGGTGGAAAACCCCTCCCTCTACATGCCCCTGACCCTGCCGCCGGGGGCGGAGGCGATGCCCGAACCGCAGTTCCTGGCGGAGCTGGCGGCGCGCACCGGCTGCGGCCTGTTGCTGGACGTGAACAACGTCGCGGTCTGCGCCCATAACCTGGGGTTCGACGCCACGCGCTACCTGGCGGATTTCCCCTGGCGGCCGTGGGTGAAATCCATGTGGCCGGCCACCGGCGCGAGGCCTTCGCCCCCTGGGTGGGACCGGACGCCCGCGCCGACGGCGTGGTGCTGATCGACGACCATGCCAGCCGGGTGTCCGACGGCGTGTGGGACCTGTTGGCCGGGGTGCTGGCCCGCACCGGCCCCCTGCCGGTGCTGGTGGAATGGGATATGGATCTGCCGCCGCTGGAGGTGCTGCTGGGCGAAGCCGCGCGGGCCCAGTCCCTCCTGGATGGACTTCAGGCAGGGGCCGCCCATGCTTGAGGCCTTTCAGGCGCAGATGCGGCGCGCCCTGCTGGCCCCCGCTGGTGGGGCCAGTGGAACAGGCGTGGACCTGGCCGTCGGCCCCGTGGCCGAGGCGCGGCTGAAGATTTACCGCGCCAATGTGCAGCAATCCCTGGCGGAGGCGTTGGCCGCCGCCTTTCCCATCACCCTGCGGCTCATGGGCGTGCCCGCCTTTCGCGCGGCGGCGCTGGATTTCGTACGCGCCCACCCACCCACGCGGCCGCAGCTCTCGGCCTATGGCGGCGATTTCCCGGCGGCGCTGGTGCCCCTGGACGCCGGTGCGGCCGACATGGCCCGTCTGGAATGGGCGGTGATGGAGGCCTATTTCGCCGCCGACGCGGCAGCGCTGACGGCGGCACAACTGGCGGCCTTCCCGCCGGGCGACTATGCCCAGTTGCGCTTCACCGCCCATCCCGCCGCCCGCATCGTCTGGCTGCGGCACGACGTGTTGCCGCTCTGGCGGCAGGCGCAGGCGGATGAGGCCTTGGCGCTGTCGGCGCCCCAGCCCGCGGCGGGTGAGGTCCTGGTGCTGCGTCCGGCCGACGGCATCGTCTGCGTGGCGCTGCCGCCCGGCGCCGCGGCGGCGATCCAGTCCCTGCTGGACGGCGAGACGCTGGAGCAGGCGGCGGCGGCCGGCCTGGCGGTGGAGCCGGCGCTGAACCTGCAGGCCATGCTGCACATGCTGCTGGCCCAGGGGGCCCTGGCCGGGGCGAGCCTGTAATCAGCCCCGGCGCCGCGCCAGGGCCAGCCACAGTCCACCGCCCAGGGCGGAGAGCAGGGAGCCGCCGAAGACGCCCAGCTTCGCCTCCCCCGCCAGGGCTGCGTCAGGGAAGGCCAGGCCGGCGATGAACAGGCTCATGGTGAAGCCGATGCCGCAAAGCGTGGCGATACCGTAGAGGCCGCCCCAGGAAACCTGCGCCGGCAGCTTGGCGATGCCCAGGCGCACGGCGGCGGCGGTGAAGGCGAAGACGCCGAGCTGCTTGCCCAGGAACAGGCCCAGCGCGATGCCCAGCGGCACGGGGTCCAGCAGGCTGGACCACTCTAGGCCATGGAAGCTGACACCGGCGTTGGCGAAGCCGAACAGGGGCAGGACACCGAAATAGACGAGGGGGTGCAACGCCTCTTCCAGCCGGTGCAGCGGTGACCGTCCGGCCTCCTCCTCTTCCTCACTGCCCAGCGGAATGGTCAGCGCCAGCAGCACCCCCGCCATGGTGGCATGGATGCCGGAGCGCAGCACCGCCACCCACAGCACCAGCCCCACCACCAGATAGGGCGCCAGCCGGCGCACCCCCAGGCGGTTCATGCCCACCAGCACGGCCAGCGCCAGGGCGGCCAGGCCCAGGTCCGGCCAGGACAGGCCGCCGCTGTAGAACAGGGCGATGATCACGATGGCGGCCAGATCATCGAAAATGGCCAGGGAGGATAGGAACAGGAAGGCGGGGCGCGGCATCCCCCGGCCAAAGGCCGACAGAGCGGCCAGGGCGAAGGCGATATCCGTGGCCGCCGGCGTTGCCCAGCCGGCCAGCGCGTCGGCATGGCCCCAGTTCAGGGCCACGTAGATCAGCACCGGGAACAGCACGCCACCCAGGGCCGCGATGCCGGGCAGGGCGATTTGCGATGGGCTGGACAGGTCGCCGCCCACCATCTCCCGCTTGATCTCCAGCCCCACCAGCAGGAAGAACAGCGCCATCAGCAGGTCGTTCACCCACTGCTCGACCGACAGGGTGGCGGGCCCCACGCCCAGCGGGGCGTGCAGCGCGTGGAAATAGGTGGGCGCCAGGCTGGAGTTGGCCACCGCCAACCCCGCCACCGACAGGACCAGCAGCAGAATCTCGCCCCAGTTGTCCAGGGCCAGGAAACGTTCCACGCGGTTATGGAGTCGGCGGACCAGTGACTTGATCATTGGCGGGGGGACGGGGTTGAATTGTGTTTGGGCCACCACTGTGTCGCCAAGCGGGGGGGATTGCTACCTGAATCACCTGGTCAGGGTAGGGGGCAGGCTGGAGCGGACGGAGGTGGCTCGCCCATATTTCGCAAGGCGACAGCAGCACCCGAGGTCGAATTTTTGCTTTCACGAGCGCAGTGCTTTTCCTCGAATGCCTGACGTAGCGCGGGAAGGGCCGAGCGTGCCCGAGGTCCAATAAAACTTAGGCTTATGGCGGCCCAGTACCTAACGAGATCATCGCGGGCCGTCAGCAGTTCTGTCAGGGCCTGGATGTCCGCCTCTTGGGCCTGTTCAGGATGGTCGTGGATGCGCGTTGCCAAGCGCTCCATATCCGTTTGTCTGCCGCGCGCGGAACGCTTCTGGGCAATGCTGTGGGCTTCCTGCGCGATGGTGGTCGCTTCCCTTGGCCAAGCGGGGGTCGGGTTGGAGATTGCGGCCATGGCACTGACCAGCGCCAGGGCGTTTCCCATATTGGCGATACTCGTGAGAGGAATTGGCGACCATGTCATCAGGTCCCTCGGAGCGTCAGCGCGGCCAGTAAGCATAGCGTCGCCGCCGTCTGAATATGCAGGACGACGTGCAAAGTGTTGGGGGTGATGCCGTTGCGCTCCGGCAGGAAGGTATGGGTGGTGCCGAACATGCTCTGGTAGCGCGTCGCTCGCGCCGGCTCCGGCGCCACAAGGTAGGGTAGCCACCAGGCGCGCAGTTCGCCCGCGAAAAGCAGGCCATAGCTGACCCACAGCCAGTACCACAGCCACCCAGGAAAATGCGCGGTGTGCAGATGCACCAGGCTATAGGCCAAGCCGATGGTATAGGGCACGCTCTGGATCAGCGTGACCAGAACCAGGCGGCCGGTCGTGTCCGCCGCGCGCACTGTGGCCACACCGTTCAGCCGCCCAAGTGGCACCCAGTCGTGCAGCCACAGGATGACCACCTGAATGGCCTGAAGGGATACGAGAAAGGTCAGCATCATCCGAGACTAACACGCCCCGGTTGATACGCAATGACATCAGTCCTCGATTATCTCAAGTCTCAGTGATGCCGCGCGCTCATCACGGCGAAGCGCCAGGATTTGAAGGCGCAGTCCACGTCGCGCAAACCGGCCTCCGCCATCCACATCAGGTGTTCGCCCAGGGTGGCGCAGTGGTCCTGGCGCAGGCGGTCACGGGCGCGCGACAGCTCCACCGCCGGCACGCCCAGGTCGGCGGCCTCCGTCTGCCACAGCCGGTCGTACTGGCTTTCCACCTCCGCCGTCGGGCCCAGCACCTGCTCGGCGCTGATGAACAGGCCGCCAGGGGCCAGCACCTGGTTGATGCGGCCGTACAGGTCGCGCTTGGCGCCATGGGCCAGGTGGTGGATGGCGAGGGAGGTGATGACCAAGTCCCAGGGGCCGGCCAGGTCGGCCTTGTCCAACTCCGCCAGGGCGAAGCTGACGCGGGCGTCGCCAGCGAAGCGGCGCCGGCTTTGCTCCAGCGCCTGGGGCGTCTCCTCCACCAGGTGCAGGTGGGCGTGGGGCAGGCGGGCGCGTACCAGCGAGGCGAACAGGCCGCCGCCAGCGCCCAGGTCCAACACACGCGGCCGGGTGGGGGCCGTCCAGTCGTCGATCAGGGTCAACGCCGCGCCGTAAAAGGCGTCGAAACAGGGGATCAGGTTCCGCTGCAGCGCATCATTGCGCCCGGTTTCCAATAGGCTTGCACGGGCTGACACGGGTGCCGCCATCCTGCCGTCCTCCTGCTGTTGATGCGCCCTGTAGGCGCGCGTAAACCCAACCTGCGTCTTTTGTTTCCTTGGTCTCGATGAGGCCTGTCATGAAAGCGTAGCGCATTTTACGAATCCTACCATAGGCCATCATTCGTTAATGAAAGGTTCGCCGGGCGTCGGTTTGCGCCGCAGCATTCCGCTTTGGCAAAAAGGGCCGGAAACCAGGGGTTTGATATATCGAGAAAACGCGATATACCGAACTCTCTCCGTTGCCAACCAGACCAGGCAGACCCATGGATACCGTCATCCCGCCCGCCGGCCCCGCTTCGGCCACCGCTTCCGCCCCGACTCCGGCAACCGGGGCGACCTCTTTGGCCACTGGGCCGGGGGGCCAGTCCGTGAACCCGGCCGTGGCCCCCTTGTTCCAGCCCTTCACCTTCGGCCGGCACGTCCTGGCCAACCGCCTGGTGATGGCGCCGATGACCCGGAACAAGTCGCCGGGCGGCGTGCCCACGGATGAGGTCGTGGCCTATTACCGCCGTCGCGTGCGGGGCGGCGTGGGCCTGCTGATCACCGAGGGCACCTACGTCAACCACCCCGCCGCCAACGGCTATCCCCAGGTCCCCGCCTTCCATGGCGAGGCCGCGCTGGCCGGATGGCGCCGGGTGGTGGAGGCCGTGCATGCCGAGGGCGGGCGCATCATCCCGCAGCTCTGGCACGTTGGCGTCGCCCGCCGCGCGGGCGTGGAGCCGGATGCGGCGGTGCCGGGCTATGGCCCCTCCGCCATCGTCGAGAACGGGGTCGAGGTGGTGCGCGGCATGACCCAGGCCGATATCGACGCGGTCATCGCCGCCTTCGCCCAGGCCGCCGCGGATGCGGAGCGCATCGGCTTCGACGGGGCGGAACTGCACGGCGCCCACGGCTATCTCATCGACGACTTCCTGTGGGAGAAGACCAACCAGCGCACCGACGCTTATGGCGGCAGTCTGGAGAACCGCGTGCGCTTCGCCGTCGAGCTGGTGCGTGCCGTGCGCGCCGCCGTCAGCGCGGATTTCCCCATCGTCTTCCGCTTCTCCCAATGGAAGGGCGGCGACTACGGCGCCAAGATCGCCCAGACGCCGGAGGAGCTGGGCCGCATCCTGACGCCCCTGGCCGAGGCCGGCGTGGACATCTTCCATGTCAGCACCCGCCGCTATTGGGAACCCGCCTTCCCAGAGGTGGAGGGCGGCTCGCAGGACACCCTGGCGGCCTGGACCAGGCGCCTGACGGGCAAGCCCGTCATCGCCGTGGGCAGCGTGGGCCTGGCCGACGCCTTCAAGGTCGGCATGTTCGCCAACCGCGACGCCTTCGAGGTGAAGCCCACCGACGTGGACCAGGCGGCCCAGGCCCTGGCGCGGGGGGATTTCGACCTGCTGGGCGTGGGCCGGGTCTTGCTCAGCGATCCCGATTGGGCCATCAAGGTCCGTGAGGGCCGCGTGGACGAGGTGATCCCCTTCGACCGCGGGTCGCTGGACCGGCTGGTGGTTTGATGAATGGACCGGGGAGGGCGCCGCCGCCTTCCCCGGTTTCACGGGTGTGGATGTCGACGCGATGGATGTGGAAGCGATCCTGAAGGCCCTGGCCAACCCGGTCCGGCGCGACATCCTGTTGTGGCTGAAGGACCCCGCCACCCACTTCGCCCCCCAGCCCGAGGGCTATCCCCTGGAAAAGGGCGTGTGCGTCACCCGCATCCTGGAAAAGACGGACCTGTCACAGTCCACCGTCTCCACCTACCTGGCCATGCTGCAACGCGCCGGCCTGCTAACCTCCCACCGCGTGGGGCAGTGGACATTCTATCGGCGCGACGAGGCGCTGATCAACGAGTTCATGAGCACCTTTGGCAAGCAGCTCTGCCAGATGCTGGTGCAGCGGGGCGATTACGAGAGCGGTGGGGGGTGAATGTAAAAGGTTCGTTGTTTGGGCGCGGGGTAAATTTTAATTTTTTATTAGAACTTAGCAGATAAATCAACTTTTTCTGGCCGGATTGTCGTAACTTTTATTTCATAAATCCCCTGTGGTGTCTGAACTTCAGCTTCATATTTAAACGAATCTCGATAAACGTTGTGAAGTATAATGGAAGACATTCCATTTCTTTGTTGTGGAATTATCGCGACGTACAGTAGATTGTTAGCTTTAATGGAAACCCTCATCATTGCGGGGGTGATATATTTTGAATCTACAAAACATTCATATGTAATTGTATAACTGCCATCAGTATTATCCTCTTCTGTCTTCGAAAGTATTTTAAGTTCCGGCTCTGGCGGTTGGTTGCTATTCACATAGTAATTATTAATTGTCCCTTTATTAATTAGTTCGCTATCGGCACTGGAATCTTTCTTGCCCGTTTTTGTTAAAAATTTATCAGATAATATCTTGAATACTGTAAGTTTGCACTCTCGCTGATCTTTTATAGATGTAGGAATGTCTCCTTGAGAGAGGCCTTCATATTCACTTGATTTAATATCAGCCTGTCCTTCTATCCCCAGATTAGCTAATTTCTTGACCAGACCATTAACCTCTGCCTTAATATTACCCTTGGTGTTGATATTGGTTGTAGTGCCATTTAGCGGAATCGTTCCGCATATATCATTGGCTGTTTCTCTGATCAATTTTAAAGCATCTTGATTATTTGATTGTGCGGAGGATGAGGATGTATAAGCGATAGTGTAAATTAGGATTACGTAGGCTAATTTTTTCATATTATATTGCCAATTTTGGGAATCGAAGATTCCTCTATGATAACACCTATTCCATGTTTGTGAAACTCTATAGCTTAAGAGTCACCGGTGCAGCCAGAACCGGTCCAGCAAATACAGCGCCCCTGCCCAGGCCAGCACCATGGCCAGGGCGTGCAGCTTGACGTGGGCCGGGAACTTGCGCGCCGACAGCAGGATCAGCACGGGCACGCCGGCGACCAGCAGCGGCATCAACAGCCACACCATGCCCGGCGCCGCGCCACCCTGCGCGCCGTCATTGGCCGCCACCACCGTCAGGAACAAGGCCGGGAAGATGGCCATGCACCCGCCCACGATCAGCAGGAAGCCCAGCACCCATAGGGCGATTTTGCAGAATTTGTCGAGACGGGTCATGGGGCGGGTCATGGATTGGTCAGTGTGGTGTTTGCTCGTGGCACCCGTCCTCTATGGCATTGAGATCCGCTCAAGGGAAGGGGGGCTCTTAGCGCTTGAGCCGGGACGGACCTTCGCGGCGCAGCAGGCTGCGGCGGTAGCATAGGGCACCGGCGGCCGCCGTCGTGCAGGCCAGGGCGAACAGGACGGCCGGCGCCACGATTTCATCCGGGCGTGTGTTGTTCATTTGCAATAGGGCGGCGCTGGCCAGAAGCGGCGCCAGGATAAACATCAGCCGCATCACGATCACCGCACCGGGCCGAAAGCGGGTGAGGTCGGAAGCCCACCAGGCGCAGGGTATCATCAGGGCCCAATACAACGGGTTGCCGCGGGTTTGGGGCAGCGGGCCGGTGAACAGGACATTCAGCCAGGACAGAAGCGCCGCCGCCATCGCCAGGACGGCGGCGATGGCGGCGGCGTTGGACAGGCGGTCTTTCCGCAGGCGTTGCCAATAATCCAGGGCGGTGTCGCCAGGGCGACCGCCCTTCGGCGCATGCTGCGCAGCGCTGCGGCGACGCATCAACAGCGGGCCTCCTCCCAGTCGGTCACCGAAAACAACAGCAGCGAAAGTAGGCTGGGCCAGAGGTTCGGCAATGCCCCAGTTTGAGTGGTGCCGCTACACCCGCCCCACCGCCACCTCCCGCACCCCCGCCGGCAGCGTCACCGTCACCCAGGCCGTCTCGCCAGCCACCTCGACCGTGCCGCCCCCCGTCACCTGGTAGCGGCCCTGGGGCAGGCCGCGCAGGCGCAGGGTGGGCGGCTGGCGCTGGGCCTCGCCGTCCAGGGTCAGGCGCAGGCGGGCGTCGGTGGGGTGCCAGGCGATGCTGTCGGTGGGGGCGAAGCGGGCGCCCCGCACCTCCAGGTCCAGGCGCTGGCGGGCCAGGCGGGCGTGTTGCAGCCGGGCGTGCAGGCGGCGGCGGACGCCGTCGCGCGGGGTGATGGTCAGCCAGCCGTCGGCCTCGGCCAGCGTGCCGCCGAAGCAGAAGCGGCCGAACACGGGGTCGTCGCTGACCAGGGTGGCGGCCATGCGCAGGGCGCCGCAGAA
Organism: Nitrospirillum goiasense; assembly: GCF_034427435.1. Lineage (NCBI taxonomy): Bacteria > Pseudomonadati > Pseudomonadota > Alphaproteobacteria > Rhodospirillales > Azospirillaceae > Nitrospirillum > Nitrospirillum goiasense. Next base: position 807,031 of record NZ_JAXQNP010000004.1, on the reverse strand, counting down.
GCCCAGGTCACTTTCGCTGGAATAATACCAACTGCCCCGGTGGTGGGGCTGGCCCAGCCAGGTGGTGCCGTGGGACCCCGGCTCGAACCCGCCGCCGGAGGCGCCGTCGTTGGCCTGGCCCGGATACCAATAGCCATAATCGCTTTCCGCCGTGCCGCTGTTCACCAGGGCCCAGGCGCTCATGAACGAGGTCCAGGCCAGGCGCAGATGGGGCCGCCCGTCGTCGGCGTCGTTCAGCGCATGGTCCAGCAGGGCCCAGCCGCCCATCTGCGCCATGTAGGTCAGGGTGAAGGCGTCGCCGCCGGCGGCGCGGTAGTCGCTGCCCAGGTAATAATAGGCGGGTTCGATGACGCCGCGGCAGAACAGGTTGGCGGCGATCTGCGCGTCGGCGAAGCGCCGTGCGGCGGCGCGGGTGACGGGGAATCCCGGCTGGCCGGCATGGTCCAGGGCATAGCGGGCCAGCGCCTGGGTGGATTCGAAGCCGGTGGAATCGAAGGGGTATTCCGACCCGAACAGGTCGGGCCTGCCGTTCACGAAGAAGGCGACCTTGCGCACCCAATGGGCGCGCAGCTCCGCCGCCTTTGCGGCCTCCCCGGCCGCGTCCAGGGCGTCGATCAACTCGGGGATCACCACCTCGTTGTAAAAGCCGGTCTCATAGGCGCTCCACTCTGCGATCTTCATGGGGATGGTGAAGAACGCGCGGGTGGTGCCGTAGGCCCGCTCCAGGTAGGTCGCCGCATCCAGCCGGGTGGTGATGGCGGGATAGCGGGAAGCGACGCGGTGGAGGCCCAGGTACATCGCGATGATGTGGGGGTAGTCATAGGGCCGCCAGTAATGCTGGCGCCCCTTGGGCCCCGGGTCGGCGCTCTCCCGATTTTTCTTCCAATCGGGAATGCCGTAGAGGGCGTAGCTGTCGTCCTCTTCCGTCGTGCGCTGCAGCCCGCCCCAGACGAAGTGCTGCACGTAATCGTCGAGCGCCGTCACCTCCGCCTGCACCGGATGCTCGGCGTTCTTGGCTGCGAGATAGGCGGGCTTGGATAACCCCGGGTCGTCGCAGGTCACCTCATAGATGCGCCAGCCGGTGATGCGGTCGTAATTGTCGGGGCCCAGCAGGGTCTGGGTCTCCATGTTCCATTCCGCCAGCAGGCCGTTGTACCACTTGGCCGGGTCGCGGTGCTGGTGGGCGGCGATGAAGGCGGCGCGCTTGTTGACCAGGGTTTCCACCGGCTCGGTGGCGAAGAACTCCAGGTGGGTGGTGCGCCCCTGTCCATGACGGACGATGATCAGGTTCTCCCCCAGCCGCCGGAAGCGCAGCTCATAAATATGGCGGCCGTTGCGCAGGCCCAGGGGGGTGATGGTGGTTTGGTCCGGATACTCCGCGTCGATAGCGTCGATGGTGTCCAGGGTGCGCAGGGCGATGCGGCCGGGCAGGTCGGTGGGCAGGGTCATGCCCTGCGCCACCTCCACATCGATGCCGCCCTGGGTCACCAGCGTGTCGCGCACGTCGGCGTAGCTGTCGGCCCAGGTGAAGTGGACGCCGAAGCGGCGCGCCTCCCCGGGTGCCAGCGTCAGGCTGCTCAGCGGCTGGCGCCAGCGGCCCCCGGCCGCCCGCATGGCCTCCGCCGTGGCGGCGGCGTGAATGAAGACGCGGTAGGGGCGATAGCCGGTGATGGGGCTGTCGGAATCCTGCCGGGCGCCGGCGCGTGGCTCCCAATACTCGAAATGCGTGTTCCGCTCGGGCGTCATGACCAGATAGGGGCCGACGCTGTTGGACCGCATCCAGAACAGGAAGGAGCCATGGCCGGAGACGAAGCTGTGCTTCAGCACCGCGGCCGTGGCCGGCTGCTTGGCCTTGAACTCGGTATGGAAGGGCAGGGGCAGGGCCAGGTCGCCGATCTCCAGCGGCCCGCCCGCGCGGTTGGTGAGCGTGACCTGCCAGGCCAGTTGCCCGGCCTCCAGCCCCAGGCGCAGGGTCAGGCCCAGCGCCGGTCCCGCCTCATCGGCGATGTCGTACGCCACCCGGCGATCCTGGGGGCCGGCCTGGTCGAGATGGGCGGGCGTCAGGTCCGCCGTGTCGACAGTGCGCCATGGGGCGGTGGCGTCACGGCGGTAGGCCAGGGTGACGGCGCCCAGGGTTTGGCCGGGCTGCAGGTAGTCGGTGTCGAAGGCATCCCCGGCGGCGCGCAGGCTGGTGAGGCCGGGCCCCTTGAACGTCAGGGCGAAGGCGTGGGGGACCGCCTTCGTCCCCTGCGCCGGGGTCGCCCGCACCGGCCCGGCCGCCAAGGCCCCCACCGCGGCCCCGCCGGCCGCCATCATGATGTCGCGACGGCGCGGCCCGGAAGCCGCCGCCCGCTTGTTCCTGTCCTTCATCGCCCCATCGCCCTTCCGCCATTCCACGGCCCTCTTGGTGAGGCCGATAATTGGATACAATATACGGAATGTTTTGGGCGGTGGAAGGCTTTATGCCGCGCTGTCCTCCCCCAAGGGCGGGCCCCATTCATACCGGCGGGCCAGCGCCATGAATTCCTTCAGGGCGGGGGAATGACGGCGGCCGGCCACGCTGGTCAGGCTGACGGTGCGCGAGAGTTCCGGCTCGATCAGGGGGCGGGTGGCGATGCCGGGCAGCATGGGTAGGAACTCCGGCATGACGGCGCAGCCCAAGCCCGCCAGGATCATGGCCTGGATCCAATCCTCCCGCTCGCTTTCATAGCAGACGCGGACGTCGGCGGGATCGGGGATGCCCAGGGTGTCGAAATGCTGGGGGTATTCGCAGTTGACCCGGTTCAGGTAGTCCTCCTGGTCCAACTCCTTCAGCGGCACCACGTCCATGGCCTCGAATTGGTGGCCGGGGGCGAAGGCGACGGTATAGCGCTCGCGGTACAGCGGCCGGGCCTCCACCCGATCCGGCAGGTTGGGGATGCCCAGCAGGGCGCAGTCCAGCTCCCCCTCCATCAGCAGGGCCAGGACCTCGCGCCCCGGCGCGTCGCGCAGCACCACCTCCACCGAGGGCAGGGCGGCGCGGAAGCGCTTCAGGAACCCCACCAGGCGGGTGGGGCCGATGGTGCACATGACCCCCAGGCGCACGCGGCCGCGTTCCAGCTTGCCGAAGCTGCGCGCCTCCAGCTTCGCGGACTCGCTGGCGTGGAACACGGCCTCCAGGTGCGGGCGCATCAGGCGGCCCAGGTCGGACAGGTGGGTCAGGGTGCGTTCGCGCACGAACAGCGGCCCGCCCAGCTCCTCCTCCAGCTTCTGGATGGCCTTGGTCAGCGATGGCTGGGCCACGCCACAGGCCTCCGCCGCCTTGGTGAAGTTCAGGGTTTCGCACAGCGCCACGAAGTAGCGCACCTGGTTCATTTCCATGAGGGGGTCCCTGAGAGCGGCATTTCCCTAGAAACGGCGGCGTCCAACCGTGTTGAACCATGCCGGGCGCCGCCTGTCGCGGGGAAACGTCACCGCACGGGGTTCAGGACCGGGGGCGCAGGCCCAGCCGGTCATTGGCGGCGTCGACGACATAGTCATAGGCGGCCAGCAGATGGACGCCGGTGTTGATGAAGCTGCCGCCCTGCGGGCTGGGGCCGCCATTCAGGATGCGGCTGGGCGAGGCCGGCTGGTTCGGGTCGCAATTGACGTTGGGGCCCGGCCCATCCGCCGGGTTGGTGTTGACGAAGCTGTAGTCCAGCGCCGTTTCGCCGTCGCCATCTTGCGCCTGGATGGCGATGGCGGCGTTCAGCCAGTCGATGGGGGCGTCGGGTTTCGGGATGATGCCGATGAACATGTTGGTGATGCCGGCATCCATCAGCAGCTGGGCCCGGGTGTCGATGGGGGCGCCGCCCGCCGGCGTCACCGACAGGTTGACCCAGGGCAGTTGCAGGCCGCTGGGGCTGTCCGCGTCCGGCGTCAGCGGCAGGAAGCGATAGCCCTGCAGGCTGTCGGCGGTCTGCCCCAGGGTGATCAGGCCGTGCCGGCCATCCTCCTGCAGCGCCGCCGTCAGGGCATAGGCCGGCAGCAGAGTGGGGCTGTCGCCCAGCATGTCGCGCAGGTTCAGGAAGGGGTTGTCCAGGGCGGTGGCGGCGTTGCCGGAGGGCGCCAGGGTCGCCTTGGCCTCCAGCCCGATGCCCACCCCCAGCATGTAGACGTCGTCGACGTTGGTGCAGGCCATGACCCGCACGGGGCCCAGGACCACCGTATGCTCGGGCGTGCTGTCGCCCACCTGCAGGCCGGTCACCGTCACCACGGGACCCGTGCGGGTGTTGCCGCTGGGCTCATAGGTGAAGGTCAGCGTCTCATCCGTGGGAACGGCCCAGGGCAGGAAATTGCCCTGGCCGTCCTGCAAGGCGGCGATGGGCACGACAATGCCGACGGAACCGGTGTCGATGTTCACGCCATGATGGGTCTGGTTGGGGAAGAACAGGGTGGTGGAGAACAGGCCGGGCAGGGTGCCCGCCATGTCGATGCTGGGTTGGAAGGTGATGGTGCGCGTGCCGTACTGGATGCTCATGGTGTCGCTCCTCAGGCTGAAGATGGCCTGAGAATGCCCGCGAGGCGGGTTTGTTCCAATATCTATAGTCTTACAAGTTGTGACGAGGGCGGGTGTCCAGCCGGCTGCGGATCAGGTGGTCCACGGACAGGGCGCCGGGGCCGCGCAGGATGATGGGCACCAGCACCGCCGACCACAGCAAATGGTCGGGCCAGCTTTCCGGATAGACGAAGATCTCGATCACCAGGGTCATGCCGAACAGGGCGCCGGCCGACAGGCGGGACGCCAGGCCGATGACCAGCAGCACGGCGCACAAATTCTCGGTGATGCTAGCCAGCACGGCCGCCACCTCCGGCGGGATCAGGGGCACCTTGTACTCGTCCCGGAACAGGTCGAAGGTGGTGTCGTTGATATGGAAACCGGTGACCTTGGTCTGGCCCGACCGCCAGAAGACGGTGGCGGCGGCCAGGCGCCACAACAGCGCGTCCAGCCCCCGGGGGAATCGCTCCAGCCGGTGGATGAGGGCCAGCGCCAGGGCGAGGGGGGCCGGCGCGATTGGGGCTGGCGCAGATGGGGCGGGCGCGGTGGGAGGCGTCAGGGTCATGGCAATTCCACTCCGGTGAAGACCTGCGCCGCCAGCAGGCCGGTTAATTCGTGTTCCAGATCGAAGGCCGCGTCCAGGGCCAGCGCGTTGTTCCAGGCGGCGCTCAAGGATAGGCCGGCGCCCAGCGCCATCAGCAGGGCGAAGGCGCCGGGGCCCAGGCGGATCAGCAGCACCTCGGCCGCCGGCCGCACCACCAGCAGGTGGGTGTTACCCTGGACGTCCAGATCCACCGCCGCATCGGCGACGTCCGGCTGGTTGGCCCGCCAGACGCGGTCCACCGGCCAGGGGCTGGTGATGAAACGATGGCTGGGGTGCAGGCGCCAGACGGCGTCCTCCACGGCGTCGCCCAGGGCGGCCAGGGCGGCCGGGTCCAGCGGGTCGGCCTCCGCCGCGTGGTAGGCATGGGTCCAGGCCGCCTCCAACCGGGCGACATCGGGCAGGTAGGGCAGGTGCCGCGCCACCTCCTGCCCGGCCAGCCAGGCGGGGAAGCCGGTGCCATAGCGCAACAGCGGCGCCTCTCGGGGCGGCTGGTGGCGCACATAGGCTTGGGCCAGGCCGGCGAAGCACGCTTCGCCCACCAGGCGGTGGACCACGGGGAAGCTGGCGGCCAGCACCGTGGCCAGGCCGCCCAGGGTATTGTCGCGGTGCAGGCCGGCACTAGCTAAGGGCGGCGCCCCGCTGGCGGCCAGCACCCAGTCCCGCAAGCCGCGTTGGCGCTCAAGCAGCGTGGGCATCGGGCACCTCCCCGTCAAACAGGGTCGCGGCGATGCCGTCGGTGGTGGCGGCCTCAGCCAGCAACTCGGCCAGGGGCGGAATGTTGGCGTCGCGCTCCACCAGGGTGGGGATGGGACCGAAGCGGGTCAGGGCCTGGCGGTACAGGTCCCACACGGCGGCTGTGACCGGGGCGCCGTGGGTGTCCAGCAGCACGGCGCGGCCTTCGTGGGTGACCGGCTCATGCCCCGCCACGTGGATTTCACCCACCGTGTCGGCGGGCAGGGCGGCCAGGTAGGCGCCCGCGTCCAGCCCGACATTGTGGGCGCTGACATGGATGTTGTTGACGTCCAGCAGAATGCCGCAGCCGGTGCGGCGCGCCAGTTCCGCCAGGAAGGCGGCCTCCGGCCAGTCGCTTTCCGGGAAGGCCATGTAGCTGGACGGATTCTCGACCAGGATGCGGCGGCGCAGGGCCGCCTGCGTCTGGTCGATATGGTCGGCCACCAGGGACAGGCTGGGGTCGGTGTAGGGGAGGGGCAGCAGGTCGTTGAGGTAGGTGCCGTCGATGCGGCACCAGGCCAGATGCTCCGACACCCATTCCGGCTGATAGCGATCCACCACGGCCACAAGGTCAGCCAGGTGATCGGTGTCCAGCGGCTCCGCCCCGCCCAGGGACAGGCCGACGCCGTGGATGGATAAAGGATAGGTCTCACGCAGGGCGGTCAGCCAGCGATGGGCCGGGCCGCCGGCCCCCATGTAGTTCTCGGCGTGCACTTCCAGAAAACGCAGGGAGGGGCGGCCGGCCAGCAGCTCGGCGGTGTGGCGGGCCTTGAGGCCGATACCGGTGATGCCCATGGCGGCGTCCCTCCCTGGCTTTCAATGGTGCGGCTTACTTCTTGGCGGGTTCGGTGCTGCCGCCGGCGATCTTGGCGCAGGTGCCGGCCGGCACGGCGATGAAGGCGCCGGGGTCGCGGTCCTTGGTGGCATGGCCGGCGCAGGAGTTGCTGTCGGTCTTGCAGTCGTTGTGGCCGGCCTTCACGACGCCGTAGCACTTCTCCATGTCCGCGGCCTTGGCCGGGGCGGCGGCCAGGGTGGCGCCGGCGACGGCGGTGGCGACGATCAGGCCGAGGCCCAGACGGCGAGTGGTGGTGGTCTGCATTTTCAAAATCCCTCAGGTTTGGTGGGTGGTTGCGATGGGCTGACGCTAACCCCGTACCCCCCACCCTGTGAAATGCAGGGGGGATATGAATTCGATAGCGGCCGGATATGGCGTCCGGTTGTCGCACCTCTTGCCGGGTTGCCCTCTTGCCAGGTTGCGGGCGGGTGGCGCCCATGCCAGGGTTCCGCCGGCCGGAATAAACGCCCCTCTTGCGAAGGCGCCCCCATGGATCTCAGCACCGCCCTCGCCGCCCTGAAGGACGGCACCTTGACCGCCCGCGACCTGGCGGAGGCCTGCATCGCCGCCCGGGCGGAACGGCCTGACGCCCGTGACAACCCCTATGCCGCCTTCAGTGCCGGTCTGCTGCGCGCCCAGGCGGATGCCGCCGACACCCGCCGCCAGGCCGGGCAAGCACTCAGCGACTTTGACGGCATCCCGTTGTCGCTGAAGGATAATTACGGAACCGGAACGGTTTGCGGCGGCACTTGGCCGGTGTTCGCCGGCTCCCCCCGCCGCCTGCCGTCCATGTGGAACCAAGCGGGCGGGGTGGTCGGCCGCCTGCTGGCCCAGGGCGCCGTCATTACCGGCAAGACGCGCATGGTGGAATTCGCCTTTAGCGGTTTGGGCGCCAACGGCCATTGGGGCACGCCGCGCAACCCCTGCGACCATGACCGTCATCGGGTGCCCGGCGGTTCCAGCACCGGCGCGCCGCTCAGCCTGCGTGAGGGGTCCGCCCTGCTGGCGCTGGGCACCGACACGGCGGGCTCCGTCCGCATTCCTGCGGCCTGGAATGGGCTCTACGGCTATAAAAGCTCACGTGGGCACCTGGCGACGGACGGCATCGTGCCCCTGTCGCCGCGCCTGGATACCGTGGGCCTTCTGGCGCTGACGGCGGAGGACCTGGCCCAAGGTTATCGCTTGCTGACCGGCACCGCCATTGACCCATTGGCCGGCGATCCCCTGATGGACCCCGGCGCCATCCGCATTGGCCGGGCCCCCGACACGCTGTGGCAGGACTGCGGCCCCGGCGTGGTCGCGGCGGTGGATGCCGCGCTGGACCGCCTCAACGACCTGTTCCGGCCGGTGGACACCGTGATGGTGCCGGACCTGGACGAGGCCCTGGCCTTGTTCCGCCGGGGTGGCCTGGCGGGGGCGGAGATTTACGGCTTCCTCACCCAGGAGCTGCCGGCGTGGCTGTCCAGCCTGGACGCCTACGTCGGCCCCCGCATCCGCGCCTCGGCCGACGTGCTGGACTATGACGCGCGCGTGGCCTTTCTCGACCGCTTCGCCAATGGCGTGCAGGCGCTGTTCCACGATGTCGACGTGGTGGCCCTGCCCACGGTGGCCATCACCCCGCCGCTGCTGGCCGACCTGGCGGAGCCATCGGCCTATGGCCGTGCCAACCTGATGGCCTTGCGCAACTGCTGTGTCGCCAACCTGGGTGACATGGCAGCCGTCACCTTGCCGGTGGGCACGGACGATGCCGGGTGCCCCGTGGGCCTGCAACTGCTGGCCCCGCGCGGCGCCGACGCCCGCCTGCTGGCCATCGCGCGGGCGGCTGCGCGGCACTTGGCGGGGGATGATTAAGCGCGCTGTCCGCTGGCCCGTACCCGCCAGTACGGGTAGCACAAGTCAGCCGGGTAAGGCATGGCAGGACTGCCGCTTGCGATGACGTGACGTATGTACCAGCCCTTGCCTGGGGCGGGGCGCTACCGCATCGTGGCGCCATAAGATTTCGGCAGTTAATCAACGAACACAGGGAACACCCATGCCCCAGCGCTCCCGGTCCGCGCCTCTGTTGTCCGCTCTCCTGCTGGCCGGGTTGGCATGCCATGGCCCCGAAGCGCAGGCCAAGCCGCAGGCGCCGGTGTCCGAGGGGGCGCCCGTGGGGCCGGTCGACGACCGCCCGGTGCTGCGGGAGATCGCCGCCCAGGTGGACCCGGCGCAACTGCATGCCACCATCGAGAAGCTGGTGTCCTTCGGCACCCGCCACACCCTGTCCGACACGACCTCCCCCGACCGGGGCATCGGCGCCGCCCGCGCCTGGGTCAAAAGCCGGTTCGAGGCCATCTCCAAGGACTGCGGCGGCTGCCTGACGGTGGTGACGCCGGCGCAAACGGTGACGGGCAAGCGCGTGCCCACCCCGACGGAGGTGATGGACGTGGTGGCCGTGCTGAAGGGCACGGAGGAGCCGCAACGGGTGATCGTCATCGCCGGCCATCTGGACAGCCGTGTCACCGACGTGATGAACGCCACCGCCGACGCGCCCGGGGCCAACGACGACGCCTCCGGCGTGGCGGCGGCCATCGAGGCGGCGCGGGTGCTGTCCCATTATAAGTTCCGCGCCACCCTGGTGTTCGCCGCCCTGTCGGGGGAGGAACAGGGCCTGTTGGGCGGCAAGGTGCTGGCCGACTACGCCAAGGAGCAGGGCTGGCAGGTGGAGGCCGACCTCAACAACGACATCGTCGGCAACACCCAGGGCGAGGATGGCGTGGTGGACAACACCCATGTCCGCGTCTTTTCCGAAGGGACCAAGGCGGTGGAAACGGCGAAGCAGGCCAACCAGCGGCGCTATTCCGGGGGCGAGGTCGACAGCCCATCGCGCAACCTGGCGCGCTACATGGACGGCATCGCCACCCGCTACCTGGATAATTTCAGCGTGCGCATGGTCTACCGCACCGACCGCTTCGGCCGGGGTGGTGACCAAGTGCCGTTTCTGGAGGCCGGCTTCCCCGCCGTGCGCGTGACCGAGGCGCATGAGAATTATACCCGCCAGCACCAGGATCTGCGCACCGAGGGCGGGGTGCGCTACGGTGACACCATCGACGGCGTGGATTTCCCCTATCTGGCCCAGGTGACCCGCCTGAACGCGCTGACCATGGCCAGCCTGGCCTGGGCGCCGGCACCGCCCAATGACGTGAAGGTCGAGGGCGCGGTGAAGCATGACACCACGCTCAGTTGGGCCAAGGTGCCGGGGGCCGTGGGCTATCGCGTCTGGTGGCGCGATACGCTGGCGCCCACCTGGCAGCATGACCGCTGGGCTGGCGACAGCACCACCCTGACCCTGCCCAACGTCGTCATCGACGATTGGTTCTTCGGCGTCTCGGCCGTTTCCAAGGATGGCTACACCAGCCCCGTGGTCTATCCCGGCCCCGCCGGCTCCTTCATCGCCGTGCCCGATCCCGCCGGCCCGTGACCGATAGGCAATAATGAGCAGCAATTCTTCCAACGCCGCCGCCCCTGACCCGTCGCCTGACGCGGTGGCGCCCCGCAAGGGCTGGGGCGGGGCCCTGCGCCATCCGGCTTTCCTGCGCTATTGGCTGGCCCGCATCCTGTCCATGGGGGCCCTGCAGATCCAGGCGGTGGCGGCGGGCTGGGCCATTTATGACCGCACCGGCAGCACCATGAACCTGGGCCTGATCGGACTGGCGCAGTTCCTGCCGTCCGTCGGGTTGGTGCTGGTCACCGGGCATGTGGCCGACCGGCTGGACCGCCGCATCATCATCACCACCTGCGTGATGGTGGAGGCGGCGGCCATGGCCCTGACCGGGGTGGTGCTGGCCTCGCCCGGCTTGCCGGTGTGGCTGGTCTATGCCGCCGTCATGCTGTTCGGCGCCGCCCGCGCCTTCGAGGCGCCGGCCTCTTCCGCCCTGCTGCCCAATCTGGTGCCCAAGGCTGACTTCCCCAACGCGGTGGCCATCAGTTCATCGGCCATGCAGGTGGCGGGCGTGCTGGGGCCGGCGCTGGGCGGTGTGCTCTACGCCGCCTTCCGCAACGGCGTGTTCGGGGTGGGCGCCGGCTTCCTGGTGCTGGCCGGCCTGGTGGTGGCGGGCATTTCCGCGCCGTCGCGGGCGGTGACCCGCGCGCCCGTCAGCTGGGACGGCATCCTGGGCGGCATCCGCTATATCCGCCAGCAGTCCATCGTGCTGGGGGCTATTTCGCTGGACTTGTTCGCCGTGCTGCTGGGGGGCGCCACCGCCTTGCTGCCGGCGCTGGCGCGCGACCAGTTCTCCGCTGATGCCGGCCTGCTGGGCCTGACCGGGCCCATGCTGCTGGGCGTGATGCGCGGCGCACCCGGGGCGGGGGCCATCCTGGTGGGCCTGACCTTGGCCGCCTGGCCGCTGAAGCGCCGGGTGGGGCCCATCATGCTGTCCTGCGTCGGTGTCTTCGGCCTGGCCACCATCGTCTTCGGCCTGACCCACTCCCCCGCCATCGCCGTGCTCAGCCTGCTGGTGATGGGGGCGGTGGACATGGTCAGCGTCTTCGTGCGCCAGACCCTGGTACAACTGGGCACGCCCGATGAGATGCGCGGCCGCGTCAGCGCCGTCAGCGGCCTGTTCATCGGCGCGTCCAACCAGTTGGGCGAGTTCGAGTCCGGCCTTACCGCATCCTGGCTGGGCACGGAACTGGCCGTGGTGGTGGGCGGCATCGGCACCGTGGCCGTCGTGGCCCTGTGGTGCGTGTTGTTCCCGGCGCTGCGCCGGGCCGACCGGCTGGACTGGAACGCCACGGCCTGAAGGGGTTGACGCCGCATATGGACAATAAAAAAGGAAGGATGGGCGGCCCATCCTTCCTTTTCAGGACTTCAGCGCTGACGCGCGGACAATCAGCCCTTGGCCTTGAAGGCGCGCAGCTGCTTGTTGAATTCGTTGGCGATGCTCTGCATCTGGTCGACCGCGGCGTTGTACTTGGCTGAACCCGCGGCCTTGTCGTTCTCCAGGCACTTCAGGAAGTCCTGCATGTCGGCCATGTAGCCCTTCACCGAGGCGCTGGCGCTGGTCATCTGCTCGGTGGTGGCGCCGGAGCCATCGGGGATGGCCGGCGGGTTGGCGTGCGTGCTGCACTCGGCCAGCGCGGGGCCGGCGACAAAAAGGGAAACGGTGGCCAGAATGCCCAGGAACTTGGTGTTCATCGTAATCTCTCTTCTCTGCTGCCCCGGTGGTCCGCCATTCTGTGCGGCGCAGCACGAGGGGGTGTGGAACCAACGGCCTCAAGCTGCCCTTGCGACGGCGGCTATTTGTTTACGGGCGGTTTATTAGCAAAACTTTACCAAGGTGAAAACAAGGTGCGCGTGCATTGTTGGGCTGCGTCGCGCGCGGGGTTCTGAGGGGGATGCGCAATATATTTGGTCTAAGCCTCGCATCCTTGCCCACTGTCGGAACAACTGGGAAATACATTTGCCGATTGTTCTAGGAGATTGCCGTGCATTTTAGGAAAATTGCCCTGGCGACGATTTATTTTTGCCTGGCAAGCGCTTATGGCCAGGCGGCGGCGCAAACCTGTGCTGCGTTGCAGCATGCGGCGCGCTCGGCGGCGCCCGGAACCGGGCCGCGTTTCGTGGTCAGCTATCCGGGCGACACCCATCCGGCTTTGGCCCACAGCGCCTTCACCTATGACAATGCGTTGGCGGTGATTGCCCTGGTGGCCTGTGGCCATGTCGAAGACGCGCGTCTGGTTGGCGATGCCTTGGCGCGGGCGGCTGGTGGCGACCGTACCTTCAAGGATGGCCGCGTGCGCAACGCCTATCGCGCCGGGGCTGTCGCCAGTCCGCCCTTGCCCCCCGGCTGGTGGGATGACGCGGCCGGCCAGTGGGCGGAGGACGCCTATCAGGATGGCAGCGCCACGGGCAATGTCATCTGGGCCGCGCTGGCGATGCTGACCTTGCATGAGGCGACGGGCCAAGCCATCTACCGCGACCGGGCCATCAGCCTGATGCGCTGGGTCGCGGACTTGATGGCGGACCCGGCCCAGCCGGGCGGGTTCATCGGCGGCCTGGATGGTTTTGATCCCGCCCAACGGCGCCTGAACTACAAGGCCACGGAACACAACATCGATGCGGCGGCGGCCTTCACCTGGCTGGCGCGCTTGACGGGTGACGCCGCGTGGACCCGCCACGCCGCCCTGGCGCGCGGCTTCGTGGCGGCGGCCTGGGACGGGACCGAGGGGCGCTTCCGTATCGGCACCAAGCCGGACGGCCGCAGTTGGGCGCCCGGGGCGGCGCTGGACATCCAGCTGTGGGCGCACCTCGGCGTCGCCGATGCGCTGGCGGAGTGGCGCCGGTCCCTGGCCTGGGTGGAAGCGCATCACGCCGTGGGAGGTGGCTTCGATTTCAATGACGATCGCGACGGCGTCTGGATCGAAGGCACGGCGCAGGCGGCGCTGACTTATAAGATGGTGGGGCAGGGCCAGAAGGCGGCTGCCGCCCTGGCCGTGATCCAGGCGGCAAAGGGACCTGACGGGCTTTTGTATGCCACGGCGGCCGGCACGGTCAGCACCGGGCTGGCGGTGGGGCCGTCCTCCACCACCGACGACTTCCGCTATTACCACCAGCCCCACCTGGGAGCCACGGCCTGGGCCGCCCTGGCGGAAACCGGCTGGAATCCGTTCACCGGTCGCCGCGTCGGTGGTAAATGAACTCGGGGTAGGTCAGCGGCGCACCAGCGCCGCGCCCATCAACACCACGCCCAGGATCAGGGCGGCGGGGCCGACGAAGGGGGGAATGACGTGGGTGTTCTCCTCCTTCGCGGTCACCTTCAGGTCGCCGATCTTGGCCAGTTCCTTGGTGTCCTTCGTGGTGAACATCGGTACGGCCAGGGCCAGCACACCCAGGCCCACGATAACGGCGCCGGTGATCAATAATCCGCTTTTGCCAGCCATGTCGTTCTCCACTTCTGTGTCGCTCTTGGTGTCCGTCGCCCTATATTCGTGGGCTGATTTGTCGCTCTCATCATTAACGGATTGGGGGTTCCCGTCACGGATGCTTTTGTCGTACGTCAATATCAAGGGCGACGGTGGTGTGATTTATAACGTTGGCTCATTGGCCTAGGCTTGCGTACTATTTTTAATTACCATCCGCCGGGATGATCGGCGAAGCGGCTAAGACCTGTGTTGGGGGGCGCCTCCTTCTCGGTCCACGTATGGTGCGCGGCGCTACCGGCATCCCCAGGGGGGGCGTTCCGGGCATGGCGTCGTCGGATTTGCATTTGCCTGGGGCTGAGTTGTATTTTCGGCCGCATTGTAGAGATCTGCCGCCCCCGGATGGCAGGACGTGGTCTTGAAGGAGTTTGGCGCGTGAAGATAATGGTGACGGGTGCGGCCGGTTTTATTGGGTCCGCGGTGTGCCGCCTGCTGGCGTCCGAAGGTCAGGACGACCTGGTGTGCGTGGACAAGCTGACCTACGCGGCCAGCCTGGAGTCCATCGGCGAGGTGTTGGCCGGCGGCCGCGCCGTGCTGGAGAAGGTGGACGTCGCCGATGTCGACGCGATGCGCGACGTTTTCAAGCGGCACCAGCCCGACGCGGTGATGCATCTGGCGGCGGAAAGCCACGTTGATCGCTCGATCGAGGGCTCTGGCGTCTTCATCCGCACCAACATCAACGGCACCCACGTGATGCTGGAAACGGCGCGCGAGTACTGGCAGGCCCTGCCGGAAGAGCGCAAGGCCGCTTTCCGCTTCCACCACATCTCCACCGATGAGGTCTACGGCTCCCTGGGTGAGGAGGGGCTGTTCCGCGAGGATACCGCCTATTCCCCCAACTCGCCCTATTCCGCCAGCAAGGCGGCGTCCGACCATCTGGTCAACGCCTGGTACCACACCTATGGCCTGCCGACGCTGCTGAGCAACTGCTCCAACAACTACGGGCCCTTCCACTTCCCGGAAAAGCTCATCCCCCTGATGATCCTGAACGGGATGGAGGGCAAGAAGCTGCCGGTCTATGGCAAGGGCGACAACATCCGCGATTGGCTGTTCGTGGAGGACCATGCGCGCGCCCTGGTGCTGATCGTGCGCAAGGGTGTGCCGGGCGAGCGCTACAACGTCGGCGGCAATGCCGAACAGCGCAACCTGCACGTCGTGGAAACCATCTGCGACCTGCTGGATGAGCGTTTGCCCAGCAGCACCAAGCGCCGCGACCTGATCACCTTCGTGACCGACCGCCCTGGCCACGACCAGCGCTATGCCATCGATGCGTCCAAGATCAAGCGGGAGCTGGGATGGGAACCGTCGGTGACCTTCGAGGAAGGCATCCGGCGCACGGTCGACTGGTATCTGGCGAATCGCTGGTGGTGGGAACCCATCCGTGAGGCCAAGTATTCCGGCCAGCGTCTGGGCGTGACCGCCCCCACCGCCGCCGCTGTCGGCTGAGGGCCAGGGCATGACCGGTGCGGGGAAGAACGTTCGCGTCTTGTTGCTGGGTGGTGCCGGCCAAGTGGGCCTCGCCTTTCAGCGGGTGGTGCCCACCGGATGGCAGGTGACGGCGCCCGGTCGCGAGGCGCTGGACATCGCTGATGCCGATGCCGTCCAGGCCGCGGTGTCGGCGGCTGATCTGGTGGTCAATTGCGCTGCCTACACGGCGGTGGACAAGGCCGAGACTGAGGTCGACGCGGCCTATGCCGCCAACCGTGACGGTCCGGCGGCGCTGGCCCGCGCCTGCGCCGTGCACAACACCCCCCTGCTGCACCTGTCGACCGATTACGTCTTTGATGGCACCAAGGTGGGCCCGTACGTGGAAACCGACCCCGTCGGCCCGGTCAGCGTCTATGGCGCCTCGAAAGAGGCGGGGGAGCAGGCGGTGCGGGCGGCGCTGCCGGCCCATGTCATCCTACGGACGGCCTGGGTCTATGGTCCCGACCGCGCCAACTTCCTCAAGACCATGCTGCGCCTGGGGGCGGAGCGTGAGGAACTGCGCGTGGTGGCGGACCAGCATGGCTGCCCCACCGCGGCGGCGGATATCGCCGACGCCTTGGTGGCGGTGGGCACCCGCATCCTGGATGGTCAGCGCGACGGTTTCGGCACGTATCACCTGTGCGGCACCGGTGCTACCACCTGGCATGGCTTCGCGGCGGAAATCTTCGCCCAGGCGCAGTCGCGGGGCGCCAAGGTGCCGCGCCTGGGGGCGATTGGCACGGCGGACTACCCGACCCCGGCCAAGCGGCCGGCCAATTCGGTGCTGGACTGCGCGCTGCTGGAACAGGTCTTTGGCTGGCGGGCGCCGGCCTGGGCCGACAGCCTGGCCCGCAGCCTGGACGTGCTGCTGCCGACCTGACCTGAGGCCGGACTTTAAGATTTTCCCTTAACCCTATAAGATATAAGGCTATTGATATGAAGGGCATCATTCTGGCGGGCGGCTCCGGCACCCGGCTGCATCCCCTGACCAAAAGCGTCAGCAAGCAGTTGCTGCCCATCTATGACAAGCCGATGGTCTACTACCCGCTGTCTGTCCTGATGCTGGCCGGCATCCGCGACATCCTGGTGATCAGCACGCCGCATCACCTGCCGCTGTTCCAGGATCTGCTGGGGGACGGCGCGCCGTGGGGTATCAACCTGTCCTACGCCGAACAGGCGGCCCCCAACGGCTTGGCCGAGGCCTTCATCATCGGCAAGGACTTCATCGGCAACGACCCCTGCGCCCTTGTGCTGGGCGACAACATCTTCTACGGCCATGGGCTCAGCGCCCAGGCGCAGCAGGCCACCCGCGTGGAAAAGGGTGCCACCGTCTTCGCCTACTGGGTGGAAGACCCGCACCGCTATGGCGTGGTGGAGTTCGATGAGCGGGGCCGCGCCATCAGCATCGTCGAGAAGCCCAAGGACCCGAAGTCCAACTGGGCTGTGACGGGCCTGTACTTCTACGACAACCAAGTCGTGGATATCGCCCGGGAGATCAAGCCGTCCCCTCGGGGCGAACTGGAGATCACCGATGTCAACAATGTCTACCTGCAGCGGGGCGAGCTGCTGGTGGAACGCCTGGGCCGGGGCACGGCCTGGCTGGACACCGGCACGCACGATTCGCTGCTGGAGGCGGCGGAATTCGTGCGCACCATCGAGCACCGGCAGGGCCTGAAGATCGGTTGCCCCGAGGAAATCGCCCTGGAGCTGGGCTTCGTGGATGAGGAGGCCGTGCTGGCCCAGGCCCGGGCCTATAAGAACAGCCCCTACGGCCAGTACCTGCAACGCCTGGTCAGCCGCCGTCGCGCGGCCCAGTTCTGATCCAGTTCTGATAGCGCGTTGTGCGGCGCCCACTCTCGCGAGGCCGTGCTATCGCCCAATGAGAAGGGCCCCCTGGAAGACCTCCGGGGGACCCTTTGCCGTTCAAGGTCAGAAATGGGGGCAGGCCGGGCTCAGGGATGGATCAGTCCCATCTGGATGGCCTTGGCCACCGCGTGGATCTTGGAATAGCAACCCAGCTTCTCCAGCGCGTTTTGCAGGTGGAAGGTCACGGTGCGGCCGGAGACGCCGATGATCTCGCCGGTTTCCTCCACCGTCTTGCCCCGGCTTGCCCACACCAGGGCCTCTTGCTCGCGCTGGGTCAGCGTCGGCAATTGGGTTACCGGTGTCAGCCTCATGCTGACCATGCGTTCATGCATATAAAGGGCGCTGAGGCGTAGCCAGGAGGGGGCCGAGTCCGGGTTGGTCAGGCCCTCCGGCTTTTGCGTCCAGAACAGGCTGACCACGGCGGATGCCAGGCGGCCCAGCGGATCCACGGTGTGCGTCGGGATGACGTACCCTTGCGTGTAGCCATGCTCGGCCGCCGCCGTCATGACGGCGATGGCGCGTTGCGTGTCCTGCTTGCTTCGCCCCCGGCTCGTCGACTCCAGTTTTGACACCGCCTGTCGGGTTGCCAGCTGGCTGGCGTGGTATTCCGGGACGTCGGCCCAGGTCAGGGGGGCCGCCTGGCGCTTCGCCATCGCGATCAGCGGATCATGATTGATGTACCCTTCGGACAGGTAGGTGTTGAGGAAGTCCTCCCGCACCGTCGTGCGCACGAAAAGCTCCGGTTCCCCGGGGGCGGGCTTGGGCCGGTTGTCAATATAACTGACGGCGGCATACCCGAGGTCACTGGCCAAGGCGCTGAAAGTATCGAATAAATCGTCCGGATTATCGGGCTGGCTCAACCGGTGGAGGGCTTCGTCCAGGATCATGGGGAACGTCCGAGGGTCGCCGTGGCGGTATGGGGTCGCGGGTCGCGGCACCCCATTTTCCCGAGAGGCGCCTAACCCTGTATGAGTCTACAGTTATGTAACGACGTTTTCACCGGTTTGATGAGGACTGCTACCATACCTCCCGAAAAACGTGCGTGGGCGCGTAATGGGGGGACTTGTTACGGAGTACGGACATGACCGTTCTGACCAGCCATCGCCTTCCGTTCCCGGTTATGGCCGCTGTCCATCAGGCAACGGCGCCGCGGTCCCTGGTGCCGCGCAGTGTCCGCGTGGGCAGCCGCCGCACGTCCATGCGCCTGGAGCCGCAGTTCTGGACGGGCCTTGACCTGCTGGCCCGCCAGGAGGGGTGCCAGATCTCGGAACTGCTGGACGTGATCGACCGCTCCCGCGATGCGGAAACCAGCCTGTCCAGCGCCGTGCGCGTGGTGGTTGTCAGCTATTTCCAATGGCTGGCGTCGGTGGAAACCCTGGCGACTCCGGTCCATGCGCCGCAACCCAACCTGAGCCAGGCGTTTTTCTGAGCGGCCCTGGCTTTTCCACCTCTGGTTTCCCGGGCGCCGGGTGCATGAAATCGCAACCCTGTTCATTGCGCATTAGTGATCCAGGTCAAGGCAGGGCGTACCGTGGAACGGTTATCTGGGAAAACCTTTTCCGGGAGATTGGCCCAATGCCTGCCGCATCCATCGCCTCCGACCCTCAAATCGATGTCCAACAGTCCCCTTTGGAGCGTGTGCGCCGTACCACCACCCTCTTGGTCCTGACGCTGCTGGTGGCGCAGGTCTTTGTTCTGGTCGCTGCCCAACTGGTGGTTCTGGGCGGGTTTGATTGGCGGCAGCCGGTGGCGACGCTGCTGGTCGTGATCGTGGCGGCGGGGGCCTGGGTGATGTTGCCGGCCACCGCCAGCCGTCTGGTCCTGGCGGCCTGCCTGCCCTTGGCGGGCGCCTTGTCCATCTGGGCGTTCGCCGGCAATCCCTGGCAGACCGGCATGCAGATCTATGTCTACATCCTGGTCGCCGTCTCCGCCGGCTTCTGTGACGCGCGCACGCTTGCGGCTTCGGCCGCGGCCGTGGCCCTGTTCTTCATCGTCGGCGGGCTGACGGTGCCCGAGGCGGCGGGTGTGCACGGCGGGGAATACCTGCGCATCCTCATGTATGTCTGGCTGGTGGTGTTTGAGGGGGCCTTGCTGGCCTGGCTGGCCCAGACCATGGCCCGGTCCTTCCAGCGGTCGGACGAGGCCCTGGCCGATGCCCGTCTGGCCCATGAGGAACTGGCCCGGGCCACCGCCGCGCGCGAGTCCGTCGCCGCGCAGGCGCGGGAGGAGCGCAGCCGCCTCATGATCGCCCTGGCGCAGCGTCTGGAAAGCGATGTCGGCGGCCTGGCGGGTGAGGTGGCGGGGGCCGCCACCGATGCCCGGGGCTGCGCCGACGACCTGCGCGCGCTGGTCCGCCGCGGTTCCGACAACGCCGGCGCCATCGCGGCCTCCGGCGGGGATGCCCTGGACAGCGCCTCTCAGGTGGCCGACGCCGCCTCGCAACTGTCCGAAGCCATCGCCGAGATCAGCAGCCAGGTCGCGCGCTCCTCCGGCGTGACGCGCCAGGCGGCGGAGCGGGCGCGGTCCGCCCAGGCCATCATCAGCGGCCTGTCGGACGCGGCGTCCAGCATCGGCAGCGTGCTGGCTACCATCAGCGAGATCGCGGAGCGCACCAACCTGTTGGCGCTGAACGCCACTATCGAGGCGGCGCGCGCCGGCGTGGCGGGCAAGGGCTTCGCCGTCGTGGCGTCCGAGGTCAAGAACCTGGCCGGCCAGACGGGCTTGGCGACGTCCGAGGTGGCGCAGAAGGTGGCCGCCATCCGGGACAGCACGCATGAGGCGGCGGAGGCCATCGAGTCCATCGCCACCGTCATCTTCGACGTCGATGCCGCCACCTCCGCCATCGCGGCGGCGGTGGAGGAACAGGACGCCGCCACCAAGGAAATCGCCCGCAGCGCGGCCGAGGCGGTACAGAGCGCCGGCGCCGCCGCCCGGGGATGTGAGGAGACGCTGTCGGCCTGGACCGATACCAACGGCTCCGCCGACGGCATCGCCGACCTGTCGAAGCTGCTGTCCGGCCGGGTGCAGCAGCTGCAGTCGGTGGTGACTGGCGTGGTGAAGCAGATCCGCACCGACGCGGCGTGAGGGTGGGCCGCTGGTCGGCGTGTGAGCCTGGAAAAGCGAAGGGGCGGCCCCATGTGGGACCGCCCCTTTTCTTTTTGAGGTCCAACACCCTTTAGCCGGCATAGACGGCGGCGGGCAGCCAGGTGGCCAGGCCGGGCACCAGGCACAGCGCCAGGATGGACACCAGCATCAGGGCCACAAAGGGCAACACCCCCATCACCACGTCGCGCAGGGGGATGTCCGGCGCGATATTCTTGATGACGAAGATGTTCAGGCCCACCGGCGGATGGATCAGGCCCATCTCCATGACGATGGACAGGATGATGCCGAACCAGATCAGGTCGAAGCCGGCGGCCTTCAGCGGCGGCAGGATGATGGGGGCGGTCATCAGGATGATGCTGACGGGCGGCAGGAAAAAGCCCAGAACCACCACCAGCAGCAGGATGGCGGTCAGCAGCACCCATTTCGACAGGTGCATGCCCACGATCCACTCGGCCGCCCCCTGGCTGATGTGCAGGTAGCTCATCACGTAGGAATAGAGCAGCGACATGCCGATGATCATCATCAGCATGGTGGATTCGCGCAGGGTGGACATCAGGATGGGGGCCACCTGCGCCGGCCGCCAGACGCGGTAGATGCCGGCCACCATCAGCAGGGCCAGCACGGCACCCAAACCAGCCGTTTCCGATGGGGTGGCGATGCCGCCGTACAGCGCGAACATGACGCCGATCAGCAGGATGACGAAGGGCAGCACACGCGGGATGGCGGCGAACCGTTCCCGCGCGGTGAAGGTGTCGGTGCGCAGTATCTCCGACCAGGCCCCGCCTTGTGCGTAGGCCGCGGTCGCCGCCACCTTTTCCTGGCGATAGCGGACGACGGCATAGATGGCGAACAGGACGACCATCAGCACGCCTGGGCCGATGCCGGCCAGGAACAATCGGCCCAGCGACTGTTCCGCCGCCACGGCATAGAGGATCAGGGTGATGGAGGGCGGCAGCAGGATGCCCAGCGTGCCCCCGGCCGCGATGATGCCGGCGGCGAAGCCCGGGGAATAGCCGCGACGCCGCATCTCGGGGATACCGGCGCTGCCGATGGCGGAACAGGTGGCGGGGCTGCTGCCGGCCATGGCGGCGAACAGGGCGCAGGCGAAGACGTTGGCGACGCCCAGGCCGCCCGGTACCCGGCCCATCCACACATGCAGCGCGGAATAGAGGTCCGAGCCGGCGCGTGACCGGCCGATGGCGGCCCCCTTCAGGATGAACAGGGGAATGGTCAGCATGGTGATGCTGGCCATCTCCTCATAGACATTCTGGGTGACGGTATCCAGCGAGGCCGCCGGCATGAAGACGTACATGAACACCACGGCGACGGCGCCCAGCGCGAAGGCGATGGGCAGGCCGGCGAACAGGGCCACCAGGGTGGCGCCACCATAGAGCAGGCCGATCTCAGCCGTGCCCATGGGCGTGTCCTTCCATGGCCTCGTCCGGCGCTTGTCGGGCCAGCAGCTGCAGGGCGATCTGCAGGGTCAGCAGGGTCATGCCCACCGACATGGCGAGGTAGGGAATCCACAAGGGGGGCGCCCAGGATGAAGAGGTGACATAGCCCTCCACCCAGGCCTCATGGCACAGCGCCCCCGATTTCCAGGAAAAGAAGCCGCAGAACAGGAGCGAGATCAGGTCCGCCACCCAGCGCCGTATCCGCTCCGCCGCCGGCGGCAGGAGGCCGCCCACCACCTCGATGGCGATGTGGCCCCTGCGGGACTGGACATAGGCGGCCGACAGGAAGGTGGCCCCCACCAGCAGGAAGATGGCGGCCTCGTCCTGCCAGTCCGCGGCCTGGTGCAGGAAATAGCGCGCAATCGCCTCCTCCGTCATGACGCCGCCGGCGGCGACCACCGCCATCGCCGCCACGGTGGCGATGGCGCGGTTGGTCCAGGCCAAAAGCGTGCCCGCCCAGCGCAGGGCGGCGGGCAATGCCGGTTCCGCAGCCCTCATGCCACGTCCTCGGCCAGCTTCAACAGGGTGGCCCCTTCGGGCACGCGTTCGGCGAAGTCCCTCCAGGCGGTGTCGCGGGCGATGGCGCGCCATTCCTTCATCACCTTGTCGTCCATGTCCACGACCGTCACCCCGGCCTTGGCGAAGATCTCGGCCGCGCGCTGGTCGTCCTTCTTGGCTTCTTCCTGCCCGAACGGCTCCAGCGCCTCCCCCACCGTCAGCAGCGCCTTCTGCTGGGCGGGGGGAGGGCGTCGAACACGATCTTGGACATCAGCAGCGGTTCCAGCATGTAGCAGAAGCCCTTTTGCCGTGCGGAAGTCAGGCTCTTGCACTGCTCCTCCAGCTTGAAGGAGATCAGGCTGGTGGAACTGGTGACGGTGGCGTCCAGGGCGCCGGTCTGCATGCCGGCATAGATCTCGTTGGATGGAAGGGACGAGACGGCGGCGCCGGCGGCCTTGAACATCAGGTCCATCTCCCGCGCCCCGCCCCGGATCTTGATGCCCTTGACGTCGGCGGGGTGCAGCACCGGGGCGCCGCGCGCCGCGACGCCGCCCGCCTGCCACACCCAGCACAGGATCTTCATGCCCTTGGCTTCCAGCGCCTTGGTCAGCGCCTCGCCAATCGGCTTTTTCTTCCAGGCCAGGCCCTGTTCGTACGTCGTCACCAGGCAGGGCATGAGGCCCAGGTTCATTTCCGGCACCTCACCCCCGCCGTAGGGCAGGGGGTAGAGGGAGAGGTCCAGGGCGCCTTTCCGCAGGGCCTGCAACTGCGCCACCGTCTTCATGAGGGAGGAGGCGGGATAGACCTCGAACTTCAGGGCGCCCTTGGTTTCCGCCTCCACCTGGACCGCGAACTTGCGGCATAGCCGATCACGGAAGTCCCCTTCCGTCAGCGTGCCCCCCGGGAATTGATGGGAGATCTTAAGGGTGGTCTGGGCCTGGGCCAGGGTGGGGAGCAGGCCGCCGGCGCTCAGCACGGTGCCCCCCAGGGTCAAGGTGGGGACGGCCGCCATACCCCCCAGCAGGGCGCGGCGCGACAAGGCGATGGTGGACGTCTGATCGGTCGACATGGGGGCGTGTTCCTTACCGTGGGCTGGCGCCGGCATTTTTCAGGAGCCGGCGTGAGGGTGGCCAGTAGCGTCGGTTAAAAAGGAAACATGAAATAATAACCCTGCTTCGACAATTCTATCAAGTGCAATACTGCTAAAGATCAGGCGTGCTTAACTGCTATTTTCCGTAATTGCTCAACAAAAGCCGCGACCATGAAAGGTTGTTATTTGCGTATACTTGGGATAGGTGGACGGACGAGGGCAATCTATGGGTGTCGAATCTGTGAAATGCCTCGTGGCTTTTCTTGCATGCATAGGGCCCACGGGTGTATGCGTGACCGTGGGAAGACTGCATCGGGCTCCGCCGGCCTTCAGGGGCTGGTCCGTCCCGCATGCGCCCTCGGATGAGGATGAGTCATGGTCCTGCCCGAACCCTGATGCGCCATCATATCGGCATCCAGGGCGACAGCCTGTCCGACTTCGTGTCCAATATGTCGACACCCCAGGCGGCCCCTCAACCGGCCTTGGCGGGTGCGCCGGGGCGGCCTACCATCGCCCGCTGACGGTACGGCGCAATCTCGTCTCCCCTGGTTCGCAATCCGCGAGGCCCAGCCCATGAGCAGCAGCACCTTCTTCCGGTCCATGTTGACCACCATCGCCGACCGCGGCCGCGCCCTGTTGCGCCGCCATGGACCGACGGTGGAGGATTTGCTGGAGGACGCGGCCAAGCTGATGCCGCTGTCGGGCAAGGCGCCGCCGCGCCGCGACCTGCCCAGCCTGTGCGACACCCTGCTGTCCGGCCGGGGAGAGGCCTCGGGCGTGGTGTTGGCTGGGCAGATCCTGGACCAGTGGGCGGCCCTGGACGCCGCCGGCCAGCGCGCCTTTCTTTTGGATTTGGCTTATCGTTTCGGTCCCGATCCCATCAAGCTGGACAGGGCCATCGACGCCTACCGCGCCGCCCCGGGGGCGGGCACGGCGCTGGTCCTGCACAACGCCGCCGAGGCCCGGCGGCAGGAGCTGTTCCGCCGCCTGAACCTGGCGCCGGGTGGGACCGAGGCCGTGGTGCGCATGCGCGAGGTCCTGTTCCGGGTCATGGCCGATGCCCAGGGGGTGGAGAAGACGGCGCTGGAGGCGGTGGACGCGGACTTCAGCCACTTGTTGGCGTCGTGGTTCAACCGTGGCTTCCTGGTGCTGCGCCACATCGACTGGACGACGCCGGCCAACATCCTGGAAAAGATCATCCGGTATGAGGCGGTGCACACCATCCGCGATTGGGATGACCTGCGCCGCCGCCTGGCCCCGTCCGACCGCCGCTGCTTCGCCTTCTTCCATCCCCAGCTGCTGGATGATCCGCTGATCTTCGTGGAGGTGGCGCTGGCGCCCGAGATACCGGCCAGCATCGACGCCCTGCTGGCCGAAGGGCGCGCGCCCATGGCGGCGGAGGAGGCGACCACCGCTGTCTTCTATTCCATCTCCAATTGCCAGGAGGGCCTGCGCGGCGTTTCTTTCGGTAACTTCCTGATCAAGCAGGTGGTGGAGGATTTGCGGGCCGAGCTGCCCAACCTGCGGACCTTCGTCACCCTGTCGCCTGTGCCGGCCTTCGCCAAGTGGCTGGGGCAGCAGCGCGCCGATCCGGCGTCCACCCTGCTGGCGCCGGCCGACAAGGATATCCTGGCGGCGCTGGACCGCCCGGGCTGGAACCAGGATCCCGCCGTGGCCGCCACCGTCTCGCCGGTGCTAATGCAGGCGGCGGCGCACTATTTCCTGAAGGCCAAAGCCCGGGGCAACAAGCCGGTGGACCCGGTCGCCCGCTTTCACCTGGGCAACGGCGCCCGGTTGGAGCGCATGAACTTCCTGGGCGACCTGTCGTCCAAGGGCTTGGCCCAATCCCATGGCCTGATGGTCAATTACCTTTATAAGCTGGACGACATCGAGACCAACCACGAGCGGTATGCCGACAAGGGGGAGGTGGTGGCCGCCGCCGCCGTCCGCCGCCACCTGAAGGCCGACACCACGCCCGATGATCCCAAGCCGCCCAAGAGCGATGGATCCAAGCCCGGCCGGCCGGACGCGGCGGCCAAACGGCCCAGTCCCGCCGCGGCCGACGCGTCAAGCCCCGTTTAGCCAACCGCCGTTTGATTGCCACCGTTCACCAGCAACGATAAAAAGCGCCTCAAGAAGAATCCGGAGTGTGACTGTCATGGCCAACCATCTCTTTTCCCTGATCCTGGGCCGCATGCCGGCGCGGGAGAAGCCGTTCATCATCCTTCCGGAAACCAAGGGCCAGCCTGAGCGGACCCTGACCTATGGCGACATGGTGGACCTGTCGGCGCGCATGGCGAACCTGCTGGTGGCCCGGGGCGTGAAGCCCGGCGACCGGGTGGCGGTCCAGGTGGAAAAGAGCGCCGAGGCCATCATGCTGTACCTGGCCTGCGTGCGGGCGGGCGCCATCTACCTGCCGCTGAACACCGGCTATACCTTGGCGGAGCTGGACTATTTCATTGGGGACGCCACGCCCCACCTGGTGGTGTGCGATCCCGCCAAGGCGGTGGCCATGACGGAGCTGGCCCGGGCCAAGGGTGTCGCCGCCGTGGAGACGCTTGGGGGGCAGGGGGCGGCGGACGCGGGCACCCTGTTGGCGGCGGCGCTGGAACAGTCCAGCACCTTCGCCGATGTCGCCCGGGGGGCTGACGATTTGGCCGCCATCCTCTACACCTCCGGCACCACGGGCCGGTCCAAGGGCGCGATGCTGAGCCATGACAACCTGGCCTCCAACGCCCTGACCCTGGTGGACTACTGGCGTTTCACCGAGGGCGACGTGCTGCTGCACGCCCTGCCCATCTTCCATACCCATGGGCTGTTCGTCGCCACCAACACCCTGCTGCTGGCCGGCGGCACCATGATCTTCTTGGCCCGCTTCGACGCGGACGAGGTGCTGCGGCTGCTGCCCCGCGCCACCACCATGATGGGCGTGCCCACCTTCTATGTCCGCCTGCTGCAGCATCCCGGCCTGACGAGCGAGGCGACGGCCCATATGCGGCTGTTCATCTCCGGCTCCGCCCCCCTGCTGGCCGAGACCCATGACAGCTGGCGGGCCCGTACCGGTCTCGCCATCCTGGAACGGTACGGCATGACCGAAACCAACATGAACACCTCCAATCCCTATGACGGCGACCGCGTGGCCGGCACCGTGGGCTTTCCCCTGCCGGGCGTGGCCCTGCGCGTGGTGGAACCGGAGACGGGGGCCGCCATACCCCAGGGCGAGATCGGCATGATCGAGGTGCGCGGCCCCAACGTCTTCAAGGGCTACTGGCAGATGCCGGAGAAGACGGCGGCCGAGTTCCGGCCCGACGGCTTTTTCATCACCGGCGATCTGGGCAAGATCGACGCCCGGGGTTATGTCCATATCGTCGGCCGGGGCAAGGACCTGGTCATTTCCGGCGGCTACAACGTCTATCCCAAGGAGATCGAGACGGAGATCGACGGCCTGCCCGGCGTGGTGGAGAGCGCCGTGATCGGGGTCCCCCACCCGGATTTTGGTGAGGGCGTGACCGCCGTGGTGGTGCGCAAGAAGGATGCGGCGGTGGACGAGGCCGCCGTGCTGGCCGCCCTGGACGGACGCCTGGCCAAGTTCAAGCAGCCCAAGCGCGTGCTGTTCGTGGACGATCTGCCGCGCAACACCATGGGCAAGGTGCAGAAGAACCTGCTGCGCCAGGAATACCAGGACCTGTACCGCAAGTAGGTCGGGACAAAAAAAGACCGGATGGGGTGCCCATCCGGTCGGTTACTTTTACTGTCCAGGGCCGGCGCCCGTCTTCGACGGGGCGCCGCCTGGGGGGTGATGGCCCGCGGCGCTTAGTGCCGCGTGTGTTCGTCGATCTTCTCTTTCAGCCTGAGCTTTTCAAATTTCATGCGCTGCACCAGGGCGCTGTCATGATAGGGGCGTGCCAGTTCGCTGTGGATGCGGTCTTCCAGACTGGCATGCTTTTGACGCAGGCTTTCGACGAAATTGTCAGTGGCCATAGTTCCCTCCAGCTATCTGTTCAAGGGATAAAGGCGACGGTGCCGTGAGTGCCTTAGACGATGGTCCGGTTCTGGCAGTGGTTCCATCCCGCTTTTTGTCAGCGCAACAAAGTTGGTGCGGACATATATTTGCTTTTATTGACGCATCCGTCACTGGGCGACGATCGTCGCCTTGAAGCGGTCATGCCGCGTTTCAAAAGCTTACGCCCCTCATAGGCCGAAGTCTTCAACAAAATTGGATAGTGCTAGACGAAGGGCAGGGGCGCGCTAAGCCATTGTCCGGCCGGCTATGACGGGTCGATGACAGCCATATGACACGCGAAAGGCGCTATGTTTCAAGGGCCCTTGCAATATGGGCAATTGCCCGTAATATGGAGCGCCTTCGTACCCCGATTGGATAAGTGCGCCATGACCGACGCGACCGTCCCCCAAAAATCCCATGGTTCCGCCCCAGCCCTGGCGCGGCGCCTGGCCCGGCGGGTGGATGGGCGCATGCATTACGGCTGGGTGGCGGCGGCCTTGGCCTTCACCACGCTGCTGGTGGGGGCGGGGGTGCGGGCGGCGCCGGGCGTGCTGTTCGTGCCGTTGGAGCAGGCGCTGGGTTGGGACCGCGCCACCATCGCGGCCGCGGTGTCGCTGAACATATTCCTCTATGGCTTCATGGGCCCGTTCGCGGCCGCCCTGATGCAGGCGGTCGGTGTCCGGCGCACCATCCTGACAGGGCTGGGCCTGCTGGCCGTGACGACCATCACCAGCACCCTGATGACCCAACCCTGGCAGATGATGCTGTCCTGGGGCCTGCTGGTGGGCCTGGGCACCGGCCTCACCTCCATGACCTTGGCGGCCACGGTGGTGAACCGCTGGTTCATCAAGCAGCGTGGCTTGGTCATGGGCCTGCTGACCGCCAGCTCGGCCACCGGCCAGCTGGTGTTCCTGCCGGGCATGGCCGCCCTGGCCACCCATTTCGGCTGGCAGGCGGTGGGCCTGGCCGTGGGCGCCGCCGCCCTTGCGCTGGCGCCCCTGGTGGCCCTGCTGTTGCCCGACAGCCCGCGTGCCGTGGGCTTGGCGCCTGTGGGTGGCACGCTGGAGGATGAACTGCCGCCATTTAATGCGCAGGGGGTGAGCGGCAACCCCATCGTCATCGCCTTCACCACGCTCGCCCGGGCGTCGAAGTCGGTGGATTTCTGGCTGCTGTTCGGCAGTTTCTTCGTCTGCGGCCTGTCGACCAACGGCCTGATCGGCACCCACCTCATCTCCGCCTGTTTTGACCAGGGCATTCCCGAGGTGATGGCCGCCAGCCTGTTGGCGCTCATGGGCCTGTTCGACCTGGTGGGCACCACCGGGTCCGGCTGGCTGTCCGACCGGGTGGACAGCCGCAAGCTGCTGTTCTGGTACTATGGCTTGCGCGGCCTATCCCTGTTTTATCTGCCCCTGTCGGGCTTCAGCCTTTACGGCCTGTCCGTCTTCGCCGCCTTCTACGGCCTGGATTGGATCGCCACCGTGCCGCCCACCCTGCGCCTGGTGACCGACCGCTTCGGTCGCCGTGACGCGCCTGTCGTCTTCGGCTGGGTGGGGGCGGGGCACCAGATGGGGGCGGCGCTGGCGGCCTATGGCACCGGCCTCATACGCACCGAATGGGGCAGCTATTTCCCGGCCTTCCAGGTTGCCGGCGTGGCCTGCGTGCTGACCGCCATCATGGTGCTGTTCATCAACCGCCGCCGCGGCGGCGCGGCACTCTCGCCGGCGGAGTGAAATGCTGTCCGATAAGGACGACAGCCATCCGCGTTAGAGCGAGATGCGATCATGTCTGATCGCATCTCGCTCTTAACCTGTTCATGATAGAGCGGAACACGATCAGGTGACTACACCTGATCGTGTTCCGCTCTAAATCAGATGCGGCCCGCTCTCACTGCGTTTGTCCGCGAGCAACTTCACGCTCCAATAGGCCGCGATCGCGGCCGCCGGACCTTTTCGGGGAGCGCCAGCGGACTGAAAAGGGAGGAAGCCAAGCCCCGGAGGGGGCGCCCGGCGATTGAGGGCCCGCGTTAAAGAGGCGCCCGCAGGATGGCCACCAGCCCCAGCAGGCCGCCCGCCACCAGCAGGGCGAAGGGGTTATGGTGCAGCATCATGACGGTGGCGGCCATCCAGCCATAGCCCATCAGCATTTCCAGCACGGTGCGCCCCACCACCTTGCCCCGCGCGCCCTTGGCGGGCTTCACCACGTCATTGATCATCGTGGCCCCTGTCACGGGCTGTACCCACAGGCTGGCCACCACGGCGCAGAAAATGGCCGCGACGCCGCAGCTGAGCAGGGTCAAGCTGCCCCACGGGCTGACGCCGCCGACGGCGGCGGCCACCAGGACGACCACCGCCAGCGGCGGTATGCTGGCGGCCTCCACCTTGGCTTGGCGCAGGCGCTTGGGCGGCACGGGGGCGGCGTTGATCAGGTCGGCCACACCGTCCGCCAGCGCCAGCTTGGCCAGCATGCCGGCGGCGAACGCCGCCATGGGCACCACCAGGGCGGCCAGCAGCATGGGCTCCTCCCGCCATTGGGCCTGCATGGAGATGGTCAGGATGATGGCACCGCTCATCTGCTGGAACAGCAGCAGGGACAATTGCGGGTGGCGCCGCATCAGGCGCCATTCCTTGCGACGCAGCGCCGGCCCCAGCGTGTCGTGGAAGCGGTGGGCCTTGATGGGGGCTTTGGCGCGCGGGCCGCTGGCGCCCGCCGCCGCCGTCGCCGTCGCGATGAAGGTCGCCCCCCAGCGCGTCGTGACCATGGCGAAGACACCGACGCACACGACGACCAGGATCAGCAAGGGCAGGGGTTCGCCCACCAGGGCGCGCCCCGGCAGCAGCAGGACGGAGGCCAGCGTCCCATGCGCCCAGCTCTGGCTTCGCGCCATCCAGTCCACCTGCGTGCCCAGCAGGCGGGGAATTTGCCCCGCCAGGCCCATGAGCATGCCGGTGAACGCGGCGACCACCTGGCCAACGGCACGGGCGCGGCGCACGCCGATCCAGCGCACCAGCACCAGCGCCACCATCAGCGCGAGGCTGGTCACCATCAGGGCCAGGGCGGGCAGGACCAGATAGGCCGCCAGCCAGTTGGGGTGGCCGAAGATGGCGCCCATGTTGGCGATGGGCAGGATCATGGCCGCCGGGAACACCAGCGCGCTGGCCACCACCGCCAGGGCGCGCGCCGGCAGGATGACCGAGGGCGACAGGGGCGACGACAGCAACAGGTCGTAGTCGCCCCGCGCGTAGATGGTGTCCATGGCGCGATAGATGGCCGTGCCGGCCATGAAGCAGCAGGCCAGCGCCGCCACCATGGCGCCGATCGCCGGCAGCGTGGCGGCGCCCCCCTTGCCGGCGTCGCTGTGGTCGGCGCCCAGGGCCAGGAAGGCGCCCAGGACATGGAACAGGATGACCATCAGCAGCAACGACACCCAGACGCCGGTCGACGACAGCTTGATGGTTCGCACGGCCAGGCGCAGTTCATGCCGCAACAGCCAGGCCAAGGTGCCGGGACGCAGCAGGGCTGCGCGCGCGGCGTCGGGGCGTAAGGTGCCCGCGGTCATGCCGGCGCCTGTTCGGCCATGGTCTGACCGGCCGGGGTCTGACCGGCGGGGGCATGGCCGGCCGGGGTGGCGACCAGGTCCAGGAACACCTCTTCCAGGGTACTGTCGCTGCGGCCCACGCGGCCGCGCAGTTCCGCCAGGGTGCCCTCTGCCAGTAACCGGCCGCCCTGGATGATGCCGATGCGGCTGACCAGCCGTTCCGCCACGTCCAGGATATGGGTGGTCAGGATGATGGTGGCGCCCGCCCGCACCCGTTCCGCCAGGATGTCCTTGACCTCGCGGGCGATGGCGGCGTCCAGGCCGGTCAGCGGCTCGTCCAGGATCAGCAGTTGGGGATCGTGGATCAGGGCGCCGGCCAGCGCCGCCTTCTGCTTCATCCCGCGCGAAAAGCCTTCGCACCGTTCCGCCCGGTGGTCCCACAACTCCAGGCGGTGCAGCAGCTCCTCCGTCCGCGCGCTGGCGGCGGCGGCGGGCACACCCCAGAGACCGGCGACGAATTCCAGGAACTCCAGCGGCGTCAGCTTGTCGTAGATCAACGGTTCGTCCGGCAGCCAGGCCACCTGCCGCTTGGCGGCGATGGGATCGGCCAGGGCATCGACGCCGAACACGCGCACGCTCCCGGCATCGGGTTTCAGCAGGCCGACGATCATGCGCAGCGTGGTGGTCTTTCCCGCCCCATTGGGGCCCAGAAGGCCATAGAACTCGCCCGGCGCGATGGTCAGGTCCAGGTTACGCACCGCCGGCCGGTCGAACGCCTTCGCCAGCCCGCGCACTTCCAACGCCGTCATTCAGCCCCCCGCTGCCCGTCCCCCGTTGCCCCGCCCAGCGTGGCGCTGGCGGGCCTCTTCCCCATCTCTCCACCTTAAGTCAGGGGCCGGGTGGCGGCAAGCGATGCGCTGTCGCAGAAGATCCATATGACATTTCAATGGCATCGCTAAACACATCTTGCGATTGCGCCATGGATGGAAAACAACGGCCCTGCTTCTGGCGGGCACATCCGCCACGGCGGAAGAGCAGGAGGGAAACTGTGACGCGTTGGTATTCCAAGATGACGGCCCTGTGTGCCGCCGCCGCCCTGTTCGGCGCCCTGCCTGGCGGTGCCATCGCCGCCGACGCCGGGCCGTCGGCGCCCGCGCCCAAGCTGGTGGTGCTGGTGTCGGTCGACCAGTTTTCCACCGACCTGTTCCAGCAGTACCGCAGCCATTTCACCGCCGGCCTGCGCCGGTTGACGGAAGGGGTGGTGTTCCCCAACGGCTATCAGAGCCACGCGGCGACGGAGACCTGCCCCGGCCATTCCACGCTGATGACCGGCGACCGTCCCGCCCGCACCGGCATCATCGCCAACGATTGGTACAGCTTCCGCGGTCCCCGGCCGGGCAAGATCTACTGCGCCGAGGATGAGAGCAAGGGCAGCTACAAGAGCTACGTCCCCTCCGACGTGCACCTGAAGGTGCCGACGCTGGGCGAGCGGCTGAAGGCGGCCGATCCGGACGTGCGCACCGTCTCCGTCGCCGGCAAGGACCGCGCGGCCATCATGATGGGCGGTCACGCCGTGGATGAGCTGTGGTTCTGGAAGGACGGCCAGGGCTTCATTTCCTATGAAGGCCGGACCGCGCCAGCGGCCGTCAAGGCGGTGAACGAGGCCGCCATGGCCGAGATCGCCAAGCCCGCGAAGGAATACGCCGAGCCGGAATGGTGCAGGGCCATCGACATGCCGGTCGCGGTGGAGCGGAAGGACGACGTCCTCACGGTCGGCGACGGCCGCTTCGCCCGCCAGCCGGGCCCCAAGGCGGAAGCGCAGTGGCGGGCGTCCCCCGCCTTCGACGCCGCCATCGTCGACCTCGCCGTCCGCCTGATCAAGGACATGAAGCTGGGCCACGGCAAGTCGATCGACGTGCTGACGGTCGGCGCCTCCGCCACCGATTACATCGGCCACAGCTACGGCACCGAAGGGTCGGAGATGTGCATCCAGGTGGCCAACCTGGACCGCACGCTGGGCAAGCTGGTCGCCGCCCTGGACGCCACCGGCGTGGACTATGTCTTGGCCCTGTCGGCCGACCACGGCGGCAACGACATTCCGGAGCGTGAGCGCCTGCGCGGCATGCCCATGGCGGCGCGCGTGGACGACGGCCTGGTGTCCGAGAACCTGGGCAAGAAGGTGGCGCCCCTGGGCGTGGATGGGTCTGAACTGCTGTTCGGCGGCGGCAACGGCGACGTCTGGGTGGGGCCCACGGTCGCGGGGTCGTGGCGGACCAAGGTCGTGAACGAGGCCCTGGCCCTGTACCGCGCCGATCCGCAGGTGGCCGCCGTCTACACCGCCGCCGAGGTGGCGGCGGCCCCGGTGCCCACCGGCGCGCCGGACGCGTGGAGCCTGCTGGACCGGGCGCGGGCGTCCTTCGACCCCGACCGTTCCGGTGACCTGGTCGTCTTCCTGAAGCCGCGCATCACCGCCATCCCGTCCAAGCCGGCGACCTACATCGCCACCCACGGCAGCCCCTGGGACTATGACCGGCGCGTGCCCATCCTATTCTGGCGCAAGGGCCTGACGGGCTTTGAGCAGCCCTTGTCCGTCGAGACGGTGGACATCATGCCCACCCTGGCGTCGCTGGTGGGCTTCAAGCTGGCGCCCGGCGATGTCGATGGCCGTTGCCTGGACCTGAATGGCGGGGCCGGCGACACCTGCGCCGCCACGGCGCCGTGACAGCAAGGCCGCGCCGCCGGTTCAGGCCGTCGGCGCGGCCCCTTCGGGCCTGTGGGGCGCGGGCTCGGTGGGCAGAATCGCGTCGGCCGGGGCCGCTGTGTTCAGGCGCTGCGGCTCCGTCTCATGGAAGCGGTCGAAGTCCAGCAGGCGGTAGCCGTCGTCGCGTGTGTTGATGATGTCGACGAAGCGGCGGCCCCATAGGGCGTCGTCCATGTCGTAGATTTTGCGGCCATAGACCGTCTGCGAATAGCTTTCGTCCGTGCCGCTCAGCAGCACGATGAAGTTGGCATGGCCCTGCCGCAGCGTCCATTCCGTCTGGCCGTACAGCGGGCTGGTCTCGTCGATGCGGTGGATGATGGTCCAGGACAGCGCGAACAGGGGCGATTTGGCGCGCATCAGCCTCAGCTCCTCGAAGCCGCGCATGTGCGTCCCTTCCTCCGTGATCCGCGTGGTGCTGACCGACACGCTGGCCTGCGCCTCCAGGATCTGGTTGCCGCGCGTGTTGCCCGCCCGCAGCATCAGCACGGGATAGCCGTCGTGCTGGGTGAACAGGATGTTGCGGCTGAACAGGATCATCGCGCGGGGGCGGGAGAAGCGGGCGAAGATCAGGCCGGTGATCTGGGCCACCCCCAGCATGCCGGTAAAGGATTCGGCCGCCGCCACGCTGTTGGCATAGACGGTCTTGGGCGCCATGACGCCATACCCCATCGTGCCCAAGGTCTGCACGCTGAAGAAAAAGGCGTCGGCGAAGGACCCGATGCGGGCGTTGGTCACGCCGCCCGGATCGGCCAGGTACAGCCAGGCGAAGATCAGGTTGGCGATAAGGTACACCGCCAGCGCCAGGCCGAAGAATCCGCCCCATGAGATGCTGAGCAAAAGGTGGTAGGGGTCCTGCCAGCGCAGGGCCGGAACCCCCTTCAGCGTGGCGAAGGGGCGGCCATCGACGGTGATGCGGCGCTGGTGCAGGCGGGCCAGTCTTTTACGGGGGGGCACGGGCGAAAAACCGTTGGTTCAGTTGGCGTTGGCGGGGCTTCGGCACCATAGCCGAAGCCAGGCGAAATGTCGTTTTTTCCGATCCAGGGACGGGCCCCCGAATGTTGCACCTGCGATGACGTTGTTGACTGACGCCGCAATCCGTCCCAGGGTGGTGGCGTGGTCGATCCGGCCGCTTTGCCACCGATGTCGTGTTTCAATCGTCGTTTCGTTGCTATTGGACCTCTATCTCTTTTAGCCATACCGCCCGACCGAATCCCGAACACGCCATCCTAACGCAGTCCACGCCGATCCCCTCCGTACAGATGCAATCCAGCCACTCTAGCGACCAGCACGACGCTGGACGCCGCCACTGGGCCCTGACCCTCGGGGCTTTGGGCGTCGTCTACGGCGACATCGGCACCAGCCCCCTGTACACCATGCACACGGCGTTTGACCCGGCGATCACGGGCATGCCGCTGAACGAGGCCAACATCTTCGGCTTCCTGTCGATGGTGGTGTGGTCGCTGGTGCTGGTGGTGACGCTGAAATACGTCGTCCTCATCCTGCGCGCCGACAACAAGGGCGAGGGCGGCATCCTGTCCCTCTCCACCCTGGCGCTCAGCGGCAAGGACCGCTCCCGCTCGCAACGCCGGCTGATGACCGTGCTGGCCATGCTGGGCCTGGCGCTGTTCTACGGCGACGGCATGATCACCCCGGCCGTGTCGGTGCTGTCCGCGGTGGAGGGGCTGGAGATTTCCGCCCCCGACGTGCAGCACTGGGTGGTGCCCATCACCGTGGTCATCCTGGTGGGCCTGTTCCTGATCCAGAGCGGCGGCACCAACACCGTGGGCCGGCTGTTCGGGCCGGTCATGTGCTTCTGGTTCGCCTGCCTGGGCGCCATGGGCATCGTCCACATCCTGCAGGTCCCGCACGTCCTGAGGGCGCTGGACCCTCGCTATGCCCTGGACCTTGCCTTCAATCACGGCTGGTCGGTGTTCTACATCCTGGGCGCCGCCGTCCTGTCCTTCACGGGGGGCGAGGCGCTGTACGCCGACATGGGCCATTTCGGCCGCCAGCCCATCCGCCATGCCTGGGTGGCCGTGGTCTTCCCGGCGCTGGTCCTGAACTACTTTGGCCAGGGCGCCCTGCTGCTCAGCAAGCCCGAGGCCATCGATAACCCCTTCTTCCTGCTGGTGCCGGAATACCTGCTGCTGCCCCTGGTGGTGCTGTCCACGGCGGCGACCATCATCGCTAGCCAGGCCGTCATCTCCGGCGTGTTCTCCCTGACCCGTCAGGCGGTGCAGCTGGGCTACATGCCCCGCATGGAAATCCGCCACACCTCGGAAAGCGAGATCGGCCAGGTCTATGTGCCGCGCATCAACTGGGCCCTGCTGGTGGCCGTCGTGGCGCTGGTCATCATGTTCGGCAGTTCCGCCAAGCTGACCGACGCCTACGGCCTGGCGGTGACGGGCAGCATGGCCATCACCACCATCATGGCCCTGTTCACCGCCCGCGACGTGTGGGGGTGGAGCCGGCCGCGCGCCGCGGTCGTCTTCGGCTTTTTCCTGTTCATCGACTTCAGCTTCCTGACCGCCAACTGCCTGAAGATCCCCAGGGCGGCTGGCTGCCCCTGACGGTGGGCCTGGCGGTGTTCGTGCTGGTCTCCACCTGGCGGCTGGGGCGCAAGGTGCTGTACGACCGCATCTACCGCGACGCCCTGCCCATGTCGCTGTTCCTGGAACGGGCGGATCGCACGCCCGTGCGCGTGGCCGGCACCGCCGTGTTCATGACCGGCAGCGTCGACAAGGTGCCCCACGCCCTGCTGCACAATCTGAAGCACAACAAGGTGCTGCATGAGCGCGTGGTGCTGATGCGGGTGCTGACGGAAGAGGTGCCGTGGGTGACGCGGGAACGCCGCGTCTCGATGGAAAAGCTGGGCAAGGGCTTCTTCTCGGTCACCGCCCATTTCGGCTTCATGGAACAGCCCAACGTGCCGCGCGCCCTGGCGGAGTGCCGGCCACTGGGCCTGGCCATCGATCTGGCGGAAACCTCGTTCTTCCTGGGGCGAGAGACGCTGGTGCCGTCCTCCCGTTCCGATCTCTCCCGGTGGCAGGAGCAGGTGTTCATCGCCCTGTCCGCCACCGCCCTGTCCGCCACCACGTTTTTCGACATTCCACCCAATCGCGTGGTGGAATTGGGAACCCAAGTCGAAGTTTAATCGCTCGTCGGCCCCGTCCGCCTCGCGCCTAAGGAGACAATATTATGAAGGGCGATCCGCAGGTCATCGTTCACCTGAATACGATCCTCACCAACGAATTGACCGCTATCAACCAGTACTTCCTGCATGCCCGCATGCTGAAGAACTGGGGCCTGCTGCGCCTGGCGAAGAAGGTCTATGAGGAATCGATCGGCGAGATGAAGCACGCCGACAAGCTGATCGAGCGCATCCTGTTCCTGGAGGGCCTGCCCAACCTGCAGGACCTGCTGAAGCTGAAGATCGGCGAGGACGTGCCGGAGATGTTCGTGGGCGACCTGTCCATCGAACGGCACAACCGCACCTGCCTGCAGGACGCCATGAGCTACGCCGAATCCGTGCGCGACTTCCAGAGCAAGGAGATCCTGCGGGAGATCCTGGAAGACACCGAGGAACACATCGATTGGCTGGAAACCCAGCAGGATCTGATCCAGCGCGTGGGCCTGCAGAACTACCAGCAGGAGCAGATGGGCGCGGAGTCCTAATAGGGGTTCTCTTGGCGCTGCCGTCCTCGTTGATCTGCTCATGGACAAACTCAGCGGGGGCAGGCCGCGTCTGATCTGACGCGGACGGCGCCAGCCAGTTCGCATCCCACAACGGCATGAGGCGGAGCCTCATGCCGTTGTCATTTGGGGCCTATTGCTGGCCCTCGGGGCGCTGTTCGAGGGGGCGCTGTTCAAGGGGGGCCGGCACCGGGTTCTGCGCCGTCTCGCGGCGCAGGGCGCTGATCCGCTGATAGATGGCTTCGCGCAGGCGGTTCACGGCGCCCAGCGGCTTGTGCTCCGGCAGGGCGTGCCAGGGGGAATAGGACAGGGCCTCGCACGCCGCGTTCTGGTCCGCCGTGTCGAAGATCTGCTGTTCCACCGTGATGGTGGCGACGGGGACGAAGGGTGCCTGGGCCTCGGGCCATTCGTAACGGGAATCCTCCACGCTCATGGCGTCCGATGTGCGCGGCTGCACCATCAGTTCCATGCAGGCGCCGCCCGCCGCCAGCGTGGCGCTCATGGCGTGACGCAGGTAATTGGGATCGTCGCCGCCGGGGATGACCACCGGCCGCTGCTGGCAGGGGCGGGCTGAATACTTCACCGCCTGGGCGTCGGCGCCCGTGCCCAGCTGGTAGGGCACCATGGACCAGTAGCGTGTGTTCAGCGGGTTGTCGATGAGGGAGCTGGTGGCGCCCAGCGCGTTCATCGTGCCCTTCCACCCGATGGCGGTGAACACCAGCAGGGGCTGGAGAAGTTGGGTCAGGCGGTCGCCACTGTCGACATAGCCCACCAGCGTCACGTAGTCGTCCGGCGATGCGACCAGGAAGGTGGGATAGTTGATCATGATGATGTCCTGCGACGGACGGTCATCGGGGGCGACGGTCAGCGGCTGGCCCGGCACGTCATAAATCTTGATGGCCATGCCCCGGCCATCCTTCTCATGGTCCGATCGTTGCACCGCCTCGTTGGCGTTGGAAAAGCGGATGATGGCCGGATACTCGGCCGGGGCGGCGAACAGGCCCCGGCGCAGGGCCTGGGGCACGTCGGCGTGTACGGTGACGGTGGCCCGCGCGCAGCCGTGGGCCTTGGGATGCGCGTCCCGCCGCACCGGGCCGGTGCCGTATAGATGCAGCAGATGGGCGTGGATGATGGCGGCCAGGCGCGCCGCGTCATCCGCCTCATGTGGCGCCAGCACCTCACCCGGTCCGTCCGCCTTGGGATAGTCGGCTTCGGCGATGGGGCGGTAATAGGCGGCCCCCCTCTCCGAACAGGCGGAGCCCAGGCAGAGGGCGACGGCCGACAAGGTTACCCGTAGGGCGGCATTCCGGCCTTTTGCTGATGACAGGTGCACAGATGGGGCTTTCCTGAAAGACGGGGAGCCGCGGGCGTTTCCGCCACTACGCCCGCGGCTCCTGCCAGACATCATGCACCCTGGTGATCACTCTGGCGATCACCCTGGAGATCACAGGGTCTTCAGGTACTCGATCAGGGCCTTCTTTTGATCCGCGTTCAGCTCGGTGCCGTAGGCGTGGCCGGAATGGCCGGAGTTCTTGTTGCCAGGCAGACGGGTGTCGAACTCATAGGTCGGGTGCGACGGATCCTCGGCGGTGGAATAGCCGACATCCACCGGATCGATTTCCCGGCTGCCGACGCGGAAGGTGGCGACGCGATCCTCCGCCGGGGTCAGCAACTGGGCCAGCGACGGCACGGAGCCGTTGTGCAGATAGGGGGCCGTGGCCCAGATGCCGGTCAAGGGGCGCGCCTTGTAGGACCGCTGGTCGCCGATGTCCGGCACGGTGCCGCTGTAGGTCTTGCTGAGGCGTGCCGCCGCGATGGTCGTCCCGAGGTCGGAGACCAGGACGCCGGCCACCTGGTCCACCAGCGCCACGCCGCGGGTTTCCAGCGTGGGGCCGTAAGACTTCCAGAACTCGACCACGTTCTGCGACTTGCCCTCCAGCTTGCCGCTTTCCCAGAACCGGGTGGTCCGGGTATTGCGCTCCAGCATGTAGTTGTCGGCCATCGCCGGATCGGTGCCCACCACCGAGGTCTGGACCAGGACGGCGTTGTAGGACTTGCCCTCATCCTCGAATTTCACGGCCTGGTGGCACGAGGCGCAGTTGACCCCCTCCACGCTTTTGCCGGTGTAGATGGCCTCGCCCGCCTGGGCCAGCGCCTTGTCGATGGGTGGCAGGACACCCTCCGGCCAGCGGGGGGAGCGCAGGTCGGACAGCCATTTCTCGATATGGCCAAGGTTGTTGACCAGCACCGTGTTGGCGAAACCGATGGTGGGCGTCGGCAGGTTCGGGGTCTCGAACGAGCCATCGGGCGTCGTCCACTGGCTCGGGTCCCTGGGCCGGACCTCGACACGGCCATAGACACCCAGCACCTCGCCCACGTTACGCCCCAGGGGGCCGACGCCCAGACCGAGAACCGAGGTGTTTTCGCCGAAGCCGTTCCATTGCACCCGGTCCGCTTGCGGCGCCCCCCAGAGGAAGGGATAGCTGACCGGCGCGTTGGAGGGCGAGTAGTTGGCGTGCGCGACCGCTATGTTGGGCCCGGCCACTTGGTTGAAGATGGCGCCGATGGCGTCGATGCGGCCGTTGCCGGGCAGGGGGACATAGCCCTTGCGGTACACCTCGTCCCGGTTGATGGCCTTGGTCGGTTCCGTCTTGGCCTCGTCCGTCAGGGCCTCGCGCACCGCGCGGTTGTTGGCGAGATAGGCATCATAGCTCGAGCCGCCCGAGGCGCGGGCCGTCTCCACCGCGGATTTGCCGCCGAGGCAGTCGCCGCCGTGGCTGTCGCCGCACAGATTGTGCTTCAGATAGTCGCTGAGCCATATCTCGTGCTCCGCCATCTGGCTCTGCAGCTCCTCGCGCGCCTGGCGCGTGTCCGCCGGCAGGAACTTGCGCTCCACCAGTGTCTTGACGAAGCGGTCGAACTTGGCCGGCTGTTCCGAGGTCGTGACCAGGGCGTCCAGCAAATCCATGTTCAGGTGGTAGAAATCGGCCAGCGACGGGGCGCCGTCGATGATCAACGCCTTGCCCTTGTAGGTGACCTCGTTGCTGTGGCACGCGGCACAGTTGGGGCCGGCCCAGGCGATGCCGGGCTTGCCGTTCTTGTCGGCCAAGGGGGGCGACACGGTGAAGCCGATCGGCAACCCGTCGGGATTCCATACGCTCTTGGGGGCCGGGATGTAGCCCAGGCGCGCCATGTTCTCCGGGGCCGTGAACGGGAGTTCGTTCCCCGACTGCTCCAGCGCCAGCAGCCAGCCATAGGGGATCATCCACGAGCCTTGGGGCGTGAACCAGAAGGCTTCGCGCTGCTCCAGCGTCCAGCCTTGATCGATCCCGTACCAACTGCCCCACGTGGTCGGCGTCGGCAACTGCTGCACCGCCCCGGTGGCCGGCTTGTCCGTCCAGGGCGGCAGGGGCAGGGTGCCCGTCCTGCTGGAGCCGATCTGGATCGTGTCGCTGGAGCCGCCGCAGCCGGCCAGCAACAGCACAGCGGTGAGCGGAAGGGCGGCCAGTCGCCGCGAGCCTGAAATAGAGCGCATGAGGGTCGTCTCGTCGTGAACTTGTTAATTCTTTGAACGGATTAGGATATGACTGATCTGTCTATCGCACGCTATAAGGGTATGTAAAAGAAAAATTCTCATCAGAGTGATTGTTGTGGGTGCCGCGCCGCCGCCCGGTCTGGGGCCCGGATTGTCGTTTTGTTACAATGGCTGGTTGCGGCGGTGGTGGTGCGAAAGCCGTGCTATCCCGTTGTCATCACGGCCGTCCCCAAGAGGATGCGATGATCGCCCGATCCACCCGCTTCCCCCGTCACCCGGCAACGCGCCGGGCCATGACCCTGGCCGCCGTGATGCTGGGCGCCGTGATCCTGGGGGCGGGCACGGTGGCGGCCGTTGGCGGCATGTCGAGGGGGGCTTGGGCACAAGGCGTTCCCCTGGCGGTGACGGCCCAGGGCGACCTGCCAGGCTTTCAACCGCAGGAGGTGGCGCCTTTTCTGGTCATGGTGATGAGCACCGCCGGCCAGAACACGCCGGGCGGCGGACAGACCTTCTTCGCCGCGGGCTTCGCGGCCGCTGACCGGGTGGAATGGACCTTCCGCCCCAATCCCTATGCCGGCGGCGCTTCGCGCTCCATCGGGCCGCCCCGACCCACCGCCGACCGGCTGTTCGGCCGCCATCGCCTGATGTCGGTGGAGCTGCGGCTTTACCGGGGCGGACGCTACCAGACCCAGGTGTTCGGCCAGGTGGAGATCCAAGGCGGGCGGCGCGACGCTGATCTGCAGACCTTCATATGCGACATGACCCGCCGTGTGCTCGATGCCGCGGCGCAGTGAGGGGACGGGGATGATCCGCC
Organism: Nitrospirillum goiasense; assembly: GCF_034427435.1. Classification (NCBI taxonomy): domain Bacteria; kingdom Pseudomonadati; phylum Pseudomonadota; class Alphaproteobacteria; order Rhodospirillales; family Azospirillaceae; genus Nitrospirillum; species Nitrospirillum goiasense. The sequence goes on along the minus strand of NZ_JAXQNP010000004.1, from coordinate 765,563 downwards.
GCGCCCGGCCTTGGCCCGCCATCCTGGCCATCCTCCCGCTGGGCCTGGCGCCGGCGCAGGCGCAGGAGGAGGCCACCACCCCGCCCGGCTTCTGGCAACGCGACGTCCTGACCGGCGACTGGGGCGGCCTGCGCTCCCGGCTTCAGGACGACGGCCTGTCGCTCAACCTGGTCTATGTGGGGGAGGCGTTCGACTTGGCCCAGGGCGGCGTGAAGCGCGACACGGTGGGGGAGGGCCGGCTGGAGGCGACGGTGGAATTGGACGCCCAGGCGGCGTTCGACTGGCACGGCCTGCTGTTCCACGCCACCGCCTACGGCATCCATGGCCATGGGCTCAGCCGCTGCTGCCTGCAGAACATCGCCACCGTCAGCAACATCGAGGCGCTGCCCGGCCCGCGCCTGTTCACCCTATGGGCGCAGCAGTCGCTGTGGGACGGCCGGGTGTCCGTCCGCCTGGGCCAATTGGCGGCGGATGACGAGTTCGTCACCAGCCGGGGGGCGGCCCTGTTCGTCAACGGTACCTTCGGCTGGCAGGCCATCACCGGCGCCGACCTGCCCGGTGGCGGCCCCGCCTATCCCCTGGCCACGCCCGGCGCCCGCGTGCAGGTCGCGGCCACCCCGGAGCTGTCCTTCCTGGGCGCGGTCTTCGCTGGCGACCCGGCCGGAGGTGCGTCGGGCGACGCCCAGACCCAGGATACCAGCGGCACCACCTTCAGTTTTTCCGGCGGCGTCTTCACCATTTTGGAGGCCCAGTATCAGCCGCTGGCGGACGGGGCGGTGCCCATCGTCAAGCTGGGCGCGTGGTTCCACGGCGGCACCTTCAATGATGAGCACCACGCCAGCGACGGCCTGACCCTGGCCGATCCCCGGTCCAGCGGGGTGCCCGCCCGCCGGCGTAACGACTGGGGCGCCTATGGCGTGGCGGATGTACCCCTGTGGCGCGGCGGGGACAGGCCGGACGCGGGCCTGTCCGCCTTCCTGCGGCTGGCCGGCGCGCCGGCGGACCGCAACCTCATCACCGTCTATGCCGATGGCGGCCTGACCTGGAAGGGCATCCTGCCCGGCCGGCCGGAGGACACCGCCGGCCTGGCTGGGGCCTACGCCCAGATCGGTTCCGCCGCCGCCGGGCTGGACCAGGACTATCGCGCCTATGGCCGGCCGTTCTACCCGGTGCGCGATCATGAGGTGCTGCTGGAGCTTAGCTACCAGGCGGTGGTGGCGGGCTGGGCCACGGTGCAGCCCAACGTCCAGTACGTCATCCACCCCGGTGGCAACGTCCTGGCGCCCGGCCGCACCGTGCCCGTGGGCGACGGCCTGGTGCTGGGCCTGCGCACCAGCGTGCGGCTGTAGGCCCATAGGCCCTTCCGGTCCGATGCCGCTATACTCCCCATCAAGGATGCAATGGTGGGAGGCGAGGGGTGCGACGGGCACGGTTGGGCGCGACGCTGGGGCTGTGGGGTGCGCTGGTGATGCTGCCCGTCGGGGCGCCAGTAGGGGCTGAGGAGGCGTCCGCCCCGCCGGCTTGGCTGGCCCCTTATGTTGGGGAGGGCGCGGGCCAGATCGCCGCGCCGGTGCTGGCCCGCGCGCGGGCGCTGTACCTGCGCAAGGTGGCGGAGGGCGCGGCGCGCAATCCCTGCTACTTCGCCATGGACGCCACGCGCCCCAACACCGAGGAGGACGGGGCGCCCGGCCGCCGCTTCTACATGATCTGCGAGGCCGCGCGCACCTTCCAGGCCATGCCGGCCGGCCACGGCGCCGGGCGCCGGCTGGAGGGGCTGGCCGATTTCGCCAATGGGCGGGAGTGCGCGCGCCACTTCGGCAACGCCCAGGATTCTGAACTGACCGCCGGCGGCGCCTATGTCACGGCGGAGACGAAGGCGTCCTTCAAGGGCTATTACCTGGCCGCCCCGGGCCAGGACGTCCCCCTGCTGCGCGCCTTCGTGCAGTTCGAGGGTGAGGGCGAGACGGCGAACGCCCGCCAGCGCGCCATCGGCGGCCACGCCGCCGTGACGCTGAAAGGCCTGTGCCGGCGCCCGGACCGGCGCAGCCCCTACGCCGACGCGGACGGCTATGTCATCCAGGGCACGCTGGTGGACTATACCGGCGGCCGCAGCAACGGCTGCACCAGCTGGTCCCCGGCCGACGCCGCCGTTATCGGCGCCACGGTGAAGGACGCGCCCACCACGCTCTACATCTATCCCGAGGCCGCCGACATCGCCGCCGTCGCCCACGCCGTGGCGGCAGGCCGCCCGCCGTCGGACGCAGGCACCTATTGGAACGCCGCCTGCCTGCGCACCATCGGTTCCCCGGTCTACTGGCCTCAGGCGGCGCTGGCGCCCCTGATCGCCCAGTATCGCCGCGACCACCCCCCACCGCCGCCCCGCCCCCTGCCGCTGTGCGCGGCGCGGTGAGGGGGCAGTTCAGGCTTGAGTATTCGTTTCTCATCAGAGCCAAATCGCCTTGCGGAAGCGGAGTGCATCTCGTAGGATGTGCAACCGATGATTTAAGGTTTTTGCTCCTGGGGATTTAAAGAAATAGCAATGGATAGCCAAGTTCTTGTTGTTCAGATGTTGCTTTCCAACGAGAATTTTTGAAGTTCTTTTTAAAATTAAAAGCCATAAATGCGAAAATCATTGATGGTATTGCAGCGCTCGGCGTCGGTATTATTTTTTTGGTAGAATCCTGAATGTCGTTATGGCGGTGGGAATTGAATTTTTTATCGCTATTTCATCTTTCTATATCCTGTTTGATAAAAGGCGCTTCAGAATCTAGTTGAGGCGATAGCGCGGCGACCACGGCTCTGATCAATATAATTGCCGAATTTAGCGGCGCTCGGAGATAGGACGGCGAAATCCGCCGAAACGGTGCCTAGATGGCCTTTACGACCCAAGGGTTTGCCAGGAAGCTTCGGGGGCTGCGGGAACAATACAATAACACGCTGAGCGAAGTAGCCGAGCGCACAGGCATTGGCTCCCAGGCGCTTCAAGCGATGGAGGCTGGAAGTGCTACGCCGACCGGCGACGAGGTACTGATCCTTGCTGACTTCTTCAGGTGTGAATTTCCCTGGCTCATTGAGGACGACGCCGCCAATCCCGATGAGAACGTCACGATGCTGCTGCGATCGGAAGGCGGGCGACTAGCCGCGTCCGATAGGCACGCCATTGCCGAGTTCCTGCACCTGTGCAAGTCACAAGCCCTACTCGAGGAAATGAGCGGGCATCGAGCCATAGGAGAGAAATTCCAGTTCACCCCGCGTGGCAATTTCTTCAAAGGTCACGGTATCGATTGCGCTAAGGAACTACGAGCACATCACAAGCTAAAGCCTAATGCGATAATCCCCGATATTTTCGATTGGCTTCGGAAATCAGATCTTCGCGTGTTCCGTCGGTCGCTACCCAGTTCGACGATTTCAGGTCTGTTCGTACGTCACCCCGAGGCGGGGCGCTGTATCCTCGTCAACTACAACGACGATATCTACCGGCAACGCTTCAGCGCCGCCCATGAGGCGGGACATGCACTGTTGGATGCCGACAAGGGCTACAACGTATCCGACCTCAACGATGCCAACAGTGGGGAGTTTATCGAACTGCGAGCGAGCACGTTTGCGTCATGCTTTCTGATGCCTCCGGAGTTACTGAAGATGTTTGGGGACGCTGACCAGTGGCGACGGCCTGAAAAGGTGGCCGAGGTTGCCGGTCGTCTTTTCGTCTCGATCCCAGCCCTACTGTCGGCCTTGAAACGGGATAGACTTCTCGATGAGGAGGCTGTTGCCTTGATCAAGGACGCTAAACCCCGTCTTCCATACAAGCAAGAACCTGAATTGATGGGCGACTACACCGCCCGGCAATTAGAGCAGAAGACTGCGCTTCTCTCCAATGGGTTGCACGCAGCCTATGTGCGACAGGCCTTCGATGCGCATCGCCAGGGTCACATATCACTAGCTAGGGTTGCGGATATGCTGCTCGTTGAGCCTTCGGAGGTCGGTGATATAGCTATGCTGTTCGGGACGAGTTTACACCATGGTTGATGCTCCTCGTGACGAGGCGGTGCAATCATTTCCTTCCATCGCCGCCATAGACACCTGCGCCGTCTGGAACATTCTTTCCAGCCGAACCCTGACTACTGCCGCCAAAGGACGTTGCCATTTCATCCTGGCCGAATACGTCCGGTATGAGTGTTTGGTGAAACCCTGGAAGTCCCCAGAAAGAGCAGATCTGCGCAAGAAGCTCTCCGATGAGTTAGCGTCAGAAAAGCACTTCACCGTACATTCTTTGGCGATCGACGACCTTCGTGAATTGGCCGCAAATGTGAGCAAACTCGGGCGTTTTCACCGCGGCGAACTTGCCGCATTGGCTCTGGCCCGGAAGCTTTCCAGCGGTTTCCTGACTGATGATCGGACTGCTCGCAAGGTGGGAGAGAACACTCTCGGACTGGGCCGAGTTCGCACCACCCCACACCTCGTCGGTTGGCTTGTGTATCAAGGGCACCTGATGGATGGGGACATTTCGACCATCATTGCCGATAACGCCGTTCTGAATAAGCGATACGGGGCGTTGGGTGATTTCATCCAGGTATGCTACGAGCACGCTATGGGGCTGAGGCTTCTGACGCGTTAGGCTTTGAATTTCTTATTATTTCGGGTGTGGTAGCCGCCTCAATATTACACTCAGAATGACTGCTTCCGGGTGTGTGCGTCAGGCAACCTCTTGTTCCTTTTCGACACAAAATAGAAATAGGCTTCAGGGCCCAATTTCCGGGACAGCGGTAACATCACTTCCTACCCAGTTCCTTCCATCTACCCACCCGCGAATGCCTCGCAGAATCACTCTTGCCATTGCGAACGCCTCTCACTATCTTAGGTCCCAGATCAGCCTCTGGGTGGGTGCCCGCGCCATGTATGTCTGCGTCTGTAACGCCATCAACTGCCGTACCGTTCGCACCCATGTCGGGGCGGGGGCGCAGAGTGTCGGGGCGGTGTTCAAGGCCCAGGGGTGCGCGCCCCGCTGCGGCAAGTGCTTCGACACCATGCGCGAGATGATCCAGGAGGGGCAGACGGCCAATTCCTCCGAGCCGGTGCTGCGCGCGGCGGAGTAAGGCGGGCGGGGCAGCGGGCTGCGCGCCGCCGCCGCGTCTTCGCGCCCAGGTCAAAAGAAAAGCCACCGACCCGGCGGGATCGGTGGCTTTGTCGTTTCCGGGCGGGTATTGCCCGCCCGGATGGTGGTCCTTACGGCGTGCCGGCCTGCGGGGCGCCGCCCGCCGTGACCGCGCTGCCGGCCGGCCGCAGGGTGCGGTCGAAGAAGTCCAGCATGGTGTTATAGCGGTGGATGTTGGCGTAGGTGTCGTAGAAGCCGTGGCGCTGGCCCGGATAGGTCATCAGGTCGAACCGCGTCCCCTGCTGCTGCAGGGCGCGCAGCAGCTTGGTGGTGTTGTCGAAGAAGACGTTGTCGTCGGCCATGCCGTGGATCACCAGCAGGCGGCCCTGGATGTTCTTCAGGTCCTTGAAGACGCTGGAGTCCTCATACGCCGGGCCGTCCTTGGGATCGCCCAGGTAGCGTTCGGTGTAGGCGGTGTCGTACAGGCGCCAGTCGGTCACCGGGGCGCCGGCGGCCCCGGCGGCGAAGACGCCAGGCGCGCGGGTCAGCATGATGATGGTCATGAAGCCGCCGTGGCTGTGGCCGTAGAAGCCCAGGTGCTGGCCATCCACGAAGGGCAGGGACTTCAGGAAGTTGGCGCCCTTCACCTGGTCCGCCACCTCCACCGAGCCGAAATGGTGGTAGGTGGCCGATAGGAAGGCCTGGCCCCGGTGCGGCGTGCCCCGGTTATCCAGCACCATGACGACATAGCCGTTGCGGGCCAGCACCTGGGCGAAGCCGGACTGGGCGTCGCCCCAGGCGTGGCTCACCAGGGCCGCCGCCGGGCCGCCATAGGCGTTGACGATGGCGGGATACTTCTTGCCGCTCGTTTTCGCCCCCGGCGGCACCAGCATCATGTAATGCAGGTCGCTGCCGTCATCGGCCTTCAGCACGCCGAATTCCGGTTCGATCTCCCCGGCCAGATAGGGGGCGAAGGGGTGGGCCTCATCCAGCTTGTTCTCGATCAGCCAGGTGACGCGGTTGCCCTTGGCGTCCTCCACCGACAGCTGCGGCGGCTGGTGCGGGCCGGAATAGCTGTGCAGCCAGTTGCCGCCCTTGGCCGCCATGACGGCGCCGTGCCAGCCGTCCCCGGAGGTCAGGGCCTTCACGTCGCCCTTGGCCAGGCCCACGGAATAGACATGGTGGTCCAGCGGCCCCTCGCGGAAGCCAGTGAAGAACACGCGGCCGCCGGCCTCGTCCACGCCGACGACGGCGTCCACCATCCAATCGCCCTTGGTCAGGGCGCGGCAGTTGGCGGCCTCATGGTCGCACAGGTACAGGTGCTTGAAGCCGGTGCGTTCCGAGGCCCACAGGATCTTGCCGTTGGCCAGGACCCGCAGATCCTCGTGCAGGTTCAGGAAGGTCTTGCTCTGTTCCGTCAGCAGGGTGCGCACCGCCCCCGTGGCCGGGTTCACCGCCAGCAGATCCAGGCGCTTCTGGTCCCGGCTCAGACGCTGGACCAGCACCTCCGACGCGTCGCGGCGCCAGTCCACGCGGGCCAGGTAATAGCCGGCGGGGTCACCCAGGTTGACCTTGGTCACGGCACCCGTGGCCATGTCCATGACCTGCAGGGTCACCTTGGCGTTGGGGCCGCCGGCGAAGGGATAGCGCTGCGGCACCACCGTCACGCCCTCGGCGCCGTAATCATAGCGGCTGACCAGCGGCACGTCGGACTCGTCCACGCGGGTGTAGGCGACATAGCGGGCGCCGGGCGACCACCAATAGCCGGTGTTGCGCTTCAGCTCCTCCTGCGCCACGAACTCCGCCGTGCCGTAGGACAGGGTGCCGGCGCCGTCCTGGGTCAGGGCGCGTTCCTGCCCCTTGGCCAGGTCATAGACATAGAGGTTGTTGCCGCGCACGTAGCTGACCAGCGTGCCGCCGGGGGCGAAGCGGGCGTCGATGGCGGCGTCCTTGGTGGCGGCGCTGTTGGTGATGCGCGTCGGGCTGCCGCCCAGGGGCATGACGAAGACGTCGCCCGCCATGGGGAACAGCAGGGTGCGCCCCGCGTCATCCCAGCCATAGTCGACGATGCCGGTGTCGCGGATGCGCTGGCGCTCGCGGCGGCCGCGCTCCTCCTCGCTCTCCTTGGCGCTGAACTGGCTGCTGTCGACCAGCAGGCGGTCGGTGCCGGCCGCGATATCATAGGCCCACAGGTCGGTCTTGTTGGCGTCGTCGGCCTTGGCCTTCAGGTAGGTGACCAGGCCGCCGTCGGGGGAGAACTTGACGCCGCGCGCGCGGGGGCCGTTCAAGGACGGGCTGCCCAGCATGCGTTCCACAGTGAGAGCCGGGCCTGCCGAGACACCCGCCGCACTGTCGGCGGCCAGCGCCGGCATCGTCATCAAGGCGCCCGCCAGGATCGTGCCGGCCAACGCCCGGCGCCAAAGCCCCCTACCCGCGCCGCCGTGGCTGGCGCGCCCCACCATTCCCATATCGACCTCCCAAGGCGGCGCGTCCTTCAGGCGGGCGCCGCTGGTTTAGACCCAAGCTGCGCCGCACCGTATCCGATGCGGCCGAGGGCTGTAAACGGCGGCGCCATGGCGGTCCGAGGGCCCGCCCGGCGGGACACCCTATGCCAACGTACTGTTTTGAAACTGTTGTCTTGGTGGGACCATGGGCGGATGATGGCGGCAAAGAACAGTGCCGGCCAACGGACGCCACCGGTTGGGGTGTGGGGCTTGCGGGGGGGATGCCGTGGAACATGCCGCGAAAAGGCCGTTGCGGGTGCTGGTCGCCGATGACCATCCCATGTACCGCGACGCGCTGGAGCTGTACCTCATGCGCGACTGGCCGGAGGTCAGCCTGACCTCCGTCGGCTCGCTGGAGGAGCTGGACGCCCTGGCCCAGCGGCCGGAGGATCAGGATTTCGACCTGGTGGTCATGGACTGGCAGTTGCCGGGGGGCGAGGGTGGCGCGGGGCTGGACCGGCTGGACGCCGCCGGCATCGACGCGCCCGTCGCCGTGGTGACCGGCCATGACGACGCCACCGTGGCGCGCGAGGCGCTGACCCGAGGGGCCTGCGCCTTCCTGCCCAAGACGCTGCCCAGCGCCGCCCTGGTGCAGATGCTGAAGGTGGTGGCGGCGGGCGGCAGCGTGGTGCCGGTCGACGTGGCCCTGCGCATGGCGGGCGCCCTGGCGCCCATGCCACATGGTGTGCCCCCCATGGTGCGGGGCCTGATGGCGGGCTGCTGACGGAACGGGAATGTCAGGTGCTGGCCCACTTGGCCAGCGGCGCCACCAACAAGGAGATCGGCCGCGTCCTGGATCTGCAGGAGGTGACGATCAAGCTCCACACCCGCCGTATCCTGCGCAAGCTGGGCGCCAAGAACCGGGTGGAGGCGGTGACGCGGGCCCGCGATCTTGGCCTCATCGGACGCGCGTGATCCGCCGGCCCGCATGGCGCCCATGCCGGATCGTGGGATAGCGGCGCGCTATCCCCCACTATCCCAAATCCCCGGATCGATAGCCTTAACGACAGATGCCGCCGGCGAACGGTTGCGGTTTTATGCGGGGCCGCGAATCCCGCGCCGCCCGTTCCAGTTCATCGCCCGGAAGCCTATCCCAATGAGTGCCATCCTGATCGTCGACGACAACCCCTATTTCCGCGACTATCTGTGCGAGGCGGTGCGACGTTTGGGGGAAACCCCCATCATGGCCGCCTCGGCCCGGGAGGGGCTTCTTCTGCTGGCGACCCAACCGGTGCGTGCCGTCATTTCGGATCTGCTGATGCCGGAGATGGATGGATTGGAATTGGCCCGTGAGATCCGCGCAATTCACCCCGCCATGCCGCTGCTGATCCTCAGCGACGGGGCGGAGGTCATCACCGGCCCCTGCCTGCGCGCCGCGCAACTGATCTACGGCGCCGCCATCGCGGAAAAGAGCGGCGGCGGCCTGGGCGACGCGCTGGCCCGGTTCCTGGCCCAGCCAGGGAAGGAGGCGTGTGAGCCGGCCGCCTGACGCCCCCGCACGGGTTTCCCTGATCCGGGGCAGCATCACCACCCGTCTGCTGTTCATCCTGGTGCCGCTGGTCCTGCTGGCGGCGGCGGGCACCGCCTTCGTCGCGGTGCGCAGCAGCCGCGCCGTGGTGCAGCGGTTCGCAATCGATTACGGCCAGGATTTGGCCAACAAGCAGGCGGGCGAGATCGCCGCCATCACCCGGGAAAAGATCGCGTTCGTCGAGGGCCTCGCCCGCCAGGTGGAAAGCATGGTCGCCACCGGGGCCAGCGACCGGCGCGTGGTGGCCACCTATATCGCGCGCACCGCCTTGGCCCACCCCAACATGGTCGGCTTCTGGTTCCTGGCGGAACCGGACTTCATGGGGGCGGACCAGTCCTTCAGGAACGGGGACCCGGCCCTGGGCCTGCCCGAGAGCGGGCGCTTCGCCACCTATTACGTCTCCGACGGCCCGTCCGACGTTAAGCTGGGCGAGGTGCGGCCGGACTTCTACCGCGACGACTATTACGCCATTCCGGCCCAGAGCCGGCGGCGCCAGGCGGTCCCCCCTATCTCTACCCGGTGCTGGGCCGCCCCACCTGGATGATTTCCTATACCATCCCGGTCATCGTGGATGGCCGGCTGATCGGCGTGGCCGGGACGGACCTGTCGCTGGAACAGCGGGCGAAGGAACTGGATTCCCGCCGCCCCCTGGGCGGCAGCCTCTATATGATCAACCGCGAGGGCAATTGGACCTACCATCCCGACCATGCCTTGCTGGCCACCAAGGCCACGGTGGGGGATGGGCCGCAATTCCAGCTGGGCCCGGATGAACTGGACCGGGTGCTGAAGGTACAGTCCTATGAGGTGGAGCGGATGGACACCGCCGGCCATCGTGTGCGCCGCTATGCCGTGCCCATGACCTTCTTCCCGGGCGACAACCGCCGCCTGCTGCTGCTGGACGTGCCGGTGGAAGGCTTGAGCGCGCCCTTCGCCGGCATCGGCACCGCCATCATGCTGGCGGCCCTGGCGTCGGGCCTGCTGGTCAGCCTGGTGCTGGTGGCGGCGGTGCGGGCCATCATCGGTGTGCCGCTGGCGCGCATGGCGCGGGTCGTCGACACGTTGGAGCGGGACGAGGCGGCGCCCGTGCCGGACACGGAGCGGCAGGATCAGATCGGTGGCATCGCCCGCGCGCTGGTCCGCTTTCGCGGCGCGTTGGCCGAACGCGACCGCCTGCGCGGCCAGGTGGAGGAGCGGACCACGGCGCTGGAACGCATGCTGGCCGGCGTCGGCGCCGCCAAGGACGCCATCGTGCTGTTCGACCGGGACTACACCGTCCTTTATGCCAACCCGGCGGCGATATCCCTCTTGGGCGCGCCCGACGAGGCGGCGGTGGTGGGGCACCGGTGGTTGGAACTGCTGACGCCGGAGACGGTGGCCCTCGCGGAGGAGGGGCGGCTGCGCCGACGTGAGGACTTGCTGGCCACCGGCTACGCCCACACGATCAACGAGGGGTGGGAAAGCATCTGGGGCCGCACCATGGAGGTGTACGAGACGACGCTGAGCCTGCGGCCCAACGGGGACATCGTCCTGGTGCTGCGCGACGTCACCGCCACCCGCCGGGCGGCCCGCGAGCGGGAGGAGTTGCAACGCCAGGTCTTGCAGCAGGACAAGATGGAGGCCATCGGCCGGCTGGCCGGCGGCGTCGCTCACGACTTCAACAACCTGCTGGGCGCCATGCTGGGCTATGTCGAATTCCTGCTGGACGACCTGGATCCGAACGACAAGGCCCACAGCTATGTCGCCCGCATCAGCGCCGTGGGCAAGCGGGCCAAGGAACTGGTGAGCCAGATCCTGACCTTCGCCCGTTCCGACAAGGGGGAGTTGCAGGCGGTGTCGCCCGTGGCGGTGCTGGAGGATGCGCGGGGCATCCTGCGCTCCGCCGTGCCGGCGACCACGGAGATGATCTTCCAGATCGCCGGGACCGTGCCCAATGTGCGCGCCAATCCCACGCAGTTGGTCCAGGTGCTGATGAACCTGGTGCTGAACGCCCACGATGCCCGCCGGGGGGAAGGGGGGCGTATCCGTATCCGCCTGTTCCCCGGTCCGGCGCCGCAGGACGCCCGCGTGCAGGAGGGGCGGTGGGCCGAGCACGAGGCGCTGCCCTTCGATAAGAGCCGCCCGCATGTCGTGCTGGAGGTGGAGGACGAGGGGCATGGCATGACCATGGAGGTTATGACCCGCCTGTTCGAGCCCTTCTTCACCACCAAGGGCAAGGGGCGGGGCACCGGCCTGGGCATGCCTGTGGTCTACGGCATCGTCCGCGCCCATGGTGGCGGCATGATGGTGATGTCAGCGGAGGGCGAGGGCGCCTTGCTGCGCATCCTTCTGCCGATCGGCGGGCCGGGAACCGTCGCGGCCCCCCTGGCGGCGGCGCCCATCGTCAAGGCGACACCGCCCCGCCGGCTGCGCATCCTGGTGGTGGACGACGCGGCCGAGATGGGCGACATGCTGCTGGAGGGATTGTCCCGGCGCGGGCACGAGGTCGCCATCTGCGAAACCCCCGCGGAGGCGCTGGAGGTGTTCGAGGAAAGCCCCATGGCCTTCGACGCGGTCGTCAGCGACCAGACCATGCCCGGCATGACCGGCATGGCCCTCATCGCGCTGTTGAAGACGCGGCGCCCCGATATGCCTTGTGTGCTCTACACCGGCTACAGCGAACGGTCCGACGAGAAGGCGGTGCTGGCCGCCGGCGCCGACGCCTTCTTCCTGAAGCCGGTGGTGGTGGAGCGTCTGGCCGCGAAGGTGGAGGCGCTGTGCGCCGCCGGGCCGCCCGCCGTTCCCCCCAGCGCCGCCACGCCCAACAATTAGGACAAGCGCCCCGCCGGGGTCGGCAGGTACAGGGTGGCGACGGTGCCGTTCAGCAAGGAGCTGGCCAGGTCCAGCTGGCCGCCCAGCATCGCCGCGATGCTTTGCACGATGGGCAGGCCCAGGCCCAAGCCCTGCTGGCGCGAGCGGGCCTGCAGGATGACGCTGCCGAAGGGAACGGCCGCGGCCTGCAATTCCTCCGGCGACATGCCGCGACCCTGGTCGATGACGCGCAAGGTCACGCCCTCCCGTCGCTGGCCGATCTCCACCACCACCGCCTGGTCGAGTGGGGAATAGGCCAGGGCGTTGGCCAGCAGCTCTGTCAGGGCCCGGTTCAGCAGGTTGCCGTCAACCTCCAGCACGCAGGGCGCCGTCGTTTCCGCCTCGTGCTGGATGCGCACGCGCTTCTCCCGTCCGCCGCCCATTTGCCCGCCGCCCATCTGACGGATCAGGCGGGCGATGAAAGGTTCCAGTTCGATCAGTTGCAGCTCGCTGGCCGCGGCGCCGGAGGCCAGGCGGGTGTACTCCAGCAGGCGGTTGATGGTGCGGAGCAGCCGGTTGCCGGCACCAGTGATCTCCCGCAGGTAATCGTCCCGCTCCGCCACCTCATCCTGGTCGAGCTGGGCGATCAGGTCGCCGAAGCCCAGGATGGCGTGCAGGGGGGTGCGCAGCTCATGGGTCACCAGGGCCAGGAATCGCTCCTTGGCCTCATTGGCGCGCTGCGCCTTCTCATTGGCGGCGCGCAGGGCCTGCTCCGCCTCCTTGCGGATGGTGATCTCCTCCACCGTGCCTTCGTAATACAGGGGGTGGCCGTTCGCGTCGCGCACCTCCCGGCAGGTTTCGGCGATCCAGATGATGGTGCCGTCGCGCCGCCGGATACGGGATTCAAAGCCCTGGATGACGCCCCGCGCCCGCATTTCGGCGACGAAGGCCTCGCGGCGGCCGGGATCGACGTAGAGCTGCGCCCCGATATCGGTCAGCGCGCCCAGCATGTCTTCGCGGCTGTCATAGCCGTACAGCCGGGCCAGGGCGGGGTTGGCATCCAGATAACGGCCGTCGATGGTGGTCTGAAACAGGCCCCAGGGCGCCTGCTCGAACAGGCGGCGATAACGGTCGTCGGAATGGGTATCGTCGCTCGCGGCGAACGCGGGCTCGGTCGTCAGCCGAGCGGACGGCGTATCCAGGGGAACCGGGCTGGGAACGGTCATGGCCGATGGGGGCTCTATGCGCGAGGAAACCGGCGAACCTGTCAACAAACCACGCCTCCGCAAGGGCTCTCGCCGCCATGGGAAAGAACAGGACACGGCCTGCCCGGCCCCGGTTGGGGAGGGGCATCCGCATGCAAGTCCAAACGCACCAAACGAAACCGGCGCCGGCCCAGGCCCGCGCCGCATCCTGTTCATCCCTGAATTATAAGGGCGGGCAGGTCCAAAGGAACCGCCCGCCCCGAATATGGTAACGGATCAGCCGCCAAAAGGCAGGATCAAATCGACACCGAACGTGAACTGGTCGTCCTTGGTCAGGTTGTCGTAGGCGTTGTGGTTGGCCTTGTCGTAGCGCACCTCCGGCCGCAGGGTCAGGCCGTCCAGCACACCCAGGTCCGCCGGCTTCCAGGTCAGGCCCACGGTCAGCTCGCCATAGCTGGTGCCCACGCCGGTGCCGATGGCGCCCTTCTCCAGCGGCTCGCCCTTTTCCAGGTAGACGAAGTCGCGGTTGCCGGGGAAGGCGGCCACGAAGAAGCCATGGCCGTCCCGCCAGTATTCCAGGCGCAGGTTGGCCGTCAGCTCCGGCGTCAGGGTGTAGCTGACATATTGGGCGATGCCGCCGCCGTCGACGTTGAACAGATCGTCCTTGATGTAGTTCAGCTCGGTGATCAGCGTCAGTTCATCCGTCGCCTTGAAGGTGGCGGTGATATCGCTGATCCAGCGGTTCTCATTATTGGCGTCGGCATAGCCCAGCGGCGCCTTCAGGCTGGGATTTTCCGGGCCCACATGGGTCAGGGCCAGGACGGTCAGCTTGCCGTCCAGCAGGTTGTTGAGGCCGATGCCGAAGATGCCGGCGGCGGCGCTGTTGTTGTCGCCATCGCTCAGGGTCGTGTTCACGCCGCTGTCGATACCGCCATACAGGTCGATGTCCGGCGTCAGGTGCAGGGTGGCCAGGGCACCCGTGTGCTTCAGCGGCAGGCCGAAGTTGAAGATGTAGCTGTGGCTGTAGAACAGGTTCGACGGGGCGGCGATGACTTCCGCGCCCAGGGGGGTGGAGAACGCGCCGACCTTCAGGTCCAGGCCGCCGGCACCGGGGCTGGGGAAATGCAGCAGCACGTTGGCTTCCACCAGGTCGAGCTGGGTGCGTTCCTTGATGCCCGTGTCGAGGATGCCCAGGAAATGGGTGTAGCGCGCGTCGGTGCCGTAGAAGGCCTGGACCTTGAAGCCCCAGTCAAAACCCTCGGCCTTCGGGTCCAAATCCTTGGAAATGGTGCCGGACAACTGGTTCAGGACCAGTTGGTTGGTCTTGTCGGTGAACAGGTGGCCATAGTTGGTGCCGCCCGTGGGGCCGTTGCCGGCGAAGGTGGCGCCGGCTTCGGCGTAAGCCGACCATTTGATGCCCGGCGGCTCGGTGGGGGCCGCCTCGTCCGCCAGGGCCGGCGTGGCGATGGCGGACAGGCCCACCATCAGGCCGACCGCGGCGGCGGCGGTGGCCGACAGCAGGAAAGCCTTGGTGGTGCGTCCGCGCGGGGCCGGCGCGCGGTTGGCAATCGGACAGCCGACTTCAATCTCCCGAACTGAGGCCATTGGTTATTCTCCGTGAGGCTTGTTGTTATGTAGCGATGACTGCGTTTTGCGACGCAGCAAGATCGATGCCAGTTCCAGGCTGGTGCCCATAAAGCGGGCACCGACTCTGCCCGCTTGCACCGGGACGTTTGGCCGCAGGGTGGACAGTGCGGCCACAAAAGGTTGATTTGCTGCGGCCTGGGCGGGAAGAAGGCATTTTTACCCCGTGGGGTTGTAAGATGCCGCCGGCGGCGTGAAACTGGTTTCCATAAGTTGTGGTTTGGCGATCAATTTTGAAAAATATGCCCATCTTTTGGGCTGTCAGCGAAATCATTCGTTCGTCATTTACCGCGCCTGCTCAACCTTCACGGCCAGTCGCTTGAAACAGCTTCAAAAATAAGCTGAAACCGCAGGGTGTGGCTGGAAGGGTTATGCCTAAAAAGTGGGCATTAGCCGCTCTGGTCGCCTCGTTGACCCCGAATCGGTGCGGTTTTTTTAACCTTTTGGCAACAAATCCGCCGGGCGGGCGACCAGTGTTCCCGCGGTTCGCATGCCTATTGGGCTCGCGGCACGGACTTTGAAAGGGGGAACAGGTTGGCTGATGGCCGGACCGGTTCCTGGGGGCAGACCCGGGGGTGCCGGAACCGGCTTAAACGAACGGGAATGGGGAGCCAGATGAACCGTTTGCTTGGGAACCGTTTACTTGGATTGGCGGTGATGGTGCTGGCCGGCATGGCGCCGGCGCTGGCCTTCGCTCAGGACGCCGCGGCGCCGGCCGCGGCGGCGGCCGCACCTGCCGCACCCACCATCAGCGGTGGTGACACGGCATGGATGCTGACGTCCACGGCCTTGGTGCTGATGATGACCATCCCCGGCCTGGCGCTGTTCTACGGCGGCATGGTGCGGAAGTTCAACGTGCTGGCCATGGTGATGCAGAGCTTCGCCATCACCTGCCTCGTCACCGTGCTGTGGGCGCTGGTTGAATACAGCTTGGCCTTCTCCGCGGCCAGCGACGCCGCCGACGCCAAGGAATTCATCGGCGGCTTCAGCCGCGTGCTGCTGGCGGGCATGGACCCGACCGGCACCCACGCCCTGGCCCCGACGATCCCGGAGCCGGTGTTCATGATGTACCAGATGACCTTCGCGATCATCACGCCGGCGCTGATCACCGGCGCTTTCGCTGATCGCATGAAGTTCTCGGCCATGCTGGTGTTCATCACCCTGTGGTCGCTGGTCGTCTACGCCCCCATCGCCCATACTGTCTGGCACCCGAATGGCTACTTGGCCAAGCTGGGTGTGCTGGACTTCGCTGGCGGCACGGTGGTGCACATCAACGCCGGCATCGCCGGCCTGGTGGCCTGCCTGGTCATCGGCAAGCGCAAGGGCTACCCCAACGCCGACTTCAGCCCGCATAACCTGGTGCTGAGCCTCATCGGCGCCTCGCTGCTGTGGGTGGGCTGGTTCGGCTTCAACGCCGGCTCCGCCCTGACCGCCGGTCCCCGCGCCGGCATGGCCATGACGGTCACGCAGGTGGCCACCGCCGCCGCCGCCCTGTCGTGGGTGTTCGTGGAATGGGCCGTGAAGGGCAAGCCCTCGGTCCTGGGCATCATCTCCGGCGCCGTGGCCGGCCTGGTGGCCATCACCCCGGCCGCCGGTTTCGTCGACACGGTGGGCGCCTTCGCCATCGGCATCGCCGTCGGCATCATCTGCTTCTTCTCCGCCACCTCGCTGAAGAAGGCCCTGGGTTATGACGACAGCCTGGACGCCTTCGGCGTGCACGGCATCGGTGGCATCGTCGGTGCCATCCTGACCGGCGTGTTCGCCAAGATGTCCATCGGCAACAGCGAGGGCGCCTTCGCCGCCGCCCTGAAGGACGCGCCGGACACCAAGCTGGGCCTGATCGAGGGCAATGCCGCCCAGGTCATCACCCAGCTGGAAGGCGTCGCCTTCACCATCGTGTGGTGCGGCGTCATCACCTTCGTGCTGCTGAAGATCATCGACCTGGTGATCGGCCTGCGCGTCGATGAGGAAGTCGAGCGCGACGGCCTGGACATCGCCCTGCACGGCGAGTCCATCCACTGAGCGTCGGCCACTAAGCGTTGGGCGCGTGCCCCCGGGATGCCGTAAGCTATCCCCAAGGGACTGAAGTCTAAGCGGATCCGTGGGGTCCACGGCCGGCCGGCAAGGGGAAACCCGAACCGGCCGGCCCGCCCCGCGGCGATCACGAATATCCAATCAGGGAGTGGTCTGATGAAGTTCATTATCGCGGTGATCAAACCCTTCAAGCTGGATGAGGTGCGCGATGCCCTGACCGGCCTGGGGGTCCAGGGCCTGACCGTCACCGAGGTCAAGGGCTATGGCCGGCAAAAGGGCCAGACCGAGATCTACCGGGGCGCCGAATACGCCGTCAGCTTCCTGCCCAAGATGAAGATCGAGGTGGCGGTGCCCGATGACCTGGCCGACAAGGTGGTGGAGGCCATTCAGGCCGCCGCCAACACCGGCAAGATCGGCGATGGCAAGATCTTCGTGCTGGAACTGGCGCAAGCCGTGCGCATCCGCACGGGCGAGACCGACGCCGACGCGCTGTGATGCCAGGGCGCGATGGGTTGCCCCCATCGCGCCTTGATATCCGTCTTGCGGGCTTGTGGCGCCGTCATCCGGGCCCCATGTCGCATCCTTCCCTGCGATCAGACCCCCGGGGAAGGGGCGTGTCCCGTGTTGTCCGGTGGGGACCCTCCGTTAGGGGGCGGAATGGGGAAGGGCGGCGGCCAGGGGAGCTTGCCGCCCTTTTTCTTGTTCAACTCGCCGCCAGCAAGACCAGGGCGAAGGGTTGCGGCCCTTGCGGCACGTTGGCGCCGATGACCTGAACGGTCCAGGTGCCGGTCGCCGCTGCCGGCACGCTGATGGCCTCGACATTGTTGGCGCTGTCCATGGTCTTGCCATCCGGCGTCTGGCCATCCGGGCCGGTGTTGCCGGTGCGGGCGGTCCCGTCGGGCCCGCGCACCACCAGGTTCAGGTTGTTCACCAGGTTGGCGCCGGGATAGTCGCTGTAGGCCAGCGCCACCCGCAGGGGCAGGCCATCCGTCGTGATGTCCACGCGGTACTCGTAAAGATCGCCCGTCCCAACGCTGTTACCGTCCAGGAAGGTGGCGCGCACCGGGGCGGCCGGGGCCAGGAGGGTGTCCAGGTGGACACGGCCGAAGCCCTGGTTTACATCCGGCAACGGGCCTTCCGTGCCGCTAAGCGGCACTGCGCCGGCGACCAGCGCCGCCTTCAGCAGGGCCGCCGAGGGTGAGGGCAGGCCGACGCGGGTCCGCAGGTACTCGCGGATCAGGGTGACCGCCCCCGCCACCAGGGGAGCCGCCGTGCTGGTGCCGCTTTCATACATATAGAAAGGGGTCGCCGGGTCGTAATAAGGCGTCTGGCCGTTGTAGCTGGTCAGCCGTTGGGACCGTGTCGACAGGATGAAGGTGCCGGGCGCCACCACGTCGGGTTTCACCCGTCCATCCTGGGTGGGGCCCCGGCTGCTGAACGGGGCCATCTGGTCCGGCCCGCCGGCCACCAGGGCATCGACGGGGGCCGCCTTGGCGCCCCACTTCTTGCCATTGGTGATGGCGATGTCCTGGCGGCTGTTGGCACAGGCGCCCACGGTGATGCAGTTCTTGGCGGTGCCGGGTGGGGTAACGCTGCCGGGATCGATCTTGCCGTCCCCGTCGTTGTCGGCCCCGTCGTTGCCGGCGGAAAAGACGATGCAGAAATCGGGGTTGTTCCAGACGAAGGTGTCGATATCGGTGCAGTAGGAGTTGTAGGCCTGCTTCGTGCCGCCGCCCCAGGAATTGGAATGGACGCGCGCACCCTGCTCATAGGCCCAGCCGTACAGCACCTTCAGGTCGCTGGGCAGGCCGGCCAAGCCATAGGCGGGGCTGGTGGGGGTCTTCTGGTCGGGCTTCCAGTCCAGGAACTGCTCCACCGCCTGCATGATCACCTGCGCCCGGTGGGCCAGGCCACGCACGGGCCCCGCCCGGTTGGGTAGGTCGGCGCTGGCGGTCCCGTCCCCCAGCAGCGCCCCGGCGGTGTGTGTGCCGTGCCCCCGGTTGACGTCGGCGGGGCCGTCGTCGGCGCCGGGATTGTTGATGCGCGCGGCATAGCTGGGGCTGATGGGATAGCTTTTCAGCGCCAGGACGCGGCCCGCGAAATCGGGGTGGATGGTGGATGGATCGCCCGTGTCCAGCCCGGTGTCGCACAGCGCCACCACCTCTCCCGCGCCCGACAGATCCAGGCCTGGCACCCCGTCCAGCGCGGCGGCGGGGGCGATGATGCGGGTGGCCTGGTCCGTGGACAGCAGGGGCAGCACCTGGCGACCGATGCGCTTCACCCCATGCACCTGCGCCAGCGCCAGCAGTTTGTCGCGCAGCTCGCCCTCATCGGGTGCTGTCGTCCGCACCACCACCAGCGCGCTGCCTGGCGCCTCCTCCACCACGGTGAAGCCGGCGGCGGTGATGTCCGCCGCTCCCTGGCTTGCCTGGGCGGCCAGGAAGAATTCCACGGTGTAGGCGTCCGCCAGGGCATGTCCATGGTGGGTGCCCGGCGCCGGGGGGGCCGCCAATTCATCGATCTCATGGACCAGGCGGGCCGAATAGGGCAGGTGGCCGACCCAGCGGACAATGTTCAACTGGCTCAGCACGCCCGCCTCGTCGGCGGTGGCGCGGACGATGATGGCGAAATGCTGATAGGGCTCCACCACATCCGCGCCGGTCGCCGCCACGGCGGCCAGCCACGAGTCCTGGATGGGGCCGACGAACTGGACGATGTAGTGATGGACACCCGGCGGCAGCGCCGCCTGGTCCTCATAGGCCGGGTGGGCCTCATGGCTGCCGTCGGCGGCCACGCGGGGGATGTCGGTGTCTATGGGGGCGGCGCCGGTGTTGGCCATGGTCAGTGTGTATAGGGCGCTGATGTCCTCCGTCAGGCCGGTGGCCAGCACCGCGGTGGCGGCGGTATCATCGTCCACCTCCACGATGCGGAAGGCCGGATAGTCCTGTAGCAGACGGACACCAGGCAGGGCCGTCAAGGCCGGGGCCGACGCATCGAAAACCTTGATCACGCGGCGCATGGTGCGGCTCCCTCAAAGGCCCCGGCGGGGCCTAGCGTGCGCCAGCCTCCGCCAGGGCTGTATTTCCTGTGGTCGCACCATCTTATGGTCGCTGGGGTCGTGCTGCCAACCGCGTTGGCGTGAACATTGTGCGGTCAGAAGCGATAGGCCACGCTCAGGTTCAAGGTCAGTTGCGAATGGGCGCGGGTGATGGGGCTGTCGGCGGCGTCCCCCAACAGGCGTTGATAGGCGCCGTCCGCCGTCATGAACCAATGCTCCGTCCAGAACCAGACGGCGCTGGACCCGAAGCCGGCGCTGCTGAACCCGCTGCTGGGGGTGAATTGCCGGTATCCGCTGCGGATGGATTGGTTGGGATTGATGCCGAAATAGCGCCGCATGTAGGAGGAGTCGGCATAGGTCGCGGTCGGGCCGACGAAGACGAAAAAGCGGTCCGATCCGGCGACGGGCAGATAAGCGCTTATGTCCCCCACCCAGCCGTTGTTGCCGCCGAAGCCACGCCGCACGGCGGTGCGCAGCACCACGGGGAAAATGGTGTACTCCGCGAACACCTTGGCCTCCGGCGCGGGGGAGATGTCGCCCAGGCCGCGTAGCTGGGAACTGTCGTCCTGGTCGCGGCCGACATCGAAGCCCAGGGCGACGCCGGCGCGGAAATTCTCCCCGCGCAGCAGGTTGACGCCGACCCCTTCCCCCATGGAGAAGAAGGCGATGTCCTTGTAGCGCACATCCAGGTTGATGCCGGGCTGCACATGGTACTCCGAAGAACCGACATAGCGCGGCTGCAATGACGTGGCGGCGCCGACGCTGACATCCCAGGTCGGCAGCGGGTTCTCGAACTTGGACCGCAGCAGGACGCCGGCGGAATATTGCCATTCACTCAGGGGGGACGGTGTTTGCGCCTGGGCCTTGTCCGCTAGCAGGCAGAGCAGGCAAAGCGCCAGGCTGAGGAGCAGACCAGTCAGCGCGGGGCGGCGCAGGGGCCGCCCCAGGGGCCGCCGCAGGGTTGGGGCGCCGGGATTATCCATGATTTGTTTTTGCCTCCAGGGGGAGAGGGGTGTTTTGGACCGGGGGAAAGCGCCGAAAGCGCCACCGTCGGAAACACCTGATCCGCCCAAAGGTTCCCTTGCGGGGAGAACCGCCGCGGGTGATGCACGCGGAACGATGGGCCCGGGCCGGCGCGCGCCGGGCGATTGCGCACGTCCTCCAAGCGTCCGCTTAAAACTTTTATCGGAGCCCCTTTTTGCCGCCGCTTTTGCTACCCTGGCCGCCATAATGAAGAATGGGGGTTCCAGTGAAGAACAGGCGTTGGGGACTGCTGGTGGCGGCCGTGTTGGCCGTGACGGTGCCGGCGGTCATGGCTCCGGCCATCATGGGTGTCGCGCAGGAGAGGAAGGACGATAAGCAGGACCGCAAGGACGGTCCCCCGAAGGCGGGCCCCGATGCCGCCAAGCCTGATGCACCCAGGCGCGTGACGGTCGACCGCTCGGGCACCTTCAACGGCAAGCGCATCGACTACACCGTTTCCGCTGGTGAGACCTATCTGCGCGATGACAAGGGCGAACCCGTCGCCAGCATCTTCGCCGTCGCCTACACCAAGAAGGGGGCCAACCCGGCCACCCGTCCGGTGACCTTCCTCTATAACGGCGGTCCCGGCTCCGCCAGCCTGTGGCTGCACATGGGTGTGTTCGGGCCCAAGCGCGTGCAAATCCCGGCGGATGCCGAGAACCCGGGTCCGCCGCCTTTCCCCTTGGTGGACAACGCCTATTCCATCCTGGATGTGACGGACCTGGTGTTCATCGATCCGGTCGCGACCGGTTACAGCCATGCCATCGGCAAGGGGGAGGATAAGGACTTCCTGGGCGTGCGGGAGGACGCGAAATCCATCGCCCAGTTCGTGCGCGTCTGGCTGGGCGACAACAAGCGCTGGAACAGCCCCAAGTTCCTGGGCGGCGAAAGCTATGGCGGCATCCGCACCGGCGCCATGCTGCCGGAACTGAGCGGCACCACCTCCACCGTGTCCCTGAACGGCATCATCCTGATTTCGCCGGCCATGGACTACACCTCGCTGACCTTCGCGCGGGGCAATCTGGTGCCGTACTGGTCCTTCCTGCCCAGCTATGCCGCCACGGCCTGGTATCACAAGAAGGTGGCCGACACCTCCATGGGCTTCGACAAGTTCCTGGCCGACGCCCGCCAGTTCGCGGCGACGGATTATGCCTCCGCCCTCATCCTGGGCAACCGGCTGTCGCCGGACCAGCACAAGGCGGTGGTGGCCAAGCTGGCCCACTTCACAGGATTGTCCCCGGCCTTCATCGAGCAATCGCACCTGAAGATCCAGGACCATCGCTTCATGAAGGAACTGCTGCGCGACCAGGGCAAGAGCATCGGCCGCATCGACGGCCGCTATCTGGGCGACGACTACGACGCCTCCGGCGACCGGCCGGACAACGATCCCTCCCTGAACGGCATGAGTGGGGCGTTCAGCGCCGTGGTGAACACCTACTTCCGCAATGACTTGGGCCTGGACATGGGCGGGCGGGAGTACAAGGTGCTGGGCTCCCTCTACCGCCGCTGGAACTACGCCCAGGTGGATGGCGGCGGTGGCGAACCCTATCGCGGCACCGACGTCGGCCCCTTCGTCGGCGACGCCATGCGCCAGAACAAGGGCATGCGGGCCTTCGTCGCCATGGGCTATTACGACCTGGCGACACCGTTCTTCCACACGGAGAACAGCTTCAACGACGCGGGCGTGCCCACCAACCGGGTGTCGTTCAACTACTACCCCGGCGGCCACATGATGTACGTGCAGCCCCAGGCCATCGAGAAGATGACCCAGGATATCCGCAAGTTCATCGTCGCCGGCAGCCCGGCGCAGAACTGAGACGTGAATCGGAAAAGGCGGCGGGGGAGCGCTTCCCCGCCCCTCTTTCAAGCCGTCGCCATTATCAGCGCTCGCGCACCACGCTGAGGCTGTAGGACATGTCGCCCACCTGCAGCTCATAGCCCATGCCCAGCATGGAATGGGACACGGTGGCGACCTCATCGCCCTTCAGGTGAAGGCGGGCGCTTTCCTGGGAGCGCCAGACCTGGCCGTTCTCCAGGATGAAGATGGGCCGGCCGGCGGGGTCGGGACGCACCGACACGATGCGTGACTTTATGTTGTCCAGTTCCGCCGCCACGGGGGGCGGGGGTGGTTCATGCTTGCCGAACGTGGCCTCGGTCTGGTCGGCCTTGCTGGCGGCCGATCCGCCGAAGGTGGCTTCCACCGCCTTCTTCATGTCGGCTTCCAGTCCATCGCTGCTTTTGTCGAAGCAGGCCAGGCGCTGGTCCCGGTCGGCGATCTTCTTGCAGGCCACCACCTCGCCGGCGGCGCTGGTCGGGGCCGCCTGGGCCGGCGCGGCTGCCTGGGCAGGTCCGGCCAAGCTCAGCAGGGCCACCACCACGGGGGCGGCAATGTGGGCGTGCCTCATCCATCTTCTCCCATGCCCCGCCACCAAGGGGGGCTGAATGCGAAAAGGGCCGGACCGGTTTCCCGGTCGCGGCCCCGACGCTTTTGAGAATGGGGGCCTGGCGTCGCGCCCGGCCCCCGCCCTCATCAGAACTTCACCGTCGTGCCGACGAAGAAGGTGCGACCGACGATGTCGTACGAACCGCCGCCACCCGTGGTGACCGGGAACGTGGCGTACGAACCGCCCTGGTACGAGCCCTGGTACAGGTAGGGCACGGCCGGGGGCATCTTGTCCGCCAGGTTGTTGATACCGCCGAACACCGTGATGTTCTTCCAGCGGTAGCGGGCGGAGATGTCGTGGTACCAGTAGGTCGGGATCTTGTTGAAGTCCGCGATTTCGGCCGTGGAGTTCGGGAAGGTCTCGGACTCGCCGATGAAGCGGCTGGACCAGGTGACCGACAGGTTGTTCCAATCCCAGGTGCCGGTGAAACGGCCCTTCAGGTGCGGATAACCGATCGTGCCGGCGCGGTACAGCTTGTTCTCGGCGTGGGCCGGGTCCTGGATGATGATGCTTTCCGGCATCCAGGTGCCGGTGAAGCCCAGGTTCAGGCCGCCCATGTTCTGCAGGCCCACCTTGTCCAGCTCGAACGCGTAGTCGACCTGGAAGTCCAGACCGCGCACCACTTCCTTACCGATGTTGACGGTGTTGCCATAGATGGTGGCGATGGAACCGTCCGCACGGCGGGTGATCAGGTTGCACTGGGCGGTGGCGCCCAGGTCGTAGCAGTTGGTCAGGATGGAGTTGGAGGTCAGCGCCGCCTGGCCCTGGGTGATCTTCACCAGCCAGTAGTCGGCGGTGATGTTCAGGCCCGGCACGAAGGTCGGGGTGAACACGGCGCCGGCCGTCAGGGTGCGGCCGATTTCCGGCTTCAGGTTGATGTTGCCGCCCGTACGGGTGGACGGGTTGCTGAAGTCGTTGGAGTTGTAGCCCGCCGGCACGACCTTGGCGCAGTTGGCGGCGCGGGTGGCGTTGGCGTTGATGTTCTGGATCGTGCAGGGATCGCTGACGCCCAGGAAGTTGTCGCCGGCCGGGGTGAACAGGTCGTCGATGTTGGGCGCGCGCACCGCGCGGGCGATGCCGCCGCGCAGCTTCACGTCGTCATTGACGGCCCAACCGGCCTGGATGTTCCAGGTGCTGGCGGGACCGGCCAGGCTGTAGTCGGAATAGCGGTAGGCCAGGTCCAGGTCCACGGCCTTGGCGAACGGAATGTCGCGCAGGACCGGGATGCTCAGCTCACCATACCATTCCTTGGTATCGTAGCTGCCGGCCACGGAACCGTTCTGGTTGCCGTAGATGGTGCCGGTGGGCTGGTTCTGCAGGAAGTCGGTCTTGTCCACCGACTCTTCCTTCCGGTACTCGAAGCCGGCGGCGAAGCTGACCGGGGCAACGGTGCCGCTGAACAGCGCCGGGAACTTGAACAGGTCGCCGTTCAGGTTGAAGGCGGCGTCGTGCTGCTGCAGCGTCGCCATTTCCTTGGTGTAGGTGTAGGCGTAGGCCTTCTGCGCGTCGCTCAGCGGGCCGACGACGAAGGGGTTGATGGGCAGGCAGCCGTTGGCCTGGGCGGTGGCATCGCGGCAGACGATCTTGCCGCCCACGTTCACGGCGTCCAGCTGCTGGTTGAACAGGCTGGTCACACGGTCCGTGTTCACGAACGTGGTGCGGTTGCGGCCGTAGTCGTAATAGGCCTCGTAGTGCCACCCGTTGGTCAGGTCGCCGTTCAGGCCGAACACGCCGCGCATCACCTCGTATTCATAGGAATACTCGCGCGGGCCGTACCAGTCGTCGTTCAGGCGGGTCATGGTGAAGCTGGAGATCTTGTCGGTCGCCAGCAGGCTCTTCAGGTCAGACGGCAGATAGGCGTTGTCGGCCTGGATGGTGATCGCGCCGGTGGCGGAAACGCCGTTCGACCCCGTGGAGGGCGTGCCCGTGCCATTGGCCATGGGCGTGGACCGGCTGGTGCCGCGGCTGTTGGAATACTTCAGGTCGCTGAAGAAGTTCAGCGTGTCGATGGGGCCCAGATCCTGGGCCAGGCGGTAGTTGACCAGGGTGTCGGCCACCTGGCGCAGGTTGGGCGTGCGCAGCGTCAGGTACTTGGACGAGTTGTAGCCGTCCCCGCCGATGGAGGAGGTGTCACCGGCGCTGGTCTTGTTGCCGGCCGGAATGCCGTTGATCAGCGTGCCGCGGTTGAACGGGATCAGGCCCGAGCCATCGGGCTTGAAGGTGTAGCTGTACTGCGGGTGCGCCGCATCCAGCCAGGTGCGGATGACGGGCGCGCCGCTGGCCGCCAGCACCGACGACAGGGTCGGGGAGATGGTGATGCGGTCGGGAATGCCGTCGTTGGCGCCCTTGCTGGCCGGGTTGGCCACCAGGGTATAGTTGTACAGCGCTTCCGGCCGGTCGCGGCCGTACAGGCCCAGGTCATGGTTGTAGTCGAAGGCGAAGGTGATGTTGCCCTTACCGCCGTCGAAATTGTGGCCGATGATGGCGCTGACGTCGGTGGACTGGAAACCATCACCCTGCGACCAGTTGTGCTGGATGGTGGCTTCGGCGCCTTCGTAATTCTTCTTCAGGATGACGTTGACCACACCGGCCACGGCGTCGGCGCCGTACACGGCCGAGGTGCCGCCGGTGACGATCTCCATGCGCTCGATCAGCGCCGGGGGGATGCTGTTCAGGTCGACCAGCGAGGTGCCGCCCGAGCCGTTGCGGCCGGACAGCGACCCGACGTGGCGCTTGCCGTCCACCAGGGTCAGGGTGCGGTATTCGCCGAGGCCGCGCAGGTTGGCGAAGTTCACGCCGGCGCCGTTGATGAAGCGGGCGTTGTTCGACGGACCCATGTCGTTCTGGGTCTGCGGCAACTGGCTCAGCACGTCGACGGTCGAGGTCAGGCCGGAAGCCTGGATGGCCTCGGCGTTGATGACCTGGACGGGGGTGGGCTGCGTCAGGTTGGGACGCGCGATGCGCGACCCGGTGACGACGATCTCCTCCAGGGAATCATCGGCGGCGGCCTGCTGCTGGGCCTGGGCGGTGGTTGCGGCCAGCGCGATCAGGGCGCCCGCTGCGATGCCATGGCGCCACACCTTGCGGTGGGCGGCGACGGAAATCTCCCTCATGCCTCTCCTCAATCTCTCTTCTATCTTGATCGTTGGCCGGTCCCGTCATCGGGGGCCCAGCCAGCCCCGCACCCATATCGGGGCAGGATTGCGACCAATTTCTTTTGCAGAAGCGCGATTGAGTAAACGGCCGATTTTGTAACGATCTGTATCAACCGGATAGTGTGCGAATTTTGTCACATTTTTGCTAACAGCAGAAATGCAAATGTGTCAAAATTTGAAATCTTATTGCCTAAGGCATATTCCGTGACGTGTTGTCGCATCTGACGGACCGATTAAGGTTAACGCCCGGCGACGCAGCGCGAGACTCATTTGTTGTCTGGATATTGCATAAACCAATCAACTTATTGCGGTGATTTGTCGAAGTTTGCCATGAAGTTATAATCCTAACAATCTGTTAGTAACGCATCTGTAACCTATCCTTTAGAGCCAACGTTTGGCGGGCTTGCTCTATGCCTTTCGGCTGGGGCTGTGGGATTGGATTGGCGATGGTCGCGTCTGCGTTCGACGCCGGACTGACGGCGGGCGGGATTCCCGATCTGCCGATGTTGTGAAACCAACAGTTGCCCTACCATCCGCTCGCCCGATCATGCCCCCGGCGTTGGATCGCGGTCATTGATGGACGCGGTAGGCGTCGCGCTCAGCAGGTGGTCGGCCAGCAGCTTGGCGAAGCGGGGCAGGCGGGCCCGGCTGCGGGCACAGACCTTCAGGTCCCGCACCGCCCAGGCATCGGTCAGCGCGATGCAGCGGATGTCGGCCGTGCGGGCGGCGCGGCGGGCCGTCGTTTCCGGCACGATGCCGATGCCGACGTTCCCCTCCACCAGGCGGCAGATGGCGTCGAAGCTGCGCAACTGCACACGCAGGCGCAGGCGGCGGCCGGCCCGGGCGGCGCGGTCGGACAGGAAGCGCTGCAGGGCCGCCGCCCGGTCCAGGCCCACCAGGTCGTGGTCCAGCACCTCGGCGAAGGTCACGCTGTCGCGCCCGCCCAGGGGATGCGTGGGCGATGCCACCAGCACGAAGCGGTCCTGGCGAAAGGGGAAGGTTTCCAGATCGCCCGTTTCCACGGTGCCGGCGACGATGCCGATGTCGCCGGTGCCATCGGCGATGGCGGCCACGATCTCATCGCTCAACCGCTCCTCCACATCCACGGTAACGAGGGGATGGGCGGTGAGGAAGCTGCCCAGCAACTCGGGCAGGAATTCGGTCAGCGCGTTGGTGTTGGACAGGACGCGGACATGGCCCGCCGCCCCGCCGGCGTAAACGCTCAAATCCTCCCGCAGCCGATCCGCTTGGCCCAGGATGGTGCGGGCATGCGCCAGCAGGGCGCGGCCGGCGGCCGTCGGGGTCACGCCGTGGCGGCCACGGTCCAGCAGGGTGGTGCCCAGCGACACCTCCATATTGCGGATGCGCGTGCTGGCCGCGGCCAACGCCAAATGGGCCCGTTCGGCGCCCCAGGTGATGCTGCCCGCCTCCACCACGTCGCGGAACAGGGCCAGGTCGGTCAGGTCGAATTGCATGATGGTTCGCTCCCGGAACTTCCTTCGCCATCGGCGAAGGCAGACTGCGCGCAATACGCATTGTTGCCAAGGGTTCGGCGCCCGATACTTCGCTGGTGACGGAGCGAACCCGCCGGGCGGGCGCTCCTCCTCCCTGGAAATCCATTCACCGAACAAGGACTGTCGTCATGACCGGCCGCCTTCACGGCGGCGTCGGCGCCGTGCTCTCCCGCGCGCTGCTGGCGTTGCTGTTGCTTGCCCTCATCGTCCTGTTGATGCGCCGCCCGCCGCTGCCCTTGGCGGCCGACGCTCAAGGCCGTCCCTGCACCCTGGTCCGGGTGGTGCCCGACCCGGACCAGATGCCGCCGACGGTGGTGGCCAAGCCGGGGCCGCCCTCTTTCGGGCCGGATACCTATGGGGATTGACGCCCAGTACCCCTTGGTCATTGTACTGCGACCGTGGCGGTTGAAGGACGTGGCAGCCGGCCGCGCGGCCGGAGCCTGATCCGTGGGGGAGGGGTTGGAAATGAGCCTGCGGACAACATCGCCGCGGTCGGTCTTGCGATACCGCCGTATATCGTCTGTCGCCGCGCTCGTCGTCTGTCTGACCACCGTGAACTGTGCGGTGAAGCCATCGCCCAGTGTCATGCCATCCTCGCACAGCCGGATCTCATCGATCCCGGCATCCGCAGATACCGCGAGGCCGTCCCCGTCAGCGCGAAGCTGGCGGGAGGTCATCGACAAGGCGCGGGACGACGGGTTCAATGGCGTCGCGCTGATCGGTCACGGCGGAACCATCGACGGCATCGCCGCGATCGGCGTTGCCGATGTGGCCAACGGCGTCCCTGTGACCGACCGCACGCGGTTCGAGATCGGCTCGATGTCGAAATGGGTCGCGTCAGTGGTCGTGCTGCGACTGGTGGATCAGGGCAGGCTCGATCTTGATGCGCCGATTGGGCGGTACTTGCCCGACTATCGTGCCGATAATGGCGCGCGGCTGACGCTGCGGCGGCTCATGTGCCATTCCAGCGGTCTGCCCAACGATGTGCTGAAAGCGCGCCAGGCAGATCCCGCGAGCCGCGGCGTCGAATTGCCGATGGATGAGGCGGTGCGCCGCTACGCGAGCGGCGACCTGGCGTTCGTACCGGGCACGCAGTGGGACTATTCGCAATCCAACTGGATCCTCGTCCAGGCTATCGTCGAGCGTATCGGCGGCATGACCTACGCGTCGCTTGTCGACCGGCTGCTGGTGCGCCCTCTGGGGCTCAAGGACAGTGGCATCTATTCCGGCGATTCCGCAAAGACGGCCGGCATGGCGGTCGGCTATGCGGCGCTGACCCCCTCGCCACAGCCGAAACCAAATCCCATCCCCGGCTATATGGCTATGACGGGCGGCTTCTATACCAGCGCCCCCGATCTGCTGAACCTGATGAACGCGGTGCTGAGTGGCGACCTCCTCACCGCGCGAAGCCGTAGCGAACTGACGACGATTCAAATGCCAGACCAGCATTATGCTTTGGGTGGTCGCGTCCGGTCCGCCCAAGTCGGTGGCGCGATGCGCGAACTCGCATGGGAGGATGGCAGCAATGGCGGCTTTCGCATGGTCGCGCGCCGGGTGCTGGCGGATGGGCATACGGTCGTAACGCTCAACAACGCCAGTTGGGACTATCAGAAACTCGGCGATCTGGCCGACGCGTTGCTCGAGACGACGTATGTGAAAAGCAGATGATCCGGGCCGCGGACAACGGCGGCACGCTCCGAGCGGTCACGGCGGTGACCAAAGCGGCTTTGGCTTGTGATGCACACAGCAGGTGTCCGGCAACGGGGACGCTCCAGGTGTCCGCCTGCGGACACTGTTCGTGGGCGGACAGCGCCGGCCCGGTACGCTCTGTAATAAAAACAACAAGTTGAAGGCCGTTTCCCTCTTGGCGCACCTTTTGCTTTGGCGGTAGACCCAGATGCGCCAAGGGGAACGCCGAATGACCGTCCTGCCACCCTTCTTCCGCCGCCACGCGCTGGTCACCCTGCTGAACCTGTTCGGGCTGGCGGTGGGGATCGCCGGCTTCCTTATGGTCAGCCTGTATGTGGCCGGGGAATTGACGGTGGATCGGGGGTTCACCGGGGCCGATCGGCTGTACCGGGTGGCCAGCTCCCTGTCGCTGGGGGGCAACACGGTGGTGCTGGGGGCGTCCACGCCGCTGTTGGCGGAGCCGCTGGCGCAGGATTTCCCGGAGGTGGAGGCGGTCACCCGCGCCTCGGAGGAGGATGTCGACCTGCGGCAGGGGGACCGGACGCTGACCGTGCCCCTGCTCTGGGCGGACGCCAACCTGCTTCAGGTGCTGGACTATCCCTTGGCACGCGGCGACGCCGCCACGGCGCTGTCCCGTCCCGATGGGCTGGTGGTGACGCCGGATCTGGCCCGCACCCTGTTCGGTGACGCCGATCCCATGGGACGCACGGTGCCGGTGGCGGACGGCCAGCTCCTGACGGTGACCGGCGTGCTGAAGCCCCTGGCCGAAACCCATCTGAAATTCACCGGCATCGCGGCGGACAGCGGCCGGGGGGACAAGACCTGGGCCCATATGGTGGGGGAGCAATGGTCCCATGTGGGGGAAACCGCCGTGTATGCGCGCTTGCGTCCCGGCGCCTCGGCATCGGCGGTGGAGGCGCGGCTGGCGGATTTCGTGCGCCGGCGCGCCGTGCTGACGCAGTTGCCGGAGGATGTGCGGGCTGGCTTCCTGACCTTGCGCCTGGACCCGGTGCCGGCCATCCACCTGCACGTCAAGACCTTCAACCAGCGCAAGACGGGCGGCGACGTGGGCACCCTGGGCATCCTGTCGGCCGCCGCCCTGCTGATCCTGGGTGTCGCCATCGCCAACTACACCAACCTGGCGACGGCGCAGGCCATCAACCGCGCGCGCGAGGTTGGTATCCGCAAGCTGGCGGGGGCCAGGCGCTGGCAACTGGTGGCGCTGTTCACGGGGGAGTCGGTGGGGCTCGCCATGGCCGCCACGCTGGCCGCCCTGGCGATGGCGGAGGTGTCGCTGCCCGCCTTCCAGGCACTGGTGGACCGGTCCTTCGGCATCGCCCCCTTGCTCAACGGCGGCCTGTTGGCCGTGGTGCTGGGCACCCCCCTGGCGGTTGGCGTGCTGGGCGGTCTTTATCCCGCCCTGGTGCTGTCGGGCTATCGCCCGGCGGAGGTGCTGAAGGGGGGCGTGGCGCCGGCGGCCGGCCGGTTGCGCGCGGTGCTGGTGGTGGCGCAGTTCGCTATTTCCATCACCCTCATCATCGCCACGGCGACGGTGCTGCGCCAGGTGGACCACGCCCGCACCGCCAAGCTGGGTTTCCTGCCCGAGAACCTCTACACGGTCAGCGACCTGCCGTCCGACGCCCGGCGCGCGGCCACGATGAAGGCGGAGCTGGCCAAGCTGCCCGGCATCCTGGGGGCCACCTTCAGCGGCCTGGCCCCGGCGTCCATTGACCAGAGCATGTCCCCGATGACCGTGCCGGCCGACGCTCATGGGGCCACGCCGGGCCAGACCTACATCGCCGAATTTTCGGCCGACCCGGATTTCATCGCCACCTATGATCTGAACCTGAAGGCCGGTGTCGCCTTGCCACCCGGTTGGCGACCGCCGGCGGAGGGGGGACGGCGCTATGTCTGGCTGACGGAGGCGGCGGCCCGCCGCCTGGGCTACGGCCATCCCGCCGACGCGGTGGGCGACCGCTACACCGATGAGGAGAACAGGACGGTGGAGGTCGCGGGCATCCTGGGCGATGTCCGCTTCCGCACGGCGCGTGACGCGGATGAGGCCCTGATGTTCGGTATCGGCGCCACCGGCGGCACGCTCACCGTGCGCCTGGCGGCGGGCGATCCCCGGCCCGCCGTGGCGGCCATCAACGCCCTGGTGGATACCCTGTATCCCGAGGCGCGCCGCGCGCCGCGCGGCTTCGTTGATGAAAAGCTGGAGGCCCAGTACCGGACGGAGGAGCGGCAGGCCAAGGTCTTCGCCCTGTTCAGCGCGCTCGCCATCGTTCTGGCCAACCTGGGCCTGTTCGGCCTGACCGCGCTGGCGGCGGCGCGCCGCACGAAGGAGATCGGTTTGCGCCGGGTGGTGGGCGCCCGGGTGCTGGACATCGCCTGGCTGCTGGCCTGGCAGTTCGCGCGGCCGGTTCTGACCGCCAACGTCATCGCCTGGCCCCTGGCCTGGTGGGGACTGCACCGCTGGCTGGGGCAATTCGCCGTGCGGGTGGACCAGGGGCCGGGGACCTTCCTGGCCGCTGGCGCCGTGGCGTTGGCCGTGGCGCTGGCCACTATCGCCCTGCACGTCGTCCGCGTGACCCAAACGCCGCCCGCCGGCGCGCTGCGATATGAGTGAGGGGGCCACCATGAATCACCTTCTTCCGGCCTTCCTGCGCCGCCATGCGCTGATCACCCTGCTCAACATCGCCGGCCTGGCCGTAGGCATCGCCGCCGTCATTTTGATGCTGGTGTATGTGGTCGCTGAACTGCGGGTCGATCGCGGATTCACCGCCGCCGACCGTCTTTACCGCGTCGCCACCACGCTGACCGTGCCGGGGCAGGGAACCATGCTGGCGGCGGGGTCTCCGCCGCAAATGGCCGCCCCTTTGCTGGCCGAGTTCCCGGAGGTGGAGGCCGCGACGCGCGTCTTTCAGGACCAGGTGGTGCTGAAGGTGGGGGACCGGCCCTTCGACGTGCCGCTGCTGTGGGCCGATGCCAACTTGCTTCAGGTGCTGGATTATCCCCTGGCGCGGGGCGACGCCGCCACAGCGCTGTCCCGGCCCGACGGCCTAGTCCTGAGTCCGGAGCTCGCCCGCCGCTTGTTCGGCGATGCCGATCCCCTGGGGCGCGTCGTGCAGACGCGCGACGGCACCCCCTTGACGGTGACAGGGGTATTGGCGCGGCTGGCGGAGACCCACCTGGATTTCACCGCCATCGCCGCCGAAGCCGCGCGGGGGCCGAATGCCTGGGCGCGCCAGACGGTGGACGATTGGAGCCAGCCGACGATCAACACCTATGTCCGGCTGCGTCCCGGCGTCTCGGTGGATGCCGTACGGGCGCGCCTGCCGGATTTTCTCGACCGCCACAACACCTTGCCGCCGCAACTGCTCAAGCTGGCCCTGCGCCTGGACCCGGTGGGCGACATCCATCTGCATGTGTCGGCGTTGGGCGACCACAAGCCGGGCGGCGACATGGCCATGCTGCGCATCCTGGCCGGCGTGGCCGCCCTGATCCTGGGCGTGGCCGTCGCCAATTACACCAACCTGGCGACGGCCCAGGCCATCAACCGGGCGCGCGAGGTGGGTGTGCGCAAGCTGGTGGGCGCGCGCCGCCGCCAGTTGGTGGCCCTGTTCCTGGGAGAGGCCATGCTGCTGACGCTGGTGGCCACCCTGCTGGCCCTGGCCTTGGTCGAACTGGCGCTGCCCGTCTTTCAGGATCTGCTGGGCCGGACTTGGCCCACGGACGTGCTGCGGCAGGGGCCGTTGCCCTTCATGATCATGCTGACCCCCGTGATCGTCGGCGCCCTCGGGGGCTTCTATCCCGCCATGGTGCTGTCAGGCTATCGCCCGGGAGAGGTGCTGAAGGGCAGGGCCCAGGCGCCCCGCGCTGGCCGCGTGCGGGCCGTGTTGGTGGTGACCCAGTTCGCCGTGTCCATCGCCCTGATGATCGTCACCCTGACGGTGTATCGCCAGGTGGAGCATGCCCGCGCGGCGGATCTGGGATACCGCGCCGATGACCTCTACACCCTGGGCCGGTTGCCCTCGGGTGACGCGCGGGCGGCGACGCTGAAGGCGGAGGTGGCGCGCATTCCGGGTGTCCGCTCCGTCAGCCTGACCAGCCTGGTCCCGGCCAACCAATCGCGCGCCGCCCTTTCCATCCGGCCACCGGAAGGAACGGCCGGGGCGGGCCGGGACCAGAGGGTGTCGCTGGCCTGGTTCATGGTGGATGAGGATTTCATCGCCACCTATGGCGCCACCCTGGTGGCGGGATCGGGCACGCCGGCGGGGTGGAAACCGGGGGCGGCTCGCCCCGACGGGGCGACCGACTATGCCCTGGCGACGGTGGAGGCCACCCGGCGCATGGGCTATGCGCGGCCAGAGGACGCGGTGGGCCGCAGCTTTCGCTTCCTGGACACCGACCCGCCGACGCGCATCGTGGGGGTGTTGGCCGACATGCGCTTCCGCTCCGCCCGCGAACGGCCGGAAGCGCTGCTGTTCACCGTGGGTGGGGACGCGTCCTTCCTGAATGCCCGGTTGGCCTCTGGCGACCAAGCGGCCGCCGTGGCCGCCATTGATGCCGTGGTGCAGCGCCTCTATCCGGAAGTCGAGCATTGGCGGCGCGGCTTTGCCCAGGATCAGATCGCGGCGCTTTATGCGGGGGAGGACCGGCAGGCGAAGGTCTTCGCCCTGTTCAGCGCACTCGCCATCGTTCTGGCCAACCTGGGCCTGTTCGGCCTGACCGCGCTGGCAGCGGCCCGTCGCACCAAGGAGATCGGCATCCGCCGCGTGGCGGGGGCGCGGGCCCGCGACATCGCTTGGCTGATGACCTGGCAGTTCGCCCGGCCGGTGCTGCTGGCCAACCTGCTGGCCTGGCCCTTGGCCTGGTGGGGCCTGCACCGCTGGCTGGGGCAATTCGCCGTGCGGGTGGACCAGGGGCCGGGGACCTTCCTGGCCGCCGGTGCCGTCGCGCTGGCCATCGCTGCGGCCACCGTCGCCGTCCATGTTCTCCGCCTGACCTTGGCGCCCCCCGCCGGCGCGCTACGGTACGAATAAGGGGGGACGCCAGATGCCCGTGTTCGCCTTCTTCCACGTCCTGCGCCGCCAGGCCCTGACCACACTGCTGAACGGGGTGGGCCTGGCCTTGGGCATCGCCGCCTTTCTACTGGTCAGCCTTTATGTCGCAGAGGAAGTGGGCGTGGACCGGGGGTTCACCCATGTCGATCGGCTTTATCGCCTGGACGGCGCCTTCGACATCGGCGGCCAGGCTATCGTCATGGATTCCGGCCCCACGGATTTGGCGTTGACGGTCCGGCAGGAACTGCCGGAGGTCGAGGCCGTCACCCGGGAGGAACCCGACCGGGTGATGCTGGGGGAGGGCACCCGTTTTTTTGAACAGCACCTGTTGTGGGCCGATCCCAATTTCCTGCAAGTGTTGGATTATCCGCTGGAACGGGGCGATGCCGCGACGGCGCTGGCGCGGCCGGATGCGGTGGTGGTGACGCGGTCCTTGGCCCGCACCCTGTTTGGTGACGCTGATCCCATAGGGCGCACCATACAGGTAAGCCACGGGCCGGTACTGACCGTCACCGGCGTGCTGGCGCCCATCGCGCGCAGCCACCTGGTGTTCGCGGCCGTCGCCGCCGACGCGGCGCGGGGCGAGAAATCCTGGTCCAAGGCCGAGGCGCGGCCTTGGAGCGATCTGGAGGGCGTCGTCACCTATATTCGCCTGGCTCCGGGGGTATCCGCCGACACGGTCGCCGCTGGCCTGCCCGCCTACGTGAAGCGCCACACGGCGCCCAAAGCCAACGAAAGTGGCGGCAACGAAATTATCCTAAGACTGCGGCTGGACGCGGTGCGGGATATATATATGGGGGTCAAGGCGATCGGCAGTAACGGACCCGGTGGCGATATAGATACATTGCGGGTTCTGGGCGGTGTCGCGCTCCTGATCCTGGGAGTCGCCATCGCCAACTACACCAACATGGCCACGGTCCAGGCCATCAGCCGGGCTCGGGAGGTTGGCATCCGCAAGCTGGTGGGTGCCCGCCGCCGGCAACTGGTCCTGCTGTTCACGGGGGAGGCGGTGCTGTTGGCGGCCATCGCCACCCTGGCGGCGCTGGCCCTCATGGAATTGGCCTTGCCGGTGTTTCAGAACCTGGTGGGGCGGGAGCTGTCGCTGGCGCCCCTTACCCATGGAAAGCTGATGCCCCTGCTGCTGGGCACGCCGGTCGTCGTGGGCGTACTGGGCGGTTTTTATCCCGCGCTGGTGCTGTCAGGGTATCGCCCGGGAGAGATCCTGAAGGGCAGGGCGCAGGCGCCGGGCGCCGGATGGGTGCGGGCGGTGCTGGTGGTGGCGCAGTTCGCCGTCTCCATCGCCTTGATGGTGGCGACCCTGACTGTGCAGCGTCAGGTGGCGCATGTGCAGGCGGTCGGCCTGGGTTATCAGCCCGCTAACCTTTATCTGGTCAGCAACCTGCCGACCGACACGGCCCGCGCCGCCACCTTGAAGGCGGAGGTGGCGCGCCTGCCCGGGGTCGTGGCCGCCAGCCTGTCGACCCTGGTGCCGGCCGACCCTTCAGGCAGTATATCCGTCTTTGATTTGCCGGCGGACACCCGCAGCACCTTGCGCCGGGCTGAAGGCATCCACTCCTTCGCCGCGGATGAGGATTTTTTCGCCACCTATGGCGCCCATCTGGTGGCGGGCAAAGGCCTGCCCCAGGGCTGGAAGCCGGCCGAGGGCGACCAGAAGGCGCCGCGCTATGCCATCCTGACGGAGACGGCGGCGCGGCGCATGGGCTACAAAAAACCCGAGGATGCCGTGGGGGAACGCCTGCTGGTGAACGGTGAGACCCCCACCGAGGTCGCTGGCGTGGTGGCGGACATGCGCTTCAGCTCCGCCCGGGAGTCCGACCGTCCGCTGATGTTCCTGATCAAGCCCAGCGGCCGGCACCTGACGGTGCGCCTGGCCGCTGGCGATCAACGCGCCACGGTCAAGGCGTTGAACGCCGTGGTCGACCGGCTCTACCCCGATGTCGAATATCTGGGGCGCGCCTTCGTTGATGAGCGGATCGAAAGCCTCTACCAGTCGGAAGAGCGCCAAGCCTGGGTGTTCGCGGCCTTCGGCGGCTTGGCCATCGTGCTGGCCAATCTGGGCCTGTTCGGCCTGACCGCCTTGACCGCGGCGCGGCGCACCAAGGAAATCGGCATGCGCCGCGTCGTTGGCGCCGGTGTCGGCGACATCCTGCGCCTGCTGGCCTGGCAGTTCACCCGGCCCGTCCTGCTGGCCAACCTGGTGGCCTGGCCGGTGACATGGTGGGCCCTGCACCAATGGCTGATGCAGTTCACGGTGCGGGTGGACCAGGCGCCGCTGACCTTCATGGCGGCGGGTGCCCTGGCCTTGGCCGTGGCGCTGGCCACCGTGGCCGTCCACGTCATCCGCGTGGCCAGCGCTCCGCCCGTGGGGGCGCTGCGGTATGAGTGACCGCGCGACGTCAGCCCCTGACCAGGTCCAGCAGCAGGGCGCTGGCCTCCGCCGGTCGCTCCAGCATGATCTGGTGGCCGCAGCGCTCCAGCTCGACATAGGTGGCGTTGGGCAGGCGGCGGGCCAGGTCGCGGGCGCCGGCCGGGGGCGTCAGGCCGTCGTTGGCCCCCGCCACCACGGTGATGGGCAGGGTCAGGGATGACAGCGCCGCCGGGTCGGGATGGGCCGCCTGGCTCATCAGCGCCTTCATCATGAACAGGCTGTTGCCCTTCGTCGCCTGCTCCTCGAACGCGATCAGGGCGGCGTCGGTGTCCGGATGCCAGGCGAGCGAGCGGAACTTGGCGGAAATGATGGGGCGGATCCATTCCAGGATGAAGGGCGGCAGCCAGCCCAGCGGATTGGCCCCCAACTGGGCGACCGGGCTGGGCGGGCCCAGCAGCAGGGCCGCCGCCACGCGATCCAACCGCCCCTCCGCCGCCAGGCCCTGCAGCAGGCTCAAGCTCAGACGGCAGCCATAGGAATGACCCGCCAGGATGACGCGGCCCTGTCCTGGCGGTGGGCCATAGGTGTCCAGGATTTGGCGATAATCGGCCACCAGATGGTGGCCGTCGTACGCCGCCCAGTCGCGCGGCTGCGGGCTCTGTCCATGGCCGACGAAATCCCAGGCGACGATGCGCACGCCCTCCGCCACCAGGGCGGCCCATTGGTGGCGCCACTGGTTCTTGTTGCCGCCACTGCCATGGCAGAGGAATACGGTGGTGTCGGCCCGGGCCCCGCCCTCATGCACCAGCAGGCTCAGGGGCGGGCGGCCATCACGCACCGTCACCGTGTCGGGCGTGACCACCAGGCGGTTGGTGGCAAGCGGCAGGTCAGGGACGTCGGGCATGGTGCTTTCCTTTGGGGACTACCCCTTGTGGCGTTTCCCGTTGAAGGAGCAGGGGCGAAGGGGGACTATCCGCGACCGCGTTAACGATGTGCTGGAAAACCGTACCATGCCCGCCCCTGGACCGCGCCCCGGTTTGCGCAACGCCATCACCGATGTCCCCGGCCTGACGGTCGGCCACGCCACGGATGAACGGGTGCGTAGCGGCGTCACCGTCCTGCTGTGCGGCGGGGCCAGGGGGGCCGCTGGCTGGGCCGGCGGCGTGGACGTGCGCGGCGGCGGCCCCGGCACCCGCGAGACCGAGATGTTGGCGGCGGAGAACCTGGTGGGGCGTGCCCATGCCGTGGTCCTGACCGGCGGGTCCGTCTTCGGCTTGGCGGCGGCGGACGGGGTGGCGGCCGTGCTGTCGCGGCGCGGGATGGGCCTGACCCTGCGGCCCGGCACGCCCGCCGTGCCCCTGGTGCCGGCCGCCGTGCTCTATGACCTGGCCAATGGCGGCGACAAGGACTGGGGCCTGACGCCGCCCTACCGCGACCTGGGGATATGCGCGGTGGAGGCCGCGGGCCTGGACGTGGCCCAGGGGCCGGTGGGGGCCGGCCGGGGCGCCATGGCGGGGCTGATCCCCGGCGGCATTGGCACTGCCTCCATCGATCTGGGCGATGGCCTGGTGGTGGGCGCCCTGGTGGCGGCCAACCCCCTGGGCTCCGTCTTCATGCCCGATGGCCGCACCTATTGGGCCTGGCCTTTCGAGATTGATGGCGAGTTTGGCGGCCGGACGCCCCAGGCCCCGATGGATGCCAGTGACCCGGTGCCCGACCTGTCGCGCCTGGGGGTGCATCGCCAGCCCACCGCTGGCGCCAACACCACCATCGCCGTGGTCGCCGCCTCCGCCGACCTCAGCACGGCGGAGTGCAAGCGGGTGGCGATGATGGCGCAGGACGGTATCGCCCGCGCCGCGCGCCCGGCCCACACCCCCTTCGACGGCGACGCCGTGTTCGCCGTGGCGCGAGGACCTGCCTTGTCGGCGGACGCCGGCAGCCGTTGGGCCCAGGTGGCGCGCATCGGTTCCGCCGCCGCCGACTGCCTGGCCCGCGCCATCGCCCGCGCGGTGTTCCATGCCGGGGATGGTCAAACGGGCGAGGATGGCCATCAGGCGACCTGAGCCGCCAGGGTGGGCGTGGCCGCCACCAGGCTGGCGGTATAGGGGTGGCGCGGCTGGCTCAGGACTTGGACGGTTGGCCCTTCCTCGACAATGCGGCCGTCCTGCATGACCAGCAGGCGGTCGGTCAGGGCCCGCACCACCGCCAGGTCGTGGGATACCACCAGATAGGCCAGGCCCAGGCGCCGCGACAGGTCGGCCAGCAGGTCCAGGATCTGGGCCCGGGTCAGCATGTCCAGCGCCGACGTCGCCTCATCGAGGGCGATCAGGTCGGGCTGCACCGCCAAGGCGCGGGCGATGGCGATGCGCTGGCGCTGGCCGCCGGAGAATTCATGGGGGTAGCGGTCGGCATCCGCCGGCGCCAAACCCACCTGGGTCAGCAGTTCCTCGACCCGGCTGCGCCGCAGGGCGGGCGACAGCGGCGCGTCCAGCAGGGCCAGGGGCTCGGCCACCAGCCGCTCCACCCGCCAGCGCGGGTCGAAGCTGCCCACCGGGTCCTGGAAAACCATCTGCACATGGCGGCGCAGGGGGCGGCGGGCGCCCTCGCTGGCCGCCGACCAGTCCTGGTCCAGCAGGCGCACCGTGCCGGCCTGGGGCCGGTCCGCGGCCAGCAGGGTGCGCAGCAGGGTGGACTTGCCGGACCCGGACTCGCCCACGATGCCGACGCTTTCGCCCCGGTGGACGGCCAGGCTGACCCGGTCGACCGCGCGCAGCGTGCCCGGCTTGGCCCACAAGGTGGGGCGGGGCAGGGTATAATCACGGACGATGTCCTGGGCGGTTAGCAGCGGGGGCTGAACCGGGGCGGGGGGCGTGTCCGGTCGCTGCCTCAGCGGCATCGCCGCCGCCAGCAGGCGGCGGGTGTAGGCATGCTCTGGTGACCGCAGGATGACGCTGGGGGGACCTGATTCCACCACCGCGCCGTCCTGCATGACCACCACCCGGTCCGCCACGCGGGACACCAGGGCCAGGTCGTGGCTGATCAGCAGCAGGCCCAGGCCATCCTGACGGACCAGATCGACCAGCAGGTCCAGGATGCGGGCCTGGGTGGTGACGTCCAGGGCGGTGGTGGGTTCATCGGCGATCAGCAGCTTGGGCTTGGCGGCCAGGGCGGCGGCGATGGCGACGCGCTGACGCTGCCCGCCGGACAGTTCATGAGGGCGCCGGCTGCGGGGGAAGCGCTCGTTGGGCAGGCCGACGCGGGCTAGTGTCAGGTCCGCCACGCGCGCCGCCTCCGCCCGGCTGGTGCTGCCGTGCACGCGCACTGTTTCTGCCACCTGGGCGCCGATGGACAGCACGGGGTTCAGGGCGGTCATGGGCTCCTGGAACACCAGGCCGACGTCGCGGCCGCGCACGGCATCCATCTGATTGTCCGTCAGCGCCGTCAGGTCCCGGCCATCCAGGTGGATGCTGCCCTGCGGCCGGGCACCGGCCGGCGTCAGGCCCAGCACCGACAGGGCGGTCATGGACTTGCCGGAGCCCGAGGCCCCCACCAGGGCCACGATCTGGCCCTGGTCCACCGTCAGCGACATGGCGTTGAGAAGCGGGCGACCATCGACCGACAGGCTGAAATCGCGGATGTCCAGCAGGGCCATGGCTTAGGCCCCCCGCCTGGGATTGAGGTGGGCCCGCAGGCCCTCGCCCAGCAGGTTGAAGCCCAGGACGGCGGCCACCACGCCCAGGCCGGGGCACAGCACCAGCCAGGGCGCCAGGTCGGCCAGGGTTTGGCTGTCCGCCAGCATGCGCCCCCAACTGGGCCGGGGCGCTTGGGTGCCCAGCCCGACGAAGGACAGTCCGGCATCGGCGATGATGCCCAGCGACAACTGGATGGTCGCCTGGACCAGCAGCAGCCCGGCGATGTTGGGCAGCACATGGTCCAGCGAGATGCGGCTGGCGCCCTTCCCGGCCAGGCGCGCGGCCAGGGTGTAGTCGCGCGCCCAGACGCCCAGCGCCGCCGCCCGGGTGACCTTGGCGAAGACGGGGATGTTGAACAGGCCGATGGCGGCGATGGCGTCGATCGCCCCCGGACCGCACAGGGCGGCGATCAGCACGGCGGTGATCAGGGCGGGGAAGGCGAAGACGATGTCGCTGCCGCGCATCGCCACTTCCTCCACCCATCCCCGCCGCCCGGCCGCCAGCAGGCCCAGCGGGACGCCGCAGCCCAGGCCCACCCCAACGGCGGCCAGGGCGACGGCCAGGGCGCTTTGCGCGCCGGCCAGCACCTGGGAGAAGACGTCGCGGCCATAGGCGTCGGTGCCGAACCAGTGCGCGCCCGACGGCGCCGCCAGGCGGCCGGCGACGTTGATCGCCGTGGGATCGTAGGGTGTCCAGGCCAGGGACAGCAGGGCGGCGCCCACCACCAGGCCGCTCAACACCAGGCCGGCGACCAGGGCCGCGCTATGCCGGCGGCCGTCGGTCGCGGCCTCCACCGTGATCATGACGGTCATGGGCGGCGCCCCCCGGTCAGGCGCGGGTCCACCGCGGCGTTGGCGAGATCGACCAGGAAGGTGACGATGACGACGGCGAACACCAGGCTGACGGTGACGCCCTGCACCACGATCAGGTCGCGTTGGGCCACCGCCTGGAACACCAGGCGGCCCAGGCCCGGCAGGAAGAATACGTTCTCGATGATCACGCCCCCCGCCAGCAGGAAGGAGAACTGCATGCCCAGGATGGTCAGCGCCGGCACGCACGCGTTGGGCAGGGCGTGGCGCAGCAGGGCCTGGCGCAGGCTCAGGCCCTTGGCGCGGGCGGTGCGGATGTAATCCTGGCCCATCTGGTCCACCAACTCGCCCCGCAGCACCCGGGCCAGAATGCCCGCCTGGGGGGCGGCCAGGGCCACCGCCGGCAGGGTCAGGGCCTTCAGCGCTGGCCAGAACCCGGCGTCCCAGCCGGGGAAGCCCCCGGCGGCGAACCAGTGCAGGCCGGCGGCGAAGACCAGGGCCAGCACCGTGCCGGCCCAGAAGTTGGGCACGGCGATCAGCAGTTGCGCGATGCCGCCCAGCAGGGCGTCCACCACGTTGCCCTTTACCAGTTTTCCCCGCCGCCCCCGCACGGCGGCCAGCGCCGCCGTCACGCCCAGGACGACGGCCAGCCCGGTGGACAGCGCCACGGCGTACAGCGTCAGGGGCAGGGTCACGGCCAGACGCTCCGCCATCAGCGTACCGACATCGACCCGGTAGGTGTAGCTGAGGCCGAAGTCGCCCCGCGCCAGACCGGCCAGCCAGGCCAGATAGCGCTGCGGCGCCGGCAGGTCCAATCCCATCTGGTGGCGCAGGGCGGCCAGGGCCGCGGGGTCGGCGCTCATGCCCATCATCACCCGGGCGGGGTCGCCGGGGATGACCTGCAGCACCAGGAAGATGCCCAGGCTGGCGGCCAGCGCCGTCAGCAGCAGAACGGCCAGGCGGCCGGCGACATAGCGTGGGCCGGCCTTGGCCGCGGCCAGGGCGACCGCGCCCGCCGCCGCCAGGCCCAGCAGCCAGGCGATGCCGCCCGCGCCGGACAGGCCGCCGGTGGCCCCTCCCGGCCCGGCCTGGTCGAACCGCGCCGTCGCCAGGTCCACCAACTGCACCGGGGTGGGCAGCCAGATGTCCCGCAGGCGGGTGTCCCACACCCCGAAATAGGGGTATTCGAACAGGAAGACGTTGACCGCGTCGTTGGCCAGGGTGCGCTGGATGTCGCCCAGCACGGCCAGGCGCCGCGTCTCGTCCACCGTGGCGTCCAGTGTGGCCAGCAGCGCCTTGTAGGCGGGATTGGAATAGCCGAAATAATAATCGTCGCGGCCATAGATGTCGTAATCCATGGGCTCGACATGGGCGACGATGGTCATGTCATAGTCGTGGCGGCCATAGACCTGGGAAATCCAGGTGGCCCATTCCACATCCTCCAGCACCACGGTCACCCCCGCCTCCGCCAACTGGGCGGCGATGATCTCGGCCGCGCGCTTGGCGTAGGGCAGGGGCAGGACGCGCAGGGTGGCGGTGAAGCCGTGGGGGTAGCCCGCCTCCGCCAGCAGGGCCTTGGCCTTGGCCACGTCGTGGAGGTAAAGGCCCGTCAGGTCGACATAGCCGGGGTTCTGCGGCGGGTAATGGCTGCCGATGGCGGCGCCATAGCCGAACATGGCGCCTTGGATGACGGCCTGCCGGTCGATGGCGTGCGACAGGGCGCGGCGCACCAGCACATTGTCAAAGGGCGGGCGCTTGTTGTTCAGGGCCAGCAGCGTCTCCCCCTCCGACGGGGCGACGTCGACGGTGAAGCGGGGATCGGCCTTCAGCGCGGTGATGGCTTCCGGCGCGGGGAAGGCGGGGAAGCCCTGGATGTCGCCGGCCTTCAGCGCCGCCGTGGCCGCCGCCGGGTCGGCGATGAAGCGATAGATGACGCTGGCCAAGTGGGGCGCGGGGCCCCAGTAGGCCGGATTGCGCGCCAGGGTGACAGCGTTGCCGCGCTGCCACGCCGCCACGGCATAGGGGCCGGTGCCCACCGGGTGGGTGACGT
The DNA here is from genome assembly GCF_034427435.1 of Nitrospirillum goiasense. Taxonomy (NCBI): domain Bacteria; kingdom Pseudomonadati; phylum Pseudomonadota; class Alphaproteobacteria; order Rhodospirillales; family Azospirillaceae; genus Nitrospirillum; species Nitrospirillum goiasense. Next base: position 721,880 of record NZ_JAXQNP010000004.1, on the reverse strand, counting down.
TGCCGGCGGCGCTGGCGGGTGAGACCATGACGGCGGCCGGCCAGCCCAGCACCTGCAACAGGCTGCCGTACGGCGCCTTCAGGTGGATGGCGGCGGTCAGCGCGTCGACCACCTCCACATGGTCGATGTGCGACAGCGCCACCTTCTGCGGGTTGGTGCTGGCGGGGGCGATGGCGCGCTCCAGCGAGAACTTGACCGTTTCGGCATCGAAACCAGTCCCGTCCTGGAAGCGGACGCCGGGCCGCAGGTGGAAGGTGTAGGTCAGGCCGTCCGGTGCCACCGTCCAGTCGGTGGCCAGCAAGGGCGCCACCGTGCCGCCCACGCCCAGGTGCACCAGGCCCTCGAACACGGTGGGGAAGACCACGGCCGGAATGGCGGCGGAGGCCTCCGCCGTCGGGTCCAGGCCGGGCGGCTCCAGTTGCAGGCCTAGGGTCACGCTATCGCGCGCGGCGGCCAGGGGCGCCACGGCCAGGGCGGCCAGGATCACCACGGACTTGATCAGATGCTTGAGGATGGTCGGCCAAGCCATTGTATTACGCGGACAAGAGTGGGGTGTCGTGGCGGTGCGCGTCGGCCGTGCCGCGCGCCCGTGACGCCGCCTGTTGCGCCAGGCTGGGCAGGCCCAGCGCGTCGTAGACCTGGGCCAGGGCGCGGTTCACGGGCACGCCCTCGGGGTCATGGCCCCGGCGCAGTTCCAGCATCTGCTGCGCCGGCGTCCAGCGACGGTCCTTGAGATAGGCGTCCAGCACCACCTGCTCGAACAGGTCGCGTTGGGCGTGGCTGCCGCCGATCTCCACCAGGCGGGGCAGCACGGGGCCCAGGCGGCGCACCGCCGCGCGGCCATCGCCCCGGTAATAGGCGGCCAGCCCTTCGGCGGCGGGAACGGCGACGTCCGTCCAGGTTTCACGGCTATGATCGGGGGCGCTGTCGGCCTGGGCGCGGATGGCGGCCAGCAAGGTGTCGGCCTCCGCCCGCCCGGCCCGCGCCAAGCCCATCAGGTACAACAGCGCCAGGAAGGGCTGGGCCGTGTCGGTGGCGCGGGCGGCCAGGTGATCGGCCAGGTCGGTCCAGCGGTCGCCCACGTCCACGCCGGCCAGTTCCAGCCGGCTCAGCAGTTGCACCGCCCCCGCCTGGTCCTGGGAATAGCCCTTGTCGACGCCCCACACCCGGGCGTCATAGGTGGCCAGCGCCTCCGCCTCCCGCCCCTGGCTCAGCAGGAACAGGGCGTAGTGCCACCACAGGTGCGTGGACATGAAGGAGTTGAGGTCGGTCCAGCTGTCGTGAACGCCGCGCAGGAAGGCCGCCCCCTGGTCGATCTCACCGCGCGTCAGCATGACATGGGCCAGGGCGTGGTGGGCCCAGGGCTCCTTGCGCTTCAGGGTGATGGCCCGGCGGGCCGCCGCCTCCGCCTCATCCAGCAGGTGGCATTGCTCATAGCCGAAGGCCAGCATGCCATGCAGATAGGCGACGTCGCCGGCGCGGGGCAGGACCTTCAACCCGATGCGCACCATGTCCGGCGACTGGCCACGGTTGAAGTTCAGGTACTGGTGGACCTTCACCGCCGCCAGGTCGCGGGGAAACTCCTCCGCGATCTGGTCGCCCAGCGCCAGGGCGCCGGGGATGTCGTCGCGCCACCAGGCCTCCAGCATCGCGGCGTTCAAGCGCTCCCGACGCGTGCCGTGGCGGGCGGCGGCCAGGGCGCGGCCGACATAGGGGGCGGCGCGGCCGGGGCCGTCGGTGGATTCCAGGAACATCCACAGCATGCCGGCATAGGTCTGCACCAGAGGCAGGTCCACCGCCTCATCCGCCACGGCCAGCAGGTTCACGGCCCGCGTTTCGTAGGACAGCAGGCCGCCGACGAAATCGTCGATCAGGCCGGCGCTGTGCGCGCCGTCCGTCGTGATGGGGTTGCCCAGGAAATCTTCGTCCATGGCGGTTTCGGTCCCGGCTGCGGTGACGGTTCAGTACTGGTAGCTCAGGCGGATGCCCCAGGTGGCCGGGCGGCCGGGGATGGCGATGTCGGCGTTGGTGAAGAAGTTGCGCAGCAGGTCATAACGGCGGTCCAGGATGTTCTGACCGTAGAGGGTGGCCGTCCACGGCCCCCGCTCCGGCGCCAGGGTGACGGCGGCGTTCACCAGCCAATAGCCCGCGACGTTGTAGCGGCTGCCCAGCAGCGAGCGTTCGCTGCTGCGATAGCTGTAATCCGCCTCCGCCGTCACTGTATAGCCCGACAGCGCCCAGTCATAGCTGGCGCCGCCGTTGTAGGTGATGCGGGGGAAGCCCAAATCCCCGCCCGCCTGGTCGGTGTAGACGGCGCGGCAGGGATAGCAGGTGGCCAGCGAGGCCGCCGTGTTCACGGCGTTGAATTCCGTGAACTCGCCATGCGACAGGCCCAGCGCCTGGGTGACGCGCAGGCCGGTGTGGGCCGGGGCCCACTGCACCTCCAGCTCGGCGCCGTAAATCTCCGACCGGGGGGCGTTCACGATCTTGCCGATGGCGCCGAAGGTGGGGTCGATGATGACCGACTGCACCTGCTGGTTATGATAGTCGTAGTAATAGGCCGACGCGTTCAGGCGCACGGTGTGGTCGGCCAGGTCGGACTTCACGCCCGCCTCATAGGCCCACAGCACCTCTGGCCGGAAGGGGGCCAGGCCGCTCAGCGCCAGGGTGTTGTAGGCGGTGAAGCCGCCGGACTTCACCCCCCGGCTGACGTTGGCGTAGAGCAGCGCCGCGTCGTCCAGCTTGAACTCCACCCCCGCCTTGCCCGTGGTCTGGGTGAAGCCGGTGGGCACCTTGTCCACGGCCACCCCGAGGCCGGTCTCCGGGAGGGTGGTGGTGCTGAAGGTCCGCAAGGTGCGGTCCTCATGCTCCTCCCGCAGGCCCAGGACCAGCTTCAGCCGGTCGGTGACGGCGTAGTCGGCCTGGCCGAAGCCGCTGATGGATTCCGCTGTCTGGGCATAGCGGGTGTTGGCGATGAAGCCATAGACGTCCGTGAAGTCGGACAGGAAGGCCTCGCGCAGCGTCTCGTGCGCGTAATAGAGGCCGCCCACCCATTGCAGCCGGCCCGTTCCGCTGGAGGCCAGCCGCACCTCCTGCGACACGTCCTGGGCGCGGCTGTTGAAATACTCATCCGCGTCGTGGTAGGCGGTCGCGTCCCAATCGTTGAACTCCTTGCGGTTCAACGCCTCCCACGCCGTGATGCTGGTCAGCGTCACGTCCTCGAAGCGATGCACCACCGTCAGGTCGGCGCCGCCGCTGGTGTTGTTGCGGAAGGGCTTGGCGTTGGGGTCGGCGCCGATGACCTTGGCGAAGGCGGGCGACAGGCTCCACCCCGTCTTCGACGGGTCGGTGTCGGCCGGCAGCGTGCCCACGCCCGGCTGGACGACGGGGTTGAAGAGATAGCCGCCGCTGCCGTCCGACAGGTCGCGGCCGTAATGCAGGTTCAGCGTCGCGTCCGTGTCCGGCGTGGCCGCCCAGGCGATCTTGGCCCGCACGGCGGTGCGGTTGGCGTTGCCCAGATCCTGGCCGGTCACGCGGTTGGTCTGCCAGGCGCCGCCCTGCTGCGTCATGGCTGACAGGCGCACCTTCACCGTGTCGCTGACGGGGCCGGAGACGTAGGCCTCGACCTTGGCGGCGTCGTAGCTGCCATAGTCGGCGGTGATGCCGGCGTGGGCGGTGTCGGTGGGGTTGGCGGTCAGGATGTTAATGGCGCCGCCGGTGGTGTTGCGGCCGTACAGCACGCCCTGCGGCCCGCGCAGCACCTCCACCCGGTCCACGTCATAGACCAGGCCCTGGGTCATGATGGGCAGGGGGTAGGCGACCTCATCGACATAGACGCCCACGGTGGGCGTGTTGTTGGAGGCATAGTCGTTGAAGCCGACGCCCCGGATGCGGAACTGCGGCTGGCCGCCGCCGAAGGCGTTGGTGACCTCCAGCCCCGGCGTCATCCTCTGCAAATCGTTGACCGAGGTGACGTGGTGGGCGGCCAGGTCCGCCGCCGACAGCACGGACACGGACAGGCCCACCTCCTGCACCGACTGCTCGCGGCGCTGGGCGGTGACGATGATCTCGGGAATGCCGCCGCCCTCCGGCGCCGGCCCCTCGGCCAGGGCCATGCCCCCCGGCAGCGCGCCGCCGATCATGATGCCGCCCATGACGGCGCGGACGAATGGAGCCTTCATCCTTCGCAACTCCCCCTTCTTCTTCGGCGTGGGCCCCTGCGGGCTCTTCTTGCAAATGCCGAATTGCACGTTATTTCGGTGTGTTATTTTATTAACAACACTGTAACAGCAGTAAACAAGGGGAATAACGCTCCGGTCAATCGCGTAAATTGCCGGCGGCCGCGCGACCGCCGCAATGGCGGTGCATGGCTGTCATGCTGCATGTGCTCACGCCCCACACCCTTAGGCGCGACGGCGCGTCAGCGCAAGCATCACCTTGGTTGTGGATGGAGGGCGCGCGCCCTTCAGGGCGACGCCGTCGCGTCGCCAGCGGCGGGGCCGGTTGCGGTGCCTGTGGCCAGCCCGGCGGCGGCGCCCGTGGCGGGGCGGAAGGTGTAGCCGACGCCGTAGATGACGCTGACCGGCAGTTCCTCCCCCACGGACTGAAGGACCTTGCGCCGCACGCGGCTGATCAGGCCGTCCAGGTTGCGGTCGTTATAGCGCATGGACGGCCGGTCCAGGGCGGCGATCAGGTCGGCGCGGGGGGTCACCGCGCCGCGGTTGCCCATCAGCTTGGCCACGCAGGCGTATTCCGTCGCGGTCAGCTGCGTCGTGGCGCCCTGCGGGCTGGTCAGGCGCCAAGTGGTGGTGTCCAGGTGCCAGTCGGGGGCGGCTGGCGGGGGCGGGGGACGGCGGCGGGGACGCCGGCGGCGGGCTCCTCGACGCGACGCAGCAGGCTGCGGATGTTGGCCTCGATCTCGCGCAGGCTGGCATGCTTGACCAGATAGATGTCCGCGCCGCTGGCCAGCCCCTCCACCTTGTCGTCCACGCTGCTGAACCCGGTCAGCATGATGATGCCGCAGGCCAGGCCGTGGCGCTGCCGCACCTCGCGCGCGAAGTCGAAGCCGTGGCCGTCCGGCAGGCCCAGGTCCAGCACGATGACCGAGGGCAGGGCCCCGTCCCGTGCCGCCTGGTCCAGCACGGCCCGGGCGGCGGCGGCGGTGCCCGCGCCCGTGACCTGGAACTCCTTCAGCGCCAGGTAATCGACCAGGTCGGCGCGCGGGCCCTCATCATCCTCGACGACCAGAACGCTATGCATGATGCTTCTCCCGCCCGTAATCCGGGTCTTCCCATTGGGCCGGCCGCAGGGGCAGCACGACCGTCGCCACGGTGCCGACGCCGTTGGGGCCGCCGGTGTGGCTCAGCGTTCCGCCCATCTCCGTCAGGAAGCGGCGGACGATGAACAGGCCCAGGCCATTGCCGGGGTGGTTGTTGGCGTTGGACGCCCGGTAGAAACGGCGCCCGATGGACTGGCGCTCCATTTCCGGGATGCCGATGCCCCGGTCGGTGACGCGGATGACCACGTTGGCCGTGTCCTCCCCCGCCTCCACCGTCACGGGCGCGCCCTCCGGTGAATACTTCAGGGCGTTTTCGATCAGGTTGCGCAGCACGGCGATCAGCATGCCCGGATCGGCCATGAACAGGATGGGGCTGGCCGGCGGAACCACCGTCACCCGCCCGGCGTTCAGGTGGCTCAGGCCCTGGATCACGGTCTGCACGCTGTGCATCCACTCGATGGGCTGCGGCTGGGCCGCCATGTGGCCCTCGCGCTCGCTGGCCATGATGCGTTCCACCAGGCCGGTCACGCGGTGCACGCCGTCGCGGATGGCGCCCAGGCGCCGGCGCGCCGGTTCCGGCACGCTGCCGGGCAGCACCTGCAGCATCTCCGCCGCGCGGTCGATGCCGGCCAGGGGGGTGCGGATCTCGTGCACCACCACGTCCAGCAACTGCCGGTGCTCGGCATGGATCTGGCGTTCCGCCGCCAGCGTCGCCGCCAGCTGCTGCTCCAGATGGCGGCGGGTGTCGACCTCGTGCGCCAGTTCCTGGTTGCGCTGGGTCACGTTGCTCTGCAGCCGCGCCCCCAGCATGATCAGGAAGCAGACGAACCACAGGTGATGGGCCACGGCCGTTTCCACCACGGTCCAGGGATAGAACATGGTGGGGTCGGCGGTGCCCGACAGCCACTGGTCCAGGCGGTGGAGGGACCAGCCGCCCTGGATCACCACATGCAGGACCAGCACGGGCAGCAAGGTCCAGCGCAGCCAGGCGCAATCCCCCCGCGCGCGCCACAGCGCCGGCATCACCGAGGTGAAGGCGATCAGGGTGGTGAAGGCGTTGATGGCGGACCGGGGGGCGCCCGAGTCCGGCCACAGGTACAAGGACAGCGGCCAGTACAGCAGGGGGAAGCCGACGCAGAACCCCAGCAGCCATTTGCGCGGCCGTTCCCCCAGGAAAATCATGACGCCGTTCAGGCACAGGCCCAGCGACCCGAACACCAGCGTGTTGGGCACATAGCCGGTCATGCCGGCCAGGAAACCCGGCCCCGGACGATAGAACAGCCCCAGCACGGCCGCGCACCCGCCCATCATGAAGCTGAACGCGATGGTGCGCACCCCCGCCAGATGGCGATAGGCGGTCCAGATCAGGGCCGAGGCGACCCCGTTCAGGATGGTCAGGATGAGAATGAGCGAGAGCAGATCGGTCATCGTCGGGTCGTCGTTCCGCGGCACCGGTGGCGCCAGGAGCTGCTGGTGGGCCAGCGGGGATAAACCAATGGGCTAAGGGCCAGTGGGGTAGGGGTACGTCACGCTGCGTCGCTGTTACCGGGTTCGCTTACCCTGTCATTATCCGTCTGCCAAGACCGTGGATTATTTACTTTAAGAGTATGGCGCGCCGAAATATGAAAAAGTTTCGGCGACAGCATCAGAATTTAACACAATCTCACGGCCGCGCGCATGAATAATTTCAGGGCCCGGCCCGCTAAGTCCCTGGCCGGCGGCTGTTTCCGGCGCTTGGTACTGGTCAGGCGCCGGGCCGTTGTCTTGGCTGGAAAAGGCCATCCGCACCATTAATTCACGCGGTTCATCATTGGTTAACGGTATACTCGCGTAGGGAAGGGAAATGCGGTATTCGCATCTCGTTTAATACGCGCAAGACCGCTAAATATTTCCCATGCATTTCTTTATCGCGCCCGCTGTCATGGACGGTCGCGAGTCATACAGGCCGCGTACAGGCGGCGCCCGACTATTGCGACGGGTGCGATGGCGCGCGGTGTCCCGACCGGCTTCCCTGGCAAGGGCGCGCGGCGGTGTTGGCCCCGATGGGACTGGCCAGGGCCGGTCAGGGCCAAGCAAGGTTGAGGACGCCCAGGGTGGGGAAGTCCCAGGTTGGGAGGGCTAAGGTTGGGAGGGCTCGGGCTGGGAAGGCTCAGGTTGGGAAGGCTCAGGGCTGGGCCAGCCGCGCCAGCCGGTCCTTCACCGCCGGCCACTCGGCCGCGATGATGGAGAAATAGACGCTGTCGCGCAGGCGGGCGGGCAGGGCCTCACCCTCCGGCCCCACGCGGGCCGGCACCACGACGTGGGACCGGAAGATGCCTTCCTGCGTGGCGCCGATGCGGGCGATGGCGGCGCGGGACTGCTGGTTCAGCGCGTCGGTTTTCAACTCCACCCGGTGGACGCCCAGCACCTCAAAGGCGTGGGTCAGCAGCAGGCGCTTGGCATCGGTGTTGGCGCCGGTGCGCTGGTGCGACCGCGCCACCCAGGTCCACCCGATCTCCACCCGCCGGTTGGCGCGGTCGATGTTGCCATAGCGCGTGCTGCCGATGACCTGGCCGCTGGCCCGGTGCACGATGGCGAAGGGCAGGCTGACATGCCGGTCCCGCTCCTCCAGCGCCGTGTGGACATAGGCCCGCATTTCATCGGGCGTCGTCACCTGCGTCGGCACCCAGCGCCACAGCACCGGGTCCAACCCCACCGCGATCAGCCCCGGCAGATGATCCTGGCTCAACGGCTCCAACCGCACCACGGCCCCCATCAGGGTGACGGGGCTGACGGTCATGGGGCGGGTGTCGATCTCGGCCATGGGGGCTCTCCGTGGACAGGGGCTCCTGGTTCGATACGAGCGCCAGACGGCTGGGGCAAGGGCGGGATTGTCTGGGGGACAAGGTTGGGGGGGGCGGCCTAGTTCTAAGGCTCGCATGGCGAGAGAAAATTACTTAATTTTCAGACACTAAATGCCGTCCTGTGGTATCTGAGTAGATGTAAAAGTCTGCGCAGGTGCCTAAAGTGGATAGCGTCGACTACGTGCCCGCTGAGCTTGACAACCTTCTTTCAATGATCAAATTACAGGTGAAAATTGTTCTGGTGCTAACTTGATCAACCCGCCTGCCCTGACGCTGCGTCGCCGCTCTGATCAGCTTTTTGCATCCGCCGAACGCGCACGGCCATACGATATCGAGTCTGCGGCGTTGCTGCTTTTTTATGCTGCGGAATGTGGCCTCAAGGCAGCGTATATGCTGCAAAATAATTTAAAAAATACCAGCGAAGTTCGCGGTGGTGCAAAGTCTGCGCGCAGCTATGGGCATGATCTTCGTAGTTTAATACATGCTCTCAACATTTCGCGTATGACCATTAAACCCCACCCTCTTATCACGGTTAGTCGTACGGGTTCATCGGGTGACGTAACGATCTTGCACGAGGCATGGCGCTATGGCGAGAAAATCCATGATACCAACGCAGTGTGCGAGTGGCTAACATCCATCGTTGAATGGTGTAGGAACAATCGATGAGCATCCCCAATCAGTCGCCATTAACTTGGCTGGACGTTGCGCGGCGGCTGGCTGCAATTGTGCCGGGCGGTTCGCCGTTTCCTCCAGTGGTAACCGCCGCGCGTGTAGGCTGGTTTGGACTGCTGCTCGAAGCTGATTCCGCGCCTGAGCCTGGTGATATTGCCAAAGCGCTCGAGCATCTCTTCCCCTCGCGTGTGAAGCGGGACCCGCTGAGAATAGAACTTGAGGGCGGGATGGCTAGCGCTGTCCTCCCCGTCGAGGTAGAAGTTGGTCACCCCCCTCATGGTGTTCGCCAACCGTTCGGCATCGTCGATGGTGTCATTGATTTTCGGCAACCGCCACCCCGGCGAAGCAAACGTGGTATTCCCATCGTAGCCGCCTTAAGCGTTAAAGGGGGAACCGGAAGAACGACTACTGCAGTCGCGTTTGCGCTTCACTGGGCAGAAACTGTGAAGCGGCCGATCTTGCTCGTTGACGCTGATCTCGAGGCACCTGGGATCAGCTACCTCTTTGAGGCGTTTGCCGGAAGGCCGAAAATCTCACTCGAAGATCTAATTACTTTGGCGCATGCTGAAGATGCAGATGGTGCACCGGCAACTATACGTTTTGTTGCTGAACGTCTGCGTGATCATCATGTGCCTGGCAACATATTTGTACTGCCTTTAAGGCGCGATATTTCCGAGCTCGCTAGTTCCTCAGTCCGTCCTGAGCATCTATCGACCCCAGAACGTCCGTTTGCTCTCGCGGATCTCTTATCAAGCGTGGCTGAACAATTGGGCGCGGCTGGCGTTGTCGTGGATGTTCGCGCAGGGCTTGTGCCAATTGGTGTGAACCTCGCTATGGATCCCGACGTTTCGCCAATTATTGTTACCAGCCTATCCGAACAGTCAATTCGAGCGACCTCCGGATTTGCCGGATTCTTGGCGCGAGAATTCCGCCGTGCAGGGGCGGTTCCGCAACGATCTTTACTCGTGGTCAACCGCGTTCCACTTATCTTCCGTCAAACTGGGATGGACAAAAAACTCACGGAGCCACTGGCTGCGGAGCTCGTCAATTCACTGGTAGTCGATGTATCCGACGAAATAAGCGCGAGTGAGGATATTTACGCGAGCGTTCCAGAGATTGAGCCATTCATTCAGGTTGATGTCCCAGAGCTTCCGGACATGCAAGTGCCAACTGGCGGTTGGCGTGAATTTATTGATCAGTTACGGAATAGTGGCTTCATGCGTGCGCTTGCCGATGGTAGCGACAAGTTCCTTGCAACAGAGTTGTCCCGCGAGGGGCGAGGCAAGCCTTCGCCGGTTTCGACGCCGCCAAATGGAGAGGGCCGCCACGCGCTTGGGGCATTTGCAAACCAACTGATCGCAGCCGAAAATGTCCAGGGTAAAGTGCCTCGCCCCCTCGTTACCCAGCCTTTGGGCGCGCTTGCGTCCCGCTATAAGTCCGAAGTGCCAATTGCAATCGCTGAAGGCGCCAAGGGCACGGGAAAAACGCTGGCGGCGCGTTTTATTGTATCAAAGAAAGAGTGGAGTGCAGTCGTCGCCGATTTGATCGGTGAGCACGATGCTATTTCCGCACAAGTTATTCCAATTGTCGCATCTATCCAATCTAGCGAATCATTTCTACGCGAAGCAAATGAAGCGCGGCAGGAAGCTGGTAGTGCCTTGGGTTTTCAGGAGCCGTTAAATATTTACGACACGACGGCCTTCCTCAAAGAAAAACTTGCTGCAGGTCTTGGCGAGAGTGCCTGGGTTTCAGTTTGGTTGGATATAATTGCTTGGAGCTTGGGATTCAAGAAAAGTGAAGCAGGGGCGGGTGAGGAATTATTTGAGGAACTCCGAGGGCGTGGAAAGTCCATTGTGGCGATTTTTGAAGGACTTGAGGAACTCTACACGGCGGTAAGTGATCCGGGCGTTGAGCTGGCGATGCGTGCACTGCTTATTTCTTTACCGCAGAAGCTAAGATCCGAGCCGCGCCGTCCAATCGGCCTCCTAATTTTCGTTAGGCGCGATACTGTGGAAGCAGCAGTGCGTCAAAATCTTGACCAGTTTCGCCGTGAATATACGCCGTTCGCGTTGACTTGGACCGAAGACGATGTGCTTGAGCTTGCAGCATGGCTTGCTGCACAGTCCGGAGCAATCCCCAGCTTATGGTCCGACCAGTTCCATATATTGTCTTCGGCTGAGCGGGCCACTAAGCTTGAGCCGCTTTGGGGAACCAAGCTCGGTCCGGATGATGTACTGGGTCGCCGGACTCGAGAAGCATATACCGCGACATGGATCGTGGCGGTGCTATCCGATCTTCGTGGGAGGCTAGTGCCCCGCGACTTGGTTCGCCTGCTTGCTAACGCAGCGAAAGTCGAACCCGACACTGAAGAACTTGCAACTTATAAAAGCCGCCTTTTGATTCCCCGCTCTCTGCGTACCGCTGTCGATTCAACAAGCAGTGCCAAAGTTAACGAGACAGAAGAAGAGATTGGCGAGCTCAAGCCTGTTTTTGCTAAGTTCAAATTGCAGGCTGATGAACTCTCTGTACCTCTCACCGAAGAGGTAATCAGTCAGCTGGGGCTGAATCCACAAGAGGTCTCTGCACTTATTCGCCATGGCATCATTTTTGGGGAAAAGCCACCTTACGAGGTTCCAGAGCTATTTCGGCGCGGTCTTGGACTTAAGCATTCAGGCGCTCGGCGAAGCGTCGTCAATCTTTACAACAGGGCACGTAGATTGTCGTGAATCTCTAAATGGCTGCTAATTTTCCTGGCGATATTAGTAAGTATGGGTGTAGCTAACATTTTATAAGAACCTGGGCCCCCAGCTCCAAAAAAGGGGCGGAACCTCGCGGCTCCGCCCCCTCTCAAACCTCACTCCAAATCCAACCCCAGCCCCTAAGCCCCCGCCTGCCGCGCCTTCGCCTCCGCGCGGCGGCGGTGGAGCACCGGCTCGGTGTAGCCGTTGGGCTGGCGCACGCCGTCGAACACCAGGTCGCAGGCGGCCTGGAAGGCGATGCTCTGGGCGTAGTGGGGGGCCATGGGGGTGTAGGCGGGGTCGCCGGCGTTCTGCTGGTCGACCACGGCGGCCATGCGCTCCAGGGTCGCCCGCACCTGGTCTTTGGTGCAGATGCCGTGGTGCAGCCAGTTGGCGATGTGCTGGCTGCTGATGCGCAGGGTGGCGCGGTCTTCCATCAGGCCGATGTTGTTGATGTCCGGCACCTTGGAACAGCCCACGCCCTGGTCCACCCAGCGGACGACATAGCCCAGGATGCCCTGGGCGTTATTGTCCAGTTCCTGCTGGATCTCATCCTCCGACCAGTTCGTGCCCTGGGCCAGTGGGGGCGTGAGGATGTCCTCCAGCTTGGCGCGGCGGTGGCCGGCCAGCACGGCCTGACGGGCGGCCACGTCCACGGTGTGGTAGTGCAGGGCGTGCAGCGTGGCGGCGGTGGGGGACGGGACCCAGGCGGTGTTGGCGCCGGCCTGGGGGTGGGCGATCTTGGTGGCCAGCATGTCCGCCATCCGGTCGGGCATGGCCCACATGCCCTTGCCGATCTGCGCCCGGCCCTTCAGGCCGCAGGCCAGGCCCGTGTCGACGTTCCAGTCCTCATAGGCCTTGATCCAGGCGGTGCCCTTGATGTCGTTCTTGCGCACCATGGGGCCGGCTTCCATCGAGGTGTGGATCTCGTCGCCGGTGCGGTCCAGGAATCCCGTGTTGATGAACACCACCCGGTGCTGGGCGGCGCGGATGCATTCCTTGAGGTTGACGGTGGTGCGCCGCTCCTCATCCATGATGCCCATCTTCAGGGTGTTGGCCGGCAGGCCCAGCATCTGCTCCACCGCGCCGAACAGGCGGTTGGCGAACGCCACCTCCTCGGGCCCGTGCATCTTGGGCTTCACGATATAGACGCTGCCGGCGCGGCTGTTGCGCACGGCCGGGGTCTCGCCCACGCCGTCGCGCCGCAGGTCGTGCAGGGCGATGGTGCTGGTCAGGACGGCATCCAGGATGCCCTCGGGGATGTTGCTCCCGTCGGCCAGCAGCACGGCGTCCGAGGTCATCAGGTGGCCGACGTTGCGCACCAGCATCAGGCTGCGGCCCGGCAGGGTCAGGGTCTGGCCGCCGGGGGCGGTGTAGACGCGGTCCGGGTTCAGGTGGCGGTCCACCGTCTGGCCGCCCTTCTCGAACTGGGCGGTCAGGGTGCCGTTCATCAGGCCCAGCCAGTTGCGGTAGGCCAGCACCTTGTCGGCGGCATCCACCGCCGCCACCGAATCCTCGCAATCCATGATGGCGGTGATGGCGGACTCAAGGACGATGTCGGCCACGTGGGCCTTGTCCTCGCGCCCGATGCGGTGGCCGGCATCGATGTGGATTTCGGCATGCAGGCCATGCCGGCACAGCAGGATGACGGTGGGGGCGGCGGCGTCGCCCTGCCAGCCGGACAGGCGGCTGGGGTCGGCCAGGCCGGTCTGGGCGCCGCCCTCCAGCGTCACGGCCAGGGCGCCGTCCATGATGGCATAGCCGGTGGCGTCGCGGTGGGAGCCCTGGGCCAGGGGGAAGGACTGGTCCAGGAAGGTGCGGCCGAAGGCGATGACCTTGGCGCCGCGGATGGGGTTGTAGCCGCGGCCCCGCTCCGCCCCGTCATCCTCGGGCAGGGCGTCGGTGCCGTAGAGCGCATCGTACAGGCTGCCCCAGCGCGCGTTGGCGGCGTTCAGGGCATAGCGCGCGTTCATCACCGGCACCACCAGCTGCGGGCCGGCGATGGTGGCGATCTCCGCGTCCACGTTGGCGGTGCTGACGCTGAAGTCCGGCCCCTCCGGCTGGATGTAGCCGATGGCGGACAGGAAGGCGCGATAGGCCGCACCGTCGAAGGGCCGGCCCTTCTGGCCGCGATGCCACTCGTCGATCTGCTGCTGGATGGCGTCGCGCTTGGCCAGCAGGTCGCGATTCACCGGCGTCAGCTCATGCGCCAGGGTGTCCACCCCCTGCCAGAACGTTTCCACCGACAATCCGGTGCCGGGCAGGACCTCGTTCTCCACGAAGTCGAACAGTTCCTGCGCCACCTGAAGATGCCCGGCCGTAACCCGTGCCGTCATGGTCACTCTCCCCTGAGGTCTCTCGATCATGCGCGGCCGTTGACCGGCCCGCGCGTGGATTTTGACGCACTGTGTTGCCGACGCCCGATATGGGTAGGCGGCGGCGCCGCCGCCGTCAACGGCGCGTAAGGTCTCGCCCGGACATAAGCCCTTCAGCGGCCCATTGGGGCCCGTCAGCGCGTGGCCCTGTCGACCAGGTAGACCAGATGGCGATAGGGCACGCCGGCATGGTCGGCCAGGCCGATCTCGCAGGTCCGGTTGCTGGAATAGCCGGCGACGCAGCCCGCCGGCACCTGGGGCGCCAGGAAGCGCAGGGCGTGGTCGTTCAGCTCCGGCTCATGGAAGCCCTTGTCGCCGGCGAAGCCGCAGCAGCCCACCCGCTCCGGCACCACCACCTGGGTGGCGCAGGCCTTGGCCACCGCCGCCGCCTGCGGGTCTATGCCCATCTTGCGGGCGGCGCAGTTGAGGTGCAGCAGCACCGGCTCCGCCTGCGGCGTGGGCGTCAGGCGGGGCAGGGCGTCCTGGGCCAGGAACTCCACCAAATCCTTCACCGGCAGGCGGCCGGCCAGGTAGGTCTTCATGCGCTGGGTGCAGGCGCTGGCGTCCATGACGATGGGGATGCGGCCGTTGTCGCTGGCGATCCGCAGCGCCGCCTCCATCTCCGCCGCCTTGGCGTCCGCCGCCTCGGTCATGCCTTCGGACTCGAAGGCCAGGCCGCAGCACAGGCTGGGCAGCTTGTCCGGCACGATGGCGCGGAAGCCCGCGCGCTCCAGCACGCGCAGGGTGACGGCGGGCAGGGGATCGGTCTCCGCATCCTCCACCGCCGGGCCGAAGGTGCGGCCGGCGCAGGCGGCCAGGTAAACGACGGGCTCGCCTGCGGCATTGGCCGGGGGCAGGTCCTTCAGCCAGGCCATGCTGGCCCCCTCCGGCAGGTTGGGGCCGACATGGGGCAGGCGGTCGCCCGACAGTTTGCGGGCATAGGCCGCCAGGCTGGCCACCTTCCGGGGACCCACGGCCTGGGCGGCGAAGGCAGCCAGGTTCAGGGCGCCGCGCGTGGCGGCCAGCACTGTGCCGAAATGGCGGGCCATCACCCCGGCCAGGGTGCGCGCGGTCTGGCCATGGCGGCGGGCGCGCAGGGCCTTGGTCATCTGCCCGGTCTCGATGCCCACCGGGCAGGCGGTGGCGCACAGGCCGCAGGCGGCGCAGGTGTCGATGGCGTGGTGGTCGTAGAGGTCCTTCAACTCCGTCGCCGGGTCACCCAGGGCGGCCAGGCGCGCGATCTCCCGCAGGCCGGTGATGCGCTGGCGCGGGCTCAGCGTCATGCCGTGGGACGGGCACATCTTCTCGCAAAAGCCGCATTCCATGCAGGTGTCGACGATGATGTGCGCCGGGGGCAGGGGCTTCAGGTTCTCCAGGTGCAGGCGCGGGTTGGTGTTCAGCAGCACGCCGGGGTTCAGCAGGTCGGCCGGGTCCAGCAGGCGCTTGATCTCCCACATCAGCGCCGTGGCCGCCTGGCCCCACTCCAGCTCCACGAAGGGGGCCATGTTGCGGCCGGTGCCGTGCTCCGCCTTCAGCGAGCCGTCGTACTTCTCCACCACGATATGGACCATCTCGTCCATGAAGCGGGCGTGGCGCTCGATCTCCGCCTCGGTGCTGAAGTCCTGGGCGAAGACGAAGTGCAGGTTGCCGGCCAGGGCGTGGCCCATGAGGATGGCGTCGGGATAGCCGTGCTTGTCGAACAGCATCCGCATGTCGCGGCAGGCGTCGGCCAGGTCCTCGATGCGGAAGGCCACGTCCTCGATGATGACGCTGGTGCCGGTCTGGCGCATGGCGCCGATGGTGGGGATCAGGCCCTTCCGGATCTTCCACAGCTTGGCGTATTCCGCCGGGTCGGTGGTGAAGGCCGGGGGCCGCAGCAGGGTGACGCCGGCGAGCAGGTCGCCGATGGCAGCGATGTTCTGGCGCAGCGCCTCCGGGCTGACGGCGCGGGTCTCGACCAGCAGGGAGGCCACGTCCTCCCCCATGCTGTCGATCTCGGGCGGCAATCCCGGCTGGCCCTTGGCGCTGCGCAAGCTGGCGCGGTCCATCAGCTCCACCGCCGCCACCGGGCCACCGTTCAGCAGGCAGGCGGCGCGCCCGGCCTCCACGATGTCGGGGAACAGCAGCAGGGCGCTGGCCTTGTCGGCCAGTTCCGGCACGGTGCGGTAGGTCACCTCCGCGATGAAGCCGAGCGTCCCCTCCGACCCGATCAGCAGGTGGGCCAGGATGTCGACCGGGTCCTGGTAATCCACCAGGGCGTTCAGGCTGTAGCCGGTGGTGTTCTTGATGGCGAACTTGCGCCGGATGCGGTTGGCCAGCGCCTCGTCATCCCGCACCCGCTGGCCCATGGCGTCCAGCTTGGCCAGCAGGTCGGCATGGCTGACACGGAAGGCGGCCACGCTGGCCGGGTCGCCGGTGTCGACCAGGGTGCCGTCGGCCAGCATGAAGCGCAGCGACAGCATGGTCTTGTAGGTGTTCTCGTGCGTGCCGCAGCACATGCCCGAGGAGTTGTTGGCGGCGATGCCGCCGATCTTGCAGCTCTCGATGGAGGCCGGGTCCGGCCCGATCTTGCGGCCATAGGGCGCCAGGCGGCGGTTGACCTCCGCCCCGATGATGCCGGGCTGCACCTTGATGACGCTGCCGTCGTCATTGATGACCGAGCGGTGCCAGCCGTCGCCCAGCACCATCAGCAGGCTGTCGGTGATGGCCTGGCCGGAGAGGGAGGTGCCGGCGGCGCGGAAGGTGACGGGCGTGTTGTGCCGGCGGCAAGCGGCCAGCACCTGGCTCACCTCCGCCTCGCTGTCCACCCGCACCACCAGCTTGGGCACCAAGCGGTAGAAGCTGGCGTCCGTGCCATAGGCCAGGCGGCGCAGCGGGTCGGTGATCAGCCGGTCCGCCGGCACCACGTTCGCCAGCTCGGCCCGCAGGGCGTCGTAATCACGGATGGCGGCGGGGGCCGCGGCGGGGTTCAGGATGCTGTCCGGCATGGCCGCTCACTCCCCTTTTTTCACCAACAGGATGATCAGTTCCTTGGGGCCATGGACCCCGTAGGCCAGCGTCTGCTCGATATCGGAGGTCTTGGACGGCCCGGAAATCAACAGGGCATTGGTGGGCATGCCCGCCGCCGCCCAGCCCTGGTCCCGAACCGCCGCCGCCAGCGTGTCGTGCAGCGCGTCCTCCTCCAGCACGGCGATGTGCAGGGGCGGCAGCAGCGACAGCAGGCGCGGCTCCTGCGCCGTGGGCCACAGGATCAGGGTGCCCGTCTCGGCGATGGCGCCGCGCGTGCCGGTCAGGCCGGCGTCCACCTGGTGCACCAGGGCGTCCTTCAACGCCTCCACCGCGCGGTCATAGGGCACCAGCGGCGGCAGGGGCACGCCCTGGGCCGCCGCCTGCAGCAGCGCGTCGCCCCGGGGCGTGCCGGGGGCGATCATGAGACTGCGCAGGCCGCGGTTGTTCAGGATGCTGGCCAGCCGCTCCGGCCAGTTGGACGCGGTGACGTCATGGATTTCGGCGTGGTTGGCCTCCGCCATCTGGCGGAAGCGGGCCAGCTTGTCCGCATAGCTGGGCGGCGTCCACGGCGGCAGGTCGGGGCCCGGCCGGCCGGGGGCGGCCTTCAGGCGGCCCAGGATATTGGCGCGGGCGTTCATTTCGGCACCTCATCCAATTCCAAGCGATTGGGGTAACCGCGCTCCCGCGCCAGGTCGTGCAGGGTGCGCGGCTTGAAGCGGGGCCTGGCCCGCGCCTTGGTCCAGTCGCGCATCAGCGGGGCGCTGGCCGGCACCCAGTTGCCGCCCCAGGCCAGGGCGCGGGTGACCATGCGGTACAGCAGCGGCCTGGTGTAGACCAGGCGCCAACCGGCCCAGACCAGGCTTTCCTTCCACGACCGCTCCGCCCCGCCGTCCTTGACCACGGGCAGGTGGGTGGCCGGCGTCTCCGTCGGCCGCACCGCCTCGCGGCGCAGGCGCACCAGCAGGTCGGGGATGGGGATCTTGACCGGGCAGACCTCGGCGCAGGCGTTGCACAGGGTGGAGGCGTGCGGCTGGTCGCCGGCGGCGTCCAGGCCCTGCAACTGCGGCGTCAGGATCTTGCCGATGGGGCCGGGGTAAATGGCGTTGTAGGTATGGCCGCCGACGCGGGTATAGACCGGGCAATGGTTCATGCAGGCCGCACAGCGGATGCAGCGCAGCGTGTCCGCCAGCTCCACATCCTGATAGACGCGGCTGCGCCCCGCATCCAGCAGCACCAGATGGACGGCCGTGGGCCCGTCCTTCTCCCACGTCTTCCGGGGGCCGCTGATCATGTTGACATAGGTGGTGATGGGCTGGCCGGTGGCGGACCGGGTCAGCAGGGCCAGCAGGGGCGGGACGTCGTCCAGGAACTCCACCACCTTCTCGATGCCGGTCACGGCGATGTGCAGCGGCGGCAGGGTGGTGGACAGGCGGCCGTTGCCCTCATTCTCGATCAGCACCAGGGTGCCCGTCTCGGCCACCGCGAAGTTGACGCCGGAAATGCCGGCGTCGGCGTTGGCGAAGCGCTCCCGCAGCACCCGGCGGGCGGCGGCGGTCAGTTCATCCACGTCATCGGTATGGGGCTGGTCCGGAATCTTCTCCGCGAACAGGTCCGAAATCTCGGCCTTGTTCTTGTGGATGCAGGGCATGACGATGTGGGACGGTGTCTCCCCCGCCAACTGGATGATGTATTCGCCCAGGTCGGATTCCACCGCCTCGATGCCGTGCCGCTCCAGATGAGCGTTCAGGTGCATCTCCTCCGACACCATGGACTTGCCCTTGATGACGGTGCGGGCGCCGGCCTGCTGCAGGATGCCCAGGACGATGGCGTTGGCCTCCTCCGTCGTCTCCGCCCAGTGCACCTGGACGCCGTTGGCGGTCAGGTTCGCCTCAAGGCGTTCCAGCAGCTCCGGCAGCTTGGCCAGGGCGCGGGCCTTCACCGCCGCCCCGCGCGCCCGCAGCTCCGCCCAATAGGCGGGGTCGGGGAACTGGGCGGCGCGCTTGGCCATCAGGCCGTCCATGGCCCGGCGGAAGTTGCGGCGCAGTTGCGGGTTGTTCAAGGCATCGGGCGCGCGCTCGGCAAAGCGGGGGCCGTGGTGCTCTCCATCAGGCGCCCCCTTCTCACTGAGCATGACAGCGCTCCATCAGGAACTCGGCGATGTGGCGGCAGCGGGTGCCGTCGCCCACCTTCTCCGCATGGCCGCCGATGTTCATGAGGCAGCCGCAGTCGCCCGACAGCAGGGTGCCCGCGCCCGTCTCCCGGACGCTGGCCAGCTTGTCCGACACCATGGCGGTGGACACGGCCGTCTGGCGCACGGCGAAGGTGCCGCCGAAGCCGCAGCACTCCCGCTCCCGTTTGTTCTCCACCAGGGTGACGTTGGCCAGTTGGCGCAGCAGGGCCTTGGGTTCCTCCACCACGCCCATCTCGCGCAGGGAATGGCAGGAGGGGTGCCAGGTGACGGTCACCGGCGCGCCCTTGTCCTCCAGTTTGACGCCCAGCACGTTGACCAGGAAGGCGGTCAGCTCATGCACGCGGGCGGCGAAGGCGATGGCGCGCGGCTGGTCGGGGTCGCCCTCGAACAAATGGGGGTAGTGGGTCTTCATCATGCCGGCGCAGGAGCCGGAGGGCACGACGATGGGAATGTCCCCGGGGAAGGCATCCAACTGCGCCCGCGCCACCTCGCGTGCCTCCTCCAGGTAACCGGAGTTGCGCGCCGGCTGGCCGCAGCAGCTCTGCCCCTCGGGGAAGATGACGCGCACGCCGGCGTGGCGCAGCAAATCCATGCCGGCCAGCCCGGCTTCCGGATACAGCATGTCCACCAGGCAGGTGCCGAAGAAATAGACCGTGTCCGGCTTGGCCCCGGTCGCCGGCGTGGCCGGGGCTGTGAAGGTCGATGGCATGGCGGCGGTCAAAGGCCCATCCCTCCCGGGGGTTTCGCCCCTGGCGCGTTCCGGTATGCGGTCCGGGCGCCGGGGAAATTGTCGGCGCCATATTTTACCAGACGCCATATTTGGTCAAATCATTTTACCAACGCTGGGCGCTTTCAGGCGGACGCCACCCCTGCGGCACGGCGCTCATCCCATATGTGGCGCGCCAAACCATTCCAGCGCCTCATTTCCCAGGCCGATTTCGCCCTTTTGGCGAGGGGGCGGGGCGCGCCCGTTTTTCCGTTTGCGCGGCGCCCGCCGCACGGGTTATCCATCATGACATCCATGGTACAGTAATTTGACCACGGAGGCATCGGTCCGGGTGAACCCGTCCGATGCAGGGCACGCCTGAAGACAAGAGCGCCTGAGAAAGATGTGAGGAAGCCGGCGGGCGCCGGCGGCTCGCGATCCCGGGCGCCGGGGCGCCATGCCAGGTCATCACCGTCCATGAGCGGGGCGGTGGCGTACCGGCGTGGGATGATGCCACCCCCGGCCCTGACGGTCCGCACCCATCCTGCCCGCCCGGTCGTGCCCATGCGGCGCGCCGCCCCGTTCGGGCGGCCGGCCGATCCGACAAACAACAGGGGGAAGGCTATGCAGCCTTGGGTCCAGGTCTACGACCCGTTTGGGAACATGGTGGTGTCCGCGCTGGTCGCGGTGGTGCCCATCGTTTTCTTCTTGGTGGCGCTGGCCGTGTTGCGGCTGAAGGGCTATGTCGCCGGCACGCTGACCGTGCTGATCGCCCTGGTGATCGCCATCGCCGCCTATGGCATGCCGGCCTCGTCGGCCATCGCCGCCGTGGCCTACGGCTTTTTCTACGGCCTGTGGCCCATCGCCTGGATCATCGTGGCCGCCGTCTTCCTGTACAAGATCACGGTGAAGACAGGGCAGTTCGACGTCATCCGCGCCAGCGTCATCTCCATCACCGAGGACCAGCGCCTGCAGATGCTGATGGTGGGCTTCGCCTTCGGCGCCTTCCTGGAGGGGGCGGCCGGCTTCGGCGCCCCGGTGGCCATCACCGCCGCCATCCTGGCCGGGCTGGGCTTCAACCCGCTGTACGCCGCCGGCCTCTGCCTCATCGCCAACACCGCCCCCGTGGCCTTCGGCGCCATGGGCACGCCCATCATCGTCGGCGCCCAGGTCTCGGGCCTGGACGTCTACAAGGTGGCGGCCATGACCGGGCGGCAGTTGCCGGCCCTGTCGGTGTTCGTGCCCTTCTGGCTGGTCTTCATCATGGATGGGTTCAAGGGCGTCAAGGAAACCTGGCCCGCCATCCTGGTGACGGGCGCCAGCTTCGCCGTGGGGCAGTACTTCACCTCCAACCACATCGGGGCGGAACTGCCGGACATCATCTCCGCCCTCATCAGCCTGGTCTGCCTGACCGTGTTCCTGAAGTTCTGGAGGCCCAAGACCGTGTTCCGCTTCAAGGACCAGGAAACGGCGGTGGAGCGGGGCGCCCACGCTTACACCGCCGGCCAGGTGATCAAGGCCTGGTCGCCCTTCCTCATCCTCACCGCCGTCGTGACGATCTGGAGCCTGAAGCCGTTCAAGGCCCTGTTCGCCAAGGGCGGCGCCCTGGTGGACACGGTGTTGCTGGTGGACGTGCCCAGCCTGCACAACATGGTGACCAAGGTGGCGCCCATCGTCGCCAAGGCCACGCCCTATGCCGCGCAGTACAAGCTGGACCTGGTGGCCGCCACCGGCACCGCCATCCTGGTTTCCGCCCTGCTCAGCATGATCGTGCTGCGCTACGGCCCCGGCCGGGCGCTGGCCACCTTCGGCGAAACGGTGGTGGAACTGAAGTGGCCCATGTACACCATCGGCTCCGTCCTGGCCTTCGCCTACATCGCCAACTACTCCGGCCTGTCCGCCACCCTGGCGCTCATGCTGGCGGAGGCGGGCAAGGGCTTCCCCTTCTTCTCCCCCATCCTGGGGTGGCTGGGCGTGTTCCTCACCGGGTCCGACACCTCCAGCAACGCCCTGTTCGGCGCCCTGCAGGCCACGACGGCGCAGCAGATCGGCGTGTCCGACCTGCTGCTGGTCGCCGCCAACAGCAGCGGCGGCGTCACCGGCAAGATGATCTCCCCGCAGAGCATCGCGGTGGCCTGCGCCGCCGTGGGCCTGGTGGGGCGGGAGGCCAACCTGCTGCGCTTCACCCTGAAGCACAGCATCTTCTTCGTCTGCATCGTGGGCGTCATCACCCTGCTGCAGGCCTATGTCTTCACCGGCATGATCCCGCAGTAAGGGCGCGAGCCCGCAGGCATGGTACGACAGCCCCGGCGGGTGACCGCCGGGGCTTTTCTCATGGGTGCGCCAGGGCGGGAAGAGGGCGATGCTCCCGGCCATGGGCCCGGCACCGGCGCCATTTCTAAAAGCGAAGATTTCATTCGTTTTTGAGTATTCCCCGCTGAAAGGGCGCCATTCTGATCTTTTATGATAAATGGCAAATACTAAATACTTTATCACGTAAAGAGTGTATATAACCATCCATTACCGCGACGCCTCCGGGACACCCGCTTCGGTTTGCGCCGGCACCATCGCCATTGCCACCCAATAGGGTTGGGCCGTTGGCACGGCCCCCCGCATTTGGTTCTCAACGCGCCGTCCTCGTGATGCCGCAACCCGTTGTCATGCCACTTTTCAGATAAAGGGGAATTCAGATGAGCTCGCTTAAAACACCCGCCATCATCCATAATATAGTGAAAATGGAAGATTTTAATAAAAGCGGCATCCATGTGAAACCGACGATCGGTGACGGGAAAACCCTCTGTAAGGGCAGGAATTTCCAGGTGGATACCGGATCATCCGGCATAGTGGTCGGACTGGATGATTTCCACCTTAAGGGATATGAGGAGCTGGACGGCAAGTATCCGTGCTTCGGCGTCTACACGATGCATTATTATCCCAGCACCATTTCCCATACCGGAAAGTGGTATTATATGCCCGTGTCCTTCCCCGGCACGGATTCCTCCGCCACGCCGGTCGCCGTCACCATTGAGTCCCATGCCATGGTCCTGGTGTGCCCGGGGTCGGTCGGCATGATGGGGGTTTCCGCCAAGGGGGAGAACCCGGCCTTCAACGTGTTCCTCCAGGCGTCGATGTCGGCCCCAGGCTATGCCACGGTTCCCCTGGACCCGGGCTATACGCTGTTCCGCGAACGCGTGCTGCTGGGCACGACGACCTCTAACATGAAGGGGTATATCGGCTCGTCCCTGACCATGGTGTCCCCGCCCCCATTGCCGACGCCGACCAACGATGTGACGTTCACCCCGCCGTTCCCCTCCAGCCCCACCAGCCGGGATGGGCAGCCGCAGGACACCGCCTGCTGGACGGTGCCACCCGCCACCTTGCAGATCACCCCGCCGGGTGTGCCTCCCGGTGCCCTCATCGCCCCCGACTCCGCCTCCGCCCCCGCTTATCCGCTCTGCTTCGAATTGGACACCGGCATCAACCAAGTGCTGATCGCCATGCCCAATGACGTCATGTTGCCGACCGGAAACCCGCTGCCGCCGACCGCCCTGGGCCAATACAACGCCGGCGCCGGCCAGTGGTTCTTCGCGCCCGGCACCACGCTGTCGGTCACCTTCCCGGCCGGGGCCTCCTCGTCCGACGGCATCAGTTATGAATGGACGGTGGGCGTGGCGCCGACGGCGGGGGAGGCGGGTCCCACGGGGCCGACCCTGTACATGGGCCCGCCGACCTACACCTCCACCATGCCGCAACCCCAGGGGCCGACCAAGCTGCCGCCGCTTTCCGGGAACTTTCCGCCCGAGCTGCTGCCCCCCGGCTTAAAGCCGGCGCCGGAACACCACACCGCCGCCGCGCAGCCGCAGCAGAACAACAACTTCCCCCGCGTCAATGTCGGGCGCTGCCCCCTGAACAGCTGGAGCTATATGTTCGACGCCCAGAACGGCTTCATCGGTTTCAAGGCGATCGGCTGATCGACCCTGGTGGCCCGGGGCGGGAAAGACGCCCCGGGCCTACCGGCCAGGCCACCCCGGAGGCGCGGGCCAAAGGGCGCCCGCCGTCACAGGGGCGTGTCGCTGTCACCGGCCAGCAGGCGGGGATACATCTCCTTGAAGGCGAAGCCGTCACTTTTGCCGCCCTTGCCGCCGTCCTTGCGCTTGAAGCGCAGCACGACGTCGAAGCGGTCCTCCGGCCAGACCGTGGGCGGCTTGCCCCGGCGGACGGGCAGCAGGGGGATGATGCTCTCCACGATGGCCTGGTGTTCCCAGCACACCAGCACCACGCCGGACAGGGTCAGCAGCTCCTTGACCAAGTCGGCCTCCTGCCCTTTGCCATAGGTGGTGTTGGGCCCCTCCAGCCCCAGCCGCGCCGCCAGCGGCGTGGCCGTCTCGAACGGCCGCTTGCTGGGCCCCTTGTTCGCCACCGTGCCGGGGGTGGCGGCATAGACCGCCTGCGGCGTGTCATAATCCTTGTCCAGCCCCGCCCCGAACAGCGCCGCCCAAGCCCCCGCCCGCTGCCAGCCGCGGATGACCAGGGACTCCTTGTCCTTCGCGCCCTCCAGGGTCAGGCCAGGACCGGGCCAGTCACCCTCGGGCTTTTCGGCGTGGCGTATGAAGTAGATGGTCAGTTTGCTCATGGATGGGCTCCTGTATTTTGTTATTTAAACAAATGATGGAAATGGCAATATTAAATAAATATATAAATTGATATCGTGATATTATTTCGTGTGGGCAATTTTTAAAAAAAATTAATACTAAAAATATTTCTAGCTCTGAATTTTTTTAAGTTTTAAAGAATTTTTCCGCAAATTACGGCAATCTATTGTTTCATGTTTGGTGTGTTTGTATCGATTATTTCTAAATCCGCAATAGCTTTTTCTTGGTATTGTCGTAGTATTTCATTGCGTCTAGCTGGTTCATTTTCGTGGGTTATGGAAGTTATGTAACTAATGGCCATTTGAAATTCCTTATTGTCTTTTTTCCAGTCAAATCCCGGGTGCCCAGTCATGGCTCTAAAATGCATTAGGTGTACGAGAATATAGCGAAATAACATATCAAGGCTATTTTCCCCTGCATCGACTGCAGACGCAGCAATATGCGTTCCTTCGCTTTTGGGCCCGCCGAATCCCTGAAGCATTAGTGTTGTCCACGGCTGTATGTTGTCAATCTTCCCAGCTAGAGTTATAACCCCTTTATCTAATATCATTATCACATCAATATGGTAACCTATCCCAAATTCGACTATCATTTCCCGGTAGTGTTCCAAAATCTTATTAAGCTTTAATGGCGTATCGAATGCAAATAAGCAGAACATCGTCTGGGTAGTAACAAATGAAGATGTTTCTGAATAAGCCGTTTTTGCTAGAGATTTTACTGATCTGGCATGTTCAAATGCTTCTCTTAATTTTTGCTTATCTATCTTCGCCTTCACTTCAATAACAACTGCCGCATTATCGCTCGGGATAATTGACGCGGAATTTGATGCCCTATATGATGGACAATTTAAGGAGTCATAAATTATTATATCTGATTGTTTTGATGTTTGATCGAGCTGGTCAATGATAATGCCACCAGCAACGTCAAATCTTTTAGGTATCTTTTCCTTAAAGAAATTTTTCACAACTTCCTCTAATTCGCTACCTCGCAATCCATTGTGAGGAACTGCTTTTGCCTCAACAAAGTCTGCGCGTAACTTTTTTGCAGCCAGTCTGAATAGTTCATTGCGGGTAATCTTCGACATTTTTAATGCCTATTATTTTGTTTTAATTGCGAAATGAGAAGAAAATTTAAAGATATATCAACTGATGTATTTATTTTTCCGCCACGATATCCCCACCCGCAATCCTCCTCAACGACGCTTCCAGCCTAGCATCCGCGCGCGAAATTTCAACCAGAGCGTCACGGATGAAGTTGATGTGCGCCTCCGCCGCCGCGCGGGCTGACGCCGGGTCGCCCTTCATGATGGCGTCGTAAAGGGCGCGGTGCTGGCTCAGTAGCAGTTGGCGCACGCCGGTGCGCTGGTACAGCTTGGCGCGGTTGAAGAACACGTCCTGGCGCAGCATCTCGGACAGGGCGCGCATGATGTGCAGGATGACGACGTTGTGGGTGGCCTCGTAGACCGCCAGGTGGAAATCGGCGTCGGCGTCCGCCTCCTCCTTGGCCACATCCAGGCCGTGGGCGGCCTCCATGGCCTCGAACCGGGATTGGATTTGGGCGCGGTCCACGTCGGTGGCGCGCAGGGCAGCGTAGTAGGCGGCCGCCCCCTCCACCTCCGTACGGAACTCCAGGTAGTCCAGGGTGGTCTCGGGCCGGGCGGCCAGCACGGCGTGCAGCGGCTCGGTGAAGGTGGGGCCCAGCAGGGGGGCGACGAAGGTGGCGCCGCCCCGGCCGCTTTGCAGCAGGCCGCGCTGTTCCAGTTTCTCCAGCGCCTCACGCAGGGAGGGGCGGGAGACGTTGAAGCGCACGGCCAGTTCCCGCTCGGGCAGCAGCTTCTCGCCGGGGCGCAGGCTGCCCTCCACGATCAACTGTTCCAGATGCTCGGCGATGGTGTCGGCCAGCTTGGCCGGGCGGATGCTGTCTTTCATGTCCCGTATGCCATGGTCCCCTCTGCCATGGCCCCGTCCGCCATGGTCCTGGGCACCCGCCGGCGGGCGGCCGGGTGCTCCGGTCAAAATAATTGACCAGCGCCCCGGCGCCGCGCAACGGAAATGACGCCGCCTCCGCCCATGGTCGGGGCGGGGCGGCCGTGCCGATTCAACCGCTTGTGTTTTCCGCGCAGTCCGTCCGGTGCCGGGACGCCGCCGCCGGACGCGTCAGTTCAGCGAGAACTCCACCGGCACCACCAGTTCCAGGGTGGTCCCCGGGCGGTCGTCCGGCATGGCGGGCAGGGGATCGGCGCGGCGCACCAGGGCCAGCGTCTCCTCATCCAGCAGGGCGGCGCCGGCGCTGCGGTCCAGCGACGCGGCCAGCACATGGCCGGAGCGGTCGATGGTGAAGCGCAGCAGGGCGGTGCCGGTCTGGTGCCGCTGGCGCGCCTGTACGGGATAGCGCTTGAAGCGGTAGAGCTGCGCCATCACCCGGCCCTCATAGGTGTCCGGCCCCTTGGAGGGCGGTACGGGTGGCGCCGGCGGGGCCGGCGGTGCGGCGGTCTGCACCGCCGTGCTGGGCGGCGGCTCGGGTTGCGGCGTCGCAACCTCAGCGGGCTGGGGGGGTGCCGGCGTCGGCGGCAGGGCGATGGGCTTCACCGCCACCGGCTTGGGCGGCGTCGGCTTGGGGGGCGCCGGTTTGGGCGGCTCGGGCTTGGGCGGTTCCGGCTTCGGTGGTTCCGGCGGGGGCGGGGCCGGCGGCGGCAGGTCGATCTGCATCGCCGGCGGCGGGGGCGGCACCTCCTGCGTCGACCGGGCCATCAGCCAGGGCAGGGCCAGCGCGTGGGCGGCCAGCACCACGGCCAGGCTGCCGCCCCAGACCAGGCGGCGGTTGCCGCCGGCCGGGTCCGCGTCCACTGGGCCATAAGGGGCCGTTTCCCGGGGGGCCAGGTTGTCGGAAGAAGGGTGCGCCATCGCCATGGCTCAGGGCGCCCCGCCGCCATCCAGGCCGACCAGCGACACCTTCAGGTATCCGGCGCTGCGCAGGCTGTTCATCACCGCCGTCAGGTCGCCATAGGACACGGCGCGGTCGGCGCTGAGGGTGATGCGCTCCTCCTTGTCGCCGCCCGTGGCCTGGTCCAGGGCGGGGCCCAGGGCGTCGCGCGCGACGTCGCCGCCGTCCAGCGCCAGGGTCAGGTCGGCGCGGATGGTCAGGGTCACGGGCTTTTCCGGATGCGGCCGGGGCGGCGCGTTGGAGGAGGGCAGGTCCACCGGCACGTCCACGGTGGCCAGGGGGGCGGCCACCATGAAGATGATCAGCAGCACCAGCATCACGTCGATGAAGGGCGTGACGTTGATCTCGTGGGTTTCGGCCAGCTCATCGCCGCCGTGGGACAGACGGGCGGCCATGGCTCACTCCGCCGCGCGGCTGCGGACGCGGGGCAGGGCGCTCTGGACGCCGGCCTGTTCCCGGTCCGCCTCTTCCCGGTCCAGGTCGCGGCTGACCAGGCGCAGCACGGCGGCCGACACGTCGGCCAGCAGCACGCGGTACCCATCCACCTTGCGGGCGAAGACGTTGTAGACCACCACCGCCGGGATGGCCGCCACCAGGCCGGTGGCCGTGGCCAGCAGCGCCTCGGCGATGCCGGGGGCCACCACCGCCAGGCTGGTGGTCTGCGTCTTCGAAATGCCGATGAAGCTGTTCATGATGCCCCACACCGTGCCGAACAGGCCGACGAAGGGGGCGGTGGCGCCGATGGTGGCCAGGATGCCGGTGCCGCGCACGATGGCGCGGCGGGCCTTGGCCTCCAGCCGCTCCAGCCGCAGGATCACGCGCTCCTTCACGCCCTCCGCCGGCAGGCCCTCGGACAGCGCGCGCTCCGCCGTCGCCGCGCGGGCGAAGGCTTGGGCCAGGGCGTCGCCCGCGCCGGTCAGTTGGCTGGCCGCCACGTCCAGGCTGACGGCATCGTCCAGCTTGTCCAGCGAGCCTTGCAGGCGGCCGCGCGCGGCGCGCAGCTCCAGGCCCTTGGCCAGCAGGATGGTCCAGGTGACGACGGACGCGGCCAGCAGGCCCAGGATGACCGCCTTCACCACGCCGTCGGCGTTCATGAACATGCCCATGGCCGACAGGTCGTGCGGCACCGCCGCCGCCACGCGGGCGGCCCCGTCCGGGGCGCTTTGGGCCAGCGCGCCCGTGGCGGCCAGGCACAGCGCCGCCGTCAGGCCGGCGGCCGCCCGCTTCAGCGCCCGCTTAAGCAAGGTGTTTGCCATGATGATCGTGCCCCTTTTCAAGGACGCGGCGCCCCTGGCCGCGCGTGTCGTGTGTCGGTTGCTCATGCTCATTCCGCGGCGGATTGCAGGATGGCGGCGGCCCGCGCCGCCCCGGCCTTGCGGTTCCGCCGCTTGATCCACCACATGGAGGTGCCGGTGATGGCGAACAGCAGGGGCAGCAGCCCGCTCAGCGCCACCAGGACGCGATAGAGGGAGCCCAGCCCCTCACCCTCGTGCAGGGGGCGCATCCAGCCGGTGACCTTGTTGCCGGCGGGCTGGGCGGACGGGTCGCGCACCTCCACCACCTGGCGGGCCCAGGGGTCGACCATCAGGGTGACGGTGCTGGTCATGGCGCCGCCGGGCGGGGCCAGCACCACGCGGATGGCCTGGTCCGGGCTTTGCGGCAGGCTGGCGGAGCGCAGCGCCAGGCCGGGCCGGGGAGAAGCCGCCAGGGCGATGGCCACGGCCTCATCCACGCCGGCGGGCTCCCCGCCCTCCTGCGGTGTGACCTTGGGCACGGCGAAGCCTTGGGTCTGCGCCGCCATGGGCAGCAGCGATCCCACGCCGGCGGCGATGGTCTGGGGGAAGGCGATGGCCACGCCGGTGACGCTGACCACCAGGAAGACGACCAGGCCCCAGATGCCCACGGCGCCGTGCAATTCGCGGTGGAAGCGGGCGCCCTTGGCCGCCTTGCGCACGATGAAGGCCTGGCGCCACTGGCCGGGCCGGGGCCACCACAGCACCAGGCCGGTGAGGCCCAGCGCCGACATGACGATGCCCAGGTAGCCCACCAGGTCGCGGCCGCTGCGGTCCTGGATGAGCAGGTTGCCGTGCAGGCGGTGGAACCAGCCGATGGTGGCGTCGAGGCCGGGGGTGCGCACCACCGCCAGGGTGACGGGGTCGATGTGGACGCTGATGCCCGGCATCCCGCCGCCGGGGCCCTGCGGACCCCGCTGCGGTCCGCCCTGGGCCGGGCCATTCTGGGAAGGGCCATTCTGGGAGGGGCCGCGCGCCTCGCCGGCGGGCCGCCCGCCGCCATCGCCGTTGGGCCCGCGGCGCGGAGCCTGGAAGCGCACGGTGGCCGTGCCGCCCGGTTCGGTGGCGGCGGTATAGGTGGCCGGCTTGGCGCCGGGCGGGGCCACGGCCGCGGCGGCGGCCACCACCTCGGCCACGCTGTGCGCGGCGCCAGTATCGGCCGTCGCCGCCGGCGACGGGGTGAACAGCCCGCGCAATTCAGGCTCCAGCACCAGCACGGTGCCCGACAGCCCCAATGCCAAAAGGGGCAGGCCCAGGATCAGGCCCACCCACAGGTGCAGGAAACGCAGCGTCTTCATCATGGCGTCAGGCCTCCGCCCAGCGGCGCAGCAGGTTGTGATAGATGCCGGTCAGGCGCACCACCGCCGGCTGGCCGGCAGCCTCGCGGTTCAAATCCTGGATGGTCGTGTCCAGATCGAACAGCAGGGTGCGTTCGCCATCGTCGCGCACCATGCTCTGCATCCAGAAGAACGAGGCGATGCGGGCGCCCCGTGTCACCGGCGCCACCCGGTGCAGGCTGGTGGACGGGTACAGCACCATGTCCCCGGCCGGCAGCTTCACCTCATGCTCACCATAGGTGTCCTCCACCAGCAGTTCCCCGCCGTCGTATTCCTCGGGATCGGCCAGGAACAGGGTGGCGGACAGGTCGGTGCGCACCCGGTGCGGCGTGCCGGGGATCTGGCGGATGGCGTTGTCCACATGGATGCCGAAGGACTGGCCCCCGGCATAGCGGTTGAACAGCGGCGGGAACACCTTCAGCGGCAGGGCCGCCGACAGGAACAGGGCGTTCTTTTCCAACGCCGCCAGGATCATGTCGCCCATGGCCCGGGCCGCCGGATGCTCGGCCGGGATCTGGGCGTTGTTCTTGGTCATGGCCGACTGGTGGCCGGCCGTGACGCGGCCGTCCACCCAGTCGGCGGTTTCCATCTGTCGGCGGCACCAGGCCACTTGCTCCACAGTCAGGACGCCGGGGATATGAAGAAGCATGGTGCCGCCTTGGAGGATTCTTGAGTTAAGAGGTTGATCAGAAAGCGACGTTCAGGGTGACCTGCGCCGTCCGCCCCTCGCCCGGGACAAGGTGGGCGGGGTGGATCTGGTCGATGTAGTCCCGGTCCAGCAGGTTGGTGATGTTGGCCTGGATGCTGATCTTTTCCGTGATGTCGTACTTGGCCATGGCGCTGAAGGTCCAATAGCCGGGCACGGTGTTGATCAGGTTGGTGGCCGCCACCGGGCTGGAGCTGCCCACCCGCTGCGACACCGCGTTGGCGCCGCCGCCGATCTGCAGGTCGTGGGTCAGCTGATAGGTGGACCACAGGCTGAAGGTGTGGTGCGGCACGTTGGCCAGGGCGCGGCCCACCTGGCTGTACGTGGTCGACTTGATGACCCAGCCGTCCATGTAGGCGTAGCTGCTGCTGACCTGCCAGGCGTCGGTGATGTGGCCGGTCACCTCGATCTCGGCGCCCTGCACCTTCTGGTCGCCGCCCAGGACGTTCAGGGTGGAGTTGTTGGGGTCGGTGACGCGGGCGTTGTCCTTTTCCGTCTGGAACAGGGCGGCGCGGACGCTCAGGGCGTCATGCAGCAGGTCGACCTTGCCGCCGACCTCATAGGTCTTGTTGCTTTCCGGGTCGAGGTTGGCCGTGGCGGCGGACAGCGACAGCTGCTCGGCCGACGGGTTGAACGAGGTGCCGAAGCTGGCGTAGACGCTGCTTTCCGGCGTGGGCTTGAACACCAGGGCGGCGCGGCCGGACGGCAGGCTGTCGGTGCGGGAGAAGGCGGCGGCCGGGGCCACGGTCTGCTTGTAATCCGTGTCCAGGTGGTCGTAGCGGATGCCGCCGACCAGCGACCATTGCTCGCTGAACTTGATGGTGTCGATGGCGAACACCGCCACCGTGTCCACGGTGGTGCTGACGCGGGACGAGATGGTGGGCGTGCCGGCGAAGGCCTGGTACTCGTTCGGGTTCAGCAGGGTGGTGGTGGGCACCCCGCTCCAGGTGGTGCGCGTCGGGTCCGAGGTTTCACGCGACAGCTCCACGCCCGCCACCAGGTGGTGCTCCAGGAAGCCGGTGTTGAACCGGGCCGAGGCCGTGGCCTGGTCGTCCAGGGTGGTTTCCACGCTGCGCGCCGTGATGGCGTTGCGCTTGATGGCCACGCCCGACAGTGGGCCGACCGTGGCCGGCGTCACGTTGGCGTTCACCAACTGCGGCTCGGTGATGCGGACGTTGCGGTAGTAATTGCCGTAGCGGAACTGGTTTTCCAGGGTGATACCGGACGTCAGGTCGTGCTGCACGTCGGCGGTCACGACATTGGCGTCAGTCTTCAGGTAATCGCTCTGGAAACCGTAGTAGGTGCGGTAATCCACCGGCGCCGGCTTGCCCAGCAGGAAGGGGATGCCATAGTCCGGCCGGTCGTTCTCGGACTGGTGCAGATAGCTGATGGTGACGCGGGTGGGCGTGCCGATGCCAAACGATACGGAGGGGGCGAAGCCATAGCGTTCGTTCTTGGCGCCGTCGCGGCCGGTGACGAAGCTGCTGGTGCCCATGGCGTTCATGCGCACGGCCGTGGTGGCGTCCAGCGCCCGGTCCACGTCGGCCGTCAGGCGCTTCATGCCATCGGTGCCCAGGGTGGCGGTGCCGGCGGTGATGGATTCCAGCGTGGGCGTCTTGCTCACCTGGTTGATGGTGCCGCCGGTGGAGCCGCGGCCGAACATGGCGCTGTCCGGGCCCTTCAGCACCTCGGCCGACTGGTAGTTGAAGCTGTCGCGGTAATAGCTGCCGAAATCGCGCAGGCCGTCCAGGAAGATGTCGGAGCGGGCGCTGAAGCCGCGCAGGGTCAGGCTGTCGCCCTGGGCACCGCCTTCACCCGCCGCCAGGCTGATGCCGGCGACGTTGCGCAGGGCGTCGCGCAGGGTGGTGACGCCCTGGTCCTTCATCTCTTGGCTGGAGATGACGCTGACCGACTGCGGGGTGTCCAGCAGCTTTTCCGTCAGCTTCACGTTGGCCGACCGTTCGGTGCGGTAATCCGGCGCCGCGGCGGCGTCCTGGTCCTGCACCGACAGGGTGGGCAATTGGACGGTGCCGCCCTGCTGCTGCGCCGGGGCGGCTTGGGACGTCTGGGCGGCGGCGGTCTGCGCCTGCGCGTCCAGCGAAAGAAGGGTGCCGCCCGCCAGGCCGACGCTGGCCAGGCCCAGGGCGGTGCGCGCCAGCGTGCGGGGCGCCTTGGCCCGGCTGGCGATGATGATGGTACGCTTGCTCGACATTACGGTCCCCACCTTATGCCACGCTTATGATTGGCTCCCGCATGGCACCCATTTCGGGGTCCCGCGGTTATATCGTTCGTTAAGATTGCGAGCGACTCTTATTTGCTGATCAGAGGCCTGTCAACGGTTGCTGAGAGTGATTATCAGAATCCGTTGCAGAAAAACCGCAGGGTGGCTTCATGATGCGGCGACACGCGGCAGAGGCGCTTTGGTCGCCAAATCATTCGCCACTTCCTTCCCGGGAAGGTGTGGAACCATGGCCGGCAAGCGATGTTCTGCGGCGTATCGTCGTCTGCGTGCGGTGCCTGTGCGCAGGGTGGGCCCGCCGGCGCGGGCTTCAGCGAAGGGAAGGTGCCCATGAATACCCCGGATCAGAGCCGCCGCACTTTCCTGCACCTCGGTTCCGGCGGCATGGTTGCAGCCACGGGCTTGGCCTTGACCGGGTGCGGGGGCGAGAAGGATGTCGGTGCTGTCGAGGATTTGATGCGGGAACACGGCATCCTGCGCCGCGCCCTGTTCGCCTATACCGAGGCCACCACCCGGCTACGGGATGGTGCGGCACTGGTGGATGCCGGGGCGCTCCGCCGCGCGGCGATGCTGTTCCGCACGTTCGGCGAGGATTACCACGAGCGCCTGTTGGAGGAGGCCCATATCTTCCCGGCGATCCGCAAGCTCCAGGGTCCGGTGGCCGCCTATGCGGACGTGCTGACGGCGCAGCACCAGCGCGGGCGGGAGATCACGGACTATATCCTGGGCGTGACCGGCAGGGGGACGATCGGCGTAGCCGAGCGGGAACCGATGGCGCGCGCCATGGAAACCCTGGTCCACATGTACCGGGTCCATGCCGCCCATGAGGACACCGTGGTCTTCACGGCCTGGAAACAGGCCCTATCGGGGCACGAACTGGAGGAGATGGGGGATAAGTTCGAGGAGATCGAGCACCAGCAATTCGGCAAGGACGGGTTTGACGACGCGGCCCACCAGATCGCGGACATCGAACAGGCCTTGGGATTGGCCGACATCGCCCAGTTCACGGCACCGGTGATCACGGCACCCGCCCCTGCCTGACGGCGTTTTATCGCCGTGGCCTGGGAAGGGCCGGCCCCTTGCCCGATGAGCCGGCCCTTCAAGGGATTTTGCCGCTGGTTCAGAACCCGGTGCCCCCGATCTGGGCGGTGGAGCCGCCGACGATGGTGCCGGTGGTCATAGTGCCCGTGCCGGCGCTGTTGACGATGGTGCCGCTGGTGTGTTGGTAGCCGATCAGCAGGCCGGCGTAGTAGGGCGGGTCGCTGGTCAGGATGTCGCTGACACTGCCGCTGTTCACCACCGTGCCGCTGTTGTTGCCAATGAGGCCGCCGACGATGCTCAGGCCCGAGATGCTGCCGCTGCTGCGGCTGTCGGTGACCGTGCCGTTGTTGGTGCCCACCAGGCCACCGACGGCGTTGTCGGCCTGGGCGTTGACGGCGCCGGTGGCGTAGCTGTGGCTGATCAGGCCGTTGTTGGTGCCCACCAGGCCGCCGATGGCGCCGCTTTCCGGCGCATTGAAGACGTCGCCGGTGGCATAGCTGTTCGTGATGGTGCCGCTGTTGGAACCGACCAGCCCGCCCAGACCATAGCTGCCGTAGCCGCTGTCCCTGATGGCGCCGGTGGCGTAGCTGTTGCTGACCAGGCCCAGGTTCTGCCCCACCAGCCCGCCGACATAGACGCCGGCATAGCCGGGGAAGGTGGTGACGCCGGCGACCGTGTCGCTGATGGTGCCGGTGGCGGGCTGACGCGGGGAGGGCGCCACAGGGTTCCAGGCCGGACAGGCGCGCGTGCGGCGACCGCGCTGGTGTAAGCAGCGTGGTCGGAAATCGGGTCGTCTTTCAAAGAAGGCGCGGGTGGGCGCGGCTGGTGGCGGTGGCCTTGTTTACGGCGTTGCTCCCTGCCTGCGATAGTAGGTGCTGCGCCACCGGCCGGCCTGTGACCAACCGGTGGCAATCAACCTTTGGGTGCGTCGGTGCTCGATTCAGGTCAGGGGCGCATCGCCCCCTCGAGCAGCTCGAACACCTCGCTTCCCCGGCCGGCCAGGATACCCTTGACGGAATAGAGGGCGGTGCCCATCACCTGGGCCATTTCCACCTTGGGGGGCATCACCAGTTCATAGCGGTCGACCTTCACATCCAGCAGGGCGGGGCCGGGGGTCGCCAGCCAGTCGCGCACAGCGTTGTCCAGCCCCTGTGGCCGTTCCACGCGGCGCCCCCAGAGGCCCATCGCCTCCGCTACCCGCGCGAAGTCCGGGTTCTTCAGGTCGGTGTAGGCGTCCAACAGGCCCTCGACCTTCTGTTCCAGTTCCACGAAGCCCAGGGAACCGTTGTTGTACACCACCACCTTGATGGGCAGGTTTTCCTGCACCGAGGTCAGCAGGTCGCCCATCAGCATGGACAGGCCCCCGTCACCGGACAGGGAGATGACCTGGCGGTTGGGGAAGGCGGCTTGGGCGCCCAAGGCCTGGGGCATGGCGTTGGCCATGGTGCCATGACAGAGGCTGACGACGGTGCGGTTTTGCCCGGTGGCGGGCACATGACGCAGGCACCACACCATGGGTGATCCGCCATCGGCGGTGAAAACCGCATCGGTATTGGCGTGGCGGGCCACCGTTTCCGTCAAGTATTGCGGGTGGATGGTGGCGCCGTCGCCTGCCACGGCCCGTTTCTCCAGCTTGGCATCGGCCTTGGCGGCATGGTCCAGCGCCGCGTTCAGGAAGGTTCTATCCTCTCGGGGGGCCAGGCGCGGCAGCAGGGCGTCCAGCGTGGTCCGCACGTCACCCACAACGCCCAGGTCCACGGGATGGCGGCGACCCAGGTGGGTGCCATCGATATCCACCTGGATGATGGTCGCCTTGTGCGGATAGTATTGCCGCCAGGCGAAGTCGCAGCCCAGCAGCAACAGGGTGTCGCAGTCCATCAGCGCCTGATAGCCGCCGGCTGTGCCGAAGATGCCGGTCATGCCCACATCATAGGGGTTGGCCGGCTCCAGGAAATCCTTGGCACGGGAGGTGCGTGCCACCGGCGCCTGCAACCGTTCCGCTAACGCAACGACCTGGTCATGCGCGTCCTCGCATCCCGCGCCGCCATAGATGGCGATCTTGCCGCCGGCGTTCAAAAGCTCAGCCATGCGGTCCAGCTCGGCGTCGCTGGGGCGGACCACGGGCCGGGGGTGGTGGGCGGCGAAGGCGGGTTCATCGGGCGCGTCGGCGCTGGAGACGTCCACAGGCACGATCAGCACGGCCACGCCCCGCTTGGTCAGGGCGGCCTGCGCCGCCATGGCCGTCATGCGCCGCGCCTGGGTGGGGGTGCGGATCTCCTCGCAAAAGACGCTGGCCACGCTGTACACGGCCTTGAAGTCCACCTCCTGCGGGAAGTCGAAACCCAATTCGTCGCGGGTGATCTGGCTGGCGATCAGGACCACGGGCGCGCGGTTGCGGTGGCTTTCGTACAGGCCGTTGATGAAATGCAGGCCGCCGGGCCCGCACGATCCGGCGCACAAGGCCAGCTCACCCGTCAGCAGCGCGTCGGCCCCCGCTGCCATGGCGCCCGCCTCCTCATGCCGCACATGGATCCAGCGCATGTCGCTGCGACGGATGGCGTCGGTGATATGGTTCAGGGTATCCCCGGCCACGCCGTAACAGCGCCGGGCGCCGGCGGCGGCCAGGGTTTCGACGATGATGTCGGCGACGGTTGCGCTCATTGGTCCCTCCTGCTGCTGTGGCGGGGGAGGAACACCCGAGGCGCGCGCGAGGGTCCCCGGGCGCGGCGAAATGTCCGGGCTCTTCGAAAATGCCAGGAAAAAGCCCCGCCGGATCGCTCCGGCGGGGCTTGGTTCCGATCAGGATGACCGGGCTCAGAAGTTCCAGCTGGCGCGCAGGACGCCGCCGTGGCTCTGGTAATCGCGGCGGTATTCGCCGTTGTATTCCAGGCGCAGGCTGAAGTTGTCGCTCTGCTGCAAGGTGGTGCCGAGGTTGACGGCCAGGCCGTCGGTGTTGACCCGGCCGGTGGTGCTGGCGAAGGCGACGCCGGCCAGCACGCCCGTGGTGGGGATGGGGGCATCGCGGAAGTCGTGCACCCAGGCCACCCGCAGGTCGGGCAGCAGCGTGCCGAAGCCCGTGTTCCACTGCGTGTCCACCTTCACGCCCAGCTCCTGCGTCAGGGCGTTGGTGCCCAGCGTGTCCACCTTCAGGTTGGCCGGACCCGCGTCGTGTTCCTGGTAGGCATGGTTCACCAGGCGCACGAAGCGCAGGCTGTACTGCGGCGTGAAGGTGAACGCCCCCTGCTGCGGCAGGTCATAGCCCACCGTCACCTTGCCCAGGTACTGCTCGCCGCCATAGTTGGCGTTGGCGCGGGCGCCCAGGAAGGCGATGTCGCGGCGCTGGTCGAAGTGGTTGTAGCCGAAGCCCACCTGGCCCTCGACCGACAGCTTCTGGTCGGCGAAGTCCGGACGCCAGACGCTGTAGGCGGTCAGCTGGTAACTGCCCACCCGCGTCAGGCTGCCGGCCATGACGCCCTGGCCGACCGAGGCGCTGTTGATCCAGCTGAAGGCCAGGCCGGCCATGACCTCATCGCTGGCGAACCAGTCGGCGCCCAGCACCACGCCGGAGCTGCTGGCGCGGTAGCCCGCGGCCTCCGTCGTCGTGCCGCGCAGCACGCCGGCGCCCACGACCTCGCCCCAGATCACGCCCTCGCGCCCGTTGGAGCCGGCGGCGGCACCCTTCTCGCTGCCGTCCATCAGGCTGGCCACCGTCTCCTGGTGCTGGCTGATGGCCGTGGTGGTGGGCGTGACCGAGGTAGCCGTCAGCTGCGGCGTCAGCTGGCTGGGCGACAGCTGCGCCACCGCCACCTGCTTGGCCGCCGGCGTCAGGGTGGCCAAGGGCGCCAGCACCTGCTGCTGGAAGGCCGCCACCTGGGCGTTGGTGGTGATGCTGCTGCTGGCCAGCGCCGCGATCTGGTCCAGGGCCGAGCCCGTGCCCACCGCGGCACCACCCTGGGCGGTGCCCACCGCCGTGTAGTTGGTGGCGGTGCCCGCCACCTTCACCACCAGGTCCGTGTTGCTCCCCACCGTCACCACGTCGCTGGTCACGGTGTAGCCGGTGGCGCTGAAGCTGACGCCGCTGAGGCTCAGCCCGTTGCCCGCCGCCGCGATGGTGTAGGTGCCGGCCTGCAGGGCGTTGCCGCCCGCCCCCTGCAGCGTCACCGACCCGCCCGTCAGGCTGGCGCTGCCGCTGATCACCAGGTTGCCGTAGCTGGTCTGCGACGTGGCCCCGATCACCAGGCCGCCGGCCGTCTGGCTGTAGCCGCCGGTGATGTTCACAGCGCTGGTCACCAGCAGGGTGGCCCCGCTGTTGACCACGCTGTGGCCGCTCACGTTGACCGCGTCGGCCAGCCGCACCGCGCCGCTGGTGAAGCGCAGGTTGGACAGGCGGTTGTCGATGGTGCCGCCGGTGAACACGCCCGGCGCCGTGGTCGTGGCAGCGCCCGTGACCACCAGGTCGTTGGCGCTGAGGTTCACCACATTGCCGCTGATGGTGCCGCTGTTGGCCAAGGCGCCCAGCGTGCCGGTCGAGGCGATGTACAGCGCCGTGGCGCCGCCGGTGGTGTTGGCCAGCGTGCCGGTGACCGCCAGGCTGGCCAGGCTGGCGCCGATGTAGTCGTTGCCCGCCGCCGCCAGCAGGTTGCTGCCGCTGGTCAGCGCGGTGGCCGACAGGCCGGTGATGCCGCTGGTGACCGTGGCGCCGGTGTAGGTGGAGCCGGTGCCGCCCTGGATCAGGGTGACGCTGTCGCCCACCAGATAGTTGGCGGTGCCCGTCAGGCCGGCGTCGACCACGCCGCCCGTCACATTGGCAGCATTGCTGACGGTCAGGACATGGCCGCCCGTGGCCAGCGTGCCGCCGCTCTGGGCGAAGTTGCCCGTGATGCCGACATTGCTGGCCAGGGTCAGGCTGGCGCCGGCGTTGCTGACCGTGTGCGTCGCCACATTGAGGGCATCGCCCAGGCTGATGGCGCCGCTGGCGAACACCACGTTGCTGGCGGTGTTGGTGATGGTGCCGCCGGTGAAGCGGCCTACCGTGCCGTTGCCACCGGTAATCGTCAGATCCCGTGCCGACTGGTTGACCACGTTGCCGATGAGGACACCGCTGTTGGCCAGGCTGCCCAGGGTGCCGGTGCTGGCGATGTACAGCGCCGTGGCGCCGCCGGCGGTATTGGCCAGCGTGCCGGTGACGTTCAGCGTGTTCAGGCTGGCGCCGATGTAGTCGTTGCCCGCGACCGCCAGCAGGCTGGTGCCGCTGGTGGCCCCGGTGGCGTCCAGGCCGGTCAGGCCGCTGGTGACCACGGCCCCGGTGTAGGACGAGCCCGCCCCACCCTGGATCATGGTCACGCTGTCGCCGACGAAATAGTTGCCGGCGCCGCCGATCCCGGCATTGACCGTGCCGCCGCTGACCAGCGCCGGGCCGCTGACCGTCAGCACATGGCCGCCCACGGCCAGGCTGCCCGCGCTCTGGGCGTAGGTGCCGTTGACACCCACATCCGTGGTCAGGGCCAGGGCCGCCCCGATGTTGCTGACCGTGTGCGTGCCGCCCACGTCGATCTGGTCGCCCAGGGCGACCGCACCCGAGGCGAACACCACGTTGGCACCGGTGTTGCGGATGGTGCCGCCGCTGAAGCTGCCCACCACCGTGCCGCTGCCACCGGTAATCGTCAGATCCCGCGCCGACTGGTTGACCACGTTGCCGCTGACGGCGCCGCTGTTGGCCAGGCTGCCCAGGGTGCCGGTGCTGGCGATGTACAGTGCCGTGGCGCCGCCCGCCGTGTTGGCCAGCGTGCCGGTGACGGCGAGGGTGGCCAGGCTGGCGCCGATGTAGTCGTTGCCCGCCACGGCCAGCAGGGTGCTGCCGCTGGTGCTGCCGGTGGCGTCCAGGCCGGTCAGACCGCTGGTCACGGTGGCGCCGGTATAGGTGGAGCCAGTGCCGCCCCGGATCAGGGTGACGCTGTCGCCCACCAGGTAGTTGGCGGTGCCCGCCAGGCCGGCATTGACCACGCCGCCCGTCACCTGCGCCGCGTCGCTGACGCTCAGGACATGGCCGGCCACGGCCAAGGTGCCGGCCGTCTGGCTGTAGGCGCCGCTGATGCTGACGTCGCTGGCCAGGGTCAGGCTGGCGCCGCTGTTGCTGACGGTGTGGCCGGTGGCGTCGATGGCGTCGGCCAGGCTGACGGCCCCCGACGCGAAGGCCAGGTTGCTCAGGCTGTTGCGGATGGTGCCGCCCGAGAAGCTGCCCACCGCGCCGTTGCTGCCGCCCACGATCACCAGGTCATTGGCGCTGTTGTTGACCACGTTGCCGATGATGGCACCGCTGTTGGCCAGGGTGCCCAGGCTGCCGGCGCTGGTGATCAGCACCGCCGTGGCGGCGTTGATGGTGCCGGTGTTGCTGAGCGTGCCCAGGGTGCCGCCGACATAGTCGCTGAGCAGGGTCAGCAGCAGGTCGGTGGCGGCACCGTTGGCGCCGGTGCCCAGGGTGGCGCTGAAGCCGCTGGCGGCGGCGGTCAGGCCGCTGGTGCTCAGGGCGCCGCCCACCTCGGCGATGGTGTAGCTCTGGCCGGCGATGAGGTTGCTGCCCGACAGCGCCGTGACCGCCACGGTGCCGCCGGTGAAGGCGGCGTCGCCGCTGACCAACAGCTCACCCGCCGTGCCGCTGCCGATGCCCATGGC
Source organism: Nitrospirillum goiasense (assembly GCF_034427435.1). Classification (NCBI taxonomy): domain Bacteria; kingdom Pseudomonadati; phylum Pseudomonadota; class Alphaproteobacteria; order Rhodospirillales; family Azospirillaceae; genus Nitrospirillum; species Nitrospirillum goiasense. The sequence continues at coordinate 681,186 of NZ_JAXQNP010000004.1, read as the reverse complement.
AAGGGTGCCAGCCGACTGGCTGTAGTTGCCCGTCACGCTGATGACGTTGGTCAGCAGCACGTTGGCGCCGCTGTTCACCAGCGTGCCCGTGCCGACGTTGACCTGGTCGTTCAGCAACAGAGTGCCGCTGGCCAGGGTGACGTTGGCACCGGTGCTGGTGAGGGTGCCGATGGCGCCGTTGCTGCCCGTCAGGGTGCCCACCACCGTGCCGTTGCCGCCAGTGAAGACCAGGGCGTTGGCGCTGGTGTTGACCACGTTGCCGGCGATGACGCCGCTGTTGGCGATGGTGCCGATGCTGCCCTGGTTGTACAGGGCGGTGACGCCGGCGATGGTGCCGCTGTTGCTGACCGCCCCGATGGTGGCGCCGCTGGTGTTGCGCAGGGCCCGGCCGGTGACGGTGTCAGTGGCGCTGATGACGCCGCTGTTGTCGACGCTGCCGATGCTGCCGCTGTTGAACAGACCGTAGGCGACGCTGCTGATGCTGCCCTGGTTGGTCAGGACGCCGATGCTGCCGGCGTTGTTCAGGCCGGCGGCCTGGGCCGAGGGCGCGTCCTTCAGCAGGCCGGTGTTGACCACCGTGCCGATGGTGCCTTGGTTGTACAGGCCGATCAGGCCCGTGGCCGTGCCGCTGTTGCTGACCAGGCCCACCGTGCCGCGGTTGCGGATGCCGTACTGGGCGCCGTCCAGCAGGCCGCTGTTGGCCAGGGTGCCCAAGCTGCCGCTGGCGGCGATGTAGGCCGCCGTCACCACGCCGGCGACGGTGCCGGTATTGTTCAGGGTACCCAGGCTGCCGCCGACATAGTCGTTCACCGCCGCCAGCACCAGGTCGACGGTGGACCCGATGGTGGTGACGCCGGTGCCGATGGTCAGGCCGGTGATGCCGGAGGCGACGGTGACGCCGGTGTAGTTGGAGCCCGCCCCACCCTGCACCAGGATGACGCCAGTGGAGGCGCCCACGACATAGTTGCCCAGGGTGTCGAGGGTGGTGCTGACCACGCCGCCGCTGATGCTGGCGACGCCGCTGACCGAGGCCGAGAGGGTGCCCAGGGCCAGCGTGCCGCTGGCCTGGCTGTAGTTGCCGGTGATGACCAGGGTGTTGGCCAGGTTCAGCGTGGCGCCGCTGTTGACCACCGTGTGGCTGCCGACATTCATCGCGTCGGCCAGCACCTGGCTGCCGCCGGAGAACACGACGTTGCTGGCGGTGTTGGTGATGGTGCCGCCGGTCAGGGTGCCGCCGGCACCGCCGATGACCAGGTTGGCCGCCGACAGGTTGACGATGTTGCCGCTGATGGTGCCGCTGTTGGCCAGGACGCCCAGGGTGGCGCCGACACCGTTGTACAGGGCCGTTGCCCCCGACAGCAGGCCGCTGTTGGCCAGCAGGGCGATGGTGCCTGTGTTCCGGATGCCGATGGCGCTGCCGGTGATGGTGCCGGCCTGGGCGAACACCGTGCCCATGACGCCGCTATTGTCGATGCCGATGCTGCCGGAGACTTGGCCGATGTTGACGAACAGGCCGACCATACCGGCGTTGTTCACACCGCTGGTGGCGCCGGTCATGGTGCCGGCGTTGCCCAAGGCGAACAGGACGTTCTGGTTGTCCACGGCCGCTCCGGTGGTGCCGGTGATGGTGCCGTAGCTGACCAGCGTGCCGATGCTGCCGCTGTTGGCCACACCCACCGCACCCACCATGACACCCAGCGTCCCCACAGTCCCCCCAACGTGCCGTTGAGGATGGAGTTGATGGAGCCCAAGTTGTTCAGCGCGGCGTTGGCGCCCTGCAGGGTGCCGCTGTTGGTGAGGCTGCCCAGGCTGCCTGTCGCCGCCACGTAGACGGCGTTATTGGCATTGATGGTGCCGCTGTTGCTGAGCGTGCCCAGGGTGCCGCCGACATAGTCATTGATGCCGGCCAGATAGAGGTTGTTGCCGCCGACGCTGCCCGTGACCTCCATCCCCGCCACGTCGCTGGTGTAGCTCAAGCCCGTGTAGCTGGAGCCGGCGCCGCCGGTCACCAGGGCCACGGTCCCGCCCACGCCCGCCAGCATGTTGATGGTGCCCGGTACGCCCGTGGCGGCGATGGTGCCGCCGGTCAGGACCGCGGCCCCGCTGACGGCCAATTGGGCGCTGCCGTACGCCACCTGCACGGTGCCCGCCGACTGGCTGTAGGTGCCGTTGACGCCGATGACGGTGGTCAGCCGCAGGGAGCCGCCATTGTTGACCAGGGTGTTGGTCCCGCCCACGTCCACCTGGTCGTTCAGCCACAGGTTGCCGCCGGCCAGCACCACGTTGGCCAGCGTGCTGCTGAGGGTGCCGACGCCGGTGGCGCCGGTCAGCGTGCCTATGGTGGCGCCGCTGCCGCCGGTGAAGACCAGGGCGTTGGCGCCGGTGTTCACCACATTGCCGGCGATGACGCCGCTGTTGGCGATGGTGCCGATGCTGCCCTGGTTGTACAGGGCGGTGACGCCAGTGATGGTGCCGCTATTGCTGATCGCGCTGATGGTGGAACCGATGGCGTTGCGCAGGGCCCGGCCCGTGACGGTATCGGTGGCGCTGATGACGCCGCTGTTGCCAATGCTGTCGATGGTGCCGCTGTTGTACAGGCCGTAGGCGACGCTGCTGATGCTGCCCATGTTGGTGAGGACGCCGATGCTGCCGGCGTTGTTCAGGCCGGCGGCCTGGGCCGAGGGCGCGTCCTTTAGCAGGCCGGTATTGATGACCGTGCCGATGGTGCCCTGGTTCCACAGACCGACCAGGCCCGTGGCGGTGCCGCTGTTGTCCACCAGGCCAACGGTGCCCCGGTTGCGGATGCCATAGCGGGCACCGTCCAGCAGGCCGCTGTTGGCCAAGGTGCCGAGGGAGCCGGTGGTGGCGATGTAGGCCGCTGTCACCACCCCGCTGATGGTGCCGCTGTTGCCCAGGCTACCCAGGGTGCCACCGATGTAGTCGTTGGCCGCCGTCACCACCAGATCCACGTTGGACCCGATGGTCTGGGTCCCCGCGGCGATGGTCAGGCCGGTGACGCCGGAGGTCAGGCTGACCCCGGTGTAGCTGGACCCCGCGCTACCCTGCACCAGGATGGCCCCGTTGCTGCCACCCACCACATAGTTCTGCGTGGCGTCCACGCTGGCGGTGATGGCGCCGCCCGTGATCGCGGCGACACCGCTGACCACCAGGTGGTTGCTGCCCAAGCCCAGCGTGCCCGTCGACTGGCTGAAGGCGCCCGTGATGCTCAGGTCATTCAGCAGCGACAGCGTGGCGCCGCTGTTGACCACCGTGTGGCTGCCGACATTCATCGCGTCGGCCAGCACCTGGCTGCCGCCGGAGAACACGACGTTGCTGGCGGTGTTGGTGATGCTGCCGCCCGTCAGGGTGCCGCCCGAGCCGCCGATGACCAGGTCGGTCGTCGACAGGTTGACGATGTTGCCGCTGATGGTGCCGCTGTTGGCCAGCAGGCCCAGGGTGGCGCCGACGCCGTTGTATAGGGCCGTTGCCCCCGACAGCAGGCCGCTGTTGGCCAGTAGGGCGATGGTGCCCGTGTTGCGGATGCCGATGGCGCTGCCGGTGATGGTGCCGGCCTGGGCGAACACCGTGCCCATGACGCCGCTGTTGTCGATGCCGATGCTGCCGGAGACCTGGCCGATGTTGACGAACAGGCCGACCGCCCCGGCGTTGTTCACGCCGCTGGTGGCGCCCGTCATGGCGCCGGCGTTGCCCAGCGCCAGGATGGTCCCCTGGTTGTCGATGGCCGCCCCGGTGGTGCCGGTGACGATGCCGTAGCTGACCAGGGTGCCGATGCCGCCCGTGTTGGCCACGCCCACGCCGCCCGTCATGACCCCCAGGGAGCCAACGGTACCGTTGAGGATGGAGCCGATGGTGCCCAGGTTGTTCAACGCCGCCGTCGCGCCCTGCAGCGTACCGCTGTTGGTGAGGCTGCCCAGGCTGCCCGTCGCCGCCACGTAGACGGCGTTGCTGGCGCTGATGGTCCCGGTGTTGTTGAGGGTGCCCAGCGTGGCGCCGATGTAGTCGTTCAGCCCGGCGACGACCAGGTTGGTGCCGCTGGTGGTGCCGGTCACGGCCAGGCCGGTCACGCCACCGGCCGCCACGCTGGCGCCGGTGTAGTTGGAGCCGACGCCACCCGCCACCAGGGTGGTGGCGCTGATCTGCCCCGCCAGATAGTTGGCGGTGCCGGACAGGGTGGCCACCACCGTGCCGCCGGTGATGCTGGCCGACCCGCTGACCGCCAGGCGGCCCGTTCCGACATCCAGGGTGCCGGCCGTCTGGCTGTACTGGCCGGTGACGCTGATCAGCGTGCCCAGGCGCACCGAGGCGCCCGTGTTGGACAGGGTATTGCCACCCACGACGACCTGGTCGTTCAGCAGCAGGCTGCCCGACGCCAGCACCACGTTGGCGTTGCTGGCCAGGGCGCCGACCCCGCCCGATTGGCCGGTCAGGGTGCCGACCGTGCCGCCCGTCCCGCCGATGATGGTCAGGGGGACGCCGCCGGCGTTGTTGATGGTGCCGGCGATGGTGCCGGTGTTCACCAGCGTGCCGAGGATGCTGCCGATGTACAGCGCCTGGGGGCCGTTGATCAGGCCGCTGTTGGCCAGGGTGCCGACGGACCCGCCAAAGGCCACGGCCACGCTGACGCCGCTGATGGTGCCGCTGTTGACGACCGTGCCATAGTTGCCCTGGCCCTGGACCCCGGTGCTGCCTGCGGCGATCACGCCGGTGTTGACCAGGGTGCCCACGCTGCCTTGGTTGATGAAGGCGTACCGGCCGTTCAGCAGGCCGCTGTTGGTGGCGACACCGACCGAGCCGCCGCTGGTGACATGGATGCCGGTATTGGCGCTGATGGTGCCGGTGTTGCTGAGCGTGGTCAGCGTGCCGCCGACATAGTCGTTGTTGAAGGCCAGCAGCAGGTCGACGTTGCCGCCGATGGTGGCGATGGACGTGCCGGCGCTGAGGCCGGCCAACCCGCCCGTGACGGTGAGTGCCGCACCGGTGTAATTGGAGCCGGCACCGCCCTGCACCAGGGTATAGTTGCTGCCCGCCAGATAGTTGCCCGTGCTGGACAGGCTGGCGCTCACTTTGCCGCCGCTGATGCTGGCGACCCCGCTGACCACCAGTTGCCCAATACCCGGGTTGATCACCAGCGTGCCGGCCGACTGGCTGTAGTTGCCGGTGATGCTGATCGCGCTGGCCAAGGCCAGCGTGCCGCCGGTGTTGGACACCATGTTGGTGCCGACGTCGATGGCATCGCCCAGCGCCAGGGCGCCGCCGCTGAACACCACATTGTGCGACGTGCTGCTGATCAGGCCGCCGGTCAGCGTGCCCACCGTGCCGCCGCTGCCGCCGCCGATGGTGAGGTCGCCGCCGCCGTTGTTGGTGATGGTGCCGTTGATGACGCCGCTGTTGACCAGCGTGCCGATGGTGGCCGTGCCCGACAGCATCAGGGCGCCGGTGCCGTTGAGGGTGCCCAGCAGCGTTCCGCTGTTGATGAAGGTGTCGATGTTGGAACTGGCGAAGACGCCGCCGTTACCGCCCAGCACGCCACTGTTCACCACGGTGCTGATGACGGCGCCGTGCTGGTAGAGGCCGAGGTTGCTGCCGATGCGGCCGCTGTTGACCAGGGTGCCGATGGTGCCGGCGTTGTTGATGGCGGTGTTGCCGCTGAGCACGCCGCTGTTGTTCAGCGTGGCGATGGTGCCGATGTTCTCCAGGCCATAGCTGGCGGCGATGATGGTGCCGCTGTTGCCCAGGGTGCCGATCAGCCCGGTGTTCTCCACCCCGGCGCCGCTGACGGTGGCGGCGATGGTGCCGCCGGCGTTCAGCAGCGTGCCGATGGTGCCGGTGTTGTACAGGGCGTCGCTGAAATGCGCGCCGCTGACACGGATGACGCCGCTGTTGGACAGCGTGCCGATGCTGCCGGCGTTGCGCACGCCCGCCGCTGTGGTGCTGACCCCCACGCCGGCCAGGGTGCCGCTGTTGTTCAGCGTACCCACGGTGCCATTGAAGGTGACGTAGGCCGCGTAGAGCACGCCGCCGATGCTGCCGGTGTTGCCCAGGCTGGCCAGGCTGCCGCCGATGTAATCGTTCTGCGCCACGGCCACCAGGTTGGTGCCGCTGGTGGTGCCGCCTACGGCCAGGCCGAAGATGGCGCCGCTGGAGATGCTGACGCCGATATAGTTCGACCCGACGCCGCCCGTCACCAGCGTGGTGCCCGAGCCAGAGGCCAGGTAATTGCCCGTGCTGACGAAGTTGGTGGTGACAACGGTGCCACCGGTCAGGGATGCGGCGCCGCTGACCGCCAGTTGACCGGTGCCGTTGAGCGTCAGGGTGCCTGCGGTCTGGCTGTAATTGCCGGTCACGCCCAAGACGGTGTTCAGCAGGACCGATGCACCGCTGTTGACCAATGTGCCGCTACCGACATTGACCGCGTCGTTCAAGGCTAGGCTGCCCGAGGCCAGCGCGACGTTGGCCAGGGTGCTGACAATGGTGCCGCCGGAATAGGTGCCCGTGACCGTGCCGCCCGCCAGGGTGAGCACGTTGGTCGACAGGTTCACCAGGTTGCCGCTGATCAGGCCGCTGTTCGCCACCTGGCCCAGCGTGCCGCCGGCCGCCACCTCCACCGCGATGGACCCGGCGATGGTGCCGCTGTTGAGCAGGGTTCCCAGGCTGCCGGTGCCGGCCACGTAGACCGCGCCGGTCTGGGCACCGTTGTAGGACAGGGAGCCGGTGTTGTTGATGCTGCCCAGGCTGCCACCGACATAATCGTTGCCGACGACCGCCAGAAGGTTGTTGCCCGACACGCTGCCGGTCAGGCCCAGGCCGGTGATCCCGCCGCCCGCGACGACGGTGGTGTTATAGGACGAGCCGACGCCGCCCGCCACCAGCGTGACGTTGCTGCCGCCGGCCAAGTAGTTGCCGCTGGCGTTGAAGCCGCTGGACGTGACCGTGCCCACGGTGATGGCGGCGGCGCCACTGACCGTCAGGATGGCGCCGCTGCCCAGCAGCAGGGTGCCGCTGGCGCCTTGCGTGTAGTTGCCGGTGATGCTGACGCTGTTGGCCAGCCGCAGGGAGGCGCCGCTATTGGCCACCGTCTGGCCGGTGGCGGTGATGTCATCGTTCAGCAGCAGATTGCCGCTGCTGAACACCAGGTTGGCACCGGTGCTGGTGATCCGGCCCTTGTCGATGCTGCCCAAACCGCCCCCCGCACCCGTCAGCACGCCCACCACCGTGCCAGCGCCACCGCCGATGGTGAGGGCGTTGGAGGCGCCGTTGAGGATGGAGCCGGCGATGGTGCCGCTGTTGGTGAAGGTGCCGATGGTGCCGCCGCTGCCCAGGCGCAGCGCGGTCTGGCCCTGGATTGTTCCGCTGTTGCTCAGGGTGCCGATCACACCCTCGTTGAAAAGGGCGGTGTGGACGCTGGCGGTGATGGTGCCGGCGTTCAGCAACTGGGTGATGGTGCCGCCGGCGAAGTTGTCCAGGCCATAGACCTGGCCGCTGATCAGGCCGCCGACGCTGTTGGAGAGAGTGCCGATGGTGGCGGCATTGAACAGACCCGCCTGGCGGGAAAGGGTGAGGTCGGACACCGTGCCCGAGGCGGCGATGGTCCCAGCGTTGGACAAGGTATCGATGACGCTGGCCATGTTGGCGATGCCGGCCACCACGTTGAAGCCCGTGACGGTGTTGGCGCCGGAGACGGTGATCAGGCCGCTGTTGGCCAGCGTGCCGATGCTGCCGCCGTTCCGCACGCCGGCGATGACGTTGCTGGTGCCACTGGTGATGGCGCCGGTGGCGGTGATGGTGCCGCCCGCGGTGTTGACCAGCGCGTTCAAGGTGCCGCTGCTCTGAACACCAAACGCGGCGTGCGTGGAGGTCCCCTGGATGGTGCCGCTGTTGCTGAGGCTGCCCAGGGTGCCGAAGTTGGCGACGCCCGCGGCGGTCGTCGACCCGCTACTGACGGAACCCTGGATCAGGCCGGCGTTGGCGATGGCGCCCAGGGTGCCGTTGTTGGCGATGCCGTAGGCGCCGGCGATGGTGCCGCCGGCCTGGTTGTTCACCAGGCCGATGGTGTTGCCGTTGTAGATGCCCGAGTTGGGCAGGCTGTCCAGAATCTGGCCGCTGTTGTCGATGGTGCCGATGACGCCGCCGAAGTTGGCGATGCCGTTGCGGCCGGCGATCAGGCCGCTGTTGCTCAGCGTGCCGATGGTGGCCGCCAGGGTGCCGCTGGTCAGGAGATAGACGCCAAAGCCGTTCACCGCCTCGGCGTTCAGGGTGCCGGTGTTGGTCAGGTGGCCGATGGAGCCGGTGCTGGCCACCACCAGGGCTGCGGAGGCGGCGCTGATGCTGCTCAGCACGACGGTGCCGGTGTTGGTGAAGGCCGCCGTGGTCGTGCCGAAATAGTCGTTCTGCACGGCCGCCGACAGGGTGTTGCCGGACACGACGGCACCCACCGCGAGACCGGACACGCCCGAACGGACCAGCGAGACGCTGCCGCTGTTGACCGTGGCGTAACTGGAGCCGGCGCCGCCTTCGACCAGATTCAGGGAGTCGCCGATGGTATGGTTGGCCAGCGCGTCGAAGCTGCTGGTGACGATATAGCCGTCACTGATGGTGGCGCCGCCGGTGACCACCAGCTTGGCGCCCGCGTTCAACGTCAGCGTGCCGTTGGCGTTGTTCTGCAGGTAGCCGCCCGTCACCGTCTGGGCGTTGGCCAGGATCAGGTTGGCGCCGGTGTTGTACAGCAGGTGGCTGCCGGCATTGACGTTGTCGTTGAGCAGCAGGTTACCGCCGCTCAGCACCACGTTGCTGTTGGTGTTGGTGATGGTGCCGACGGTGCCGCCACTGCCGGTGAGCGTGCCGATGGTGGTGCCGCTGCCGCCCCGGATGTTCAGGTCGGCGCTGCCGTTGTTGGCGATGTTGCCCTGGATGGTGCCGCTGTTGGACAGGGTGCCCAGAGTGCCGGCGCCGCTGATGTAGATCAGGGTCTGGACGCCCGACTGGGCCGACAGGACCGTGCCGCTGGCGACGGCGATGGAGGCCAGGCTGTCGCCGACATAGTCGTTGAGGATGGTGCCCCACAGGCTGGTGCCCTGGGTATAGCCGCCCAGGGTCAGGCCGGTGATGCCGCTGTCGTAGGTGATGCTGGTGTAGCTGGAGCCGACACCACCGGAAATGATGGGCGTGGCCCCGGCGGCGCCCTGAAGGTAATGGTAGGCGCTGGTCGCGCCGACCACGGAATAGGTGGCGCCGCTGACCACGGCCGCGCCGCTGACAATCAGCTGGCCGCCGCCGATGGCGGAGCGCTCCAGCAGGGTGCCGCCGGTCTGGCTGTAGTTGCCGGTGACATTGATGATGCTGTCGAGGCGCAGGTTGCCGCCGGCGTTGACCAGGGTGTTGGCGCCGAGGGTCACGGCGTCGTTCAGCAGGACGTTGCCGGTTAGCGTGACGTTGGAGAGCGTGTTGCCCAGCACGCCGATGGAGCCGCCGGCGCCGGTGAGGGTGCCATAGCTGGCGCCGCTGCCGCCCTGGATGATTAGATCCCGGGCGCTGTTATTGATGATGCTGCCCTGGATGGTGCCGCTGTTGGACAGCGCACCCAGCGTGCCGGTCGCGGCGATGTATAGCGCGGTGGTGGAGGACAGCGTGCCGGTGTTGGTGATGGTGCCGTAGCTGCCGGCGATGTAGTCGTTCCTGACCGCCGCCACCAGGTCGTTGCCGCTGGCGATGGTGCCCAGGTTGATCCCGGGGGAGGTGCCGCGGAAGACCGCGGTGTAGGCGGAGGCCGCGCCGGCCGAGATCAGGGTGATGGTGCCGCTGGTGGCGGTGTCACCGACAACATAGTTCTGGGTGGCGTTGACGCTGGCGAGGATGGTGCCGCCGGTGATGCTGGCCCCGCCACTGACCGCCAGGCGGCTGTTGTTCAGCACCAGGGTACCGCCGGTCTGGGCGTAGTTGCCGGTGACGCTGATGGTGCCGCCCGAGGTGATGGTCAGGCTGGAACCCAGGTTGGACAGGGTGTTGGCGCCGACGTTGACGGCATCGTTCAGCAGCAGGTTGCCACTGGTCAGCACAACGTTGCTGAGCGTGTTGGTGATAGTGCCGGTCGAGCCGCCATAGCCGGCCAGGGTGCCGATGGTGGTCAGCGTGCCGCCCTTGATGCTGAGGTCGACGGCGCTGTTGTTGATGATGTTGCCGCGAATGACGCCGCTGTTGCTGAGGGTGCCCAGGCTGCCGGTGCTGGAGATATAGAGCGCCGTCGGCACCAAGGTGCCGCTGATGGTGCCGGCGCCGTTCAGCGTGCCGCCCGCCGCCACGTTCAGCGTGGCCATGGCGCCGCCGATGTAGTCGCTGAGCGGGTTGGCATAGATCAGCGTGGTGCCACCGGAGGTGATGTTGCTGAAATTCGCGCCCGTCGGCTTCTGAATCGCGGCGAAGGCGGCCGACTGGTTGACGATGCCGCTGGCGTACAGGATGGCGCCGGCGGTGCCGACGATGTAGTTGCCGGTGCTGCTGAAGGAGGGGACGATGGTGCCGCGGGCCAGCGTCATGCGCCCCGTCACCGTCAGGCCGCTGGTGGTCAGCGTGCTGCTGGCCAGGGTCTGGTAGTAGTTGCCGGTCAGGATCTTGCCGGCGGCGATGGTCAGGTCGCCGCCCACGTTGCTCAGCGTGTTGCTGCCGACGCGGATGGCGTCATTGATGAAGAGGGAGCCCCCGGCGATGGAAATGCCGGCGGTGCCCTGCAGGGTGGTGGCGACCGTGCCACTGGGGCCGTACGTGCCGATGGTACCGCCGGTACCGCCCACCAGGGTCACCAGGCTGTTGATGGTGACGTTGCCCTGGATGGTGCCGGTGTTGATGATGGTGCCGATGGCGCCGGCGCTGTAGATGCCGCCCGCGATGAGGCCGGCGTTGTTGAGGGTGCCGAGATAACCGTTATGGGTGACCGAGGGGTTGGCGGTGGTGGCGCTGATGTTGATGGCGCCGGCGTTGGTGCTGCCGGCGACGATGGTGGAGGTGCCCCGGATGGTGCCGGTGCTGGTGTTGACCAGACTGACGATGGAGCCGCCAGCGCCAATGGCCACACCGGCGGTTCCGGTGATCATGCCACTGTTGGTCAGGGCGGAGATGGTACCGTCCTGGCCGACGTGGCTGTGGAAGGTGGCGGTGGGGCCGTAGCCGCCGTAGTTGCGCACCTCAACACCCGGGCCGGAATCGTTCAGGATGGTGCCGGCATTGCTGACCGATCCCACGACGCCGAACACGTTCAGCGCGCCGGTGCCCCCCGAGTTGCCCCGCAGGATGCCCGTGTTGATCAGGGTGCCGATGGTGCTGATGGTGACGATGACGTCGACGTCGACGGCGCCGCCGACCGAGCTGTAGATATACCCGGTGTTGGTCAGCGTCCCGATGCTGCCGCCCGTCAGGTTTATGGCGCTGTTGCCATTGGCCAGGATGGTGCCGTCGTTGGTGAAGCCGCCGATCTTCACGCCATTCTGGATCTTGAGCGCGCCGCCGAAGCCGTTCGACAGGATGGTGCCGGTGGCGGCGTTGTTGATGGTGCCGACGGTGGTATAGGCGCTGATGCCGTAACTGATGGTGCCGGCGGTGGTGGTGAAGGTGGGCGTGCCGGTGATGATGACGCCCGCGAACCCGCCCGCGTTGCCGGTGCCGCCGATGATGTTGTTATTGATGAGGCTGGTCAGCGTCTTGCCGCCGGTGATGCTGAGGCCGGTGTTGAGCGCGGCGCTGGACGAGGTCGAAGCCCCCACCAAGGTGCCGTTGTTGATGATGGTGCCGACCGTGCCGGTCCAAATAAAGGTGGTGCAGTTGGCGACCGAACTGATCGTGGACGTGGTTTGGAAGCTGCCGCAGCTGGCGGCCGATGCCGGGCGCGGGGCCGCGAGGCCCACGCCGATCGCCAGCGCCGACGCGCCCAGCAGGAAGGCCTGCTGAGTCTTCTTATTGTTCCGGGCGCGTGTATTCGTCTGCGTCGCCATGCCACCTGACTCCCAACCACTGGTTTGCGCATCGCCCGGCGGGGAGACGAAGAAAGCGGCCTTTGGGATGCCTCTAGGGGAGACCGCCCCTACGCCCAAATCCGCATTTTTTCAGTCAGCCCAACCGTCGATTTTTCCGAAACCAAGGCTTCCCCGCCCAGGCCCGGACCTGCCCAAAGGAGGCAGGATCGCTACCGTCTTCTGAGATAGATGGCCAATACCTGTCAATTGTATCTTCCGGGACTTCAACTATCGTGGTGGGTGCAAAAAGTATTTGGTTAACGCTTTTTAACCATTATCTGCTGTCACCACTTATCACATTTAACGTATGCTGTGCGCCATTCTGGTGTGTTCAATATGACTATCTCTCGATTCTTGTATCTAGGAATCGGTAACACCGCAAAAATAACGGGGTAGTCGCCGTCACATTTTATCGTTTCTTAACGTCTTCGCCTTTCGGGTGACAGCGTGCGCACGGTGGCGGAATTGGCGTTTTTCTGATCAACCTATCCTGATGCGTTGGCTTGGGCCGATAAGGACGGTCCCGGAAACGCCCATAACCGAGAACCAAAACGCATATTTTGCGTCTTTAGGTTGCTGTCCGGCTGGAGGCAGGGCGAATCTGGAGTTGGATGGTGCGCGCGCGGCGCAGATGACAGGGCGGGGTGGGTGGCGTAAGGTCCCGGCCGGCCGCGGGAGCCGCCCGTGGCCAGGCCAGTCGGGCCAGATCAATTGGGCCCAATAGTCGGGAGTGCCCCCAATGCCAGACGTCGGCGGTGAAAGCCGGGAGTTCACGCTGTTTCCCGTGGCCAAGGACGCCACCAGCTACCGCAAGCTGACCAGCGACTACGTGTCGACCACGACCTTCGATGGGGAAGAGGTTCTGAAGGTTGAGCCCGAGGGGCTGCGCCTGTTGGCCGAGCAGGCCTTCATCGACATCAATCACCTGCTGCGCCCCGGCCACCTGGCCCAGTTGCGCGCCATCCTGGATGATGCGGAGGCCTCGCCCAACGATCGCTTCGTGGCGCTGGACCTGCTGAAGAACGCCTCCATCGCCGCCTCCGGCATCCTGCCCATGTGCCAGGACACCGGCACCGCCATCGTCATGGGCAAGAAGGGCCGCCGCGTCTGGACCAAGGGCGGCGACGAGACCGCGCTGGGCAGCGGCGTGCTGGACGCCTACGCCAAGCGCAACCTGCGCTACAGCCAGGTGGCGCCCCTGTCCATGTATGAGGAAAAGAACACCCGCACCAACCTGCCCGCCCAGATCGACATCTATGCCGAGGGCGAGGACGCCTATAAGTTCCTGTTCATGGCCAAGGGCGGCGGCTCGGCCAACAAGACCTTCCTGTTCCAGGCCACGCCCTCGGTGCTGGCGCCCGACCGGCTGCTGCCCTTCCTGGAAGAGAAGATCAAGTCGCTGGGCACCTCGGCCTGCCCCCCCTATCACTTGGCCATCGTCATCGGCGGCACCAGCGCCGAGATGAACCTGAAGACGGTGAAGCTGGCCTCCGCCCGCTACTACGATGGCCTGCCCACCCAGGGCTCGGAAAGCGGCCACGCCTTCCGCGACCTGGAGATGGAGGCCGCCGTCCACAAGCTGAGCCAGACCATGGGCATCGGCGCCCAGTTCGGCGGCAAATACTTCTGCCATGACGTGCGCGTCATCCGACTGCCGCGCCACGGCGCCTCGCTGCCCATCGGCATCGGCGTGTCCTGCTCCGCCGACCGCCAGGCGCTGGCCAAGATCACCCGCGACGGCATCTTCCTGGAAGAGCTGGAGCACGATCCCGCCCGCTTCCTGCCAGAGATCGATGACAGCCAGTTGGCGGGCGAGGTGGTCAAGATCGACCTGACCCGGCCGATGTCAGAGATCCGCGAGACGCTGTCCGGTTACCCGATCCGCACCCGCGTCTCGCTGACCGGCCCCCTGATCGTCGCCCGCGACAGCGCCCACGCCCGCCTGCGTGCCGCGCTGGAGGCGGGGCAGCCCTTGCCGGACTACTTCAAGAACCATCCCATCTATTACGCCGGCCCGGCCAAGACGCCGACGGGCTATGCCTCCGGTTCCTTCGGGCCCACCACGGCCGGCCGCATGGACAGCTTCGTCGACCAGTTCCAGGCGGCTGGTGGCTCCTTCGTCATGCTGGCCAAGGGCAATCGCAGCCCGGCGGTGCGTGAGGCCTGCAAGAAGCACGGCGGCTTCTATCTGGGTTCCATTGGCGGCGCCGCGGCCCGTCTGGCCCAGGATTGCATCAAGAAGGTTGAATGCATCGCCTTCGAAGATTTGGGCATGGAAGCCATCTGGCGCATTGAGGTTGAAGACTTCCCCGCCTTCATCGTGATCGATGACAAGGGCAACGACTTCTTCCAGGAATTCACCTGATTTCGATACCGTATTCGGTATCAGGATGAGGTTATGAAAAAGGAAGGCCGGTCCCGCTGGGGCCGGCCTTCTTCATTTCCACGACGCCATCTCATCGGCCGGCACGGGGATCATCCGCGACGATTGGTAATTCACATGCCGTTTACAGAGCGACGCTCCGATTTCGATTCATCTTTAGGTTTTTTTTAACCATGCGCCCTCTAGGATGGTAATCGGATCGAAAGAGCGTTGAGGCGACCCATGTCCGGATTGTTGCGCCGCATCATCGACTGGTTTTCCGAAGAGCCGGAGCCCGCCGCTGCTGGGCGTGAACCCAAGGCTCTCGATGGTTCCGGTAACCGGCGTGGCGCCCGACGCAATCCGGATGAGACCATGTTCCGCCAGCGCCTGAAGGCGGTTCTGGGGCCGCGCTCATCCGCCGCGGCGGGATGCGTCCAGTTCGTCGGGCTTGACAGCCTGAAGGAGAGGCTGGGGCCCCGGTGGGGGGCCGTCCAGCCCCGCGTTCATGCCATGGTCGAGCGGCTGCTGCGCCAGACCCTGGGGGCGGGAGATGTTTATTACGGGTATGGCAGCGAGACCTACGTCATCGTCTTCGCCCGCCTGAACGCCCTCCAGGCCAGCCTGGTCTGCGCCAAGGTGGTGCAGGAGCTGCAGCGCATGCTGCTGGGGGAGCCCGATTTGTCCAGCATCGTGGTGCGCACGGCCGCGCGGGAAGCCTCGGGCAATTTGATCCTCAAACCCGAGCGGCTGGCCGATCTGTTGGCCGACTTGGCGGCCCGCGCGGGGCCTTCGCCGCCGGAGGCCTCCATGGACGGTCCGATGGCGGGAAGCCCCGCCGCGCATCCTGACGGGGCGACCCCGGTCTCCTCGCCTGTGATGCCGTCCGCAGGCCAGGATGCTTCGGCTCACGATGTGTCGGGCCCGCCTTCGGCCCCACCCGTGTCGTCCGCGCATTCTTCCGCGCAGACGCCCCTGTCACAGGCGGCGGCGGCTCTGGTGGAGCTTGGTCGGGGGGCCGCCCCGCCGCCCCCGGGCGACGACGACCCGTGGCTGCATCTGCGCCCCGTGCTGGGGCCGCTGGAGTTCGCTTACCGCCCGGTCTGGGATGTGCGCGGCCAGGCGCTAAGCCTCTATGTCGCCAGCCCCCGCCGCCAGCGGATCGGGGGGCGGCAATACGTGTATGGCTATGAGACCCTGACGGATGCCGCCGGCGGTGTCGTATCCGCCGGCACCGCCAATGGCCTGCAAGAGATCCTGGACCTGGATCGTGAAACGCTGCGCCAGGCCGTCGACGCGTATCTGGAGCTGTATGATAACCGGTTCCGCTATTACCTGGCCTTGCCGGTGCATTTCGAAACGCTGGCGGGAACGATCCGGCGCCGCGCTTATCTCGATCTCGCCGGCCACATCCCCGCCCATTTGCTGCCCTTCATCACCTATCAATTGATGGGTGTGCCCGATGGTGTTCCGCTGGGCCGGCTGACGGAACTGGTCAGCGCCTTGCGGCCTTTGGGGCGCGGCGTGACCGTCAGCGCCGACTTGGCGCCCCAGGCCTATGCCACCTTTGCCTCCGGCGGCGTCAAGGGCGTCGCCGTATCCCTAGGGGCGGCGGTGCCCCGTGGGCGTCTGATCCCCGACCTGCACTTGGCGGCGGCCGAAGCCCGGCGCCGGGGCCTGCACCTGATGGTCGACGGCATCGACACGCCGGAAATGGAACGGATGGCAGAGGAAGCGGGCTGCGCCTTCATGATGGGCGACCTGATCGGTCCGTGGGTGGACGTTCCCGGCCACGCCAGCCGACTGTCGCGCGCCGACGTGCTGGACCATGGGCCGTCGCAGGATCCGTGAGCGATCCGCAGCGCCTTGTCCCGGCCGCCCACGTCAAGCGACGTCGGCGGGGACCATCGCGTCGGCCAGGGCCTCCATGAACTCCTGCACGTTCAGAGGCTTGGTCAGATAGCGCCGGAACCCCGCCCGCAGACCTTTCTCTATTTCGCGCGGCAGGGCGTTGGCGCTCAGCGCCAGGACGGGGATGGCCCGCGTCTCCTCGTGATCGCGAAGGCGGGCCAGCACGTCAAAGCCGCTCATGCCCGGCAGGTTGATGTCCAGCACGATGACATCGGGCCTATGGGCGAGAGCCAGGTCCAGGCCCGTCACCGGATCCGCCGCGACCAGCAGCTTGGTCCCGGGCACGGTCTCCATCAGGTCGCGCATCAGTTCGATGTTGGATGGGTTGTCCTCGACATAGACGATGGTGCGTTTCCCGGCGTGGGGCAGGGGAATGCCGTCGGCGCCGGGGAGGGCCGGTTCGGCCGTCATGTCCAAGGCGGCCGGCAGGGTGAGGGTGAAGGTGCTGCCTTCGCCCGGCACGCTGGCCACCTCGATGGTGCCGTTCATGGCGTCCAGCAGCCGACGCGTGATGGTCAAGCCGATGCCAGTGCCGGGAATGTCGCCGTACTCCTGGCCCAAACGGTTGAAGGGCTGGAACAGGTCGCCCAGCCTGTCGGTCGCGATGCCGTTGCCGGTATCCCCCACGCTCAACGCCACACGGTCGGGTGCCGCCGCCGCGTCCAGGGTGATGCGCACGGTGCCGCCGGGGCGGTTGTACTTGATGGCGTTGGATATCAGGTTGCTGATCACCTGGACCAGGCGGGTACGATCAGCCAGGACGGGCGGCGACGCGTCGGGCAAGGCGGTGATGACGGCCACCCGTGCCTTTTCCGCCACCGGCTGCAAGGCCGTCAGCACATCATCCACCACCTGCCTGGGGTTGACCGGTTCCAGCGACAGGGTCAACTGGCCCGCGTCGATGCGCGCCAGATCCAGCACGTCGTCGATCAGGCGCAGGAGGTGGTTGCCGTTCTTGAGGATCTGCTGGACGCCCCGTTGCTGCTTGGGCGTCATTGGCTCCTGCACCTTGTTGTAATCCATCAGCTGGGCGAAGCCCAAGACGGCGTTCAAAGGGGTGCGCAATTCATGGCTCATGCTGGCCAGGAATTCGGATTTGGCTTGGTTGGCGGCTTCCGCCCGCACGCGGGCCGCCGCCAGGTCGCGGGTGCGTTCCGCCACCGCCTCCTCCAGCCCCTCGCGCGCCCGCAACAGTTCCTCTTCAGCCCGGCGACGCTCCGTCACCTCCGCCTCAAGGGCGCGGTTCACGAGTTTCAACCGCTCCGCTTCGCGTTCGGTCGCGGCGTTCAGGCGTCGGTCGGCCAGGGCTGTTACCAATGCCAGCATGAGCAGGCCGTAGGTGGCGCCGGCCACGATGATGGCCAACGGCCCGCGAGCCACATCGGTGGGCGCGGGTGCCAGCGGGTCCAGGGTCAACACCGTGGCCGCCATGCCGGTGTAGTGGGTGCCGCAGATGGCGAGGCCCATGACGATGGCGGCCAGCGCGCGGTGCCAGCCCTGCCTCAAGCTGACCGACAGCAACAGGGCCACGGTGGCGGCCCCCATGGCGATCAGGATGGAGAGGGCGAAAAGACCGGGGCGGTACGCCACCTGGCCCGGCACCTCCATCGCGGCCATGCCCGTGTAGTGCATGGCCGCGATCCCCAGCCCCACGCCCGCGCCGGCCAGGATGAACCGGCTGACGCTGGTGCGGCCGTGACGCACCGCCTCCATGCCCAGGGCGACGAAAAGGATGGCGGTCACCAGCGACGCCAGCGTCAGCCGCAGTTCCCAGGCCACGGGCACCGCCACCCGCAGGGCCAGCATCCCGATGAAATGCATGGACCAGATCCCGCCGCCCAAGGCGCAAGCCGCCCCCAGATGCCAGGCCAGGCGCGAGCGGCCGGCGGCGCCCATCATGCGTTCCGTCATGTTCAGGGCCACGAAGGAGGCGAAGACGGCGGTCAGGTAGGACAGAAGGATCAGCCAGGGATCATGGCCGATGGCGACGCCAGGATCATCGGTGCTGAAGCACAAACCGGGGAAGACCACCCGCATAGACATGCCCCCAATGCCCCGCGCGACGGTGTGTTCGGCATCCGACGCAGCGATCCTGGCGGTTTGACCGGAAAAATGGTGGGGGGACTATACCATCGCGTTCCTGAGGCATCACCGTTCGAAATAGATGCGCCGCCAGCACCGGCGATAACGGCCATGTCCGGATGGAGAGGGGGCAAGGGCCAGCCGAGCTGTTCAGATGGTCCAGCCCCGGGGCTTCTGGATCGGCTTGGCGTCAATGGCCCGGACCAGTCCCACCACGACACGCACGATGGCCCAGATGCTGCCGATGAACAGGATAATGAATTCCATGCCCACGCCCCGCAAGGCCAGGGCGCCGATGCCGAACATGACGCAAATCCAGAAAGTGCGGATGGCGAAGGTCATGTGGCCTTCGTAAATGGTGCCGGCGAAGTCAGGCCGCTTGATGTAGGCCATGATCAAGCCCAGCGGAAACGCGCCCATCAAGTAAAGAAAATGGACAAGGATGGACCATAAGCGGGCTTTGTCTTCCTGTGTTGGGGAGGAGGCGGGGGTGCCGGCAAAGCTCATCACGCGTTCCTTGGTATGTCGCGGCTTCAGAATTGTCGTTTTCGAAAAGTCATTGAGAGGTATGGTTTCAGTATAAATTCTGGTCCGTCGGCTTTGGTGACATCCGGTGGCCCCGTGTCGATGTTCAGCGGGGAACGACAGCTAAATTCATATAGGGCAATCCCTCTCCCTCGCCACCGGATTTGGGAAATTTGATCGGAAATTATGGGTTAGGTTGTGACATAAATCTATTAATGAGCAATTTTTGTTTGTTTGTCGTCATTCAAGACTGTAAATCGCAGATTAATACGTGGCTTCGCTGAACGAGTGTTCGCCAGGGCCAGAGTGAGTGAAGGGCCAGGCATGCCCAGATGGAAAGAAGGGAAAAGACCCATGATCGCGACCGCGCTGTGCGCCTTCGGCCTGTCCGGCCGGGTGTTTCATGCCCCCCTGATCCAGGCTGAACCGGCCCTGGCGCTGCGCGCCATCCTGCGCCGCTCGGGAACCGATGGGACGGAACCGGAGGGCACGCGGGTGGTGACTGATTTCCAGGCCATCCTGGACGACCCCGCGATCCAACTGGTGGTGGTCAACACCCCCAATGCCCTGCATTTCCCCATGGCGCGCGCGGCCCTGGCGGCGGGCAAGCATGTCGTTTTGGAAAAGCCCATGACCATCACGTTGGAAGAGGGCCGGCAGCTCATGGCCCAGGCCAAGGCGGCGGGGCGGCTGCTGGCCGTCTTCCACAACAAGCGGCTGGACGCCGAGTACCTGACCCTGGGCCGGCATCTGGCCGCCGGCGATCTGGGGCGCCTGGTCGAGGTCGAGTGGCACTATGACCGCTATCGCGCCCATGTCACCCACAAGGCGTGGAAGGAGGACGAGGGGCCCGGTGCCGGCACATGGTTCGACCTTGGCGTCCATTTGGTGGACGGTATGCTGCGCCAGTTCGGACGGCCCCTGTCGGTCATGGCGGAGATGCGGTCCCTGCGCCGGCCGCAGGGCGCGACCGACTATTTCGACGTCCGTTTCCGCTATCCCGATCACCGGGTCATCCTGCGGTCCAGCACGTATGTGCGGGAACCCGGGCCGGTGCTGGTGGCGCACGGCGACAAGGGCTCGCTGGTCATTCCCAAGGGCGACGTTCAGGAGGGGCAAATGGCGGCGGGGCTCAAGCCTGGCGACGCCGGTTGGGCCGTCGTGACCACGCCGGCCGTCCTGCATACCGAGCGTGACGGCGCCGTGGTGCGGGAGACGGTGGCGCTGGAGGCCGGCCGGTATGAGGATTTCTATCGCAATGTGGCGGAGGCCTTGGCTGGTCGCGCGCCGCTGGCCTTCGGGCCGGAGCCGGCATTCGAGGCCTTGGCCCTGGTCCACCGCGCCATCGAGGCGGCGGGTCAGCCCGGACTGTCCTGTGACATCGCTTACGAATAAGCCCGCAAGATACTGACTTAAAAAAGAAAAAGGCCGGCTTCGCCAAGGGCGCGCCGGCCTTCTCTTCATTCGCGGGTGGCAGAAGGGACTGCCGTCAGGCGACGTTCAGGCGAACGTCCAGGTTGCCGCGGGTGGCGTGGGAATAGGGGCACACGATGTGGGCCTGCTGCACCAGGCTGTTGGCGGTTTCGGCGTCGATGCCCGGCAGCGTGATGGTCAGGGCGACGTCCAGGCCGAAGCCGGTGCCATCCTCACGGGGGCCGATACCCACCTGGGCGCTGACGGTGGCGTTCTCCGGCACCTTCACCTTGGCCTTGGCGGCGACGAACTTCAAGGCGCCCAGGAAGCAGGCGGAGTAACCGGCGGCGAACAGCTGCTCGGGGTTGGTGCCATTGCCGCCGGCGCCGCCCAACTCCTTAGGCGTGGTCAGCTTGACGTCCAGAACGCCGTCGACGGACTTGGCCTGGCCCTCACGGCCGCCGGTGGCAGTAGCGGAAGTGGTGTAGAGGATGGGCATGATCATCTCCGTGGTTCAACTGGTTGGGTCAACTTTGGGGGCCGGTCCCACCGGGGTTCGGTTGGGTCATCGGCGCCGGTGAGGGGAGAATTGCGCGATAACGAATTGTGCACAATTTGTCAGTTGGCATAATCACCATGCGCAAATCGATTGTGCGCAATTTGTTCGAGAATGCTAGCCTGCCGTCAATCAGGCGCCCATAGCCCTGGGGGCCACTGCAGAGGTGAGGGCGTCGTCATGGCCCAGGACCAACAGAACACCACGCATCAAGACATGGGACTGGCCGGGACCGGCAACGGCTCTCCCGATACGGCCGCCCTGCTGCGCAATCAGCTGTGCTTCAGCATCTATTCCGCCGCCCACCTGTTCAACCGCACCTATAAGCCGTTGCTGGACCGGCTGGGCCTGACCTATCCGCAATACCTGGTGATGCTGGTGCTGTGGTCCGGGGACGGGTTGACGGTGAAGGCCATCGGCGAACAGCTGGATCTGGATTCCGGCACCCTGACGCCCTTGCTGAAGCGGCTGGAGGCGGCGGGCCTGGTCAGTCGTCAGCGCGACCCGCAGAACGAGCGCCTGGTGCGCGTTACCCTGACCCAGGCTGGCCGCGCCTTGCAGGAGGGCCTGGGCCCGGTGCAGGAGGCCATCCTGTGCGCCACCGGTCTTAACCTGGACGGGCTGAAGGCGCTGAAGGCCCAGGTGGATGAACTGCGCGCCGGCCTGGCGGCCAACCTGGGCCCGGCCGACCTGGGCCCGGCTGACCAGGACGGTTGAGGCCTAGCGGCCTAACGCCTGTGCCATGTGGTCGAGAAACGCGCGAATACGGGGCGTGCGCTGGGCGTCGCGATGCACGCCCGCCCATATTTCGCGCGGCGGCGCCGGCGTCGGCGTGTCCACGGCCACCAATCCGCGCGCCTTGGCCATGACATGGGGCAGGGCGGCCAGGCCCGCGCCCCCGGCGCAGGCCACGGCCTGCAGGTCGCGGCTGTTGGTCCGCAGGGCATGCCGGGCGTCCCGCGCCAGCGCCAGCAACCAGGGCAGGTCGGCCAAGCCGCCGAAGCTCTCGTTCATCAGGATCAGACTGTGGCCGGTGGCCCCCTGGGTGAAATCCGGTATGCCGTGCCGGGCCAGGTACGCGGGTGCCGCGTACAGGCCGAAGCCCACCGTGGCCACCCGGCGTTGCGCGATCTCATTCTGGTCGAAGCGGTGGAAGCGGAAGGCCACGTCCGCCTCCCGCCGGGTCAGGCTGTACAGCCGGGCGTCGGTCACCAGCTCCACCGTGATGCCGGGATGGGCGTCGTGGAACGGTGCCAACTGTGGGCCCAGCAGCCATTGTCCCACCCATTCCGGGGACGTGACGCGCACCGTGCCCTCCAGCCCCACGTCCAGGCCGGTGGCGGCCCGTTCCGCCGCCAGGGCCTCCGCCTCCATGCGCTCCGCCCCGGCCACCAGGCCGGTGCCCGCGTCGGTCGGGACATAGCCGGCCGGTGTGCGCTGAAACAGGCGGGTGCCCAGCCGGGTCTCCAACGCCTCCAGCCGCCGCCCCACCGTGGGCTGGCTGACGCCCAATTGGCGCGCGGCGCCCGACAGGGTGCCGTGCCGGGCGATGGCCAGGAAATAGCGTAGATCGTCCCAATCCACCGGACTTCTCCTATTCGACGCCTATTCATAACTGAATAGACTGTCTTTATTCCTGTCAATTGATGGTCAGAACGGAATAGGCAACCTTGGAGGAGTGCACGCCGCCGCTGACGGCGGCCCCAACCAACGAGGTCGCTCATCATGAAAGCCGTCGGTTATTACCAGAACCAAGCCATCGACCAGGTTGAAAGCCTGGTGGATCTGGAGATTCCCACGCCCGTGGCCACCGGCCGGGACCTGCTGGTGCGGGTGGAGGCCGTCTCGGTCAACCCCGTGGATACCAAGGTCCGCCGCAACGCCGCCCCGGTCGAGGGTACCGCGCGCATCCTCGGCTGGGACGCTGCGGGCACCGTGGTCGCGGTCGGTCCGGAGGTGACGCTGTTCAAGGTCGGTGATGCCGTGTTCTATGCCGGTGCGCTGGAACGTCCTGGCACCAACGGCGAATTCCATCTGGTCGATGAGCGCCTGGTCGGTTCCAAACCCGCCAGCCTGACGGCGGCGGAGGCCGCGGCCCTGCCGCTGACCACCATCACCGCCTGGGAAATGCTGTTTGATCGCATGGGTGTGGCGCGGCTGCCGGCTGGCACCGGCAATGACGGCACCGCCGGCGTGCTGCTGATCGTGGGCGGTGCCGGCGGTGTTGGCTCCATCGCGATCCAGCTGGCGCGGCGCCTGACGGGCCTGACGGTCATCGCCACCGCGTCGCGTCCCGAGACGCGCGACTGGGTCCTGGCCATGGGGGCCCATCACGTCATCGACCATCGCCAGCCGCTGGAACCCCAGGTGCGGGCCATCGCACCCGGCGGCGCCACCCATGTCATGAGCCTGACGGCGACGGAGCAGCATTTCCCCGCCATCGCCGCCCTGATGGCGCCGCAGGGGAAGTTGGCCCTGATCGACGATCCGGTCCAACCGGTGGACATCACCCTGCTGAAGCGCAAGAGCATCTCCCTGCATTGGGAGTTCATGTACACGCGCTCCATGTTCCAGACGCCGGACATGATCGCCCAGCATGAGCTGCTGAACGAGGTCTCGCGCCTGGTGGACGCCGGCGTGCTGCGCACGACGATGACCCATGATTTGGGAGCCATCAGTGCCGCCAACCTGCGCCGGGCCCATGCCGTGGTCGAAAGCGGCACGGCCCGGGGCAAGCTGGTGCTGTCCGGCTTTTAAGCCGCGGAAGGCTGGACTGGGGCGGGCCCAGGCCAGCCGGATTTCCCATAACCAATCCGCGATCAAGCAGGAGGCCGGCCATGCACCGGGTCCCCCCACGGCGGAGCATTGCCCGCCGCATCCTAGACGGGTTCATGCTGGCCGCCCGGCGCTGGCTTGTCGGCCGCCCGGCGGACTTGTGGCCGCCCCTCTGACGTCAGGCGGCGGCCAGCCGCTGCCGCAGCCGGCGGTACAGCCGGATGGGCAGCGGGTAGCGGGACTCCGCCATTAGGGCCAGGGCGGCGGCCACCGGCGCGTCCCCGTTCCAGGACGCGTCACCCCAGCGCTCGTAGACGCGGGCGGCCAGGCGATGGGCCCGCAGGCGCACCAGGCGGATCAGGGCCACCTTGGCGCAGAGGGTCACCGTGTCCGGCCAGTCGCGCAGCAGCGGGTCGCTCACCGCCTGGTCCAGCAGGGCCAGGACCTTGGCGGGTTTGCGATTGCTGCCGATGGTTTCGATGGCGGCCTGCCGCGCCGCCTGGTAGGCGGCGGGCCGGGCCAGGTTGATCAGGCGGGTGACGCAATCGTCGCCCGGCGCCACAGCGACCGGCTGGTCCAGGGTTTCCGCCTGCCGCATGCCCAACGTGGCCAGGGTCGCTTTCATGTCGCGGCGCAGGGCGTCCCGATCCGTGGGCGTCAGCATGAAGCCGGTGGTGGAATCCGTCGCTTCCACCAGGGTCAGCAGGGGGCGGATGTCGGCGCCCTGCACCGCCAGATTTTGCAGGGCCAGGCGCAAGGCGGCGGGGATGGCGGTGCCGGCTTCGCCGTTATCCATGCTGAGGCGCTGCAGCACCCGGCGCAGCGTCACGCCGGCCAGGACGGCGGCGGCGGCGTAGCAGGCCGACCAGGCGGCGTCGTTGTCGGCGTTGTTGACCAGGATGGACTTGAAATGCAGCGAGGTCATCAGGTTGCCGGGTTCCCGCCGGGTGAATTCCTCGATGTCCACCGGGTTGGGCGCCACCACCAGGCTTTCCGGATCGTCCAGGTCGATGCCGAAGCGGGCGCGGACCTGCTCCACCATCTGCTTGAAAACCTCCTGGGCCTCCTCGGGGAAACCGAAGTTGACCAGTTCCTTGAACAGGCGGTAGCGGAAGCCGTTCTCCAGCCGGTCGTATTTGGGCATGCGCTCAGGCGTCAGGCGCCGGCGCAGATATTCCCGCAGCAGGGCGCGGTCGCAGCCGTCCTTGACCCCCGCGGGGAGCGGCACGCGCGAGGCGTGGACGCGCAGGATGCCCGCGACGGGCGCCACGCTGATATGGGTGAAACCCGCCGCGCGCAGCGCCGTTTCCATGGAGGCCGCGGTGAACAGGGTCATGTGTGAGCCGGGGCTGATGATGGGCCACATCATGGAGGCCGGCGTTTCCGGCTTCAGCACCCCGCCATCCGGTGTCGTCAGGACCAGGATGCCCGTGTCGTTCAGGCCCCGGCTGAGCGTTTTCAGCAAGGGGACGGGGTTCGGGACATGCTCCAGCAATTCGAAGGCAGCCACCACGTCATAGGTGACGGGCAGGGGGGTGTCTTCGGTGAAATAGTCCGGGATGATGTCCAGGCCCAGCCACTGGCGGCCCAGCTCCGACGCGCGGGAGGGGTCGTAGCCCTTGGCTTTCCAACCCAAGGCCACCTCGACATAGTCGCTGATGAAGCCGATGTTGGCGCCGATATCCAGCAGGCGGCCCTCACCCGGCTTCAGCCAGCCCATGGGCTCCAGCATCACGTCCAGGCCGGCACCCATTTCCAGGTACAGGTCCGTGGCGGCGATGAAGATGCCGGTGTCGTGGCTGTAGTCGCCCACCGTCCGGTCGGTGGAGAAGCGGACGGTACATTGCCGGCAGCACAGCAGCACCCAGTCCGGATCGTGTGGCCCCCCCAGGGAACGGTCAGGGTCGGCGCATGGGGGCCGGCGTCGCCACAGACCGGACAGGGGGCCGCGATGGTCGGGGCGTCGGCGGAGGGCCAGCGGATGTCCATGCGAGATGCTTCCCCGTGCTGAAAGGCGGCGCCCCATTTCCCTGGGGCGGATTGGCTTCGGTTGTGCCCGAGCGTCGGCGGGCTTGTCCAGCGTCAACCCGGTCTGGCGTCAACCCAATCTGGCGCCAAGCCGGCGGCGGCATGCCGACGGTGGACAAGCCGGCACGCCATCCCCGACAATGCCGCGCCGTTCGACCTGTCGCCAGGGTGCCTGGGGCGTGATCCGAACCGGTGGGGGCTTTCAGAGGTAAGCGGGCGGGCATGTTTCGCGTTTTGATGCTGCACAAGGACTTTCCAGGTCAGTTCCGTTCCTTGGCCCGGTCGCTGATGGCCGACGCGCGCGTGGAACTGCGCGGCCTGGGGCAGCGGGAGGAGGCGGCCATCCCGGGATTGCGGCCGCACCTTTACCAGGACATGCCCACCGTCGACCCCGGCACCCACCCCTATCTAGTCAACGCCGCCGACTATATCATCCGGGGGCAGTGCGCCCTGCGTGATGCGGTGGGGATGGCGCAGCAAGGGTATCGCCCCGACCTGATCGTCGGTCATTGTGGTTTCGGAGATACCCTGTACCTCAAGGACCTGTGGCCGGATGTGCCGCTCGTCGGATACTTTGAATATTATTATCATGGCCGGGGTGCGGACGTCGGTTTCGATCCGCTATACCCCGTCACCCTGGACGACCTGGCCCGGGTGCGCACCTTGAACGCCGTCAATCTGCTGGGGCTTGAGGCGGCGGATCTGGGCATTTGCCCCACCGAATGGCAACGCGCCCTGCATCCCGCGCCGTTTCGCGATCGATTGCGGGTGATGCATGAGGGCATCGACACGGACCTCGCCCGCCCGGGGGCCGTGTCCGCCTTCGCGCTGCCCAACGGCACAGTCCTGCGGCAGGGGGACGAGGTGGTGACCTATGCCGCCCGTGACCTGGAGCCCTATCGCGGTTTTCACGTCTTCATGCGCGCCCTGCCGGAAATCCTGCGCCGCCGGCCGGGGGCGCAGGTGGTTGTGGCCGGCGGGGATGGTGTCAGCTATGGCCCGCCGCCACCCGGCGGCGGGCCTTGGCGCGATCATCTCATGGCCGAGGTGGGACCGGCGTTGGATTCGGGACGGGTCCATTTCCTGGGGCCGCTTGACCATGGCCGTTTCCTGGATCTGATGCGTCTATCCAGCGCCCACGTCTACCTTACCTATCCCTTCGTTCTGTCCTGGTCCATGCTGGAAGCCATGGCCTGTGGCGCGCTGGTCGTCGCCTCGGCCACCCCGCCGGTGAAGGAAGTGGTGCGGGACGGGGTGAATGGCCTGCTGTTCCCCTTTTTCGACACGGCGCTGCTGGCCGACCGGGTGGTGGAGGCGTTGGGGCACCAGTCCCCCTTGGCCGCGCTTCGGCACCAGGCACGGGAAACCGTGGTCACGCGATTCGATGCCCGTTCCCGCGCCGTTCCGGCCTGGCGTCAGGCCCTGTCCCAGTTTGGCTGCCCCATGCCGCCAGCGGTTTAATTCCTTGTTTCATTTAAATGACGCATTAACCGGCCAGAAAATCCAGGGTGGGCATATGTAGAATTTGCCGTTTCTTTTACGAGTGCGCTAAGGTCGCGCGCAAAGGGGGACCGGCTCCTGCCCGCCAGGGCGAACAAGCCGGCACAATGGGGTTCTGTACGGCGGATGACGTGAGCGCAGATTCTTCGACCATGAATGGAGCCATCGTGGATCACACGATGCTCACCGCCCTGCTGCTGGTGGCGCAGCATCACGGCGTCCACCTGTCCCGGGAACAGTTGGTCCGCACATACGCTTCCGGGGAGGGCGAGGTTCAACGCGCCGTCCTGGTGCATGCCGCCGATGAAAAGGGCTTCGAGGCCCGGGCGGTGCGCATGTCCTGGCGCCAGTTGATGCGCCTTGGCCGTGCGGTGCCCGCCATCCTGTGCCTGAAGGATGGCACGGCCTTGGTCCTGACCGGGGTGTCGCCCAGCGTCTCACCGCCTATCGTCTATGTCCGTGATCCAGCCACGCCGACACAGGTGCGTCCGCTGGATGAGATCGCGCTGGATGAGATTTGGGCGGGCGACATCATCCTGATCAAGCCCAAGAACGCCGAGGAGGAGGAGCGGGGCCTGTTCGGGCTGCGCTGGCTGATCGGCGAAGTGCTGCGGGAGCGCCGTATTTTCCGCGATGTCGGCGTGGCCGCTCTGATCATGAGCGTGTTCGCGTTGGTGCCGCCGCTGGCTTACATGATTGTCGTCGACCGGATATTGGTACACCAGCGCATGTCGACCCTGGTGGTCCTGGTGTTCGGCGTCGCTTTCGTCGTCATCTTCGATACGGCCTTCGGCTGGCTACGCCGCTATCTGGTGGCGGAGGGGGCCGCACGTATCGATGGACGCCTGACCGCGTTCATCTATGACCGCTTGTTGGGGCTGCCTATCGAGGTGTTCGAGTCCCTGCCGACGGGCCTCATCAACCACCGCATGAACGAAATCTGGCGCCTTCGTAACTTCTTGACGGGACAGCTGTTCGGCACTGCGCTCGACACCCTCACGCTGATCCTGATCATTCCCGCCATGTTCTTCATGAGCGTGCCCCTCAGCCTGTGGGTTTTGGGCATCGCCTGCGTCATGTTTGCGGTGGTACTTGCCTACATGCCGGTCATCGGCCGCTACCACGGCAAGGTGATTGAGGCGGAAACCCGTAAGAATTCCTTCATGATCGAGACCATCCACGGCATGCGGACGGTCAAGTCTTTGGCCTTGGAAGCCAGCAAGCGGCGCGGCTGGGACAGCCGGGGGGCGCAGGCCGTGAAGGCCAACCGCAACTTGGCGATGATCGCCAACCAGCCGCAGACCATCCTACAGCCGTTGGAGAAGCTGACCTATTCCGGCACTCTGCTGCTGGGCTGCTACATTGCGCTCTCTACGGACCAGTCGGCATTGGCCGGCTCCCTGGTGGCCTTCACCATGCTGGCCAGCCGCGCCACCCAGCCGCTGGTCCAGATCGCCACCATGCTGCAGCAGGTGCAGGAAGTGCGCGGCGCCATCGCCCAGGTCGCCTCCATCGTCAACATCCCGCCGGAGGAGTTGCGCGCCGACCATGGTCTGCGTCCGCGGTTCCATGGCCATATCAGCTTCGAGGATGTCAGCTTCCGCTACGCTGGCGCGCAGAACAAGGCCCTGGACCGTGTCACCGTGGACATCCCCCGGGGCAGCGTCGTTGGCGTCATGGGCCGCAGCGGCTCGGGTAAGACCACGCTGACCCGGTTGCTGCAGGGCCTGCACCAGGACTACGATGGCCTCATCAAGATCGATGGTGTCGACCTGCGGCAGATGGACATCAGCCATTTGCGCTCCAACCTGGGTGTGGTGCTGCAGGACAATTTCCTGTTCAGCGGCACCGTCCGCGAGAATATCGGTGCCGCCCGCGCCGATGCCTCGTTCGAGGAGATCATCGAGGCGGCCCGCATGGCCGGCGCCGAGGAGTTTATCGAGCGCCTGCCGCGCGGCTACGACACCTACCTTGCCGAAGGGTCGACCAACATCTCTGGCGGCCAGCGCCAGCGCATCGCCATCGCCCGCGCGCTTCTGGTCGATCCTCCCATCCTGATCCTGGACGAGGCGACCAGCGCCTTGGACCCGGACAGCGAAGCCATTATCAACAGCAATTTGTCGCGGATTTCCGAAGGCCGCACGATGGTGATCATCTCCCATCGTCTGACCTCGCTGGTCGATTGCGACATGATCGTGGTCATGGAGCGCGGACGGGTCTACGACGTCGGCACCCATGAAGAATTGCTCCAGCGGTGCGATATTTACCGTCACCTTTGGTTCCAGCAGAATCGCCATCAATCTTCCGGAGTTCCCAATGAGCGTGCGCTCTCTGGTCCCGACGTCCCGCGGGAGTGACGCCGCCGTCGCCCAGGCGATCAACGACTTCCAGTCCGAGATCGCGGCGGTGGTGGGGGCCCCGTACCCCAAGCCGGTGCGCGGCACGCTGTACACCCTGTCGGCCATGGTGGCTGTGGCCCTGACCCTGGTTTCCGTCGTGAAACTGGACGAGGTGGTCACGGCCCCCGGCAAGGTGGTGTCACGCACCCCCAGCATCGTGGTCCAGCCGTTGGACACGTCCGTCGTCCGTTCCATCCTGGTGCGGCCGGGGCAGGAGGTGAAGAAGGGCGACCTGCTGGTAACGTTGGACCCGACCTTCGCGTCGGCCGATGCCTCACAATTGCGCGACCAGGTGGCGTCGCTGACGGCGGAGGTCGCCCGTCTGGAGGCCGAGCAGGCCAAGGTCACCTACGATCCGGGCCCGAACCCGTCGACGCAGGCGGCCTTACAACTGTCGGTCTGGCGGTCGCGCCAGGCCGAGTACAAGGCCAAGCTGGCGAACTACGACCAGAAGATCGAGTCCGCCCAGTCCACCATGGTGCGCAGCCAGCGGGACATGGAGTACTTCAAGTCCCGTGTCGCCGTGACCTCGGAGATCGAGGACATGCGCTCCAAGCTGGAAAAGAAGGAATACGGCAGCCGGCTGAACACCCTGCTGGCCCAGGACAGCCGTACTGAAATGATGCGGAACCTGGCCAGCGCCGAACAGCAGGCGCGCACCGCGTCGCACGACCTGGAGGCCGTGCGGTCGGAGCGGGAGTTTTTCCAGCACGAGTGGCAGTCGGATCTGGCGCAGGATCTGTCCAGCAAGCGGACGGATCTGCAAAAGGCCAAGGACGACCTGTCGAAGGCGGAGCGGCGGAATGACCTGGTGGAGATGCGGGCCGTCGATGACGCGTCCGTCCTGTCGCTGGGCGACATTTCCGTCGGCTCCGTCGCCAAGACGGGTGACATGCTGCTGACCCTGGTGCCGGCCAATGCCCCCCTGGAGGCCGAGGTGGATCTGGATGGTGCCGATCAGGGCCACGTCAAGATCGGCGACAAGGTCGAGATCAAGCTGGATGCCTATCGCTTTATTGAGCACGGCACGGCCAAGGGCATACTGCGCAGCATCAGCGATGACAGCTTCACCCGGCAGGACAACGGCCAGCCGACCTCACGTCGCTTTTTCCGCGGGCGGGTCGAGATCACGGAGGTGAAGCTGCACAATGTCGGTAGTGACGGTGTGCATCTTATCCCCGGCATGCCCTTGAACGCCGACATCATGGTTGGCCGGCGCACCATCCTGATGTACCTGATGGAAACGGTGCTGCGGCAGGCGTCCGAGGGAATGCGCGAGCCTTGAGCGGCATCCCGGTGTCCCATTTGACGCGCGATGGATCATGGCCGGCTTTTCGACGCTGATTGATCGGGCGACCACCTGGCGGATCGGGCAATCCTCCGCCGAGTGGTCGCTGGCCATGGCCCGTCGCTTGGCCGATCGCGGTGACCTCGTCGCCGCGGCCCGGGCGCTGGCTGTGGCCGCTCGGGGCGGTTCGGTCGAGGCCATGCTGGACTTGGCCGACGCCCTGATGCAGGGCCGCGGTGTGCTGCCGGATGGGGCGGCGGCGATACGGTGGATCACCGCCGCGGCGCAGGCGGGCAATGCCGATGCCCAGGCGCGTCTCGGCGCGCTTTACGCCAACGGCCTGGGGCGGCCGCCCGAGGCGGGGGACGACAGGGGGGGCGTGTTCCATCTGCCCATTGACATCGGGCAGGCCCGTTTCTGGTCAGAGAAGGCCGCAGAGCAGGGGCATGTCGAGGCCCAGGTGTTGCTGGGCTGGTTGCTGTCCAGGCGTAGCGGCGCGGATGCTGATCCCGTACGGGCCGCCGAATGGTATCGCCGAGCCGCCGAAACCGGCAACCACGGGGCCAAGGTTGGCCTGGCCATGATCCTGGCCAATGGCGACCTGGGGGAAAAGGACGCGGCCGGTGCCGTACGCCTGTATGAGGAGGCGGCCGCGGCGGGCAATCCCACGGCCATCTATTACCTGGCCATGGCCTTGCTGCTGGGGGAAGGCACCGCGCCCGACCTTGAGCGGGCCTTGGCCACCATGAGGCAGGCGGCGGACCTTCAGGTTCCCGGGGCTCAGCGGGCCCTGGGCGTGATGTATATGCGGGGACAGAACCTGCCGCGTGATGGGGCGCAGGCGGAAACCTGGCTGCGTCGCGCCGCCATCAAGGGGGATGTCGATTCCATGGCGCTGCTGGGGGATTTGCACGCGGGGCGCATGGCCCGCGTTCCCAGCGATGTCGAGGCCGCGCAATGGTACCAGGCGGCCGCCGACCGCAACCATGCCGGGGCCCAGATGGCCCTGGGCCTGGCCTACGTGGACGGCCGGGGAGTGCCCAAGGACATGTTCGAGGCGGTGCGGTGGTTTGCCAAGTCGGCCGACGCCGGTTTCGCGCCCGCCCTGTTTCGCCTGGGGATTTGCCACCTGGGGGGCGACGGGGTGCCCCAGGACTATGCCAAAGCCGCCCGGTATTTCCGCCTGGCCGCCGATGCCGGCGATGCCGACGCCCTCTACAACCTGGGTGTTCTGCATTACCACGGCCATGGTCTGGATAAGGACGAGACGCAGGCCATGCGTCTCTACGTCGGGGCCGCCGAACGGGGCAGCGCTTCAGCCCAGTTCCGGGTTGGGCGGGCCCATGCCACGGGCGTTGGCTTGCCGCATGACATCGGCGCGGCGCTGTCGTGGACCCGCCGTGCGGCGGAGCAAGGGCATGTGCCCGCGCAAGTGAACTTGGCGCGCATGCTGTTGGCTGGGGAACAGGGCGGCGACCAAGACGCTGCCGTCGCGGAGGCGAGGGCCGTTCTGGAGCGTGCCGCTGCGGCGGGCAGTGGTGAGGCCATGAGCAGCATGGCCGAACTGATCGCTGGCCATGATGGCCCCGCGGCGTTGGAAGCGGCTCTGGCCTGGGCCCGTCGCGCGGTGGCGGCGGGGGACCCGCAGGCCCCCCAAGTTGTCGCGGCGCTGGAAGCGCGCGCGTTCCAGGGGGCCGTCCGTTAGCGCGGATGGCCGATTTAAGTCGGCTGACGGCGACGCCTTGGCGGGCTCAATGCACCCGGTTGCGCATCGATAATTGCAGGTGATGCAGGATCAGGCTGGTGTCGTAGGAGGAGGAGGACTCGCGAATGACCTCTTCCCAGCGCTGAACGCATGGAATGCCCACGGGGTTGCGCTGCAGCAGGTCGCGCTTGATAAAGGGGCTGGCCTTGCGCGCCACCAGGTAATCCCAGAAGTAGTGGGTCTGGTTCAGGGGGCGCCCCTGGTTGATGGCCTTCTGCAACTGCCGCAGATAGGGGATGATCTGTCCCTGGCTGTTGCCATGGGTATCGATCACCGCGTCTTCTTTCTTCGACGTGTCCAGGGCTTCGTTCAGGGGCTTCGCGATCTCGGAAACCACGCTGCGATAGGGCAGCAGGGCGCGGCACTGGATCCCGGCGCGCAGGAAAAAGCGGGTCATGCCGATCTCGTAATCGCGAATGACCCAGCGCTTGCGGCGGTAGTATCTCACCTTGTTCCAGAACTTGGTGAAGCTGGGATGCTGCAGGACGGCCTGATGGAAGATCAGGAAATAGCTTTGCAGGTGGAAGTGGCGATCCCAGCTGTCGGTCAGGCCCCAGATGCCGGCCTGCGTCGGGTCGGCCTGGCGGATCACGTCGCCCAAATCCTGAAGTGGCCCGTAGATGCTATCGTTGGTGATCAGCAGTTGTTCCAGAGCCCCGGGGTCGCGGATCAGGGCGATGGCGTCCTTGAACGCCCCGAAGTCCCACCCGATGTTGCGCCGCTTCAGCACCCAGGCGACATGCGGCAGCACCTTGTCTGTTTCCTGGGCCGACAGCTTGGGACAGTTGCTGGCGAAGATGACGGCATAGCCAGCCTCCGCCAGTTTGGCCACAAAATAGACGACGTAGTCGTGGACGATGCCGCGCTGGTCATAATGGTTGAATACGGCGACCCGGCGCGCCCCCTCCAGCGGGACCAGACCGGGGAAGCTGGCCTTGACGGTCGCGCGGCGGGGCAAAAGGGGGGCGGCCAAGCAGAGCGCCAGATCGACAGCGTCGACCAGCAGCATCGGCAATCCGACACCCTTCTTGATCATCTTGAGGAAAGTGTCAGACATGAAACCGTGAATTCCCCCGCCTCAAATATCAACTATAAGCTATGCGCCCTAGTTCTGGAAACAGCACAATTGATACAAATAGGTGGCATCAAGCCCCACGGGCGCTGGCCACAAGGAAGTGGCACCACTTCTACGCTATCGCGCTGAAAGGTGCTCCCGGATCAGGTTGGTATCGTAGGCGGATACCTCGGATACCACCCGCTCCCAATCGCCGACATTGGGAATATTTGCCGGATTCTTTTGTAGCAGTTCGCGCTTTATGAAAGGAAAACCCAGGCTGACCGTCAGCTCATACCAGAAGAAATGGGTCTGGTTGATGGGTATCGACGCCTTGATGCGGCTTGCAAGCATTTGCGCATAGCCGGCGGGCGACATCCGGTCCGCTTTAGCCGGCGTCGGTCGTGGCGTGTGCGACCGCATGAATGTTTCGGTGACGGTGTTGTAGGGGAACAAGGCCTTGCAGCGCAGGCCCTGGCTTTGCAGGGCCCGCGTCAGGCCGATTTCGTATTTCTCAATGATCCAGTGCTTGCGCCGGAAACAGCGGACGCCCTCCCAGAACCGGTGGAAGGCGTTGGAGCGCAGGGCCTTGCGGTGGAAGATCAGGAAAAAGCTCTGCAGGTGGTAATGGCGTTCCCAGCTGTCGGTGCTGCCCCAGATATCGGCCTCGTCGGGGCTGGCGCGGGCGATCAGGGGTTCAAGATCGTACAACGGGCCGAAGACGCTGTCGTTGGTGATCAGCAGCATCTCCCGCTCGTCCAGGGATGGCACCTGGGCGATGGCCTCGCGATAGGCGGCAAAGTCCCAGCCGATGTTCCGGCGGGTGAAGGCGATGGCGACGTCGGGCAGCAAGGATGCCACCGTCTGCTCGCTGAGCACCGGCGTGTTGCTGGCGAAGATGACGGCGAAGCCCGCCTCGCGCAGTTTGCGCACATGATAGCGGACATAGGGCGCGATGCTGTCCGTGCGCGCGTAATGCATGAACACCGCCACCCGGGCGGCCCCGTCCAGCGGCACGCCCCCCATCCAGCGTCTTTCGATCAGGCCCGTGGCGGGGCGCGGCGGATAGAGCAGCAGTTCGGCGTAGTCCGCGATGCGGCTGACCAGCAACCGGCTGCGGTAGGAGATTTGTCTGGCAACCCGGCGAAAGAATTCACGCACTCAAACACATCCCAGCACACCGTCCGCCCGCCCTCCCATGGGCCAGCGCCGCCCCTTTATGCCCCAGGTGGCCCAGGCAAACAACGTCGGCGGCGGAAGGGGCGTGCGGCATCGACGTGCCCCGGAGCGTTATAGCTGGGATTTTGTGCGTCAGACGAACATATGTTCGAAAACGCTGGTCTGTCTGGACCGCGTGGCATGGCTCATTCCAAACGATCCGATGCTATCGTGCGGGCGGCCTGTGAAGAAGGCGGGAGGAAGATCAATGTCTGGAATGCTGGACCCGCTGTTTCGCGGCAGCCCGGTGGACGCGGTGTTCACCGACACCGCAACGGTGCAGGGCATGCTGGATGTCGAGGCGGCGCTGGCACGGGCGGAAGCGGGACTGGGCGTCATCCCCCCCGGCGCCGATGCCGCCATCGCGGCCCAGTGCCAGGCCGGCCATTTCGACCTGGATGCCCTGGCGCAGTCGGCGGCGAAGGCCGGCAACACCGCCATTCCCTTGGTCAAGGCCCTGACCGCCCGTGTCGCGGCGGCTGATCGCGACGCCAGCCGCTTCGTTCACTGGGGGGCCACCAGCCAGGACGTCATGGATACCGGCCTGGTCCTGCAAATTCGCCAGGCCGTGGCCCTGGTGGATAACGACCTTGGGGCTCTGGAGGGGCATCTGGCCCGGCTTGCCAAGGACCATGCCGAAACGCCGCTGGCTGCCCGCACCTGGATGCAGCAGGCGCTGCCCACCACCTTTGGGCTGAAGGCGGCCGGCTGGATGGCGGCCGTGGGGCGCGCCCGCCGGGCCGTGGCGGCGGCCGGTCATGATTGCCGGGTGGTACAGTTCGGCGGGGCGGCCGGCACCCTGGCCGCCCTGGGTGAGCGGGGACTGGAGGTGGCGGCGGCCCTGGCCCACGAATTGGACCTGGCTTTGCCTGACCTGCCTTGGCACGGTCATCGTGACCGGCTGGTGGCGCTGGGTGCCGCGCTGGGTTTGGTCGCGGGCGTGCTGGGCAAGATGGCCCGCGACCTCTCGCTGCTGATGCAGACCGAGGTGGGCGAGGCGTTCGAGCCGGCGGAGGCCGGCAAGGGCGGGTCGTCCGCCATGCCGCATAAGCGCAATCCTGTCGCCTGCGCCGTGGCCCTGTCGGCCGCCAACCGCGTGCCGCCCCTGGTCGCCACCCTGTTCGCCGCCATGCCGCAGGAGCAGGAGCGGGGCCTGGGCGGCTGGCACGCGGAGTGGGAGACCTTGCCGGAAATCTTCCGCCTGGTGGGCGGCAGCCTGGGCGTCATGGTCGGAACCATGGCCGGGCTGGAGGTGGATGCCGCGCGCATGCGCGCCAACCTGGAGATCACCCGCGGCCTGCTGATGTCGGAATCCGTGGTCATGGCGTTGGGCGAGGCCCTGGGCCGCGGCCCGGCGCACAGCCTGGTGGAGAAGGCCAGCCGCCAGGCCGTCACCGAGGGCCGGTCGCTGGGGGATGTCTTGGCCACCCTGCCGGAGGTCACGGCCCACCTGTCGCCGCAGCAGTTGGCGGCGGCGCTGGAACCCGCCCACTACCTGGGCATGGCCCCGCACTTCGTCGCCCGGGCCCTGGCGGCCCGCACATCTTCCCGTGATGCATGAGGAAAGTTTGCCATGCCACTGATCACATTGGATGATGGCTGTAATCTGAGCTATCGCGTCGATGGCCCGGCCGAGGCCCCGCCGCTGGTGCTGTCCAATTCGCTGGGCACCGCGATGGCGATGTGGGAGCCGCAGATGGCGGCCCTGACCCGGCACTATCGCGTCATCCGCTATGACAGCCGGGGGCATGGCGCCAGCGATGCGCCGGCCGGCCCCTACACCATGGAACGGCTGGGCCAGGATGTGCTGGGCCTGCTGGATGAGCTGGACATCTACCGTGTCCGCTTCTGCGGCCTGTCCAAGGGCGGCATGGTGGGGCAGTGGCTGGGCATCAACGCCGGCCAACGGCTGGAGCGCCTGGTGCTGGCCAATACCGCCGCCTATATGGGACCGCCGCAGGGTTGGCAGGGTCGCATGGATCTGGTGAGCGCCCAGGGCATGGGGGCGGTGACCGAGGCGGTGATCGAGCGCTGGTTCACCCCGGGCTTCATCGCCGCCGAGCCCGAGGCGGTGGACCGGGTGCGCCGCTTGCTGCTGGCCACCCAGCCGCAGGGTTATGTCGGCTGCTGCGCCGCCATCCGCGATATGGACCAGCGGCCGCAGCTGCCGGCCATCGCCGTGCCCACGCTGGTTATCGGCGGCACCCAGGACCCCGCCACCCCGCCGGAGAAGGCGGAGGAGCTACACGCCAACATCAAAGGCAGCCAACTGGTGATGCTGGAGGCTGCCCATCTGTCGAACGTCGAACAGGCGGCGGCTTTCACCGAGGCCCTGCTGACCTTCCTGGCTTGAGGAACCCACCCATGGATGAGCAAGAGCGTTACGAGTTCGGTCTGAAGACCCGCAAGTCCGTGTTGGGGGAGGCGCATGTGGAGCGCGCCCTGGCCGGCCGCACCGAGTTCAACACCGAGTTCCAGGACCTGATCACCCGGTATGCCTGGGGGGAGATCTGGACGCGTCCCGCTATCGACCATCCCACCCGCCGCCTGCTGACCCTGGCGATGATGATCGCCCTGAACCGGGGCGAGGAGTTCAAGATGCACGTCCGCGCCGCCGTGCAGCATGGCGTGTCGCGGGACCTGATCAAGGAAGTGATCCTGCAGAGCGCCATCTATTGCGGCGTGCCAGCCGCCAACACCGCCTTCCACCAGGCGGCGGAGGTGTTCGCGGCGCTGGATGGGACTGCCGCTTAGCCGTTCTCGGCCATCTCCCGCGCCACGGCCTCCAACTGCCCGCGCAGCCAGGCCTGGGCCGGGTCGTGCTGGGCGCGCAGGTGCCAGGCCATGTACATGCGCAGGGCGTCCGTGCCGGGCGGGGCCGCGGCCAGCAGGTCGGGGGAAGGGGGGCTGCCTGGAAGTCCGCCAGCTCCAGCGCGTGCAGCCGGCCCGGCACGCAGGCCATGAGGTCGGTGCCCCGCAGGAAGGGCGCCAATCCCGAGAAGTTGGCCACGGACACCACCACATCGCGACGGATGCCCAGCCCCTCCAGCGCCTTGTCGAAGTTCAACGGGTCGGCGGAGGGATGGACGACCGTGAGGTGGCGGCCGGCCAGGAAGTCGGCGGCGGTGCCGGGGCTGGCGCGGTGGGCGCCATCGAAGACACAGACATAGCGGTCGTCGAACAGCCGCTTCTGGATGATGTCCAGTCCCTCGGGCGGGGCGGGGGAGATCAGCAGGTCACAGCGCGCCTCGCGCAGCATTTCGCTGGTGGGCCGGCCGGAGGGGACGATCTGCAGGCGGAAGTCGGCCACGCGGGCCGCCACCCGGGCGTACAGGCGGGGCAGCAGCAGGTCGCGCTGGAAGTCGTTGGCCGCCACCGTCCAGGATAGCCGGGCCTGCGCGGGGTCGAAGCCGTTACCGGCCGTCAACGCCTTCAACCCGTCCATGATCGCCCGCGCCTGGGGCACCAGCCGCTCCGCATGCTGGGTGGCGACGATGCGTCGGCCGGACTTCACGAACAGCGGATCGCCCACCAGGCGGCGCAGGCGGTTCAGCGCGTGGCTGACGGCCGATTGCGCCATGTCCAGCCGCCGGGCGGCGGCGGAAACCGACCCCTCCTCATACACCGTGACGAACAGGCGCAGCAGGTGACCGTCGACGGCCAGATGATCCAGGATGCCCAAGGCCGTTTCCATCCATGAATATTATCGATGGATTATATGGTGACGCATGGGATTTCCAGAAGCGTTGATTGGTCTAGGGTGGGGCGAAAGATGTGGGCGCCGCACTTTTGAAGCCCCCATCTTAAAACCAATCCTGGGAGGACGGGTCCTGAGATGAGCAACGATACTGGAGAATTCGTCCGGCGCGACCGGGCCTGGCACCCGCCGGCCTTCACGCCGCAATACAAGACGTCGGTGCTGCGCTCGCCGGGCAAGGCGCTGGTGTCCCTGCGCCAGTCGGTTGGCGAGCGCGCGGGCCCCGTGTTCGGCCACGGTGACCTCGACCCCTTGGACAACGACCTGATCCGCAACTACATCACCACCGGCGAAGAGGCGATGGGGGAGCGCATCATCGTCCACGGCCGGGTGGTGGATGAGATGGGACGCCCGGTCCGGGGCAGCCTGGTGGAGGTGTGGCAGGCCAATGCCGGTGGCCGTTACCGCCATCGTCATGACCGCTACATGGCGCCGCTGGACCCCAACTTCGGCGGCTGCGGCCGCTGCGTCACCGATGACGATGGGCGCTATTTCTTCCGCACCATCAAGCCAGGGCCCTATCCCTGGATGAACCACAACAGCGATTGGCGCCCTTCCCACATCCATTTTTCGCTGTTCGGCAACGCCTTCGCCCAGCGCCTGGTGACGCAGATGTATTTCGAGGGGGATCCGCTGATTGCGCGCTGCCCTATCATCAGCACCATCCCCGACAAGGCGGCGGTGGACATGCTGGTGGCCAAGCTGGACATGGGGGAGATGGTGCCCTTTGACAGCCTGGTGTACCGCTTCGACCTCGTGCTGCGCGGCCGCCGCTCCACCTTCTTTGAAAACCGGCCGGAGGGGAACTGAGCCATGCCCGTCGATTACCTGAAGGAAACCCCCTCGCAGACCGGTGGACCGTATGTCCACATCGGTTGCCTGCCGGCCTTCGCCGGCCTGAACCTGCGCACCCAGGAAAAGCTGCACGTCCTGGCGGGCGGCGGCGTGCCGGGTGAGCGCATCCGCATCGAGGGCGTGGTGTGGGACGGTTCCGGCCATCCCCTGCGCGACGTCATGCTGGAACTGTGGCAGGCCGACAGCAGCGGCGTCTACAACGCCCCCGGCTTTCGCGGCTGGGGCCGCGTGGGCGCCGATGCGGAGACGGGCCTGTGGTCGTTCGAGACCGTGCGCCCCGGCGCCACGCCCTGGATCGACGGCCGACCGCAGGCGCCCCATTGCTCCCTGCTGCTGTTCGCGCGCGGCATCAACATCCACCTGCACACCCGCATCTATTTCGACGACCGGGCCGAGGCCAACGCCGCCGACCCGGCCCTGCTGTCCATCGAACTAGCGAACCGCCGCCAGACGCTGATCGCCACGCGGCAGGCCGGGGGCCAAGGGGGATCGGACGTTCCCACCTTCCGCTTCGACGTCCATCTGCAGGGCGCCCAGGAGACGGTGTTTTTCGACTGCTGACGGTTCCCTTGCGGAACTGGTGGAAAGGCCCGGCCGATCACGCCGGGCCTTTTCTGTTGGTGTATAAATCCATTTGAGATCAATGCCTTAATTCTCAGAAGAATATTGGAAGAGTGATCCGGCGCGCCGGGACCCTACCCTTCGCCAACCCTATCCCCGTGAACCTGCGGGAACAGGGGGCTATCTAGCGGAGGACAGGAATGAGCGCGACACAGCCGGCTGCCGCCACGACGGCTACGGGGACCGGGGCGGCCGCGACCGGGCACCGCGTCCTGGCGGCGCCGGGCGTCTATGTCCGGATGCCGGCCCGCCGCACGGCGGCGACGAAGCTGGCCAAGCTGGCCCAGGCGCTGGTGGAGCAGACGGACGCCGCGACGTTCAGCCTGGCGGCGGCCAGCGCCTATTTGTTCTCCCTTGCCCAACTGTCCGTTCCCCCCTCCGGTTCGAGGACCTGCCGTCCCTGCCGCTTTCCGCCGCCGCCCGCGTGGCGCAGACGGACTGCGACGCCTTCCTGGGGCAGTTCACCCTGTTCCAGGCGCAGGCGGAAACCTGGATTACCCCCCGCCGGGGGGCGGAACTGCCCAGCCTGTTTTCCCAGCTGGCGACACCGGCGCGGGTGATGGCCGATGTCGCCCGGCTGGTCGGCGATGCCCTGGCCGGGGCCACCGGCCAGGCGGGGGCAAGGTTTCCTGCACCTATTCGCTGAAAGCCTGCCAGCGCGCCGCCCGGCGGCAGGGCGAGCGGGTGTCCACCCTATTGGCGGCCGCCAACCAGCAGGGGCAGCACCTTGCGGATGGTGCCGCGGCGCTGCTCGCCGCTCTGCGCGGTGGCGGGCTGGCCCCGCTGCTGGCGGGCAGCGGGGAGGATGTGCAGGCGATGGCCCAGGCCTTGGATCACGCCCAGGCCTGGGTCGCGGCGGAAAGCGCCCGCATCCTCGCGCGGCGGGGGCAGACCAGATTGATGGCGGGTGTGGTCGGCCTGACCCTGTGCTGGAATGCCCTGGGGTGGTCCATGGTGCCAGCCGGCGTGCTGAGGGCGGGCGAGGGGACGGCCGATAT
Source organism: Nitrospirillum goiasense (assembly GCF_034427435.1). Classification (NCBI taxonomy): domain Bacteria; kingdom Pseudomonadati; phylum Pseudomonadota; class Alphaproteobacteria; order Rhodospirillales; family Azospirillaceae; genus Nitrospirillum; species Nitrospirillum goiasense. The sequence goes on along the minus strand of NZ_JAXQNP010000004.1, from coordinate 640,059 downwards.
CAGCGGCTTGCAAGGGCACTTGGGCCGGCTGGAGGCGCTGATCGAGCTGAAGGGCAACCGGCACCGCCAGGAACAATCGGCGGCCCTGGTGCTGGCCGGCATGCGCGCGCAGTTGCAGGGCGTGGCCCCCATGGTTCAGGCGGTTCAGGAGGAACTGGCCGCCCTGGCCTGGTTGCTGGGCAACCTGCCGGCCGAGGTGTCGTCTGTTCTGGCCGAAGTGTCTGCCGAGGATTTGGCGGTGGAGCGGGCGGAATGGAACCGCATCATGGCCGACGCGGCGTTCGGCGACGGCCTCGCCATGCATCTGTGGCCCTCGCCCACGCACTTGAGCGCCCCGTCCCTGGTGGCGGTGGCGGGTGACGATGTCTTTTGCGTCGCCTCCTCGGGGCGCCTGTATCAGCACGCCGGCGGTGGCGCGGCATGGGCCGACATGGGCGAAAGCGCCCTCAGCTGTGTCAGCGACGGGTATGACGTGGCGGCCATCGATGGCGCGCCGGTGGCCTCCGTTCCCCTTGGCACGGCGTCCACCGCCAGCCGGCAGGTGAAACTGTATGACAGGTTCACCCGGGCCTGGCGGGTGATCTCCACCTTCCCCGCGTCCTGCATCGCCACCGGCGGCGGGGACCTGTACGCGGTGAGCCAGGCTGTGGGCGATGCCGGGGGCGTGGGGCGCGTCCACCGCTATTCCGGCCGGGGGCGGGGCTGGGCGGCGCTGCCGGAACTGCCCGGGCCGGACATCGCCGCGCAATTGGCCGTGGCCGGGGGTGTTGTCTTCGCCCTCGCCAACAACAGCCAGGCGCTGTACCGCTATAACCCCAGCCGGCAATGCTGGGTCCGCGTCAGCCGCCTGACCTGCCTGTCCATCCGGGGCAACGGCGCCAAGCTGGGCATCGTGGATGTCGAGAACCGGGCCTTTGTCTATGACCCCGCGGCCGGCGGGGTGCCCAGGCAGCTGGGGGTCGGCGTCGGCGCCATCGCCCAGCTGACCAACGGCGACCAGTTCAGCATCGCCAGTGCCGCGCCGGGGGCGCTCTGGTACACCGACACCAGCGCCAAGCCTGCCTGGCGGACCTATCTGGCATCCGATGCCGCCGCCGTCTTCGCCAGCGACGCCGATGTCGTTCATTACCGCGATGGCCAGGGGCGGCTGCACCGCGTCACGCCGGAGGGTGACACCGTCGCTCTGCCACCGCTACCGGAGGTGTGAGGGGATGCGGGGAAATGATGTGCATGCCGACGCCCGTGGCGGCCACCCGGACACGGCGCCGGCGACGCTGAAAGCGGCGTGGGACGGGGCAGACGGATCGCCCCCCGCCGGCGACGGCCCGCCGGCTGGTGTCATCGCCCTGTGCAATCACCTGATCCTGTTGGCGCGCGGCCTGTTCGCCGTCCGGTTCAGCACGCTTCCGGCCTGGGTGGCGAGCCAGGCGCCGGCCCTGGCCCTTGAGTACGGGCTTTGGCAGGCGTCGCTGTGGCGCAGCCTGCATGACGGCCTGATCACCGGCGGCCTGGTCGCCCTGGCGCGGCGGTGCCGGGGGCTGACGCCGCCCCTGCGGGCCGACCTGTCGGCCGCGTCGCTGTGCGCCCTCTGCGATGTGCTGGCCAACCAACTGCTGCTGGGCGCCAGTTACATCCGGCAACTCCAGGCCCTGGCCCGCGACTTGCCGGAGGCGGACATCCGCGCCGCCCTGGCCCTGAAGCCCATCGCGGCCACCCTGCGCGCCACCCTGGCGGCGCTGTCGCCGCCGATGGACGTGGCGATGGCGGGCGGCACTGGCGCCCTGGTGGTCACCCTGATCGATGTCCTGGCCGTGGCCGGAGATACGCCCGTGGGCAGCGGGCAGGGGGCGGCCACGCTGGGCCCGGCCTGGGCGGTGTCCCTGCCGGGGCCCGCCCCGGTGCCGCCACCGCCGGCCCTGCGCGCGGCCGTGCGCCCCTTGATCGACTGGTGGCGGACGGCCGACCCCGTGACCCGTCGCGCCGGCCAGTTGGCGTTGATGATCGATATGTTGACGGAAATGACAGGCCCGGGAACGGCGGCACTGACCGCCATCGCCGCCGTCAAGGACATCTGTCAAGGCTTGGACGTTGACGGACCGGGGGATGAGGGAACGGACGGCGCTCCCGATGGTGGCCAGCGGCCCACCGATCTTAGGGCCAACCTGGCCCCGCGCCTGCCGGTGTCAGCCTGGGCCGACACCTTGGCCCGGTTGGAGGTGAGGCTTCCGCCGCCACGCTCTTCCGCTGGATAATAAAGCGTTCTTAAGTCGTGCTCTTGGCCGCGCCCATCGCTGGGTGCGGCCGTTTCTTTTTCTGGCGCTGGATTTCCAATGAAAAGCTCCCCGGCGATGGCGCCGGGGAGCATGGTTCTCCACGGGACAGTTATTCACAAGGGGGTCTGGGGCCCGGATCGTTGACAACTACAGGGTCTGGGCTGACGATAGGGTCGGTAATTTCGCCATGCGGTCGCGCAATTAGTAAAAACCCGAAAGGTGTGGTTTCAGTACGCCCAGGAAGATTTTCATCTTGGATGACAATCGACGTGGCATTGATTTGGATAGATGTGATCTGCCGGGTTACAGCGTGTGCCGTGCTCAGGTTTACAAAGGCGAAGCTGTAACTCTGCTGTGTTGCGGGGCAAAGGGTATAGGTAATCTGTGTTGGATCATGATTGGGCAACGTAATCATGCCAGTATCCGGATTAATTCCCGTGCCGGAGTAAGTCCAATCGTATTCACTGCCGTTGGGCTTTATGGTAACAATGGCTTCGATAATGTTCAATTTAACCTCCATGTCTCGTGGCCTGAGATAAGGCATCAACGTATCTTGGTTTTCTGTAACCTGATTTTTCTAGCCAATCTATATTTTCTTCTAATGCAATATTTTTTCCATTTTGAAGATTGGACAAGATCCAGGAATCAATAATATACCTGTCTTTTGTTTTTGAATCAATGTATCTCTGAGTAATTGCGGATGTTTCTTGGCGATTTAGCCGAGCCATATCCATTTGGCCAATTTTCTCATTTGCTGCCGCCAGGATAAGTAAAGTGGCTGACAATCGCTCATCATATTCGATTGTCATTCTGTTATTTCTTTTTAGGGATCGTAATGTGGATACGACTGCGCTTAACTTGGCTGCTGCTTCCTGAGATCGATTTAGTCCTAGAAGGCTGGCCCCCGTATTGGCTTGGTTGATCAGGTCGGTGAGCGCCCAATCAGCATTCGCAGGATCCTGTTCACGAAATTTGGCCAGTTCGATGGCGAGGGTGCGCTGAAGCGTCAATGCATTGGCGAACTGATGCCGTTCAACCAGGAACTCCCCGGCCACGACTTCCACGTTGAGGCGCAGGCGCTGCCAAATCTGATTACTGGGGTCATGGGTGACCAATTCATGGACAAGTTTTCTTGTCTCGGCCATCAGCGTGTCGGCCTTCTGTTCCTCTCCCAACGCATCAAGCAAATTGAGGCGGCGGTACTGACAGGCACCCAGCATATATAACCACCTGAATTCCGAGGGCGCGTCAGAGCGCAATGACTGTAGTTCAGTTGCCTCCTCATCAAAAAGTAAGACTGCTTTACGAAGCTCGCCCTGCTCGGCATAGGTCGTGCCAAGCCAAGACAGTGTGGAGGTCGTGGACGCGCGCAACTCCCGATCATTGGGACGTTGAGCTAAGGCTTGGCGCATTAACGGTAAAGCCGCTTCGAAAAATTTAGCAGCCTTTTCATAATCTGCTCGTTTCACGGCTGTTGATCCCAGGTTTGTCAGGGCATAGGACAACTCGACCCAGGCATCGACGTTCTTGGGCGCGATCACCGTCATGCGCTTGCTGTAGCGCTCGTACTCCCGGAAAGCCGCTTCCGCGCCGTCCAGATCGTTCGCATCCAGGCTGATCTGCCCCATCCAGAAGGCCACCGCCCCCAGATCCTTCAGCAGATCCAGGCTCTCCAGACCTTGGGCCAGGTTTGCGTCAAGCAGGCTTTTCGCCTTGGCAAGGGCGGCCTGCGCGGACTTGGGGTCGGCGCGCGACCGGGCCACCTCCGCCAGGGTCTGCAGGGCGCGGGCTTGCTGCGCACGGTCCTCTGGTGTCAAGCTGGACAAGGGTTCTTGACTGAAATAGCTCAGGGCCTTTTCGCCGATGTCCGATAGCAGCTCCAGCCGGCCCAGGGGACGCAGCTTGTCGGCGAAGTTGCCGACCATGAAGTTCATTAGATCCTCTGCCTGATGCTTGCGCTGTTGCGCCGTCTTTTCGGCCTGGCGGGCGACCAGGCCCAGGCCGCCGGCGAGGACGGCGATGGCGGCGAAGCCGGCCATGAGGCCGAGGCGGCGGCGGTCGGCCTGCCGTTCCCGCCGAACCGAGGCGTCGATGTAGGCGCGGACCTCGGTGTCCAGAGGGATGGGGGTGAAGCCGGCCAGCTCGCGCGCCTCCTCCAACTGCCGGCCCCGGGGCAGCAGCAGGTCGTTGCGGCGCCCCTCCGCCAGCCAGCGCCGCGCCGCCTCCTCCATCCGGCTGCGGGCCTGCAGGAAACGGCGGTGGTCCGCGATCCAGGCGGCGGCGCGGGGCCACTGGCGCAGCATGGCTTCGTGGGCCACGCCGAACACCGGCTCCCCATCATAGACCTGGGCGACGAACAGGCGCTGCCGCACGAAGGTGTCGACCAGCGTCCGCTCCTCCACCGTGGCCAGGGTGCGCCAGGGGATGCGGCGGCTGCGCGCCGCCTCATCCTGGGCGCCCACGGTGACGACCAGGGACAGCACGCGGCTGAGCGCGGCGCGGGCCGGGGCCGGCAGTCCGTCCAGCGTGGCCTCCGCCCGTTTGCCGATGGCGCCGCCCAGGCCGCCCAGGGCGCGGTAAGCGGCGACGGTCAGTTCCCGGCTGGTGCTGCGTTGTAGATAGAGTTCGTGCAGGGTGTATTGCAGCAGGGGCAGGGCGTCCGGCTGGTCGGCCGTCGCCTCGCACAGCGTGTCGTCCAACTGCGCCCCGGTTTCCGGATCGGTTCCGAAACGAAGCCCGGCGACGATGGCCGGTAGGCGGATCATGTGAATGATCTCGGCGCGTGTCGGCGGCGCCAGGTCGAAATGGCCGCCCTGGGTCTTGGCGGCCAGCAACAGCGGCTCGCCGGCCACGTCGGGATAGAAGTCGTTGCGGCAGGCGGCGATGACCAGGATGGCGCCGCTGCCCGCCAGATGGCCCAGCGCCGTGAAGAACGAGCGCCGCTGCGCCCCGTCGATGCGGAACACCGCCTCCAGCCGGTCGATGAACAGGACGGCGCGGCCCGCCTGAGCCTTGGCGGTGGCCCGGCCGAGGAAGTCCGGGTCGAGGAAGCCGGGACGATCGTTCCGCGACAGGCCGGCGCCGATGGCGTCGGCGCTGAAGCCTTCCAACAGCGGCCGCCCCTCGATCTCCAGGTCCAGCAGCGCGCCGCCCAGGGCGGTGGGCAGGGGCATGCCCTGGACATCGCCCAGGTCCAGGATGCAGGCGCCCAGGAAGGGGAAGGGCGCGGACGCCGACCGGAGGGAGGGGATCAGCCCCGCCTGCACCAGCGATGTCTTGCCGCTTCCGCTGGGGCCGAGGACCAGGACCAAGCCATGGCCGGCGGCGACCTGGGCCGCCACGGTGTCGCGCAACTGGGCGATGGCCGCGTCCCGGCCGAAGAACACGGCGGCGTGCGCCTCGTCGAACGCGTCCAGGCCGACGAAGGGGGAGGCGTCGATCCAGCTGTCCACGGTCGCGGCCGTAGCGTCGGCCACGATGGGCGTGACCGGCGCCATGGTGCGATAGCCCCGCTTGCGGATGTTCTCGATGTAGCGCGGGTCGCCGGCGGTGTCGCCCAGCAGCTTGCGCAGTTGGGTGATCGCCTTGTGGACCTGGTTTTCCCCCACCGCCAGGCCATCCCAGCACAGGTGCAGCAGGTCGTCCGCGCTGACGATCTGGCCCGCGCGGCCGCACAGCGCCAGCAGGACGTCCATGGCCCGCGGCTCAACCTTCAGTGTTTGCGCCGTCTGTTCATGACGTACGGTGCAGGCCTGCGCGTCGACCAGCCACTCACCGAAGTGAAAGCCCTTGGTTTGCAATTACATCCCCCATGGGCCGCACGCTCCCCGCCGCGGCCATCTTCCCCGGGAGCCTTTTTAGCACATCTCCTGATGGGTTAACCTGTTTAAGCAGCGCGGACGATTTGAGACTTGGGGGTCAGGCGTCGTCGCCACACACGTCGATACCCGTGGCCGCCAACAGGATGGGCTGTTGCTCCGGCCCGATCTTCAGGCCTTGGAAGCCCGCCAACTGCCGCAGGTCCAGGCCGCTGATCTCGGCCCCGCGCAGGTCGGCGCCGTCCAACTTGGCGTTGGTGAGGGTGGCCTGGAACAGGTCGCTGCCGCGCACATCCACATCGGTCAGGTCGGTGGCGTGCAGGTCGGTTTCCCGCAGGCGGCAGCGGGTGATCACCGCGTCCTTCAAGGACAGGCGCGACAGGTCGGCCAGTTCGAAGGTGCAGTCGCGGAAGGTGGCGCGGTGCACCGTGCGCGCCCGGCTGAGCGCGTGGTGGAACTCCACCAGGTGGAAGCGGGCGGCGAAGAAGACGCAGGCGTCCGCCTCCACCTCGAACAGGGTGCAGCGTTCCAGGGTGCAGAACGACAGGTCGCAGCGGGTGAGGCGCGCCGCCCGCAAATCGCTGAAGGCCAGGGTGCAGCCGGCGGTCTTGGCCTCGGGGTCCACGAAACGGCAATCCTCCAGCACCGCGTCGCGCAGTTTGACATGCGACAGGCGGCAGCGGACGAACTGGCACCCCTGGAACCGGGCGTCGCTGAAATCCACGGCGGTGAAGCGCACATCCTCGAACACGCAGCCCTCGAAGCGGCAGCCGGTGGCATCCAGGTCGCGCCAATCCATGCCCGTGAAGCGGCCGTCCCGGACGTCGCCGGTGGCAAGGATATTATTTTCCAGCGTGTCGATGTCCATGCGCGCGGCCCTCGGGTAACGAGGGGCCATCATAGCCGCAAGGGCGGGGCGTTGGGCAGGGGGTGTTGGGCAGGGGGCCGGTTGAACGGCCGGCCCCCCTCCGTTCAGATGGGCAGGCCGACGTAATTCTCCGCCAGCGCCGTGGCGGCGGCGCGGGAGCTGACGACGTATTCCAGGTCGGCCTCGCGGATGCGGTGTTCGAACGCGCCGGCCGCTTCATCCGTGTGTAGCATGGTGGTCATGTACCAGGAGAAGCGTTCGCCCTTCCAGATGCGCGCCAGGCAGGTGGCGGCATAGCTGTCGATGCCGCTGCTGTCGTTCCGGGCGTAGAATTTCTCCAGCGCGCGCGACAGCACCAGCACGTCGGCCACCGCCAGGTTCAGGCCCTTGGCGCCCGTGGGGGGAACAATGTGGGCGGCGTCGCCCGCCAGGAACAGGCGGCCATGGCGCATGGTCTCGCAGACGAAGCTGCGCATGGCGATGATGCCCTTCTGGATGATGGGCCCCTCGGTCAACGTCCAGCCGTCGGTCGTTTCCAGCCGCTGGTGCAGTTCCGACCAGATGCGCGCGTCCGACCACTGCGCGATGTCGTCCTTGGGGTCGCACTGGATGTACAGGCGCTGGATTTCCGGGGAGCGGGTGCTGAGCAAGGCAAAGCCCCGGTCGTGGCGGGCGTAGATCAGCTCGTGGTGCGACGGCGGCGCCTCGGTCAGGATGCCCAGCCAGCCATAGGGGTAAATCTTCTGGAATTCCTGGCGCTGCGTCGCTGGAATGGCCTGCCGGCTGGGGCCGTGGAAGCCGTCACAGCCGGCGATGAAGTCGCACGCCAGCACGGCCGGGGTGCCGTCTGCCCGCGCGAAGGTGATGGACGGGCGCTCCGTCTCCACATCGTGCAACCGCACGTCCCGCACGCCGAAGTGGATCTGGGCACCCTGGGCCAGGCGGTGGGCCACCAGAATCCTTGATCACCTCATGCTGGGGATAGACAGTGACCTTCTTGCCGCCGGTCAGCTCCACCATGTCCAGGTGATGGCTTTGGCCCTTGAAGCGCAGGGTGATGCCGGTATGGAAATGGCCATCGCGCGTCATGCGTTCGCCCACCCCCAACTGGTGCATCAGGTCGACGGTCCATTGCTCCAGCACGCCGGCGCGGATCGTGCCCTCGATCTCCTCCCGGGTGCGGGATTCAAGGATCACGCTGTCAATGCCCTGGCGATGCAGCAGTTCCGACAGGAACAGCCCGGCGGGGCCGGCGCCGATGATGCCGACTTGGGTGCGGATGGACGGGGTGGTTGACATGGAATGGCCCTCCCGAGCCTGAAGCGTTCTTATTCCGGGCCGAACCCCGCGTCGGGGCGGCCCACCCCGGAACGATAGGGGCGGAGGCCCCGTCCCCGGAATGGACGCAGCCCCACAAAAATTGGATTTTTTCGCAATGATTGGGCAAGGTATCTGTCCAGGTCCCACACCAGGTGGCATGTGATGTAACGGCCAGGGCAATACATGTTATTGAGCATATCGATCATGGCTTGGCATTTTTCCGCCAGTCCGCGATGGCCGGGGGCGGGGCGATGAGCCGTCCGGACATCCCCGTCTTCTCCCTGTATGGCGAGGCGCCGGCGACGGCGGAGGACCGCTTCCTGCATGTGGAGCTGATCGAGGATCGCAGCAGCCTGGTGGATTGGCGCATCCGTCCCCATCAGCATGGCGACCTGGTGCAGTTCCTGGCCATCCGCGAGGGGGCGGGGCAGGTGCAGGCGGACCAGCGCACCTGGACCTTCGACGGCCCCACCTTGATCCTGGTGCCTGCCGGGGTGGTGCACGGCTTCGCCTTCGCCCGGGGCACCATCGGCTGGGTCGTCACCCTGTCCGACCGCATCCTGCGCGGCCTGGCGCGGCGCGATCCCGCGTTCGCCGCCCTGGGGGGGAGGCCGCCTGCCTGGCCATGGCGGGGCAGGAGGGGGCGTTCGCCGCCGTGCTGGCCGCCGCCGATGGCGTCCTGGCCGAGTTGCGCGGGCGGGAACCCGGCCAGCGCGTGGCGGCGGAGGGGCATATGCTGGTGCTGATGGCCGCCCTGCTGCGCGTGGCGCGGCCGGCCCTGGCCTCCGGCGGCGGTGGCGGCCGGTCGGGGCAGGTGGCGCTGGTCGCGGCCTTCCGCGCGCTGGTGGACCAGCATTACCGCAGCCACCGGCCGCTCGACGCCTACCTGACGGAGCTGCGCACCTCCTCCTCCACCTTGCGGGCGGCCTGCCTGGCGGTGACCGGCCGGCCGGCCATCGGGCTTATCCAGGATCGGCTGATGACGGAGGCCAAGCGGCTGATCCTCTACAGCGGCCGGACCATCGCCGCCGTGGCCTATGAGCTGGGCTTCGAGGACCCGGCCTATTTCTCCCGCTTTTTCCACCGGCAAAGCGGGGAAGCCCCCCGCGCTTGGCGCCAGCGGCTGATGACGGACTGGCCCGTGGCCGACACCGCCTCGCTGGAACCGCCCGATCCCCTGGCCGCCGCCGTCAGCGATGCTTGACTGCGGCGCGCCTCGTCATCAGCAGGGCCGCGCCCAGGCTGAAGCCATAGCCCCACAACAGCCAGGCGCCGGCCTGGCGGCTGACCGTGTCGTCGGGTCCATAGATGCGGGGGAACCAGTTCAAGGCCAGGCCGTCGGCGACCATGACCACGGCACCGACGAGGCCCACCCCCGCCATGATCTGGTCCGGCGCCAGCCCGGCCAGGCGGCGGATGAGATAGACGCTGGTCCACGCGACCGAAACGGTGCTGGCGAAATTCAGTGGATTCCACAGCGGATCGGTCAGCAGCTGGGGCAGCCCGCGCAGGTAGGCCAGGGCCGACAGCCAGAACGCGCCCCCCAGCAGAAACAGAATCCCCACCTGTCGCCGCGTCAGCATCGCGCCCCCCTCCATCATGCCGGCCTCCATCGCCCTGGTTGTCAGGACAGGATACGCACGGATGGGGCGTTCAGCTCACCCCCATCTCGATGGACAGGCGGATCAGGTCGGCGGTACGGGCGACGCCCAGCTTGGCCTTGATGGCGGTGCAGGTGTTGGCGATGGTCTTATAGCCCACCCCCAGTTCGGTGGCGATTTCCGCCAGCGCCCGGCCCTCGCCTAACAGACGCAGGATCTCCAGGTCCCGTTCCGTCAGGCGCTGGGTGGGGTTGCCGGCGGCCATGCCGTGCACCGCCAATTCCTGGGCGATCTCGTTCTCCACATAGCGCCCGCCTTCGGCCAGGCGGCGGATGGCGGTCAGCAGTTCGTCGGGATCGGCGTTCTTGCTCATGTAGCCCTTGGCCCCGGCCGCCAGCGCGCGGGAGGCGTACAGCGCCTCCGCATGCATGCTGAAGACCAGGACGCAGGCCGACGGGTCCTCGATCAGCAGGCGCTGAAGCAGCTCCAGCCCGCCCACGCCGGGCAGGTTCAGGTCCAGCAGCACGATGTCGGGTCGGTCCTCCCGGTAGCGCACCAGGGCGTCGCGGCCGGTGGCGGCCTCCGCGATGACGGCGCCGGGCAGGGGGGCCAGCAGCCGCTTGAGGCCGGAGCGCACGATGGCGTGGTCATCGACCAGGAGCAGTTTCATGCCAGGGCTTTCGCGGTCAGGGTCATTCAGGCGGCCTCGCGGGCCGACAGGGCGGTATTCCCGGTGGCCAAGGGCAGCAGGGCGTGCACCCGCACGCCGCCGTCGGGGCGGTTGCCCACCTCCAGGGTGCCGCCCAGCGCCGTCACCCGCTCCGCCATGCCGCGCAAGCCATAGCCGCCGCCGCTGGCATGAGGGGACGGCTCGGCGGGCAGGCCGTCGCCATCATCCGTGATCTCGACGGTGAGGCCATCGGCGCGGGGGGCGACGGTGACGGTGATGTCCCGGGGGCGTCCGTGGCGGATGGCGTTGCTCAGGCTTTCCTGCACGATGCGATAGATGGCGGTGTCGCCCGCCTCGCCCAGGTGCAGGCCGGGAGTCACGGCCACGGTGATGGCCACGTCCGGCCGGCGGGCCCGCCAGAACGCCGCCAGGTTCTCCAGCGCGGCGCCCAAGCCCAGGTCGCTGAGGCCCGGCGGACGCAGGCGGCCCAGGATGGCCTTAACCTCCTGCTGCACATGGGCCACCGCCTCACGGGCGGAACGGGCCTGGTCCCGCATCACCGGATCGCCCGCCCGCTCCGCCGCCGCCAGCAGGGCGGTGACGTCGACGTTGATGGCGAAGAGATAGGGCCCGACTTCATCATGCAGGTCGCGGGCAAGGTCCGCGCGCTCCTCCTCCTGGATGGTCTGCAATTGTTCGTGCAGGCGCCGGTTGCGCGCCTCCGCCGCCGCCAGGCGCTCGATCATGCGGTTGAAGCCTTCCGCCAGGCGGCGCAGCTCCGGCGGCCCGGCCTCCGCCACCGGCCGCGCCGCTTCCACGCTGGCGTCCTGGGCCACATGGGCGAAGGCCTTGGACAGGCGGTCGACGGAGCGCAGCGCCCGCCCCAGCGTCCAGTAGACCATGGGCAGGGCAAGGGCGCTGAACAGCAGCATCATCACAGCGTCGTCGCCCAGTTCCCCCCACACCTCCGACACCTCGCCCGCCGGGTCGGTTTCCAGGCGCAGCCACAGGCCCTGGCCGGAAAAGCCGGGCAGGGGCACCTCGGCGCTCAATTGCGGCACATCGAGAGAGGCCACGAACCAGGCGGGGGCGGGGTGGTCCGGTACCGCCAGGGTGGAGGCGGCGATAAGGCCGGCCCCGGGCTTGTGCAGGCTGACCTTCAGGTGGCGGTCGCCATTGAAGGCGCCGACCAGGCGGGTCAGCAGGGCGGTCACCTCCTCATCGCTGCGGTCCGCCGGCGCCGAGCGGCCGGCCAGGTGGGCCAGCGCGCTGCCCACCGTGTGCTGCCCCACGGACAGGGCGGCCTCCATCTCCGTGCGCACGGAATGCTCCGCGCGCAGCCAGGCGGCGGTGGCGCCGGTGGCCAGGCTGACCAGCAACAACAGGGCGATACTCAGGACCAGGCGGATGCGCAGCGACATGAGGTTGGTTCCCCAGCGGCCCGATACGATGTCGCCGCCCGGCATCGGACGGCGCCTCCCACGCCTATCTAACAGGCGCTTGCCGCTCTCATGCAACAGTCGCCGCGATATCGGGAATTTTTCCCGGGAAAATCGGGAAGGGGGCCTATGGCCGGACTTGGCCGTCGGGACTAGCCTTTCATCAGCTCCATCCTTCCGGTGCGCCCCATAATGAAAAACATTCCGGCCGGTCTGCTGGCCCTGCTGTGCGCCACCTGTTCCACCGTTGCCCTGGCGGCTGAGGCCGACCCGGCGCCCGATGGCGCGCCGCCGACGCTCAGCGACATCATCGTCATCGGCGTGACGCCCCTGCCGGGGGCCAACGTCCCGCTGGACAAGGTGCCGGCGGCGGCCACCACCCTGTCGGCGGACGATCTGGCCCGCATCCACTCGGTATCGATCCTGGACAGCATGGCCCAACGGGTGCCGGGGCTGGCGCTGTCGGATACCCAGGGCAACGCCCTGTTCCAGGACATCCACTACCACGGCTTCACCGTCTCCCCCCTTCAGGGGACGCCCCAGGGCATCGCCGTCTATCAGAACGGCGTGCGGCTGAACGAGGCCTTCGGCGACACGGTGAACTGGGATCTGGCGCCGGAGGTGGCGATCAATCGCCTGACGCTGGCCACCAACAACCCGGCCTATGGCCTGAACGCCCTGGGCGGGGCGGTGACCCTGGAGATGAAGAACGGCTTCACCGTCCAGGGCGGCAGTGCTGAGCTGCTGGGCGGCAGCAACGGCCGTGCCCAAGGCTCCGCCGAATTCGGCTGGCAGTCCGGCAACATCAGCCTGTACCTGGCGGCGGAGGCGACGCGCGATGATGGCTGGCGCAAGCAATCCGGCTCGGATGTGGAGCGCTTCTACGCCGACGCGGGCTGGCGCAGCGATAGTGCGGAGGTGCATCTGGTCGCCGCCGCCGCGCGGTCCAGCCTGGGCGTCGTCGGTCCCACGCCGCTGGAAATGATCCAGTCGGATGAGACCTCGGTCTACACCTGGCCCCAGACCACCAAGAATGACAGCGGCATGCTGGCCCTGAACGGCAAGGTCGACGTGGCCCCCGGCTGGTCCCTGCAGGGTAACGTCTATGGCCGCCATTTCGGCCAGAAGCATGTGGACGGCAACGACGGCAATTTCGAAGGCTGCAGCCGCCGCTCCTCCTACGGCGGGCAATTGTGCCTGGAGGATGACGCGTTCGGCACGCCGGCGGGGGGCAAGACCACGGCGTTCCGCGATCAGTTCGTCATCACCGACCTGGCCGGCCACACCTTCGCCTATGACGGCGATGCCAATTACGGCACCCTGGACCGCACCTCCACGGATACCACCTCGGTCGGCGGGTCGCTGCAACTGACCAGCGACCGGCCGTTGATGGGGATGGGCAACCGCTTCGCCGCCGGCGGCAGCATCGACCACAGCGACATCCGCTTCACCGCCACCAGCACCCTGGGGGTGATCAACCCCGACCTGTCGGTCACCACCCAGGGCGACGCGGCCGATGACATCGCCGGCGCCGGCCTGATCATCCGCACCCTGGGCAACCTGGGCTATGCCCCCGTCTGGCTGTCAGGCACCACCGACTATTACGGCGCTTATGTCACCGACACGCTGGACCTGACGCCGGCCCTGTCGCTGACCGCTGGCCTGCGCCTCAACGTGGCCGACATCAGCACCCGCGACCGCAGTGGCGCCGCCCCCGAGCTGAACGGCGACCACCGCTACACCCATTGGAACCCCCAGGCCGGCCTGACCTATCAGTTGGGCGGCGGCTTCAGCATCTATGGCGGTTATTCCCAGTCCAACCGCGCGCCCACGCCGTTGGAATTGGACTGCGCCGACCCGCTACGCCCCTGTCTGCTGGAAAATTCCCTGGTGGCCGACCCGCCGTTGCGCCAGGTGGTGGCCAACACCTATGAGGCCGGCGTGCGGGGCACCCAGGGCGTGGCCAACGGACGCCTGGATTGGACCGTGGGGCTGTTCCGCACCGACAGCGACAACGACATCGTGGCGCTGGCCAGCACCATCCAGGGCCGCGGCTATTACACCAACGTGCCGTCCACCCGCCGGCAAGGTGTCGATGCCGGCCTGACCTTCGCCAGCGAGCGGTGGCAGGTCTACCTGAACTACAGCTTCGTGGACGCGACCTATCAGTTCGACGGTGTGCTGGCATCGGCCAACAACCCGTCAGCGGATGACAATGGCACCATCACCGTCCACAACGGAGACCGCATTCCGGCCATCCCCCGCCACCAGGTGAAGCTGGGCGGTGATGTGCTGGTGACCCAGGAATGGAACGTGGGCGCCGCCGTGCAGTACTACGGTAGCCAATACCTGGTGGGGGACGACGCCAACCAGAACGCGCCGCTGACCCCGTACTGGACCATGGATTTGCGCACGTCCTATCAGATCCTGCCCGATATCCAGGTGTTCGGCGGCATCAACAACCTGTTCGACCGCCGCTATGCCAGCTACGGCACCTATTTCGAGCTGAGCGGTGCCAGCGACGTCCTGGGCCGGCAGCTGAGCGACGCACGCACCCTGACCCTCGGCGCGCCGCGCACCTTCTATGGCGGTGTGAAGATTTCGTTCTAAGGCATTGAAGTTCAAGAGTTCCAACGGGCGACGCGATTAACCCTCCCGCTGGAAGGGGGGCCGGTTTCATCCGCTGCCGGCCCCCCTCTTTTTGTTCATCGCGCCCGCGCGGCGCTCATTGGGCGGTCACCCGCCAGACGGTGTTGCCCACGTCATCGGCGATCAGCAGGGCCCCGGTCTTGTCGATGGCCAGGCCGACCGGGCGCCCATGGGCGCGCCCTTCCGTGTCCAGGAAGCCCGTGACCACGTCCATCGGCTGGCCATTGGGCTGCCCATTGCTAAAGGGGATGAAGATCACCTTGTAACCATTTGGAATATTTCTATTCCAACTGCCGTGTTCGCCGACGAAGGCGCCACCCTGGTAGCTGCTGGGCAGGCTAGTGCTGGTGGAGAAGGCCATGCCCAGTGGGGCGACGTGGGTGCTCAGGGCATAGTCCGGCACGATGGCGCGGGCGACCAGGTCGGGGCGCTGTGGCTTCACGCGCGGATCTATGTTCTGGCCGTAGTAGCTGTAGGGCCAGCCGTAGAACCCCCCATCCTTCACCGAGGTCATATAGTCCGGCACCAGGTTCGGTCCCAGTTCGTCACGCTCGTTCACCACCGCCCACAGCGTGCCGGTTTGCGGTTCCCAACTGAGGCCGTTGGGGTTGCGCAGGCCATCGGCGTAAATGCGCCAGCGACCGGTGGCGCGGTCCACTTCCCAGATGGCGGCGCGGTTCTTTTCCGCCTCCAGGCCGTTCTCGGTGATGTTGCTGTTGGACCCGACGCCCACATAAAGCCGGGTGCCGTCCTGGCTGGCCAACAGGCTCTTGGTCCAGTGATGGTCGATGGGGCCGCCGGGCAGGGGGGTGAGGGTTGCGCCCTCGGCCGTCATCCGGGTTTCACCCTCGGTATAGGGATAGCGCAGGATGGCGTCGGTATCGGCGACATAAAGGTCACCGCCCACTAGGGCCACGCCGAAGGGGGAGTTGAGATGGTCCAGGAAAACGGTCCGCGTTTCCGGCACGCCGTCGCCATCGGCATCGCGGAGCAGGGTGATGCGGTTGCTGTCCTTGGTTTCACCGCCGGACGTGGCCATGGATTCCACCCAATGCATGATCAGGTCCTTGGGCCGCTTGACCGGTTCACCTTCCGGCGCCACCGATTCCACCACCAGCACGTCGCCGTTGGGCAAGACATAGAGCGATCGCGGATGGTGCAGCCCGGTGGCTAGGGCCTGGATTTTCAGGCCTTGGGCCACCGCCGGCTTCTCACCGTCCTTCCAACCCACGACCTTGGCCACCTTCATGGGGGGCAACAGGTATTGCTCCTGCTTCGGCAGCGTCGGGTTGGCGCCGACCTGGGCGTTGGGGTCGGTGCCTTTGCTGCCATCGTCGCAGGCGGCGAGGCTGAGGGCGGCGGCGCCCACCACGATCAGGTGGCTCAGGGGACGAAGACGGGGCGCGATCATGACCGCACCTCCACGACGCGCCGCCGCTGCACCAGCATTGACCAACCGATCCAATTGCTGGTCAGCACCACGACCAGCGCCAGGGCCGAGAGGATCAGACCCTGGGGCACGACCGAGGTCCAGGCATCGCGGCTGTGGACGAAGCAGTTCAGGATGGCCAGGCCCAGCGCCAGCAGGTTGCCAAGGACATGCGGCCAGGTGGGCGCCCAGGCGGGCGCCTGGATCACGAGATAGCGGCGCTGGGCCAAATCGATCAGGCCCGCGATCAGGGCTATGCCCCCCAGGACGGCGCCGGCGAACAACAGCCAGGCCGAAAAGTCCGCCCACATCATCTCCGCCGTGCGCCAATAGGCCAGATCGGTGAAAAACGCGCCGATGAAGCAGGCGCTGGGAAAGGGCACCAGCATGGGATAAAGGGGGGCATGGACCACCTCAACCGGGGTGTTCTCCACCGTTGTCAGGTGGATCGGCGTCCCTTGGACGGTCGATCTGGTGATGTCACTGGGCATGGCCGCTCCTTGGTCGCAATCATCCGTGCGCGTCCAACCGCCCAAGCGCGTGAGCGGTTCCCAGGGGATCCGGGCATCGCGAAGCATGCGCCCAGCCCGTAGCCTGTCAGTATATTTTTTCCATAACGTATCTTATCGGTGCTGCTGTGGGCGCAAATTTAAAGTGTCAGGGTCTGGCAAAACAGAATGGTCAGCCGCCCTACCGGCCGACAGCAGAACGGGGCGATGCCGACGGGGGCACGGGTGGCGACGCGGAGAATGGTTTGCCCACGGGTAGGCTGCCGTCATAAGCCGCGCTGGGCGTCATCGTGATGCCGGCCGGCGGGATGTCCGGCGCGTCACCCAGAGTTTTGGGACCGCATGTCATATCGGCCAAGGAACAGGTCCAGGCGCTGCCGCCCGTGGAGGTGACGTCCAGGCTGACGGTTTGCCCTGCCGGGAGATGCGCCGCCATCGGAAGCACTGCGCCGCTCCGCTCCGTGGGCGCCTTGCGGGCATGGGCCCTTCCCACAAAAATCAATATTTTGGCGTCGGGATGAGCCTGATGCGCCGCGATGACGCCATCGGCCATGGCCTTCTCATACAGCCCCGGGTCCGGGGGACCCGGCACCGGTTGAAAAGGCACGAACGACACCGTGATGCCAGGACCGGCCAGGGTGCGGATCTGCTCCAGCATCCGCGCCATGGCCACACTGCTGCGACCATCGGCCATGCCGGTGGGGTCCGGTGCGAAAAACGGCAGGGCCGTTGCCGGGGTTTCAGGATGGCGGCTGAAGTCTTTCAGCGCCTCCGTATTGGTCACGGGAAACTCCAAGGCCAGCACCAGCTTATGGAATTTGGCCGTGGCCGCGCAGACGATGTCGGCGACCATGGCCGGAATTTCCGCCGTGCCGTGGAAATCCCCCACCACGAAATAGGTCTTGGCCGGGTCCAGGAAGGTTTCGACACCGGGGACCGGGGCGCACCGCGCCGCCCTGCCCGCCTGCGGCGCCATCAGCGTGGCCAGGGCCGTCGTCATCGCCAGGATGGACGTGAATGACCGGCGCATGAAACACCCCCTTGCTGCTGCGATAGCCTGGGGGCAGACCGCCATGATCCACCAGATTGCGTGTTTAGTTCAGTATCCAGATACCGGCGTTCAGCGCGGACGCGAAGCTGACCCAGGCGGCATAGGGCAGGAACAACAGGGCGGCCGTGCGGTCCTGGCGCCAGGCGGTGGCGATAAAGGCCAGGATGGTGGCCAGCAAGGCCAGGATGACGGCCAGGGCCAGGCCGGGCAGATGCGCGGCGAAGAAGATGGGGGACCAGCAGAAGTTCAGCACCATCTGGATCCACCACAGCCGCATGGGCCGGCTGTCACGATCCCGCCGCCACGTCAGCCAGCCGGCCACGGCGATCAGGACATACAGCAGGGTCCAGGCCGGCGCGAACACCCAGTTGGGCGGGGTGAAGCCGGGTTTGGCCAGGTTGCGATACCACTCGGCCGGCGCCGTCAGATAACCCAGGGTCAGGCCGATGCCCAGAACCAGCACGATGAAGAGGATGAGGGCGGGAAAACGCGCCGCTGGGGCCGGCGATTCATCCTCACGGGTCGTCATGGGCGGGCCATCCTGGAGCGGATTCTTCTCGGGAACGTCTACCAAGGCATTGGTACACAATAACGTCGCGATTGTCGCGCCCGTTCCTTGGTTCCGTATTGGCGGTTCCCTATTGGCGGCTCCCGACTGGTGCCCCTCGCCCGCCCTGAAATCGTTTCGACACTCCCGGTAACGGAGCATATCAGGCTGGTGGCCGCGCACTCAGGCCACTTTCCAGCACCTCCCCAGGGCCACTTGCGCCGCTGGGACCGGGGGCGCCGCTGATGCCCCCGATCCCCTCCATTATCGTCTGATTACTTCGGCGCGTCGGCGACGGCCCAGGAGAAGTCGGCCCGGGTGGCCTGGTTGGTGAAGTACTGCTTGTCGGCGAACAGGTTGATGGGCTGTTTGTAGTTGGCGGGATAAGTCGGCCCCTTGCCCACGCCGGCCAAGGCATGACAACTGATGCAATTGGACTGGATTCCGTCGGGGATGCCCGGATCGGTCTCCAGATAGGGGTTGAAGCACACGTCCATCTTCTGCGTCTGCCCGCTGGTGGCCACGGCCGGCACCTGCTGGCTGTAGTTGGTGCACATGGCGTAGTTGCGGTACGGTGCGGGTAGGCTGGCGGGCTGCCCCTGCTTGCTGCCCGGATACTTGTTGGGCGTGTCGGCGCCCGGCTGCCAATAGAAGGTCTGCCAGGCCCAGAACGGCACTTCCTTCGTGTTGACATGCATGGCCACCAGCACGCCATAGTCGCCTGCGGCCGCCGGGACCTGCTGGGCCTTGCTCAGGGCCTGCGCCTCTTCTGCGCTCAGCTTGAAGTTATAAAGCACCGTCACCGGCGCGTAGTACTGCACGGTGCAGGACAGCTTGGCAGCCTTGGCCGAGGCATCCAGCGCGGCGATCTGTTCCTTGCTCAGCTTCTTGCCGGCCGGGATGATCTCGTCCCCCGTGGCGGCCGGGTCGATGGCGACGCAGACTTTCCAGGTTTCCGGGGTGGGATTCTTGGCGTTGGTCGATTGCGCCGGCCCCTGCCACAGCGGCATCGGCGTCAGGCCCGTGGCCTTCACCACGCTCATCACCGGCTTCAGTTCCAGAGCGTCCACTGGGAATTCGCTGATGCTGCGGTTCTCGGTGGGCGTGCCGCTGGGCCAGGCGGCGTTGATCTTGTTCAACGCCGTTTGGGAATTGACCTCATAGGTCCCTTGCAGCCCGGCGATGTACTGCGGCGACCGGATGAATTTCGCCGCGGCGGGGCTGAATTTGTTGAAGGACACCACCTGGGTGCTGCTGGCCGGGTCGTTGGGAACGGCGTTGCCGCGCAGCAGGGCCAAGTGGGCGAACTGATGGGGGCGCCTGAAATGCCGCGCCGGCTCCGCCAACTTGTCGCCGCCGGCCGCCGTCAGCTTGGATTGCGGCGTGGCGAACACCTCTTCCGTGCCCAGCCAGGTTTCCCAAACCGGCAGCTCCTTACCCTCATAGGTGGTGCCTGACGCCGCATTCAGGCCGGCCCAGACGGACCAGCTGTGCTGACGCAACTGGTCCTGATTGTTGTTGGTCACCCAGCCCTGAATGGTGGCCCCCTGCGTGCCAATGGCATAAGAGGCTGGAATATCAACAGGAACGATCTGTGCCATCGCGGCGGCAGGCATCAAGCCGATGCCGAGCAAAGCGGCCAAGGCGGCGGTGGAAGAATGGACACGCATGCTTTCCCCCTGTCTATCGTGGATGGACCGGCGAACCAGGGCCGGGCTTGGCGGGTATATGCGCAGCATTATCAACTTATAGATCACAAAGTCACCATTAATATTACTTTAACGGGTATAGCGAGCGGTTGCTCGCCGCTTCCCGGCACCCATGTTCAATGTCATGATCACCGCATGGGCGAGGTCGCTGGGGGGAGAGGGGTTTGGTTGGACGCGCGCCGTACCGCATCAGCGTTGGACCCCGCACCTGGACCTTCGCCGACCTGAAGGACCTGATGGCCAAGGCGACGCCGCCCCGGTCCGGCGACCGGCTGGCCGGCATCGCCGCCACCAGCGCGGAAGAGAACGTGGCGGCCAAGATGTGCCTGGCCGACCTGCCGCTGAAAACCTTCCTGACCGAGGCGCTGGTGCCCTATGAGGCGGATGAGGTCACCCGCCTTATCCTGGACCGGCACGACGCGGTCGCCTTCGCCCCGGTGTCGCACCTGACGGTGGGTGGCTTCCGGGATTATCTGCTGTCGGATCAGGCGACGACGGAGACGTTGGCCGCCCTCGCCCCTGGCCTGACACCGGAAATGGCGGCGGCGGTGTCCAAGATCATGCGCAACCAGGACCTGATCCTGGCGGCGCGCAAGTGCGTCGTCGTCACCCGGTTCCGCAACACCATCGGCCTGCCCGGCACCTTGGCCGTACGGTTGCAGCCCAACCACCCGGCGGACGATCCCGCCGGGGTGGCGGCCAGCATCCTGGACGGCCTGCTCTATGGCTGTGGCGATGCCGTCATCGGCTTGAATCCGGTGTCGGATAGCCTCTCGGTCCTGGGCGACCTGGCGCGCCTGATCGACGGCATCATCCAGCGTTTCGCCATCCCCACCCAGGCCTGCATCCTGACCCATGTCACCACCAGCATCGAACTGATGAACCGGGGCGTGCCGCTGGACCTGGTGTTCCAGTCGGTGGCGGGCACCCAGGCGGCCAACCAGGGCTTCGGCGTCAGCCTGGCCCTGCTGCGTGAGGGGATGGAGGCCGCCCAGGCGCTCAAGCGCGGCACGGTGGGTGACAACGTTATGTATTTCGAGACCGGCCAGGGCAGCGCCCTGTCCGCTGGCGCCCACCACGGCGTGGACCAGCAGACGCTGGAGGCGCGGGCCTATGCCGTGGCGCGGGAGTTCCGGCCCCTGCTGGTCAACACGGTCGTCGGCTTCATCGGGCCGGAATATCTTTATGACGGCAAGCAAATCATCCGCGCCGGGCTGGAGGACCATTTCTGCGGCAAGCTGCTGGGCCTGCCCCTGGGCTGCGACGTCTGCTACACCAACCACGCCGAGGCAGACCAGGATGACATGGACACGCTGCTGACCCTGCTGGCCACCGCCGGCGTGTCCTACATCATGGGCGTGCCGGGGGCGGACGACGTCATGCTGAATTACCAGTCGACCTCCTTCCATGACGCCCTCTATGTCCGCCGCCTTCTGGGGCTCAAGCGGGCGCCGGAGTTCGAGGCTTGGCTGGCCGCCATGGGCATCGCCGGCGCCGACGGCCGCCCCCTGCCCCAATCGCCTGGCCAACCGCTGCTGCGGGGATGGCGCTGATGGACCGGCCGACGGTCACGCCCGACGCCTGGGCGCACCTGGCCGCTGCCACCCCCGCGCGCATCGCCCTGGGCCGCGCGGGCGACAGCCTGCCCACGGCGGAGGTGCTGCGCTTCGCCCTGGCCCATGCCCAGGCGCGGGATGCCGTGCATACGCCCTTCGACGCCGCCGGCCTGGTGGCGCAACTGGCGGCTCTGGATCTGGCGCCTGTGGCGGTACACAGCGCCGCGCCCGACCGCGCCACCTACCTCAACCGTCCGGACCTGGGACGCTTGCTGGATCCGCCAAGTCATCAGGCTCTGGCGGCCTTGCCGTCAACCCGCCCCGACCTCGCCATCGTCATCGCCGACGGCCTGTCGGCCACCGCCGTGCATCGCCAGGCCCTGCCCCTGTTGGCCGCCTTCCTGCCCTGGGTCCAGCGGGAGGGCTGGCGCCTGGCGCCGGTGGTGGTGGCGTCCCAGGCGCGGGTGGCCCTGGGCGACGCGGTGGGACAGGCGCTGGGCACCCGTGCCGTGGCCATGCTGATCGGGGAACGGCCGGGTCTGTCCGCCCCCGACAGCCTGGGCGTCTACCTTACCCTGAATCCCACCCCCGGCCGCCTGGATGCGGAGCGCAATTGCCTGTCCAACATCCGGGATGGCGGCCTGTCCCATGACCTGGCGGCCTTCAAGCTGGCTTGGCTGCTGCGGCAGGCGCTGCGCCGCCAGGTGACGGGCGTGGCGTTGAAAGATGAGAGCGACCGCTTGCTGGTCGGTGGCCGCGCGCCTGTGTTGTTGGCGGACTGACGGAGAGGACGGCCGTGCTGCGGACTGGTTTGGTGGCGTTGTGGATGATGGCGCTGGTTTCAGCGGCCCAGGCGGAACCCGCCCGCATCGAGGAACGAACCCTGCCCTACGCGCCCCTGGCGGACGACCTGAAGGCGTTGGACGAGGTCATCAGGGCCCCGCTGAGCGACGATTTCGTGGCCAAGAGTTTCACCGCACCCGACGGCCGCACAGTGCCCTACCGCCTGCTGGCGCCGGCCACGGTGGCGGCCCAGCCCATGGCAGCCAAGCTGCCGCTGGTGGTGGTGCTGCACGGCTCCGGCAGCATCGGCCAGGACAACAAGGGGCAGATGACCGGCTTCGCCAAGGCCTGGGCCCTGCCCGACCTGCGGCTGCGCTTCCCGGCCTACGTGGTGGTGCCGCAGGTGAATGCGCGCAGCGCC
This sequence comes from Nitrospirillum goiasense, assembly GCF_034427435.1. Lineage (NCBI taxonomy): Bacteria > Pseudomonadati > Pseudomonadota > Alphaproteobacteria > Rhodospirillales > Azospirillaceae > Nitrospirillum > Nitrospirillum goiasense. The sequence goes on along the minus strand of NZ_JAXQNP010000004.1, from coordinate 617,416 downwards.
GACTACGCCCCCGGCGGTGACGGGCTGCTGGCATCCCACCCCGGTCCCTCCCTTCCCGCCGTGCTGGCCCTGGTGGATGATCTGGCTGGCCGCCTGCCGGTGGACACAGCGCGGATCTACGTCGTGGGTTTCTCCATGGGGGCGTCGGCGGCGCTGGATGCGCTGGTGGCCAAGCCCGGGCGCTTCGCCGCAGCGGTCGCGTTCTCATCCGTGCCGCCGGATAGGGCGCAGGCCCCCGGGGTGGCGGCCGTCCCCACCCTGCAGGTGCATGGCGACCAGGACACCGAGAACCCCTATGCCCCCGACCATGCCTGGGCTGAGGCGGTGGCCGCCGCCGGCGGCGCGCCTGTCTTCGTGCGTTATCAAGGGATGGAGCACCGGGTCCCGCCGGACATGGTCCTGGCGCCCGGCTGGCGGGAATGGCTGTTCGCCCAGCGGCTCACGCCGGGCGTGCCGCCGCGTCCTTGAGCGGCCGGCCTTAGCGGGCTTGGCTGTTGCGCCGGGCGCTTGCTTGCTGGTGGACCGACCGAGAGGACGACCGTGCCGGTCCGGTCATGGCGCCGTCGGTCCGCGTGGCGCGATCGCTGGCTGCCTCGCTTCGGTTTCCAGCATGGCGACAAAGGCGGTCACTTTTGGCGGGCGAAACCGGGCGGCGGGATAGACCGCGTGGATGCCACCCGACGGCAGGGACCAGTCGGGCAGAACCTGAACGAGCGCGCCGCTCCGCAACGGGTCGGCAACCAGAAAATCCGGCAGCACCGAGAGGCCACCCCCGGCAAGCGTCGCGGCAAGGACGGCCGGCGTCGCGTTGATTGTCATCGACAGACGCATGCGGACGGTGCGGCGGTCGAAGTCGCCGCGCGAGAAATGCCAGACCAGGGGCTCACGCAGGGCGCCGTTGGCGATGAATGGCTGCTGGCCAAGATCCTCGGGGGCATCAGCGGAAAGCGTGCGGGCGAAGTCGGGGGCGGCAACGAGCAACTGCCGGAACGCGCCGATCCGGCGTGCCTGCTGGCTGGAATCGTCGAGCCAGCCGACCCGGATCGAGACGTCGATGTGATGGGTGATCAGGTCGACCTTATCGTCCGACAAGACGAGGTCGACCGTGCACGCCGGATAGGTTCGGCAGAACTTTGCCACCAAGGGCGCAATAGTCGATGTGCCGAAGTCGTTCGGCGCGGCGATCCGCAAGGTCCCGATCGGGCTCGCCGTCACCTCGGCGACTTCACCGAAGGCATCTTCGGCTTCGCGCAGGATGATGACGGCCCGGGCATGCAGCAACCGGCCGGCTTCCGTCGGCTCCACCCGGCGGGTGGTCCGAAGGAGAAGGCTCGTTCGCAGGTCCGCCTCCAGCCGGGCCACCTGCTGGCTGACGACCGTCTTAGTGATGCCGAGCCGCTCAGCGGCGCGCGTGAACGAGCCCGCGTCGACCACGGCGACGAAATAGGCCAGTCGATTGAGATTGATCGACTCCATGCTGTCGGACCCTATTGTAAGTTAATTGCACACAGTGTGTATAATTAGTCGCCATACTCAGCACAATCATGATCGCGTATCTTTATCTCCAGGCAACACGGGGAAATGGATATGCGGATTACCTACCTGTTCGACCCGCTCTGCGGCTGGTGCTACGGCGCGGGTCCCACGCTTGAGAAACTGTCGCACGTCGACGGCGTAACGCTCGATCTGGCACCGACCGGCCTGTTCGCGGGTGAGGCTTCGCGGCCGATGGACAAGCACTTCGCCGCCTACGCCTGGGAGAACGACCAGCGCATCGCCCGCCTGACCGGCCAGCCCTTTTCCGATGCCTATCGGGAGCGCGTGCTCGGTGCGGCAGGAGGCCTGTTCGACTCCGCCCCGGCCACCCTCGGCTTGGTCGCCGTCGGCCTCAGCGAGCCGGCCCGCGAACTCGACGTGTTGAAGATCCTGCAGGGCGCCCGCTATCAGGACGGCCGCAACAACTCCGATCTCGGCGTCGTCGCCGAGACCCTCGCCGGCGCCGGCTTCACCCAAGCGGCGCAACGGGTGCAGGAGCCGGATGAGGAACTGCTCTCGGCCTATCGGGGCCGGGTTTCGGCGGCACGTGCCGAGATGGCGCGCGTCGGCGCCGGGGGCGTTCCCGCCCTGGTCGTCGACGGCAAGGCCGGCCGGCGCTTGGTGCGCACCAACGCCCTGTTCGGCGCCTTCGACCTGTTGGTCCAGCAGTTGCGCGCCGCCTGACATTTCCACGATCCGCTCGTGACGAGACCAAGCGCGCCCTGCGTTTGGCCGAGCGACGGCACAGTCGACACCGAGGAGACCGACATGACCATCAAGGCAACCTCCAAGCTGAGCTGGAAGCACTTTCCCGCCGGCCAGAATGGCTTTTTCCGTGCCCCGGTGCTGCTCACCGGCCCGACCGAAGCGCTGCTGATCGACGGCGGCTTCACCTATCCGGATGGCCGCGCGCTGGCAGAAGCGATCACGGCGACCGGCAAGACGCTCACGACCATCTATGTCAGCCAGTCCGACCCGGATTACTATTTCAGCCTGAAGCCGGTGCGTGCGGCTTTCCCGGACGCCAAGGTGATCGCCGCCTCGGACACGATCGCCGCCATCAAGGGCAACGTCGAGAAGAAGCTCGCCGTCTGGGGACCGCAGTTGAAGGAGAACGGCCCGCAGACGCTGGCCGACGTCGTGCTGCCCGAGGCCTTCGACGGCCCGGCGTTGACGGTCGACGGTGAGACGGTCGAAATCGTTGCCGCCGAGGGACTTGCCAACCGGCGCTATCTGCGCGTTCCCGCCCTCGACGCGGTTTTCGGCGGTGTGCTGATCTTCTCCGGCGTCCATGTCTGGACGGCCGACACGCAGACCAAGGAGGCCCGCGCCGCCTGGGTCGCCAACCTCGACAGGATCGCCGCACTGACGCCGTCGGTCGTCGTGCCCGGCCACCTCGATCCGCAGGTGGCGACCGACCTCTCCGCCGTCGCTCACACCAAGGCCTATCTCCTCGCTTTCGAAGAGGAACTGGGCAAGGCCGCTGACGCCGCCGCCTTGAAGGCTGCGATGGAAGCGCGCTTCCCCGGCCTCGGCATGGGCGTCGCCCTCGACATCGGCTCCAAGGTCGCCACCGGCGAGATGAAGTGGGGCTGACATGTCCAGCAATCTCGACCTGATCCGGGCGACCTACGAAGGCTCATCCGAAGAGAACGGCCGCAATCTCTTGGCCGTGCTGCACCCGGACGTGGAGTGGACCGAGGCGGAAGGCTTTCCCTACGCCGGCACCTATGTGGGCGTCGATGCGCTGATGGCGGGCGTGTTCGCCCGCCTCGGCGGCGAATGGATCGACTATCGCGCTGACGTTCACACCTATCTCGCCGATGGCGACCGTGTGGCCGCCTTTGGCGTCTACTCCGGCACCTACAAGGCAACCGGCAAGTCAATGCGCGCCGCCTTCGCGCATCTCTACGAGGTCCAGGACGGCAAGATCCGGCGCATGACCCAGTATGTCGACACCGTCATGGTGGCGAAGGCACTTTCCTGACGACAGCGGAAGCGGTGGAGGGGATCATGTTGACGTTGAAGACGATCTCCGCTGCCTGGTGGTTGGTTGCGTGCGGCGGCCCCCGCCGCCGGATCGAGGGGCTAGGCGCTGCCATGACACAGACCGGGAGATCGACATGTCCTTCCTCTTATCGCGCCGTGCCGCATTCGGCGCCGGCATGGCTTCGGTGCTCGCCTTGACGCTTCGCCCCAATCCCTCGATTGCCGCCGATGGACAGCCGGTGGTCTCCCTCCGCTCCGGCCGCGTGCGCGGCACCCGCGCGGCCGGCGTGGCATCGTTCAGACGAATTCCCTATGCCGCCAACCCGTTCACGGCGGCGACGCGCTTTCAGGCGCCACAGCCGGCTGGGCCCTGGGAAGGTATCCGCGACGCCACGGCCTTCGGACCGCCGCCACCACAGCCGAGCCGCGATCCCAAACCGGTGCTGTTCGGTGGTCCTGACGATCTGACCCTGAACATCTGGACACCGGATCCGGCTGCCGGGGGGCTGCCGGTCATGGTGTGGATCCCCGGTGGCGCCTTTGTCCGCGCCGATGCAGGCGAGCCGGTCTATGACGGCACCCGCTTTGCGGCGGCCGGCATCGTCGTGGTGACGGTCAACTATCGCGTCGGTGTCGACGGCTTCATGGCGATCGACGGCGCTCCGGCGAACCGTGGTCTCCTCGACCAGATCGCGGCGCTCAACTGGGTCCGCGATAACATCGCGGCGTTCGGCGGCGATGCGGCCAATGTCACGTTGTTCGGCCAGTCGGCCGGGGCGGAAAGCGTTGCCATCCTGCTCGCGTCGCCGAAGACCGAGGGTCTCTTCAAACGCGCTATCCTGCAGAGCCCGCCGATGCAGGCGATGACCAGCGCTGACGCCTCACGTCTGGCGGGCGTCTTCGCGCAGGGGCTCGGTGTCGCGCCGACGGTGGCCGGGCTCGGTGGCGTGCCGTTCGATGCGCTCATCGCGGCCGGCCCCGGCCTGGCGGCGGAACTCAAGGACGGCGCCAAATGGGGCAAGCTGTCGCTGGGCGGCACGGCCTTCCTGCCGGTGGTCGACGGCGATGTGCTTGACGCCTCGCCGATCGACATGCTGGCGCGCGGGCCGAAGCCGGGCGTCCCGGCCATCGTCGGTAGCACCGATCAGGAAGCGCGCCTCTACATGGTGCCCGGCGGCGCTATCGATCACATTTCCCAGCAGGCGATCGACCAGTTCGTCAGCGACCTGCATCTTCCCGCCAACACGTCCGACATCTACCGGGCCGATCCGGCCAACGCCACCACCGGCGACCTCTTCACCGCGCTGCAGTCCGACTACACCTTCCGCATGCCGGCGCTCAGGATCGCCGAGTTGCGGAGCGGCAATCGGCAAACGTGGCACTACAATTTCTCCTGGCGGTCGCCGGGTTACGGTGGCCGGCTCGGTGCGGCGCATTTCGTCGACGTACCGTTCAGCTTCGACGCGTTGTCGTCGAACCAGGCGAAGACCTTCGCCGGTCCCAACCCGCCGGCCTCGCTGGCCGAGGCGATGCATGGTGCCTGGGTCGCCTTCGCCAAGACCGGCAATCCCGGCTGGCCGGCCTATGACCTTGCCGCCCGGACGACGAAGCGCTTCGATGCCACGTCCAGCCTCGTCAATGATCCGGAGAAGGCGACGCGCGATCTGTGGAGGGATGTCGCGTTCTGACCAAGGATCGTGTCCCTCCGCGCGCCGCACCACCATCGGGGCGCCCCGAGTGGCGGGAGTGGTTGTTCGCGCAGCGGCTCAGGGTTGCTGTGCCGCCCCGCCCGTGATGCCGCGGCCATAGCGCGCCAGCAGGGTCAGCACCGCCTCGTCGATCACCCGCCCCACCTCCGTATCGTCCACCCCCTGGTCGGTGGCCAGGAAGGTGGGCCAGAAGATCAGATCGTTGATCATGCCCAGGAACTGGCGCGCGGCCAGGGGAACATCATGGATGGCCAGGGTGCCGGTCGCGATTTCCGAGCGCAGATAGGCATACAGGCGGTTCAGATAGGGCGCCTTGCCCCGCTGGAACAGGGCTTGCCCCAATTCAGGGAAGCGCGGCGCCTCCGCGATGATGACGCGGAACAGGGGGCCGGTATGGGGCTGGCGCAGCTTGCCGGCGTAATCATGGCCGATGGCGGTCAGGCCCCTGGCCGGGTTGCCCGCCGGCGGCAAGGGGCGTTGCAGTTCCGGGTCCGCCTCCCACAACTGCTCCATGATGCCTTCGAACAGGGCGGCCTTGGTGGGGAAGTGCTTGAACAGGGTGCCGGTGGAGATGCCGGCCTCCTTGGCCACGTGGGCCAGGGTGGTCCGGTCATACCCCTGGGACAGGAAGGCCTTTCCGGCGGCGGCCAAGGCCGCCGCCCGCTTCTCCGATTTCACCCGCTGCCTGTACTCTTCCACAGCCATGGCTGCCCATTCCCCACTCCCGCCGCAGGCCGTTTGTATACCGGCAGGCGCCGCGGGGGTAAGGGAACAGATGTTCCCCATCCCCTTAGGATCAGAGCGGCCCGTGGTTCAGGTGAGGCAGGACGTAACGGGCGAACAGGTCGCATTCCCGCGCATGCGGGTAGCCCGATAGGACGAAGGCCTCGATCCCGGCCGCCTGGTAGGCCCGCAGCTTGGCCAGCACCTGGTCCGGATCACCGACGATGGCGGCGCCGCAACCGGACCGGGCGCGGCCGATGCCGGTCCACAGGTTCTCCTCGACATAACCGTCATTGTCCGCCGCCTCGCGCAGGCCGGCCTGGCGGCTGACCCCCAGGGAGGCGCTGTCCAGAGATTGCTTGCGGATGCGCTCCCCCTCCGCCGCGTCCAGGCGCGACAGCAGGCGGTCGGCGGCGGCGCGCGCCTCCGCCTCGGTTTCACGCACCACGACATGGACGCGATAGCCAAAGCGCAGCGCGCGGCCATGGCGGGCGGCGCGGGCGGACAGGTCATCGACGATGGCCTTCACCTCGGTCAGGCGGTCCGGCCACATCAGGTAGACGTCCGCCCCCTTGGCCGCGGCCTCCCGCGCGTCTTCCGACAGGCCGCCGAAATAGAACAGCGGCGCCCGGCCGCTGATGGGCCGCACGCGCGGCGGCTCGACCGCGACATTGTAGAACTCACCCTTGAAGTTCACCGCCTCGCCGTTCAGCAGGCTGCGCAACAGCGCCATCAGTTCGGTCGTGCGGGTGTAGCGGGCGGCGCTGGACAGGGTTTCGCCCGGCATGTCGCTGGAGATGATGTTGATGCTCAGCCGGCCCTGCAGCATCTGGTCCAGCGTGGCCAACTGGCGCGCCAACTGCGGCGGCCACATCTCGCCGCAGCGGATGGCCACCAGCAGCTTCAGCCGGCGCAGCAGCGGCGCCATGGCGGCGGCGAAGGCGGTGGTGTCAATGCCGAGGTTGTAGCCAGACGGCAAAAGGATGTTATCGTATCCGCCCTTCTCCGCCGTCAGCACGATATTCCGACAGTGCTCGAAACTGGACAATAGGGCCGGATCGCGTACCCCCAGGAATTCGTAGTCGTCGTCGCAGAGGGCGGAAAACCAGCTCACCTCACAACGGGGGGCGGCCGATAACGACGTCTGGGAGGACGGGTATGTGGTGTTCGACATGGGGGCTCAGGCCTTTCCATTTGGCGACCATGTCCGGGAGCGGAATTGTTAAGTCCCTGAACATGAAGCGAAATCGTTGGTGCTGACCGGGGCGTTCGGGCCCCTGTCCAGGCGCGCCCACTGTCCACCCCACCGGCATGTGTTTCAACTGATTTTTTGTGGGGAATGTTCGCCACGCATACGCCAATTGTCCAAATTGGCGATGAAGTTCGTTGACCGCGTTAATTTGCGTGACGAATATGTCCGTGAAAAATCTTAAATAAACACATCTTTAATGTGGATTAAGCCCAGAAGGGGATTCAAGGGATGCAGACCGTCGCCCAGGCCGTTGTCGGATCGATAGGTAAAGGTTGTTTGTCACTTCGTCTGCTGGGCGGGGTCGCCCTGGCGCTGTCGCTGGCCGGTGCCGGCGCCCACGCCGCCGAGGTGCCACCGTCCAATGCCGCCGATGATGATAGCCTGACCGAGATCATCGTGACGGCGCAGAAGCGCGGGGAAAACCTGACCTCCGTCCCCGTCGCCCTGTCGGTGGTGACCGGCGACGCGCTGGCCCGTGCCGGCGTCAGCACGTCCGAATCCCTGCCCAACCTCGTGCCCGGCGTGACCTTCCGCAAGGGCACCACCAACAAGAATTCCGCGCTCAACATCCGCGGCATCGGCACCCTGTCGTTCAGCTCGGGTGCCGAGCCCAGTGTGTCCACCGTGGTGGACGGCGTGGTTTACGCCCGCTCCGGCATGGCGGTGACCGACCTGCTGGACATCGACCGGGTCGAGGTGCTGCGCGGTCCCCAGGGCACGCTGTTCGGCAAGAACGCCTCGGCCGGCGTCGTCAACATCGTGACGGCGGAGCCCCAGCACAGCTTCGGCGGCTATGCCGAGGCCTCGGGCGCCGACAATGGCGAGGTGCGGCTGCGCAGCTCCATCTCGGCCCCCATCAGCAGCGACCTGGTGGCGCAGTTGGCCGCCTTCTACGGCCACGCCGACGGCAACGCCCGCAACGTCCATAATGGCCATGACATCAACGGCTATGACCACAAGGGGGCCCGCGCCAAGCTGCAGTGGACGCCCACTGACGCGGTCAAGGTCACCTTCATCGGCGACTATGCCGAGGCCGACGACAACTGCTGCGCCGAATCCATCCAGATCATTTCCAACAGCGCCGCCAACGTGCGCGGCCTGATCCCGGCCCTGGCCCCCGTCTATCCGTCGGCGACCAACAAGGACATCAACAACGACGTCGATCCCCGCACCAAGGATCGCAACTTCGGCACCTCCGTCCAGGTGGACTGGTCCTTGCCGGCGGGCACCTTCACCTCCATTTCCGCCTGGCGCGGCTGGCACAATGTGGAGACGCGCGACGGTGACTTCACGGCTAGCTATCCGGCCTATGTCGGGTCTTCCGTCCCGGGCGGCAGCACCAGCCTGACCGACCACGGCTATGTCGACCTGAACCAGTATTCGCAGGAACTGCGCTACGCCTCCGACCTGGGCGGCCGCTTCGATTATGTCGGCGGGTTCTTCTTCTTCCACACCGACACCAAGGAACGCTTCACCCGGTCGGACGTCACCTGCACCGCCTCCACCCTGGCGGCGCTGGCCAACGGCAACATCCCCTGCGCGTCCGGCAGTTCCACCTACGCCCGCGCCTCCGGCACGGCGGTGGACAGCGTGACCACCAACAACGAGGCGCTGTTCGGCCAGGGCACCTATCATATCACCGATGATTTCCGCCTGACCTTCGGTGGCCGGCTGACGCATGACGAGCTGGACTACACGTTCCAGCGCGTGGCCACGGCCACCGGTTTCGCCGGCATCGGCGCCAGCTTCGCCAGCGCCAACAACTACAGCCGCAACGACGCGTCGGCCAAGGCGGGGGTGCAGTACGACCTGGGCCCCAACACCATGGCCTACTTCACCTATTCCCAGGGCTACAAGGGACCGGCCTACAACATCTTCTTCAACATGGCGGCCAACAACACCGGCCGCCTGTCGCCGGAAACCTCCAACGCCTATGAGGTGGGCCTGAAGACCGCCGCCCTGGACAACAAGGTGGTGGCCAGCCTGGCGCTGTTCCGTGACGACATCGACGGCTTCCAGACCAACAGCTTCACCAACATCAACGGCGCCGTCGTCAGCACCCTGGTCAACGCCGGCACGGTGCGCACCCAGGGCGTGGAGCTGGACTTCCTGACCCGGCCCCTGCCCGGCATGACCTTGAACGGTGGCGCGTCCTACACCGACGCCACCATCGTGCAGTTCGCCTGCCCCACCGGCGCGCCGGCCACCTGCTATTACCCCAATGGCAAGGTCCTGCCCTATGCGCCCAAGTGGAAGCTGACGGCGGACGCGGCCTATAAGCTGCCCCTGCCCGACAGCGTGCCGGTGGGTGTCACCATCGACACCAGTTATTCCTGGCGGTCGGACCAGCAGATGGACATCGGCGAATCCCCGGCCACCATCCAGAAGGCCTATGGGATTTGGAACCTGGGCGTGGACTTCGCCGCCCCCGAGGATCGCTTCGTCGTCCGCTTGTACGCCCAGAACCTGCTGAACCAGTTCTATACAGCGTCCAAGGTGCCGGACAGCGCCACCAGCGTGGTCAACGGCGTGGCCGTGCCCTCCACCACCTATGTCCGCCTGGGTGTGCCGCGCGATGCCCAGCGCATCCTGGGCCTGGGCATCCGGACGAAGTTCTAAGGCATGGGCATGACGACGCAGACCGACACCGGCCCGAACGCCAGCGCCACGACTCCTCCCGCCCTGGCGGCCCGCCGGTCTTTGGGCTGGGCGCCGTGGCTGGTGCTGGCCTGCGTCTTCACCGCCACGGCCCTGAACTACGCCGACCGGCAAAGCATGGCCCTGCTGAAGCCCATGATCGATGCCGATCTGGGCTGGACGCAAGAGGATTACGGCCTGGTCATGACCGCGTTCCAGGCGGCGGGCATGCTGGCCCTGGTGGGGGCGGGCTGGTTCATCGACAAGGTGGGCCTGCGCTGGGGCTATCCCTTGGCGGTGGCGGTGTGGAGCCTGGCCGCCATGGCCCACGCCGGCGCTCGCACCACGGGGCAGTTCCTGGCCTGCCGCCTGGCCCTGGGCGTGGCGGAGGCCGCCAACACGCCGGCGGCGGCCAAGGCGGTGGCGGGCTGGTTTCCCGCCGACCGCCGCTCCATCGCCATCGGCCTGATGAACGCCGCCCCCAACGTGGGGGCGGTGCTGACCCCGCTGATCCTGCCCTGGCTGGCGCTGGAATGGGGGTGGAACCTCACCTTCCTCATCACCGGCGCCGCCGGTTTCATTTGGCTGATCGCGTGGTTCCTGCTGCCGGCGCGGCCCCGGGTCCAGCTTGTGGCGGCCCCGGTGGAGGACCAGCCGGCTTGGCCGTGGCGCCGCCTGCTGAGCGATCGGCATTGCTGGGCCGTGGCGGGGGCCAAGTTCCTGACCGATCCCGTCTGGTGGTTCATGCTGCTGTGGATGCCGGACTTTTTCCACCAGCGCTTCGATCTCGACATGCGCCACATCGGGGCGCCGGTGGCCACCGTCTACGCCCTGGCCACGGTGGGCGCGTTGCTGGGCGGCATCGTGCCGGCGCGCCTGCTGGCGGCGGGGGTGTCCCCCAGCCGGGCGCGCTGGATCCCCATGGCGGCCTCGGCCCTGCTGGTGTTGCCCTTGCCCTTGGCCCTGCTGGCCGACAGCCCCTGGCCGGCGGTCCTGCTGGTCGGGCTGGTGCTGGCGGCGCACCAGGGCTTTTCCACCAACGTTTTCGCCCTGGCGGCCGACGCCTTCCCCGTCCGCATGGTGGGCACGGCCATCGGCGTGGGCGCCTTCTGCGGCAATCTGGGCGGGGTGCTGATCCTGCAGGCCACCACCTGGCTGTCGGCCCACGGCGGCTATCACCCCTTGTTCGTTTATTGCGCCGTGGCGTACGGCCTGGCCTTCCTGCTGGTGCGGACCCTGATCCCCCGTGTGCGGGTGGCGGAGGGCGCGTGATCTATCCGCCCTGTCGATGATATCGCATGGGTTTAATCGATTTTTCTTTCATCCCCGCGCCCCGGTCTAATGGCCCCCAAGACGGGAGGAAACAAGGCTACTGCGCATCCGGGGAAACCTGGGCGGTCCCGTCGTTCATATCGCCCGCAGCGGCATCCCACAGGGGCATAGACAGGAACCGGCAGCATGGCGCGCACCTTCATCGACATCTCCGTCACCCTCGACAATGACGTCGTGGCCGACCCGCCTTTCATGCGTCCGCATATCGAATACCAGACGCATAAGGACACGCTGGGCGAACTGACGATGTTCTTTCCTGAGTTGAACCCCCACGACATGCCGGATGCGGAGTTCGCGGCGGCCGAGACGGTGCGCCTCTCCACCCACAACGGCACCCACCTGGATGCACCCTGGCACTATGCCTCCACCATGAATAAGGGCGAACGGGCCATTACCATCGATGAGGTGCCGCTGGAGTGGTGCTTCAACCCCGGGGTCAAGCTGGACTTCCGCCACTTGGCCGACGGCCACGTCGTCAGCGCCGCCGAGGTTGAGGCCGAGTTGGCCCGCATCGGCCACACCCTGCGGCCCTTGGACATCGTGCTGGTGAACACCCGCGCCGGCTCGCGCTATGGCCATGGCGATTTCCTGGGCGCCGGCTGCGGCATGGGGCGGGAGGCGACGCTGTACCTGACGGAACGCGGCGTGCGCGTCACCGGCACCGACGCGTGGAGCTGGGACGCCCCCTTTTCCCACACCGCCAAGAAGTTCGCCGAAACCAAGGACGTCGGCCTGATCTGGGAAGGGCACAAGGCGGGCCGCGACATCGGCTATTGCCACCTGGAGAAGCTGTATAACCTGGAGGCGCTGCCCTCCACCGGCTTCACCGTCAGTTGCTTCCCGGCCAAGATCAAGGGGGCCTCGGCGGGCTGGACCCGGGCGGTCGCCATCATCGACGCCTGAGGTACTTCACGTCCAGGAAGGTGGTGGCACGGTGTCCGGCCGCAGGTAACGGCTGGGCGGCACGCCCAGCAGGCGCTTGAACATGCTGGTGAAGGCGGCGGGGCTGTCATAGCCCAGGTCCAGCGCCACCGTCGTCACCGCCTCGCCCGCCGCCAGCCGGGGCAGCGCCGCGAACAGGCAGGCCTGCTGGCGCCACGCGGCGAAGCTGAGCCCGGTTTCGCGGCGGAAATGCCGGGTGAAGGCCCGGCGGCTCATGCCCAATTCATGGGCCCACCCGTCTATGGTGGCGTGAGGGTCGGGATCGGTCACGAAGGCGCGGCAGCGGGCGGCCAGCCGCGCCTCGGTGGGCAGGGGCATGGACAGGGGCAGCACGGGCAGCGACGGCAGCTCGTGCAGCAACAGCGCCATGATCAGGCTGCCCCGGCTTCCCTCGGGAACTTCGGCGGGCAACTCCGCCGCCTCGACCAGCAACGCATGGACCAGGGGGGAGATGCCGACCACCTGGCACCGGTCTGCCCGGGGGTCCAGCGCGTCCTCCTCCCGCGCCGGGGGCAGTACGGCGGGGGCGATGTACAGGCTGCGCATGGCGCCCGGGCCGGCGACAATCTCAACCTCATGCACCACGCCGGCCGGTATCCACACCGCCCGTTCCGGCGGCACCATCCAGGTGCCCTGGGCGGTGGCCACGGTCATGACCCCGCGGATGCCGTACAGCAATTGACAGCGGCTGTGCCGATGCGGCGGCAGGATGAGGCCCTGGGGATAATCGTTGCCCACCGCGAAAACCGGATCGGGCAAGTTCTCAAGCGTCTGGGACCGGACGTTCCGCACCATGGGGATGGCCCACTCTCATAGGAAATTGGCCTGACCCCGTAAGCGGGTCGACCCTCGCCGGGGTAGCTTGTCCACCGCCCGCTGAAATGCAAGCCACTTGGCGGCGGGCGGTGTGAGATGGGGGGAACGTGGTGGTGATGAAGCAAGCGCAAGGCGTCATTGAAACCGCGCCGGCCACAGGGCCGGGCATGGATGTCGGCCCGGCGGCCGCCAAGGTCGGCGGCACGGTGTTCACGGTGCTGGGGGCCATCAGCTTCTGCCACCTGCTGAACGACATGATGCAGTCCATGCTGCCGGCGATCTATCCCATCCTGAAGGGCAGCTTCGACCTCAGCTTCAGCCAGGTGGGCCTGGTGACGTTGGTCTATCAGATCACCGCCTCCCTGCTGCAGCCCTTGATCGGCCTCTACACCGACGCCAAGCCCAAGCCCTATTCGCTGTCCATCGGCATGGGGTTCACCCTGGTGGGCCTGGTGCTGCTGGCCACGGCGCCCAGCTTCCCGCTGGTGCTGGCGGCGGCGGCCCTGGTGGGTACGGGTTCGTCCGTCTTCCATCCGGAATCCTCCCGCGTGGCGCGCATGGCGTCGGGCGGGCGGCATGGTCTGGCCCAGTCGCTGTTCCAGGTGGGCGGCAATGCCGGTTCCGCCCTGGGGCCGCTGCTGGCCGCCTTCATCATCGTGCCCCAGGGGCGGGGCAGCATCGCCTGGTTCTCGGCCGCCGCTTTCCTGGGGATGATCGTCCTGGCCAGGATCGGCCTGTGGTACAAGCACAACGCCAAGCCCAAGGCCGCCAAGGCGGTGAAGGAGGATTTGACCGGCCTGACGCCGCGTCAGGTGGCCTTGGCCTTCGCCATCCTGCTGGTGCTGATCTTCTCCAAGTATGTCTACCTGGCCAGCATCACCAGCTACTTCACCTTCTATCTCATCCAGACCTTCGGCCTGTCGGTGAAGGCGGCGCAGTTGCACCTGTTCATCTTCCTGGGCGCCGCCGCCGTGGGCACCATTGCCGGCGGACCCATCGGCGACCGCTTCGGGCGCAAGCATGTCATCTGGTGGTCCATCCTGGGCGTGCTGCCCTTCACCTTGGCCCTGCCCTACGCCAACCTGTTCTGGACCAGTGTGCTGAGTGGCGTCATCGGCGTGTGCCTGGCCTCCGCCTTCCCGGCCATCGTCGTCTATGCCCAGGAACTGATGCCGGGCAAGGTCGGCACGGTGGCCGGCCTGTTCTTCGGCTTGGCCTTCGGCGTGGCGGGCGTGGCGGCGGCGGCCCTGGGCTGGCTGGCGGACCTGACCAGCATCACCACCGTCTACAAAGTCTGCGCCTACCTGCCGGCCCTGGGCATCCTGACGGTGTTCCTGCCGGATATCGAAGGGGCGATGAGACGGGGACGCCGGGCGGGGTGAGACCGGACGGGGGCCGTTTCGCTTTATTGGCTGGTCTGTGGCGATGTGGTATCAAACTTTGACAGAAGTACCATGGGCAGGGGTGAGCCATGAGCGGACGGAATTTTAGCCTCACACCTCATTTAAGCGGCTTCATTGACGAGCAAGTGTCCTCGGGGCGCCACCAAAATGCCAGCGAGGTCGTTCGTGAGGCTCTTCGCCGCTATGAGAACGATATCCTCATCAACCAAGCGCATGTCGCCGCGTTGGAAAAGGTGGTTGAGGCGGGGGTTACGGACATTGAGCGGGGCGACTACGTCGAGATTTCTGGCGACGAAGGATTGCAGGTTCTGCTGGAGGAACTGCATAACCAGGCGCGAGCGCGAGTATCGAAGTGAGGACATTTCGTCTAACTCGATCTGCCCGCGCTAATCTTGATGATATATTGGTATGGAGCGCTGAGAACTTCGGCCTGGCGGCGGAGCTTCGCTATTCGACCCTGATTATCCAAGCCATCAAGGACGTTGCGGAGATCCCCGGCCATCCCTTGATTGTTTGGGAAAGAGTCGGCCGGCGGGAGGTTGGCTTCTACCACATCAGCCACAGTCGCCGGCATGTGCCCAATCCGGATGATCAGGTCGCCGAGGCCCGGCATTACCTTGTGTTTCGCCATCAGCCGGAAGATGTCATCGAAATCCTGGGCATCATCCACGAACGTATGTTGCGCCGGAAGGCCGTCCGCCAAATCTTCCGAACAATCGAGAAAGAGTGATCGCGGTCGTGAGACTCCACTAAGAAAGTGGACACTACCAAGTGTCGGGCACATGAACCCTGCCGACGCCGCTGCTTTGCATCCCGATAAACTCGGAAGCGGACATCGTTTCGATGTCGTGATGATAGGGTTGTATCAATTTCTCATAAGGGCGAGATTTTATGCCGACTCTTCAAATCCGTGGCGCGGACATCGATGGGGACCGAGTGACCTGCACAGGCCCCCAAGTGGCGTCCGTCCTGGATTTTATTGCCGCGCTGCCAGAGCTGGGCATAGGTACCTGGTATGCGGGCGCCGTGGAGGGGCTTGGTGAACGGTTGGGAGACTACGAGGAACCGGTGCCGCGCCTGGTGCCCGCCCTATCTGATCTGCTACGGCGCATTCGGGGTATCCCCCAACTTCTGGATGGAGTCTTCGCCTGGGTTCCGGGCCAAGAAATACCGCGTGTGGAAGCTGAGAATTTCACCGCTGATGGGCCGATGGCCCCGCTCGTGCTCAATGCGCTTGTGGAGATCTGGGCCTTTGATACGAGTTACATTGAAGTCTATACGGAGAGATCGAGCGTCATCACGGCCATACAGAATCGGTTCGTGGGTAATGTCCGCGCTTACGAATGTTCTGAAAACTAACGGCGGGCCCTATAGAAAAAGGGCCGCCCCATGGACGGCCCCTTCTCCACTCGCTCTCAGCTGACGCCCGGCCTTACTTGGCTTCGGCCGTCCAGGTGTTCAGCCAGCCCAGGACCTCCTGGTGCCACTGGACGGAGTTCTGGGGCTTCAGCACCCAATGGTTCTCGTCGGCGAAGTAGACCAGCTTGCTGGGCACGCCCTTGCGCTGCAGGGCGGTGAAGGCGCCCAGGCCCTGTTCGAAGGGAATGCGGAAGTCGCGGCCGCCGTGGATGATCAACTGCGGCTTCACCCACTGGTCGACGTGGTTGGCGGGGTTGAAGCGCTCGTACCCGGCCGGGTTCTCCCAGACCTTGCCGCCGTTCTCCCACTCGCTGAACCACAGCTCCTCGGTGGAATAGCCCATCATGCGGTTGTCGAAGACGCCGTCATGGTTGACCAGGCACTTCCACGGGCCGTTCCAGTTGCCGGCGATCCAGTTGATCATGAAGCCGCCGTAGCTGGCGCCCAGCGCGCAGGCCCGGTCGCCGTTGAGGAAGGGGTACTTGGCCAGCGCCGCGGCCCAACCCTTCTGCAGGTCTTCCAGCGGGCGGTCGCCCCAATGCTGGCTGATGGCGTCGGTGAAGGCCTGGCCGTAGCCGGTGGAGCCGTGGAAGTCGATCATGACCACGGCATAGCCGGCGCCGGTGTAGGCCTGCGGGTTCCAGCGGAAGCTCCAGGCGTTGGCGAAGGAGCCCTGGGGGCCGCCATGGATGATGAAGGCCACCGGGTACTTGTGGCCTTCCTGGTAATTGGCCGGCTTCACGACATAGCCGTGGACCGTCTCGTTGTTCCAGCCGGGGAAGCTGAACTGCTCATAGGCGCCCAGGGTGACGTCGGCCAGCGTCCCGGCGCCCACATGGGTCAGTTGCTCCGCCTTGCCGCCCTTCAGCGACACCTTGTAGGCCTGCGACGGACCGGACAGGCTGTCGGCCATATAGACCACGCCCTTGTCCCCGCCCTTCACCAGGTCAATGGCCGTCACATGGCCCTCGCCGGTCAGCGCCTTCACCGCACCCGACTTGACGTCGACGGAGAACAGCTTGGACTGGCCCACGTCGTAGGCGGTGGTCAGCAGGGTGCGGCCATCGGCCGTCCATGCCAGCGTGTCGGCGGAGCGGTCCCAGCTGGGGTCGATCTCCCGCGTCTCGCCGCTCTTCAGGTCGCGGACCATGATGCCGAAGCGGTCGGCCTCGAAGGTCGGCCGCTTCATGGCGCGCCACGCCAGCTTGGACCCGTCGGGGCTGAACACCGGGCCGGTATCCATGGCGGCGTTGCTGGCCGTCAGGTTGACGGGGGCGGCGCTGCCGTCCATGGGGACCTGCCACAGGTCCAGGTTGGTGCTCCACGGCTCCGTCCGTCCGGCCAGGCGGGCGGTGAAGACCACCGTCTTGCCGTCCGGGCTGATGGTGATTTCGCTGTCGTCGCCGAAAGGCTTGCCCGGCGCGTCGCCGTCGAAGCCCTTCATCAGCGGCACGGGCGCGCCGGTGGCCACACCCTCGCCGTTCAGCGCCAGGGCGAACAGGTGGTTGCGGGTGCCGTCGGCCCATTCATCCCAATGACGGACGAAGACCTTGTCGAAGACGACGCCGGTGGACTTGGCGATGTCCGCCGGCTTGACCGGCTTGTCGCCTGTCTCGGTGCCCGGGAACACGGCCATGGACACGACGATGTGCGTGCCGTCCGGCGCCAGGTTGAAGCTGCCCACGTCCAGCGGCAGGGCGGTTACCTGGGTGGCCTGGGTGCCAGCCGCATCCGTCTTCCACACCTGCTGGCTGCCGGAGCGGCCGGACATGAAATAGAGGCTCTTGCCATCGGCTGACCAGCGCGGGGTGCTGGCGCCGCCATCGGAGATGGCCAGGCGATGGCCGTCGCCCTTGCCATCGATCTCTTTCACCCACAGGGAGTGGGTGGCCTTGTTGTTGGCGTAGTCGACGGTGCGGACGTCGAAGGCCAGCAGGCGGCCATCGGGCGATACACGCGCGTCGCTGGCGCGGTCCATCGTCGCCAGCTCCATCGGCGTCAGGCCGTGGCCGGCCTCCGCCGCTATGGCCACAGGCGAAACGGTAACGGCCAAGGCCAACGCCAACGGTGCGCCCAGGGCGTACCCAAGGGCGTATAGGGAACGGTTCATCCAAGCTCTCCGAAAGGCAGGAACCCCATCGGCCTTGCGGCCGCTTGGGGGCCGTCATAGCGCAAATCGTCCTCGTCGCCTACGACGCTTGACGGCACGCGACCGGCCGCGGCGGAAAAGGTGACAGCCCCCTCCCCGCCGTGGCGGGAAAACCGCCAGTGGGGCGCCGCCCTTCCCCTGCCCCGCTTAAGGCCTGCCCCGCCCACTTTGGCGGGGATGCTGGCGTTTCGAGCCGTTCTCCCTCCCGGTGATGGTTTGCCCCGGCGGTTGGCACAGCTTCTGCTAGTATCACCCCAGTTCCAAGACGACCAGGAACCGCCGGCATTGATCGGCGGCCGTTGGATACCAAAGCCCGGGAGGTATTTAAGATGATGCTCAAGAAAGCCCTGCCCCAAAAGACCCTGTTGGCCGCCGTTCTGGCCGCGTCCGCCCTGTCGCTGGCGGCTCTGCCGGCCGCCGCCGAGGATGTGGTGCGCCTGGGCAACCTGAAGCTGGCCCACTTCGGCGCCGTGTCCTACACGCAGATGCTGACCGACTGCGGCATCAAGGTGGAGGAACGGATTTTCGCCAAGGGCCCCGACATCATGCAGGCCATGGTGGCCGGTGAGCTGGACGTGGGCGCCACCGCGTCCGAGGCCGCCATTTCCGGCCGCGCCGCCGGCGCCCCCATTTATATCGTCGCCGGTTTCGCCAAGGGCGGCGCCCGCCTGGTGGCCGCCCCCGAGGCCAAGGTGACCAAGGTCGCCGACCTGAAGGGCAAGAAGGTCGGCGTCACCCGGGGCGGCATCCAGGAGGTGCTGCTGGCCGCGGAACTGGCGCAGAACAACCTCACCTGGTCCGACCAGCCGGGCAAGGACGTGCAGATCGTCTACCTGAACTATCCGGACCTGAACCAGGCCCTGATGCTGAAACAACTGGACGCCATCATGCAGACGGAGCCGCAGGGCTCGCAGGCCGTGAACGGCGGCTTCGGCGTCGAGGTGATGAAGCCCTACGACACCGCCATCGGCAGCCCCGTGCGCACCCTGGTGATGTCGGAGGAGTTCCACGACAAGCACAAGGCCGTGGCCGAGAAGTTCATGCGCTGCTTCGTGAAGGCCACCAAGACCTTCATCGACAAGCCGGAGGTGGCGTCCAAGTATGTGCGCGAGACGCTGTTCAAAAAGCAGTTGTCCGAGGCCGATTTCAACAGCGCCATGGGCAACGCCCAGTACAGCTATGACATCGACCCCGCGCAGATCCAGATCACGGCCGATACCATGGCCAAGTATGGCGTGTCCAAGATGGCCAAGGTGCCGACGGCCACCGACTATGTGAAGCTGGACCTGCTGGCCGACGCCAAGAAGGAATTGGGCATCCAGTAAGGCTCCAGGGCCCGCCGCTTCTGAATACGGCGGGCCCTTTTTCGATCCGCTTCTTTCGCGCTTTCATGGGGAGTACCCGAATGCGGCGTAATACTTGGTTGGCGGCCCTGCAGGGGGCCGTCGTGCCGCTCGTGCTGCTTGCCATCTGGCAGGCGGCGTCCAGTTCCGGCCTGGTCAACGCGAAGATCCTGCCCTCGCCCGTGGCGGTGGCCGTGCGCTGGTGGGCCTACCTGGCCCCGGCGGAGCCTTTCGATCCCGCCAATGGCGGCTATGTCGCCTGGATATTCTCGGGCGAGCTGATCACCGACGCCATCGGCAGCCTGTACCGCGTCGTCATGGGCTTCCTGGTGGGGGCCGTGCTGGCCCTGCCCCTGGGCCTGGCCATGGGCGCCAGCCGGGCGGCCTTCCGCTGGCTGAACCCGCTGGTGGAGGTGCTGCGGCCCATTCCGCCCATCGCCTACATTCCGCTGTCCATCCTGTGGTTCGGCCTGGGCAACCCGCCGGCCATCTTCCTGATCTCGCTGGGCGCCTTCTTCCCCGTGCTGGTGAACACCATCGCCGGGGTGCGCCAGGTGGACGGCATCTATCTGCGCGCCGCGCGCAACCTGGGTGCCGGACCCCTGACCATCTTCCGCCGCGTCATGCTGCCGGCGGCCACGCCCTACATCCTGTCGGGCGTGCGCATCGGCATCGGCACCGCCTTCATCGTCGTGATCGTGTCGGAGATGATCGCCGTCAACAACGGCCTGGGCTTCCGCATCCTGGAAGCGCGGGAGTACTTCTGGTCCGACAAGATCATCGCCGGCATGCTGACCATCGGCCTGCTGGGCCTGGCCATCGACAGCGGCGTCACCCGCATCAACAACCACCTGCTGCGCTGGCACCGCGGGCTGGAGCACTGAACCATGTCCGACATCCTGATCAACCACGTCTACAAGCGCTTCGCCGTTCCGGGGAACGAAGTGGTGGCGCTGAAGGACATCAACCTGGACATCGCGGCCGGGGAGTTCGTCTGCCTGCTGGGCCCGTCCGGCTGCGGCAAGTCCACCCTGCTGAACGCCATCGCCGGCTTCTCCCACCCTTCGGAGGGCAGCATCACCGTGGGCGGCCGCCCGGTGACGAACCCTGGGCCCGACCGGGGCATGGTGTTCCAGGAATACGCCCTGTTCCCGTGGATGACGGTGGCCAAGAACGTCCGCTTCGGGCTGGAGGTCAAGGGCATGGCCAAGGACGCGGCCGACGCCCGGGTGCGTGAGCTGCTGGACATGCTGGGCCTGTCGGAATTCGGCGAGCGGTTCCCGAAGGATCTGTCCGGCGGCATGCGCCAGCGCGTGGCCATCGCCCGCGTCCTGGCGTT
This sequence comes from Nitrospirillum goiasense, assembly GCF_034427435.1. NCBI lineage: Bacteria > Pseudomonadati > Pseudomonadota > Alphaproteobacteria > Rhodospirillales > Azospirillaceae > Nitrospirillum > Nitrospirillum goiasense. Next base: position 596,827 of record NZ_JAXQNP010000004.1, on the reverse strand, counting down.
GGACAGCCCCGTCCTGCTGATGGATGAGCCGTTCGGCGCGCTGGACGCCCTGACCCGCCGGTCCCTGCAGGATGAGCTGCTGAAGATCTGGGCGCGTCTGGGCAAGACCATCGTTTTCGTCACCCACTCGATCGAGGAGGCCATCTACCTGGCCGACCGCATCGTCGTCCTGACCTACCGCCCCGGCACGGTGAAACGCGACATCCGGGTGGAGATGCCGCGCCCGCGCGATGCCGCGTCGCCGGAGTTCAACGCCCTGAAGCGCGACCTGTCCCGCCTGGTGTCGGAGGAGCAGCAGCGGCATGAGGCGGCGGAACGCGCCGGCCTCACCACCGACTGATCCCGCCTTGGCCAGCCCCTATCCCTTCGCGGCGCGGCTGCGCGCCATCGGCACCGGTGGCGCCCTGGCGCTGCTGCTGGCGGCGGCGGGGGCCGTGGGGCTGTGGGTGCTGGCGGTCGGCCATGCCGAGCGGCGGGCGGTGGAGGCGGTGGCCGCCGACGCCCGCCACCGGCTGGAGATCTACGCCAACAACCTGGACAGCGCGGTGGAGCGCTTCGACTATCTGCCCTCCGTCGCCGCCCGCGATCCGGCGGTGGCGGCGCTGGCGGCGGCCGGTGCGGGCCAGGCCGACGCGGCCGACGTCGACCGGGTGAACCGGTATCTGGAGGCGGTGAACGCCAGCGCCGGCTCCGCCGTCCTGTACCTGATGGATGCCGCCGGCCGCACGGTGGCGTCCAGCAATTGGAACCGGCCGGACAGCTATGTCGGCGTCGATTTTTCCTACCGTCCCTATTTCAAGGACGCGCGGGACAAGGGCCTGGGCCGTTTCTACGGCGTGGGCACGGTCACCCGGCTGCCCGGCTATTTCATCGCGGCACCGGTGGACCGCGATGGCCGGCGTGTCGGCGTGCTGGCCGTCAAGATCGTGCTGGACGCGTTGGAGGATGGCTGGCGCATCTCTCACGACGCGGTGCTGGTGGCGGACCGCTTCGGCGTCGTCTTCCTGTCCTCCAAGCCGGAATGGAAATTCCACGCCCGCCGCCCCCTGGATGCCGGGACGCTGAAATACCTGGAAGAAACCCGGGAGTATGTGGGACTGGAGCATCCGCCCCTGGTCCTGCCCCGGTCCCTCCAGGTTCATCCGGCCCTGCTGGTGGAACGGGACCTGGGCCGGTATGGCTGGACCATCGCGCTGGCGGCCGACGCCCACCCGGTGGCGCAGGCCGCGGCCACGGCGCGCATCGGGGTGGCGCTGCTGCTCCTTCTGCTGCTGGCCTCTGGACTGTATGTGCGCCAGCGGGTGAAACGCCTGCGTGAACAGCGCCTGGCCAAGGACACGTTGGATCGCGCCTACCAGGACCTGGAACGCCAGGTGGAGGCGCGTACAGCCGACCTGCGCGACGCCCAGGCCGAACTGGTGCAGGCGGCCAAGCTGGCCATGATCGGCCAGGTGGCGGCCGGCGTGACGCATGAGCTGAACCAGCCGCTGACAGCCCTGCGCGCCCTGGCTGACAACGCCCGCCTGCTGCTGGAGCAGGGCCGCCAGGCGGAGGTCAGCCAGAACCTGGTCCACATCGCCGGCCTGGTCGACCGCATGGCCAAGATCTCCAGCCAGTTGCGCAACTTCTCCCGCCGCAGCGAGGGGCCGGCCCAGCCCGTCCCCCTGCCGGGCGCGGTGCAGGAGGCGCTGGCCCTCTTGGACCGCCGCCTGAAGGAGGCGCGGGTGCAAGTCACGGTGGAGGTGCCGGAGGTGACGGTGGCCTTCGATCCCGTGCGGCTGCAGCAGGTGCTGGTCAACCTGATCCGCAACGCGGAGGATGCGACGGCCGAGGTGGCTGAGCCGCGCATCGCCATCACCGCCGAACCGGTCTTGCTGGACCACCGCGCCGCCGTGCGGGTGGCGGTGGCGGACAACGGCCCGGGCTTGGCCCCGGCCGTGCGCGACCGTCTGTTCGATCCCTTCGTCACCACCAAGCCGGGCGGTCAGGGCTTGGGCCTGGGCCTTGCCATCTCCCTGGCCATCACCCAGGAATATGGGGGCCAGTTGGAAGCCCGCGACGGGGAGGCCCGTCCCGGTGAAAACGCCGGCGCCGTCTTCCTGTTGACCCTGCCTTTGATCATAGCTGAGCGTGATGAGCCAACCGCTTGATACTGCCTCCCCTGATACCGCGCCAGTTGTCCTGTTCGTGGATGATGAGGAGATCATCCGCCTGACCGTGCGCCAGACGTTGGAACTGGCGGGTTTGGCCGTGACAACCTACCCGACGGCGGAGGCGGCGCTGGCCGACCTGTCGGTGGGCACGCCGGGCATCCTGGTGACGGATGTGCGCCTGCCGGGGATGAGCGGGCTGGACCTGCTGTCGCGGGCGCGGGCGCTGGATGCGGAACTGCCGGTGGTGCTGGTGACCGGCCAAGGCGACATCTCCATGGCCGTGCGGGCCATGCAGGACGGCGCCTATGACTTCATCGAAAAGCCCTTCGTCACCGAGCATTTCGTGGAGGTGATCCGCCGCGCCCTGGAAAAACGGGCCCTGGTGCGGGAGAACCGCCGCTTGCGTGAGGCGCTGGTGCGGAACGCGGCGGTGGAAAGCCACCTGCTGGGGCAAAGCCCCGCCCTGGTACGGGTCCGCCGCCTGGTGGCCGACTTGGCCGGCACGGACGTGGACGTGCTGGTGCTGGGGGAAACGGGCACGGGCAAGGAACAGGTGGCCCGCGCGCTGCACGAGGGCGGTCCCCGGGCCGCCTATCCCTTCGTCGCGGTGAACTGCGGCGCCATCCCGGACAGCATGTTCGAAAGCGAGATGTTCGGCCATGAGGCCGGCGCCTTCACCGGGGCCGCCAAGCGCCGGGTGGGCAAGATCGAATACGCCCATCGCGGCACCTTGTTCCTGGATGAGATCGAGAGCATGCCGCTGGCCCTGCAGGTCAAGCTGCTCCGGGTGCTGCAGGACCGGGCGCTGGAACGGCTGGGTGGCAACGACCGGGTGGCGGTGGACCTGCGCGTGGTGGCCGCCACCAAGGAGAACCTGCTGGATCTCGCCAACGCCGGCCGGTTCCGTGCCGACCTATATTACCGGCTGAACGTCGTCACCCTCACCCTGCCCCCCTTGCGTGAACGGCGGGAGGATATTCCCTTGCTGTTCCAGCATTTCGCCCTGCAAGCGGCGGCCCGCTTCCGCCGGCCTTATGCCGTGCCGGCGCCGACCCTGTTGCGAGCCCTGATGCTGAAGGATTGGCCGGGCAATGTGCGCGAGCTGCGCAACGCCGCTGACCGCCATGTGCTGGGCCTGGCGGAGGACGACGCGGCGGCCGTCGAGGGCGGCACACCCGCGAACGCGCCCTTGGCCGACATCCTGGATGGGGTGGAACGCCACCTGATCACCGAGGCCCTGCGCGCCAGCGGCGGCCAGGTGACGCGCGCCGCGGAAACGTTGGGCGTGCCGCGCAAGACGCTGTACGACAAGATGAAACGCCTAAACATAGGCGGTACGGAATGAGTGGGGGGACTGAATGAACGCCGATCCCGTGATCCTGACCGTGGCGCCCAATGGCGCCCGGCGGCTGAAGACCGACCATCCGGCCATCCCCCTGGATCCGGCGGAGATCGCCCAGGACGCCGCCGCCTGCCTGGAGGCGGGGGCCGCCATGGTCCACATGCACGTGCGTGACGCCCAGGGCCGCCACCTGCTGGACGCCGATGCCTATGCCGCCGCCACCCGGGCGGTGCGCGATGCCGTGGGCGACCGCCTGGTTATCCAGGTGACGACGGAGGCCGCCGGCCTCTACCATCCGCCCCACCAGATGGCCGTGATCCGCGCCCTGAAGCCGGAGGCGGTGTCGCTGGCCATCCGTGAACTGGCGCCGGACAGCGCGCATGAGAAGGATGCCGCCGACTTCTTCGCCTGGCTGGCGCGGGAACGGATCATGGTGCAGACCATCCTCTATTCCCGGGACGACCTGCTGCGCTGGCACGACCTGCGCCGGCGCGGGGTGGTGCCGGAGGTGCCGCACTTCCTGCTGTACGTCCTGGGCCGCTACACCGCCGGCCAGGTCAGCGATCCGCGCGACCTGCTGCCCTTCCTGGAGCCTGTCGCGGACGCGCCAAACGACAACACCGGCGACGTGCCCTGGGCGGTCTGCGCCTTCGGCCGGCGGGAGAACGCCTGCGTGCTGACCGCCACCGGCCTGGGCGGCCATGTCCGCGTGGGCTTTGAGAACAACCTGCACCTGCCCGACGGCACCCTCGCCCCCGACAACGCCGCCCTGGTGGCCGCCGCCGCCCAGGGCGGCCGGCTCATGGGGCGCCCGCCGGCAACGGCGGACGACGTGCGGGCGCGGTTCGGATGACCGCTTAGAGCGAGACGCGATCATGTTTGATCGCATCTCGCTCTTAACCTGTTCATGATAGAACGGATTTACACGATCAGGTGACTACACCTGATCGCGTTCCGCTCTAAGGGGCGTTACCAAAGAAATCATTCGGCATCACCGCCCCCTTGGTCTCTTCCATGATCGCCCGCATGGCGGCGGCGTCGGGGTGGCGGTGGCCGGCGCACCAGCGGCCGACGGTTGAGCGGCTGCGCCCGATGCGCCGGGCGAATTCGGCGGCGGTAAGGCCCTGGGCCTGGAGGTAGTCGGCGAGCGTCATGCGCGAAATGATGCGAGATTGGCAACTTATTGTCAACTGGTTGCCGGTATGGCGACTGACGGATGGTAGCCGCTGTGGCAACTTGGCTTTCATGACTGATCGCCCCCCCAATCGCATCCGCGAACTTCGTGAAGCCAAGGGCATGACCCAGGAACAACTGGGCGCCCTGATCGGCACCGACAAGACGGTGATTTCCAAGCTGGAGTCCGGCCGCACCCGGTTGTCGCAGGCGCGCATGATGGCCATCGCCGCCAGCCTGGGCTGTGGCGTGGCCGAATTGCTGGAGCCGGTGGCGCCATCGGTGCCCGGATGGGGCGACGACGCCTCGGTCGAGGTGGCGGAGGTCGACATCTATGGCGACCGGCGCGGCGGTTTCCTGGCCAGCCACCAAGGGTGGCCGCAGGGCTTCCGCGAGGATGAAACCATCGCCCAGTGGCGCTTCCCCGCCGCCTACCTGAGTGCCGAACTGCAGGTGCGGGCGGCGGCCGTGCGCATCGTCGAGGTGCGCGGCGACGGCATGGAGCCGACGCTGATGCCCGGGGACCGGGTCATGGTCAACCTGGCGGACCAGTCGCCCTCGCCCCCCGGCGTCTTCGCCTTGTGGGATGGGCAAGGTGTCGTGATCAAGCGGCTGGAGCTGATCATGGGCAGCCACCCGCCCCTGGTCGAAATCAGGTCGGACAATCCGCACCACCGCGTTTACGAGCGGGCGGCCGCCGACATCGACATCATCGGCCGCGTGGTGTGGGTGGGACGGCGGCTGTAAGCCACCCGTCTTTGATGCGAAAGTTGTCAAAATGGCAACTTATGAATTGACGGGCGGTTGCTGTTCGGGCACCGTCAGGACGTTGGCTGTTCCGCCGATGTTCCCCTTCCCCAGCGCTGTTCGCCTGTGGAGCCCTTTCCCTGTGGAGAGGCCGATGACCCGTCTTGAGCGCACGACCCATCTCTATTGGCAGTTGGCCTGCCTGGCCCGGCACGACACCTTCCTGGACCTCGTGGTGCGTGGCCTGGATGGGCTGGCGGTGGTGGCACGCACCGCGCCCAGCTATCGCCTGCGCCGGGCCGCCGCCGGCCACGTCGGCGTGGCCGCCCGCGCCCATGGCTTCCGCAACGCCCTGGCCCTGGAACGGGCGGCGCATGTCCTCGCCGCGTCCCCGGTTGGCACCCGCCTGACCCGTTCGCTGGCCGGTGGCCAATCTTAGGTGGTATAAGGGGCGGGGCCGGCGGGCGCGTTGTGCCATCCGCCTGGCGCAGGTCTGGCCACCCCATCATATCATTTGAAGGCTAATCGTTAGCATCCTAATGTTCCCTCTATGGAACAAACGCCCCCTCTTCCTCTTTCGCCCCGGCACCGGGCCTTCGGCCTGACGCTCTGCTACCTCGCGCGGTTCTGGCGGCGGGAGGCGGACGCGACCTTGAAGGCCTTTGGCCAGTCCGAGGCGACCACCCTGCCCCTGGTGGTGCTGGCCCGGCTGGGGGACGGCATCCGCCAAGGCCAGTTGGCCGACCACGTCGGGGTCGAGGGGCCATCGCTGGTGCGGCTGGTGGACATGCTGGAAAGGGACGGCCTGGTGGAACGGCGCACCGATCCCCGTGACCGGCGGGTCAAGACATTGCACCTGACGGCCGAGGGGCGCGCGCTGGCGGTGCGTCTGGACGACGCGCTGGACGGCATGCGCCGGCGCCTGCTGGCGGACGTGACGCCGGAGCAGATGGAGACGGCGCTGACCGTCTTCGCGGCGGTGGAACGGGCGCTGGGCCGGTCCTTCGGGGCCAAGGATGGCGTCGCTGACGAGGGGGCTTCATGACCGCGGCCGCCACCTGGTTCAGGGCCTGCTTCCGGGGATGGTCCCGGGGTGTCGGCGACTGGATGTTCGCCGCCAAGACGGCCGCCGCCGCCCTGGCCGCCCTCTACATCGGTTTTAGCCTGGATTTGCCGCGCCCCTACTGGGCGGCCGGCACCGTCTTTATCGTGTCCCAGCCGCTGGCCGGCGCCATGCGGTCCAAGGGCGTGTTCCGGGTGCTGGGCACGGTCATCGGCGCCGTGGCCACCGTGGTCATCATCCCCAACCTGGTGGACGCCCCACCCCTGCTGTGCGTGGCTATGGCCCTGTGGACCATGGCGTGCCTGACGCTGGCCCTGCTGGACCGCACCCCGCGCAGCTATGTCTTCATGCTGGCGGCCTACAGCACCGCCCTCATCGGCTTTCCCACCGTGACCGATCCCGGCACCGTCTTTGACGCCGCGCTGGCCCGGGTGGAGGAGATCACCGTCGGCATCCTGTGCGCCACCGTGATCGGCAGCGTCATTTTTCCCCGGGGTATAGGCCCCGTGATCACCGGCCGCATCGACGCCTTCGCCGGCGATGTCGGGCGCTGGGCGCGCGAGGCCCTGTCCGGCGCGGAGGAGACGACGGCCATCCGGTCCGACCGCCGCCGCCTGGCGGCCGACGCGGTCGAGTTGCAGATGATGGCCACCCACCTGGATTACGACACCAGTACCCTGCATGGGCTGAGCCAGGAGGTGCGGCGGCTGCGCCAGCGCCTGGTGATGCTGTTGCCCATCCTGTCGGGCGTCGGGGATCGCGTGCGGGCGTTGAAGGCCGACGGCGGCCTGCCCGCCCCACTGGCGGAGCTGTTGGCCGATCTGGCCGACTGGGTCGACGATGTGGAGGCCCCGGCGGAGATCGCGGCGGCCTTGCGCACCCGCATCGCGGCGCTGCGCGCGGCACCCGCCGATTGGCGCGACGTGCTGATCCTGAACCTGCTGACGCGCCTCAAAGACCTGATGGACGCCATCCAGGATTGCCGCGACCTGCGCCTCTATATCCGGGGCGGCGGTCACGGACCCCGGGTGCGCCGCCGCCGGGGCGGACGGGCGGGGGCGGAGGTCGCCATGCACCGGGACCTGGGCATGGCCCTGTGGTCTGGCGCCGGCGCCGCCCTCACCATCCTGCTGGGCAGCGTCTTCTGGATCGGCACGGAATGGGCGGACGGCGCCATCGCCCTGGAAATGGCGGCTGTCGCCTGCTGCTTCTTCGCCGCGCAGGACAACCCGGTGCCGGCCATCCTGGACTTCGCGCTTTTCAACGGTCTGGCCGCCATCCTGGCCGGAATCTACATCTTCGCCATCATGCCGCGCATCGACGGCTTCGTGATGCTGGCCCTGGTCCTGGGCCCCCTGTTCCTGCTGCTGGGCCGTGTCATCGCCAACCCGCGCCTGGCCGGCCGGGCCCTGGCGGTGGGCGCCACCCTGCCCACCCTGGCGGGCCTGAGCAATACCTACAGCGCCGACTTCGCCAGCTATCTCAACAGCGCCCTGGCGCTGGTGTTGGGCATGGGCTTCGCCGGGCTGGTGACGGCGCTGGTGCGGGCCGTGGGCGCGGAATGGGGTGCCCGGCGCATCCTGCGCGCCTGCTGGGCCGATATCCGTGCCGTGGCCGACATCCGGGCGCCGGCGCCCGACGGTGGGCTGCGCCCGGTGTTCGCCGGCAAGCTGCTGGACCGCATGGGCCTGCTGGTGCCGCGCCTGGCCGCCCTTCCGCCGGGGTCGGAGGTGGCGGCGGCCGATGCCTTGGCCGATATCCGCACCGGCATCAACATCCTGGAACTGCGCGCGGTGGAGGGGGCCCTGCCCACCCCGGCCCGCGCCGCGGCGGATGCCGTCCTGGCCGATCTGGCGTGGCATTACGATGCCGTCAGCCGTGCCGGGGCGCCGCGCGCGCCATCGCCCGCCCTGCTGGCCCGCATCGATGCCGCCCTGGCGGCCTTGATGCCCCTGACGGACCGCAGGCCGCGCCAAGCCTTGCTGGCGCTGGCCGGTATCCGGCGGGCCCTGTCCGACGGCGTGCCCGACCTGCCGCCGCCCCCACCCGTCGTTCCCTTGCCCCCCAAACCGGAAAGCCTGGCCGCATGATCGGCGAAATGGACATCCACGGCGTCTTCGTGTCCCCGCTGCTGGTTTGGGGCGTGGTCGCCTTCCTCATCTCCATGGCCTTGCGCTGGGTCCTGCGCTTGGTCGGCGCCTACCGTCTGGTCTGGCACCGGCCGCTGTTCGACCTTGCCGTCTATGTCATCGTCCTGGGGGGCGTGGCGGCCTTGTTCACGCACTACACCCCACTTCCCTGAACCCGATTTCCCCAATCCTGGACGTCGCCGCCATGCGCAGCCTCATCACCACCCTGACCCGTCTGGCCATCACCCTGGCCGTGGTCGCCGTCGCCGCCCTGGTGGGCTGGCGCTTCTGGATTTATTACATGGAAGAGCCGTGGACCCGTGACGGCCGGGTGCGCGCCGATATCGTCGGCGTCACCCCCGACGTCTCCGGCCTGGTGGATGAGGTGTTGGTGCGGGACAACCAGACCGTGACCCGGGGCCAGGTGCTGTTCCGCATCGACAAGGCGCGCTTCACCCTGGCGCTGCAACAGGCGGACGCCGCCGTGGCGGCCAAGAAGGCCAGCTTTGACGAGGCGGTGCTGGAACGGAACCGCTATCAGTCCTTGAGCGCGTCCGCCGTGTCGCGGGAAAAGCAGGAGCAGACGATCGCCGCCGCCCGTGAGGCGGAGGCCGTCTACCTCCAGGCCGTGGCCGACCGCAATGTCGCCAAGCTGAACCTGGATAGGACGGAGGTTGTCGCCACCGTCAACGGTTACATCACCAATTTCGACCTGCGTCCCGGCGACTACGTCACCGCCGGCAAGGCCGTGACCGCCCTGGTGGACAGCGACAGCCTGCATGTTCAGGGCTATTTCGAGGAAACCAAGCTGGGCCGCATCCATGTGGGCGACACCGTGACGGTGCGCCTGATGGGCGATCCCCGGTCCTTCACCGGCCATGTGGAAAGCATCGCCGCCGCCATCGAGGATCGGGAGCGGACGGACGGCAGCAACCTGCTGGCCAACGTGAACCCCACCTTCAGCTGGGTGCGCCTGGCCCAGCGCATCCCGGTGCGTGTGATCCTGGACCATCCGCCCGCCGACCTGCGTCTGATCCCCGGCCGCACCGCCACCGTGGCGGTCGTTGGCTCCGACGCCGTGCTGAAGACGCCCCTGACCCGGCTGCCCCATGCCACGGACCCGCAGCAGGCCAACCCGCCTCCTCCGGCGGCGGCGCCCTCGCCCAAACCCAAGGCGCGCTGAGCGCCCGGCGTTTCGGGGCACGCTGAGCGCCCCCTCTCAAGGACATCTCGCCGCAGTCTCACGAAACGCCGACAGCCGGCAGGCCGCCGCCCGTTTAAGCGATCAGGTGGCCCCTGGGCTGACGCCGGGGTGGCGCCAGCGGCTGATGGTTCGGAAGGGTGTGGGGCGGAATGGCGGCGGTGCCAGACTGGGCGGCTACGGCCGAAGCGACGGCGACGGGCATGCCCAGCGCGGAGGCCATCCGGCGGGCCATCCTGCGGCTGCAGGCGGCGGTGGCCGAGAACCCCACCTCCATCGACATCCGCTTCAACCTGGGCGTCCTGCTGCAGGCTGACGGTCGGTGGGAGGAGGCGGTGGCGCACTACCGCCAGGCCCTGGTCCTGAACCCGTTCGAGGCGCGGGTGCACAACGCGCTGGGCATCGCCCACCACGACGCCGGCGACCTGGCCCAGGCCATGAGCTGTTTTGAGGACGCGCTGGCCAGCGATCCGGACGATCCCCAGGCCCACAACAACATGGGGCATCTGTTGCAGGTGGAAAACCGCCTGGACGATGCGCTCGCCTTCTTCGACTGGGCGCTGGCCCTGCGGCCCGATTATCCGGAGGCCTTGAACAACACCGGCGTGGTCCTGCAGATGCAGGGGCGGCTGGACCAGGCGATTGACCACTACCGCCGGGCCATTTCCCTGCGTCCCGACTACGCCGCCGCCCACAAGAACCTGGGCATGACCCTGCTGGCCGCTGGGCGCTATGAGGAAGGCTGGCGGGAGTTCGAGTGGCGCTGGCAGGATGCGCAACTGGCCGCCGCCCGCCGGCCCTTCACCTGCCCGCAGTGGCGGGGGGAGGACGCGCCCGGCCGCATCGTGCTGATCCATGCCGAGCAAGGGTACGGCGACAGCCTGCAATTCTGCCGCTACATCCCCCTGGTGGCCCAGCGGGGGCTGCGCGTGGTGGTGGAGGTGCCGCTGCCCCTGGTGCGGCTCATGCGCCGGTTGCCGGGCGTGGACCAGGTGGTGGCCCATGGCAGGCCCCTGCCACCCTTCGACCTGCATTGCCCGATGATGAGCCTGCCGCTGGCCTTCGGCACCACCATGGCGACCATTCCGGCGCCCATCCCCTATGTCACCGCCGATCCGGCGGACTCCGCGGCCTGGCGCCGCCGTCTGGCGGCCGAGGCGCCGGGCGACCGCCGCCCGCTGGTGGGGGTGGTCTGGGCCGGCGCCCCGCGCGCCGACACGCCCGATGTGGCGGTGGCCGACCGCCGCCGGTCCATGGGGCTTGAGGCCCTGCTGCCCCTGTTGCGGGAAGACGGCGTCCGCTTCATCAGCCTGCAGAAGGAAGCGGCGGAGCAGGATGTGCCGGCCAGTCTGGGCGGCCTGATCGACTGCGTCGCGGATTTCGCCGACACCGCTGCCTTGATCAGCAACCTGGATCTGGTGATCAGCGTCGATACCGCCGTCGCCCACCTGGCGGCGGCCATGGGCGTCAGCGTCTGGCTGCTGAACCGCTTCGACAGTTGCTGGCGCTGGCTGCGTGGCCGCGACGACAGCCCCTGGTATCCCACCCTGCGTCAGTTCCGCCAGCCGCGCCTGGGGGACTGGACCAGCGTCGTCCAGTCCGCGCGCGCAGCGCTGGCCGCCACCTTCACCACTGGAATCCGCCCATGACCGCCCGACCCATCCCCGCCGCGAAACCGCCCCTGACGCCGGGGCACAAGGCCTTCGCCGCGGCGCTGGCCCAACACAAGGCCGGCCGGCTGGAGGCTGCGGCCGTGCTGTACCGCAAGGCCCTGTCGTTGATGCCGCGCCATCCGGAAAGCCTGCACCTGCTGGGCGTCGTCGCTTTTCAACAAAAGCGCATGGCGGAGGCTGTGGACCTGATCACCCAGGCGCTGGCCCTGAAGCCCGCGTTTCCGGAGGCGCTCAACAACCTGGGCACGGTGCGGGAGGCTGCAGGCGACATCGAGGCCGCCGCCGACTGCTTCCAGCGCGCCGTGGCGCTGAAGCCCGACTTCGCCGAGGCCCACAACAACCTGGGCAACGCCCTCAAGGCCCAGGGCCGGTTGGAAGAGGCGCTGGTCGTGCTCGACCGTGCGCTGGCGCTCCGCCCCGCTTATGCGGAGGCGCACAACAACCGTGGCGTGGTGCATCGCCTGCAATCGCGCTGGGCCGAGGCTGAGGCGGGATTCCGCGCCGCCCTGTCGGCCCGGCCCGACTATGTCAACGCCCTCTACAATCTGGGCCTGGTGCTGCGCCTGACCGGCCGGCTGGAAGAGGCACTGACCTGGCTGCGTCAGGCGGTGGAGCGCGCGCCCGACCATGCCGAGGCTTGCTTCAACCTGGGCCTGGTGTTGCAGGACCTGGACCGGCACGAGGACGCCCTGCCCCATCTGCGCCGGGCGGCCGCCCTGCGTCCCGATGACCCGGTGCCCCATGGCAGCCTGGGCACGACCCTGCAAACGCTGGGTCACGCGCCGGAGGCGCTGCTGTGCTACCAGCGGGCGCTGGCGCTGAAGCCGGATTTCGCCGACGCCCACAACAACATGGGCCTCATCCTCTATGTCCACGGCCGCTATGCCGAGGCGGAGTCCTGCTTTTCCCGCGCCATCACGCTGCTGCCGGATAATCCTAAGACTTACAACAACTTGGGCCTCGCCCTTCTGGCGCAGGGCAAGGGGGCGGAAGCGGCCCGCGCCTTCGACCAGGCCATCGACGCCCAGCCGGACTATGCCGAGCCCTACAACAACCTGGGCATGGCCCTGCATGCCGAGGCTGAGATGGACAGGGCGCAGGCCCAGATCCAGGCCGCCCTGGCCCTCAATCCGGATTATCCGGAGGCACACAATAACTTGGGTGCCGTCTTTCAGGCGAAAGGTGAACTGGAGCGGGCCATCTCCTGCTTCCGTCGCGCCATCGCCCTGAAGCCCGATTACGGCGCGTGCCACAACAATCTGGGCATGTCGCTGCTGTCCGCCGGACAGTATGAGGAAGGGTGGCGCGAATATGAGTGGCGCTGGCAGACGCGCCAGATGACGCCCTACGCCCGCCAATTCCCCCAGCCGCAATGGCGGGGGGAGCCGGCGGCCGGCAAGACCATCCTGATCCATGCCGAGCAAGGCCTGGGCGACACCCTGCAATTCAGCCGCTACCTGCCGCTGGTGGCGGCGCGGGGCCTCAGCATCACCCTGGCTGTCCAGCCGCAGGTGGCCCGCCTGCTGCGCCCCCTGCCCGGCGTGACCCACATTCTGGTGGAGGGGGAGCCCCTGCCGCCCTTCGACCTGCAATGCCCGATGATGAGCCTGCCGCTGGCCTTCGGCACGACGGTCGAAACCATCCCGGCGGCGGTGCCCTATCTGGCGGCCGATACCGCGGATGTCGCCGCCTGGCGCGACCGCCTGGCCGGGGACGGCCCCGGCCTGCGCGTCGGCCTGGTCTGGGCCGGCAACCCCCGGCGCGACCGGCCGGAGCTGGCGGCGGTTGATCGCCGCCGCTCCGTGGCGCCGGCGTTGCTGGCGCCGTTGGCCCAGGTGCCGGGCGTGCGGCTCTACAGCCTGCAGAAGGATGCCGCGCCGCCGGCGGACCTGCCCCTGATCGATCGCATGGCCGAGGTGGCGGACTTCGGCGACACCGCCGCCCTGATCGCCAACCTGGACATGGTGATCAGCGTCGATACCTCCGTGGTCCACCTGGCCGGTGCCCTGGGCAAGCCGGTGTGGGTGATGAACCGCTTCGACAGCTGCTGGCGATGGTTCCGGGGCCGGAACGACAGCCCCTGGTACCCCACCCTGCGCCTGTTCAACCAGGCGACGCCGGGGGACTGGGACGGCGTGGTGGCGGCGGTGCGACAAGCGTTGGGGGCTATTGCTAATTCACAGGCGGATGGCCCCGCTGGTGTCTGAACAAAACTCGTAAAAGCAGAGGTGTCGTCAAGAAATCTCTAACCCGATTGTGGGGATAGGCGTCAATGGCTCCACCGGTATGATGCGCTCTTTCTGACGAGGCGATCCGCTACCGTTGCTTTTTCCTGCCGTGATCCATTCGACGGCATAATTGGGAGTATTATTATCACTGCTGACGAGCGTGAGGCCCCGGGCGATAGCCATGGCGATGATCAGACGGTCCATAGGATCTTTATGTCCATTGACCGTCGGCAGACGCGTCATGTTCAGGTAGTCGGTAGCGGTTGGGGCGAGCAGGAAGAAACCTGCGTCCTCCACCACCAGGCGCTCAAAATCCTGAAGCAGTCCTTTGGCTTCGGGCCATTGGTTGGCTGAGAGTTTCATGGCCAACTCTTGGGCGGAAGCCAGCGTGGCAAAGACTTGATTGGCCGGATCTTCCAAAGCTAGCCGCGTGTCAGCGGCGAGATTATCCGGTTCAACCAAGGCCCAGAACAGGGCATGGGTATCTAACAGTAACTTCAAGGCGTCCAGCCTTGCTTAGGACGACTTAGCCACCCCCAGGCGCTTAGGTCCTTTGGGCGCGGTGACCATGCGTTCAGACGACGGGCTGCTCTTGTTTGATAGAACGCGGCTCGCTTCGCCACGGCTTAAGCCATGAACAGTGATGGTGTAGGAAAGCGCCCGGCCCTCCTTGGTGTAGGAGCCGTAAACCGTCCGATCATCCGCCTGCTTCGACTGCGATTTTTCAGCCATTTCAGCTTCCCCAGCCAAAAGCAATTACCGAGTTGAGAAGGATCACGCCTGGGCGCGGGGCGGTCAAGGGGGATGTGAGGACTTGGGGTTTTAGTTGAACTCCGCCACCTCGGCCTCCAGACCGTGGCTGCGGCAGGCGGCGGTCAGGGTGTTCAGCAGCAGGACGGCGATGGTCATGGGGCCCACGCCGCCCGGCACGGGGGTGATGGCGCCGGCGACGGCGGCCGCCTCGTCATAGGCGACGTCGCCCACCAGGCGGGTCTTGCCGGCGGCGGCGGCGGCGGGGTCGCGGGCGGGCACGCGGTTGATGCCCACGTCGATGACGACGGCGCCGGGCTTCACCCAGTCACCCTTCACCATCTCCGGCCGGCCGACGGCGGCCACCAGGATGTCGGCGGTGCGGCACAGGGCCGGCAGATCGGCGGTGCGGCTGTGGGCGATGGTGACGGTGCAGTCGGCCTGCAGCAGCAGTTGGGCCATGGGCTTGCCCACGATGTTGGAGCGGCCCACCACCACGGCGTGCTTGCCCTTCAGGCTGCCCAGATGATCCTTCAGCAGCATCAGGCAGCCCAGCGGCGTGCAGGGCACCAGCCCCGGCAGGCCCACGGCCAGGCGGCCGGCGTTGACGACGTGGAAGCCGTCCACGTCCTTGTTCGGGTCGATGGCGGCCAGCACGGCGTTGCTGTCGATATGCGCCGGCAGGGGCAACTGCACCAGGATGCCGTGGATGGCCGGATCGGCGTTCAGGCTATGCACCAGCGCCAGCAGGTCGGCCTGGGTGGTCGACGCCTCCAGGCGGTGGGTGACGGAGTGCATGCCGGCGGCGTGGGTCTGTTCGCCCTTGTTGCGGACATAGACCTGGCTGGCCGGATCCTCGCCCACCAGCACCACGGCCAGGCCGGGCTTCAGCCCGTGGCGGGTGGTGAGGTCGGCGACCTTGGCGCCGATGCGTTCCCGCAGGCGCCCCGCGAACGCCTTGCCGTCGATGATGTGCGCCATGGCTTGATCCTCCGCCAGCCGAACCCGATAATTGGGCGGGACATTAGCCGCAGCGCCCTGCGGCGCCAATCCCTTGGCGGCCCGCGGCGCCCGGACCCAGCCATGCGACATCGGCCTGTGACACGCCGCCCACCGGCATTTTTATATTTGACGTATAAATTCATATTTGATGTGCTGCGTCCGTCCGGCGCCACCTGCCGGAAAAAAGAAGACCCTGGGAGGGGACATGTCGGACGGCCATCCGCAGCAGCACCAAGCGGCCCCATCGGGAACACCGCCGAGATGGGTGGTTCCCATCGCGTTGATCGTCAGCCTGTTCTTCCTGTGGGGTGTGGCCAACAACCTGAACGACGTGCTGATCGCGCAGTTCCGCAAGGCCTTCGACCTTCAGGATTGGCAGTCGGGGCTGGTGCAGTCCGCCTTTTACCTGGGCTATTTCTTCTGCGCCATGCCGGCGGCGCTGTTCGCCCGCCGCTATGGTTACAAGGCCGCCATCGTCTTCGGCCTGGCCCTCTATGGCGCCGGCGCGCTGTTGTTCTATCCGGCGGCGGAGCTGCGGGCCTACAGCGCCTTCCTGGGCGCCCTGTTCGTCATCGCCAGCGGCCTCGCCTTCCTGGAGACGTCCGCCAATCCCATCATGACCGTGCTGGGCGACCCGGCGGGGGCCGAGCGCCGGCTGAACCTGGCCCAGGCCTTCAATCCCCTGGGCTCCATCACCGGTGTGCTGGTGGGGCGGCAGTTCATCCTGTCCGGCGTCGAATACACGCCGGAGCAATTGGCCGCGATGTCGCCCGACGCGCTGGCCCACTTCCGGGATACGGAAGCGATGGCCGCCCAGTCCTCCTACCTTGTGCTGGGGGTGCTGGTGCTGCTGTGGGCCCTGGTGGTCTACGCCGTGCGCTTCCCCACCCTGGTCGACGGGCCGGAGGAGGCGGTGGACGGCGGGACGACGACAAAGCAGGAGGGCGGCTTCCGCCGGCTGTTGCGTCACCGTCATTTCCTGTTCGGCGTCGTGACGCAGTTCTTCTATGTCGGCGCCCAGGTCGGGGTGTGGAGCTTCCTCATCCGCTATTCCCAGCACAGCGTGCCGGGCACGGGGGAAAAGACCGCCGCCGCCTATCTCACCCTGTCGCTGGTCGCCTTCATGGCCGGGCGCTTCGCCGGCACCGCCCTCATGGGCCGCATCCCGGCGGAACGGCTGATGGGCCTGTTTGCCGGCATCAACGTGGTGCTGTGCCTGGTGGGGGCCTTCGGTGGCGGCTGGCTGGGCCTGGGGGCCATGATCGCCACCAGCTTCTTCATGTCCATCATGTTCCCCACCATCTTCGCCCTGTCCCTGCGCGGCCTGGGCCCGCTGACCAAGCTGGGCTCGTCCTGGCTGGTCATGGCCATCATCGGCGGCGCCGCCATCCCGGTGGTCATGGGGCGGGTGTCGGATGTCACCTCCATCGCTGTCGCCATGGTGGTGCCGGGCTTCTGCTTCGCCGTGGTGGCCGCCTTCGGCTTGGCCGGGCGCGGCCTGCCGGCGGGGGAGCGTGACGGCCGCCTGAAGATCGTGGCCACACATTGAGTTCCCGGCCATGATCGACGCCCATCAGCACATCTGGCGCCTGGGCCGCCATGGCTGCACCTGGCCGACGCCGGATCTGGCCGTCATCCACCGCGACCATGACGGGGCGGAGCTGGAGGCCCTGGCCGCCCCGCTGGGGCTCAGGGGCAGCGTGCTGGTCCAGTCCCAGCCCTGTGACGAAGATACCGATTATCTGCTGGCCGAGGCGGCGGCCCATCCCTTCATCCTGGGCGTGGTCGGCTGGGCGGACCTCAAGGCGGCGACGGCGCCCCGGCGTATCGCCGCCCTGGCGGAACAGCCCAAGATGCGCGGCCTGCGCCCCATGCTGCAGTCCCTGCCCGTGGACTGGATCGCCGACCCCGCCGTCGATGCGGCGGCCCGCGCCCTGGTCGCGCATGGCCTGACCTTCGACGCCCTGGTGCTGCCGCCCCACCTGCCGGCGTTGCTGGAATTCGCCCGCCGGCATCCCGGTTTGCCCATCGTCGTCGACCATGGCGCCAAGCCCTATATCGCGCGCGGCGAGATAGAGCCCTGGGCGGCCGACATGCGTGCCCTGGCCGCCCTGCCCCAGGTTCATGCCAAGCTGTCCGGTCTGCTGACCGAGGCCGGCGCCCGCACCACGGCCGAGGCGCTGCGGCCCTATGTCGACCTCTTGCTCGACGCCTTCAGTCCCGAGCGGCTGATGTGGGGCAGCGATTGGCCGGTGGTGAACCTGGCGGGCAGCTATGCCGGCTGGCTGGACATGGCGCGCGGCCTGGTGCCGGTGGCGGCCCATGCCGCCGTTTTCGGCGGCACGGCGCGGCGCTTCTACCGTCTTTAAAGCACGTCCTCCACCAGGCGGGCACCCCATTCGCCCAGGCGCTCATCCAGGCCGCGATGGCGCCATGCCTCGGGATCGATGGCCTTGGCATGGGTCAGATCCTGCTGGAACATGGCCTCCATCTCCCGCCCGAAGCCGGCGCCCAGCACCACGGCGTTGATTTCGTTGTTGAAGGCCACGCTGCGCCAGTCGAGGTTGGAGGAACCGACGGTGGACCAATCGCCGTCGATGACCGCCGTCTTGGCGTGCAGGATGGCGTCGGCGTATTCGTGGATGTGCACGCCGGCCGCCAGCAGGTCGCTGTAATAGCCACGCCCGGCCATGACCGACAGGGGGCTGTCGCTGGGGCCCGGCACCAGCACGGTCACGTCCACGCCCCGCCGCGCCGCCTGGCACAGCGCGCGGGCCAGGCCCGGCGTCGGCACGAAATAACCGGTGGTCAGGTGGATGGAGGTGCGCGCCAGCGCCACGGCCACCAGCAGGCTGCGATAGATCAGGGGCCGCCCCTCCGTCGGCGCGCCGCTGAGGGCCTGAAGCACCGTTTCGCCCGGCCGGGTGCGCGGTGTGGGCGGGGGCGCGCTCAGCGCCGGGGCGGCATCGGGTCCCTGGGCCTGCCGCTGCTGCGCCCACGTCTGGGCGTACAGGCTCTCAAACTCCGCCACCACCGGGCCGGCGACGCGCACGTCGGTATCGCGCCAGGGCCGCTGTTCGGGGTCGCTGTTCTCCGCGCCCCTGCTTTGCTCCCCGGGCCCTGCATGGTGGCGCCGGTCATAGACCGCGCTGATGTTCACGCCGCCCACGATGGCCACGGCGTTGTCCACGATCAGCAGCTTGCGATGGTCACGGCGGTTGACGTCCAGGGTCAGCAGGGCCGTCGGATCGACCGGGTTGAACGCCAGCAGGTTGACCCCGCCCTGGCGCAGGCGGGTGAAGACGCTGTCCGGGGTGTCCTGCGACCCCCAGGCGTCATAGATCAGGTTGACCTCCACCCCCTGCGCCCGCTTGGCCACCAGCTTTTCCGCGAAGCGTGACCCCTCCACCCCATCGAACTCATAGCTTTCCATGTCGATGCGGGTGCGGGCGCCATCAAGGGCGGCATCCATGGCGGCATAGGTTTCGGTGCCGCTGCGCAGCAGGGTGATGCTGTTGCCGCCGATGAAGGGCGCGCCGCCGATGATCTCCCCCTGCCGGCGCAGCAGGTCCAGCCGGCCGGCGGCATCCGCCGTGGCCAGCGCCCGGGCGATGTCGGGATCGGCCGAAGGCAGCGTGGCGCAGCCGGCGAGGCTGCCAGCCAGGGCAAAGGCGATAAGGGCGGTTTTGACGAAGCTTAGGCGGGGCGGCATGGACCGGATCGTGCCACCGCCATCCGCCGCAGGCCATTGCGACCAGCGGCGGAATGGGGCCTCATTTCCGGCTTAGATAGATGTATGACCAGTGGCGAGGGTGGTCTCCGCCACTGGAGGCCGGGACCCGGGGGCATTTGATGAAACTTCTTACGCCGTCCAGCCGCCGTCGATGACGTGGATGGCGCCGGTGGTGAAGGCCGAGGCGTCGCTGGCGAGGTAGAGCGCCAGTTCCGCGATTTCCTCCGGCCGGCCCAGGCGGCCCATGGGCTGGCGGGCGACGAAGGCGGCCTGCGCCGCGGCATAATCGCCGGTGGCGGCCAGGCGTTCATCCAGCGAGGGGGTCTGCACCGTGCCGGGGCAGATGGCGTTGCAGCGCACGCCCTTGCCCACGAAGTCGGCCGCGACCGATTTGGTCAGGCCGATGACGGCGGCCTTGGTCGCGCCATAGGCGAAGCGGTTGGGCACGCCCTTGATGGAACTGGCGACGGAGGACATGTTGACGATGCTGCCCCTGCCCGCTTCCAGCATGCCGGGCAGGAAGGCGCGGATGGTGCGGACCATGGCGGTGACGTTCAGGTCCCAGGAGAAGTCCCAGGCGCTGGCATCGCATTCCAGGATGGTGCCGGCATGGACGAAGCCGGCGCAGTTGAACAGCACGTCGATGGTGCCGACCTCCGCCGCCAGGGCGGCCACGTCCGCGTCGCTGCGCACGTCCAGCCGGCGGTGCTGGCAACCCGCCACCTCGGTCAGCTTGTCGGTGTTGATGTCGGTGGCGTAGACGGTGGCCCCTTCGCGCGCGAACAGCTCCGCCGCCGCCCGGCCGATGCCTTGCGCGGCGGCGGTCACCAGCGCCGTCTTTCCCTCTAAACGTCCCATGAGAGTCTTCCTTTGTTCCTCAAACGCCGGTGAGGCATCCGCCCCGTGGCTATCTCGTTGCGCCCTGCGCGCCATCCCCGGTGCACCACCCCTTGGGGGGCTAAGCGGCCCGCGTTGGCAGGCAGGCGGGGCCCACCGGTTCGAACGATTTATAGGTCAGGATGAATTCCTGGTGGCCCAGGGCCTCGGACACGGTGCGCTCGCCCGCCGCCGCCGCCTCGACCAGGCCCAGGATTTCGGCACCCACCTCATCCAGGGTGGCCTTGCCCTCCAGGATGCGGCCGGCGTTCACGTCCATGTCGTCCGACAGCCGGGTATATGTCTCCGGGTTGGCGCAGACCTTGATGACGGGGGAGATGGCGGAGCCGACGACCGAGCCGCGGCCGGTGGTGAACAGGATGACGTGGCTGCCCGACGCGATCAGTTCCACGATCTCCGCATTGTCGGAGATGTTGGGGAAGCCGAAGCGTGGTTCCCCATCCGGCACCACGTCCATGAGGTACAGGCCGCCCGACGGCGGGATGTCGCCCGGCTTGATCAGCCCGCTGATGGGCGAGGAGCCGGACTTGGAATAGGCGCCCATGGACTTTTCTTCCTGGGTGGTCAGGCCGCCCTCCGCATTGCCGGGGGCGAAGCTGCCGAAGCCCATGATGGTGTAATAGCGTTCCGCCTTCTGCACGCAGGCCTCGATCTCCGCGCCCAGTTCCGGCGTGACGGCGCGGTCGGACATGATGCGCTCGCAGCCCACCAGTTCGCCCGTCTCCTCGAAGATGCAGGTGGCACCTGCCTCGACCAGCCAGTCGAAGCAGCGGCCCACGGCCGGGTTGGCGGTGATGCCGCTGGTGCCGTCGGAGCCGCCGCAGATGGTGCCCACCACCAACTCATGGCGTGCCATGGGCACCACCGGCGTCTGGCCGGCGATGGCCTTCAGGCGGCCGACAGCCTCGCGTCCTGCCTCGATGGTGGCGCGGGTGCCGCCGGCCTGCTGGATGACCAGGGTTTCCACCGGCCGGCCGCTGGCGGCCACGGCCTGGCGCAGGGCCTCGCGGTTGAAGCTCTCGCAGCCCAGCGACACCAGCAGCACGCCGCCCACATTGGGGTGGGTGCACAGCTTGGTCATGATCTGGAAGGCGTAGCTGTTGGGATAACAGCCGGGGAAGCCGATCAGGTGCACGTCCATGTCGTCACTCAGCGTGACGATGCGGCGGGCCACATGGTGGGCGCATTCCACCAGGTAGGCGACCACGATGACGTTGCGGATGCCCTTGCGGCCGTCGCTTCTCAAAAACCCACGCATCTCAGCCATATCAGTGGCCCCCTTCGCTGCCGCCGACCACCTGTCGTGTATGGCTGGCGATGTAATCGCTTTTCATGTTGTGCATGTGGACATGGCCGCCGACATCCACCGCGGCGGTCATGGACCCGATGGGCGCGCCGTATTTCAACACCTTGTCGCCGGCGGCCAGGGCGCGGCGGGCCAGCTTGTGGCCCACGGTCACGTCCTGGGCCGCAGTGACGGGCGTGCCGTCGATGTCCAGGGCGTCGCCGGCGCGGATGGCGGCGCGAACGACCAGCACATTGTCATCCGGATGCAGCAGGATGAGGGGGGAGATGGGCGTGCTCATGCGGCTTTCGTCGTGTTGGGAGTTAGGGGCGTGTTGGGAGTTAGCGGGGCGCGGTTGGGGCGGTGGGAATTGGGGCCTCGGGGTGCAACAGGCCTTCGTCGCGCAGGGCCTGCCACAGCGCCGGTGGAATGGCGGTGTCCATCAGGGCGCGAGTGTGGGCCACCTGCGCCGCGTCCGCCATGCCGGGGATGACGCTGGCCACCACCGGGTGGGCCAGGGGGAACTGAAGGGCTGCTGCCGCCAGCGGCACCCCGAACCGGTCGCATGCCGCCTCCAGCCGCCGCACGCGGTCGACGATGGCGGCTGGTGCTGGCTCATAATTGTAGTACAGCGGCGCGGCCCCCCGGGTGCCGTTCACCAGGATGCCGGAATTGTAGGGACCGCCGACGATAACCTTCACCCCTCGGGCGGCGCAGGCGGGGAAGAAGCTGTCCAGCGCCGTCTGTTCCAGCAGGGTATACCGCCCGGCCAGCAACACCACGTCGAAGTCGGCGTGTCCCATGGCCTCCAGGCACACCTGCCACTCATTCACCCCCAGGCCGATGGCGCGCACCGCCCCCTGGTCGCGCAGTTCCCGCATGGCGCGATAGCCGCCGTCCAGGAATTGGCGGAAGTGGGTGGCGTGCGCGTCGCCGTGGGTTAGGGTGCCCAGGTCGTGGGCCAGCAGCAGGTCGATGCGCTGGCGGCCCAGCCGCCGCCGGCTTTCAGCGTAGGACCGCATGACGCCGTCATAGCTGTAGTCGAATATCGGCTCAAACGGGGCGGCGTCGGCGAAGCCGTGGCGCACGGGCCCGGCGTCCGGCGCCACCGGCACCAGCACCCGCCCCACCTTGGTCGACAGCAGCAACTCCTCCCGGGGGTCCAAATCAGCCAGCACGGCGCCCAGGCGGCTTTCGCTGAGGCCGAAGCCATAGTGTGGCGCGGTGTCGATATAGCGGATGCCGGCATCCACCGCCGCCGCGACGGCGGCGCGGGCCGCCCCCTCCTCCACCCGCTGATAAAGATTGCCAATGGCGGCCGCGCCGAAACCCAAGGGCGGCAGTCTTGGACAGCTGGGGGTGAAGATTGGAAAGGCGTCCATTCGGCGGCTACCGCTGCTAACTCCCGGGGTGGGGTGACTTTCATTCATATACGAAATCACCTTCCGCATATAAAATCGGTGGCGGCGACCCCGAAGTCAAGCGCGCTCACCATGTCTTGCCCCGCGCCACGTCAGGTGGCATAGCCCAAGAAGCGCAATTTCCAGGCCGGATACCCGCGATGACCGTCGACGCCCCCCTGCCCGACCTTGACACCCCCGATGATCTCACGGCCGACGGTGGGGGGAGGCTGTACGCAAGTACCGGGCGCCGGCGCTGGAAAAGGGTCTGGATATCCTGGAGTTGCTGGCCAGCCACGGCATGCCCATGACGCCATCGCAGATTTCAGTTCGGCTCGGCCGCTCGGTCAGTGAGCTGTTCCGTATGATCCAGGTGTTGGAGTTCCGGGGGTACATCGCGCCGGCCACGACGGCGGACGGCTATGAACTGACCAACAAGCTATTCACCTTGGGCATGGCGCGGGCGCCCGTGCGCACCTTGCTGGAGGCTGCCCTGCCGCTGATGCGCGACCTGACCCTGGCCATCGGCCAGTCCTGCCACCTGGCGGTGGCGTCGGACGACCAGATGGTGGTGGTGGCACGCATTGAGAATCCAGGGCATCTGGGCTTCTCCGTCCGTCCCGGCTATCACCGCAGCCTGGTGGAGGCGACCTCCGGCGTCGTGCTGTACGCCTTCCAGTCGCCGGACACCCAGGCCGTGTGGCGGGCCATGCTGGAGCGGTCCGTGGGGCCGGATCGGCTGGCCCGCTTCGTCGACCGTGCCGGTGCGGTGCGCGCCCGGGGATATGAGCAGGCGGCCAGCGACTACGTCATGGGGGTGATGGACTTGTCCACGCCGGTCATCGGCCCCACCGGCGCGGCGGTGGCGGCACTGACCGTGCCCTTCGTGCAGCATATCCCCCTGGTGCGGCCCCTGTCCGACACCATTGGGCTGCTGCAGGCGACCGCCCGCCAGATCGCGGGGGAACTGACGGAACGGGTGTGAGGATGGCCGCGCCGCGGCCCCGGTGCGCCTAAGGCATGGGGAGCCATGCACGCAGAAGGGGTGCGTCACGCGGCCGGTTTATGCTAGACCCGCGTAACTTCCTTCCAAATAATGCTCGCCTGCCTTGAGGAATAGTTCGCCGTGACGACGCTGCCGCCCCCCGCCCTTCACAGCCCCTATGTCCTGGTCCTGACCTGTCCCGACGTGAAGGGGGTGGTGGCCGCCGTCTCCAGCTATCTGGCGGACAATGACGCCTCGATCACCGAGTCCAACCACTTCAACGACCAGCTGAACAACAGCTTCTCCATGCGCACGGCCTTCCGCCCCGATGGCCCGGGTTTCCCGGATCTGGAGAGCCTGCGCCAGGGCTTTCAGTTGATCGCCCGCCGGTTCCGCATGGACTGGCAGCTGGTGGACATGACGGTGAAGCCCAAGGTGGTGATCGCCGTATCGAAGTTCGGGCACTGCCTGTACGATCTGCTGCACCGTGCCCGCTCCGGCTCCCTGCCCATCGACATTCCGGCCGTCATCTCCAACCATGACGACATGCGCTCCTTCGTGGAATGGAGCGGCATCCCCTATCACCACCTGCCGGTGAAGGGCGACCCAATGAAGCGGGATAAGGCGGCCCAGGAGGCCGCGTTCATGGACGTGGTGAAGCAGACGGGCGCCGACCTGGTGGTGCTGGCGCGTTACATGCAGATCCTGTCGGCCGACTTGTGCGGCCAGTTGTCGGGCCGGTGCATCAACATCCACCATTCCTTCCTGCCCAGCTTCAAGGGGGCCAAGCCCTATCACCAGGCGCATGCCCGCGGGGTGAAGCTGATCGGCGCCACCGCCCATTACGTGACCACCGATTTGGACGAGGGCCCCATCATCGAGCAGGGCATCGAGCGGGTGGACCATACCCAAACGCCGGAAGACCTGGTGGATATCGGCCGTGATATCGAATGCGCCGTCCTGGCCCGCGCCGTGCGCTGGCACATCGAACGCCGCATCCTGGTGACCGGCCAGAAGACCATCGTCTTCAGCTGATCCCGAAAGGCAAAGGGCGGGACCGGCCCCGTGGCCAGTCCCGCCCCTCCTGTCAGATCAC
Source organism: Nitrospirillum goiasense (assembly GCF_034427435.1). Lineage (NCBI taxonomy): Bacteria > Pseudomonadati > Pseudomonadota > Alphaproteobacteria > Rhodospirillales > Azospirillaceae > Nitrospirillum > Nitrospirillum goiasense. Next base: position 571,970 of record NZ_JAXQNP010000004.1, on the reverse strand, counting down.
ATCAACGATCAGTGCGGCGCCACGCCCGTGGTGGCCGAGGTGCTGACCGAACCGTCGACCTTGGCGGAGGTGCCGGTCACGGACGCGCTTTCGTGGCTGCGCACGGTCGTCCGGTTCCGGGCGTTCACCCCGTGCTTGTCGCTGGACGCGCCGCCGCTGGTGTCAGCGGACAAGGTGGCGCCATCCTTGGTCGTGACCTTGGGAGGCGCTTCTCCAGAGGGAACTGACACGGTGGGCGCCGGGCCGCTGGCGGTGACGCGGGTGTTGCCGGTGGTCTGGGTGGTTCCGGCGGCGGTGCCGTCCGTCACGCCCATGGCGCCGGTCACGGTGCCGTTCTGCGCTTCCTGCGTGGTGGCTGCGGCATTGGCGGCGGCGTTGGCGTTCGCCTTCGCCGCTTCCGTCGCGGTGTCCGTGGTTGTCTTCACGGTCGTCGCGGCGCTGTCCACTGCCTGGCCGGCTTGGTTGACGGTGCCAGTGGCCGCCTGGGTGGCCGCCTGGGTGCCCGCCTGGGTGGTAGCGCGGGCGGCGCCCTGCACGGCGGTGGTCCCCTGGGCGTTTAGGGAGGTCCCGATCCCGGTGCCGCCCAGGTTCGCGCCGGCGGCGGTGTTCAGGGTGCTGTTCACGCCACCGGTGACGGCCCCCGTGGCGTGACCGCCGATCAGTTGGGCGTTGGCGGCCCCGGCCAGCAGGGTGGCCATGGCCACGCCACTCAGCAGAAGACGGGTGTTCATGATGCTCCTCCGTATCGCGGTGTGGCGGGCGCTTTTGAATGTTGGCGCCCGCCCTTGCTACGGAGGGCAGTTCAGCAAGCGATGATGGCGGCAATTCGGCAAATGATGGGATTTAATGGGCTGAATCCTTGCCGATCCGTCCCCGGCTTTTAAAATATTCCCGCAGATTTAATGGCGTTAAGGGTAGACGGCGGTCAGCCATTCCGCCGCCAGGGCCGGCTTTTCCTGTCCCTCGATTTCCACCGTGACGGTGCGTGTCAACAGCCAGCCGCCGCCTTTTTCCTCCACCTCCGTCAGGACCTGATGGCTGCGCACGCGGGCGCCGGCCGGCACCGGGGCCAGGAAGCGGATTTTGTTGAAGCCGTAATTCACCCCCTTGCCAGCATCCCGCACCTGCAGGGTCTGGTCGCTGAACGGGGCCAGCAGCGACAGGGTGAGGAATCCGTGGGCGATGGTGCCGCCCAGCGCCCCGGTGGCGCGCGGCACGTCGACATGGATCCACTGGTGGTCGCCGGTCGCATCGGCGAAGCGGTTGATGCGGTCCTGGTCCACCACCACCCAGTCGGACGGGCCCAGGTCGCGCCCCACCAGGCCGGGCAGTTCCGCCATGTCGACAACCAGCATTTCCTGTTCGCTCCTCTCTGTCATTGGCGCCGGCCTAGGTCGAAATTTCACGGCGCGTGCGGGGGCAGGATGCCAAATTGGCAGGGCAAGGGCACGGACTATGCAGTTCCCCAACGGCACCATTCCCCTACCATGGTCATCCATTCCAGCCCGACGAACGGATCGCCCATGACCGCCACCGTCCTTCCCGACGATGCCGCACCCGAGGGCGTGGTAATTGGGGGCGCCGCAATTGGGGCCGCCGCCCCGGACGAGAGGCCGGGCCGCTCCGTCTCCGCCGAATTCCGCCGCGGCTTGGCCGCCATGATGCCCATCCTGCTGGGCGTGGCGCCCTTCGCCCTGGTCCTGGGGTCGCAGGCGGCCATGAAGGGCCTGAGCCCGCTGGAGGTGGCGCTGATGTGCGGCCTGAACTTCGCCGGCGGGTCGGAGTTCGTGGCCATCGAACTGTGGCGCAGCCCGCCGCAAATCGCGCTGATCGCCGGCATGACCCTGCTGGTCAACTGCCGCCACCTGCTGATGGGGGCGGCCTTCGCCCGGCACCTGCGGTCCTTGCGTCCGTGGCAGGCGGCCCTGGTGCTGTTCGTCATGGCGGATGAGACCTGGGCCCTGGGCATGGACGACGCGCGCCGCCGCATGGCCGCCACCGGCCGGCCGGGGATCAGCCTGCCCTATTATGCCGGCCTGGCCGTCTCCCTGTATGTCGCCTGGGTGGCGGTGACAGTGGCGGGTGCCGTGGTCGGGCCGGTGCTGGGCAACCCGCACGCCTATGGTTTCGACATGGCCTTCACCGCCGTCTTCCTGGTGCTGGTCCGGGGGATGTGGAAGGGCTGGCGGCGAGCCCTGCCCTGGCCCGTCAGCCTGGGGGTCGCCGCCGTCACCCACCTGCTGGTGCCCGGCGCCTGGTACGTGCCGGCGGGAACGCTGGCCGGCCTGGCCGTCGCCTACGTCATCGCCGGATACGAAACGCGGGAGGCCGCGCCGTGAACGATCTCGCCCGTTATGTCGCCCTGGATGTGCCATCCCTGCTGGCCATCCTGTCCATGATGGCGGTGACCTACGGCACCCGTGTCGCCGGCTTCCTGGTGCTGCGCAACCGCAGCCTCAGCCCCCGCGCCACCGCGGTGCTGGAGGCGGTGCCGGGGGCCGTGCTGATTTCGGTCATCGCGCCGGCCTTTACCACCACCAACCCGGCGGACCTGGCCGGCCTGGCGGTCACGCTGGCCATGGCCTGCCGCTTCCCCATGCTGCCCACGGTGATCGTGGGGGTGGCGGCCACCGCGCTGTTGCGCCATGTGCTTTAAAATGAAGCGGCGGGCGCTCACCGGTTGATCCGCCGGGATGCCATAGGCATCCTCGGTGTCCAACAAACCCGTGGGGACAAGACCATGATCGAACTCGTCATCGACCAGCGGCGGCGCGACCTGGGCGGGTTCGAGGTCGGGCGCATCCTGCCCGTGGCCCAGCGCCGCCATGTCGGCCCCTTCGTCTTCTTCGACCATATGGGCCCGGTCGACTTCCCCAAGGGCATCCCGCTGGAGCGGGACGTGCGCCCGCATCCGCACATCGGCCTGTCCACCGTCACCTATCTGTTCGAGGGCGAGATCATGCACCGCGACAGCGTAGGCTCCGAACAGGCCATCCGGCCGGGCGAAGTCAACTGGATGACGGCCGGCAGCGGCATCACCCATTCCGAGCGGTTCGAGAAGGCGCGGGCCGAGGGCGGCCGCCTGCACGGCATTCAGGCCTGGGTGGCGCTGCCCGAGGCGGAGGAGGAGACCGACCCCAGCTTTCACCATTATGGCGCCGACGACCTGCCGACCTATGAGCACGGTGGCCTGTGGGCGCGCCTGGTGGCGGGTGAGGCGTTCGGGGCCAATGCCAAGGTCAAGACCCATTCCCCCATGTTCTACGTGCACTGGGTGCTGCAGCCCGGCACCAAGGCGCAACTGCCGGCCGAGTATCCGGAACGTGCCGCCTATGTCGCCGTCGGCTCGGTGGAGGTGGAGGGCAGGACGGTGGAGGCCGGCCACATGCTGGTCTTCGCGCCCGGCCAGCCGGTACTATTCACCGCCGTCACCCCCGCCGTGGTCATGTTGCTGGGCGGGGAGCCCTTGGGCCAGCGCTACATCGACTGGAACTTCGTCTCCTCCCGCAAGGAGCGCATCGAGCAGGCCAAGGCCGACTGGCGCGCCGGCCGCATGAAGCTGCCGGACCTGGACGACAAGGAATTCATTCCGCTGCCGGGTTAGATCCGGGTGGCTTCAGATCCGGGTGGCGCTGACGACGATGCCATCCTCATCGGCGTATAGCCAGGCGCCGGGGGTGAACTGCGCGCCGCCGAAGGACAGGGGCACATCCACCTGGCCAGCGCCGGTCTTGGTGCTTTTCTTCGGGTTGGTGCCCAGTGCCTTGATGCCCAGGTCGATATGGGCCAGGGCCACGCTGTCGCGCACGGCCCCCCACAGCACCAGGCCGGCCCAGCCGTGCTTGAACGCCAGGCCGGCGATGACGTCGCCCACCAGGGCGGTGCGCAGCGACCCATGGCCGTCCACCACCAGCACCGCGCCCTCGCCCGCCTCGGACAGCGTGTGCTTCAGCAAAGCGTTGTCCTCATGGCAGCGCACGGTGCGGATGGGGCCGTGGAAGGAAGCCCGCCCCCCGAAGGAGCGGAACTGGATTTCACAGCTTTGCAGGCTGTCCTCATAGGCGTCGACCAAGTCAGCGGTGCGGTGGGTCATGGCCGCCCTTCCCTTTTCTGCCGGTGCCGGAAGCGCTTATCTTATCGCGCCCACCAGGATCAGGCTTCCACAACTTTATAAATCTATTTTTGTGGGAAGCTCTCGCAAAAAGATGTATGAGAAAGCGGTGAGCCTGTGCGCGCTTAAGTTGCTGCGCGCCGGGTCGCCGCACAAGCAGCCCTGGAGGACAGCATGTACAACACAGCCACCTTCCCCGTGCCGGATGGCACCACGATCAAGATCAACGGTTTCACCAATTCCGCCTATTGGGCGCAGCGCATCGTGATCGAGGTCACCGGCCAACCGACGATCACTTGGGACGGCACCGGCGCCCAGGACAACAAGCTGGTGGGCCAGGTGGTCATCCCCCCCGGCAACGGCCGGACGGTCAGCATCACCATGTCCTATGATCCGGGTGGCGGTTACGCCCCGTCCACCGTCGTCAAGATCCCCTTCGACGACCCCAGCCTGACCGGCTTCGTCATCGGTGGCCAGGATGCCGGCGGCCGCCCCAATGGCCCGGCCAGTTGGAACACGGTGGCCTTCGTCTATTGGGCGAAGGGCTATTAGAGCGAGATGCGATCATGTCTGATCGCGTTCCGCTCTAATCGCGACCAGCCCTGAAGAAAGCCCCCGGATGGCGAACCATCTGGGGGCTTTTTACAAGGATCGGGCTCAGGCCGCTTCGCGGTTCTGGGCCAGGCGGTCCAGCAGGGCGTCCTGCTGGTCGATCAGTTCCTGGGGCGTGTCGCCGCCGAAGCGGCCGAACAGCTCCGACTGGTCGCGCAGTTCCGTCTCCGCCTCCACCGGATCCACCGCCATGACGGCCTCGAACTGGTCGTGGCCGAAGTCCAGGCCATCCCAGGTGAGGTCCTCATAGCGCGGCGTCAGGCCGAACAGGTTCTCCGCCGTCTCCGGCGCCCGCCCGTGGACACGGTCCACGATCCATTTCAGCACACGCATATTGTCGCCGAAGCCCGGCCAGGCGAACTTGCCGTCGTGGTCCTTGCGGAACCAGTTGACGCGGTAGATGCCCGGCAGGGTGTCGATCTTGCCGGCCATGTCCAGCCAATGGCGCCAGTACTCCGCCATGTTGTAGCCGCAGAAGGGCAGCATGGCGAAGGGATCGCGGCGGATGGCGGCCTGGCCCACGGCGGCGGCGGTCGCCTCCGATCCCAGGGTCGCCGCCCAGTACACGCCCTCGGTCCAGCCGCGGGTCTCGAACACCAGGGGGAAGGTGCGCGACAGCCGGCCGCCGAAGATGAAGGCGCTGATCGGCACGCCGGCGGGGTCCTCCCAGGCCGGGTCGATGCTGGGGCACTGGCTGGCCGGGGCGGTGAAGCGGGCGTTGGGGTGCGCCGCCTTGCGGCCGCTGGCGGGCGTCCAGTCCTTGCCCTCCCAATCGATCAGGTGGGCCGGCGGCGTTTCGGTCAGGCCCTCCCACCACACGTCGCCGTCATCGGTCAGGGCGCAGTTGGTGAAGATGACGTTGGCGTGCAGGGTCAGCAGGGCGTTGGGGTTGGACTTCAGGCTGGTGCCCGGCGCCACGCCGAAGAAGCCCGCCTCGGGATTGATGGCGCGCAGGGTGCCGTCCGGCGCCGGCTTGATCCAGGCGATGTCGTCGCCGATGGTGCGCACCTTCCAGCCGTTGAAGGCGGCGGGCGGCACCATCATGGCGAAGTTGGTCTTCCCACAAGCGGAGGGGAAGGCCGCCGCGACATAGGTCTTCTCGCCCTGCGGGCTTTCCACGCCCAGGATCAGCATGTGCTCCGCCAGCCAGCCCTCTTCCCGGCCCAAGACGGAGGCGATGCGCAAGGCGAAGCACTTCTTGCCCAATAGGGCGTTGCCGCCGTAGCCGGAGCCGTAGCTGATGATCTCATGCGTCTCGGGGAAGTGGACGATGTACTTGTGCTTGGCGTTGCAGGGCCAGGCCACGTCCTTCTGGCCGGCGGCCAGCGGGGCGCCCACGGAGTGCAGGCACTTCACGAAGTCGCCATCGCCCAACTGACGCAGCACCGCGGCACCCATGCGGGTCATGATGCGCATGTTCACGGCGACGTAGGGGCTGTCGGACAGCTGCACGCCGATGTGGGAAATGGGGGAACCCAGGGGCCCCATGCTGAAGGGCACGACGTAGAGCGTGCGGCCGCGCATGCTGCCCTTGAACAGGCCCTGCAGCGTCTGGCGCATTTCCTGCGGGTCGGCCCAATTGTTGGTGGGGCCGGCCTCCTCCACCGTCGGGCTGCAGATGAAGGTGCGATCCTCCACCCGGGCGACGTCGCCGGCATCGGACCGGCAGAGGAAGGAATTGGGGCGCTTGGCCGGGTTCAGGCGGATGAAGGTGCCCTGGGCCACCATCTCCTCGCACAGCCGGTCATATTCTTCCTGGCTGCCGTCGCACCAATGGACGGCGGCCGGCTGGCAATGGGCGGCGACCTCCTCAACCCAGCGCAGCAGGGCCTGGTTGGTGGTGGGGGCGCCGGTAAGGGAAGAGGATTTGGTGACGGTGCTGCTCATGGAATTCTTCTACCTTTCGATCCGCGAAACCGCTGGCGGCGGACCTGGCGGGCCCCGTCCTGTAAAGGTCTGGGGCAGGCGCCGGCCGATCGGCGAAAAGCGGTAAGGAGGCGGAATCGTTTCGAGAAGGGCCGGCGGCTGCGGCCGTCTGCCATGAAACGATGCCGCGCCGCTTTTTCCGGGCGCAGACGGTCATAAGGGTATGGGGCTTTAGAAAAGGCGCGATGATGACCGTTGACAGGTCAACTATGGGCGCGCGCCTCCCCGGCATCGGCCTGGCCGGATGCATCGGGGACATAGCCCCGTGAGCGGGATCGTCGATGGATTCCGTGCATGAAGGTCATTGTGCGCTACTCCCCGAAGTTGAGTACGGGTGGGCCGGTCTTTGCCGCCAGCTCCACCCCTGACTATGGCCGGCCCTGTCGTCGGGCTCGTGCCATATCCATTTTCTACCGCCCGGTCCCCGGATGTCCAGTGGCTTGGCTGTGTCAACGGCGGGGACAGGGCGGCGTGGCCGCCCCGTGGACATCAACCCCCGGATATCAAACGGTATCCGCCACCATGCGCGCCGTGGCCGGGTCGCGACGGTAGATCATGAGGACCGACAGCAAGCCGCAGAGGGCGGCGGCGGCCATCCACCAACCGGGTGCGGCCTTGTCGTCCGTCACCTCGATCAGCCAGGTGGACACCAGGGGGGTGAAGCCGCCGAACAGCGCCGTGGCCAGGCTGTAGGCCAGGGAAAACCCCACCGTCCGCACCTCCGGCGGCATCACTTCCGTCAGCGTCACCAGCGCCGCCGCGTTGTAGCTGGCATAGAGGAAGGACAGCCACAGCTCGGCGACCAGCATGGTGCCGAAGCTGACATTATGGACCAGCCAGCTCAGCACCGGATAGGCGGTCAGCATGGCCAGGACGGTGAACGTCATCAGCAGGGGGCGGCGCCCCACCTTGTCGGACAGCGCGCCCATCACGGGCAGCCAGATGAAATTGGACAGGCCGACGCAGAAGGTCAGCAGCAGGCTGTCGCCGGCGCTCAGCTTCAGCACGCTCTTGCCATAGGTCGGGGCATAGACGGTGATAAGGTAGAAGGAGACGGTGGTCATCACCACCATCATCATGCCCGCCAGCACCAGCCGCCAGTTGGCGGCGATGGACAGGACGCTTTCCCGGAAACTGGGATGATGCGTGCGGGCCTGGAACGCCGCCGTTTCCTGCAAGGACCGGCGAATGACGAAGATCACCGGCACGATCAGGCAACCGATGAAGAAGGGGATGCGCCAGGCCCAGTCATGGACCTGCTGCGCCGACAGGACCTGGTTCAGCCCATAGCCGATGAGGGCCGCGGCCATGATCGCCGCCTGCTGGCTGGCGGATTGCCAACTGACGTAGAAGCCCTTGGTGTTGGGCGTGGCCATCTCCGCCAGGTAGACCGAGACGCCGCCCATCTCCACCCCGGCGGAAAAGCCCTGCAACAGGCGGCCGATCAGCACCAGGGCGGGGGCCAACAGCCCGATGCTGGCATACCCGGGCACGAAGGCGATCAGCACCGTGCCCAGCGCCATGATGGCCAGCGTCAGCACCAGGCCCTTGCTGCGTCCGATCCGGTCGATGTAGCTGCCCAGGATGACCGCGCCCACCGGCCGCATCAGGAACCCCGCCCCAAAGGTGGCGAAGGTCAGCATCAGCGACGCGGTGTCGTTCCCGCTGGGGAAGAACGTGTTGGCGATGTAGGGCGCGTAGAAGCCGTAAAGGAAGAAATCGAACATTTCCAGGAAGTTGCCGCTTGTCACGCGCAGCACGGTGGCCAGCCTGGACGACTGTTTCATGGGGGAACCTGGCATCGGGACGATCCTCAGCGACCAGCTGTGTTGGCGGGCACCAGCCCGGATTTGATGATCAGGGGTGCCGCCTCCGGCGACGACAGGAAGGCGATCAGCTCTTCGGCCGCCGCCTTGTCTTTGGTCCCGGCGGCGATGCCGATGGAGAACGGGGTCACCTTCTGGGCGTCCTCGGGCAAAGGCCCGACGATATCGATGCCGGACAACGGCAATAGCTCGCTGATCTGTTGGAAGCCGATCTCCGCCTCGCCACGCGCGACCACGGCGCCGACTGGTTCGGCCGGGATCATCCGCGCCTTGCCCTTCATGGCGTCGGCGATGCCCAGGCGCTCGAACAGGACTGTCGACAGGAAGACGCCGCTGGCGCTGTCCGAATAGGCGATGGACTTGGCGTCCAGCAGCACCTTCTTCAAAGCGGCGACGGTCGAAATGTCCGGGTGCGGGGCGCCCGCCTTGACGGCCATGCCGATTTTGGACAGGGCCAGGACCCGGTGGTCGGCGTCCATCACCTCCCCTTCCCGCACCAGCTTGTCCAGGCTGTCGCCCACCATGATGACGACGTCGATATCCTGGTGCTGGTGCAGTCGATTGGGGATGGACTGCGGCGTATCGCCCATGGAGGGGCCCCACACGGAAACCAGCGTATGTCCGGTGCGCTTTTCAAACTCGGGCGCAAGCGCCTTGTAGGCGGCGGCGAAGCCACCGGAACTAGCCACGTGCAGGTCCGCCGCGCCAGCCGGCAAGGGCGCCACCAGCATCAGCAGGGCGAGCGCGCGCGAAATGACGCCGCCCGTTGAACGGGGGTCACTTCCGGTCATTTCCGTCTCCTCCGGTTTTAATATCTCAGCCATAGTGCGATGGCCCACGGTGGACAGGAATTGCATTTATCTTCTCAATTGATAACTATACCGTATCAATTGGGGGTGCCATGCGGCTGGATTTCGAATTTGGCGAGGTGCTGGCCTTCGTCACCGTGGCGCAGACGCTGAACTTCCGCGCGGCGGCGGATCGGCTGTACATCTCCCAGCCCGCCTTGAGCCGGCGGATCGAAAAGCTGGAGGCGGCGCTGGACATGCGCCTGTTGGAACGCACCACGCGCAAGGTGGAGTTGACGGATGCCGGCCGGCAGTTCCTGAACCACGCCGTCGTCATTCTGGAGGAACTGGATTTGGCCCGCGCCAGCATGGTTGAGCGCGCCAGCAGGGCCAAGCAGCTGGTGACGGTGGCCTGTGTGCCCTCCGTGGCCAACCACGTCTTGCCGGAAATCCTGCATCTCTATGCTGAAACCCATGCGGGCGTGCGCATCCGGGTCATCGACGAAAGCGCCGGCAAGGTGCTGGACGCCGTGTTGGACGGCGAGGCCGATATCGGCATCAGCTTCCTGGGGGCCCAGAACGCGGATATCGACTTCACGCCCATGCGTAGCGAACCCTACGTGCTGGCCGTCCGGCGGGATCATCCGCTGGCGGTCGCGACGACGGCCCGCTGGGCGGATCTGGAGAGGGAACGCTTGATCGCCGTTTCACTGAACAGCGGCAACCGGGTGCTGATCGAAAACGTGCTGGCCAGCCTGCCGCGCCGCCCCACCATCCATTATGAGGCCAACCATGTCGCCGGGGCGCTGGGGCTGGTATCCGCCGGGCTGGGGGTCGCGGTGCTTCCCGGCTTGGCCCTGGCCAATGACGCCTATCCCGGGCTGGTCGGCCTGCCCATGCGGGAACCGGAGCTGAGCCGCACCCTGGGTCTGCTCACCCGGGCCGGGGCCCGGCTCAGCCAGGCCGCCACCGCGCTTCAAGACCTGGTGCTGCAACAGATCAGCGGCTAGTGGCGCCTCATGCCTTCTTGGCCAGCAGGGCGCGGCCGGCGCGGCTGGCGTTGGGGCGGCCGATGGCGTCCGAGATCCAGCGGCCGATGGCCGCGAGCGCGTCCAGGTCCACGCCGGTGGACAGCCCCTGCCCCTCCAGCATGTAGACCACGTCCTCCGTCGCCACGTTGCCGGTGGCCCCCTTGGCGTAGGGGCAGCCGCCCAGGCCCGCGACCGAGCTGTCGATGACCCGGATCCCCTCGTCCAGGCTGGCCAGCAGGTTGGCCAGCGCCTGGCCGTAGGTGTCGTGGAAATGGGCGGCCAGCTTCGCCACCGGGACCTCTTGGGCGACACGGCGGATCAGGGCCGCGGCCTTGGCCGGAGTGCCCACGCCGATGGTGTCGCCCAGCGAGATCTCGGCGCAGCCCAATTCCACCAGCCGGGCCGACACCTCCGCCACTTTGGCGGGGTCGATCGCGCCCTCATACGGGCAGCCCAGCACGCAGGAGACATAGCCGCGCACGGCGATGCCGTTGTCACGGGCCAGGCGCGCCACGGGGGCGAAGCGGTCCAGGCTTTCCGCGATGGAACAGTTGATGTTGCGTTGGGAGAAGGCCTCCGACGCGGCGGCGAAGACGGCGATTTCCGTCACGCCCGCCGCCAGAGCCTGGGTTAAGCCGCGCTCATTGGGCACCAGCACGGGATAGCTGACGCCCGCTTGCCGCCGGATGCGGCCCAGTACCTCGGCCGTGTCCGCCATCTGCGGCACCCATTTGGGCGACACGAAGGCCCCCGCCTCCACCACCGTCAGGCCGGTGGCCGACAGCCGGTCGATCAGGGCCACCTTGGTGTCGGTGGGCACCAGGGCGGCCTCGTTTTGCAGGCCATCGCGGGGGCCGACCTCGACGATCCTCACGGCGGCGCTCATGCCTCGTCTCCGGTCACGATGATCAATTCGGCGCCGTCCGGCACCTGGTCACCGACGGCATAGCGCACGGTCTCCACCGTGCCGGGGCCTTGCGCCTTGATGGTGTGTTCCATCTTCATGGCCTCCAGCACCACCAGGGCCTGCCCCTTCTCCACCCTGTCCCCCGTCGCCACCAGTACGGCGATCACCTTGCCCGGCATGGGCGCCACCAGACGCCCGCCGCCGCCGGCATCGACCATGCCGACGTCCAGCGGATCGATGAGGGTGAGGCGGTGGTGCCGGCCGGGACGGAACAGGTCCAGCTCCCGCCCCCGGCGTGACCAGCCGGCCGTCAGCCGGCGTCCGCCGACCTCGGCCACCAGCCGGCCGCCCCCATGGGCGGCGTCGGGCTCGAAACGGGCATGGCCCGCCAGCTCCTCGCCATTGGGCAGGGTGATGTCGAAGCCGCCGTCGCGCCGGCGGCAGGCCCGAACCTCCAGCGGTTCGCCGCCCTCTTGCCCCGTGGTGAAGGTCAGAACCTCCGGCACGGCGTCGTTCAGGCGCCAACTGTCGCCGGTGGCCCAGGGGCTCCACGGGTCCTTGGTCCGGGCGGCGGCGGCCACCGTCTCCGCCTTGCGCTCCAGCAGCACGCCCAGCGCGGCCAGCGCCAGGACGTCGCCGGCAGGGGCCGCCGGCGGGGGCAGCAGGTCGGCCTGGTGGCGCTCGATGAAACGGGTGTCCAGGTCGGCCGCCAGGAAGCCGGGGTGGCCTGCGATGGCCGCCAGGAAGGGGATGTTGGCCGACAGGCCGCCGACCTCGGTTTCCGCCAGCGCCTGCCGCAGGCGGCGCACCGCGGCGGGGCGGTCCACGTCCCACACGATCAGCTTGGCGATCATGGGGTCATAATGGATGGAGATGGCGTCGCCCTGGCGCACACCCGTGTCCACGCGCACATGCCCGCCCGATGCCGGCCCGGCCTGGGGGAAACGCAGGTGCGACAGCGTGCCGGTTTGCGGCAGGAAGCCCTTGTCCGGATCCTCCGCGTATAGCCGCACCTCGATGGCGTGGCCGTTCACCGCCAGCTCGCTCTGGCTCAGCGGCAGGGTGCCGCCAGCCGCCACCCGCAGCTGCCATTCCACCAGGTCCTGGCCGGTGATGTACTCCGTCACCGGATGTTCCACCTGCAAGCGGGTGTTCATCTCCATGAAGTAGAAACGGCCGTCGCCGCCCGTCTCCACGGGGTCCAGCAGGAATTCCACCGTGCCGGCGCCGACATAGCCGATGGCCTTGGCCGCCGCCACCGCCGCGGCCCCCATCTCCTGCCGCAGTTCCAGCGGCAGGTTGGGTGCCGGCGCCTCCTCCACCACCTTCTGGTGGCGCCGCTGGATGGAGCAGTCACGCTCGAACAGGTAGACGCAGTTGCCATGGCTGTCGGCGAACACCTGGATTTCCACATGGCGCGGGCGGCCCAGGTACTTTTCGATCAGCACCCGGTCATTGCCGAAGGCGGCCTGGGCCTCGCGCTTGGCGGAGGCCAACTGCTCATGGAAGTCTTCCGCCGAGGTGGCGACCTTCATGCCCTTGCCGCCACCGCCGGCCGACGCCTTGATCAGCACGGGGTAGCCGATGCGGGCCGCCTCCGCCGCCAGCACGCCGCTGTTCTGCTCCTCCCCATGGTATCCCGGCACCAGGGGGACGCCGGCGGTTTCCATCAGGGCCTTGGCCTCGGACTTGCCGCCCATGGCGCGGATGGCGCTGGCCGGCGGGCCGACGAAGATCAGGCCGGCGGCGGCGCAGGCCTCGGCGAAGCCGGCGTTTTCCGACAGGAAGCCGTAACCCGGGTGGATGGCCTGGGCCCCGGTGCGGGCGGCCGCGTCCAGGATGGCGTCCATGCGCAGGTAGCTGTCGCGGGCGGGCGCGGCGCCGATGCGCACCGCCTCATCCGCCAGCGCCACATGTAGGGCGCCCGCGTCGGCGTCGGAATAGACGGCCACGGTGCGGATGCCCAGGCGGCGGGCGGTGCGGATGATGCGGCAGGCGATTTCGCCGCGGTTGGCGATCAGCAGCGTCTCGATCATCACTTGTCCCCATCCCGGGTGGTTTCCTGGGGCTGGACCCAGGCGGCCTTGCGCTTGTCCAGGAAGGCGGCGACACCCTCCCGCCCTTCGTCACTGGCACGGATCAGGGCGATGCGCTCCGCCGTGTCGCTGATCAGATCGTCGGTCACCGGCCGGTTGGCGCAGTCGAAAACCAGGGCCTTGGCCGCCGTCTGGGCGGCGGGGCCGCCCTCGCCCAGGCGCTTCAGCAAGGTGGCGACGGCGCCGTCCAGCTGGTCGGCCGGCACCACCTGGTGCACCAGGCCCAGGGCCATGGCCTCCGCCGCGCTGAACCGTTCCGCCGTCAGGAAATAGCGGCGGCAGGCGCGCTCCCCCATGGCGGCCACGACATAGGGGCCGATGGTGGCGGGGATCAGGCCCAGCTTGACCTCCGACAGGCAGAAGGTGGCGCCCTCGGCCGCGATGGCGATGTCGCAGCAGGCGACCAGGCCCACGCCGCCGCCGAAGGCCGCGCCGTGGACCACGGCGATGGTGGGCTTGGGCGTCCGGTTGAGGGTACGCAGCATGGTGGCCAAGGCCAGGGCGTCGGCATGGTTCTGGTCGCGGCTGTAGCCCGCCATGCGCCGCATCCAGTCGAGGTCCGCCCCGGCGGAAAAGCTGGGGCCATTGCCCTTCAGCAGGATGGCGCGCACCTGCGGGTCAGCGCCCAGTTGTTCGAACAACTGGGTCAGCTCGGCGATCACGCCCTCGTTGAAGGCGTTGTGCAGGGCCGGCCGGTCCAGGGTGACGGTGGCGATCCCCGCTTGATCCACGGTGGCAAGAACATCGGTCATGGTCTTGATCTCACATCCGGAAGACGCCGTAGGTGGTCGGTTCCACCGGGGCGTTGAGGGCGGCGGAGAGGGAGAGCGCCAGCACCATGCGCGTCTCGGCGGGGTCGATGATGCCGTCGTCCCACAGGCGGGCGCTGGCGTAATAGGGGTGGCCCTGGTGCTCATACTGGGCGCGTATGGGGGCCTTGAACGCCTCCTCCTCCTCCGCGCTCCAGCTCTTGCCCTGGGCTTCCAGCCCGTCGCGCTTCACGGTGGCCAGCACGCCGGCGGCCTGCTCCCCGCCCATGACGCTGATACGGGCGTTGGGCCACATGTAGAGGAAGCGGGGGGAATAGCCCCGGCCGCACATGCCGTAATTGCCGGCGCCGAAGCTGCCGCCGATGATGACGGTGAACTTGGGCACCTTGGCACAGGCCACGGCCGTCACCAGCTTGGCGCCATCCTTGGCGATGCCCGCGTTCTCATACTTCTGCCCGACCATGAAGCCGGTGATGTTCTGCAGGAAAATCAGCGGGATGCCGCGCTGGTTGCACAGCTCGATGAAGTGCGCGCCCTTCAGCGCGCTTTCCGAGAAGAGGATGCCGTTGTTGGCGATGATGCCGACGGGATAGCCCCACAAATGGGCGAAGCCGCAGACCAGCGTGGTGCCGTACAACTGCTTGAACTCATCGAACTCCGACCCATCGACCAGGCGGGCGATGATCTCGCGCACGTCGAAGGGCTTGCGGCTGTCGGTGGGGATGATGCCGTAGATTTCCTCGGCGGCGTACTTGGGCGCCACCGGCTCGCGCAGGGCCAGGGCCGGCGCCTTCACCCGGTTCAAATTGCCGACGATGCGCCGGGCGATGGCCAGGGCGTGGGCGTCGTTCTGGGCCAGATGGTCGGTGACGCCGCTGGTGCGGCTGTGCACGTCGGCGCCGCCCAGATCCTCCGCACTCACCACCTCACCCGTGGCGGCCTTCACCAGCGGCGGGCCGCCCAGGAAGATGGTGCCCTGGTTGCGGACGATGATGGATTCGTCCGCCATGGCCGGGACATAGGCGCCGCCCGCCGTGCAACTACCCATGACCACGGCGATCTGGGGGATGCCGGCGGCCGACATGGTGGCCTGGTTGTAGAAGATGCGGCCGAAATGGTCGCGGTCGGGGAAAACCTCGTCCTGGTTGGGCAGGTTGGCGCCGCCGCTGTCCACCAGATAGACGCAAGGCAGGTTGTTCTCCCGCGCGATCTCCTGCGCCCGCAGGTGCTTCTTCACCGTCAGGGGATAGTAGGTGCCGCCCTTGACCGTGGCGTCGTTGGCCACCACCACGCACTCGGTGCCGGAGACGCGGCCGATGCCGGTCAGGATGCCCGCCGCCGGCACCACGTCGTCATAGACGCCATGGGCGGCCAGTTGTGAGAACTCCAGCCACGGGCTGCCCGGGTCCAACAGGTGGCGCACCCGGTCGCGGGGCAGCAGCTTGCCGCGCGACAGATGCTTGGCCCGCGCCTTCTCGCCCCCACCCTGCTTGATGCCGGTGACGGTGGTGTGCAGGTCATCGACCAGGGACCGCATGGCCGCCGTATTGTCGGCGAAGGCGGCGGCGCGGGTGTCGATCTGGGAAATCAGCTGGGGCATGACGCGGGTGTTCCTCCCCCTTCAGGCACGAAACAGGTTGCCAGGCAAATGGGTCAGGCGGATTTCAATTGGCGCTTTCGCGGAACAGTTCCCGCCCGATCAGCATGCGGCGGATCTCCGAGGTGCCAGCGCCGATCTCATACAGCTTGGCGTCGCGCAGCAGCCGGCCGGTGGCGTATTCGTTGATATAGCCGTTGCCGCCCAGGACCTGGATGGCGTCCAGCGCGCACTTGGTGGCGCTTTCGGCGGCCAGCAGGATGGATCCTGCCGCGTCCTTGCGGGTGATCTTCTTGGCATCCGCCGCGCGGCCCACAGCGTAGACATAGGCGCGGGCGGAGTTCAGGGCCACGTACATGTCCGCGACCTTGCCCTGGATGAACTGGAACTCGCCGATGGGCTGGCCGAACTGCTCCCGATCATGGATATAGGGCACGACCACGTCCAGGCAGGCCTGCATGATGCCGATGGGGCCGGCGGCCAGCACGGCGCGCTCATAGTCCAAACCGCTCATCAGCACGCGGACGCCGCCGCCCACCTGGCCCAGGATGTTCTCCTCCGGAACCTCGCAGTCCTCGAACACCAGTTCGCCGGTGTGGCTGCCGCGCATGCCCAGCTTGTCCAGCTTCTGCGCGCAGGAAAAACCCTTGAAGCCCTTCTCGATCAGGAAGGCGGTAATGCCCTTGGGGCCGGCGCTCGGGTCGGTCTTGGCGTAGACCACCAGGGTGTCGGCGTCGGGGCCGTTGGTGATCCACATCTTGGTGCCGTTCAGGACGTAGCGGTCGCCCCGGCGCTCGGCCTTCAGCTTCATGGACACGACGTCAGACCCGGCGCCGGGCTCACTCATGGCCAGGGCGCCGACATGCTCCCCCGAGATCAGCTTGGGCAGGTAGCGCCGCTTCTGTTCGGCCGAGCCGTTCAAGCGGATCTGGTTGACGCACAGGTTGGAATGGGCGCCGTAGCTGAGACCCACGGAGGCGGAGGCGCGGCTGATCTCCTCCATCGCCACCATGTGCTCGACATAGCCCATGGCGGCCCCGCCGTACTCCTCCTCCGCCGTCACACCCAGCACACCCAGGTCGCCCAGCTTGCGCCACAGGTCCATGGGGAACTGGTCGGTGCGGTCGATCTCCGCCGCGCGCGGGGCGATCTCCGCCGCCGAGAAGGACGCCACGGCGTCGCGCAGCATGTCGGCGGTTTCGCCAAGGCCAAAATCCATGGTGGGGAACGCGGCGGAGATCGACATGGCGGGCTTGTCCTCCCTCGGGGAATGTGAGATTGCTTATTTACAAACGGTCATACGTTTCTTTCGGGCGGGCCGCAAGGGTGATTTAGGGACCAAATGGGGCGTGATCTTGACGGCCGCCAGCGGCGGGCTGAAAAGTCGCGGGCACCGGTGGACCTAAGCCCCGGAAACATCAGGAATTGGATTTTTCGGCATGGTGCGGACGGTGGGCTCACGCGGGCCCAAGACGATGGAGGCGATCCGCGCGGCGGGCCTGCGCCTGATCCGGCAGCATGGCTATGAGGCCATCACCCTGCGCCAGCTTGGGCAAGAGGTGGGGATCCAGCCGGGCTCGATGTACAACTACATCCAGTCCAAGCAGGACCTGCTTTTCATCCTCATCCGCGACCACATGGTGGCCCTGTCGGCCGAGGTGGCGACGGCGCTGGACGGGGCGGCCGATCCCCTGGACCGATTGCGGCGCTTCATCCGCTTCCACGTTTCCTACCACATCCGCCGCACGGATGAGGTGTTCATCGGCGGCTCCGAACTGCGCAGCCTGGAGGGCGAGAACCGTACCGCCATCCTGGCCATGCGCCGGGATTATGAGCGCCTGCTGGTCACCATCCTGCAGGACGGCATGGCCGCCGGCCAATTCAAGCGCACCGACCCGCCGGTGACCGCCTACGCCATCCTGGCCATGCTGACCGGCGTCTGCACCTGGTACAACCCCGCCGGCCGCATGGGGGAAGAGGAGCTGATCCGCCTGCACCAGGACATGATCCTGGGCGGGGTGCTGGCGTGAAAACGGCCCTGCCCCACCGATGGTGCGCGGCGATGGCGCTTGGCCTCCTGGCTATGTTCGCGCCGCGTGTCGTGGCGGCTGCTTTCTGCCCCACCCAGCGGGCCGCCGCGCAAACCTATCCGCTTTGACGCGATCTGCCCCGGATGTGCGCTGGGATGCGGAGTCCATGGTGTGTGGCGACGTCAACGGCGATGGTATTCCGGACCAAGCGGTTTTGGGATATCGCGACCACCTGCTTATCCTGGCCATACGCCGGGGAGGCCAGCCTCGGCCCCAAATCCTGCAATTCGCGATTGGCGGCGGGGTTCAACAGGGCTTCTGCAGCCTGCCGGTCACGTTGCGCACAAGCGAGCTGGTTTGCGACACGGAAGAAGGCCTGTTGTACGGCTGCAAGGCTGGCAAAGGCGTGGTGGCGCTGTCAATCGAGGACGGAGGCTGCGACCCGATCAATCTATACTGGAGCCACGAGGCGCAAGCCATGCTGTGGTGGCGCATGAAGTAGTGGAGGGCATCCCGACCGGCGATGTCACCGGTGCTGGCCGTTCAGCTGACTAAAATATATGAGCGATTAGGGATAGAAGAGAGAGGACGAATAAAAAAATCTGATTACCGATCGGGATCTTTATGCTTTTTCGATATATATCTATTTTCTCTGAGTGTTCGTTAATATTTGTCACAGCAACCATCAGAAATAGAAGACCAAAGATGATGGATAAAATTGCGAAGCAGGAGGATGCGATCAGAAAACCTCCACCTTTCTGCGAGTCTTTCAGCAGCCCCACGGAAAGGCCGATCACCGCGCTGGATAGCGTAATGATTTGCTTGCAAAGTTCGACGGCGATGTCGACAGACTTATGACGCAGTTCAGTCATGATAATGCCTGTGCCAATCAAGCCGTATGGAATTAAAATTTAAGCGGGCTGGCAGAAGGGCCAAGGGTTACCTAATTTGCGGCACAGGTTGCGAATGGCATCCTGTAAGGCTTCGTTCGATACGATGACATAGTTGCCGTTACGAACTTTGATGTACTTGGTTCCCATTGACATCTGGTTCTTTTTTGCAAGTTCGACCAATTCTTTCATGATGCGTAATGATATCTCGTATAGATCCAGGGAATTCCAGCTTCCTGGCAAGTTGGGAGTGTCCTGTCCCCCGACCCGATCATCCCTTCCACCCGCGCTTTGATCCGTTAGTTCCTGATTGGAATTCTGCACCCCTACCACACGTTCGGATTCCGCGAGAGCAAAAGAGTTAATTCTCTCGGCGCTCTCCCCAATAAAAATAATGCCCTTGCGTTCCGCGACCTGGACCGCCCGTTCAATCAAAGACTGGTGAAAGCTTTGCGGAAAGTTCCTGAGGGAATAGGACATCATCGCGCTCCTTGGGTGGGGCGAAACAGGGTCAGGCACACCGATTAGGGAGGAGTAGGCGCTAAGTTGATGAATTCAATTTAATATATTAGGTTCATGGCATCAACAATTATAAATTGTTATTCAATTTCATGCTGCTCGAAATAATATTTTCGCAGCTGCTGGAGGGCCTGGACCCGGCCGGTGTCGCCCCGGCGCAGGTCACCGATATTCTGATCTCCCAAGCCCATTCCGCCCCATGCCGGCGCCCGGATTTCCATGGATGGATGGGGCAGCCCCGATTCCATCCATGGTTAACATCGCCCCGGGCTTGGCACTTACCGTGGTATAGTCCGCTACCCTTTGGAATTGGGCGTGGCGGTGGGAAAGATGGGCGGTTAAGCCTCGGCGCCTGCGGTGACTAAGAGGCGCCACTTCGTTTTCCACTCGACGGCGATCCTCGGAGAGGTCGAATATCGGGGGGCTGCGGAGGCATCCCCTCTTCCAGACGGTTTAACCACGGCTTTCATTCCCCATCCCTGACCCCATCCCTGGCCCCATCCTTGATCCGGATCGCACCCATGCCTGGCACCCCGACCCACATTCCGCCCGTTCCCGACGCCTTGAGCTGCCTGCATCCCGAAGGCCCGCGCCTGTCGCCGCTGGTCTGGGGCGCGTGGCGTTCCCGCGAGGGGGAAGAAACCGGCACCCCGGCAAAGCTTGCCCGCTTCCTGGAGGGGTGCCTGGAACTGGGCATCACCAGCTTCGATCATGCCGACATTTACGGCGATTACGGGGCGGAGGCCCTGTTCGGCCAGGCGTTGAAGGAATGGGGGGGCAAGCGCTCCGCCCTGCAACTGGTCACCAAGTGCGACATCGCCCTGCTGTCGCCCCAGCGGCCCGGCCATGTGGTGAAGCATTACAATACCTGCGGCGACCATATCACCGCCTCGGTGGAACAGTCGCTGCGCAACCTGGGCACGGATTACATCGACCTGCTGCTGCTGCACCGGCCGGATCCGCTGATGAACCCGGACAACACCGCCGACGCGCTGGACCGGCTGCTGCGGTCGGGCATGATCCGCCATATCGGCGTGTCCAACCATAACCCGTCGCAGGTGCGCCTGCTGCAGTCCCGGATGGCCCGGCCGCTGGTCACCAACCAGATCGAATTTTCCGTCACCACGCTGGCGCCCCTGTTCGACGGAACGCTGGACCAGGCGCTGGAACTGCGCATGCGTCCCATGGCCTGGTCGCCGCTGGGCGGTGGCGGCCTGTTCACCGGCGCCACGGAGCAGGCGCGCCGCACCCTGGCGGCGCTGGAGGCGGTGGGCGCGGAGATCGGGGTGAATGATCCCGGCACGGTGGCTTTGGCCTGGCTGATGCGCCATCCCGCGCGGCCGGTGCCGGTGCTGGGCACGACGCGCCTGGAGCGGGTGCGCACCTACACGCAGGCCGCCCACCTGAAGATGCAGCGCCAGCACTGGTTCCAAATTCTGGAGGCCAGCCAGGGTCACGAGGTGCCCTGACCCCGCGCGGCCAGCCGCCGCTGGCGGCGGTTGGTGCCACTTGGCCAGGGTCCACCGGCGATGGCCGGAAGTGTCGGGCGGATGTCCTTCCGCCCGGCACCCGTCCCGCGGATACTGTCCCCATCGCACACCCCGGCATCGGGGTGGGATGGGGACGGATTGGGGCAGGCATGACGCGGGCACCGGCGCTTATCGGAATCATCGGCTACGACGACGTCAACGCCCTGGACGTGACCGGCCCGGCCGAGGTCTTCGCCAACGCCGCCGATCTGGCAGAGGGTGGTTTGGCAGAGGGTGGCTTGGCGGAGGCCGGTCAGGCGGGACCGCCGCGCCATCGCCCCTACCGCGTCGTGCTGATCGGCGTGGCGGTAGGGGCCTTCACCAGTGAGTCCGGTATCACCTTCATGCCGGCAAATAGTCTGGCGGCGGATGACGTGCCGGATTTGGACACGCTGATCATCGCGGGCGGCAAGGGCCTGCGCGAGCCGGCGACCAACGGGGCCGTTGCCCATTGGCTGGCGGATAACGCCCATCGTTTCCGCCGGGTGGCCAGCGTCTGCACCGGCATTTACGGCCTGGCGGCCAGCGGCCTGATGGACGGCCGGCGGGTCACGACCCACTGGCGCCACGCGGCCGACCTGGCGCGCAAGTTTCCCGCGCTGCGCGTCTGCGATGACGCCCTGTTCCTGAAGGATGGGCCTTTCTACACGTCGGCGGGTGTCACCGCCGGCATCGACCTGGCGCTGTCGCTGGTGGAGGAGGATCACGGGCCGGCGCTGTCCCTGGCGACGGCCCGGGAACTGGTGGTGTTCGTGAAGCGCCCCGGCGGCCAGGCCCAATTCTCCGAGCCCCTGCGGTTCCAGAGCCGGGCGGCCGACCGGTTCGCCGATCTCTCCGCCTGGATTCTGGGTAATCTGGACCGCGATTTGTCCGTCGACCAGTTGGCGACCCGGGTGAACCTCAGTCCCCGCCAGTTTCGCCGCCGCTTCATCGCCGCCTTGGGCCGGCCGCCCGCCGACTACATCGCCGATGTGCGCCTGGGCGAGGCGTGCCGCCGTCTGCTTCAGCCCGGAACGACCGTGGACGCGTTGGCGCCGGCCGTCGGCTTCCGCAGCGCCGACGCCTTCCGCCGCGCTTTCCGCCAGCGGTACGGCGTGTCCCCCAGCCAGTATCAAGCCCACTTCTCCCCAGCCGGAACCGGCTGACCCATCCACCACCCCACCAGCGGAGGCCCTCATGGCCTGGTTCTTTCCGCCCGCCGTCTCGCGGCGGCGATGCCCCTGCTTTGCCTGCTGTCTATCACCGCCGGTCCGTCCATCGCGGCGGACGACACCCCCCCGTTCGTTCCGCGTTTCGATAAGGATGACCGCTTGGCCTTCCCGGACGGGTACCGCGAATGGGTTTATGTCACCACCGGCCTGGACATGTCCTATGGTCCCGCCCGAAGCATGGGCCATTCCATGTTCGACAACGTCTTCGTGAACCGTGAGGCCTACCTCACCTTCAAGCAAACCGGCACCTGGCCAGAGAAGACGACCTTCGTGCTGGAGGTGCGCGGCGCGGCGGACAAAGGCTCCATCAACAAGAACGGCCATTTTCAGACGTCGGAGGTCATGGGGCTGGAGGTCCATGTGAAGGACACCGCGCGCTTTCATGACGACGGCTGGGGTTTCTATTCCTTCGCGGTGGATGACGCGACGCCGGCGCCGGCCGAGCAATTGCCCGTGGAGCAAAGCTGCTACAGCTGTCATCGGGAGCATGGCGCCGTGGACACGACCTTCGTCCAGTTCTACCCGACCCTTACCCCCATCGCCGCCGCCAAGCACACCTTCAGTGCCGCCTACCTGTCCGAAAGTAAGCAGGGTGGGCCGTGACGTCTCCCGGCCGGGCGATCTTCTGGGCAGGGAGAGCCTGCCGCGGCGCAATTGTGATATATTCTGACATCCTTGCATTGCTGTTGTAACCCGGATGGATTATCAGTGCTGGACGGCAGTTGAAAAAAGCACGGTCATGAACTCTGGCCTGATGTCCCCGACTCGTTCGGCTTTATCCAATATCCCAGACGATCGCGCATCGGGGGCCGCGCCCCCGCCCCGCGCCGCCCCGCGGCCCTTGGCCGGCGTGCGGGATCGGCTGATCGACCAGGGCCATACCCTGTTGGCCCAAGGCGGGCTGAAGGCCCTCAGCGTCCGCAATCTGGCCGCCGCCGCGGGACTCTCAGCCAGCGCCGTCCCCTATCACCTGGGGGATAAGGACAGCCTAACCCAGACCGTTTTCCAGGCGGCTGTGGAGCGGGACCGGCAGACCTGGGTGCAGTTCCATGAGTCCGTGGGCCGGGAAGGCATGCCCCTGGCGGCCTTGGCGGAGGCCTTGGTGGTGCAGGCGCTGGACCTGTCCTTCCGGCAGGGCGCCATCGAGTTGGTATGGTATGAGCTGATCCATCAGGCCCGCCACACCCCCGCGCTGCGTCCCATCCTGGCCGATTGGTATGAGGAGCGGAAGGCGCGCAACCGCGACCTGTTCGCTTTGGCCGGCCTGCCGGCCCATGTGGCGGACGTCATGACCCATTACCTGGTGGGTGACCGTTCCACCCTGCTGGTGGCCGGTGGCGCCTCGGGCTACGCCCTGTCGGTGGCGGAAAATATCCGTTACCTGTGCGACCCCCAAGGCAACAGCGGCCTGTGGTATGAGCGTCTGCGCCGCCCGGCATGCCGGGCGGCGGACGGCTTGGACACCTTAGGTGAGACCGAGCGGCGCATCGCCGCCGCCGCCGTCGCCATCATCATCGACCAGGGCGTGGCCGCCGTCACCCACCGCGCGGTGGCGCAGCGGGCCGGTGTCTCCCTATCCTCCACCACCTATCATTTCCGCTGTCGAGCCGACATCATCCGCCGCGCTTTCCAGTTGATCCATGAGGATCTGCGGCGGGAGGTTCCGGCGACCCACCGCGAGCCCCCGCCCCTGTGCGTCTTTCTGCGGGCCGTGGCGGAGCACATGCTGGTGCCGGTGGCAGGCGAACGCGTCGCCGGGCGCAACGCCACCTACGCCATGGGCGACTTCGCGTTGGAGGCCTGCCGCGACACACCGCTGGTCCCGCTGTACCTGACCTTCCGCCAGGATCGGGGATCACGTATCTGTGCGGCGCTCGACCATGTGGTCGGGGGCCCATCCTCCCTTTCCCCGTTCCAGGCGCAGATCGTCTCCACCTGGATGCAGGGGCGCGCCCAGATCCTCAATGCCCTGGACGCGCCGCCCGACGTGGACGGCTATGCCGGGGAATTGATCGTCCTGCTGCGTTATCTGCAGCCGGCCTTGCCCAGGATTTGAGGCGTCCCCAGCGGATCAGAAGTTCAGGCGTCCCAGGTGGCGTCCGGCCAGGACCCAGGCGCGGGCGGCGGCCAGCTGTTCGCCCGGCAGCACCTGGCGCAGGTGGACCACCCGGCGCTGATGATGCCGGCTTTCCAGCACTGTGTAGATGTGGGTGTGGACGCCATGGCGCCGGTGCACGACGGCATAGGTGCGGGCGACACAATCGGACACGCCCGGCAGGGGCGTGCGTTCCTCCCGCAGCAGGTGGACGCTGTCGCCTGGCCCACTGACGATGCCGGGGGCGGGCTCAAGTGCGGGCTGGCCCTCTTCCGGCTGCGTAATGACAGGGGAAGGGCTTACGGGGAAGGCGGCGGGTATATGCACGGCGTGTCCACTCCAGACGGACGTGACCGGCCCTGCGACCATACGCTGCGACCCACTTGGTTGCCGCCGCACGGGATCAATCCCGGTGGCCGCCACATCTCCGCATGTGCTGCGGAAACCACCTTGCCTGGGTTGGCAGGTTGGTGCGGGACGCCGGCCCCGCTCCTGATGCAACAACGACGGCGTCGCCGCCGTCGGATATTGGATACTATCGCTGGTCAGGCTTGGCAATCCGACATTTGGGCATGGCTGGCCCAGCGTTCCGGGCCCCAATGGGGCGCCAGAACCAGGGCGCGGCCGGTGGCGACGGTCTCACCCCTTCCCCCGCCCGCATGGATGCGGCAGACCGTGGCCAAGTCCACCAGCCGCTTGTCGGGGCGCAGCCGGGTGATGGTCACCGTGGCGTCCAGCGGTGCATCCAGCGGCACCCGGCGCGAGAACACCGTTTCCTGCTTCAGGTAATTGGTGCCGGGCCCCGGCAGGCGCGTCCCCAGCAGGAAGGAAAACAGGCTGAGCACCAGCGGTTCCCGCAGGCGATGGCCGGTCAGCCGCTCATAAAGGCCAAGATCAGCGTCGGCATAGAGGCGGGTGACGCTGGCGGTGGAACCGCCCAGCGGATCGGTCCAGCCATTGTCGGGGGGCAGTGAGGAGGCCAATGGGGCCAGGGTCGCCACGCCCTCGCACACGGCCTGCCCATCGGCTTGGCGCTGGGCCAGAAGTCGGACGCGGGTGTCGTCCTGCGGGTCGGCGCGGAAGACCAACGCCTCGTCAGCGTAGGCCGGGGCGGGAAAGGTCACGGCCAGCCGGGCCAGCGGCGGACCGGGCCGCGCGTCGGATACCAGGCCCCGCAGCAGGGCGCACAGCAAGGCGCCATGCGCCACGGTGCGTCCGAAGTGGGTGCGGGCGGCGTGGCCGGCATCCAGATGGATGGGGTTGTCGTCGCCCGACAGGCGGGCGAAGGCGGCGAAATCATCCTGGGTCAGGGTGTGCTCCGCCTGCGCGGGGCCGCTCAGCACGCTCACGACGCCAAATCCAGGCCCGGCGGCGGCACCATCAGGCGATGCTTTTGGATTTTCCCGGCGGCGGTGCGGGGAAAGTCATCCACCAGGACGAAATGGCGCGGCACCTTGTAGCCGGCCAGCAGGGCGCGGCAATGGCGCGCCAGGCTATCCACATCGGTTCCAGGCTGGACACGGACGTGGGCCTGTCCCACCTCCCCCCACACGGCGTCCGGCATGGCCACCACCGCGACCTCCAACACGCCGGGATGCCGCAACAGGGCGTTTTCCACCTCCACCGGGTAGACGTTTTCCCCGCCGGAAATGAACATCTCCTTCAAGCGGCCGGCGGGGTAGTAATAGCCATCATCGTCCTGGCGCACGAGATCGCCGGTGCGCAGCCAGCCGTCCTCGGTAAAGGCCGCCGCCGTCGCCGCCGGCTGGCGCCAATAGCCGGGCGTGACGGCGGCGCCCTTCACCCACAGCTCCCCCACCTGCCCTGGGGGCACGTCCCGCCCCTGCGCATCCGCCACGCGCACCCGGCACAGGATCTGCGGCTTGCCGATGGACCCCACCTTGGCTCGGGCACCGGCCGGGTCGTTCAGGAACAGGGTGGGGCCCGTTTCCGTCATGCCCATGCCGTTGCAGACGGGGGCGCCCCGGTCGAGGAAGCGGCGCGCCAGCGCATCCTCCAACGGCGCGCCGCCGCAGGCCCAGCGCCGCACCCCGCCCAGGTCCGTGGTGGCGAACCGGGGATGCAGCGCCAACTGCCGGTAAACGGCGGGAACGCCGAAGAAGGTGGTGATGCGGCCGTCGGCGATGAGATCAAGCACGGCATCGGCGTCGAACCCCGGCCGCACCAGCACCTCGCCCCCTGCCATCAGCAGCGGCAGGGTGTGCAGGTTGATGCCAGCGGTGTGGAACAGCGGCAGATAGTTCAGGGTGCGGTCGCTTTCCGACAAATCCACACCCTGGCGCAGGTTGACGTAATTCGCCATGGCCATGCCGTAGGTGTAGAGCACGGCCTTGGGCTCCCCCGTCGTGCCGGAAGTGTAGAGCAGATACCAGATGTCGTCGGCGGGCCACACCTCCCGCGCCGCCAGCGGCCGGTGCGTGCCCACCCGCGCATCGAAGCCATCGTCCAGGTTGAAGCACGCCACGGGCAGCGCCTCCGCCGTGGCGCCATCCTCCACCCCGTGGAACAGCAGCCGGGGCTGGCAGTCCGCCATCACGCGGCCCAACTCCGCCGCCGGCATACGCCAATTCAGGGGCACCAGGATGCAGCCCAACTTGGCACACGCGAACAGCAGCACGAAAAAGGCGGGGCGGTTGCGGCAGAGCACCGCCACGCGATCGCCGGGTTCGATGCCCAGCGACGCCAGCATGCCGGCGGCGCGGGCGGCGCGATCGTCCAGCCCGGCATAGCTCAGGGTGTCACCGGTGGTGAGGTCCACCAGGGCCACGCGGTCGGGCGACAACCGGGCGCGTTGCGCCGTCAGGTCGAACAGATCCCACATGATCCGGCGCGGCGCGCGCCACTCCCTTGTTGTTCCGGTTACGCAATGGTCCCGTTAACGCAAGGCATCACATCAGGGCTTCAGCCCCCGGGCGATGAAATCGGCGGCCTCCGCCGCGATGTCCGCCGCCGGGCGGTCGTCCCCCCAGACGGCGTAGCGCTGGCCGATGAAGACGCTGATGCCGATCAAGGCCCAGGCCCGCACCTCCACATCGCCCTCCCGTATCTCCCCCCGTTTCTTGGCCGACTCCAGATTGTTGATATAGCCGTCGGCGAACACCTGATAGTAGCGCCGGTACGCGTCCTCGGCAACGAACTGCGCCTCCATCACGATGCGATAGAGGTTGCGATGGGCCCGCACGAACTCGATGAAGGCCTCCAAACCCACCCGCTCGGCCGTCAGGCGGTCGGGCGCCTGGGCCACCCGTTCAGCGATCCAGCGGCGGGTCAGCGCACCCATATCCTCCACCAGCGCCCGGAACAGCGATTCCTTGCTGTCGAAGTAGGTGTAGAAGGTGCCCAGCGCCACGGCGGCCCGTTGGGTGATGCCGCTGACCGACGCCTCGTGAAAGCCGCGCTCGCCAAATTCCAGGGCGGCCGCGTCCAGCAACTTGCGCAGGGTGCGCTTGCCCCGCTCCGTGCGTGGCGCCTTGTCGCCGGCCGCCGCCTCCGCCGTGGGCATGTCGGTTTCCCGGCCCTCCGCTCCATCCCGCGTCAGGGCATCCCCCTCGCCCTCGTCCGGAACCTGCCCTACCGCATCCGGCCCCACCGCATCCCGGCCCATTGCACCCCGCGATTGCGCCATGCCCCACCTCCCTCTCTTGTTTTTCAGAACTTGAACGTTGACTCAACTTTCATCTTACGGCAAGCATGTCGGCGGGAGGATGGTGCCGCCGGCACATTCGTGTCGCTGGATACCACGAAGCGCGGGAAACACCGATGCACGAACTGGGGCGACAGGCCGGGGCGCGGCCACGCGGGGGGACGCATGCCCGCTGACACCGGCTGACGGCGGCCTGATGGCCTACCGCCTGGCGGGTCAGGGGCGCCCCTTGGTGCTGCTGCACGGCTGGGCCACGCACGGTGGTTTCTTCGCCCCGCAGGTCGCCGGCTTGCCCGGTACCTTCCAGATGGTAGCCCCTGACCTGCCTGGTCACGGCGTCACCCCTGCCCTTCGGCCCACGGTGACGGGCCAGGCGGAGGCGCTGCGCGCCCTGCTGACCGCCCTGGACCTTCGCGGCGCCGTGCTGGTCGGCTGGTCCATGGGGGCCATGGTGGCCTGGCGCGCCCTGCTGGATGGCGTGGCCAACCGGGTGGCCGGCTTGGTGGTGGTGGACATGAGCCCGCGCCTGTGCAACGGCGCCGGGTGGCCCTGGGGACTGCGCGGTGCGGTCCAGGAGCGCGGGCCGCAGGCGGCGCGGCTGCTGGCCGCCGACTGGGCCGCCTTCGCCCCGCGCATCGCCCGCCGCATCTTCGCCGCCGGCACCCCGCGCACCGACCTGCGCCACTGGGCGGAGGGGGAGATCGCGGCCTGCGATGCCGAGGCGATGGCCGCGCTGTGGCTGGATCTGCTGGCCCAGGACTTTCGGGCGGACCTGGCGCGCCTGCGGTTGCCCACGCTGATCCTGCGGGGCGCCTTGAGCCAGCTTTACCCCGCCGGGACGGCGGACTGGCTGGCGGCGGCCCTGCCCCAGGCGCGGCAGGTCACCTTCGCCGCCTCCGGCCATGCCCCGCATCTGGAGGAGCCGCGACGCTTCAACGAGATCATCGCCGGCTTCGCCGCCGGCCTGCCGCCCTGACTGGTTGGAACCGGCGGAAAACGGCGATCAACGAACCAAAGAACGGGAGGGTAAGGACATGGGCAAGGCTGCAGATTGGACGTTGGGGCGGATGCTGAGGGGGATTTCGCGGGCCTCGGTCGCGGGCCTGGTCATGGGGACTGCGGCATGGGTGCAGGAGGCAGCGGCGCAAACGGCGCCCCCCGCCCCGGAGGACGACACGATACAAGAGGTGGTGGTGACGGCCCGCCGCCGGGCGGAAAACCTGAAGGATGTGCCGGTGGCGGTCACCGCGATATCGGCCGACCAATTGCAGGCCCAGGGCTCCGTCAACCTGACGGACCTGGAGTACAAGTCGCCCAACACCACGGTGCAGGTGGCGCGCGGTTCCAACTCCACCCTCATCGCCTTCATTCGCGGCGTGGGCCAGCAGGACCCGCTGTGGGGCTTCGAACCCGGCGTGGGCCTCTATGTCGATGATGTCTACATCGCCCGCCCGCAGGGTGCCGTGCTGGACATCTACGACGTCAGCCGTATCGAGGTGCTGCGCGGGCCGCAGGGCACGCTGTACGGCCGCAACACCATCGGCGGCGCCATCAAGTACGTGACCCGCGACATGACCGACCAGCCCACCGCCAACGCGCGGGTGGAGATCGGCAGCTATAACGAGCACAACGTCATCTTGTCCGGCAGCACGCCGCTCAGCGAGAAGTTCGCCATCGGCGGCGCCGTGGCCATCTACCGTCACGACGGCTACGGCCACAACCTCTACACCGGCGCCGACCAGTACAATAAGGACGTGGTCGCCGGCCGCATCAGCGCGGAGTTCAAGCCCACCGAGACATTCACCATCAAGGTGGCGGCCGACCAGACCAACGACATGTCCAACGCCAAAAGCGGCCACCGCGAAACGGTGACACCGGCCGGAGCCGCGCCCCTGCCCGACGACTACGACACCATGGCCGGCGTGGGCGACCATAACTTCGTGACCAACCGCGGCATGTCGTTGACGGCGGAATGGCAGGTGTCGGACCAGTGGCTGTTCAAGGCCATCAGCGCCTACCGGGACGGCTACACCCAGACCAATATCGACTTCGACAACCTGCCCCAGCCCTATCTGGACGTGCCCGCCCAATACAAGGACCACCAGTTCAGCCAGGAGGTCCAGGCCGTCTATACCGGTGAGCGGCTGCAGGGGGTGGCCGGCATCTATTACATGGATGCCACGGCGGCCGGCGCCTTCGATACCGATGTGCAGAACCTGGGGCTCAGCATCCTGACCTCCGGCTCGGTCAAGACCAAGAGCGTCGCGGGCTTCACCGACCTCAGCTATGACATCACCGATGACCTCAAGGTGTCGCTGGGCGGCCGCTACACCAACGACGACAAGACGGGCAGCGTCTATCGCGCCTATTACCTGGGCATCCGCAGCCCGGCGTTCGGCGGCAAGCAGCAGGCCCCCTTCTCCATCCGCACCAACTACACCAACGACCGCAGCTTCGGCGAGTTCACGCCCCGCGCCAGCGTCAGTTACAAGCTGACGCCGGATATGACCGGCTATGTCTCCTACTCCAAGGGCTTCAAGTCCGGCGGCTTCGACATGCGCGGCGACGCGGTGCTGACCCCCGACACGGTCAAGGGCTACAACCCCGAAACGGTCAACAGCTATGAGGTGGGCCTGAAGGGGGACTATCTGGACCGGCGCCTGACCTTGAACGTGGCCGGATTCTACGCCGACTATTCGGGCCAGCAGGTGACAACCCAGGTGCCCACCGCCACCGGCATCGCCAGCTTCGTCGACAACGCCGGTGCCAGCCACATCTATGGCCTGGAGTTGGAGGCCGTGGCCAAGTTGACCCGCCAGCTGACCGCCCAGGCCAATGTCGGCTACACCCTGGCGCAGTTCGACAAGTTCCTGTCCTATGATCTGACCAGCAGGCAATACGTGGACGTGGCCAACACCCGCGGCTTCCAGAACACGCCCAAATGGACCACGGGGTTCACCCTGTCCTACCTGCTGCCCTTCGATGACAAGAGCACCCTGAACTCCTCCGCCAGCGTGTCGTACCGCAGCTTCACCCAGCTATACGACACCGCCAGCATCCTGGACCAGCCGGGCTACACCTTGCTGGACCTGAATTTCATCTGGACCTCCGCCAATGACCATTGGCAGGTGGGCCTGCATGCCAAGAACCTGACCGATGAGCGCTACCGGGTGGGCGGTTATCCCTTCGGCGGCGCCACCTATGCCAATTCCTTCGCCGCCTATTACGGCCCGCCGCGCACCATCACCGGCACGGTTGGCCTGCATTTCTGAGACCGGCGTGTCCGGCGCCTGGGCGGGTGGGATCCAGATCAGCGGTCCCGCCCGCTTCCCCATGCTAGAGAACAGCCAGGATCACCCATGAGCGAGAGCACGATGACCGAAACCGCCCTTCCGCCGGCCCCGACCCTGGTCCGGCCAGGATATCGCGTCCTGGTGATGGCGGCGCTGTTCGTCGTCTACACCCTGAATTTCGTGGATCGCCAGATCCTCAGCATCCTGGCCGTGCCCATCAAGACGGAACTGGGCCTGACCGATACCCAGTTGGGCTGGTTGGGCGGCCCGGCCTTCGCCCTGTTCTACACCTTCCTCGCCATCCCCATCGCCCGGCTGGCTGACCGCATGAGCCGGGTGCGCATCATGGCGGTGTCGCTGGCGCTGTGGAGCGGCTTCACCGCGCTGACCGGCCAGGTGGGCCTGTTCTGGCAGCTGTTCCTGTGCCGCATGGGCGTGGGCGTGGGGGAGGCCGGCGGCGTGGCCCCCGCCTATTCCCTGATCAGCGACTATTTCCCCAAGCGGCAGCGCGCCCGCGCCCTGGCCGTCTACTCTTTCGGCATCCCCTTTGGCAGCGCCTTGGGCATCCTGCTGGGCGGCTACATCGCCACGGCGGTGAACTGGCGCCTGGCCTTCACCGTCTGCGGCGTCGCCGGCCTGGTCATGACGCCGATCTTCCTGCTGACGGTGCGCGAGCCGGTGCGCGGCGCGTTCGACGCCGTGAAGAACGCGGGCAGCCCGGTGCCGTTGCGGGCCGTTCTGGCCATCCTGGGCACCAAGCCGTCGTTCTGGCTGCTGTCCGCCGGGGCCGCCTCCTGCTCCGTCCTGGGGTATGGGCTGGCGTTCTGGATGCCGTCGTTCCTGGGACGCATGCACGGCATGGCGCTGACCGACGTCTCGCTGCTGCTGGGCGGCGGCACCCTGGTGGCGGGAACCTTGGGCATCTGGGCGGGCGGCGCCCTGGCCGACCGGCTGGGCGGCCGTGCCAAGGCGGCCTATCCCCTGGTGCCGGCGGTGGCCTTCCTGATCGCCGTGCCGCTCTACGCCCTGGGCTTCCTGGCCAAGGAACTGTGGCTGGTGGCGGCGCTGTGCACCCTGCCGCTGGCCCTGGGCCTCGCCTGGCTGGGCCCCATCATTGCCGCCGTGCAGCATGTGGTGCCGCCGTCCATGCGGGCCACGGCCTCGGCCATCTTCCTGTTCATCAACAACCTGGTGGGCATCGGCTTCGGCATCTTCTTCTTCGGCCGCCTGTCCGACTTCCTCGCCCCCCGCTTCGGCGCCGAGGCCCTGCGCTACTCCATGCTGATCGGCCTGGGCTTCTACCTGCTGAGCGCCCTGTTTTTCATCCTTTCCAGCCGCCGCCTGGAACGGGATTGGGAGGGGTGACACTACCCGGGTTGCCAGTAAGGGTAGTGTGCCTTACGATAGAGATGATCTCCATCAGGGACACTCTCCCATGTCCATTGAGCTGACAGTGACGGCCAAGGGCCAGGTTACCTTACGCCAAGAGGTTCTGGCTCACCTGGGAATTGGGCCTGGTGACAAGGTCGTGGTCGATCTGCTTCCTGACGGTAGGGTCCAAGTCCATGCCAAGCCGGGCTTGGCGATAACGGAGTTGTTCGGCGCTCTGAAACGGCCCGGCCAGCCCGTCCTAACCATTGACGAAATGAATGAGGCGATCACGGCCGGTTGGGCTGGCGAGCGGTGAAGATTACCATCGATACCAACATCCTCGTCCGTTTCTTCATTGAAGACGATCCAGAGCAGGCGGACGAGGCGCGCGCCCTGATGGCCAAAGCGACACGGATCGTCATTCCCCTGCCCGCGTTGTGCGAGGCGGCCTGGGTATTGCGACGCGGGTATCGACTTCCCGCCAGGGATATCGCGGATCAACTGGAACGCCTGCTGCTTGTCGATGTGATCGTGGTCGACAGGTCGGCGTTGGCGGCGGGTGTCGCTTTTCTGCGTGCCGGGGGCGATTTCGCCGATGGGGTTATCGCGACCGAAGGCCGGGACAAGGGCGGTGAGGTGTTTGTCTCGTTTGATCGTGGCGCCGTCAACCGTTGGCGGCGCATGGGCGGGAACGCTGCCGAACCCGCCCTTCTGCTGTCCGCCGGCTGATCACTCCGCCAGTTGCGCTTCGCGCTGGCGGGCGGAGTTGCGCATGCCGTAGGCGAAGTAGATGGCCAGGCCCAGCAGGCTCCACGCGCCAAAGCGGATCCAATTGCTGAGGCCCAGCGAGATCATCAACGCCACGCAGATCACGGCACCGATCACGGCCACCACCGGCAGGTAGGGCACGCGGAAGGGGCGCGGGCGGTGGGGGTCGCGCACGCGCAGCACCAGGGTGGCGACGCAGACCAGGGCGAAGGCCATGAGCGTGCCCAGGGACACCAGGTCGCCCAGCACGTCCAGGGGGGCGATGCCGCCGATGATGGCGGCGACCAGGGTCACCCACAGCGTCGCCTGCCACGGCACATGGTGTTCCGGGTTGACCGAGGCGAAGGACGGCGGCATCAGGCCGTCACGCGCCATGGCGTAGAAGATGCGGATCTGACCGTAGTTGCAGATGAGGATGGCGGAGCCCAGGCCCAGGATGGCGGCCAGGTTGATGATCATGCCCAGCCAGGCCAGGGACGGGCCGGCGTTCTTGATGGCGATGAAGATGGCCTCGGGCGCGTCCAGCATGGTGTAGGGCGC
Source organism: Nitrospirillum goiasense (assembly GCF_034427435.1). Classification (NCBI taxonomy): domain Bacteria; kingdom Pseudomonadati; phylum Pseudomonadota; class Alphaproteobacteria; order Rhodospirillales; family Azospirillaceae; genus Nitrospirillum; species Nitrospirillum goiasense. The sequence goes on along the minus strand of NZ_JAXQNP010000004.1, from coordinate 538,396 downwards.
CAGGCCGGTCATGACCAGGCCCACCACCACGTACAAGGTCACGCAGACGGCCAAGCCGCCCAGGATGCCGCGCGGCACCGTGCGCTGGGGCGACCGCGCCTCCTGCGCCGCGGTGGAAACGGCATCGAAGCCGATATAGGCGAAGAACAGGGTGCCGGCCGCGCGGAACACGCCGGACCAGCCGAAGGCCCCCTCGCCCGTGTTCGCCGGAATGAAGGGGTGCCAGTTGGCGGTGTCGACATAGAAGATGCCCACCACCGCGAACAGCACCATGGCGCCGACCTTGATGGCCACGGAGATGTTGTTGAAGCGCGCGGTTTCCTTGATGCCCAGGCTGAGGATCACGCCGCACAGGGCGATGATGAACACGGCCGGCCCGTTGATGAAGGCCCCGGTCCACTCAAAACCCTTCTCGTCCGAGTAGGACAAGGGGGCCGACGCCAGGTTGGTGGGCAGATGCACCCCCCATTGCTCCAGGAAGGCGTTGAGGTAGCCGGAGAAGCCCACGGCCACGGCCGAGCCGCTGATCATGTATTCCAGCACCAGGTTCCAGCCGACCAGCCAAGCCACCATTTCGCCCAAGGTGGCGTAGGTATAGCTGTAGGCGCTACCTGCCACAGGGATGACGGTGGCCAGTTCGGCGAAGCACAGCCCGGCGAACAGGCAGGCCAGGGCGGCGAAGGCGAAGGAGATGGCGACCGCCGGGCCGGCATGGGTGGCGGCCTGCGATCCGGTCATGACGAAGATGCCGGCCCCCACCGTGCACCCCACGCCCGCCAGGATCAAATCCAGCGTGCCCAGGCCGCGCGTCAGCTTCGCGGCGCCGTGCTTCCCCTCACCGGCCGCGATGAGCGCATCGACCGGCTTGACCGTCCATAACCCCATACCCGTCCCTTTCCCCATTCGCGCCAATCAGGTGGGCCGCACGTCCGGGGCCCTGTCCTATCCATTATTCCCGTCCTAGCACGTTCCGGTACGCCCGTCCCAGCCTGGCCCCCCGAACGGCATCAAATTTTTCAGTCGACCCCATCCTCTTCCGGTGACGGGTACTGGCGCAGCACCGCCTCGATCACGAAGTTCTGGCCGGTGTAGACATGCTCATACAGCAGTTGGGCCGCCTTCTCCCCGTCCCCGGCGATCAAGGCGGCCAGCACGGGCTGGCTGCCGGCGCGGTATGCCGCCGCCCCTTCGGATTGGGGGATGCCCATGAACAGCGGGCGCTGTCCGCGCTCGAACAGGTTTTGCAGGATTTGCTGCAGGCGCGGGTTGCCTGAGGCCTCCGCGATGGTCTCGTGGAAATCCTGGTCGGCCTCCAGGATCTTGCGGTGCTGGTCGGGGTCGTCCGGTTCCACCGTGATGGTGGTGGCCCGCACCAGCCGGCGGACATGCGCCGTGGTCAGCCGTCCCGCCGCCAGCCGCCCGGCCATGGGCTCCAGGGCCAGGCGGATCTGGAAGCAATGCATGATGTCTTCGGGCGTGATGGGCGCCACGGTGAAACCGCTGCGCGCCCGCGCCGCCATCAGCCCTTCCTGGCACAGGCGGGCCAGGGCGGTGCGGACGGGCGCCTTGCCGAAGCCCAGCCGCTCCGCCAGCAGGGCCTCGCTGACCCGCTGCCCGGGCGTCAGGCGGCAGAGCATGATATCGGCGCGCAGGGCCTGGTAGGCCCGTTCGCTCAAGCGTTCCTCAGTGGTGGTCAAGGTCCGCTTCCCTCCTGCTCATGCCGCCCTGGTGCCCCCCTCTTACTGGAACTCCAGCCCCGCGCCCACAGATTCGTCCACCAGATCGCCGTTCACCACCAGGGCCTTGGCGGCGGCGATGTCGGGGGCGAAGTAGCGGTCCTGGTCATAAGCCGGGACCACGGCGCGCAGCTTGGCGCGGGCCGCCTCTAATGCTTCCGAGGTCTTCAGCGGCAGGTGGAATTCCAGGCCCTGGACGGCGGCCAGCGCCTCGATGCCGACGATGCCGGCGGCGTTGTCGGCCATGTCGATCAGGCGGCGGGCCGCCCAGGTGGCCATGGAGACGTGGTCCTCCTGGTTGGCGGAGGTGGGGATGCTGTCGACCGAGGCCGGATGGGCCAGGCCCTTGTTCTCGCTGGCCAGGGCCGCCGCCGTGACGTGGGCGATCATGAAGCCGGAATTGATGCCGCCGTCCTTCACCAGGAAGGCCGGCAGGCCGCCGTTGTGGTGCGGGTCCACCAGCATGGCGATACGGCGTTCCGACAGGTTGCCGATCTCGGCCAGCGCCAAGGCGATCTGGTCGGCGGCGAAGGCCACCGGCTCGGCATGGAAGTTGCCACCGGACAGGATGTCGCCGGTGTCGGGGAAGACCAGGGGGTTGTCGGTGACGGCGTTGGCCTCGATCAGCAGCGTGCCCGCCGCCATGCGCAACTGGTCCAGGCAGGCGCCCATGACCTGCGGCTGGCAGCGCAGGCAATAGGGGTCCTGCACCCGCTCGCAATCCAGGTGGCTGGCGCGCACGGCGCTGCCGTCCAGCAGGCGGCGATAGGCGGCGGCGGTATCGATCTGGCCCTTCTGGCCGCGCAGCTCATGGATGCGGGCGTCGAAGGGCGTGTCGGACCCACGGGCCGCGTCCACCGACAGGGCGCCGGTGGTCAGCGCCGCCTGGAACACACGCTCCGCCGCGAACAGGCCGTTCAGCGCCAGCGCGGTGGACACCTGGGTGCCGTTCAGCAGCGCCAGGCCTTCCTTGGGGCCCAGGTCCATGGGCTCCAGCCCCGCCCGCTTGATGCCGTCGGTGGCGGGCAGGATCTGGCCGTCCACCCGCACCTCGCCCACGCCCAGCAGCGGCGCCACCAGGTGTGCCAGCGGCGCCAGGTCGCCCGAGGCGCCGACGGAGCCCTTGGACGGGATGCAGGGGTAGACGCCGTGGTTGGCCAGGGCGACCAGCGCGCGGATGACGCTGCCACGCACGCCGGAATAGCCGCGCGCCAGGCTGGAAATCTTCAGCACCAGGATCAGGCGCACGATGGCGTCGTCCAGCAGCGGGCCGGTGCCCACCGCGTGGCTGAGCACCAGGTTGCGCTGCAACTGCGACAGCTGGTCATTGCCGATACGGGTCTTGGCCAGCAGGCCGAAGCCGGTGTTGATGCCGTAGGCGGTGCGGCCGGCGGCCATGACGGCGTCCACCGTGGCGGCGGACTTTTCCGCATGGGTCAGGGTGGCGTCGTCCACCATCAGGCGGACGGGGCCCGCCAGGGTGGCGCGCAGGTCAGCCAGGGTCAGGCGGCCGGGGACCAGGGTAAGGGTGTGCATGGCACGGGAACTCCCGAGAAAAAACAATAGGCTGTGAGGCTGTCTTCAGGCGCTGGCGTAATGCCGGGCGGCGGCGGACAGAAAAGTTTCGATCATGGAACGAAGCACTGGGCGCAGTCGGTGACAGCGTTCGCCGTCCAGCGCCGGTATCAGGCCGGGGGCCAGGTGGGTGTCCTGCGACAGTTCCAGTTGCAGGGCGTGGACATGCGCCGCCGGTTGGCCGTAGTGGCGGGTGATGTGCCCGCCCTTGAACCGGCCGTTCAGCACGGCGCTGTACGCGCTGGCCTGGGCCACGCCGAACACCGCGTCGGTGAAACCGCCGGCGCAGGAGGCTCCGGCGTTGCTGCCCAGGTTCAGGTCTGGCAGCCGGCCCTCGAACAGGCGCGGCACCTCCGCCGCGATGGAATGCGCATCCCACAGCAGGGCGTAACCGTGCCGCGCCTTCAGTCGCTCCAGCTCCGCCGACAGTTGGGCGTGATAGGGCTGCCAATAGGTGGCGACGCGGGCGGCCTTTTCGGCATCGTCCGGCCCCTGCCCCGGCAGGTACAGGGGCGTGCCGTCGAACATGACCTCCGGGATCAGGCCGGTGCCGGCCTGGCCGGGATAGAGGTTGGCGTCATCCGCCGGCCGGTTCAGATCCACGACGTAGCGGCTGTGGCCCGCCACCAGGGTGGAGGCGCCGATCGCGTCCGCGAAGTCGTACAGAGCGTCGACATGCCAGTCGGTGTCGACCAGCGCGTGCGCCTCCGGCACCAGGCGGGCGGCGATGTCGCCCGGCACCTGAATGCCGACATGCGGGAAGGAGATCAGCAGCGGCACCGTCCCCTGCCGGAAGGTGAAGATCGGCGCCGTCATTTGCCGACCGTGGGCTGGTCCAGGTCATGGCGGTGGCCGCAGCCGATGGCCAAGTCGTGACCTGTCAGAGGACGCTGGCCATGGTCCAGCCAGTACAGTTCCTCCAGGCGTTCACCACTGGGCGTCGCCGCCGCACCACGGTCCCAGCCACCGGGCCGCAGGGCCAAGCCGGTGAATAAGATGCGCATGTTGACGCCGCGCGGTGGAAGGGGGGAGCCCATTGACATGCCTCTTGCCTGTTTCGCCGGCTGGCGGCCATTGATGGCCGCCAGTTGATCACCGGAACTGTCTTTTTCGGTGGCCAGGATGACGATACGGGCCCATCCTACCGGTGGATTGATGGATCGTAAAGACTTGTCGGATCATCTGACCTGTCAGAAATCTTCAGAAGGCGGACCCTATCCCCCCGCCAACCTAGCCATCATGGCGGCGGGGGCGGCAACGCCTTACGGTGGCGCTGAAAATGGCGCCCTGGCGGTGCACGTACGGGGATGCCGGCAGCCGGTGGATCACGCCGAGCTTGATTGACGGCCACGCCCACCTGGTGTTCGGCGGTGAGCGGGTGACGGAATTTGAATTGCGCCTGAACGGTGCCAGTTATTCTGAAATTTCACGGGCTGCGGCGGCATCGCCCACACGGTGCGGGAGACACGGGCAGCCAGCGACGACGCGCACTACCAGCCTGGCCACCCGCCGGAATTGGCCTATTGGCTGGATGGCAACGCCCGCGCGGGGCGGGTGCGGGCCGGGCGTCCTGTCCAGGACGAGTGCCGGCTGCGTAAAGCCAGACGCAGCCGGCACTAGCTGAGTCTGTCCACGAGCAGCTTCACGCCCAAAGGGGATTTTCAGCTTTGGCCGATCGGCTCTAACGAGCGTCCGACATCGCCAGCAGGCAGGCCAGGAAGTCGGCGGCATCCTCCGCCTCGTCCAGGAAATCGGCGCCGATGACGCGCCGGTCCACATCCACGCGGCGGACAACGATGGGGAACAGTGCCACGCCGTTGGTGACCTCGCTGTGGATGCTGACCGTCAGCGTCTGGCCCGGCGCCAGCGTGTCGACGCCGCCCCGCAATTGCAGGCCCAGCCCCTTGCCTGACCAGTCGACCAGCCGCGCCGCTTCGCGACCAACGCGTATCGGATAGGCCTCGCCAGGCTGGCGCACGGCTTCACGCCGGTCATTTGACAGGGGTTCGGTGGTGCTGGTCATGCTTCCATCTTACCACAATCACAGGGGCCCCACGTATGGGGACCAAGATCACAGGGCCAGGGATTCGGCGGACAAATTCTTGGCGCCGCGGAAGTCGGCGTTGCGGATGTCGGCCTCGCGCAGGTCGGCCATGGTCAGGATCGCGTCCGTCAGGCTGGCGCCCGCCAGGATGGCGTTGCGCAAATTGCCTTGGGTCAGGTCGCCATCCTCCAACCGTGCGGCGGTCAGGTCGGCGCCCGCCAGGTTCACCCGCACCATGCGCGCCTTGTTGAAATTCGTGGGCCAGGCGTGGCCGTTGCGCAAATCCATGGGGCAGGCCACGGCGTTGGCCAGGTTGGCCTCGTTCAGGCTGGCGCGCTCCAGGCAGGCGCCGCGCAGATCGGCCCCCGCCAGTTCGGCGTGGCGCAAGTCCGCCATGGAGAGATCGGCCATGGCCAGCACCGTGCCGCTGAGGTTGGCCCCCTTCAGGTTCGCCTGCTTGAGGATGGCGGCCGACAGGTTCAGGTTGGACAGGTCCTGCCCACTGAGGTCGATCGCGGAGAAGTCGGCCCGCTGCCCCTTGCCGCCATTGCTCAAGATCCACAATCGGTGCCGACGCAGCGTCTCACCGATGGTGCCCTCGATATCGTCCAGGCGCCGCACCAGGTCGGCCCCGGTCAGGTTGGCCATGGACAGGTCCACATCGTCCAGCAGCGCGCCCAGCAGGCTGGCCTTGGACAGGTTGGTGCTGCGCAGCAGGGCGCGGGTCAACACGGCCCCGTCCAGCTTGGTGCCGCTGAGGTTGGCCTCCGACAGGTCCGCCCCTTCCAGGTTGCAGCCGGTGAGGTCGGAGCCGCTGAGATCCGCCCTGACGAAGACGGCGCCCCGCAGGTCCGTGTCCCGCAGGTCCGTCTGCATGACGAAGGCGTTGGATAGCTTGGCGTAGCTGAGGTCGGCCCTGGTCATGGACGCCTCGGCCAGTTCGGCGGAGGCGTTGCCCTGGACATTGGGGGTCAATTCCCCGTTCTTGCTGCGCATCAGATGGCCGTCCCGCAGGTCGGCTTCCACCATCACCACCCGCTGCATGCTGGCGCCGCGGAAGGCGGCCCCGCGCAGGTCGGCGCGGACCAGATTGGCCCGCTCCAACGTGGCGCGCCGCAGGTCGGCCCCGAACAGGCAGGCGGACCGCAAGTCGGCGTCCGACAGGTTGGCCTCGCTCAGGCGGGCGCCCGTCAGATCCGCATCCGCCAAGACACGGCCCCGCAGCACCGCGTGCGACAGGTCGCAAAATTTAAGGCAAGCGCGTGCGCCACCCCGCTGACCCTGCAGGTAGCGAAGGTGCAGAGCCAGCATCTGTTCGATCTCCGCGGCCGACAGGCGCCGATATCCAATGTCCAGGCTGTCGAGGTCGGCCTTATGGCTCATAACAATCTCAGGTTCTTCCATTCATAACGCGGCACTTATGGTGATAGCCTGTGATCGTTAATAAAAGGTCTTTAAGGCCGAATTGGCCGGCCAGGGATGAAAAAATTAACGAGGATGGTGAAAGGTGTAGCCGCTTTCTTTTTTCGCCTTTTTATTCAAAGGGCGAGAGGTCGGCTTTATCACCTTTTGTAAGGTTCGCCGTCGCTCCCACACCATAAAAGGCAACGGCGGGACCCAAGGCCCCGCCGTCTTATTCAAACACCCTTGCCCTTCGACCGTACCTGCGGCCGTCGGCCTTGCAGCCGGGTAAAAGTCCAGGCTTAGGCTAGGTGCGTTTCCAAGGCCGCGTTCTTCACCGCCTTCTGAAGCTTTTCGAACGCGCGCACCTCGATCTGGCGGACACGCTCCCGGCTGATGCCGAACTCCTGCGACAGATCCTCCAGCGTCGTCGGGTCGTCCCGCAGGCGGCGTTCGGCCAGGATGCGACGCTCACGGTCGTTCAGGCCCTTCATCGCGCCGGCCAGCAGGGCCTTGCGCTTGCCCAGTTCCTCCCGGTCGGCCAGGCGGATTTCCTGGCTTTCCGTTTCATCGACCAGCCAATCCTGCCACTCACCCTCGCCATCCACGCGCAGGGGCGCGTTCAGGCTGTGGTCGGGGCTGCCTAGGCGGCGGTTCATGGACACGACGTCCTGCTCCGGCACGTCCAGCTTGGTGGCGATGGCGGTCACCGTCTCGGGCGACAGGTCGCCGTCATCGATGGCCTGCATCTGGCCCTTCAGCTTGCGCAGGTTGAAGAACAGCTTCTTCTGCGCGGCCGTCGTGCCCATCTTCACCAGGCTCCAGCTATGCAGGATGTATTCCTGGATCGCGGCGCGGATCCACCACATGGCGTAGGTGGCCAGGCGGAAGCCGCGATCAGGGTCGAAGCGCTTCACCGCCTGCATCATGCCGACGTTGCCTTCGGAGATCAGCTCCGACAGGGGCAGGCCATAGCCGCGGTAGCCCATGGCGATCTTGGCCACCAGGCGAAGGTGGCTGGTCACCAGCTGGTGGGCGGCCGTGCCGTCCTCATGTTCCTGCCAGCGCTTGGCCAGCATGAACTCCTTTTCCGGCTCCAGCATGGGGAAGCGGCGGATTTCCTGGAGATAGCGCGACAGGCTCGATTCCGAGCTGATGGCGGGGATGGCGGGCAAGGTGGCCATGGTCAACAACCTTTCACGGCTAAGGATCCCCGGATATCGGGCGATCCCCCCGGTACCGGATGCTCAACAGAGCCCCCCGGGCGGGGTTGGGGTGACACGTTGATCAGTATACGCTTGAGACGCGCATCCGACCACATTTTAAAATCATTCTAAACTAGAAAGCAGCCCTGCGAGATCGGCGGGCAAGGCGCTGGTGAAGGCCAGCATCCCACCACTCACCGGATGACGGAAGGCGATGTCCTTCGCATGCAACGCTTGGCGACGAAAACCGAGAAGTCCGGCTTGCGCCGCCGCCGACGCTTCCTTCAGCCGCGCGCCCAACGCCCCGGTGGGGCGCGCCTTGCCGTACAGCGGGTCGCCCACCAAGGGGTGGCCGATCTGGGCCATGTGCACCCGGATCTGGTGGGTGCGGCCGGTGGCCAGCTTGCATTCCACATGGGTGGTCAGCAGGCCGTGCCGGGCCAGGACCCGCCAGCGCGTCAGCGCCGGCTTGCCCCCCTGCTTACCACGGCCATGCGCTTGCGATCCGTCGGATGGCGGCCGATGTTGCCCTCGATTTCGCCCTGGGCTTCCGCCGGCGCGCCCCAGACCACGGCGTGGTAGGTGCGCGACAGGGTGCGGTCGGCGAATTGCGCGGACAGCCCGGTGTGGGCGCGATCGGTCTTGGCCACCACCATCAGGCCGCTGGTGTCCTTGTCCAAGCGATGGACGATGCCCGGCCGGCGCACGCCGCCGATGCCGGACAGGCGCTCGCCACAATGGAACAGCAGGGCGTTGACCAGCGTGCCGTCCGGATTGCCGGCGGCGGGATGCACCACCATGCCGGCCGGCTTGTCGATCACCAGCAGGTCATCATCCTCGAAGACGATGGTCAGCGGGATGTCCTGCGCCACCGGTACCGCCGCCTCGGGCGCCGGAACCGAGATGTGGAAGACCTGGCCGGGTTTGACCCGGTAGGAGGCGTCGTCTATGGTCTGGCCGCCCGGCTGACCCACGGTCACGCGGCCTTCGCCGATCAATGCCTGCAGGCGTGAGCGGGTGAGGCCGGCGGCCTCCGGCGTCAGTTGGGCCAGGGCCTTGTCCAGCCGATCGCGGGCCGCGGTGTCGGGAATGGTGACAGCGAGAAGGGTGGAACCCGCCTCATCGCCCTCCAGCTCCTCATCCTCCGCCCCGTCGACCACCGGCGCGCCAAGGTCCAGGCGGTCAGCCCCGCCCTCACCCGCCGCGGCGCCAGGGCGCGCAAAGGGGGTGTCGGCAGGCTGGCCCGGGGCGGCACAGATGGTTGAAGCAAGTGCGGACAATAAAGACCTTCCTCGTCATCATGGGCGTACTGATCGTCGCCGGTTTCGCCTTCATCGGGGTGGAGATCTGGCGGCGTGCCACCGACCCCAACCACCCCCGCGCCTTTGGCCGCCATGACGCGGCGCCAGGCACGACCACTCTTTCGGCCGCGCCGCCCGAGGCCCTGGCCCCCTTGCTAAAGCTACCCGAAGGCAGCCGCATCGAAGCCATGACCAGCGTGGGCAGCCGCCTGGCCGTCCAGGTCGGACTTCCCAATGGGACCCAGCGTATCGTGCTGCTGGAGCCCAGCACCGGGAAGGTCCAGATCGCGGTCGTTACTGGAACCACTTCATCGGACACCCCATCTTCTTCAAATGGGGCGTCTGAACCCAACCAGACGATGCGCCCGCAGGTTCCCCGGACGCCGTGATTACGGTCACACCGATGGCCGGCCCACCAGCGTAATCGGTCTACATGACAGAGATTTAATGGCCTTTGTCAGGAAGCCGGCGGTGCAATCCCCGCCGCCGGTGCTTGTCCAATATTTCAGCGAAGCGCGACAGCACTGCGGTTTTCCGCGCTTTTTCGCTTCCATCCCGTGGCCATACGGCCCGATCCTCCTCCATATCACGCAACAAGGCTTAGACGGTCCTCGATGAACTTCATGAGCGACAACGTGGTGGGTGCGGCACCGGAGATCCTCGCGGCCCTGACCGCCGCCAATGACGGGGCCCAGCCCTCCTACGGCGCCGATCCCGTGACCGAGCGGGTGAGCCGGGATCTGGCCGAGTTGTTCGAGTGTGACGTCACCGTGTTTCCGGTCGCCACCGGCACCGCCGCCAACGCGCTGGCGCTGTCGGTGCTGACCCCGCCATACGGCGCGGTCTATTGCCATGACGAGGCGCATGTCCAGGTGGACGAGTGCGGCGCGCCGGAACTGATGTCCGGCGGCGCCAAGCTGGTGCCCCTGCCCGGCCCCCATGGCAAGCTGGACGCGCTTACCCTGGCCGCCACCCTGGACAAGGCCGGCGCCGGCTTCGTCCACCATGTGCAACCGGCGGCCCTGACCCTGACCCAGGCGACCGAGGCCGGCACGGTCTACACCCCGGACGAGGTCGCCGCCCTGGCGGAGGTGGCGCGGGCCCACAAGCTGCGCATCCACATGGATGGCGCCCGCTTCGCCAATGCCGTCGCCAGCCTGGCCTGCGCGCCTGCCGACATCACCTGGCGCGCCGGTGTGGACGTCCTGTCCTTCGGCGCCACCAAGAACGGTGCCCTGGCGGCGGAAGCGGTGATCTTCTTCGACAAGGACCTGGCGGAGAGCTTCGCCTATCGCCGCAAGCGCGCCGGCCACCTCTTCTCCAAGATGCGCTTCCTATCGGCGCAGCTGGACGCCTATCTGACCGATGGCCTGTGGCTGCGCCTGGCTACCCACGCCAACGCCATGGCCACCCGCCTGGCGACCGGGCTGGACGCCCTGCCCGGCGTTGGCCTGCGCAGCCCGGTGCAGGCCAACGAGGTCTTCGCCATACTGCCGGAGCCGATGATCGCCGGCCTGGAGGCCGCGGGCTTCCGCTTCTACCGCTGGGACGGCGCCTGCGTCCGCCTGGTCACCGCCTGGAACACGGACCCGGCGCATGTGGATGCCTTCGTGGCCACGGCCCGGGGGCTGGCCGGGATCGTGTGATCAACGCCGATAGTCGGCTTCGGAAACTTGCTCCAGCCAGTCAACCACCTTCCCGTCCAGCGCCTCTTGCAGGGCGATGTGGGTCATGGCTGTCGTTGCCGTGGCGCCGTGCCAATGACGTTCCCCGGGGCGAACCATATGACGTCACCGGGGCGGATCTCCTCCACCGGGCCGCCGTCGCGCTGTGCCCAGCCCAGGCCGGAGGTCACGATCAGGGTCTGCCCCAGCGGGTGGGTATGCCACGCTGTCCGGGCGCCGGGTTCGAAGGTGACGGTGGCGCCGCGCAAGGTTGCCGGCGCCCCAGCCTGGAACGGCTGGTCCAGGCGCACCGTGCCCGTGAAATAATCCGATGATCCCCGGGTGGACGGCGTCGCGCCGTTGCGAATGATCTCCATCGTCGCATGCTCCTGTTGCCCCATCCGCCGACCGGGTGGGCTTGGGAGCAATCTGGGGTGGGCATGGTCCGGCGACTATGCCCAAAAGTCCGCATGGCCTCATGAACGGGACTCATGAATGGGCCAGGACGCCGCCTGATGTTTTATGGCGCGTCCGCGAGGATGCGCGCCGCCTGCGCCGCGGAGATGAAGGCCGCGCGGGCCGCCTCCACCTCCCCCGAACCGTCCAGGGCGGCCAGGCAAGCGGCGGTGGCCGCCTGACGGGCGGGATCGTTCAGGTGCTCTTCCGGCCAGCGGTAGATCAACCAGTTCGACGCCTCGTCCACCGTGGCGATGGCACGGCGGACCGAGGGGGCTTCCCAGACGGCGATGGGGGTGAAGGGGCGCATGGGCGGTATCCTGCTGGGGGAGCAACTGCAAGCACCGCACAACGGTCCACCACGGCGATGGTTCCCCTTTCGCTGCGACCTTCGGCCTATCGCCCGGCGACCAGGGTGACGGCGATGGACCACATGATCAGTGCGATGGCGCCCTCCAGCACGCGCCATGCGGCGGGGCGGGCGAAGACGGGGCGCAAGCGGGTGGCGCCATAGCCGAGGGAGAAGAAGAACAGGAAGGAACCGGTGATGGCGCCGGCCGCGAAGGACGCCTGGAAACCGTCGAATTGGGTGGAAACCGCACCCAGCAAGACCACGGTGTCGAGATAGACATGCGGGTTCAGCCAGGTGATGGCCAGGCAGGCCAGCAGGGTCTTCGCCAGCCCCTCCTCCTCCGCCCGCCCGGCCGCCGTCAGCGCCCCGGTGGCGTGCCACGCGGACCATAGGCTTTTGACGCCGTACCAGGCCAGGAAGGCGGCGCCGGCATACCGCATCGCCGTGTCCAGCCAGGGAATCCAGGCGATCATGGTGCCGAAGCCGGCCACCCCCGCCCCGATCAGCACGGCGTCCGACAGGGCGCACGCCAGGCACACGGCGAAGACATGCCGGTTGCGCAGGCCCTGGCGCAGCAGGAAGGCGTTCTGCGCCCCGATGGCGACGATGAGGCTGAGCCCCATGCTGAGGCCCGCGATGAAGACGGAGAAATTCATGACCAGGATGCCCCGATGTTGCCCGCCCTTGTGATAGTCGGGGACGCTGGATTAGGCTAATTAATCAAACTAAGTCAGATTTAGAGAAACTTATCCATGATCGACTATCCGGCGGCGCGGGCCGTGGCGCTGGTGGCGCGGACCGGCAGCTTTGAAAAGGCCGCCGCCGCGCTGAATGTCACCCCCTCCGCCATCTCCCAGCGCGTCAAGGCGTTGGAGGAACGGCTGGGCGTCGTCCTGATCGAGCGGGGTACGCCCTGCACCGCCACGGACAAGGGCGAATGGCTCTGCCGGCATATGGACCATGTCGGCCTGCTGGAGCGGGAGTTGACGGCCCACCTGCCGGGCTTGGCCGATGCGGCGGCGGCCGGGGCGCGGGTGACGCTGGCCATCGCCACCAACGCGGACAGCCTGGGCACTTGGTTCCTGGCGGCGGCGGCGGCCTTCACGCACGCCAGTGATCATTTGCTGAACATCGTCATCGATGATCAGGACCACACGGCGGACTGGCTGCGGCGCGGCCGGGTGTTGGCGGCCGTGACCTCGCTGGATAAGCCCGTGCAGGGCTGCCGCGTCACGGCCCTCGGCGCCTTGCGCTACCACGCCACGGCCAGCCCGGCCTTCGTGGCCCGGTATTTTCCCGATGGCGTGACGATGGAGGCCCTGGCCCGCGCCCCAGCACTGACCTTCAACCACAAGGACCGGCTGCAGCATGACTGGGTTCGCCGGGAACTGGGCCGCGACATCGTGTCCCCCACCCATTGGCTGCCGTCGACCCAGGCCTTTGTCGACGGCGCTTTGGCCGGCATGGGCTGGGGCATGAATCCAGCGCCGCTGGTAGGTGAGCATCTTGAGGCGGGCCGGCTGGTGGAACTGATCCCTGGCGCCGTGCTGGACGTACCCCTGTTCTGGCAGGTAAGCCGGCTGGCCGCCGAGCAGCTATCCGCGTTGACGCGCAGCGTCGTGGCTATCGCCCGGCGTGAGCTGGTGCCTGGTGTGCCGCGGGCGTAAGCAGGCCCCAGGCCAAGAACGGTTTCCCTCTCGCGGCACTGGTGGCACCATGCGCGGCATGACAATGGATGGCGGTTGACATGATCACGTTCACGTTGAACGGGCAGGAACAGCGTTTCGAGGGCGACCCCGAGATGCCCCTGCTGTGGTACCTGCGCGATGTCCAGGGCCTGACGGGCACCAAGTACGGCTGTGGCGAGGCGCTGTGCGGTGCCTGCACCGTGCATGCCGACGGCGCCCCCATCCGCAGTTGCCAGACCACGCTGGGCGATCTGGCCGGCAGGACCGTCACCACCATCGAGGGCTTGTCGCCGGACGGCATGCACCCCGTTCAGGTGGCGTGGCGCGAACTGAACGTGGCGCAGTGCGGCTATTGCCAGGCCGGGCAGATCATGTCGGCGGCGGCGCTGCTGAAGGACACGCCCCATCCCAGCGACGAAGCCATCGACGACGCCATGAGCGGCAACATCTGCCGCTGCGCCACCTATCCCCGCATCCGCGCCGCCATCAAGAAGGCGGCCGGCCAGGTCCATCGCAAGACGGCCAGCACCGGGGGAGCCAAGTGATGGGCGCCACGATCACCAATCTCAGCCGCCGCGCCGTCCTGATGGGGCTCGGTGCCGGCACCTTTGTTCTGGCCGGCGGGCTGGGTCCCGGCGCGCGGGCGGAGGACAGCCCCAAGAAGTATGGCGGCGACGCCATGCCCGGCGGGGTCAAGGATGATCCGCGTCTGTTCGTGGCCGTGGCCGCCGACGGCACCGTCACCATCCTCTGCCACCGGGCGGAGATGGGCCAGGGTGTGCGTACCAGTTGGGCCATGGTCATCGCCGACGAGATGGACGCCGATTGGTCCAAGGTCAGGGTGGATCAGGCGCTGGGCGACGAGGCGCGCTACGGCAACCAGAACACCGACGGCTCGCGCAGCATGCGCCACCACTTCCAGGCCCTGCGCCGCATCGGCGCCGCCGCGCGCCAGATGCTGGCCCAGGCCGCCGCCACCCAATGGGGCGTGCCGGTGGCGGAGGTGACGGCGGACCACCACAGCTTGGTGCATGCCGCCAGCGGCCGGCGCCTGGGCTATGGCGAGGTGGCCGCCGCCGCTGCCGCCCTGCCGGTGCCGGCGCGCGAGACGCTGGTGTTCAAGGATCCGGCCAAATTCCGCTATATCGGCCGGGCCGACATCGGCCTGGTCGACGGCTTCGACATCACCACCGGCCGCGCCACCTATGGCATCGATGTGCGGCGGGAGAATATGCTGTACGCCGTGGTGGCCCGCCCGCCGGTCCATGGCGGCAAGCTGGTGCACTATGAGGTGGATGAGGCGCTGAAGGTGCCCGGCGTGGTCAAGGTGGTGGTGCTGAACACGGCCCCCCTGCCCTCCGGCTTCCTGCCCAAGGGCGGCCTGGCCGTGGTGGCGGAGAACACCTGGGCCGCCCTCAAGGGGCGGGAGAAGCTGAAGCTCACCTGGGAGAACGGGCCCAACGCCGGTTACGACAGCGTCGCCTACCGGGCGGAGTTGGAGGCGGCGGCCCGCGCCCCCGGCCAGGTGGCGCGCAACCAGGGCGACGTGGACACCGCCCTGAAGTCGGCAGCCAAGCGCATCACCGCCGAATACTACATTCCCCACCTGGCCCAGGCGCCGATGGAGCCGCCGGCGGCGGTGGCCCAGGTGACGGGCGACAAATGCGAGATTTGGGGCAGCACCCAGGCGCCACAAACCACGCGGGAGACGGTGGCCAAGGTGCTCAGCATTCCGGCTGAGAACGTGACCGTGCACCAAACCCTGGTGGGCGGCGGCTTCGGCCGCAAGTCCAAGCCCGACTACATCGCCGAGGCGGCCCTGCTGTCCCGCGCCATGGACGGCCGGCCGGTGAAACTGACCTTCACCCGCACCGATGACCTGCACCACGGCTTCCTGCACACCGTGTCGGTGGAGCGGCTGGAGGGCGGGCTGGACGCCAAGGGCAAGCCTGTCGCCTGGCTGCACCGCACCGTGGCCCCCGCCATCAATGCCACCTTCGCGCCCGGGGTGAAGCATGAGGGCGCCTCGGAACTGGGCATGGGGGCCGTCAACACCCCCTGGATCGTGCCCAACCTGCGGGTGGAAAACCCGGAGGCGGAGAGCCACACCCGCATCGGCTGGTTCCGCAGCGTTTCCAACATCCCGCACGCCTTCGCGGTGCAGAGCTTCGTGGCCGAGCTGGCCGCCGCCGCCGGGCGCGACCCCAAGGATTTCCTGCTGGACCTGATCGGCCCGGCCCGCCAGATCAACCCGGCCGACATGGCCGATGGCTGGAACTATAACGAGGACCCGGTGGTCTACGCCTATGACACCGGCCGCCTGCGCGGCGTGGTGGAGCGGGCGGCCAAGGAATCCGGCTGGGGCAAGCCCTTGCCCAAGGGCCAGGGCCGGGGCATCGCCGCCCACCGCAGCTTCGCCAGCTATGCCGCCGCCGTCGTCCATGTCGCGGTGGACGCCCAGGGCAAGCTGACCATCCCGCGCGTCGACATCGCCTTCGATTGCGGCCCCGTCATCAACCCGGACCGGGTGCGGGCGCAGTTGGAAGGGGCGGTGATCCAGGGCGTCAGCCTGGCGACGCTGGGCGAGATCAGCTTCAAGGCCGGCCAGGTGCAGCAGGACAACTTCGACAGCTACCCGGTCACCCGCATCGAGGCCGCCCCCAAGGACATCCGCGTCCACCTGATGCCGGCGGCGCAGTACGACGCGCCCCTGGGTGGCGTGGGCGAGCCCGGCGTGCCCCCCATCGCCCCCGCCCTGCTGAACGCCATCCACGCCGCCACCGGCAAGCGCATCCGCAGCCTTCCCATCCGGGATCAGTTGCAGGCGTGAGTCAAAGCGGGGGGACATCGGCAGGTTGTTGAGGAGGTGGCTGCAACCGATTGTAATAAGGGCTTGCCGCGTCCCGTGCGCCGTTATAAAAGTTATTAAATATAATTGTTGTGCGGCTGTCTGGACTGACTGCAACGGTCGCAAACACAAACAACCGGGAGGGACTAATCCATGCGGCGATCCCTATTGCTGACCATGCTGGCCGCGGCCGGCGTCATCGCGGGGCTGTGCCCGGGGGCCTGGGCCAAAGGCGAGACCGCCGGCTGGATAACCACCTGGGCGTCCAGCCCCTCCCTGCCCATTGAAAAGCTGCCCCTACCCTTCTGGAAGCCGGCGCCGGAGGTGCAAGGCACGGTGCGCTACACCCTGCGCATCAGCGCCGGCGGCGACCAGTTGCGTGTCCGGCTGTCGGCCGAGACCCTGCCGCAGGATCTGCTGGTTGACCATGCCACGGTCGCGGTGGCCGACGCCCAGGGGCGTGTGGCGCCCGGCGCCTTCCGTACCCTGACCTTTGGTGGCGCCCGCGCCGTCCGCGTGCCGGCGGGCGCGCCGCTGGTCAGCGATCCGCTGGACCTGCCGCTTGATGCCGGGGCCGTGCTGGTGGTGAGCCTGCACCTGCCCCAGACGGTGACGGTGCCGCAGGCGGACAACAACCATCACACCGACACCCTGCCCGGCGATGACCGGACCGAGGCCGTCGCCCTGGACGGCGCGCGGGGCGAGGACGCGCGGGAAATCGTGTCCGCCCTGCTGGTCCATTCGGGCGCAAAGGCCCGCACTATCGTCGCGTTCGGCGATTCCATCACCGACGGCTTCGGCGCCAAGGACAGGCTGATGCGCGGCTGGCCGGACCAGTTGGCCGCCTTGCTGCGCGCCAAGGGACTGCGGGACATCGGCATCGCCAACGCCGGAATCGGCGGCAACCGGATCTTGCGCGGTGAGGTCGGGCCGTCGGCCCTGGCGCGGTTCGACCGCGACGTGCTGGCGGTTCCCGGCGTCACCGATGTCATCCTGCTGGAGGGCATCAACGATCTGGGCCTCAGCGGCCTGCCAACCCTGCGGACCAGCGCCACCCACCCCGTGGTGACGGCGGAGGACATCATCGCCGGCTACCGCCAACTCATCGACCGGGCGCGGGCGCGGCACCTGCGGGTGCATGGCGCCACCCTGACACCGGCCATCGGCTCCACCTTCCCCGGCTATGCCACGCCGGAAAAGGACGCGGTGCGGCAGAAGATCAACGTCTGGATCCGCACCAGCGGCGCCTTCGACGACGTGATCGATTTCGATGCCGCGGTCCGCGACCCGGCCCATCCCGAGCGTATCCGCGCCGACTATGACTGCGGCGACCACCTGCATCCCTCCGACGCCGGCTATCGCGCCATGGCGGAGGCGGCGCTGGCGGTCATCGCCCCCTGACAGATCCAGGGTCAGTCCGGCCGCATGCGCCGGTGCAGGGTGCTGCGGTGCACGCCCAGTTCCCGGGCGGCGGCGCTGACGTTGCCCCGGTGGCGGGCCAGGGCCTGACGAATGGCGTCGTCCTCCCGCGCCTTCAGGCTGGGCGTGGGGTGACGGGCCGCATCCAAATCCTGGGGAGCCCGGCCGGTCAAATCCGCCGGCAGGTCGGCCGGACCGATGAGGGCGCCAGGCGGGGATAGCGCCACCAGGGTGCGCAGCAGGTTGGCCAGCTCGCGCAGGTTGCCGGGCCAGTCGTGGCGGCGCAGCAGGGTGCGGGTGGCCGGGGCCAGGCGGATGCCCCGGTCGTTGGCGCCAAAGCTGGCCAGCAGGGCGTCGATGATGACGTCCAGCGGGCGGTCGCGCAGGGGCGGCAAGGTCACCACCAGGTGTTTCAGCCGGTAATAGAGGTCGGCGCGGAAGGTGCCCTGGGTCACGCAGGCCGCCAGGTCGCGGTGGGTCGCGGTGACCAGCAGGAAATCCACCTTCACCGGCCGGCCGCCCACGGGCGTCACCTCGCCATCCTGCAGCACGCGCAGCAGGCGGGCCTGAAGCGCCGGCGGCATGTCACCGATCTCATCCAGGAACAGGATGCCGCCATCGGCCTGGCGGATCTGGCCCCGGTGCCCGCCCCGCCGGGCGCCGGTGAAGGCGCCGTCCTCATAGCCGAACAATTCCGATTCCAGCAGCCCCTCGGGGATGGCGGCGCAATTGACGGCCACCAGGGGGGCCTGGGCGCGGCCGCAGGCGGCGTGCGCCGCGCGCACGAACACCTCCTTGCCCGTCCCCGTCTCCCCCTGCAGCAGGACGGGGATGCCGGCGTCCAGCGCCAGGATGGCGCGGTCCAGCAGGGGGCGGGTGCTCGCGTCCCACAGGATGCCATCCCTGCCCGCCGCCATCCCCTGGTCCTGCCGCGTGGAACGGCGGGCGGACGGCCGAGAGGTGGAAGGGCGGCGCTTGCCCGGCGTCGTCATGCGGGCATGCAGGGGACGATCCTCCGCCACCGTTCGCATCAAGCGGTCGCCCCGCTCCAGCCCGCCGCTCAGCACGCTGTCCAGGTGGACCCGGCCCAGAACCTCGGTCCCGAGGCCCAACAGGGCAAGCGCCGCCGGGTTGGCCGCCTGGATGATGCCGTCGTCCACCGCCAGCACCCCCTCCTGCGGGGTGCCCAGCCAGCCGGGGTGGGCATGCAGGCGGATCAGCGTCTCATGCCCCTCGGCGGCCCGCACGGCCCAGCGGTGTTCCAGGTGGGCCACCGCCAGGCGGGCCAGGGCCTGGGCATCAGGGCCGTGGGCATCCGCCCGGGGATGGCGGGTGTCGCCGGACAGGTCGATCACCCCGGCCACGGCGCCATAGGGATCGGTCACCGGCATGGCGGTGCAGATAAGGAAGGCGTTGTCGGTCAGGTAATGCTCCGGCCCGCGCACCTGCACCAGGGCGCGTTCGGCCAGCGCGGTGCCCACGGCGTTGGTGCCCTCGTCATCCTCCCCCCACCCCGCGCCGGGCTGGAGCGAGACGCGGCGGGCGCGGCGAACGAAGCCGGCGTCCCCCCGCGCATCCAGGATCAGGCCCCGGTCGTTGGTCAGCAGCACCATGCCGCCCAGATCGCGCATCGCCTGGTGCAGGGTGTCCAACTCGGGTGTCGCAAGATGCATCAGCGTATGGTGACGGTCGCGCAAGGCCGCCAGGTCCGTGCGCGACAAAGGATCCTGGTGGGCGGGCCTGTCCGCGCGCAGGCCCCGGTCGGCGCAACGCCGCCAGGATCGGGCGATGACCAGCGGGACAGGCGCGCCCTCCAGGCCGCCCGCCTCGCCCAATCGTTCACGCGCCACGGCCAGGGTCATCGTCGGGCCGCTTGGGGCCGGGCCATGTGGGGCCGCGCCGTGCGGGGCGTTCGCCATGCCTATCCTCCCGATCGCCGCGACGGGTGTCGCAAGCCTTTTCGTTGCGACAGGTGTCGCACGGGTGTCGCGGTCCGCGACAGTTCCGGCGCCTGTCTTTGACCGGCAGCATGAGGCAGATCGGCGCCCCCCGCAACCCGACCTAAGTGGCATGGATTAAGGCCTTGATCCGGCGGGATTCCGGAAAAGCCTGATGAGGTTGGCACGCCCCTTGCCTTTAAGAGGT
The DNA here is from genome assembly GCF_034427435.1 of Nitrospirillum goiasense. Classification (NCBI taxonomy): domain Bacteria; kingdom Pseudomonadati; phylum Pseudomonadota; class Alphaproteobacteria; order Rhodospirillales; family Azospirillaceae; genus Nitrospirillum; species Nitrospirillum goiasense. The sequence goes on along the minus strand of NZ_JAXQNP010000004.1, from coordinate 518,562 downwards.
CAGCGCAAACCGCCCGCCTGAGGCGCAAAACAAGCTGGAGGACACGTTACATGGCCAAGATCGCCCCCGGACAGTATGGCAGCCCGGTCTCGTTCAAGAGCCGCTATGGCAATTTCATTGGCGGCGAGTGGGTGCCGCCCGCGTCCGGCGAGTATTTCCAGAACACCACCCCCATCACCGGCCAAGTCATTTGCGAGGTGCCGCGGTCGAACGCGGAGGATATCGAGCGCGCGCTGGACGCCGCGCACGCCGCCAAGCGCGACTGGGGCCGCACCTCCGCCGCCGACCGGGCCCGGGTGTTGGAGCGCATCGCCCAGCGCATCGACGACAACCTGGAAACCCTGGCCACGGTGGAAACCTGGGACAACGGCAAGCCCATCCGTGAGACACGCGCCGCCGACATCCCCCTGGCCGCCGATCATTTTCGCTATTTCGCCGCCGCCATCCGCGCGCAAGAAGGCGGCATTTCGGAGATCGACCACAACACCATCGCCTACCACTACCACGAGCCGCTGGGCGTGGTGGGCCAGATCATCCCCTGGAACTTCCCCTTGCTGATGGCGACGTGGAAGCTGGCGCCCGCCCTGGCGGCCGGCAACTGCGTGGTGCTGAAGCCGGCGGAGCAGACCCCGGTCAGCATCCTGGTGCTGATGGAACTGATCCAGGACCTGCTGCCCAAAGGCGTGATCAACGTGGTCAACGGCTTTGGTGTCGAGGCGGGCAAGCCCCTGGCCTCCAGCTCCCGCATCGCCAAGATCGCCTTCACCGGTGAGACGACGACCGGCCGCCTGATCATGCAGTACGCCTCGCAGAACCTGATCCCGGTGACTTTGGAACTGGGCGGCAAGTCGCCCAACATCTTCTTCGACGACGTGGCGGCGCAGGATGACGCCTTCCTGGACAAGGCGGTCGAGGGCTTCGTCATGTTCGCCCTTAACCAGGGGGAGGTCTGCACCTGCCCCTCGCGCGCCCTGATCCAGGAAAGCCTGTATGGCCGCTTCATGGACAAGGCGCTGGCCCGCGTGCGGGCGATCAAACAAGGCAACCCGCTGGACGGGGACACCATGATCGGCGCCCAGGCCTCCTCCGAGCAGTTGGAGAAGATCCTCTCCTACCTCGACATCGGCAAGCAGGAGGGGGCGAAGGTCCTGGCCGGCGGTGCGCGGGCGGAACTGTCGGGCGACTTGGCCGGCGGTTTCTACGTCCAGCCCACCGTGTTCCAGGGCCACAACCGCATGCGCATCTTCCAGGAGGAGATTTTCGGCCCGGTCGTGGCCGTCACCACCTTCAAGGATGAGGAAGAGGCGCTGCACGTCGCCAACGACACGCTGTATGGCCTGGGGGCCGGCGTGTGGACCCGCGACATCAACCGCGCCTACCGCTTCGGCCGGGAAATCCAGGCGGGCCGCGTGTGGACCAACTGCTATCACCTGTACCCGGCGCATGCGGCCTTCGGCGGCTATAAGCAGTCCGGCATCGGGCGCGAGAACCACGCCATGATGCTGGACCATTACCAGCAGACCAAGAACCAGTTGGTCAGCTACAGCCCCAACGCCCTGGGCTTCTTCTGATGACGGGTCCGGCGGATCTGATGTCAGAAAGCCGGGCCGACGTGACCCCCGGATCACCTGCCAAGGTGGTCCGGGTGGACGTCACCCCGAACGCCCTGGCGCTGATCAAAAGGCTGGAGGCGCGTCATGGCCCCCTGCTGTTCCACCAGTCCGGCGGCTGCTGCGACGGTAGTGCCCCCATGTGCTACCCGCGTGGGGAGTTCCTGGTGGGCGACGGCGATGTCCTGCTGGGTGAGATCGGCGGCCAGCCCTTCTACATGGGCAAGGCCCAGTTCGAATACTGGAAGCACACCCGCCTGACCATAGACGTGGTTCCCGGTCGGGGCGGCATGTTCTCCCTGGAGGGGCCGGAAGGCCTGCGCTTCCTCACCCGGTCGCGGCTTTTCACGGATGAGGAGAACAGGGCGCTGGAAGCGACGCCCCTCGGTGTCTGACAGGCGCTCTGCCCCAAGCTACCCAAATTAGGAATAATTAACCATAAAACCTATCCTTTCAGGCCGGGCGTTAACCATACATCCCTCCTCCGGCCTGAATTTATTCAATATATAATATACTTCTTATGCACACTGCGCACGCACCCTTCATCGGTGCGACGGGGGGAGTTTGTCGAGTGACGTTATCCGGTTCAGCACCGAGGGAATGGGGCAGCGGGAGGCAAAAGAATACTGGGCCGATCACGTCGGCGATGCCTGCCATGGCGTCCAGTGTGACTTTCGGGATGTCGATCATTTCAGCGCCAGCACCGAATATGTGGACTTCGGCTTTGGGAAGGTGACCCAATTTTGGCTGAGCGACATCCAGGCGCAGCGCTTGCCCTTTCACATATCCAGGGATGGGCTTGAGATATTGTGCCTTTCCTTGATCAGAAAAGGAAATGGCAAGATATATTCAAATTCAGATGAGTTATATTGGCGTCCTGGTGATGTGTATTGCAATCCCATATCAAACCCGTTTCAAGCTGAAATGAAGGGGCCGGTGGAGTTTGTAACTTTATATTTTGAAAAGTCGTGGATTCGTTCAATCGGTTCGGTTCCGACGGGATTGTTCTTCAATGAAATATCGACCATATCCGGGTGGGGAAAAGCCATCGCGGAGATGATGTTGGAGATCTCCCCCAAGACAATGGGGGGCTTGGCGCTTCCCGCCGCCGACATCGCGGAAAATATCGCCGGCTTATTGGCGTTATGTGCCGGCCCAGATGCGGCGCCACTCCGCGCCAGCGGTCGCTCTCTTCTCGACCGACTGCGCTCGGATATGCGCGACCGCCTATCCAGCCCCGCCCTTAGCCCTACCGGCTTCGCGGCGGAGCATGGAATTTCCGTACGGACCCTCCATTTGCTGTTCTGCGCCACGGGAACAAGTTTCATGGCGGAGTTGTGGACCATGCGGCTTGAGCGGTCTCGTGCCCTGCTGGCCAATCGTCGCCTGGATAGCAAGAGCATTTCTGAGATCGCCGCGCTGGCAGGCTTTTCAAATGCCGACCACTTCACAGCCCGCTTTCGCAAAGCCTATGGGATGTCTCCCACAAAATATCGACAGGGCATCGCTGGAAAATAGACTATTGGACAAGAAAGCCCATATTTTGGATTCGCTTCAAAAGTAAATCGATGTTTGTTGGTTTCATTATATAATCATCGGCGCCGGCGTCAAAAGCCTGATTGATCCTATTCATGTTACATTCAGATGAGAACATCACTATTTTGGGCAAATTGCCTTTAGGAAGCGCTCTTATCTTCTTTATGAGATCCGGACCGCTCATTCCCGGCATCACCCAGTCCACAAAAATCATGTCGGGTGAATTTTTGCCAAGCAGAGCCAACGCCCCCTGCCCGCCGGCAACATCCCACACCCGGCTGCATCCAAGATGTAAAAGCATCGCTTTCATAACGCGGCGAATGATTTCGTCGTCATCGATAATCAGGCAAGTAGGCATATTCAATTCCCTGTAGTAGGCATTCCAAATTACGAGTATTTCTCGTATTGCCGCGTGAGGCATTTTCAGAAAATTTAATCAGAATTCTGTGGCAGGCAGAACGAATTTCCAGTGTCCTGCGCTCCGGGAATGGACATGCTGCGCTGGGAATAATACAAGAAGCACGAGATAGAGACTCGTGCCTCCGTAGCCCCGCGGCTTCGGGCGCCGCAGCGAGCGCCGCCCAGTTCATGTAAAGGGGGGGCGCAGCGAGGAAGCCAAGCAACTGTCTTTATAGAGCGGGGTCATATTCCCGCTGGTCGCGGATAAGTGCGTTGGCAAGGACAATGATTTTGCGCATGAGGGCCACGAGGGCGGCCATGTAGAGGGCGGCTCGGACATCTGGTCTTCCGCCGTAGATGGAGCGAGGCCCGTCGCGTTTGCCGCTTTGATTATCCATGGGCGCGACGCCGGCCAAGGTGACCTTCCCCCGATTAAGTGGACGCCGCGCTGTCGGCGCCATCCGCCCCGTGCGCCGCCCTGCCCGGCACCAGGGCCAGCAGCGCCAAGGTGCCCATGAGACAGCCCGCATGCAAGCGCGCCGCTTTCCTGGACTTCATCACTTGAGTTCTTCCCCAAGGCTCCCGTGGGCGGGTGATTCCTTATTTGTCAGGCGGCGCATCGCCCTGGAAACAGGATCAGCGGACGTGGAATTGAACCGCCAAGCAGCCGGATCGTCCCAAGTGGTTAGATAGCCGCCATCCGCCGCCGCCACGTCTGGAAATAATACGCCAGGCCCAGCGCCAGCCAGACGGCCAGCAGGGCGTAGGGCCGCCAGTCGGTGCCGAAGCCCAGGGCCGCGATGACCAGGGCGGCCAGCATGCCCAGGGCCGACAGCGCCTTCACCAGCCCCGGGCTGAAGCGCAGCCGGGCCTGGGCCCGCACCTCCGGGTGCCTGTCCGCCACGTTGTAGGCGGCCAGGCAGGAGCCGAAGTACTTCATCATGGTCGGCACGTTGATGGACAGCAGCAGGAACAGCAGGCTGTCGGGCAGGACCAGGCCGGTGCACGACGCCAGGAAGGCCACCACCGTCGCCAAATGCGGCGTGCCGAAGCGCGGGTGGATGCGGCCCAGCGGAGCCGGCAGCACGCCGGTGGCACCCATGGCGTAAAGGAAGCGGGCGTAGACCAGGAAGATGGCGTTCATCGACTTGATGAGGGCGGCCACCGCGGCCGTGACGATCAGGGGCGTGGCCCAGCGGCCCAGCGTGGCCTGCGCCACCATCAGCAGCGGCGCCTTGGCCGAGCCCAGCGCCTCCGGTCCCACGACGCTGAGGGCGGTGAAGGAGACGGCGACGTAGACCACCACGGTCAGCAGCAGGCCCAGGGCGATGCCCCAGGGCACCACCACCTTGGCGTTCCTGACCTCCTCCCCCACCTCGGTGGCGGTCTCGATACCCAGGAACAGTTGGATCATCAGCGGCAGGGCCGCCAGGATGGGATGCCACCCTCCGGTCACCGCCTCCACGAACAGATGGGGCCTCATCGCCGGGGCGCCGCTGACCACCAGCACGGCGAACAGACTCAACAGCATGATCATCAGCACCGTCTGCGCCCGCGCGGCCACGGCCACGCCCAGGTAGTTGAGGGCGAAGATCAGGGTGAACAAGCCCAGGATGACCGGCACGGCCGGCAGGGGCAGCACCATGCCCAGGTAGTTCATCAGCACCCGGCCCAGCACGATCATGACCACGGCGTTGCTGAGCACCCGCAGCCAGACGATGGAAAAGGCGATGAGCGGGTGGCTGAACTGCCGCTGCCATTCATACGAGGCGGCGGTGCGGGGCACGGCCGAGGCCATGTAGGCGTAGACCAGGGCGAACAGCACCATGGGTAAGGCGGCCAGGCCGGCCGCCACCAGGATGCCGGCACCCCCCACCTGCGCGGCGGGTCCCAGCACAGAGAAGATGGCGGCGCCGATGGCGGTGCCGGCCCCCAGCATCACCAGGTCGATCAGGGTGACGCCCTGTTTCAGGCCACCGGGCTCAAGGCCGGCCTTGCTGTCGCTCATGGGGAAGGAACCAATCCTGATTGTGCTCGGTCAACGGCATCACCATGCCGTTGTAGGACGCGACAGCGTCCGCCGGAACGAGTACCGAAGGGCGCAGTGAGGAAGCCAAGCCCGCGGATGCGGGCGCCCGGCGATTGAGGGAACACTACTGGCTGAGAAACGCGCGCACGTCGCGCGCCAGGGCGGCCCGCGCCTCGTTTCCCAGATAGGGCATGTGGCCCGAGGGGTAGAGATGGGTTTCCGTCCGGTCCTGGGGAACGCCGGCATGGGCCAGGGTGTAGGCGGCGGAGCCCAGGGTGGTCACCAGGTCGTAATAGCCGGCGCCGACCATGACCCGCAGGCGCGGGTTGCGGCGCATGGCGGTGGCCAGGTCCTTGGCGTGGTTGGTTTCGGCGCCGGAGGCCTTGCCGTAATCCCAGCGGGCGTTGACGCTGCGGAAGGAAATGGCCTCGTACGCCTCCGGCACCGTCACGTTCAGGTCGTGACGGACATAGTCGTTGAAGGCGCCGACGAAGCCCGGCACGTACTGGCCCATGGCCGGATCGTCGGCCACCGGGTCCTTGGCGCTGCCCGCCAGCGGCAGGGTGTAACGGCCGTCATAGGCCCCGACCTCCTGCCCCTCCGGCGCCAACAGCTCACGCGCGAAGGTGGTGGTGCTGACGCGCAGGTCGTTGGCCTTGATGACGGCGGGGGACAGGCCGGTGAGCGTGGCGAGTTCCGCTGTCACCGCCTCCCGCTCCGCATCGCCCAGGGCGTTGCCGGCGTATAGGGCCTTCAGGTAGCGGTCGGCGGCGAAGGCCTGGGCGGCGGCAACCTGGCCTTGGGCCGTGCAGCCGGCCGGCCCCTTGTGGTGATAGCAGGCGGTGGCGGCCAAGGTGGGCAGCGCCGTCAGATAGCGCGTGTCCTCACCCGCGGTTCCCGACATGTCCATGGACTGGCCCAGCAGGATGATGCCGTTCAGGGTCATGCCGTCCATGGTGCCGGTCGCCATGGGGCCGCCGGCCAGCAGGCGGGCGACCACGGCGGCGCGGATGGTGCCGTAGCTTTCCGACATGAGGTACTTGGGCGCGTTCCAGCGGTCATGCTCCCGCGTCCAGCGCTCGATGACGTCCACGGTCATCTGCGCGTCCTGCGCCGTGCCGTAATACTGCTCCGGCTTGCCGTCCGGCAGGATGCGGCTGTAGCCGGTGCCGGGTGGATCGATCAGCACGATGTCGGCCACATCCAGCGGGCTGTCGGGGTTGTCGACAGTATGGAAAGGGGGCGTGGTCGGCGGGTGCACCGGGTCGGCGAAATCGACGCGCTTGGGCCCGACGAATCCCATGTGCAGCCACAGGCTGGCGGACCCCGGGCCGCCGTTGAAGACGAACACCACCGGCCGCACGGTGCCCTTGGGCACGTCGGTGCGGATGTAGCTGGTGGTGAAGACGCTGGCTGTCTTCTGCCCGGCCGGATCGGTCAGGATGGTTTCCGCCACCGTCGCCGTATAGCGCAGCTTCCGCCCATTGAAGGTGCCGCTGTGCTCGGAGGTGAATACGCGCGGCGCCCCAGCCGCCTCTGCCGCCAGGGTCTGGCCAGCGGTCAAGCCCGCCAGCACCACCCCCGCCATCAACGCCGTCTTCCACGTGCCCATCGCTGTTCCCCAACCCTTGTTTGTTCTAAAGCCAGTAAGGTTCAGTCGCCCATGTCGTCGTCGTGGCCGCCGCCGAACAGGCCGGGGGCGCCCAGGCTGTCGCCAGGGCCGGTATCCGCCTTGGGCGCCGTGACCGGCGGGGCGTCGGTGAAGGGCTTGATGCTCAGCGACTGGTAGATTTCGCTGGGGTAGTAGATGGCCCCGCCCTTCATCACCAGGCGCGGCTTCTTCACCGCGCGGATGTCCTGGGTGGGGTCGCCGGCGATCAGCACCAGGTCGGCCAGCTTGCCGCGCTCCACCGTGCCCAAATCGCCATGGCCCATGTATTCCTCGGGCGACAGGGTGGACAGGCGCAGCACCTCTGCCGGGCTGATGCCGGCCAGGGTGTACAACTCCATCTCCCGGTGCACGGTGAAGCCGGTGACGTCGTCCGTGCCCGGCAGCAGGCGGATGCCCTTGTCGTGCAGCAGCTTCAGCGTCGCCAGCACCTTGGCGAAGGCCTTCACATAGGCCTGATCGTCGGCCGGCGACTTCAGGGGCACGAAGGTGCGCTTGCGATAGCGCTGATAGCCGATGGGCATGTTGTCGAGGTAATCGACATCGCCCGGCGGGGTGACGCCGGCGCGGCTCAGCATCAGGCGTTCCAGGATGACGACGGTGGGGTCGTGGGCGATGTGCCCTTCCTCCATCAGTTTCACCGTCGCCTGCACGGGCGCCGAGTTCAGGTCCAGGTCGGCCGCCCGCGCCATGGCTGTCAGGCGCAGGGGCGTGCGGGTGTCCTCCTCCGGCTTCAGCAGCCAGCCCAGCATCAACTGGTTGATGTGGGTGATCTCGCTGTAGCCGTCCTTGATGCAGCGGTCGGGCGTGTCGAAGGCCGGCACATGGCCGGTGACGGTCATGCCGCGCTTGTGCGCCTCCTCCGCGATGGGGCGCACCCAGTCGGGCGTCATGGAGTTGTAGATCTTGATCTGGAAATAGCCGCGGTCGGCATACCAGTCCACGGCCTTGACGGCGTCGGTCACCGTTTCCGGGATGATGCCGAAGCGGGCGGAATAGGGGCTGCGGCCTTCCAGGAAGCCGTTGGGCGTGATGCGCGGGCCCGCCAGTTCCCCGGCTTCGATGCGGGGCATCAGGTCTTGCAGGAAGGCGTTGTCGTTGCCCATGTCCCGCGTCTCGGTGACGCCGGCGGCCAGGTAGAACAGCCCGGAATCGAGCGTGGTGTGGGAATGCATGTCGTGCAGGCCCGGCATCAGCGTGCCGCCCTGCCCGTCCACGATCACTTGGTCGTCAGTCGGGGCGCCATCCTGCTCCGCTGGCAAGACGGCGGTGATGCGGTCGCGCAGCACGATGACGGTGGACAGGCCGCCCAGCGTGCCCGTGCGCGGATCGAAGACATGAACGTTACGGATGCGCACCGGTTGGCTGTAGCGGTGGGCCAGCGCCTTCTGCCTATCCCGCGCCAGGGTGCGCTCGGCGTCAGCGCCCAGGGCCTGGATGGCGTGCGCCTCCTTCTCGTGACCCTGGCGGATGGTCAGGTAGTGGCCGCCGAAGGTGGCGAACAGGCGGCCCGCCCTGTCCAGCAGCACGTAGTCCGGCTGCAGGTTCACGCCCTCGATACGGTAGAGCGTCAGGGGCACGGCGTCCTTGCCCTGGCCCAGCGTGGTGGCCTTGACCTTGAGCAGGCGCATGGTGCCGGCGGGCAGCAGCGGCAGGCTGTTGCCCGGCGCCTTCAGCAGGGCCCGGGCATAGACGCCCAGGGCCCAGGGGCTGTCGTCGTTGACGACATACAGCGGCGCCTTGGCCGCCGACACGGTGCCTGTGTCCGCCTGGCTGGTCCAACGCGCCTGGCCGCCCTCCCAGGTGTAGCTCTCATTGACGCCGCCCCCCATCAGCGAGGTGCCGGCCACCGTCCAACGGGTGGGGATGCCGCCCGCGCCGATGGTGAGAGTCTCCTTGTGCTTCGGGCCGCGGCCGTTGTCGTCGACGTAATAGTCGACGCTGACCGAGGCGCCATCGGTGACGCCGGTGACGGTGCCGATGCTCTCCCCATTCTGGATGATGGCGAATTTCTCGGTGACGGGGGCGGCCTGCGCCCCGGCGGCCGCGCCCATGGCCAGGGCCAGCATGGCCGCCTGGGCCGTCCAGGCGCCGGCTGCCACACGGCTTGGGCGACGGCTGGGGGAACGCGCTTTTTCATGCCCGGTGCTCCTGCTTTTCCCATCGGGCCCTTATCGGCCCGGACCCGGCCCGGGGATCGCCCAGGCCGGAATTCCCTGTGTTGGCAAAAGCCTATCGCGGGCCTGCGGGATAGATTATGCCGATATGGGGGGAACAGGACGGGGGCCGCATAAACTATGCCGCCCTGGCGCCACTTCCGGCATAGCGGTGCCGGTCAAGGTTGCGCCCCGCCATGGGCGCCGGCAGCGCCGCCGGTGGGGCCGATGTGCCGTTCGAACCAGTCGATGGTGCGGCGGTTCAAATCCTCGATGTTTTCCGCCTTTTGCATGACGTGGCCTTCATCGGCGTAGACGACGAAGCTGGTCTCCACGCCCAGGGCGCGCAGCGCGTGCCAGAACTCCCGCGTCTGCATCACCGGGGTTTCGATGTCGCGCTCCCCGACATGCAGCAGGGTGGGCGTCTTCACGGCGCGGACGTGCCGGATGGGCGACAGCCGGTCGTAAATCTCTGGATCCTCGTACGCCGACGCGCCGAAGAAGGGAATCATCCAGCGGTCGATGCCGTTCTGGCCGTAATAGGAATACCAGTCCGACAAGCCGGCGCCGATGGCGGCGGCCTTGAAGCGCTGGGTCTGGGTGATGGCCCACATGCTCATGAATCCGCCATAGCTGCGGCCGAAGATCATCAGCCGCGCGTCGTCGATGGGGGCTTGCGCTTCCGCCCTGTCGATGCCGGTCATGATGTCGCGCAGGTCGCCGCCGCCGAAGTCGCGGATGTTGGCGCGGGTGAACGCCTCCCCCTGGCCGAAGCTGCCGCGCGGGTTGGGCAGGAACACGGCATAGCCGGCCTTGGCGAAGGCGGCCATGATGTCGCCCCAGACGAAGCGCGGCGTGTGCGCGGCGGAGGGGCCGCCGTGGATGTTCACCACCATGGGCCGTTTGGCGCCGTCCGCCACCGGCGTCCTGGGCGTCACCAGCCAGCCCTGGACGGCCATGCCATCGTTCTGCCAGGTGAGGTCGGTGACGGTGACCAGCGGCGCCAGGGCGTCGTTGTCATGGGTGATGGCGGCCAGATCGCCGAGGCGGCCGTATTCGATGCGGGGGCCGAAATCGAAACCCTCGGCCACCCAGGCGGCGCGGGTGCCGGCACGGTCCAGCGCCACGCGGCCATCGCCGGCGTTGCGGGTGGCCGGCGCCGTCCTGACCTCGGTGACGGTGCCCTTGGCAGGGTCGACCACGGCGCTGCCCGTCCCACCACCGACCGTGACGCCCGCCACCAGGCGGCTGCCGCGCCACGCCAGCGAGGTGAGCGTGCCGGCATAACCGGCGGTCACGTCCTTGGGCTGCCCGCCTTGGAAAGGCACGGTGTAGACATCACCCCCGAAGGAGCCGAAGTCGCTCATCAGCCCACCGATGAAGGCCACGGTCTTGCCATCGGGCGAGATGCGGGGAAAGGCGATCTGGGTCTGCGGGGCGGCGATGACCCGAGCGGAGCCGTCGCGGCCGAAGGCCCGCAGGCTGGCGATCCACCAGTTGTTGTCGCCATTGCCCTCCGCCGCCGTGGCGACGAAGCCCTGGCCATCCGGCGTCCAATCGTACTCGTAGACGTAGGTCCGATCCGGGCTGACCAGTTTCACCGCGCCGCTGGCCACCGTTACGATGGCGATGCGCTGGACATCGTCGCCCTCGCCCTGCTCGCCCACCTGCCGGGCGCCGGCCTGGGTGGCACCCGCTTCCTTCTTGGCGTTCTCCGTCACCAGCAGGGCGATTTCCCGGCCATCCGGCGACCAGCGCGGCGTGTGGGCCAGCCCCTGGAGGGCGGCCAAGGGGCGCGCGGTGGCGCCATCCAAGAGGTACAGCACCGCCTGCCCGCCGGCACTGCCGACGAAGGCCAGCGTCTTGTCGTCCGGGGACCAGGCGGGGTTGCCATAGCGGCAGGAGTTGCAGGGGTCAACCTTCAGCGCCACCGCGCCGTCCGCGCCGCGTACCACCACCGCGCCGTGGCCGGCGCTGCCCGCGCCTTCCGCCTTGTCGGCCTCAACCACGGCCAGGCGTTTGCCGTCGCCCGACAGGGTCAGGCCGGAATATTGGTGCAGGTTTTCCGCCCGCGCCCCCGCCGCCAACGTCACGCCGATGGCCGTTGCCGCCGCCAGCACCCGGCGATCAGCGCCCCACCAAAAAACCATGCATCATCTCCTGCATCCGACCCTGCCCCGCTTCCCCGTCGAAGGGGCTGTGACCCGCATCGAAGGCGGCAACGGTCACGCGGTCAAGAGGAATGCCCGCCCGCTCGATGGCATAGCGGGCGGACAGCAGCGGCACGGCCAGGTCGTAATAGCCGCCGACCAGCAGCAGGCGGGTCTTGGGCTGGGCCCGCATCACGGGCGCGATGGCGGGCGCGGCGTTGAGGTAGAACCCATCCTCGCGCTTGGCTGGCCTGAAGTCCCAACCGAAGTTCACGTCCAGGGTCAGGGACACATAGTCGCGATCCACCGGCACGTTCAGCTCATGCTTGAAGTAATCGGTGGCGACGGCGGAGGTGATGACATTGCTGGACCCCAAGCCCAGTGCCGGGTCCTTGGCGGCGGCTGGGCGGTCGGCGGGCGCATCCTTGGGGGCCGCACCGGTGACGCGGCCGTCCAGGCGGCCCACCACCAAGCCCTGGTCGGCCAGCAGCGTTTCCAGGAAGGTCTGGGTGCCGATGCGCAGACCTGATTCGGCAATGGTCTGGGCGGGCAGGCCGATCAGGTCGCTCAGGCGGGCGGCCACGGCGTCGCGTTCCGCCGCCGGCAGCCGTCCGCCCTTCAGCAGCGCCAGGGCGTAGGGCCCCTCGGCATAGTCGGCGGCGATCTGGAACACCTGGTCCGGCGTCTGGGCGTCGATCTTGGCGCGGCCGTGCTTCCAGGCCGTCACCGCCATGGCCGGCAGCGCGAAGATGTAAGGCAGGTCGTTGCCGGGGGCCTCCGCCGTCGCCGTGAAGTCCAGGGCGGGGGAAATGAGGATCAGGCCGGCGATGGGCAGGTCACCCGCGAACTTCATCATCGTGGCCAGGCGGAAGCCGCCATAGCTTTCCCCGGCGATGTAGACGGGGGACCCGGCGCGGCCCTGATCGCGCAGCCAGTCGCGGATCAGTCCCAGCACCGCCTGGGCATCGCCGTCAGCGTTCCAATAGGGGTGGCCATCGCCGCCGGGCAGCACACGGCTGAAGCCGGTCCCCACGGGATCGATGAACACCAGGTCGGCATCCGCCAGCAGGCTGTGCGGATTGTCGGCCAGGACGCGCTTGCCCTCCGCCGTCTTGACGATGCTGCGCGGACCGAAGGCGCCGAAATGCAAGGGCGAGGACGAGGCGCCGGGCCCGCCGTTGAACACGAACAGCACCGGCCTCGTCTTCACCACCGGGCTCGCCACATAGGCGGTGGCGGACAGGGTGGCCAAGGGCTTGCCGCCGTCGTCCTTCAGCACGGTTTCCGCGAAGGTGGCGGTGTAGCGCACCGTCTTGCCATTCAGCATGATGCCATGCGGCGTCGTCACCGGGCCCAGAACCGGCCCGGCGATCTCCGGCACGGGCACGCCTTGGGCGCCGGCCAATCCAGGGGTGGCCATAGGCATCAGGGCCAGCCCCGCCACGACACACCGCATCAGCCCGCGCATGATAATCCCCCAGCCACCGGCGGGCGGGGACGATGGCTCGTCACCCGCCAAGCCGACTTTTTATAATGAACCCAACTGCCAAAACTCTCTTTTTAACAGGCCACCTGAACGCACGACCTTAGGCGTGACCGACTGCGGCGAGCAGCCGGTCGATATCGGTGTGGTCGTTGAACACCGAAGGGGTGACGCGGAAGCGGTTGGCGCTGACCGTCATCTTGATCTTGGCCGCCGCCAGCTTCGGCCCCAGCTTCTCCCGCGCGCTCTCATAGGCGCAGGTGACCAGGGGCGTGGTGCTCTCGGGCGGGGTCATCAGGCTGTAGCCCAGCTTGGGCAGTTCCCGCTTCAGCCGGTTGATCAGGTCCTGGGCATGCGCCTGGATGGCCGACACGCCCACGCCCAGGATGTAATCCAGGGAGTGGTCCAACTGGGCGATGACCGTATGGGCGTGGGTGCCGTGGGCGAAGGTGCCCTCCGCCGTGTCGGCGTAGGCATAGTCGGCGATCATGTCGCCCGGCGGCCCACTGGGCGTATCGAAGGGATAGACGTGCGGCTTGAACGCGCTCATCCCGTAATAGCCGTATTCGGTGCGGGTCAGCAGGGCGCGCGCGGCCTTGGTGCCGTAGATGAAGCCCAGGCCGAAATCGCCCATCAGCCATTTGTAGCTGGCGCAGGCGGAGAAATCGACGCCGCTGCCCTTCAAATCCACCGGCACGCAGCCGGCAGCGTGGATGATGTCGGCATAGACCAGGGCACCGTGGGCATGCGCCAGGTTGCACACCGCTTTCAGGTCGTGCTGGAAGCCGTTGATGGTGGAGACCAAAGACAGGGCCACCAGTCGGGTGTCCTTGCGGATGGCCCGCTTCAGGTCGTCCAGCAGGATGCGGCCGTCCTTGGGCTCCACCCACGTGACCTCCACCCCATGGCGCTGCATTTCCTCATACAGCGGCAGGGAGCCGAAGAAGTGCAGCGTGTCGGTGACGATGTGGCCACCCGATTGGGGCAAGCCCAGGCCACGCAGCACCATCTGCTCCCCCGCCGTGGTGCTTTGCACATAGGCGATGTCGTCGGGATCGGCATTGACCAGGCGGGCGAACTTCTCCCGCACGCCGTCGTCCGGCAGGTCATAGTGCGCAGCGGCCGGGTCCAGCATGCGCTTGGACAGGTAGGTATCGACGGCGGCCCGGGCGCCGATGCTGACGGGATGCTGTGATCCGGAGTCCAGGTAGACCCCCTCGCCCGCCAGGAACGACGATTTGTCGGGCAGCTGTCGAGGCAGCGTGGATTTCCCCTGGGCAGGCGCCGATTGCGCCGCCGCGCCGGCCGGCACGATATCAACCATGGTCAAGGTACCAGCGGACAGGGTGCCAGCGGCCAGCATCACGTCCCTGCGCGTCATTTTCATCCATAACATCCACGGCTGGTGGGGGCGCCAAGGCAAGGCAGACCGGCCTTAAATCCAAGGGGATGTTAGCTGACTGCGCGGGGGCTTTTTTGGCGAAGTTGCCGGCGTTTGCGCCATGGTTGGGAAATTTTTGTCGGTCGCCGCGCGGTCAGCGCATGGATATACCCACGTCCCATCCTCGCCCCTGACAACGGCAAGGCCGGGTGCGGTGCTTCTGACCCGGTTTTAAGTGATGCACGCATAAAAATATCCGTCATTCGACCGTGTTGTGAAAATATTACCGGCCCATGGTGCATCGCCCCCCGAACTTCGGAAAGATAATTCCCAGTCGGTCCCGTAAGGTGAATCGGAACAGGATGACAGGGAAGACACCTATGGATACCGCGCCGTCCGCCCTTGCCGTTTTCGATGCCGCCGCCGTGCGCGCCAGCCTCAGCATGGAGGCCGCCATCACCGCTGTGCGCGGCGCCATGGTGGCGCTCAGCACCAGCGGTGTGCGCCAGCAGTTGCGCAGCTTCATCGGCCTGGGCCCCGGCCGCACCTTCGCCATCATGCCGGCGGCCTTCGTGGGCGGCGAGCGGCCCGGCTATTTCGGTGCCAAGCTGGTCAGCGTCTACACCGACGGCCACGGCGGCAAGGCGCATGAGGGGCTGGTGGTGCTGTTCGATGGCGCCAGCGGCCGTCCCGTCTGCCTGGCGGATGCGGCGGAGGTCACGGCCATCCGCACGGCCGCGGCCAGCGCCATCGCCACCGACGCGCTGGCCCGGCCGGATGCCGACACCCTGGCCCTGGTCGGCGTCGGCCGCCAGGCCCTGGCGCATGCCCTGGCGCTGAAGACCGTCCGTCCTCTGCGCCATATCCGTGTCTGGGGCCGCACGCCGGCGAAGGCCCAGGCGTTCGCGGCGGCGGTCCAGGCCGCCACGGGCATCGACACCCAGGCCTATGACAGCGTGGCGGAGACGGTGGCCCAGGCCGCCATCGTCTGCACTGTCACCGCCGCCGCCGATCCCATCCTGTTGGGCGCATGGATCGCCCCCGGCACCCATGTCAACGTCGTGGGCTCTAGTGGTCCCGCCCAGGCGGAGGTCGATACCGCCCTGGTGGCCGCCAGCCGCCTCATCGTTGACCATCGGGAGCATGTGCTGGCCCATGGCGGGGAGTTCCTGCGCGCCAAGGCCGCCGGCGTCATCGGCGATGATCATATCGCGGCGGAGATCGGCGCCGTGCTGGCGGGCCAGGCGCCGGGCCGGCAGACGGCGGAGCAGATCACGCTCTACAAGTCCCTGGGCCACGCCGTGCAGGATTTGGCCGTGACGGCCTGGCTGTATGAGCATACCCCCCGCCCCGCCGCCCCGTCCCTGCGCATCGTCGATGGGCACGCCGTGGCGGCGCGCCTGGACTACGGCACCTGCATCCCCCTCGTGCGCCAGGCCATGACGGCCCTATCGCGGGGCGAAACGCAGCAGTTGCCCCGCGGCGTGCTGCCCCTGGACCAGGGCCACCTGTTCGGCGTCATGCCCGGCGCGCTCAACGGCGGACCCTTCGGGGCCAAGCTGGTGGCGGTGTTCCCGGACAATTTCGATAGGGGCCTGCCCTCGCACCAGGGCGTCATCGTGCTGTTCGACCGCGACAGCGGCCGGCCCCTGGGCGTGGTCGATGGTGGCGAGGTCACGGCCATCCGCACGGCGGCGGCCAGCGCCGTCGCCACTGACGCGCTGGCGCGGCCGGACGCCCAGACTCTGGCCCTGTTGGGCTATGGCGAGCAGGCCCTGACCCATGCCCGGGCCATCGCCAAGGTGCGCCGGCTGAGCCGCGTCACCGTCTGGGGCCGAAGCGCCAGCCGTGCCGCCGCCTTCGCTGCGCGGCTGGGGCAGGAGCTTGGCCTGCCCGTGCGCGCCGCCACCAGCGCGCAGGAGGCTGTGGTGGATGCCGACATCATCTGTACCGTCACGGCCGCCAAGGAGCCCATCCTGTGCGGTGCCTGGGTGCCGCCGGGCACCCATGTCAACGTCGTAGGGTCCAGCATCGCCGGCCCGGCGGAGGTGGATCACGACCTGGTGATCCGGTCGCGCTTCATCGCCGACTGCCGGGAGCATGTGCTGCGCCAGGGGGCGGAATTCCTGCGCGCCAAGGCGGCTGGCCTCATCGGTGACGCCCATGTCGCCGGGGAGATCGGGGAGGTGCTGGCCGGCCAGGTCGAGGGCCGTCAGTCGGCGGAGCAGGTGACGCTCTACAAGTCCCTAGGCCACGTGGTCCAGGATCTGGCTGCCGCCTGGCCCTTGCTGGCCAAGAAGGACTGATGCCATGGCGACCGCCGACCTCGACGCCATCGACATGAAGATCCTGACCCACATGCAGCGCGACGCCTCGCTGACCACGGCGGAGCTGGCGGAGCGGGTGGGCATCTCGCAGTCCCCCTGCTGGCGCCGGGTGCAGCGCCTGCATGACGAGGGCTACATCACGTCCCAGGTGGTGCTGGTGGACCGGCAGAAGCTGGGCTTCGACATGACCATCTTCGCCCAGGTGAAGATCGCCCGCCTGTCGGAGGCGGAGCGGGAGACCTTTTTCCGCGGCATCCAGAACATCCCCGAGGTGATGGAGTGCTACACCGTCTTCGGTGAGATGGACGCGTTGTTGAAGATCGTGGCGCCGGACGTCCGGTGGTATCAGGAGTTCATCTTCAACACCCTGATGAAGCTGCCGGGGGTGGAGGACATCCGGTCCATCGTCACCCTGTCGGAGGCCAAGAACACCACGGCCATCCCGCTGACGCCCCGCACGTTTCAATAAAGGGGGCGCTCCCCACCGGACATGGACCTGAGGGGCGAAGCGGCACTATCGGCGACAGGCCGCAGGCGGTAGATTTATGCCCGGCAGGGGCGCGAAACCCCATGGGCGATGCGATAAATGAACAGGGGACCACATAGGATATGCCGGCTGCGGAACTCGACGCCATCGACATGAAAATCCTGACGCTGTTGCAGCGTGACGCGTCGCTGACCACGGCGGAACTGGCGGAAAAGGTTGGGATTTCCCAGTCCCCCTGCTGGCGCCGCATCCAGCGCCTGCAGGGCGAGGGCTATATCAAGGGCCAGGTGGTCATCGTCGACCGGGAGAAGCTGGGCTTCCACATGCAGATCTTCGCCCAGGTGAAGATGGCCCGGCTGTCGGACGAGGAACGCCAGACCTTTTTCCGGGGGGTGGAGACCATCCCGGAGATCCTTGAGTGCTATACGGTATTCGGGGAAATGGACATCCTGATGAAGGTCGTGGCGCCGGACGTCAAATGGTACCAGGAGTTCATTTTCAACAGCCTGATGAAGCTGCCCGGCGTTCAGGACATCCGGTCCATCGTCACCCTGTCGGAGGCCAAGAGCACCACGGCGGTGCCGCTGAAGCCCCGCACGTTCCAATGAATAAAATTACCCTTCAGTGCGCAGGGGCGATGAACTGGCCGAGATCGGCGCTGAGACGCACGCGGGCCTCGGTGTCGCGGTACATCATGTGGCCGCCGCCATAGCAATGGATGGACAGCCGCGCGGCCAGCCCTGGCGCCAGCCGGGTCTTCAGCGCCTCATTGGCGGCGCAGCTGTTCAGGCTGTCGTACAGCCCGGCGGCGGCGAAAACGCGCAGCTTGGGGTCCATGTCCATGGCGCGGCGTATCCACGGTTCGGCGCCGGGCGGTCCCTCCCCGGCTTGGGCCGCCGCCATGGCGGCGGCGAAGGCGGCGGGCGAGGTGTCGCCGGAATTGTAGTCCCACTGTTCGCCCACCGGCGTGGCCGTGGCGTCGGTGTCCTTCTCCAGCCCCAGGTAAGGCAGGTCGGTGCGATAGCCCAGGGTTTCGCGCAGATAGCGGACCATGACGGGGCCGTTCGCCGGTGCCGCCTCACCCTGCCCCGCTGGCCGGCTGATGCGCATGTCAAAGGTGTCCAGCCGCTGGCCCGGCAGCAGGTCGGTCAGGAATTGCCGGGAGGAGACGGCGAGCGTTCCCTTGTCGACCAGGGATGGGTCCAGGCCCATGTGGCGGGCCACATCCTGCGCCAGCATCGACCGCGCCGGCTCGTCAAGATCACCGGGATGGGCGAGCGCCGGGGCATAGGTCCGTGTCGCCCAGGCGCTGGCGGCCTCGGCCGTGGCCGCCGGGTCCGCCCCCGCCAGGCTGGCCGGCAGCCGGCCATGGACCTGGGCGGCGGCGGCGCGGCCAGGGATCTTCAGCGCCGTCGCCAGTTCCTTGGGCAGCACCGGTCCCACCGGAATGCCGCCCGAAATCAGGACGACGCCCGCGACCGCGCGGCCCCGCTTCTCCAGCGCCTCCGCCACGCCGGCGGCCCGCCAGACGCCATAGCTTTCCCCCACCAGGTAAACGGGCGTTTCAGCGCCGGCATGCCGGGCCATCCAGGCCTGGACGAAATCGGTAATGGCGGCGATGTCGCCCAGGGTGCTGTAGAAGCGCTGGCCGTCGTCGGCGGTCGCCGGGCGGCTGAAGCCGGTGCCCACGGGATCGACGAACACCAGGTCGCTGTCGGCCAGCAGGGTCTGGGCGTTGTCCACCAGCCCGTCGCCCTCCAGCCGCTTGGGCCCGAAGGCCTCGAAATGCAGCAGGGTCGCATTGGCGCCGGGGCCACCGTTCCACAGGAAGGTGACGGGCCGCACCCGCCCGCCCTGGTTCGGCACGCGATAGGCGACGTAGAACACATGCCCCCGGACCACGCCTTGCGCATCCGTGAGATCCAGCGTCGCCGCCTCGGCCGTGTAGCGCAGAGGCTTGCTCGCCACGATGATCTGCTGGGCGATACCGCCTGGTGCCGCCGGGCGATCCTGGCTGGCGCATCCGATGACCAGAGACAGGGCCATCGCGCCCACCCCCGCCCGCATCACCGATCGCATACCCGCCCCCTTCCCCTCTTGATCCGTCAACGGTTCCGCCAGGCGCGCAGGCCCGCGTGCAGGCGGCCCAACCCCCTATCCAGCGTCGCGGCATCACCGGCGTAACCCAGCCGCACATGTCCCGCCAAACCGAAATACTCGCCCGGCGCCACCAGCAGGTCAGCCTGGTTCCACAGGTGGCGTGTCAGCGCCCAGGTGTCCGCCACCCCGACGATGCGGGGGAAGTAGAGACAGCCGGATGCGGGCACCGCGCCCTCGATCAGTCCATCCTTTTGCATGGCGTCGGCGTGCCGGCGCAGCACCGCCGTCGTGGCGGTCATGACCGCCTGCCAGTGCCGGTCGAAGGTATCCGCGTTTTCCAGCACATGGGCGGCCACGGCATGCGCCAGCTTGGACACGCCCACGTCCCCCTCCGGCTGCCGGGCGCGGATACGGGCCAGCACGGCCGGGTCCGCCACCATCCAACCGCATTTGAGCGCGAACAGGCCGAACACCTTGGTCAGGCTGGCCAAGCTGATGATGTTGGGCGCCAGCTTGGCCGCCAACCCGGCCGAGGGGCGGCGGGCGAAGTCGCCATAGACCTCGTCCACCACCAGCAGGGCGCCCACGCGGGCCGCCGCCCGCGCCACGGCCGTCAGGGTGGCGTGGTCCAGGCAGGTGCCCGTGGGGTTGTGGGGATTGGTCAGGATGACCAGGCGGGTGTCGGGCGTCAGTTGGGCAGCCACCCGGGCCGGATCGACCCCGAAGTCCGGTGCCGGACGCTCCAGGTCATCCACCACCGCGCCGGCCTCCAGCGCCAGGTTGGACAGGATTTTAAACCCGGGGTTCTCGATCAGCACGCGCTCACCCGGCTTGACCAGCGCGCGCAGGATCAGTTGCAGGCCGCCGGTGACGCCGGTGACGGTCTGCAACCGTTCCGGCGTTTCGCCGTAGCGGGCGCAGAGCGCCTCCACCAGGAAGCGGTTGCCGTTGGCGAAGACGCTGACGTAGCGGCTGCCGAACCGCGGCTCGCCCTCGCCCGAGGGGATGACCAACGCCTTGGCCACCAACTCCGCCAGCAGGCCGGACGGTTCGCTGATGGTGCTGTCATACAGGGCGATGGCGTTGGGCCGGCTGGCCATCGCGTGCAGGGACCCGCGCACCCAGTCGGCATAATGGGTGGCCGCGAAGAAGTCGCCGCCGGGCTGGGCGGCGGGCGCGGATCCAACAGGCGTACCGGCAGATTTCAAGGCGTGCTTCCTATCCGGGCAAGGCAGCGCGGGACCTCGCGATGCCTGAATTCTAGTCGACTTGGCGGGTTCTTTTTTGCGTATGCCCGGCGCATGAGGGGTGCCCGTGGCTAGTTTATGCTCAGCCACATGTCGCTGGCGCACCGGGGCGCCGGCCCCACTGGTAAGCCTCCACCGTCTCTCCCCTTGGCAGGTAGGTGATCGGGAAGACCTGGCCGTCGCGCCGGACCTGCAGCGTCAGGGTGGCGTGCTGGTCGCCCTGGATCATGTCCTGGGGCACCGGGCGCACGATCTCATCCCCCTCCCGCAGGCCGGCCGCCGCCGCCGCCGAGCCGGGGATCAGGCCGCGCACGACGCGCTTGGGCTGGATCAGCACCTCCGGCTCGAACCCCAGCTGATAGCGGCGCAAGGGAGCGGTGGTACGGGTGAAGCAGGGGCCGAAGGCGTCGTCCCCCGGCAGAACCAGGGCGCCGTTCAGCATGGCGTCCAGTTCCACCTTGCCGCGCGGCCCCAGCTCGCGGGTGATGATTTCCACCCAGGCGGCGTGATCCATCGGCCGGCCATGCCGGCGCCGGTCGAGCATGGCCAGGATCAGGTCATCCAGTGAGCGCTTGCCACGGCTGGCCTTGCGCACCTCTTCATCCACCAGGGCGAAATACAGGGCGCCCCGGTCGTAAGGCAGCACGCGGATGCGGGTATCGGCCCAAAAGCGCGCCGGGATGTCACGGTTGGGCGTGCCGTTCAGGGCGTTGGTGTAATAGCGGCCGGCGGTGCTGTTCAGGTCCGCCAGGAATTCCTCGGGCGTGACCATGCCGGCCCGCAGCGGCAGGCGGTTCTGGTAATAGACGGCGATGCCTTCGCTGAACCACGACGATTCCAGCCCCTGCGCCGCGTCGTCCGGCGCGGTATCCAGCGACCGCACGAAGGTGTGCACCATCTCGTGCGCGAGGGTGAACTTGAAGTCCTTGACGTCGGTCTTCTGGTCGAAGGTGCCGATGAAGGCGCCGTTCAGTTCAACGCCACCGCCCGCGTTCACCAGGTTGGGCCGCAGGAACACGCCATAAGGCCGCGCGCCTGAGTCTTTGAAATAGCCCAGGTAATGGTGGTACAGCCCCTCCGTCCACTGCATCAGCGCCTTGCCATCGAACGGGGGCGTGCCCTGCCAGGCGGAGAAGAAGCCTTGGGCGGGCGTGCCGGCGGGGGCGGCCTCGGGATAGCGGTGGATGGCGCCGCCCATGAAGTAGGTGGCGCCCAGGGTCTCCCCGTCCGACGCCTCGGTGGAGGCCACGTCCCCCACGCCGAAATTGGAGACGCCCGCGGCACCAGGACCGGCGGCCGACAGATCCCAGTGGACCCTCAGGCCGTAGGCCGCCGCGGAGTCCGGCATGATGAGGAAGGTCGCGGCGGCGCCGGAGAAGCCACCGCCGTCGGTGCGCAACTCCAGGGGTGGTGCCGCACCGCGCGGATTGGCCTGCGTGGTGATGGGCGCGCGATACCGCACGGTCAGCGTACCCTGGACCGGCCGCGCCGCCGTCCAGTGGCTATAGGCCCGGGTGGGCGTGTCGGCATCGTCTTTGGTGGTCAGCGCCACCGGGCCGGCGCTATCGCTGGCCGTCAAGTCCGTCAGCGTTTCGGCCACGCTCTGCACGTTGTCGGCCACCAGCGGCAGGCGCAGCAGCGGCGCGCCGGCCGCGACCGCCATAGAGGGGATTTCGACCGTGACATCGACGAAGGGCACGGTGCCCTCTCCCCCCGCGCCGGTCACCGGTGCCGGCTTCAGCGTCACCGTCAGTTGCGGCGATGCCGCCAGCGCCACCGATGCTGCGGACAGGGCCAGCAGCGCCGTCATTCCACCTATCGTCAAATGCCGCATCATCCCTACCCTTTTTTACGCAAGAGGTCGGCCCGGCGTCACCGGGCCGACCTTGCGACCCTTCCCGGTCGGGTTGGATCAGAAGTCCTTCGATATGGTCAGGCCGAAGGTGCGCGGCTGAATGATGGCTGCGGAATAGACGCCGGTCCGGGTGATGGTATCCAGCGGGCCGCCCGAGACGAAGGCGATCTCGTTGCTCAGGTTCTTGGCATAGACCGACAGGTTCCAGTCGTCGTGGCTGACACCGGCCCGCACGTCCACCGTCTCGTAGGACGGCATGAAGAAGCGCTGGCCCGTGGCCTTGGTCGGGAAGACGCTGTAGCGATCGCCGACATAGGACACGGTGGCGCCGACGAAGCCGGTGAAGCCGTCCGCGATGCGGAACTTCTGGTCGGCCGACAGGCTGCCGGTGAACTTCGCGGAATATGGCAGGCGCTGGCCCTTCACGCCGTACAGGCCGGACGTCTTGATGGTCTCGGTCAAGGTGGCGTCGGTATAGCCCAGGTTGGCCACCACGCTCAGCCCCTCGGACGGTGTCAGGGTGACGCTCAACTCCCCGCCGCGCGAGCGCGCGGTGCCGCCGTTCTGGATGTAGGAAAAGCCGGTGGGTGACGCCGCCTGCAACTGGATGTCGTCCCATTCGATATCGAACAGGGCGGCGTCCACCGTCAGCAGGTGGTCGACCAACACCCCCTTGAAGCCCACCTCGTAATTGGTGGTGGTGTCGGAGGTGTAGGCGGCGGGCTCACCCGGCGCGTCGTTCGGACCACCGGGGCGGTAGCCGGTCGACACGCGGCCATAGACCATCATGTCCTTGGTGATGTGGTACTGCGGGCCCAGCGAATAGGTGAAGACGCTGGTGTTGGAATGCAGGTCGCTGTAGGTGGTGTCGCCCTGCAGCACACCGCCGACCTCGCTGGCGTTCTCCTGGAACTGGCGGCTGAACCGGCCACCGAAGGTGAAGTCCAGCTTGTCCTCGATGATGTGATACGTGGCCGAGCCGAAGCCGGCGTATTCCCGGTAATGCGACGGGCCGAAGACGGTGTAGAGGTCGGGGAAGCCCACGTTCTGGCCGTTGGCCTTGTTGGCGACGTAGACGTTTTGGCGGTTCAGATTGTCCTCATTGGTGGCGAAGCCGCCGACCATCCAGTCGATCATGCCGCCGGGCTGGGATTCCAGGCGGATTTCCTGGCTGAGCTTGTTGGTCTGGTAATAGTTGTAGATGCCGGTGCCCAGCCCCGGCAGGGCCGAACTGGGGAAGAAGAAGCCCAGGTAGCGGCCGAAGGTGCCGGTGGTGTCCTGCGGGCCGTTGAACACCGTGTGGCTGTAGGACGTTACGGCCACCAGGTTGGCGAAGCCCAGGTCCGCCTTCAGGTTGCCGTTGTAGATGCCCATGTCGAGATAGCCGGTGTTCAGGCCGGAAATGGGCGCCTGGGTGTAGTCGCCATAGGTGGGCACGCGGTCCACTGAAACGTATTCGTTGGCCGAGCCGCCGGCCGTCATGTGCTGGTAGGTGGCGGAGGCCTGGTAGCTGACGCTGGGCGTGATCTGCCACAGCAGGGTGGCGCGGCCGCCTTCCGTGCGGTTGACGTTGATTTCCGTCTGGCCGCTGTTGGCGTTGGTCATGTAGCCCGGGTCCATGCGGGCGAAGGCGCTGACCCGCAGGCCCAGCTTGTCCTCGACGATGGGCACGTTGATGTAGGCGCGGCCGCCGTCGCCCTCACCGCCATGCGCGACGCTGGAACCGGATACGGCGACCTGGCCGAAGGTCTCGGTCAGGTTGGGGGCCGCCGTCACATAGCGGATGAGGCCGCCCATGGAGCTGGCGCCGTACAGGCTGCCCTGGGGACCGCGCAGCACCTCGATCTGCTGCAGGCTGGACGGGTCGATTTCCGGCACGACCGCGTCACCCAGGCCGCTGCCGGTGGCGGAGCCGATGGGAACGTCGTCGATGGTCAGCCCCACGGTGGGGTTGTTGCCGGCGCCGGTGGTGATGCCGCGGATGGCGATGGTGGTGCGGCCGTTGCCGCTGGAGGTCACGTTCAGGCCCGGGACCTGGCTGTAGAAATCGCGCAGCTGGGTTTGGTTGGACTGCAACAGCGACTGGGTGTTGACGACGGCGATGGAGGCGGGCACGTCCATCAGGCGTTCCGTCTTCTTCTGCGCCGTGACCACGATTTCCTGAAGTTCATCCAGGCTGTCGTCCGCCGCCGCGTCGGCGGCGATGGACGTCAATGACCAAAGAGAGAAAGTTGTAAGAACAGTCGTGGCAAGCAACGACCGAATTCCACGATTTGCCTTCATTTCACTACCCCCTGTTCTTATGGGCTCCCACGGCTGCCATCACCCGTTTTGGGGTTTTGTTATTCGGCGGAGCCGGAAAAGATAATTAATGATATCGCCGCTGGCCGGCTTTTCTTCCCAAATTGCGCCTGCCGCGCCAGGCGGGGAGAAAATTTTATTCCCAGGGGGGATGCTGCGGAAATTTTCTGCCCGCTCCCCCAACGGCCCATCGATAGGGCCCGCCAGCGGCGGTCAGGGACGCGGTTGCACGAAGGCGCGGACATCGGCGCCGAACTTGCGGGCGGCAGTCTCCGCCGTGTACGCCATGTGCCCGCCTTCGTAGAACGTCAGGCGCACCCGCCCCTCCGGCCAGCCGCCCTGGCGGGCTAGCAGTTCGGCCGCCCCCACGGTGGTCTGGGTATCGTAATAGCCATTGCCGATCAGCAGCCGGAACGCCGGGCTGGCCTTCATGGCCTTCATCAGGCGGTCGCTGTAGGCCCAGTTGGCGAAGGGCGAGGCGTAGCCCCATCCCCACTCGTCCAGGCCTTCGACCTCCGCAATTTCCACATAGGGTTCCGTCCGGTCGACCTTCAGGTCGCTATGAAGGTATTCTTTGAACAGGCGGGAGAACGGCGGCATGACGGCGGCCGCGAAGGGGTCGGGGCCGATGCCTTTGTCGGTAAGGGGGGCGGTGTAGCGCGCGTCGGCCCGCCCCAGCAGCAGGCCCTGGTCCTTCAGCAGTTCACCCCGGTATTGTTCCTTGCTGATGCGCAGGCCGTGCTCGCGGTAATAGGCGGCGGGGATGCCGGTCAGCTCCTGCAGCCGCTGGCCCACGCGGTCGCGGTCGGCTCCCGGCAAGTCGCTGCCCTGGTAGAGGGCGGGCATGTAATCGCTCTGGGCGTAGCGCCGCGCCTCCTCCACGAAGGCCTCCAGCGACAGGCCGTGGCGATCCACCTTCTGGTGGTACCAGGCGATGGCCGCCAGCGTGGGCAGCGACACCACGTAGCTCATGATGTTCTGCGGCCGCTGGACATATTCGATGATGTTGACCGCCTGCCCCATCAGCAGCACGCCATTCAGCAGGATGGGTTTGGGCAGTTCGGCCAACTGGGCCGCCACCTCCGCCGCACGCATGGTGCCGTAGCTTTCGCCCAGCAGATACAGGGGCGAGCCCTGGCGATGATGCTGCGTCAGCCAGGCCTGGATAAAGGCAGTGACCTGCTGGCCATCCGCCTTCACTGAGAAATAGCTCTTGGGATCGACGCCGTCGGCCACGCGGCTGAAGCCGGTGGAGGCCGGGTCGATGAACACCAGGTCGGTGGCGTCCAGCGGCGAATAGGGATTGTCCACCAGCTTGAAGGTGGCCGGATCGGCCGTCAGGTCGTCCGGCACCGCCACGCGCTTGGGCCCCATGATGCCCAGGTGCAGCCAGAGGGAGGCGGTGATGGGCCCGCCGTTGAAGACGAAGGTCACCGGCCGCTGCACCGCGTCCTTGGCATCCACGGTATAGGCGAAGCTGACGATGTGGGCGCCCGGCTTGCCGGTGGCATCGTTGACGTCCGTCCCCTCAACCGTCGCGGTGTAGGTCAGCTTCTGGCCGTTCAGGGTGGTGGCGTGGTGGGTCACCACCGGCGTTTCGGCAAAAGCCGGCAAGGCTGTCGCCAGCATCAACGCGGCCGCGACGCCGCCCAGTTTCCGCCGGCTGAGGTGCC
This sequence comes from Nitrospirillum goiasense, assembly GCF_034427435.1. Classification (NCBI taxonomy): domain Bacteria; kingdom Pseudomonadati; phylum Pseudomonadota; class Alphaproteobacteria; order Rhodospirillales; family Azospirillaceae; genus Nitrospirillum; species Nitrospirillum goiasense. The sequence continues at coordinate 492,159 of NZ_JAXQNP010000004.1, read as the reverse complement.
CGGTCATCCTTGTCCCCTTGTCGCAAAGCCCTGTCAGGGAAAAGGATACCGGCCAGCGGCGGAATGTTTTTGCGTTATGCCGCCCAGTGCGCGCCGGGCCGCAAATTTTATGCGCCCCTCACGGGGTTGCCGTGGCCGTGGCATGACGGGCCTGGTAGGCCTGCAAAGCCTGCTGATAGTCGGAGGTTTGCTTGAGGGCCGGGGTGGCGCGCAGCTTTTTCTTCTGCTTCTGCGTGAAGGTCTCCGCCGTCAGGCTGGCCCCGTCGTCACAGAACTTGGCGCAGGCGCCGGTGGGATCGTTGAACCCCAGCTCATCGCCGCTGAGGGACATGGTCAACAGGCACGCCTTTCCGGGCTCAGGGTCCTGGAAGACGAAACTGCCGATCTTCTTGTATTCCGCGATGCCGGTGATGGTGCAGCTCCGCCCGTTGTGGAAGGACAGGCGCATGTCGAGATAGGCGGCCCCATCCGCCACCGGCATCACCTGAAGAACATCCTCCGCCCCGTGGGGGCCATCGGTGCTTCTGACCGGATGCCGGTAGATGCCGACGATGCGGGCCAGCAGCGCCTTGGCGTCGGCCCGGTTGCCGTCCGGGGCGTAGGCCGTGGCGCGCTTGGCCGAGTCCGCCTGCACGGCCTTGATCTTCTGGCGGTATTCCCGGTCCAGGCAGGCACGCGCGTCCAGCGTGGCGTCGCATCGCCTGAACATATCGTCATCGACCGTCCACGCGCGGCCCAGCCGGACATAGGGTAGGTCCTGCACGCTGTCCACCAATTGGCGCAGGCCTGGATCGGTGCAGAGGGCTTGCAGGGAGGCGGAGGTGGGCGCCGCGCAGTCCGCCGCCGTCAGGCCGGGCACCGGCGGGTCGCCGGCCGCCAGGGCGTCGCCGGCCGAGAATGCCGCCGCTGCCAAGGCCCCCGCCAAGGTGATGATCGCCCATTTGCCCATGATGTCACCCCGCTTCGCCCCCTGAACTGTGCCCAAGGGCAAAGGTGGGCGCAAGGCATGCCTGTCGCCCACCCCTTTGCGTCAAACGCCACACACCCGCACATGGCGCTTGCGGCCCAGGGACAGGCGGACCGGGGTCGCCGCCTGGCTGATGCGGGCGTCCGTGTCGGTCACCACCGTGCCGTCCGTCCGCACCCCGCCGCCCACGATCAGCCGCCGCGCCTCCCCTTTTGAGGCGGCCAGCCCGGCGCGTACCAGCAGGTCGACCACCAGGGCGCCACCGTCCCGCACCTCCACCGCGGTCAGCGTCACGTCGGGCAGGCCGTCGGCGACGGCCCCGGCGAAGGCCTGTCCGGCAGTGTCCCGGGCCGCCTGGGCGGCGTCGGCGCCGTGGGCCAGCGTGGTCGCGGCGTCGGCCAGCGCCACCTTGGCCTGGTTGATCGCGGCACCCGGCAACGCCTCCAACTTGGCGATGCGGTCCAGGGGCAGGTCGGTGAACAGGCGCAGGAAGCGCCCGACGTCGGCGTCATCGGTGTTACGCCAGAACTGCCAGTAGTCGTAGGGCGACAGCCGGTCGGCGTTCAGCCAGACAGCCCCGCCGGCGGTCTTGCCCATCTTGGCGCCGGACGCCGTGGTCAGCAGCGGCGTGGTCAGGCCGAACACCTCCCGCCCCTCGACCCGGCGCACCAGGTCGATGCCGTTGACGATGTTGCCCCATTGGTCCGATCCGCCCATCTGGGCCAGGCACCCCGCGCGGCGGTGCAATTCCAGGAAATCGAAAGCCTGGAGGATCATGTAGTTGAACTCCAGGAAGGTCATCGGGTCCTGCCGGTCCAGCCGCGCCTTGACGCTATCGAAAGACAGCATGCGGTTGACGGAGAAGTGGCGCCCTACGTCCCGCAGAAGGTCGATGTACCCCAGCCGGTCCAGCCAGTCGGCGTTGTTCACCATGACGGCGTCGATGGGCCCGTTGCCGAAGGTGAGGAAGCGTTCGAACACCCGCCGGATGCCCTGGATGTTGGCGGCGATCTGGTCGTCGCTCAGCAGCGGGCGCTCGGTCGCCCGGAAACTGGGGTCGCCGACGCGCGTGGTGCCGCCGCCCATCAGCACGATGGGCTTGTGCCCCGCCCGCTGCAGGCGGCGCAGCGTCATGATGGGCAGCAGATGGCCCACATGCAGGCTGTCGGCCGTGGCGTCGAAGCCGATGTAGACCGGCACCACGCCCGCCGCGAAGGCGGCATCCAGGCCGCCCAGGTCGGTGCATTGATGGATGTACCCGCGCGCCCGCAACACCTGCAAGGCGGTCGAGTGGAGGGTATGTTGGGGAAGATCCAGCGTGTCCATGAACGGTTTCCTGTCGTCGGTGGGGCCGCCACCAGGAAGGAAGACCGCTTTCAGGAAAACGACTGCCGCCTTGGCGGCGGCATCGTTTCAACATGGTCGAACAACGCCGCTCCTATGAGGAGGGCGCGTAATACGTGCAGCAAAGGGGCGGCGTCGTGACCATGGGCGAATGGTGATCATGCCCACCGCCCCTGTCAAGGCCGCCGGTGGGCGTTTCCTAATTCAACAGATTTTGTAAGCTAAATATCAAGATTGACTCTTAATTGATCGTTAATTTAGCCTCAAGTTCAGTCGTAAAATGCCATACTTCGATTGTTAAATGGCGCCAAAAATAGTGTTGATTTCGGCTATCCGGCCGACCACCTGCGGGAGACGATGATGGGTAAAGCCTTCTCCGCCCTTTGCCGCCTGGCTTTCGCCGCGGCCTTGAGCCTGGGCATCGGCGCGGCCCACGCGGCGGAAAAGCCGGTGCGCATTGGCTATCAGAAATACGGCACGCTGCTGCTGCTGAAGGAAAGCGGCACGCTGGACGCCCAGCTGAAAGCACAGGGGATCACCGTGGAATGGCGCGAATTTCCCGGCGGGCCGCAGTTGCTGGAGGCGCTGAACGTCGGCGCCCTGGACTTCGGCACCACCGGTGAGGCGCCACCCATTTTCGCCCAGGCCGCCGGCGCCCCCCTGGTCTATGTCGGCGTGGAGCCGGCGGCACCCAAGGGCGAGGCCATCCTGGTGCCCAAGGACAGCCCGCTGAAAAGCGTGGCCGACCTGAAGGGCAAGAAGGTGGCGCTCAATAAAGGGTCCAACGTCCATTACCTGCTGGTGAAGGCGCTGGAGGATGCGGGCCTGAAATACAGCGACATCCAACCCACTTACCTGGCCCCGGCCGACGCCCGCGCCGCCTTCGAGCAGGGCAGCGTGGACGCCTGGGTCATCTGGGACCCCTACTACGCCGCCGCGGCGGCCGCGACGCAGGCGCGGGTGCTGACGGATGGCGTGCGCGCCGATGGCAGCCACCTGGTCGCTAACCACCAGTTCTACCTGGCCGAACGCGGCTTCAACGAGACGCGGCCCCAGGTGGTGCAGGCCATCCTGGCGGCGCTGCGGGAGGTCGACGCCGCCTCACGCGGGGATCAGAAGGGCGTGGCCCAGCGCCTCAGCCCGCAGGTCGGCATCCCCGCCCCGGTGCTGGAGACGGCGCTGGCCCGCATGGGCTACGGCGTGCAGCCCATCACGCCCGATGTCGTCGCCGCCCAGCAGAAGATCGCCGACACCTTCCATCAGCTGGGGCTGATCCCCAAGCCCATCACCGTTTCCGACGCCATTCCGGGATCGAAGTCATGAGCAGCACCGCCCTTCCCCCCGCCCAGCCCGTAACTGAAGCCAACGTCTTCTGGTTCATTCCCACCCATGGTGATGGCCGTTACCTGGGCACAACCCAGGGCGCCCGCGCCGTCAGCTTCGATTACCTGAAGCAGATCGCGCAGGCCGCCGACAGCCTCGGCTATTACGGCGTGCTGCTGCCCACCGGGCGCAGTTGCGAGGATAGTTGGGTCATCGCCTCCGCCCTGGCCCCGCTGACGGAGCGGCTGCGCTATCTGGTGGCGGTGCGGCCCGGCCTGCAGTCGCCCACCGTTTCGGCCCGCATGGCGGCCACGCTGGACCGCGTGTCCAATGGCCGGCTGCTGATCAACGTGGTGACCGGCGGCGACCCGGTGGAGAACGCGGGCGACGGCATCTTCCTGTCGCATGCCGAGCGCTATGAGGTGACGCGGGAGTTCCTGTCGGTCTGGACCCGCCTTTTGGCGGGCGAGACGGTGCATTACGAAGGCCAGCATATCCGTATCGAGGATGGTCGCCTCTTCTTCCCCTCCCTGCAGCGTCCCTACCCACCGCTGTACTTCGGCGGATCGTCCACCGCCGGGATCGACGTGGCGGCGGAGACGGTGGACAAGTACCTGACCTGGGGTGAGCCGCCGGAGCAGGTGGCGGAGAAGGTGGCCATCGTCCGCGCCGCCGCCGCCGCCAAGGGCCGCACGGTGACCTTCGGCATCCGCCTGCACGTGATCGTGCGCGAAACCAATGAGGCCGCCTGGCGCGCCGCCGATGAGCTGATCCAGCACGTCGACGACGCCACCATCGCCCAGGCGCAGAAGACCTTCGCCCGCATGGACAGCGTGGGCCAGGCCCGCATGCAGGCGCTGCACGGCGGCCGGCGCGACAAGCTGGAGGTCAGCCCCAACCTGTGGGCCGGTGTGGGCCTGGTGCGCGGCGGGGCCGGCACCGCCCTGGTGGGGGACCCGGAAACGGTGGCCCAGCGCATGAAGGAATACATGGCCGTCGGCATCGACAGCTTCATCCTGTCGGGCTATCCGCACCTGGAGGAAGCCTACCGCTTCGCTGAACTGGTGTTCCCCCTGCTGCCGCTGGCGCCCGGCAATGGCCGCGACCGGGGCGAGGCCACCAACCACGGGCCCTTTGGCGAGCGCATCGCCAACACCCTGCCCCCGGTGGCCAAGGAGACCGCCGCCCTGCGCCAGGCGTCGGCATCATGACCGGGCTGAGGCGCGCTCTGTTGCCCTGGCTGCTGCCCCTGGCCTTGCTGGCGGGGTGGGAGGTGGCGGCCAAGCTGGGGTGGCTGTCGGCGCGGGTGCTGCCGGCGCCCAGCGACATCGCCGTGGCCTTCTGGGCGACCCTGCGCGACGGCAGCCTGCCCCACCATGTGGGGATCAGCGCGGAGCGCGCCTTCCTGGGCCTGGCCATCGGCGGCGGCCTGGGCTTCGCCCTGGGCCTGATCAACGGCGCCCTGCCCCTGGCCGAGGACATCCTGGACAGCAGCCTGCAGATGCTGCGCAACGTGCCGCACCTGGCCATCATCCCCATGGTAATCCTGTGGTTCGGCATCGGGGAGGAGGCCAAGGTCTTCCTGGTGGCCGTCGGCGTGCTGTTCCCCATGTACCTCAACACCTTCCACGGCATCCGCTCGGTGGACCGGGGCTTGGTCGAGATGGGGCGGGTCTACGGACTGGGGCCGGTGGCCCTGTACCTGCGCGTCATCCTGCCGGGCGCCCTACCCAACATCCTGGTGGGGCTGCGCTATGCCCTGGGCATCATGTGGCTGACCCTGATCGTGGCGGAAACCATCTCCGCCTCCTCCGGCATCGGCTACATGACCATGAACGCGCGGGAGTTCCTGCAGACCGACATGGTGCTGCTGGGCATCATCGTCTACGCCCTGCTGGGCAAGCTGGCCGACATCGCCTCCCGCTGGCTGGAGCGCAGGGCGCTGGACTGGAACCCCTCCTTCCATACCGGGCTGGAGGCGGCATGATGGTGCCCTTGCGCGCGGTTCCGGATGTTGAAGAGCCGGCGGCCCCGGCGGCCGATGAGAGTGCCGGCCGGGGGTTGGAGCTGGCTTTTGACGGCGTCACCAAGGCCTTCGGCGGCGTCGGCGTGCTGCGGGGCCTGGATTTGACCATCCCGGCTGGGCAGTTCGTCGCCGTGGTCGGCCGGTCCGGGGGCGGCAAGACCACCCTCATGCGCCTGATCGCCGGGCTGGACAGTCCCACCGGCGGCGCCATCCGCATCAACGGCACGGCGCGCAAGGGCTTGCAGCCCGACGTGCGCCTGCTGTTTCAGGAGGCCCGCCTGCTGCCCTGGCAGCGGGTACTGAGCAATGTCGGCATCGCCCGTGGCCCCGGCTGGAAGGCGCGGGCCCAGGCCCTGCTGGCGGAGGTGGGCCTGGCCGACCGCGCCGGCGACTGGCCCTACGTCCTGTCCGGCGGGCAGAAACAGCGCGTGGCCCTGGCCCGTGCCCTGGTGACGGAGCCGGGCATCCTGCTGCTGGACGAGCCCTTCGGCGCCCTGGACGCCCTGACCCGGGCGGACATGCACCGCCTGCTGACCCGCGTTTGGCGCCAGCACGGCTTCACCGCCGTCCTCATCACCCATGACGTAGCGGAGGCCGTGGCCCTGGCCGACCGCGTCCTGGTGCTGCGCGACGGCGTGGTGGCCGACGATGTCGCCATCGACATCCCCCGCAATGCCCGCGCCGCCGGCACCCCGCGCCTGGCGGAACTGGAACGCCGCATCCTCACCGCCGTCTAGAACGACATCCAGACGGTGGCCCTGTCCCGCCCCCGGGACCGCGACGCCCATAATTTTGAAGTTCATAAAAGGCGGCTACGTGCCGCCTTGAACCAATCGCTGGCGCCTGACACTCTGGCACCCGACAGCCTGACCGCCGCCGCCCTATGAACGGTATCACTTGATCGGGTTCCCCCATGTCCCTGGGTGACACGCCCCACCACCGCGCCGCCGCCCGCGTCGTCATCCTGGGCGGCGGGTTCAGCGGGGCCGTCGCCGCCCTGCACCTGGCCCGGGCCGTGACCGTACCCGTGGACATCGACATCGTCGAGCCGCGGCCCCTGCTGGGCGGTGGTGTCGCCTATTCCACGCCCGATCCGCAGCACCGCATCAACGTGCCGGCGGCGCGCATGAGCGCCTTTTCCGCCGACATGGGCCATTTCGACCGCTGGCTGCGCCGCTCCGGCGTGCTGGCCACCGATCCCCAGGCCCTGGTCAAGGGCGGCCACATCTTCGCCAGCCGGCTGGAGTTCGGGCGCTATCTCGACGGGTTGGTGCGGGAACAGGCGGCATCTGACGGTCCCGCCCATATCCGGCATGTGCAGCAGCGGGCGATGGCGATCACCCCCATCCCCCGCGATGCGCCGCCGGGTCAGTCCATCGGCTATGCCGTGGCCCTGGAGAATGGCAGCCGCCTGGTGGCTGACATGGTCATCATCGCCACCAGCCATCCCCCGCCGGCCCCGCCCCGCATCCTGGCGCAGGCCCTGGGCGGCGACCCGCGCCTGATTGCCAACCCCTGGGCGCCGGGTGCCCTGGAGGCGGTGGCCCCCGAGGCCCGTGTGCTGGTGGTGGGCTCGGGCCTCACCATGGCGGACGTTGTCGCCAGCCTGGACGCGGGCGGCCACCGGGGCCCCGTCACCGTCTTCTCCCGCCGTGGGCTGACGCCCCGGGGGCATGCCTTGGACGCGACCGATCTGGTGGGCGATTTCGCCACCCGGCCGGAGCGGACGGCCCTGGCCCTGCTGCGCCGCGTCCGTGCCGCCGTCATCGCGGCGGAGGTGGAGGGGCGGCCGTGGCAGGCGGTGCTGGACGCCGTGCGCCGTGACGCCCGTGCCGTCTGGCAGGCCCTGCCCTTGGATGAGAAGCGCAAGGTGCTGCGCCACCTGCGTCCCTTCTGGGACGCGCACCGCTATCGCATCGCCCCGCAGCCGGAGGCGACCATCCAGAAGATGCAGGCGCGGGGACAGCTTGAGATTCTGGCGGCCAGCCTGGCCGACATCACCGCCAGTCCGGAGGGGATCCGGGCAACCTTGCGCCCCCGGCGCGGCGGGGCGGCCCTCACGCGCGTCGTGGACGTGGTGGTGGTGGCGACCGGCCCCGCGCACGACCATCTGATCGATGCCGTCCCGGCCCTCGCCCCCCTGGTCACCTCGGGCCGCCTGCGCCCCGACGCGCTGGGGCTGGGCATCGCCGTGGATGAGCAAAGCCGCGTCCTGGACACGCGCGGTCTGCCGGATGAGACACTATGGGTCGCCGGCCCCCTGGCGCGTGCCACCTTCGGTGAGCTGATGGGCCTGCCCCAGGTGCTGATCCATGCGGAGGAGGTGGCGCGATCCGTGGCCAAGCGCTTGCCGGGCCACGCCACCCCCGAAACATCAGGGACGGAGAAAATAAAGGCGGGCACCCGCAGCCGGATGCCCGCCTGATCACGCGCCGTGGAAATAACCCGGCGATCAAATAACCCGGCGCACCCAGCTCTCCACCAGCGGGGCCCGGCTGCCGCGCTGCATGCCGACCAGACGCTCCCGCAGGTCGGCGGTGGTCGCCCCGCCCTCACCATTGCCGATGACGAAGTCCCCCTGGGTGGTGCGCACGGTGCCGATGGGGGCCAGCACGGCGGCGGTGCCGCAGGCGAACGCTTCACGCACGCGGCCGGTGGCGGCGTCTTCCTTCCACTGCGCCAGGGAATAGGGCTGTTCCACCACGGTGCGGCCCAGGGAGCGGGCCAACTGGATGATGCTGTCGCGGGTGATGCCGGGCAGGATGGTGCCGGTCAGCGGCGGCGTCAGCAGGCTGCCGTCGTCGCGGACGAAAAAGACGTTCATGCCGCCCAGTTCCTCGATCCAGCGATGCTCCGCCGCATCCAGGAACACCACCTGGTCGCAGCCGTGCTTGCTGGCCTCCAGCTGGGCGATCAAGCTGGCGGCGTAGTTGCCGCCGCACTTGGCGGCACCGGTGCCGCCGGGTGCCGCGCGGGTGTAGTTCTCCGGCGCCCAGATGGTGATGGCCTTGGCGCCGCCCTTGAAGTAGGCGCCCACCGGGCAGGCGATGACGCAGAAGATGTATTCCGACGCCGGCCGCACGCCGAGGAAGGCCTCGTTCGCGAACATGAAGGGGCGCAGGTACAGGCTGCCCTCACCGCCGGGAACCCAGTCCTGGTCGATGCGCACCAACTGTTCCACCGCCTCCAGGAACAGCTCTTCCGGGATCAGGGGCATGGCCATGCGCTCGGCCGATTCCCGGAAGCGCTTGGCGTTGGCGTCGGGGCGGAACAGGGTCACGCCACCGTCGGCCGCCCGGTAGGCCTTCATGCCTTCGAAGATTTCCTGGGCGTAATGCAGGACGGCGGAGGCCGGGTCGAGCGAGAACGGGACCCGCGCCGTGACCGTGGCGTCGTGCCAACCCTGCGCCTCCGTCCAGCGGATGGTCACCATGTGGTCGGTGAACACCTTGCCGAAGCCCGGGTTTTCCAGGATGCGCGCCAGGGTGGCGGCGTCGGTCGGATTGGAGGTGCGGTTTATCGTGAACGTCATCTTCTCAAGCCTTCGTGTCCCCAGGACGGTAGCCTAACCGATCCACCGGCCGGATACGGTCATGCATTTTAGGGTCGAGGTGGTACGGCGGATTTTCAAAGCTGCCTAGCGGCGGGATCAGATCGAAACCGAATCCGCCCCCAGGCACGCCGAAAATAACGTGCTTGGGCGGCAGGCCGGACGATCATTGCCGGGGCGGCCGGGGGCGGGCTCAGAGGGGGGCGGCTGCCGCGTCGTCCAGGCGCATGCGGCGTCCCCGGCGGTGATCCACGGGGGTGGCCAAGCGCAACAGGTGGCGCTTGTGCTGGACCGACGCCACGGTCCGGCCCAACGCCTGGGCGATTTCCCGGTCGCCGTGCCCGGCCGCGTTCATGGCGACCAGCCGGGCCAGGCTTTCCTCATCCCAGGAGCGGGCGCCCCCCACTTTGACGGCACTACGCATGTTCTGATCCCGATGCTGTGAACGGCCCACCGCATGTCGGACGGGTGGGCCCCGCCGGTGTGGCGTTCCCTCACCGGCCCTTGAACTGGGGCGGGCGCTTCTCCGCGAACGCGCTCATGCCTTCCTTCTGGTCTTCCAGCGCGAAGGTGGAGTGGAACAGCCGGCGCTCAAACCGCAGGCCCTCGGCCAGCGTCAATTCGAACGCCCGGTCCACCGCCTCCTTGGCCATCATGACCGCGGGGCGGGAGTAGCCGCAGATCTTCTCCGCCACCCGCACGGCCTCTTCCACCAGATCGGCCGCCGGCACGATGCGCGCCACCAGGCCGGCGCGCTCGGCCTCCGCCGCGTCCATCATGCGGCCGGTCAGCACCAGTTCCATGGCCTTGGCCTTGCCGATGGCGCGGGTCAGGCGCTGGGTCCCGCCAGCGCCGGGGATGGTGCCGATGGTGATTTCCGGCTGCCCGAACTTGGCGGTGTCCGCCGCCAGCAGGATGTCCGCCATCATGGCCAGTTCGCAGCCACCCCCAAGGGCGTAACCGGCGACGGCCGCGATGGTCGGCTTGCGGCAGGTGGCCAGCCGGCCCCACTTCTTGGTGATGAAGTCGCCCAGATAGGCGTCCATGTAGGACTTGTCCTTCATCTCCTTGATGTCGGCACCGGCCGCGAAGGCCTTCTCGCTGCCCGTCACCACGATGGCGCCGATGGCGTCGTCATCCTCCAGCCGGTCCAGCGCGTGCTGCAGATCCGTCACTAGGCCGTCGGACAGGGCGTTCAGCGCCTTGGGCCGGTTCAGGCGGATCAGGGCCACGGGGCCGCGCACCTCGACCAGGATGTTCTCGTACGTGAACTCGGACATGGGCTCGTCCTCTCCAGGATTATTGGCGTCTTCCCGCCGGCGCCGACGGGAACCCGGGCCGTGCCGGGTCCGCAAATGATGTGCGCGCCTGCACCCCACGGGTGACGACGGGCAAGCGAAGATCGATGGTTGGGGGGATTATTCAGCTATCCATTGTGCCTGGCTAGGAAAAGGGAGTGAAGGCTGGAAAGGGGTATTGCGAAGTTTGCGAATGCTCCTGGGCCAACCGGGAGCCCCCCGGGGGCGCGGCTGGTGCGTCGAAGGGTGGAGGCCCGAAAGGTTGCCTGTTACCGCCAATCCTGAAATGATCCGGCGCGATCCGCGGGCCCATCAGCCCCAAACCGGTACCTGTGAACCTAGCAACGTGACCACCCAGACTGCAAAGACGTCCCGAACCCAACCATCCCGGGGTGGGGCGCCGGCCCAGGCGGCGCGGCGGATGCGTGACGAGATCCTGGCCCTGCCCGACGGCGCGCCCTTGGGCTCGGAGGAGGAGTTGCTGGCCCGGTATGGGTTGAGTCGCCCCACCCTGCGCCAGACCGCCCGCATCCTGGAGCAGGAGCAGCTGCTGGTGGTCCGCCGGGGCAATGGCGGCGGCTATTACGGCCGGCGGCCCGATATCGGCGCCGTCACCCAGGCGGCGGCGCTGTACCTGCGGCTGCGCCAGACCACGGTGCGCGACGTGCTGGACGCCTTCCAGCTGGTGAATGTGGAGGCCGCGCGCCTGGCGGCGCTGACCGACACGGTGGACGCCCGGCTGGATTTGGCGGAGTTCCGCCAGCATCTGGTCGACCGCCGGGAGGTGACCTACCTGGCGGCCGACGTGGTGCGGGACGAGGTGGCGCTCTACGCCATCCTGATGCGCATGGCGGGCAACCCGGCCCTGGAGCTGTTTCATCGCACCCTGTTCGAATTCGGCCAGCGCGATGCCAACCTGCGTGTCTTCCAGGGGCATCCCGACCGCTGCGCCCACTGGCGCACGGGCCGCCTGCGCATCGTGGACGCCATCCTGGCCCGCGATCCGGAGATGGCCGTGCTGCTGGCGCGGCGGCAGAACCGGCTGATGCTGGACTGGGTGTCGCCGGAGGTGGAGCGGGAGTCCATCGCCGCGCGGGATTGAGCGATAAACCAAGGGCGGCGATCATTCCGCCCTCATAACAAGACAGGGAAGAAGCCAATGAACGGGCCTGTGTCGCGCTTCTATTTCTCCGACCGCCTGCGCCTGCACTATGTGGAATGGGGGCGTGAGGACAAGCCCACGCTGTTGCTGGTCCATGGCGGCCGCGATCACTGCCGCAGCTGGGATTGGGTGGCGGAGGAGCTGGTGCGCGACTTCCACATCCTGGCGCCCGACCTGCGCGGCCATGGCGATTCCGCCTGGTCGCCGGGCGGCGCCTACACCCTGGCGGAGGTGGTGGCCGACCTGGTGCAGTTGCTGCGCCAGCGGGCCGGCCGCAAGGTCGTGGTCATGGGCCATTCCTATGGTGGCGCGGCGTCATTGTTCCTGGCCAGCTTCTATCCCGAGCTGGTGGAGCGTCTGGCGGTGGTGGAAGGCACCTGGCCCTTGCAGGAATTGCGGGAACAGAAGCCCCTGCCCGAGCGCTTCCGCGCCTGGGTGGAGAAGGTGCACGAACTGTCCGCCCGCGGCCCGCGCAAATACCAGACGCTGGAGGAGGCCGAGGCCCGCATGCAGGCGGAGAACAGCTTCCTGTCGGCCGAGCAGGCGCACCACCTGACGGTCCACGGCCTGCACCGGAACGAGGACGGCACCTACAGCTGGAAATTCGACAACTACGTCCGCACCGCCTTTCCTTTCCGCATCAGCGTGGATGAACTGACGGACCTCTGGGCGGCCGTCGCCTGCCCCACCCTGCTGGTCACCGGCGCCAAAAGCTGGGTGCAGGACCCGGAGACTAACGGCGCCGCCGCCCTGTTCAAGCAGGGGCGCACGGCGCTGATCCCCGATGCCGGCCACTGGCCGCATCATGACCGGCTGGCGGAGTTCCTGGCGGTGGTGCGGCCGTTCCTGGTCGGCTGAGGGCTTTGAGGATCTGATGGGAAACCCTTGAACCGGCGCGCGTTTTTCCGCCGGTCGCGGGAACCGGGACGGCCTTGGAATGTTGCCTGGGTGGGCAGACACCATTCAGGGGGCATCCATGAAACGCCTGGTCATCGTTTCCAACCGGGTCCCGGCCGCCGGCACCCCACAGGCCGGTGGCCTGGTGGTGGCCCTGGCCGACCTTTTGCGGCGGCACAAGGGGCTATGGTTCGGGTGGAGCGACGCGCTGACCGAGAAGCCGGGCGCGGAACCGCGCATCGTCGACCGCCAGGGCGTCAGTTGCGCCATGATCGACCTGACGCCGGAAGAACACCGCAAATACTACCTCGGCTTCTCCAACAGCGTCCTGTGGCCCTTGATGCACATCCTGCCCGGCGTGGTGCGCTTCCACCCGCATGAGCTGGAAACCTACCGCGCGGTGAATGTGCGCTTCGCCCAGGCGCTGAAGGGGCTGCTGAAACGCGGTGACCTGATCTGGGTGCAGGATTACCAGTTGCTGGCCGTGCCGGCGGCCCTGCGCAAGCTGCGGGTGTCCAACCCCATAGGCTTTTTCCTGCACATCCCCTTCCCCCCGCCGGTGGTGGCCGCGATATCGGAGGGCCTGCTGGCCTTGGTGCACGACGTGCTGTCAGCCGACCTCATCGGCTTCCAGACCGCGACCGATGCGGAGCATTTCGCCCAGACGGCGGCGCAGTACGCCGGGGCCCGGCGCGTGGGCCGGACGGGCCTGCGGCTGGGGGAGCGCACCATACGCCTGGGCGTGTTTCCGGTGGAGATCGACGCGCGGGAGTTCGCGCGCGTCACCGAAACGGCCATGCAACGGGCGCCGGCCCAGGACCTGGCCCACAACCTGCGCGACCGCGCCCTGGTGCTGGGCGTCGACCGGCTGGACCCCAGCAAGGGCCTGGCGGAGCGGCTGATGGCCTATCAGCAGTTCCTGGCGGCGGAGCCCGACTGGCGCCGGCGCGTCAGCTTCCTGCAGATCGCCGCCAAGTCGCGCGAGGGGGTGCAGGCCTATCGCAGCCTGTTGCGGGAGTTGGAGAAGATCGCGGGCGCCACCAACGGCGCCTACGCCGATCCCGACTGGACCCCGCTGAAGCTGGTGACGCAAAGCAGCACCCGCAACACGGTCGCCAGCTACATGCGGCATGCCCGGGTGGGCCTGGTGACCCCCCTGCGCGATGGTATGAACCTGGTGGCCAAGGAATTCGTGGCGGCGCAAGACCCGTCGGATCCTGGGGTGCTGGTCCTGTCCCGCTTCGCCGGCGCCGCCACCCAGTTGCAGGCCGCCCTGCAGGTCAACCCCTATGATCCCGATCAAATCCAGGCGGCCCTGCGCCACGCGCTGACCATGCCGTTGGAGGAGCGGCGCGAGCGGTGGCAAAGCCTGTGGGACGTCATCAAGGACAAGACGGCCCTGGCCTGGGGGAAACCTTCGCCGAGGCGCTGGCCAACCGGGGCGCCATCGGTAAGCGGGACGTCGGTAAGCGGGACACAGTGACGAAAAGGCCGCCCCCCGCGCGATGGCGAAGGGGGCGGCCAAGGAGGGACTGTTGGAACGGGCAGGCTCCGGCTGACGCGGCCCCACAAGGAAAAGGGGCCGCGCCGGACGGTGTTTATTCGGCGGCCATGGCATTGATGTGGGACTTGGCCAGCATGGTCAGCTTCTCGTCCGTGGCCTTTTCCTCTTCCAGGTTCTGGTGCAGCAGGGCGGCGCAATCGTCGCGGCCCAGCAGCTTGGCCCAGGTCACCAGCGTGCCGTAGCGCGAGATCTCGTAGTGCTCCACCGCCTGCCCGGCGGCGACCAGGGCGGCGTCCAGCACCTGCTTGTCATCGACGTCGCCGGCGATGTCGTCCGTCTCATCGATGATGCCGTCGATGGCGGGGCACTTCACGGCCTCCGGCTCCACACCATGCTGCCGGAACACCTGCTCCAGCCGGCTGATCTGGCCTTCGGTTTCGCGCAGATGGGTTTGGAAGCCCTGCTTCAGTTCCGGGTTGGTCGCCTTCTCGATCATGTCGGGCAGCGCCTTCAGGATGCGCTTTTCCGCGTAATAGATGTCCTTCAGCTGATGAACGAACAGGTCGTTCATGGTCTCGATGTCCTTGGTGAACAAGCCCATGGTGTTCCTCCGGGATGGGACGGGTATCTTCGCTGGTCGGCACTGTCAGCGCCGACGGACAGTCAATCGGCACGCCCCCGTAATGGTTCCGGGGGCAATGCCTCCCGCGCTCACAGGCGGTTGACCTCGAACTCCTCGCAGGAGTGGCCCAGCGCGGCCAAGCCTTCCTCCAGGAAATCGCCCAGGGTGGGGATGCCGATAAGATAGCGGGCCGATCCCTCCCGATGACGCTCGGCCGCCAGGGCCCGCGCCTCCTCCCATTCGGTGGCTATGTAGTCACCCCGGCCGATCCAGGCCAGGGTGATCAGGTCCACCACCTCATCCTCGTTCAGAGAGGTGATGGCCCCCACCAGTTCCGCCTGGGTGGGGTCGTCGGCGTAATCCTCCAGCACCGCGCGCTCACCATCGTCGGCGGGGTTGGAGCCGGGGTCCGGCTCCACCGGGTCGACCTTCACATCGAACTCCCGCGCCTTGACGATGATGAAGCAGACCTTTTCCGGGCTGATGTTCAATTCGACAGCCGGGGTGGTGTCGCCGCCCATGTTCTGCGTCGTGGTCATTTTGGATAGTCTCCCTCCTGACTGCGGAAGGAAACCGGCGGTGGCGCGGCAAAGTTCCGGTCGGGCCAGGCTCAAGCGTCCGGCAGGAAGATCGGGCGCTCCGCCCGTACCGCCTCGACAATGAAGTCGGAGGTGATGCGCACCCGCGCCAGGGCGCGCAGGTCGGAATGGACGATCAGCCAGAAGGACCGGGCCAGGGACACGGTGTCGGGCAGGACCCGCCGCAGGCGCGGCTCCTGCGCCGCCATGAAGCAGGGCAGGACGCACAGCCCCTGCCCCGCCAGGGTCATGTGGTATTGGGCCAACAGGTTGGAACTGGTGATGCTGGGCACCAGATCCTTTTCGATGAGGGGGATGTAATCCAGCTCCGGCGCATAGATCAGTTCCCCGACATAGCCGATCAGGCGGTGGTCGCGCAGATCCGCGCGGCGCTGCGGCGCGCCCCGGCGCTCCAAATAATCGACGGAGGCGTACAGCCCCAGCTGGTAATCCGTCAGCTTGCGGGCATGCAACCGCCCCTCACGCGGCGGGGCCAGGCCGATGGCGATGTCGGCCTCGCGCTTGGTCAGGCTGAACAGGCGGGGGGTGGTGACCAGTTCCACCACCAGATCCGGGTGCGCCGCGCCCAGGTCGCCCAGTCGGGGCGCCAGGAACACGGTGCCGAAGCCGTCGGGCGCGCCGATGCGCACCGTGCCCGCCACCTTGAGGCTGGAGCCCGCGACCTCCCCCAGGATGCCCAGCGCCACGGATTCCATGGCCTGGGCCGAAGCCAGCAGCTTCTCCCCCTGCGGGGTCAGGGCATAGCCCTGGACGCTGCGGGTGAACAGCTGGGTCTGCAGGGTGCGTTCCAGATCGGCGATGCGGCGGCTGAGCGTGGAATGGTCCACACCCATGCGCCGGGCGGCGGCGGTCAGCTTGCCCGCACGGACCACGGCCAGGAAGGATTGCAGGGCATCCCAGTCAAAAGAGCTTTCCATGTGGGAATCCATGCACAACCAATGGCGAATATCCGCCCTGTACGTGCAGGAATATGAATGCTTAACTTCCGCAAAACAACAGCGGTCCCACAGCAGGAGAGGAAGGCCCATGGCCCGGGAATTGACCCATTTCATCGGCGGGCGCGCCGTCGCCGGCACGTCCGGCCGCTTCGGCGACGTGTTCGACCCCAATACGGGCGAGGTGCAGGCCAAGGTGCCGTTGGCCGGCCAGGATGAGGTGGAGGCGGCCATCGCCAACGCCGCGGCGGCGCAGCCGGCCTGGGCCGCGACCAACCCGCAGCGCCGGGCCCGCGTGCTGATGAAGTTCGTGGACCTGGTGAACCGTGACATGAACAGCCTGGCGCGGCTGCTGTCCTCCGAACATGGCAAGACCATCGCCGATGCCAAGGGCGACATCCAGCGCGGGCTGGAGGTGGCGGAATTCGCCATCGGCATCCCCCACCTGCTGAAGGGCGAATACACCGACAGCGCCGGCCCCGGCATCGACGTCTATTCCATGCGCCAGCCCCTGGGCGTGGTCGCCGGCATCACGCCCTTCAACTTCCCGGCCATGATCCCGCTGTGGAAGGCGGCCCCCGCCATCGCCTGCGGCAACGCCTTCGTGCTGAAGCCGTCGGAACGCGACCCGTCGGTGCCGCTGCGCCTGGCGGAACTGTTCCTGGAGGCCGGCCTGCCCGAGGGCATCTTCAACGTGGTGAACGGCGACAAGGTGGCGGTGGACACGCTGCTGACCGATCCGCGCATCCAGGCCGTGGGCTTCGTCGGCAGCAGCGACATCGCCAACTACATCTACGCCACGGCGGCCCAGCATGGGAAACGCGCCCAGTGCTTCGGCGGCGCCAAGAACCACATGATCATCATGCCCGACGCCGACCTGGACCAGGCGGTGGACGCGCTGATCGGCGCCGGCTACGGCTCCGCCGGTGAACGCTGCATGGCCATCTCGGTGGCCGTGCCGGTGGGCAAGGGCACGGCCGACGCCCTGGTGGAACGGCTGGTGCCGCGCGTGGAATCCCTGCGCGTGGGCCTGTCCACCGACGAGGGGGCGGACTATGGCCCGCTGGTCACCCGCCAGGCGCTGGACCGCGTGCGCGGCTATATCGACACGGGCGTCAAGGAGGGTGCCAAGCTGCTGGTGGACGGCCGCGGCTTCCGCATGCAGGGGCATGAGAACGGCTATTTCATCGGCGGCAGCCTGTTCGACCACGTCACCACGGACATGAAGATTTACCAGGACGAGATCTTCGGCCCGGTGCTGTCGGTGGTCCGCGCCGACAGCTATGAGCAGGCCCTGCGCCTGCCCAATGAGCATGCCTATGGCAACGGTGTCGCCATCTTCACCCGCGACGGCGACACCGCCCGCGATTTCACCAGCCGGGTGAACGTGGGCATGGTGGGCGTGAACGTGCCCATCCCCGTGCCGCTGGCCTACCACACCTTCGGCGGCTGGAAGCGCTCGGGCTTCGGCGACCTGAACCAGCATGGCCCGGACAGCGTGCGCTTCTACACCAAGACCAAGACGGTCACTTCGCGCTGGCCCTCCGGCACCAAGGAGGGCGCCAGCTTCGTGATCCCCACGATGGGCTGAAGCCTGGGGAGGACGGGGCCGGCCTCAGGTCGGCTGGCCTCTTCCTACCACCAGCTCCATGAAGGTCAGGTCCAGCCAGCGGCCGAACTTGGTGCCGGCCTCGGAAAAGACGCCCACGGTGCGAAAACCGACCTTGGCGTGCAGGGCGATGGAAATGGCGTTCTCGCTGGCGATGGCCGCGATCATGCGATGGATGCCGCGTTCCCGCGCGCAATCCACCAGGGCGCGCAGCAGCGCCTGCCCCACCCCGCGCCCCTGCGCCTCGGGCGCCACATAGACGGAATTCTCCACCGAATGGCGGAAACCGTCGAAGGGCCGCCAGTCGCCATAGGCGGCGTAGCCCACCACCTGCCCCTGCCCCTCCCCCTCTGCCACCGCGACCAGCACCGGGAAATTCCGGGCCAGGCGCGCCTCGAACCATTGGCGCCGGTTCTCCAGATCCACCTGCACCTCGTTCCAGATGGCCGTCGTGTGCGCCACCGCGTGGTTGTAGATGACGCGGATGCCTTCCAGATCGTCCAGGGTGGCGGGACGGATGGTAACGGTCTGGGTCATGATGGGCGATCCGTTCACTATAGTTTCATCGCGTCCACTATGTGATACGATGCCGCTATCGGCAAGTGGGGTTCGGTCAGCATATGACGGGAAACGGTGATGAGCTGGACGCGCGGCTGGGTGCCCGCATCCGGGTGGAGCGTGAGGCGCGCGGCTGGTCGCTGACCGACCTGTCGGACCGCGCCGGCGTGTCGCGCGCCATGATCAACAAGATCGAGCGGGCGGAAAGCAGCCCCACCGCTTCCCTCCTTGGCCGGCTGTCGGGCGCCTTCGGCATGACCCTATCGGCGCTGCTGGCCCGGGCGGAGGATGACGGCCGCCGCCGCCTGTTGCGCGCCGGGGAGCAGCGCAGTTGGCGCGACCCCGCCACCGGCTATGTCCGCCGCCTGGTGGCACCACCGCCGGGGTCCGAGCTGCCGCTGGAATTGGTGCACATCGACCTGCCGGCGGGGGCCCGCGTGCCCTTCCCCGCCTCGGCCTACGCCTTCACCCGCCACATCATCCACGTGCTGACCAACGAGCTGACCTTCACCGAGGGCGACATCGAGCACCGCCTGGCGGCCGGCGACAGCCTGGAACTGGGCCCGCCGGCGGACTGCGTGTTCGAGAACCGGGGCGACCGGCCCTGCACCTATCTGGTCCTGATCCTTCAGCCTTGAGACGGAGCGCTCATCGCTGAATGTCCACCGGGGTGCCATTCGGCACCACGCGCCAGATTTCCTCGATCTCCGTGTCGGTGACGGCCACGCAGCCCGCCGTCCAGTCCATCACACGGTGCCAACCGCTCAGCCAGCCCATGCCGTTGCGGATGCCGTGGATCATGATCTCCCCGCCCGGATCCTGTCCACGCGCCTTGGCGGCGGCAACGTCCTGGGTTTCGGGATAGCTGACGTGGAGGGCCAGGTGGAAGGCGCTGTGAGGATTGCGGCTGTCGATGTGGTAATGCCCTTCAGGCGTTTTCCTATCGCCCTCCCGCGTTTTGGCATCCAACCCGCCGCTGCCCAGGGCCACGGCGTAACTGCGCAAGACCTGTCCGTCGCGGTAGAGGGTCAGGCGGTGGCGGCTCTTTTCGATAAGGATGGAGTCGGCCTGGGCGGTGGCCGGCAGCGGCGCCTGTTCTTTCCCCCGACCCAGCACGAAGGCAGCGCCGGCCACCGCCACTACCAGACCGATCACCGCCCCCACCAACACCCGCATCACGCCCTCAAACAGCTTGAGCCTATTGCGTGCGATACCATCGCACCAGCTGTCAGCCAAGACGACCTTAAGTGAAGTCGCCGACCGCGTCATGCGGGGCTTGGCCAATTCCTCGCGGCGCTCGGCTGCCAAATCATTTCAAATTGAAATCTCTGAAATAGGAATTCATACGGTTATGTGATCATCAAGGCACCGCTATCCTCCCCCGCATCATAGCCATGGGAGGAACCACCGATGTTGATCGCGCACTACAGCCACCGTCTGACGGCCGACTACGACCTGGACATCCTGCACCGGCGGGCCGCCGCCAATGCCGAGCGCTGGGCCGCCATTCCCGACCTGTATTTCAAGGGCTTCCTGTTGCGCCAGGCGGGGCGGCACGGCGCCATCGCCAACGCTTATTCCGCCCTGTACCTGTGGCGGCAGGATGCGGCCTTCCGCGATTTCCTGGTGCAGGACCGCTACAAGACCGTTACCGACACCTTCGGCCGGGCCGACATTGACGTGCGCGTGGCGCTGGACGCGCGCAAGGGCCCCGCCCGCGACGCCCGCTTCGCCGTGGTGGACAACGCGCCCATCGGTGTGGACGTGGCCCTGGGCCGGTTGTGGACGGATGAGATCGCGCAAAACCGCGAGGTGGCGGAGGGGGCGGATGTCGTTGCCGCCGCCGTGGGCGTGGACGCCCGCACTTGGACACTGACCCGTATCCGCCTGACCGCGGAGGAACCGACGGGCCTTCCGCCTACGGCGGTGATCTATCAGGTGTTGCAGCTGGCCCGGCCGTTGCTGGAAACCTTGCCCTCAAGCCGTCAGGACTGATGGCGCGGCCGCCTGGGGCGCCAACTGGAAGCGCTGGAAGCGGCCCAGCGCTTCCTCGATGGCGGTCTTCAGGGCTGGCCGTTCTGGCACCATCCAGGTCCAGCGCTGCACCAGCAGGCGGCCGGCCTGACGGTCGGTCTTGAGGTCCAGCGCGGCCACGATCTCATCCCCCACCAGCACCGGCAGGGCGAAATAGCCCAGCACCCGCTTGGCCGCCGGCACATAGGCCTCGAACCGGTGGGCGTAGCCGAAGATGGCCTCCAGCCGCTTGCGCTGGATGACCAGGGGGTCGAAGGGCGACAGGATGTGCACCAGGTGGGCCGGCACGGGCGGCAGCGTGCTTTCCAGCACCGCGGCTTCGGCCCAATGGGGCACCTTCTCCGCCCCGGCGAGGATCACCGGCGCCAAGCGGCGGGCGCGCACCGCCTTCTCGATCAGGGGCAGGACCTGGGCCTTCAGGCTGGGATTGCCGTAGCAGATGGACTCCAGGCTGACGACGCCTTGGCTGCGCAGCGCCCGGGTCAACAGATAGTCGGCCACCTGCCCCGGCGTCGCCGGGCGGGGCCGCCGCTCCCAACCGAAATGGCGGTCGGTCAGCTCATAGGCCTTCAGCATGCCGTCGCGGCGGGAGATGGCGAGGTCGCCGTTGTAAAAGCCGAAGTTCAGCAGGCGCTTGGACGGCTTGCGGCTGGCCCAGAGATGCTCCTTCTCCACCAGCACCTCATCGTCGATGTCGCGGATGCTGAGCGCCCCCTCCTCCCCGATGCGGCGCAGCAGGGCGGCGTAGTCGCGCCGGTTGATAGCGGCGTAGTGGGGCGGCGGATTATCCCGAATCTGGCGCATGTCGGGCGCGAAGTAGCGATAGTCGGCCGTGGGGATGTAAGCCAGGGCGTGCGCCCAGTATTCGAAGACGGACTTGTCCACCGACTGCGCGGCCGCCAGGTCCCCCCGGATGTAGTCGGGAATGCGCGTCTGCAGGATGTGGTGGTGGCTGCGCTCGATGACGTTGATGGTGTCGATCTGGACATAGCCCAGGTGCGCGGTCGCCCGCGCCACCGCCTCCGGCCCCGCGCCGAAGGGGGCCACGTCCAGCAGGCGTTGGGCCGCCAGCCACAGGTGGCGGGCGCGGGCGGCGGAGATCTCGACGGGCGTGGTTGGCATTGGGCCGCGATCCTGGAGGCACGGGGAGGTTGATCTTGTAGCGGTGAACGGGCGCCCCCGCTGTGATGGCGGATATGCCCCTTGACGCCCGCCGCCGCACCTGGCCCATAGTCGCCCGCGTTCTGGCCTTGAGGAAGTCCCCCGGTGAGCGAGCTACCCTCCCACACCCTGCACATCTGCGTCACCTGCCGGCCCAAGGGTGCCCCGCCCGATGCCGTGCGCGACGGGCGCCTGTTGTACGAGGCGGTGGCCGCCCTGCACGCCGAGTGGCCGGGCCGCGACCAGATCGCCCTGAACGGGGTGGAGTGCATGAGCGGCTGCGACCGCGCCTGCACCGTGGCCCTGTCGGGGCCGGGCAAGCCCAGCTACCTGTTCTGCGACAAGGCGCCGACGCCCGAAACGGCCGAGGCCGCCCTGGAACTGGCCGCGCAGTACGCCGCCAGCGACACCGGCGTGCTGATGCGGGGCGACCGCCCCGGCCCCTTCCGCTCCGGCATCCTGGCGAAGATACCGCCGGCGGTGCTGTAACTACCTGGCGAATAAGGCGAGGTCGGTCCCCTCCGCCATCAGGCGATAGCCGGTGTCGCCCGGGTGCAGATGGTCGCCGCCATCGGCCTCCGGCAACAGATGGCCGGGGTTCTTGGGATCCTCTAATGTCCGGTCCAGGTCGATGACGGCATCGAAGGCGCCGCCGCCGCGAATCCAGGCATTGACCTTCTGACGGTTCGGCTCCATGGCCGGGGCGCAATAACCGATGCCCTGGCAGGGCAGGATGGTGGCGCCATAGACCAGCAGCCCGCGCGCGTGGGCGCGGTCTATGATCTGGCGGTAGGCGTCGATGATGGCCTCCGGCGTCGCCGCCACCTCCTGGCGTTCCGCCGCCTTCAGGGCCGTCGCCAGGTCGTTGATACCCTCCAGCACAATGACCCAGCGCACGCCCGTCTGGTCCAGCACGTCGCGGTCCAGCCGGTCCAGCGCGCGCGGGCCGATGCCGTCCAGCAGCAGGCGGTTGCCGCCGATGCCGGCGTTCAGCACGCCCACCGGGCTTTTGCCCCGCAGCAGGTTCCGGGCCAGCGCGTCCGTCCAGCGGCCGTTGCCGTCGGTCGTGCTGTCGCGTCCGTCAGTGATGCTGTCGCCCAGCACCACGACGGCATGGGCCGAGGCCGGCGCCTGCACATCCACCCCGGTCAGGATGTACCAGTGGGTGACGGGAACGGCGCCGGGCAGGTCGGCGGCGGCCAAGGCGTCGCCAGTGGCGATGTAGCTGGTCGCGCGGGAGCCGGGATGGCCCGTGACCGTGGCCGGCACGTCCTTCAGGCGCAGGCTGACGGCCAGGTCCGCCATGTCGGGCACGGCCAGGTCCACCGGGTCGGACCAGACCGTGCCGCCGGCGGGAATGGTGACGGACGGCTGGCCGTTGAAGGTCAGGGCGTGGTCGCTGCCGGCGCGGATGGCGGCGCTGGGCGTCTTTCCCTCCTTCGCTGACAGGGCGACATGGGCGCCAGGGATGGTCAGCGGCGCCGTGCCGAAGGCGTTGGACAGACGGAAGCGCACACGGGCGCCGCCCAGGGTCAGGTGCACCACCTGGCGCAGGGTGGCGTCGGTGAAGCCGGGCGCCGGCGGGGTGGAATCGGCACCGCCCGCCAGGGCGGACGCCATCCAACTGCCCACCCACTGGGTGGCGTCTGGCTGGACCGCATCTGCCGCTTGCGCGACCCCGAAGACAGGGGGCGAGGCCAACAAAATCCCGGCCAGCAAAAGGGAACGGAGGCGCATCAGGCGTATCCTCGATCTAGGGAGCGTCAGCGGCACACGGTGTCCAGCCAGGGGGACGGATCGGGGCTGTGCGTCGGCGGCGTCAGATGGCGGCTGGCCATCTCGCGGTCCAGAAGGCTGCCCGTGCCGTCGGACGGGGCGTCCGGGTTGGGGGCGTAGATGGGGTCCGCTTCCGCCTGGGCCAGCGGCACGAAGTTCGCGCCCTGCGCCTTCATCAGCGACAGCAGTTCCGGCAGCATCACCGTCTCGAACGCGCCGATGTGCAACAGCATGACGTGGGGCACATCGCGGCCGTACAGCGCCTGGGCCTGCTGGCGCCCGATGGCCAGCGATTCCGCCGCCCGGTCCAGGTAGTTCTGGCGCAGTTGCGCCACCGCCGCCTGGTCACCCTTGGCCATGCAGCGGGCATAGGGCGGGTTGTAGAGGTAGTCGTTGAAGCTGAGCGTGACCTCGGCCACGCGATAGCCGTGGCTTTTCAGGAAGGCCGCCACCGCCTGCCGCTTCTCCGGCGTTTCCCCGATATGCAGATAGGGGAAACGCAGCCAGCGCCAGTCCGCATCGCCCATATAGTGCTTCAGCGTCGCCTCATCCGCTGTCACGGCGGCGGTGAAGGCGGCCACGTCGTGGCCATGCAGGTCGTCATGGGCGTAAACATGGTTGCCCAGGGGGTAGCCGGCCTGGCGCCACAGGGTCAGCACCTGGGCGGCATCGTCGCCCTCCTCCAGGCCCTTGGCGTTGACGAAGCCATAGACCTCCGGCACCCCGGCGCTCTTGAACGCCGCCAGCACGCGGCGCGCCACCTCCGCCCGGGTCAGGCCGGGCGGCAGGGGGCCGTGCACCGGCAGGTCGTCCATGGTCAGGGCCACCTGCAGGGGCGCCTGTTGCGCCCCCTCCCGCGCCAGGACCGGTGCCGCGGTCAGCATCAGGCTAGCGGCGAGGGCCAGCATTCGCTTCAGACGCATGATATTTCTTTCCCTACCTTTTTCTTATCGTGCCGCCACTTTTTATCGTGCCGCCACCTGGGCGCTTTCCGGCGGACCCAGATAGCTGGGCTTCACCCCGCCCAGGTCCACCACCAGCTTGGTC
The DNA here is from genome assembly GCF_034427435.1 of Nitrospirillum goiasense. Classification (NCBI taxonomy): domain Bacteria; kingdom Pseudomonadati; phylum Pseudomonadota; class Alphaproteobacteria; order Rhodospirillales; family Azospirillaceae; genus Nitrospirillum; species Nitrospirillum goiasense. Next base: position 467,747 of record NZ_JAXQNP010000004.1, on the reverse strand, counting down.
AGCACCACCGCCGGATCCACCATCCAGATGTGGAGGGTGTGATAGCCGGCGCCGGCCACCGTGTGGTGGCTGGTGGGCTTGCGCGCGTTGTCCTGCACCGCCTTGGACCAGTTGGCGACCCCATTCATGGCCAGGATGTCCACCACCTGCGGCGCCTCGTCATCAATGGCGACGGCATAGCGCAAACCGCGCCCGGGCACAAAGTTCAGCGTGGGGCCGACGATGGCCTGCACCGTCACCGGCCCCGCCGCCGGCAGGTACATGCGATAATCCAGGCGTGGCCCCTGGCCGGCCGCGACACTGGCGGAGGTCACGGGGAACGGGGCCAGGCCGGACAGGGTGCGGCCGTAGTTCGGAATCGTCTCCCAGGCCGCCCCGCCGGCGTCGGCCTTGCCGGTGTAATGCTCCGCCTCCATGGACACATAGCCGTCGGCGGCGATGAAGGCCGGCTGGCCATCCTGCGGCACCGGCGTGTTCAGCGCGCGCAGGTGGACGGTGACGCTGCCCCCGGCTCCGGTAATGGTGACGCTGCCCGGGCTGGTGCCCGCCGGCGCCTTGGCCCAATCGACGGCCACCTGCAAACGGGCTTCCTGGGTCACCGTGCCCTTGGGCTGGCTCAAGATGATCCAGGGCGCGCTGGCCTTGGCGGTGTAGGCGAAGGGCTTCTTTCCTCGGTTGAAGATATCGATGTAATGGCTTGGTTTATTGGCGATATCCAGGTCCGGCAGGACGGCCGCGTCCTTCACCGGCTTGCCGTCCAGGGCGGGCCAGGCCTGCCGGCTGCCCTCCACCGCCACGCCCAGCTTCGCCTCGGCCGGCAGGGTCAATTCGCGCACCTCCGGCATCACGTTGGCGTGCGGCTCCTGCCAGTAGGTGTAGCCGATGTGGGTTTGGTCCATCATGTGGTCCCACTTGCCGCCATTCATCGCGTGGTACCGCTTCGTCAGGTCGGCATCGGCCTGGAACAGGGCCCGCGCCTTGGCGGCCTCCGCGTTCGCGGAGGCGCGGCCCTGGTCGGCATAAAGGCGATTACGACCGACAGCCACATACAGCTCCGTCACCTGGGCCGCCGCCTTGGCGGGATGCAGCACCAGTTGGAAAAAGGCGTCGCGGGCGTCCGTCGGCAGGGCCTGGTAGACGGCTTCCGCCTTCGCCACCAGGTCTTGGTAGTCCGCCACCACCCGCTCCGCCTCGCGGTAATCGGTCAGGCTGAAGGTGTTGGCGTCCAGCAGTTCCGGCTTGCGGCGGCTGATCAGCATGCCGTAGCGGGTGACCAGGGTCGCGATCTCGGCCGCATGCTCCGGCCCGAATTCGCGCTCGGCCCAGGCGGCCGTGAACTCCGGCAGCTTCTCCTTGGGCCAGCGGCTGGGGTTCCTGGCGTAATCCAGGAAGAATTCGATGGGCAATTCCATGGGCTTCAGGTCGCCCACGTTCACGATCCACACCCGGTCGGCGCCATACTCCAAGGTCAGGTTCATCTGCTCCCAGACCTTAGGAATGGAGTTGGTGTTGATCCACTTGTAGTTCCGGGGATCACCGACATAGTCGAAGTGGTAGTACATGCCGGCCCCGCCAGGCCGCTTGCGCTCCTCCGCCGTGGGCAGGCGGCGGACGTCGCCCCAGTTGTCGTCGCACCACAGCAGGGTCACGTCGTCGGGCACGCGCATGCCCTTCTCGTAATACTCCTGCACTTCCTTGTAGAGCGCCCAGATCTGGGGGATCTGGGTAACGTCGGGATTGACCTCCTTGGCCAGGATCTGGCGCTGGTCGGCCACGATCTTTTCCAGCAAGGCGGTGTTGGCCGCCGCCGCGTCGCCCGTCATGGGCATGTCGCCGTCGCCGCGCATGCCGATGGTGACGATGCTCTCGAAGTCCTTGTTGCGGCGCACGCCGTCGGCCCAGAATTGGCGCAGCACCGCGCCATTCTGGGCATAATCCCAAGGGCCGGTGCCGTGACGCTTCCATTCCTGCTGCGACCGCAGCATGGGCTCGTGATGGGAATTGCCCATGACGATGCCGTACTCGTCGGCGATCTTGGGGTTCAGCGGATCATCCTCGTTGAAGGCGTTGCCCCACATGGCGGGCCAGAGGTAGTTGCCCTTCAGCCGCAGGATCAGCTCGAACACGTGTTCGTAGAACTGATGGTTCAGGCCGCCGAACTTCTCCCGGGCCCAGCCGGTCAGGGCCGGCGCCTCGTCATTCAGGAAGATGCCCCGGTATTTGACCGGTGCCGGATCCTCGCCATAGCTGCCAGCCTTGACGTAGAGGCTGTCGCGGTGGCGCACCGGCACGTCGGCCCACCAGGCCCAGGGTGACACGCCGATCTGTTCCGAGACGTCGTACAGGCCATAGATGGTGCCGCGCTTGTCGCTGCCGGCGATGACCAGGGCACTGGTGATGCCCGGCGCCGGGTTGGCCACCACCTGGATGCGGAACGCCTCCCACTTCCCCTTCAGGGCGGTGACGTCGATCTTCCCCTCCGCCGCCAGCCGGTCGATGGTGGGGCTGTGGCCCAGCGTGCCCACCAGGATGGGCAGGCCGCCGGGCCCCTGGCCCTCCGTGGCGACGGCGGGCGTGACGCCGGTGACCTTGCCGATGTCGGCCGCCAAGTCCCGCGCGGCGCGCTGCACGCCGGCATAATCATGGGCATCGACATGGAGCGGGGCCGCGACGCCGCCCTGGACGATGGCGAAGCCACCGGGCGTGGCCTGACCCTCGACATAGTGGATCTGCCCCAAGGCCCAGGCCTGGGGGACAGCGCGATGGCGGCGGCGGCCACCAGAAGCGAACGGGTAAGGCGCTTCATCGGCCTCACTCCGTGACCGTTAGCACGGCGGTCTTCAGGTCGACGGAGTTGTCCCCCGCCATGATGTCGAAGGCCCCCGGTTCCACCACCCGCTTCATGTCCTGGTTCCACAGGCCCAGCGCCTGGGCGTCGAGGGTGAAGGTCACCGTGCGGTTCTCACCCGGGGCCAGGGTGACACGCTGGAAGCCCTTCAGTTCCTTCACCGGCCGGGTGACGGAGGCGACCTGCTGGTGCAGGTACAGTTGCACCACCTCATCCCCCGCCCGCGTGCCGGTGTTCTTCACATCCACCGACACGGTGACCGCGCCGTCCTTCCGGATGGTGGGCGTTGACAGCCGCGGGGCGCCGACGTCGAAGGTGGTGTAGCTGAGGCCGTAGCCGAAGGGGAACAGCGGGTCGGTGGTGTCGAACAGGTAACCGCGCCGGGCGCTGGGCTTCTTGTTGTAGAACATGGGCAACTGGCCGACGGAACGCGGAATCGTGACCGGCAGCTTGCCGCCCGGGTTCACATCGCCGAACAGCACGTCGGCCACGGCGGTGCCGCCCTCCTGCCCCAAGTACCAGCCCTCGACCAAGGCGTTGGACTTGGCCGCCACGTCCACCACCGACAGCGGGCGGCCGTTCTGCAGCACCACGATCACCGGCTTGCCCAGGGCGAACAGCGCCTTGGCCAGGTCATTCTGCTGCCCCACCAGGTCCAGGCTGTCGCGGTCGCCCAGGTGGTTCTTGGCCCAGCCCTCGCGGCTGGTCTGTTCGTTGTCGCCGATGACCAGGACGATGTGGTCGGCGGTCTTGGCCACCGCGACCGCCTGCTGGATCAGCTTGGCGTTTTCCTGCGGATCGGCCAGTTCAACGGTGTCGCCATACCAGTCGTCGCCCTTGGTGATGCGCACGCCCTCGGCATAGGTCACCTTCACGCGCGCGCCCACCTTGGCCTTGATGCCCTCCAGGATGCTGACGGTCTGCTTGGGCAGTCCGGAATATCCGCCCAGATGGGCCACGGCGGCGTTGGGGCCGATGACGGCCAGGGTCTTGACCTTGGTGGTGTCGAGCGGCAGCACGCCGTCGTTCTTCAGCAACACCACCGCCTTTTGCGCCGCCTTCAGCGCCACGGCCCGCGCCTCGCCGTTGCCGGTCAGGGCCTCCGCCTGGTCGGCGTCGGCGTAGGGGTGTTCGAACAGGCCCGCCTGGAATTTCAGTTCCAGGATGCGGCGCACGGCGCGGTCGATGACCTCTTCCTTCACCTTGCCGGCGCGCACGCTGTCCGCCAGGCTGGCATAGGATTCGCCGTCCGGCAGGTCGGCGTCCACGCCAGCCTTGATGGCGCGGATGGCCGCCGCCGGCAGGTCCGGCACCACGTGGTGGATGCTGACAAGCTGGTCGACGCCGGAATAGTCGCTGATGACGGCGCCCTTATAGCCCCATTCCCCGCGCAGCACGTCCTGCAGCAGCCAGGTGTTCACATGGCTGGGCACGCCGTCGATCTCATTGTAGGAGGCCATAACGGCGCGCACGTTGGTGCGGTGGATCACCTGCTCGAACGGCGGAAAGAACATTTCGCGCAGCGTCCGTTCGCCCAACGATGCCGGACCGACGTTGGTGCCGCTTTCCGGTTGGCCATGGCCGGTCAGGTGCTTCAACGTGGCGAAGACCTTGCCGTTGGCCAGGGGCAGGCTGTCCCCCTGCAGGCCTTGGACGGCGGCCACGCCTATCTCCCCCGCCAGGTAGGGATCTTCGCCGAAGGTCTCCTCGATACGGCCCCAGCGCGGGTCGCGGGCCACGTCCACCACCGGCGACAGCACCAGGCTGACGCCGCGCACGCGGATCTCCCGGGCGACCACGCCGTCAACCTCGCGGATCAGGTCCGGGTCCCAACTGCTGGCCTGGGCAATGGCCTGGGGAAAGCTGGTGGGGCCGATGGAGGGATAGCCGTGCAGCCCCTCTTCATGGAACAGCACCGGGATTCCAAGGCGCGTCTTCTCCACCGCCCAATGCTGGACGGCATTCACCATGGCGACCGTGCCCCGGGTGTCGCGCCAGCGCTGGGTGCGCAGGGATCCGCTGCCCTTCTCATCGTTGGGGCGGGTGAACTGCCCCAGGCCGTTGGGGTAGACGCCGCTGGCCTTGCTGGGGTCGAAGTTCATGGACGCGTCGAAGATGGCGGGCTTGTGATCCCAGACGGCGATCAACTGGGCCACCTTCTCATCCAGGGTCATGCGTGCCAGCAGATCGTCCACGCGGGCGGCCAGCGGTGCGGCGGGATCCTTATAGATGGCGGGCTTGTCAGCGGCATGGGCGACAGCGCTGATGGCCACGGCGGCGACGCCGGCCAGGACAAGGCGGCGGATGGAGGTGTGGCGGGTGTGCACGTTGGCTTCTCCCTATCGTTATTCTTTTCAGGCGTCCCGATGCCAGATACTCGCCCCTGTCAGGGCCGCCCTGGTACCGTTACCATAGTCACAAAACCTTGAACCGGCCGGGGCCGGCCAAACCAAACAGCCAAAGGGTTATGAGGGCACGTCGTCGGCGAACAGGTCGGGGAACCGGGTCGCCAACTGTGGCAACGACGTCAGGATTTCCTGAAGGTGCTGGCGCATCGCCGCCTCCGCCCGATCCGCGTCGCGATCGGCGATGGCATCGACGATGGCTTGGTGTTGCGCGATCAGCAGCGAAAACGGCGTCGCCTCCGGCATGCTGAGATAGCGCACGCGATCCATCTGCGCCTTGGTCTCCTCCACCACCCGCCAGGCGTACTCGCAGCCGACATGCAGCGCGATGTCGCGGTGGAAGCGTTCATCCAGATCCAGGAAACCGCCATGGTCGCGGTCTTCCGCGGCGTGGGCCTGGGCGCGCAGGTTGTCGCGCAAAAGATCGATGTCGCGCCCCTTCATCTCCGCCACGGCGCGGCGCACCACCGCCAGTTCCACCGCCTCGCGCACGAAGCGGGCGTCGAACACCTGGCGGACGGAAATCTTGACGATGAAGGAGCCACGCTGCGGGCGGATGGACAGCAGCCCCGCCTCGCTCAGCTTGATGAAGGCTTCGCGTACCGGCTGGCGGCTGACGCCCAATTGGTCGGCGATGTCCTGTTCGGAAATGGCCTGGCCGGGGCGGAACTTCATGGCGACGATGGCCGCCCGCAATTCCCGGAACACGCGCCGTGCCACAGGTTCCGCGCTGTCCGCCTGGATGCGGTTCAGGATGATACGGTCATTTTCCGCCAACACCAGACGCACCCCATTCTGTCCCGCGGGCCCACATACCCACCCTGCGGCATTTGACAGTCGCCTTCCAGAGGCGCGTTTCCCGACCCGGCGCCTTTTTTCCCAACACCATTGCTCCGGCCTAAGACACATACTACCATACTAGACTACAAGCAAGGCCGCGATGGCGGCTTAAACAGGGAGGGGGCCGCATGGCGGCGGGCAAAACCATCATGGCGGAGCCGGGCAAAGCCACGTTGCAAGATGTGGCGCGGTTGGCGGGTGTGTCACCGGCCACAGTGTCTCGGGTACTGAACGATCCGGCCAAGGTGGCGGAGGGGACCACGGCGCGGGTGCGCCACGCCATTCTGGAAACCCAATTCGTCCCCAACGCCGTGGCTGTCAGCCTGGCCCACCGCCGGGCGCGGGACGGCGAGCGCGCCGCCCCGGTGTCGCCAGACGCCGGGCGGGAACCTCCATCCGCATCCCCTGGCATCGTCGTTGCGGCGACCGGGAAAACGCCCCCCGCCCAGCGGGCGGCCCGGCCGGTGGGCATGATCGCGGTGATCACCCCCGCGCTGGCGGACGAGGCGGTGGCCGGGGTGGTGGAGGAGTTGGCGGCCCATGCCATTGCCGCCCTGGTCATTCCCGCCGGGCGGGAGGATTCCGGCCTGCGCCGGGCGGTGGATGCCGCGATGGCCCATGGCCCCGCCGGGTTCGTGCTGGCCGGTGTGCACGGCGATGCCCCGGTACGGCGGCGTCTGGTCCGGGCTGGTGTGCCGGTTGTGGAAATTGGCGACCTTCCCGGCGAGCCGATCGACATGGCGGTCGGCTGTTCGCATCGGGCCGCCGGTCAGGCCCTGGCCCGCCTGTTGGCGGGGCGCGGCTACCAAAACCCCTTGCTGATCCTGGAACGGACCGGGCCGGCCTTGGCATGGCTGGACGGGTTCCAGGCGCAATACGGCGCCAGGGCATCCGGCCCCCTGCCCCACCATGTCGTCCCCGCCGGCAATGCCTATGCCCATGGGCGGGAGATCGTGGCGGATATGCTGGACTTGGCGGATGGGCAGCGGGGCCGCGCGGATGTCGTGGCGTGCAGCAGTGACGGGTTGGCCCTCGGCGCCCTGACCGAAGCCGGCAGCCGGGGCCTGCGCGTGCCACGGGACCTGGCGGTGGTCGGCTTCGGCGATGCCGACTTCGCGGCCCACACCCATCCCCGGCTCAGCACCGTCCGCCTGGACGCCCGCGCCATGGGGCAGCGGGCCGCCCGCTTGCTGCTGCACCGCCTGGAGGGGGACCGGCCGCGCCAGGGCCCAGCCCCGCGCCCCGTGGACCTGGGCTTTTCCATCGTTTCGCGGGACAGCGCGTAACACCGGACGGGCGCGATTGCCCTGTTGACCTAACTGGTATGGTAGTATACATGAATGGTAACAGACAAACGGCGGCGCCTGCCGCTCAGGGAGAGATCGCCGCCCCCAGGGCGCCCCGAAACACGACCTTCTAGCCTGCCCGCGACCGCCCTGCGCGTCGTCGGCCCTGCGCCCGCCTGGACCCCGCCTTCGGAGCTGAAGATATGAAAATCACGGACGCCTATGTCATCGTCACCTGCCCGGCGCGAAACTTCGTCACCCTGAAGATCCGCACGGATGAAGGCGTTTATGGCATCGGCGACGCCACCCTGAACGGGCGGGAATTAGCGGTCGCGTCGTACCTGACCGACCATGTCATTCCGTGCCTGATCGGCCGTGACCCGCATGATATCGAGGACATCTGGCAGTACCTGTACAAGGGCGCCTACTGGCGCCGGGGTCCGGTGACCATGTCCGCCATCGCGGCGGTGGATACGGCGCTGTGGGACATCAAGGCCAAGGTGGCCGGCCTGCCGCTGTATCAATTGCTGGGCGGCAAAAGCCGCAACGGCGTCATGGTCTATGCCCATGCCAACGGCCAGACGGTGGGTGACGCCCTGGACCAGGTCCAGCATTATGTCGACCTGGGGTACAAGGCCATCCGCATCCAGGCGGGCGTCCCCGGCCTGAAGGGGGTGTACGGCGTCGCCAAGGGCATCAATTACGAACCGGCGACGCGTGGCTTGCCGGCGGAGTCCGCCTGGTCGACGGAGGCGTACCTGGACTTCGCCCCCACCCTGTTCGCCGCCGCCCGCGATCGCTTTGGTTGGGACCTGCACCTGCTGCACGACGTGCACCACCGCCTGACGCCCATCGAGGCGGCACGCCTGGGCAAGAGCCTGGAGCCGTACCGCCTGTTCTGGATGGAGGACCCGACGCCGGCGGAAAACCAAGAGTCCTTCCGCCTGATCCGCCAGCACACGACCACCCCCCTGGCGGTGGGTGAGGTGTTCAACAGCATCTGGGACGCCAAGGATCTGATCCAGAACCAGCTGATCGACTACATCCGCACCACGGTGGTGCATGCCGGCGGCATCAGCCATCTGCGCCGCATCGCCAACCTGGCGGACCTGTACCAGATCCGCACCGGCAGCCATGGCGCCACCGACCTGTCGCCGGTGTGCATGGGGGCCGCCCTGCACTTCGACCTGTGGGTGCCGAACTTCGGCATCCAGGAGCGCATGGTCCATGAGGACGTGACCAACAGCGTCTTCCCCCACGCCTACACCTTCGATCAGGGCTACATGCATCCGGGCGAGGCGCCGGGCCATGGCGTCGACATCGATGAGGCGGAAGCCGCGAAGTACCCCTACCAACCCGCCTACCTGCCCGTGGCCCGTCTGACCGACGGCACCTTGTGGAGCTGGTGAGCGGGCACCGGGCGCGGCCCTGATCGCGCCCATCGCTGAAAAAGGCCGCGCCCAACGATGGCGCGGCGATAAACGGGAGTGAGACGTCCATGGCGTGGCCAGCGGAAGCGACCATCGCACCCAGCCCCCCGCCGGCCAAGATAGGCCGGCGGCGCTGGATCGTCGTGGCCCTGCTGTTCGCCGCCACCGTCATCAATTATGTCGACCGCCAGATGCTGGGCTTGCTGAAGCCGCTGCTGTCGCAAGAGTTCCACTGGTCCGAAACCGACTACGCCGACATCATCTTCTGGTTCCAGGCGTCCTACGCCGTGTCCTACCTGGTGTGCGGCCGGGTCATCGACCGTGTCGGCGCGCGCTGGGGCTATGCCCTGACCTTCGTCATCTGGAACCTGGCCCATATCGCGCACGGCCTGGCCAGCGGCTTGGTCCAGTTCGTGCTGGTCCGCGTGGCGCTGGGCGCGGGCGAGGCCGGCAACTTCCCCGCCGGCCTGAAAAGCGTGGCGGAATGGTTTCCCCGGCGCGAGCGCGCGTTGGCGGTGGGTGTCTTCAACGCCGGGTCCAATGTCGGCGCCGTGATCACGCCCCTGGTGGTTCCCGCCATCGTCGCCGTCGCCGACTGGCGCATGGCGTTCATGGTAACCGGTGTCATCAGCTTCGCCTGGTTGGCGGCTTGGCTGATCTTCTATCGCCGCCCTGAGGAAGACCGCCGCCTGTCCGCCGCCGAGCGGGCGCATATCCTGTCGGACGCCATCACCCCGACGGTATCCGCGGGCGGGCCGCGCCTCGCCTGGATTCTACGCCAACGCCAGACATGGGCCTATGTCCTGGCCAAGTTCCTGACCGACCCCATCTGGTGGGTGTTCCTGTTCTGGTTGCCGGATTTCCTCGGCCGGCGCTTCGGCCTGGATCTCAGCGGCTTCGGCCCGCCGCTGGTCGCCATTTACCTGATGTCCGACATCGGCAGCGTCGCCGGCGGCTGGCTGTCTTCACGCCTGATGCGGCGGGGCCTGGGGGCCAATCGCGCGCGCAAGCTGGCGATGCTGATGTGCGCCGCCTGTGTCATTCCCGTGCTGACCGCGCCCTGGGTTGGCGGCCTGACCGCCGCCGTCCTGATCATCGGCCTGGCGACGGCGGGGCACCAGGGCTTTTCCGCCAACCTCATGACCCTGCCCTCCGATCTTTTCCCGCCCACATCGGTGGCCACGGTGGTGGGATTGGGGGGCACGGCGGGCGCGGTGGGCGGCATGCTGATGGCCAAGTTCACAGGGTGGATACTGCAAGGCACCGGCAGTTACGGTCCCGTGTTCCTGACGGCGGCCGTGGCCTATCCATTGGCGTTGCTGGCGATCCAGGCCCTGAGCCCCTACCTGCGTCCGGCCATGCCCGACGCCACCGGTGGAGGTGCCCCATCCGGAAGGTGACGGGACGAATATTTTAAAATATGTCGATATTGGCGCCACTACTTGAGTGTTTTTGGCGATAGGCCCCTTTTTTAAAATATATCTCTGAAATATAATTCAGATAACCAAATAAAAATCTTGACAGTATTGCTCTTTTGGGAAAATGGTAACGCTACCATCAAGGCGCCACGAACGCGCCGCTGGAAGGGAGGGGAGCAAATGGGACGCCTGCGTTGGGCCACCGGCCGACACTTGCCCCCGGCGGCTGAAAGTGGCCGTCGGCCTCGCCGCCCACTTGCCGGTGGCCGGCAAGGCGATGGACGGCGGGTGACCTTCTACCGCTACCGCTGACCCGCATCCGCGCGAAACCAGAGCCTAAACAACAGCCCGCCTGAACCCGGAAAGGGGCCGTGGGCGGCCAGGGAGGAAAAACATGGCACATTCAAAGAACTGGAAGGCATTACTGACCACCACCGCCCTGGCCGGCTCCGCCCTGCTGGGGATGCTGGCGCCGCCGGCCAACGCCCAGACGGCCGCTCCCCCTACGGACGCATCCTCCACGGCCGCCCCGCCCACGGCCACATCGCCTAGTGATGACGCCACGCTGGATGAAATCACCGTCACCGGCATCCGGCGCAGTCTATTGGACGCCACGGAGCAGAAGCGCAATTCCGTCGCCTTCGGCGACAGCATCTTCGCCGAGGACATCGGCAAGCTGCCGGCCACCAACCTGGCCGAAACCCTGAACCGCATTCCCGGCGTGAAGCTGAACCGCGACATCAACGGCGAAGGCGTGCAGGTCTCCATCCGCGGCTTGGGGCCCAGCTTTTCCAAGGTGCTGCTGAACAACACCCAGATCGCGGTCGCGTCCGATGGCGGCACCACCGGCGGCAACGCCAACCGTGAAGTCGACCTGGACCTGTTCCCGTCGGAACTGTTCACCCGCCTGGACGTGGAGAAGACGCCGATCGCCTCCACCCTGGAAGGCGGCATCGCCGGCACGGTGAACCTGCACAGCGCCCGTCCCTTCGACAATGAAGGCACCCACGTCACCCTGATCGGCCAGGGCCAGTACACCAACGCGGATAACGAGGTGAGCCCGCGCGGCGCCCTGGTCGCCAGCCACACCTGGGGCCCCTTCGGCATCCTGGTCGGCGTGTCGGGGGTGAAGACCACCACCCGCATCGACGGTTTCGAGACCATCGGCTGGACCGACGGCAACTTGCCGGCCGGCAGCGGCGACGTCGGCTCTGGCAACGGCTTCGTCTACGCCGCCAACGCACCCAACAACGTCCCCGGCCTGACGCCGGGCCAGCCCGTGAACCTGGCCCAGACCTCCGGCCTGACCCTGCCCCAACTGGGCAGCGCGCAGATCCCGCGCCTGGGCCGCAACAGCTACACCTTCGGCGACCGCTCGCGCGTGTCCAGCCTCTTGTCCCTGGAATACCGGCCCAGCGACGAATGGCACTTCGCCATCGACGGCTTGTGGGCGCAGTCCGACCGCGATTACCAACGCCTTAACATGAACTGGTACGTCCGCAACTCCGGCCCCGGCACCAGCCCCACCTCCACCGGCGGCATGGTTCCCATCAACCTGACCGTCGACAGCAACAATGTCGTGACCCAGGGCACCTTCGCCAATTCCAGCTTCTTCCTGGAAAACGACATCTACAACCAGCATACCGAGTTCTACAATATCAACCCCACCCTGACCTGGAAGCCGTCCAAGGACTTCAAGGTCGACGCCCAGGTCAACTACGGCCACAGCACCTTCTTCCGGGAACAGCCGCAGTTCGACGTGCAGACGCCGGCGCAGTCGGGCCTGGCGGTCAGCTACCAGGCCAATGGCGCCAACGGCCAGCCCATCATCGTGCCCAACCGCGACCTGAACGACCCCAACCTGGGTTGGAAGTGGTATCGCGTGAACGTGCAGAACGTGTACCGCGAAACCACGACCCGCGGCGCCCATATCGACACCCAGTACGGCGATGACGACGTCAACCTGAAGGTGGGCGGCGCCTATGACATGGCCAGCCGCATCATCCGCGCCTACGACAACAGCACCGCCTTCCAGACCGCCGTCTGCGGCGCCACCTGCGACGGCAACTCCGGCTTGGTGCCCAATTCGCAGATCGGCCAGTACCTGATGCCCATGAACATCAGCGATTTCGGCAAGCTGGCGGGTGGCAATGTCGGCTACACCCAATGGATCATGACCAACGTGTCGGCGCTGGAGAAGGCGACCAACTACGACTATTACAATCAAACCGCGCCGCAGACCCGCAGCGCCGTGACCGGCGGCTCCGTCGGCAACATCTCGGAAAAGACTTTCGGCGGCTATGCCGAGGGCAACGCCAGGGACACCCTGCTGGGCCACGAGGTGGCCATCAACATGGGCCTGCGCTATTTCCACACCGACCAGACGGTGACCAGCCCGCTGGTGACCGCGTCCGGGGCGCTGATCGACCAGACGCTGAGCACGGGGTACAGCGACGTGCTGCCCTCCGCCAACGTGGTCTATAGCCTGACGAACGACATCAAGCTGCGCGCGTCCGCCTCGCGCGCCATGACCCGGGCCGATGCCAGCCAGTTGCTGCCCGGCACCACCTTCTCCGACATCTCGGCGCAGGTGGCCAGCGCCGGCAACCCGAACCTGAAGCCCTACACCTCCAACAACATCGACATCGGTGGTGAGTGGTACACGGGCGGCCTGGGCTATATCGGCGCCGCCCTGTTCCGCAAGGACATCGACGGCTTCACGGTCACCACGCAGAAGACCGTCCCCTTCACCGCCCTGGGCGTCAACTTCAGCGACCTGCAGACCAGCCAGCAGCAGGCGCTGATGCTGCGTGGCGGCCCGAACGTGGCCACCGTGACCCTGACCCAGCCGGTGAACCTGAGCAAGCTGCTGCTGCAGGGCATCGAGTTGACCTGGGTGCAGCCCCTGGATTTCATCGTCGAGGGCCTGGGCTTCTCCGCCAACGGCACGCATATCGAGCAAAGCTCCGACAGCGGGCTGTTCGCCACCGGCATCGCGCCCTACAGCTATAATCTGCAAGCCTTTTATGAAGGCCATGGCGTGTCGGTCAGCGTCAACTATGTCTGGAATGACCAGTCCACCGCCGCCAACGCCCCGCAGAACAACATCAACGAGGCCCTGATCGCCGAGGCGCGGGGGCAGCTGGACCTATCGGTGGGCTACCAGCTGCCCTGGCTGGACGACAGCATCCGCCTGACGGTGGACGCCCTGAACATCACCAATGAACCGCTGGTGACCCAGTTCGGCCACTCCAACTCGCCCTACAGCATCTACTACCCCGGGACGCAGGTGATCTTCGGCGCCCGCGCGAAGTTCTGATCGGCGGACGGCACCCTTCCCCGGACGGGTTTTCGAGGGGTAGCCCGCCCCTTGTGCCACCCGTCCCAACTTGAGTTTTGGCAGTAACAAAAATCCCCGGGTGGTCGATGCCGCCCGGGGATTCCTTTGAAAATAAGGAATTACAGGGCGCTCAGCTTGCGGTAGCCGCCATCGGCGTAAAGCAGCGGATTGACCTCCGCCCGGCTGCGGGTCCACAGCACCTCCCCCACGATGACGCGGTGACTGCCGTGGGGCAATTCCGCGGCCCGGCGGCAGATCAGGGTCGATTGCGCGCCAATCAGGCAGGGGGCACCCATGATATCCTCCCAAACGCCGGGCTTGAAGCAGTCGGCCGAGCGGTTAGGGGCGCCGAAGGTCCTGGAGACATCCTCCTGGTCGGCATAGAGAATGTTGATGGCATAGGTGTCCACCGCCAGGAGGCGGTCGTGGATGCTGCCCGACTGGTTCAGCGCGATCAGCACCGACGGCGGGTCGAAGCTGAGGGAGCACAGGGCGCTGACCGTCGCCCCCGCCGCCCCCTGCGCATCCCGCAGCGTGACCACGGAAACCGATGCCGCCAGGCGGCGCATGGCATGGCGCAGGCCGTCCACCAGCGTGGTGTCGTCATCGGCGGGCGGCAGGGCGGTGGAACTGGACATGGGGCCTCAAATCACAGCGCGGTCGGACGGGTCACCTTAGCCATCGGCGACGATGTTGCCAGCCCAATGTTTCGGCGAACCACGTACAGGGGGCATAGGACACCGCTTCGCCCGTCATGACAAGGCGGGTTGATGCCCTCTGGCGTTAGCATGACGGGCTATCCCGCCGTAATTGAATAGTTCTCAACGTCCGCTTGGTGGTGACCAAAGGGTCAGCGGCCGCTGGGCCGGTCCACACTGGGTCGGTCCATGTCGAAACGGCTGTCGGGGGTGATGGCGGCATAGGCGGACGGGCCGCCGCCGCGCAGGATGATGCCGGCACCGAACGTGTCGAAGACGCCATCCACCAGCAGCGAGCGGGCGATGTGGATCACCACCGCCTCGCCCATCACCAGCCAGGAATCGACCGCTGTGCCGTCATGGCGGCGCAACCGGTGGATATCCGTCACCCGGCATTCGAAATGCACGGGGCTTTCCCCAACACGCGGCACATCGATCAGCGTTCCCGGCACCTGGGTCAGGCCGGCGGCCTGGAACTCGTTCACGCCATACGGCAGCGGCGCGCTGGTGGCGTTCATCTGCGTGGCCAGATCGCGGGTCGCCAGGTTCCAGACGAAGACGCCGGTTTCCTGCGCGTTGCGCAGGCTGTCCTTGGCGCTGGTGCTGCAAAAGCCGATGATGGGCGGGCGATAGTTGAAAAGGTTGAAAAAGCTGTAGGGCGCCAGGTTGACGCTGCCGTCCCGCCCCTTGCTGGAGATCCAGCCGATGGGGCGCGGCCCGACGATCGCGTTCAAGGGGTCGTGCGGCAACCCATGGCCCTTGGACGGTTCGTAGGAATGAAGGTCGTCATAGTGGCGCATGCGGCAAGCCCCGGCGATGAGGGGCGGCCCTGCCGGACCGCCCAGTGGTTCATCGCCCGACCATAGCGGGCCTCGCGCCTGGTTTGAACGCGGCGTGGACGCACGGGACTGTTGCGCGCCCTTCAGGTGGGTGGCTGTCAGGCGACGCGTCGCGGGCGGGCGGCGCCAGCCTCGGCCCCGCCGTCAGCCGTGTCCTTGGCGGCCGGGACCTCCCCCAGGGCGCCAATGCTGGCCTGCAACAGGCGGCTGATACCCTCGGCATAGTCCTGGCTCGCCTTCAGGGCGAAACGCTGGCCGACGGTCTGCAGATCCTGCGGCGTCCGGCAGGTGAGGAACTCGGCGCAAGCCTCCCGGTCCTCATGCATGCGTAATTCCCAGAACCGTGCGAGTTCCTGGAAAAAGGCCAGGCTGCCCTGGGTCACCCGGCCATAGACATGGTGGATATCATCCATCCAGGCGGCGTTTTCCGACAGCAGGGTGCCGAGCGGGGCGTTCGTGGCCCAATCCATGGGCGGAAACGGTGTTTTGGCGGCGTCAGGCATGGCGTCCTCCCCTCTGTTGCGATCCCGGGCACGAGGAGGTGCGGAGATTCCGCGCCCCGGTGCGGCGGGCGAGACGAACGAATAATCGTAACCGACCATGGACCTGGCACGCCTTGAGGTGGCTCAAGCGCGGTCCCGGATAATCCCCGGGGCGGACACGATTGCGGAGTGGCCCTTGCACAATACCACAGCCCCGATGGCTCCCGCAGTCCCAGGACAGCGGCGATGAAGCGATTTTTTAAGGCGGTCCCTGTCAGGCCAGATGCCTTGCGCCGGCGGCCCCGTTATGGTGCGCGGCGAATTGCCGGAGAACTGCCCCGCATGGCCAGGATATTGGTGATCGAGGACGAAGCGCGCACGGCGCGCGAAATCGTGGACGCGCTGACGGCGGAGGGCTACGCCGTCACGCTGCGCGCGGACGGCCCCACCGGCCTGGCGGAGGCGCGGGCGGGCCTTTACGACGCCATCACCCTGGACCGGCTTTTGCCAGGCCTGGATGGCCTGGCCCTGCTGGCGGAACTGCGCCGCGAAGGGGTGACGACCCCGGTCCTGGTGGTCAGCGCCCTGGATGGGGTGGACGACAAGGTGCGCGGCCTGCGCGCGGGCGGCGACGACTACCTGACCAAGCCCTTCGCCCTGGCGGAGCTGGTCGCCCGGGTCATGGCCCTGGCCCGCCGCCGGGCGGACAAGCCGGCCGGCACCCTGCTGCAGGTTGGCCCCCTGGTGATGGACCTGGTGGGGCGCCAGGCCACCCGGGGGGCGCGTGAGCTGGACCTGACGCCCCGGGAGTTCCAGTTGCTGGAATATTTCGTGCGCAACGCGGAGCAGACCCTGACGCGCTCCATGCTGTTCCAGGCGGTTTGGGAGTATGGCTTCGCCCCCGGCACCAACGTCATCGATGTCCATGTCGGCCGTCTGCGCCGCAAGGTGGACGCGGACAATGAGGAAGCGATGATCCGCACCGTGCGCGGCGGCGGCTGGCGGCTGCATGCCCCGGATTAACCGGTTCCGCCTGGCCGACGTGCCCCGCACCACGGCCTTCCGCATGACCGTGCTGTTTGGGGCGCTGACGGTCACGGTCGTCCTATTGGCGCTGGGCGTCGTCTATTGGCGGGCGGGCGTGTTCCTGACCCAGCGGCTGGATGAAACCCTGGTGCGCGAGGTGGCGGAGTTCCAGCGCGCCTCCGTGCCCGAGCAGGCCACGCATATCGACAGCCTGGTGGACAGCGACCGCCGTGGGCACTGGCGGGCGGCGCTGCTGGCGCCCGACGGCCGGCGCCTGGCGGGGGACCTGGCGAACGTGCCGGAGGAGCTGCGGGCCCTGGACGGCGGCATCCACGCCCTGCCCCAGGGGCCGGCCCCCACGCCCGAACGCCACCACGCGGCCCGTGGCCTGGCGCGGCGCCTGGCGGACGGCCGTGTCCTGGTGCTGACGGTGCGGACCAATGAGGTGCATGAGGTGCGGGAACTGATCCTGCGCGCCATGGCGGCCGGCCTGGTGGGCGGCGTCATCCTGGCCCTGGCGGGCGGCTTGGCGCTCAGCGTCGGCACCTTGCGGCGGATCGAGGCCATCCACCGCGCCAGCGCCACCATCATGGCGGGGGATTTGTCGCAACGCCTGCCCGTGCGCGGTTCGGGCGATGACTTCGACAAGCTGGCGGCCATCGTCAACGCCATGCTGGCCAAGATCGAGGGGCTGATCGGCGACATGAAGGTGGCGGGCGACAACATCGCCCATGACCTGCGCACCCCCCTCACCCGGCTGCGCACCCGGCTGGAGGGTGCGTTGCGCCGCGGCGGCGATATTGAGGCCCACCGCGCGGCCATGGAGGACGCCATCGGCGACGCCGACCAGATCCTGGCGACCTTCCGGGCCTTGCTGCGCATCGCGGAGGTGGAGGACGGTCGCCGCCGCGCCGCCTTCGCCACCATCGATCCGGGCCCCCTGGTCCTGGCCGCCGCCGACCTGTATGAGCCGCTGGCGACCGCCAAGGGCCTGGCCTTCACCACCGACATCCGCCCCGCCGCCCCCATCACCGGCGATGCCGACCTGCTGTTCGAGGCGCTGGGCAACCTGCTGGACAACGCGATCAAGTTCACGCCCAGCGGCGGCGCCCTCACCCTGGCCTTGCGGCAAGAGGCGGGGCTGGCGCCGGAGATCACCGTCCGCGACACCGGCCCCGGCATCACCCCGGATCAGCGGGACATGATGTTCCGCCGCTTCACCCGCGGCGACCACGCCCGCCATACGCCGGGCAACGGCCTGGGTCTCAGCCTGGTGGCGGCGGTGGCGCAGCTACACGGCTTCCGCCTGGCGGTGGAAGACGGGCAGCCGGGCTGCGTCATGCGCATCACCTTGGGCGAGGGCCAATTGGGCCAGGGCTAATCGGAGGCCAGCAATTGCCGGGTCAGGCCGTCGCAGTCGACATCGTCGGCCCCGCCGAAGTCGGGCAGTGGAATGGGGATGAGCCGGCCGATGAAGATGCGGGGCGAGCGGATCTTGCCCTTGACCACCACGGGCGCGCGCAGGTCCAGCAGGTCGAACTTCTTGGTGTCGGCCGTGACCTCGGTATCCACCTCCTGCGTTTTCAGCCGCACCTCGCCGTTGACATGGACCACCGACTTGCGGGTGTCCATCAGCGTGCGATCGAAGACCACCTGGCCGTGGTTGAAGGTGAGCCGCCCCAGGGCGCAGCGGATGGGAATCTGGTCATCGCCGGTGATGTACAGCACCAGGGCGTCGGCGATCTGCAAGCCCGCCAGGCTGACCATCAGGGAACTGATGGTGCCGCCGGACATGGTGACCACCACGTCGCCCGTCGCCGTGCCCATGACCTGCGCCAGGGAATGCCCGTTGCCCACCAGGCGCACGCGGCCCCGCAGCTTGCCCTTGGTCGTGTCGAAATAGTCGGACCCGCGGAAGAACGCCTTCAGGTCCACGTCCTGATACGTCAGAGCGGCGCGGGCCTGGGGATCGTCCCCCCGGACGTCCAGCGCCATCTCACCGGCCAGCGTGCCGCCGGCCACCCCCATGCGCAGCGGGTTGACCGTGGCCTGGCCGTCGCGCACCCGGACGCGGAAGGACAGGGTCTGCACCGGCAGATAGTCGGGCGCCACCACCTTCTTGGCGTCCAGGCTGACGTCCATGTTCATGGCTCGCAGCTTTTCCATCTGCAGCGGCACGTCGGGGAACAGCTCCCCCTTGGCCTCCAGCGCGGCCTGGGTCTTTTTTTGGTCGGCGGAGACGTTGCCCTTCGATCCCGGGGTGGCCCCCACCAAGGGGGCCAGGTCGGCGAAGGCCAGGTGGTCGGAGGTGAGATGCGCCGTGAGGAATGACGGTTTGGCATGGTGGTCGATGGCGATGTCGCCCGCCAGGTCGCTGTCACCCGCATGCCAGGCCAAATCCACCACCCTCCACACGCCGGGTTCATGCGTCAGCTTGCCGGCAAGGCGATAGGGTGGCGTGGGCGGTCCGGGAATGCCCAGCAAGGGGAAGATGTCCGCCAGGTCCGGGCCGGACAGCGCCACCCGCACGTTGGAGCCGGTGAACTGGAAGGGGTCCTGCAACGTACCCTGGGCCGTCAGCGTGGTGGCCCCGTAATTGACCGTGAGGTCAACGGGATAGGGCTTATCCGTGTCACGCAGCATCAACACCGACCCACCCACGAAATGCACGGTCAGGGGCTGCTTCCCGATGCTGCCCTTGAGATCCAGGTCCGCCGTCGGTTCCGCCGGCGCCTGGCCGGTCGCGGTCTGCACCGTCCCCTCCAGGGCCAGCTTGCGCTTGGCGTCGCGGTAGCTGACGCGGCCCTCATCGATCTCCAGCCGGCCGACCACCGGCACCTCGCCCCGACTCTCGGGCTTCAACTGGTTCAGGGCACCGGCGGCTATGGGGCTTTCGTCAGAACTCCAATTCCAGTGCTCCTGGTCGTTCTTTTCCAGCGCGACCACGGGCTGGCGCAAGACCAGCGTGGGAAACACCAGGTCGCCCCGCAGCAGCAGAAGGCGCAACGCGATGTCCAGCTCGATCTGTTTGGCCGTGAACAGGTGGGGCGCCTGCCCCCAGTCGGCGTTGGCCACCTGGATATCGTCCAGCAGCACATGGGTCACCCAGCCCCAGCGGACCGACACCTTGCCGATCCGGGTTTCCCGTCCGGAGAAGGCGGTGGCCCGGTTTTCCAACTGGGCCCGCACGTAATCGGAGGTGACGAAGAGATAAACGCCCGTGGCGGCCAGCACCATCAGCACCGCCAGAGCACCCAGGGTCCAACCCGCTATTTTGACCGCCCGTCGCATGGCCACGATCCGTCAAGCGAACACCAGCGGGGCGATGGCGCCCCTCCTCCCATCCCCAGCCAACCGTCCAAATGCCGTCGCGGTTCCACACCACGCTTTTGGGGTGCCTTTGGCGCCGCGCGCTCCTATGGTGGCGGCCAAACAGCCTGCCTGAGGAACGAGTCCATGCTGCTGCACCTGTCCACCTGGTCCGAGGTCGAACGCTTCCTGCAACGCTCCAAGACCATCATCATCCCCATCGGCTCGAATGAGCAGCACGGGCCGACGGGCCTGTTGGGGACGGACTGGCTCTGTCCGGAAATCATCGCCCATGAGGCCCACAAGGGCGGCGCCGACATCCTGGTGGCCCCCACCTTCAACATCGGCATGGCCCAGCATCACCTGGGCTTTCCCGGCACCATCAGCCTGCGCCCCTCCACCTTCATGGCGGCGATTGGCGACTGGGTGCGTTCCCTGGCCGTGCACGGCTTTGAGAAGATCTATTTCCTGAACGGCCACGGCGGCAACGTCGCCACCATAGAGGCCGCGTTCTCCGAACTCTATGCCGAGGCCAGCTTCGCCGAGCGTCGCGCCGGCTTCGCCTGCAAGCTGCGCAACTGGTGGGACCTGCCCGGCGTGAACGCCCTGGCCCAGAAGCAGTTCCCCACGGGCCATGGCAGCCACGCCACCCCGTCGGAGATCGCGGTGACGCAGTGGGCTTATCCCGACGCCATCAAGACCGCCGATTACGCGCCCAAGGTCGCCGGCTCCGGCCCCATCCGCGAGGCGCTGGACTTCCGGGCGCGGCATCCCGATGGCCGCATGGGCTCCGACCCCGCCCTGGCCACCCCGGAAAAGGGTGGGGAGCTGGTGGCGCTGGCCGTGACCGGCCTGGTGGCCGAAGTCGCGGCCTTCGGTAATGAGCCCGCTGTTTAAGAAATAATGGGGGACCCGCGCGGTGATGCGCGGGTCCCCGCCTCACGGCGCCGTATCGTCCAGCCACAGCGCCACCCAGGCCAGGGGCGCGTTCCAGTTGATGGTGACCTCGTTCATGGTGTAGGCGCGATAGTCGTCGGCCCAGCAGGTCTGGGGCGCGCAATTGCCCTTCATGGTCTTGGCCACCGGGTCGTCCATGGCCGACGAATCCGGTCCCCCCGAGAGGACGCCTGACGGCGGCGCCGGATAGCGCGCGTCCGCCTGATGCGCCCAGAAGCGGTGATGGGGGTTTTGCATGGGCCGGGCGCCGAAACCCGTGACGTAGGACCGGTCCAGGGGATTGCGGCCCAGCACATAGTCGGCGGCATCCACCACCGCCGTCCGATAGGCGGCCTTGCCCGTCAGGTCATACGCGACGCCCAACACCATGGCGCGGCTGAGAATGGCGCCGTTGGAACCCCAGGGGTAGGCTGCCGACGCGAAGGGCAGCCGGTAGCCCGTCTTGCCCTCGTCCGTCACATAGCCATCGGCCAGGGCGGTCACCTGCGCCCGCACCCGTTGCCGATCCGCCTCATCCAGGCGGCCCGGCGCCAGGGCCAGGGTCAAGCTGCCCGCCGTGGCCACGGACCCCCAACTGAGATCGCCCGTCCCCTCCGCACCCGTGAAGTACGGCGACGCGCGCAGTACCGCCAGATAGGCGGGCTCCCCCGTCGTGGCGTACAGTTCCGCCGCCGCCCAGTAGACCTCATCCGTGAGATGGGGGTCGCCATAGCCGCCGCTGCCGTCGAAATCCACCTGGGCCAGGATGTCGGGATGGCGTTGCGCCGCGGCGAAGGCGCGGCGGGCGGCGTCCAGGCAGCGCTGGGCGAACGCGGCGTCGATATCCTTCCACACCCGTGCCGCCTGCGCCGCGACGGCGGCCAGGTTCAGGGTGGCCGCGGTGGTGGGATAATAGAGATAGCGGGTGACATGGTCATCCGCCGGCGCGGTGGGCAGGCCCGTCCAATGCGCGTCCGCGATCTTCTGGTGCGCCAGGCCGCCGGCATCGATGCGGGTCAGGAGGTAATGCCCGGCGTTGCCCTTCTGGTTCCCCAGCGGCACCTCCAGGCTCTTGCCCTCCGGCACCTGCATGGCCAGCAGGAATTCCAGCTCGAACCGGGCTTCGTCCAGAAGATCGGGCACGCCGTTGCCCCGCTCCGGCACCGCCAGGGTGCCGTCCGCCACCTCCGCCAAGGCGCGGGCGCGCTTCAGCACCTGGGCGCGCTCATAGGCGTTCACCAGGGTCCAGACGGAGATGCCGCCGTTCACCACGTACTTGCCTTGGTCGCCAGCGTCGTACCAGCCGCCACTGGCGTCCAGGGTATAGTCACAGCCGGGCCAGACCTGGCCCTTGGGGTCGGCCAGGTTGAAGCAGGTGGCCTTGTCCGGCCGATGCCCTGCGGGCCGCGCCAGATCCGGCCGCTCCACCAGCGCCGCCTCGATGGGCACGCCGCTGCGCTGCTGGTAAAAGAAGGACAGGCTGGCCCGCAGCAACCGGCCGTCGGGCGTCTCCGTCAAGGCGAAGGGCCGGCTGGCCTTGTCGCCCACCATCAGCCGGTATCCCTGCCCAGCCTGGCGGACGTCGGAAAAGTCGATCCGATGCACATGCTGGCCGGACGCGGCGTCATCGCCGAATGGCTGGGTCTTGCCCGTCGCCACGACGTGGCCCTGGGCATCGGTCAGGCGCCAATCCAAAGGGGCGGTCGCCGGGTCGGCCAGGATGGCCAGTTTGGGACCGGCGCTGGCCAGCCCTGTCTGGTTCAGGACGATGGGGCTGGGCGCTTCCTGCGCCATGGCCCCGCCGGCCATCATCACCGCTGCACATGCCCCCAAAAGCAGACTTGGGAAAAGCAGACCTGGCCGCATCACCGTCACCCATCCTCGCGGTCGCGTTACCAGGGCCTTGTACGGGGCCGTGCGGGGGAAAGGCAATGGCGGGCTTTGTCGCTAGGCGATTTCCGGCAGCCGATCCAGCAGCTTGTCCAGGGTGATGGGATAGTCGCGCACCCGCACGCCGGTGGCGTTGTAAATGGCGTTGGCGATCGCGGCCCCCACCCCGCAAATGCCCAGTTCGCCCACACCCTTGGCCTTCATGGGGGAGGAGATCGGGTCCACCTCATCCAGGAAGATGACCTCCTGGTGTGGGATGTCGGCATGGGCCGGCACCTCATATCCCGCCAGGTCGTGGTTGACGAAGAAGCCCCGCCGCTTGTCCACCGCCAGCTCCTCCATCAGGGCGGCCCCCGCCCCCATGGTCATGGCGCCGATGACCTGGCTGCGCGCCGACTTGGGATTGAGGATGCGGCCCGCGGCGCACACCGCCAGCATGCGGCGCAGGCGAACCTCTCCCGTCGCGGCGTCCACCCCCACTTCCACGAAATGGCCGGCGAAGGTGGATTGCTGGTAGCGCTTGTGCAGGTCGGCGTACTCGATGCCATCCTCCGCCACCATCTCGCCGCCCTTGGCCGCCTGGGCCAGCGGCACCGCATGTCCGCCCGACGACACATGGCCGTCGGCGAAATGGGGCTCCGCCGCGTTGAAGCCCAGCTTCTGCGCCACGGCCTGGCGCAGCTTCATGCAGGCGGCATAGACGCCCGCCGTCGCGTTGTTGGCGCCCCACTGGCCGCCGGAGCCGCAGGACACCGGGAAACTGCTGTCGCCCAGGCGCACCACCACCCGGTCCAGCGGCACGCCCATGATTTCCGCCGCCGTCTGGGCGATGATGGTATAGGTGCCGGTGCCGATGTCGGTCATGTCGGTTTCCACCGTCACCACGCCTTGGCCATCCAGGCGCACGCGGGCGGCCGACTTGGTGACCAGGTTGTTGCGGAAGCCGGCGGCCACGCCCATGCCCACCAGCCAGCGGCCGTCGCGCACGCTGGCCGGCTTGGCCGGCCGGCGGGACCAGCCGAAACGCTCCGCCCCCTGCTGCAGGCAGGCGATCAACTGGCGTTGCGAGAACGGACGCTCCGGCTTTTCCGGGTCCACCTGCGTGTCGTTCAGGATGCGGAATTGGATGGGGTCCATCCCCAGCTTTTCCGCCATCTCGTCCATGGCGATCTCCAGCGCCATCAGGCCCGGCGCCTCCCCCGGGGCCCGCATGGCGTTGCCCTCCGGCAGGTCCAGCACGGCCAGGCGCATGGCGGTCAGGCGGTTGGCGCCGGCATACAGCAGGCGCGTCTGTTGCACCGCCGTTTCCGGCTTGCCGTCAGGCAAGTCGCCGGACCAGCTTTCGTGGCCGATGGCGATGATCTTGCCATCCTTCCCGGTGCCGATGCGGATGCGCTGGATGGTGGCGGGGCGGTGGGTGGTGTTGTTGGCGATCAAGGGGCGGTGCAAGGCCACCTTCACCGGGCGACCCGCCGCCTTGGCGCCCAGGGCGGCCAGCAGCGCGTCGCTGCGCACGAACAGCTTCCCGCCGAAGCCGCCACCGATGTAAGGCGAGATCAGGCGGATGTTTTCCTCTGGCATGTTAAGGGTTTGCGCAACGTCCTTGACGCCCCACCTTATCATCTGGTTGGAGGTCCACAGCGTCAGCTTGTCCCCGTCCCAGGCGGCGATGCTGGCGTGCGGCTCCATCATCGCGTGGCTTTGACCGGGCGTGGTGTAGGTCGCGTCCAGTTGCACCGGGGCAGCGGCGAAGGCGCCGTGGAAGTCGCCGGCGCCGGTGTCCGGCTCCCCCTTCGCCTCGGTGGCGCCCGCCCGGGCGGCGGCCAGATCATAGGCGCCCGGCTCCGCCTGGTAGTCGACCTGGATCAGGCTGGCGGCGTGGCGCGCCTGCTCGAACGTTTCGGCCACGACCAGGGCCACGGCCTGGTGGTAATGCTGGATGTCGGGACCGCCCAGCAGCTTGGCGGTGTTCCATTTGCCCTTGCCCAGCGGGCCGGCGGTTTCCGCCGTCACGATGGTGATGACGCCGGGGGCGGCCCGGGCGGCGGCCACGTCCATGCGGGTGATGCGGCCCTTGGCGATGGCGGCGCCCAGGACGTGGCCATAGGCTTGGCCGGCCACCACGTCGTGGCGCTCATAGGCATAAGGCGCGGTGCCCGTGGTCTTCAGCGGGCCATCGATGCGGTCGGTGGGCTTGCCCACCACGGTCAGCCGGTCGATGGGATTGGTGCCGGCGGGGGTGTCGAACTTCATGGCTCAGGCCCTCGCCTCTCTCAGCACGGCGGCCAGCGTGCGCTCCGCCAGCTTGATCTTGAAAGCGTTGTCCGGTGTCGGTCGCGCGTCGGCCAGCAGGACAGCGGTCGTCGCCTTGGCACCTTGCTTCAGGTGCGCCTCCGCCGCCTCCACCCGCCAGGGCTTGGGTGCGACGCCGCCCAAGGCCACCCGTCCCCACGCGATCCCGTTATTGGCGCCATCTGGCTGCACGATCGCGGCCACGGACACCAGGGCGAAGGCGTAAGAGGCCCGGTCCCGCACCTTGTGGTAGAGCTGCGTCCCGCCCACCGGCCGGGGCAGCGCCACGGCGGTGATCAGTTCCCCGCGCTCCAGCACGGTTTCCACATGCGGGGTGTCGCCGGGCAGGCGGTGGAGGTCGGCGATGGGGATGGCGCGGCCGGTGCCATCCGGGCGCACCGTTTCCACCGTCGCGTCCAGCACCCGCATGGCCACCGCCATGTCGCTGGGATGGGTGGCGATGCAGGCGTCGCTGGTGCCGATGACGCCCAGCTGCCGCGTGACACCGCCGATGGCGGAACAGCCGCTGCCGGGCTGGCGCTTGTTGCACGGCTGGTTGGGGTCATAGAAATAAGGGCAGCGCGTCCGCTGCAACAGGTTGCCGGCCGTGGTGGCGACATTGCGCAACTGCCCCGACGCACCGGCCACCAGGGCGCGGCTCAGCACCCCGTAGTCGCGCCGCACCCGCCCATCGGCCGCCAGGTCGGTGTTGCGCACCAGGGCGCCGATGCGCAGGCCGCCGTCGGCCGTCTCCTCGATTTTGTCCAGGCCCAGACCGTTCACGTCGATCAGGTGGGCCGGTGTCTCGATCTGCAGCTTCATCAGGTCCAGCAGGTTGGTGCCGCCCGCAATGAAGCGGGCGCCGGGGACGCTGGCCGCCTTGGCCGCGGCATCGGCCGCGGATGCGGCGCGCTCATAGGTGAAGGGCCTCATGCCGGGCCTCCCGCGCTCTGCAGGCCCGCCACCTCGGCCATGGCGTCCAGGATGTTGGAATAGGCGCCGCAGCGGCAGAGGTTGCCGCTCATCCGCTCCCGCATCTCGGTGGCGGTCAGCGGCGGCGCCTTGGTCAGGTCACCGGTGACATGGCTGGGGATGCCGGCCTTGATCTCCTCCAGCACCGCGACGGCGGAACAGATCTGCCCGGGGGTGCAGTAACCGCACTGATACCCGTCGTGTTTCACGAAGGCAGCCTGCATGGGGTGCAGCCGCGCCGGCGTGCCCAACCCTTCCACCGTCGTGACGCTGCCGCCTTCGTGCATGACCGCCAGGGTAAGGCAGGAATTGATGCGCCGCCCATCGACGATGACGGTGCAGGCGCCGCACTGGCCATGGTCGCATCCCTTCTTGGTGCCGGTCAGGCGCAGATGCTCGCGCAAGGCGTCCAGAAGGGTGGTGCGGGTGTCGACCTCCAGCGTCTCGGCCTTGCCGTTCACGGTGAAGGAGACTTTGGCTTTCACAGGATTCATCACAGGCACCGGACCGCTGCTGGTGGCGGCAGCGCCATCGCCGCCGGTGGGTGTAGCCTGGCCGCCACGCGCGGACGTCGTCAAGGCAACGGATGCCACCGCGCCGAGCAACACACCGCGCCGGCTGACATCGGTATGATATCGCGTCCCCATGCCCCCTCCGGCCAAGCTGCCAAACGTCGATGAACCCGCCAGCGCGGGCTTTGGTTCCATCGATACCGGCCTCAGGCGATACCGGCCTCAGGGACCGCCATGCCCACCCGTGGCGCCGAAAACCTGGCCGGTGGAAAAGCTGTCCTCGTTGCTCGCCAGCAGCACATAGAGGCTGGCCAGCTCCGCCGGCTGGCCCGGCCGGCCCAGGGGCGTGTCCGATCCAAAGGACACCAGCTTTTCCGGGGGCTGCCCGCCGCTGGGCTGCAAGGGCGTCCATACCGGGCTGGGCGCCACCGCGTTCACACGGATGCCTTTCTTGGCCAATTGCTTGGCCAGGCCCTTGGTGAAGATCATGATGGCGCCCTTGGTCGCGGCATAGTCCAGGATGTTGGGCGACGGGTCATAGGCGTTGACGGACGCCGTGTTGATGATGGCCGCGCCCCTGTCCAGGTGCGGCAAGGCCGCCTTGGTGATCCAGAACAGGGCGTAGACATTAGTCTTGAACGTGTCGTCGAATTGCTGGGTGCTGATGTCGGTGAGGCTGTCCACCGAATGCTGCCGGGCGGCGTTGTTCACCAGGATGTCCAACCCGCCCAATTCGCGCACGGCATCGGCCACCAGCGTGCGGCAAAAGGCTTCGTCGCGGATATCGCCTGGCAAGGGCACGGCCTTGCGGCCCGCCGCCTGGATCAACTGCACCACCTCCCGCGCGTCCGGCTCTTCCACCGGCAGGTAGCCGAAGGCGACGTCGGCGCCCTCGCGGGCGAAGGCGATGGCGGCGGCGCGGCCAATGCCGCTGTCGCCCCCGGTGATCAGGGCCTTGCGCCCCGCCAGGCGGCCGCTGCCCTTGTAGCTGGCCTCGCCGTGGTCGGGCCTGGGGTTCATGCGGCTGGCCAGGCCCGGCGGTTCCTGCTGTTCCTGCCTGGGGAACGGTGGGGTGGGATAATCCGGTGGCCGGGTGGCGGCGCCGGCCGAGGGAGCTGCGGCAGCCTCGGCCGGGCTGGTGCCTAAGCCCGCCGCCGCACCAGCGGCCAGGCCGCCGATGACGGCACGGCGGGAGGTGCCGTTATCGTCCATTTTCATGATGTCGCCTCCGTGGGGGGATACGCACTGGATGCATGGACCACAACGGACCCGCGGGGGACGGGTTCCCCCTGATCGACGGTTTGGGAACGAGCGGAGATTTGGGCGCTTGTCTCGGGGTTCCAAACTGGAGGCCCGACCCCATGACCAAGCCCCTGCTGACCCCCGGCGACCCTATCGGCATTCCCGTTCCCCTACGTGCCTACATCCGCAAGCCCTCACCGGCGACGATGCAGAACGCGCCCGGCCGCAAGGCGTCCTGGCTGTTGACCTATGAGGCCAAGCCCACCCATGAGATCGACAGCGTCACCGGCTGGGCGGGCGGCGGCGACCCGCAGCAGGACGTCCTGCTGGCCTTCGACACGCTGGAGGAAGCGGTGGCCTACGCCGAGCGCCACAAGCTGCCCTATGACATCAGCGAGCCGGAACCCAGGTCCCGCCCCCTGCCCCGCCCGCAGACCCACCAGATGCGCCAGGTGCTGAGCGGCCCCACCATGGCGCCCGCCCGACAGGAGGACCCGCGCATCCGTGGCCACCAGACGGTGGTGACAACCCCCGGCCCGGTGGTGCCACCCGCCATGGCGGCGGGGCAAGCGGCGCTGATCGACAAGGCCAACGCGCCGCCGCCTTACCAGCCGGACCGGGATGTGGTGGAGGACGCCAGCGCGGACTCCTTCCCCGCCAGCGATCCCCCCTCCTGGACGCCGGTGACCGGGGCGGTGAAGAAGACGACCTGACCGGCTTTATCGGCCTTCCTGCGGCCCCGTCCTTCGGGGATCGCTAAAAAAATCGGCTCCCGTCGTCTTTTTTCCCGACACCTGGGGAATATCCCGCAGCCCCCACCCGTCTGAGGGGACAGGGACTGAGGGGAGCCGATCTATGACGCCGATACGAAACCTGTTTGCCGCCGTGCTGATGCTGGCGGGATTACCCGCGGCCGCGCACGCCGCGGGCGATCCCACGGCCGGGGCCGCCGTGTTCAAGAAATGCGCGGCCTGCCATTCGGCGGAGCAAGGCGTGAACAAGGTGGGGCCCAGCCTGTTTGGCGTGGTCGGCCGCCCGGCCGGCAGCATCGCCGGCTACAGCTACTCCCCCGCCGTGAAGCAGGCGGCGGCCAAGGGGCTGGTGTGGACGGAAGACGCCATCGTCGCCTACCTGGTCAACCCGCACAAATACCTGGGCGACTTCGTCGGCGATCCGTCGGTTTCCAACAAGATGCCCTTCAGCCTGGCCGATGAACCGCAGCGCCAGGACGTGGTCGCCTACCTCAAATCCCTGGCGCCGCAATGATGCGCGCCCTTTTCCTCAGCCTGCTGGTGGCCGTCGCCGTGGCCGGGCCGGGCGCCATGCCCGCCCGCGCGGAAACGCCGGCCCTGGCGCCGGACCAGGCCGCCCTCCGGGCGGAGATGGCCCGCATTCACGCCGGCCATGTCGACGCCGATGCGCTGCAGCGGATCGACAGCGACATCGCCAACCTGCACACCGGCGTCGCGTCCATGGATGCGACCTCGACCAGCGGCATGACCGGCGGCGACCTGCCGCAAGGCCATTACCCCAGCCTGAAGGCGGCGCAATTCACCGCCCCCGCCCCATCTGGCACCCCAGCGGGGGCTGTCGCGGAAACGTCCGCGGCCGGCGCCACCAAATGGACCCGCCTGGCCAGCTACGCGGCGGAAACGCCCAAGCCTGAGGCGGCGAAGCCCGAGCCCGCCGCTGCCCCCGTCGCCGCCAAGGCCGCCGACAAGCCCCAGCGCACCTATGTCGGGCGCGAGACCTGCGAAAGCTGCCACCAGCAGGAGGCGACCAACTGGGCGCACACCATCCACGCCAAGGTCTTCCAGCAGAACCCGCGCACGGAGCTACAGGCGCAGAACTGCGAGGCCTGCCACGGCCCGGGTTCGGCGCATGTGGAGGACCCGTCCGACCTCACCACCATCATCAGCTTTTCCAAGAAAAGCAAAACGCCCATCGCGGAGCAGAACGGCCAGTGCCTGGGCTGCCACGCCGGTGGTCAGCGCATTTTCTGGCATGACAGCGTCCATGACAGCAATCAGCTGGGCTGCGCCGACTGCCACAACCCCATGACCACCTTCGGCGCGCGCGGCCTGACGGCCCGGGAAAGCATCAACGAGACCTGCTTCCAGTGCCACAAGGCCCAGCATGCGGAGTTCGCCCGCCGGTCGCACATGCCCCTGCTGGAAGGCAAGCTGAGCTGCACCGACTGCCACAATCCGCACGGCTCGACCACCGCCCCTCTGCTGAAGGCCGACAGCGTGAACGAGGTTTGCTTCACCTGCCATGCCGACAAGCGCGGGCCCTTCCTGTTCGAACACGCGCCGGTGCGTGAAAGCTGCCTGAACTGCCATTCGCCGCACGGCTCCAACTTCGAAAGCCTGTTGACCGCGCCGCGTCCGGTGCTGTGCCAGCAGTGCCACTCGCAGTTCGGCCACCCGTCCGGCCTGCTGACGGCGGGCAACATGGCGCGCGGGCCGGGGCCCGACCCCCGCCTGATCGCCACAAGCTGCCAGACCTGCCACGTGAACATCCACGGGTCCAACAGTCCCTCCGGCGCACGGTTCGAACGATGAGACAGCGTCAGAAAAAGTCCCCCCAGCGGCTGCCAACGCGCTACCTGGTCACGGCCGCCCTCCTGGAAATGGCCAGCGCCCCCATCGCCGCGACGGTGGCCCGGGCCGACAGCGGCACCACCGGCTATGGCGGGCCGGGCAACGTCCTGAACCCCACCGGCCAGATCATGAACCGGGCCCGGGACGATGACGGCCTGTCGGTCATCGACGACGTGACCCGCACGCCGACGGGCCTGATGTACCCCGTGCCCTTCCGCACGCCGGAGATGACGCAGAGCCAGAGCAACCCCGATTGGTGGACCCTGGGCTGGTTCGAGGCCGGCATCATGGGCACCTTCGGCCAGGACAGCCGGTCAGCCTCGCTGAACCGGTACGGCGACTGGAAGAACGGCTTCACCGTCACCAGCCTGGGGTTCGAGGCGGAGGACCGCAAGACGGCCCTGCATGTCTCCGCCTTCGGCCAGAACGTCGGCCGTACCGACCAGTATTACCAGATCGATGTTGGCCGCTACGGCGTCTATGACCTGCAGGCCTATTTCGACAGCATCCCGCACACGTTCTCCACGGTGGCCAAGTCGCTGTGGGATGGGGCGGGCACCGGCAACCTGACCCTGCGCGGCGGCCTGACGCCGGGGGCGTCCACCCCGGCGCAGGTCAACGCCGTGGCGGCGGCGGTGGGCCCCAGCACCCTGCGCATCCTGCGCGAAAAAGCCGGCAGTTCGCTGACCTACACGGCGGATGAGCATACCGAGCTGTTCCTGAAAATCTCCGACGAGCGGCGCAACGGCACCCAGCCCATCAGCGCCACGTTCGGCATCCCCTTCCAGAACGGCGCCACCCAGCTGATCCAGCCCATCCACTATCAGACGGTGGATGTCACCGGCGGGGTGCGATACCGCGAGGAGAAGTTCCAGGCGAACCTGGCCTATGCCGGTTCGTTCTTCCGCAACGACATCCTGGACCTGACCTGGCAGAATCCGGGCCTGACCTCCAACACCGCCCCCGGCGCCTACATCCCCCAGACCGGACGCCTGACCCTGGCGCCCAACAACGATTATCACACCGTGAAGGGCGACCTGGCGATGCAGCTGTCGCCATCGTCACGCTTCACCGCCAGCCTGTCCTACAGCCTGATGCGCCAGGACGACGCCCTGCAGGCGCCGACCACCGGCAGCGCCGTGATCACCAGCGGCGCCGACACCATCAATCTGAGCCAATGGAACAGCGCCTCGGCCCTCAGCCAGCCGACGGCCAACGCCGCCATCAACATCCTGAACGCGGTGGCTCAATACCACTACACCGTCAATCCCGACCTGGGCCTGACGCTGGAGGTGCGCGACCGGGACGAGTCCAACCGCACCAACTACGTCGCCTTCAACCCCCAGACGGGGCAGTACGGCTACATCGCCATCGATGGCGGCCTGGCACCTTTCGTGCCGACCTTGAGCGGCGTCTACCAGGTGAAGACCCCGGGCAGCCTGGTCCAGATCCGCAACATGCCGTTCGCCAACAATAATCTTCAGGTGACGGCCAAGGCGGCGTACCGCCTGGACACGCATTGGAAACTGGATCTCAGTTACGAGAACGACACCATCGACCATACGGTGCGCGAGATCACGGACGCCCACGACAACATCGCGCGGGCCCAGCTAAGCACCACGGGCTATGAGTGGGGCACCGCCCGCCTGTCGTACGAGTTCGCCCGGCGCATCGGCAGCGATTACCAGTCCAACCCCTACACGCCCTATTACTCCGCTGCCCTGCCCGGCTATATCCCGGCGACGCCGTCGGGCGATCCGGCCTTCGCGCTGGCCGACCTGCGCAAGTTCGACATCGCCAACCGGACGGAGCATGTGCTGCGCGGCCAAGCCAACTACATCCTGTCCCCGCGCAGCGACCTGCAACTGACCGGCAGCCTGAAGGTGGACGACTACGACGCCGCCTATGGCCTGCGGTCCACCCACGCCTTCGACATCACCACCGCCTATACCTACCAGATGTCGGCGGCGACCACCCTGACGGGCTACTTCACCTATCAGAACCAGGATCGCGGCGTCGCCAACATCGCCGCCACGGGGGCCGGCACCAACGGCAGCGCCGGCGGGGCGGGCTATCCCCTGGCCAACGCCTGGACGGAGACGGTGGGGTCGGACAATTACACGGCGGGCCTGAACGCGCACCACAGCTGGGGCGTCGTCTCGGTGAACGCGGACTACACCTTCACCCGCGCCAGCACGGCCCTGGATTACGCCTACGCCGGGACGGGTGCCTTTTTTGGCGTGCTGTCGCCGGCCCAGGCCGGCAACCGCTTCCCCGCCATCACCTACGACAGCCACGCCGTACAGACGGACGTGCGCTGGCAGATGTCGGAGGCGCTGTCCTACCGCCTCTACTATCGCTTCAATTATGAGCGGCTGGTGGACTTCCATTACACCGGGCTGGCGGCCGGCGCGATCAACAACAACACCTATCTGGGCGTCATTCCGGAGAACTATACCGTCCAGACCATCGGTCTGCTGGTCCAATATGTTTTCTAGTGCCCTGCCCCGGACGGCGCCATGGTGACGCCGCTGGAGTTCTTCATTGTTTCCAAGGTGGGCTGGTACCTGGTGGCGCCCAGCCATCTCCTGGTCTGGATGGCGGTCGCCACCGTCTGGCTGGCGGCCCGGCGCCATGCGGCGGCCCTGCTGCCCGCCCTCGCTGGCGCCCTGTCGCTGTTGATCCTGCTGATCCTGCCGGTGGGCGACTGGGCGTTGCGGCCCATCGAGAACCAGTATTCCCGACCGGCCACGGAACCCCAGGCCATAGACGGCATCCTGGTCCTGGGCGAAGGCCTGAATGGCGAGGCGCTGCGCAGCCGGGGCGTGCCCGGTGTGGGGCCCGACGGTGGCACCCTGCTGGCGGCGGCGGCGCTGGCCCGCCGCCATCCGGAAGCGCGGGTGCTCTTCAGCGGCGGGCCCAGCGACATCGGCGGCATCGGGGTGGCGGACGCGGTGGTGGCCCGCCACGTCTTCACCGATCTTGGCCTGGATGACAGCCGGGTCAGTTATGAGGGACGGTCGCGCACGACCCTGGAGAATCTGATGCTCGCCAAGGATATGGCCCAACCTCAGCCGGGGCAGCGCTGGGTGCTGGTGGCGTCGGCATACCATATGCCCCGCGCCATGCTGTCGGCCGCGCGCGCCGGCTGGTCGGTGACACCCTGGCCTTCGACTTACCTGACGGCGGCCGAGGGGCGGCAGCATCACCTGTCGCTGGCCGCCAACCTGGCCCACCTGGATCTGGCGGCGCATGAGGCCCTGGGCCTGCTGGCGTACCGCCTGACCCATGCCACACCGGGGCCGGCTTGACGTCGCCCCTGTGGATCGGGCCTGGCCCCGCGCCGCCCCTCCTGGCGGACCTGGCCACGTCCCAAGGGGCGCGTTGGGGGGACTGCATCGCCTTTCCCGGGCTGGTCAATTCCCACGACCATCTGGCCTTCAACTGCTATCCCCCCACCGGGGCGCCGCCCTATGACGATTTCCTGGGGTGGAGCCGGGACGTGCAGGCGGATCGCGCGCTGGTGCGGCGGGTCGAGGCCATCCCCGCCGCCTTGCGCCGGCAGGTCGGCCTGCTGAAGAACCTGCTCTGGGGCGTGACAGCGGTGGTGGACCATGGCGGCGGCGCGGGGGACGGGCCCATCGGCGTGCTGGCCCCCTATCAGGACCTGCACTCGCCGGAGCTGGCCAGCCCGTGGCACTGGTTGGCCGGCCTGGGGCCGGCGGTCCTGCACATGGCCGAGGGCGTGACGGCGGACAGCCGCCAGCGCGCCCTGGATTTCCTGAAGGAGAACCTGTTCCGGCGGCCGGTGGCCGGCGTGCACGGGGTCAGCCTGGAGGGGGAAGACTTCCGGCGGCTGGCCGCGTTGATATGGTGTCCCGCCAGCAACCTTTTCCTGTTCGGCCGTACGGCCGATGCGGCGGCGGCCCTGCGCCACACCCGGCTGCTGTTTGGCACCGACGCCACGATTTCTGCCCCCGGCACGCTGTGGGACCATCTACGCCAAGCCCGGGGCTGGATACCCGACACGGCGCTGTTCGACGGCCTGACGGGCGCGGCGGCGCGCTTCTGGCGGCACATCGCCCCGAATGACGTGGTCATCGCCCAGCGCCAGGCGGCCGAGCCGTGGGACGCCTTTTTCGCCCTGACGCCGGCGGATATCCTGCTGGTGATCCGGGCCGGCAGGCCGGTGCTGGTGGACGGCGCGTTGAACGCCCCGTCCGGCTATGGCCGCCTGACCGTGGGCGGCCGCGTCAAGCATGTGGATATGGCGGTGGCGGAGATGCTGGCGGCGCTTAGGCCTCAGTTGGACACGGCCGCGCTGCTGGAACGGTTCGGCGCGGTGGCGGAATAGATGGCCAGCGTTTCCACGCCGAAATGCCGCCACAGCACCCGCTCGACCACCAGGCCCGCCTGAGCCAGGCCGTCCAGCATGCCGGAACAGTCGCCGTGGCTGGTCAGCACGAAATAGGCCTTGCCGCCGGGCTTCAGCATGCGGGGCAGGCCGGCGGCCAGGCGGTCGATGACGTCCAGGCTGCGCCAGGAGCGTTCGAAGGTCGTGGCGGGCGTGCCCCGGAATTTCGGCAGGGAGAACAACACCAGGTCGAAGGTGCGGCCGGCCACGGGCGCGAACAGGTCACCCTGCTGGACATCGACCGCCAGATTGTTCAGCAGGGCATTGGCGCGGGCGCACGCCACCGCCTCCGGCACCACGTCCACCGCCGTCACCTGATAGTCGCGCGTGGCGGCGAAGATGCCCAACACGCCACAGCCGGTGCCCACGTCCAGCGCCGTCGCCTTCCCGCCCATCGCCTGGCCCGCTGGTTCCAGCAGGGGGCTGGTGGCGATGAACTCCGCCAGGAAGCGGCCGGTGCGGAAGACCACCGGGTTGAACACGCCGGGCCAGACGGCGAAGGAGCGGCCCCTGATGGTTTCGAACACCGGCCGGCGCAGGCGCCGACGCAGCACGGCGCGCTTGGCCGCCATCCAGGGCGCCCAGAACAGGCGGGTGGCGGGGGCGACGGGCGGGGGCGGCGGGGCCGGCAGGGGATGGGGCATGACGGGGCTCATAGCTTGAGGCTGCAGACGCAACGCCGGCAGGTCGGGTCGCTGTCCATGTCCAGGCCAGCGCGAAAGGCCCGCGCGGCCGGACTGTTCAGGATTTCGGACAAGGTCCCATCGCTGCCAAGCGTGCCGATGGGCTCATGGAAAAAGCAGGGGCGCACGGTGCCGTCAGCTTCCACCACTGTGGAGACCCAGGGCGCGTTGCAGCGCACCGGTGGGGGCGGCGCCAGGCCCAGCGCGGCGCGGTACTGCGCGACGATGCGGCCGAGCCGGGTGGGACTTTCCTGGATGAAGCGGCTGGCGAAGTCAGCGCCATGGCTGGCAGCCAGCGCCTCCAGGACGGTGTCGAGGGCGTCGCACTGGCCCGCATCCAGCCCCACCTCCTCCACGCGCGGCCCTTCCCAGCCCTGCGGGCGGTTGAAGGCGGTGGAGCTGAGATCAGCCCCCAGGAAGGAGATGCTGTCCAGCCCCAGGGCCCTGGCGGCATCGACCGTGGCCGGCAGGTCCAGGAAATTGCCCTGCTGGATCACGCAGCGCGCCGCCACCGGATAGTTGGGCCGCTGCTGGCGCAGCGCGTCGACACCGGCGGCCAGCGACGCATAGGCGTCCTTGATGCCACGGATGCGGTTGTGCGTCGCCTCGGGCCCGTCCAGGGAGACGATGACCTCATCGCACCAGGTCACGATGGCGGGCGCATGCCGTTCCAGCAGCAGGCCACTGCTGAGCAGGGTGATCTTGAGCGGCAGCGTCTTGAGCGCGGCGCATAGGGCCCAGAGGTTGGGATGCAGCAGCGCCTCCCCACCCGACAGCACCACCCAGCGCACGCCCAGGGATTGGAAGTCCGCCACCAGCCGGTCCACCGTCGCCTGGTCCAGGCTGCTGCCGTTGCGGTTGGCCTTCCAGATGTCGCACATGACACAGCGGCAGTTGCAGCGGCTGTGCGGCATCAGGGTGACCACCGGCACCCGCGACAGGCGCCGGCCCCGCCAGGCGCGCGCTATGGCGAAATCGCCCATGGCTCAGAACCCCTGGATTTCGGGGCGCCGGTGGGGAAACAGCTTGTTCAGCAGGCGCAGTTCCACCGGGAAATCATAGAACTGCGCCCGGTAGCGCCAGGACGCCATGGCGCGCAGGGCAACGCGGCCGATGCCGCCCAGGCGGGTGTCCGTGGTGGTGGGGTAGCGGGCGTGGAGCACCCGCTGGAAATTGGCGATCTTGCGGCGGATGCGGTCGTTCATCCAGGGCAGGTCGGACGACAGGTGCTGGGCGAACTTCTCCCACTTCGCCTCCGTCCAGGTCGTGACGTCCTTGGGGTATTCGAAGCCGGCGGCCTCCGCCTCCTGCGACATGGCGCCTTCCACCGGCACCGGGCTGTAGATGTAGATGACGATCTCAGTCGCCGGATTAATATTCTTCAGCATCCGTATGAACTGAATGGTGTTTTCCGCATCATTCTCTGGATCGGGTGGATTGCCGATGATGAAGGACATCTCCGGCACCACGCCAAAGCGGCGCATCTTCTCCGCCACCGCCAGGATGGTGTTGCCATCCTGCTTGCCGCCCTTGTTCATGCGTTCCAGCATCGCGGCGTCGCCGGACTCGGCCCCCATGAACACCATCTTGAGGCCGCTACGGCTCAACTTGGTCCAGGTGTCGTCGCTGAACTTCAGCATGGTGTCGGCGCGGCCGAAGCCCCACCAGCCGATGCCCAGCGGGGTGATGCGCTCCGCGAACTCGGCGCAGCGGGCCTCGTTGACGAAGAAGTTGTTGTCGTAGAATTCCACCGCCGTGGCGCCATGGTCGCGCACCAGCCGTTCCACCACGCCGGCGGCGCGTTCCGCCGTCTGGGCGGAATAGCGGCCGTTCACCTTGTGCACCACCGCGCAGAAATTGCACTGGAAGGGGCAGCCATAGCTGGCGTGGTGGGCCAGGGTGCGCGAGCCCAGGAAGGACGGCCGGGCGTAAACGTCCATGTCCACCCGGTGATAGGGGAAATCCGGCAGGGCGTTGATGTCGGGCATCGGCGGCTTTGGGTTCAGGTGAACCGCACCTTCCGCGTCGCGCCAGCCCAGGCCGGGCAGGCCGGTGACATCCTGCTCCGCCCGGATCTTGCGCACGAAGTCGCTGAAGGCCAGTTCGCAATGGCCGCGGAAAAGATAGTCGACATACGGTTCCCGCATCAGGATCTGGCCGTGCAGGGTGGGGAAATAGCCGCCCCAGACAATGATGAGACGGGGAAATTCGGCTTTCAACGCCTTGCAGATGGGCACGGCGTCGGTCAGCTGCGGCCCCGGCATCACCGTCAGGCACAGGATGTCGGCCCCGGTCTCCAGGATGGCCTGGCGCAGGGCGGCCAGCCCTTGCGGCACCAGGTTGCCATCAATGATGCGGTAGTCCTCCCACCCCTCCAGCATCGCGCCCACGGCCAGCAGCGCCAGGGGCATGACCGGCTTCCGCGAGGGGGAACTGACCGGGTTGTAGAACAGGATCATGGCGCGGGCGCTTCCCTTAGATGTGCCGCAGCAGGGTCAAATGATGATCGGCCAGCCCTGCCAGGCTGGACCAATCGGCCCCGCCCATTTCCCACCGCATCAGGCGGGTCAGGCGGCGCGGATGGCGTTCCAGTCGCGCGAACAGATCGGACGGCGGCAGGAACAGGCCCACCGGATGCACCGACAGAACCTGGAAGGACGGGGCGAAGGCGCGGGCGATGTCCGCCGGCGTCCAGTAGCGGATGGGGATGGTGGTGCCGCCGATGTCGGCGGTGGACCGGCCGGACCAGCGGCGCACCGCCGTGCGCCGCAGCCGCGCGCCGTACCACAGCGTTTCCCAGGCGCAAAAACGCCCCATGACCACCAAGGCCACTACGCCCCCCGGCACCACCGCCCGGTCCAGCGCCTGGGCCAAGGGCGCCAGGTCCTGGGCGCAGTTCAGCGCGCCGAAGTTCGACAGCACCACGTTGTGCGGTCCGCCCAGGTCGCCGGGCGTGTTCAGATCCACGATGCGGGTGTCCACCCGCCCGCCCATGCCGAAACGCGCGGCCTTGCCGGCGGTGACCCGCAACATGGCGGGGGAGCCGTCGGCCGCCGTCACCTGGGCGCCGGCATGGGCCAGCCAGAGCGCGTCCTCCCCCGTGCCACAGCCGAGATCCAGGGCGCGCATACCCTGCCGGACATGGGGGGCCACCCGCCGCCATACCGCATGGCGCAGCCAGCGGCCGGGGATGCTGTGGGCGAAGCCGGCGTCGTAATCGTCGGCGAAGCGGTCGAAAGCCGCCGCCTGGGTCACCGCCGGGGCCAGAACCTCAGCCATGTTCGACCTCATGCCGGGTGGCGTACATGGCGAGGCGGCTGAGCGCGGAGGAAACCCGCGCCTTGACGTGGCGCAACAGATCACGGCGTGGCGCCGCCTCCAGCCGGCCCAGCCGGCTTTCCGCCGCCAACCAGTGCTGGGCGTGGCGGTAGAAACGGCGGGACCGGCGGCCGACCACGGTCAGGGCGCGGTCGCTGCTGTCATGCCAAGCGCCGCCGCCCGCGATGCGGTCGGCCACCTTGTCATAGTAGGGCGTGCCCTTGATGGGATAGCTGATGGTGGTCAGCACGTCGTCGGGGGCGGACAGGCGCAGGTGGCGGGCCGTCTCATCGATGTCCTCCCACGTTTCGCCGTCATAGCCCAGCATGATGAAGGTGCCGGCGCGGATGCCCCGGTTTTGCACCAGGGCGATCATCTCGCGCATGCGGACGGCGTTGGTCCGGCGCTGCATCGCGTCCAGGATGCGCTGCGACCCGCTTTCGGCGCCGATCCAGATGCGATAACAGCCCAGCTCGGCCAGCAGGTCGGCCACCCGCTCGTTCAGCCTGTCCTCACGCGTGATGGTCTCGAACGGGTAGCGCAGGCCCCGGCGCTTCATCTCGGCGGCGAATTGCTCCAGCCATTTTTGATTGATGGTGAACACGTCGTCGGCGAACCACAGCTGGTCCGGCGCGTAGGTGTCGCGGATGAACTCGATCTCATCGGCCACGTTCTGCGGCGACCGGCGGCGGTGGCTGTGGCCGAAGACGGAATGGCTGCACCAATTGCAGGTATAGGGGCAGCCCCGCGCCACGATGAGGGAGACGGACCGGACGCCGTGATGCGTCTTCCAAGTTTGCAGATAGCGTTCCAGGTCGATGGCGCCCCGGTCGGGGAAGGGCTGGGCGTCCAGGTCGGCGATCTGCTTGCGGGCCGGCGTGCGCCGCACGCCGCCATCCTCCCCGCGATAGGCGATGCCGTGGATCTGGTCCAGGACCGTCAGTCCGTGGCGGGCCAGATGGGGGATCAGCTCCGCCAGCGTCAACTCCCCCTCCCCCGACACGACGATGTCGCCGCCGCGGGCCAGATACTCCTCGGCGTAGTTCGCCGGCTCCGGCCCGCCGAAGATGACCGTGGCGCCCGCCGCCTTGGCCGCCGCCGCCAGGCGCAGGGCGTTGCCGCGCGTCATGAGGTTGACGTAGAGGCCCACCACCGGCGGGCGCTTCGCCGCGATGGTGGCCATGGCGGTGGCCATGTCCATGAAGGTGCTGTCCATCACCTCCACCGCGAAGCCCTGGGCCTTGAGGTGGGAGGAGATGTAGAGCAGGCCCAGCGGCGGATAGGGCTTCATCACCGCCCGTTCCGCCGGATCCTCCATCAGGAAATAGCCGTGGGTCAGCAGGATGTCGGTCACGGTGCCGCCCTGCGTGCCGTGGCGGGATTAGGCATGAGGCGCAGCAGGTGCAGCCGCGCCCAGGACAGCGGGATGGCGACACCGCAATAAGCGACGAAGGCCAGGGCGCGCAGGTGACCGCCCCGCGCCGCCCTGCCCGCAACAGCGTCCCGCAGGTGCGCAAGCGTGCGACGCAGCCGAAAATCCCGGTGCACATAGGTGTGCAGGTGCCGGTAAAACGCCGTGGTGTAGGGGCCGCGGTACAGCATGGCCATGTCGGACGACACGTCCCAATGCCGCTTGTCCCGCAGTTGGCTGCGCACCCGGTCGTAAAACACCGTCCCCGGCAGGGGGTAGGACACGGAAATGCCGATCTCATCCGGCCGGGTGGTCCGCAGCATGGCCAGGGTCTGCCCGATCTCCGCCATGCCCTCGCCGGGATAGCCGAACTGCAGGAAATGGCCGACACGGATGCCGGCCGCCTTCAGGCGGGCGGTCGCCTCCGCGATCTCCCCGGTCCAAAGGTCCTTGTCCATGGCGTCCAGGATCTTCTGGCTGCCGGACTCCGCCCCCAGCCAGACGACGTCGCAGCCGGCGCGCCTCAGATCGTCGACCGCCCCCTCGCGCAGCACCAGGTCGGCGCGGCTGAGGCACTTGAAGGGGACCTTGACGCCCAGCGTCTCGATGGCGTCCGCGAATTCCCCCCACCAGCGGGGCTTCAGCCCCATGATGTCGTCCATGAACCAGATGTAGTCGGGGGCCGCCAGGTGGACCAGGCGGGCCAACTCTTCCGCCACCGGCTGGGCGCCGCGCACGGCGTAGCCTTGGCCCCAGATGGGTTTCGCGCACCAATTGCAGGAATAGGGGCAGCCGCGCG
This sequence comes from Nitrospirillum goiasense, assembly GCF_034427435.1. NCBI lineage: Bacteria > Pseudomonadati > Pseudomonadota > Alphaproteobacteria > Rhodospirillales > Azospirillaceae > Nitrospirillum > Nitrospirillum goiasense. Next base: position 426,754 of record NZ_JAXQNP010000004.1, on the reverse strand, counting down.
ACGTGACCAGGTTCAGGGCGAAAAAGCCGTGGTGCTGGTGCCAGATTTGGCGGTACGCCGCCATGTCCACCAGTTCCCACGCGGGCGTGGGCAGGGCGTCCAGGTCCCGCAACACCTCCCGCCGGGGGGTGCGCAGGGTCAGCGCTTGGGTGCCCTCTTCGACCCGCCAAGCCAGGCCCTTGATGGCGGAGAGGTCCGTGACGCCGGCGCGCCACGCGGCCGTCAGCTCGGCCAGGGTCGCCTCCCCCTCACCCACGATGACGGCGCTGGCCCCGGCGTCGAGGTAGAGGTCGGGATGGTCGGCGGCGTCGGCGCTGCAAATGGCGACCTTGGCGCCAGTGGACCGGGCCGCGGCGATCATGTCCAGCGCCGCCAGCCGCATGGCCGACAGGCACATCTTGGACAGGTAATTGAAGTTGTCGTCATAAAGAACGGCGATGTCCGGTCGCACCTGGGCGACGCGCGCCGACCATTCCGCCACGCTGTCGGCGATCATGGCATCGAAGAAGTGCACCTCATGCCCGGCCGCCCGCAGCATGCCGGCGGCATACAGGGTGCCCAGGGGCGGGAACGGTTGATGTTCCGCCCAACGCACCGGGTCCAGGCGCAGGAAATAGACACTGCCGACTAATATGCGAAGCATCCGCCATCCCATCGCGGAGGAAGAATGGAAACGGGCCCCGGCCCGTCCCTCTAACCAAGGACGGAAACCGGGGGCCATTTATTCCCTGGCGGCTTAGCGGGAAATCACCGCCAGCGAGGCGCCGGTGATGGCCAGCTGGCTGGTCACCTGGACGATGTCCATCAGGATGCTGTCCCAGGTGAAGTGGCGCAGCTTGCGCGGCACGACGATAACGGAGCCGGGCGCCAGTTTGGGCGCGGCGGACAGCCAGCCCCCGCCGTTCACCTGCACGGCGGAACCATCGGGCTGCACCACGAAGACATGGTCGTCGTCGGCGATTTCCGTCATGCCGCCGGCCATGGCGATGTAATCGTCCACGCTGCGGTCGTTGCGGAATTGGATGCCGCCAGGCGCCATGACCTCACCCGACACCACCACGGCGCTGGGCTGGCGCGGCACAACCAGCTGGTCGCCCGGTTCCATGACGATGTCCAGTTCCGGATGGGCCGCGATCTCGCGCGGGTCGACATGCACGGACACCCGGCCGCTGGCGGGACCGGTGCCCTGGCGCAGCCGGTTGATCATCTGGGTGACGTAGGCGATCTCCCCATCCGTGACCTGCACCTTGCTGCTGGTGTTGCCGACGATGGACACGATCTGGCGTTCCAGGGCGTCCGCCTCCTTCTGCAAGGTGTCGCGCTGGGATTCCGCCACCGACTGGCGCAGGAAGACCACGCCCGCCGGATAGGCGGCGTCGGTGAAGCCCCCCGCGCGCGCCAGCACGGACGACAGATGCTCACCCCGCAGGATCTCGTAACCACCGGGGAATTTGACCTCACCCGCCAGGGTCACGTCCCCGGTGTCGCGGTCGGAGAAGACCGGGTTGAAGCGCACGCGGTCGAACGGCTTCAGCGCCACTTGCGCGAACTGCGCCACCGGCAGGCCATAGGTGTGCCGCACGGTGCGCGACAGGCCGGAGGCGTTGTCGATTTCCGCCGACGTCACCTCGAAGGCATGCAGATCCACCTTGGGCGTCAGGCCACCCGACGCCTGCACCAGCTTGTCCAGCGTCGCGCCGGGCATGACCAGGAAGTCGCCGGGGCTGTTGACCTCGCCCACCACCGTGACGTGATAGTTGGCCAGCGTGCCCACCAGCAGGCGGCGGGCGTCATCATCCAGGCCCACGAACAGGCGCAGCGGCGGCCGCTTCGGCCGCTGGGCCAACGCCTGGGCGGCCCCCAGTTGGCCGGCGTTCAGCGCGCCGGCGCCGGTGATGGGCAGCGTACCGCTCTGCTCCTCCTCATCGTCCGCGCGGGTGGTGGTGCCGTCCTGGCTGGTGATGACCTCAGGCGGTGCCACGATGCCGGGATTCAGCCGCTCCTCCTCCGACCGGGGCGGGCCCTGGTCCTGGGTGGATTGGGCCTGCTGGCCCATCTGCGCGGCGGCGAAGGCGGCATAGGCGGGGTTGGTGCCCGCCAGGGCTGGCGCGCCCTGGCCCAGTACGCCGCCGGACGGCATGCCCTGCCCGGCCGGCAGCTGCATGCCTTGGATGGCGGCCAGCTGCGCCAGGCGCGGGTCCGCCATGGCGCCAGGCGGCAGCGCGGCCGCCTGCGCCTGCAAGGCCATGGCCGAGGCATCGGGCGGCGGCGGGGCCACCGGATCGGGATGGTCGTTCACCTTGCGCGTCGGGTTGCGCTGCTGCTCACCCGCCTTGCGGGCGATGTAGCGCATCTCCGCCACGTTGGTGACGTAGACGATGTCATTGGATTGCAGGGCCACGTCGGCCTTGCCCTCCAGGACGTCGGAGACGGCGAACGGGATGACCGTGCGCTGCAGGGTCGCCGGATCCAGGCGGATGACCGCGTCGGCCAGCAGATAGGGCAAGGGCCGCCCGACCGTGGGCGTGAACATGTCGCTGGAGGCGAGAAGGCCGCGCAGCGACCGCACCGTTTCCAAGGGATAGCTGCCGTTCAGCGTGGTGGCGCCGCGCAGCTCCACCTTGGCCAGCGAAACGTCGGCGGTGGGCGCCACGAAGACGACGTCGCCGTCCCGCACGGTGGCGGCACCGCCAGCCCCCACCTGGACCATCTCACGCTTGCCATCCTCGCGCGTGCGCAGGATGGAATAGCGGTAGCTGCCCCGCACCTCGGTCCCGCCGGCCATGGCCATCAGCGTGGACAGGGGGGTGGCCTGCTGACCGGCCGGCAGCTCATAGATGGCCGGCCGCTTCACCTGGCCGACGATGGCCACGGCGCTGGTCTGCAAGGGCACGACGATGCGGTCCCCCTCCGCCAGCGGGATATCGTGACCCGAAGCGTCGCCCATCAGCAGGGTGTAGAGGTCCAGGCGGAAGCTGCGGCCGCCGCGCACCACCTGCACGTCACGCAGGGACCCGGTGTTCTTGACCCCGCCCGCCAGGCTGAGCGCGTCCATGGCGGTGGCCAGGCCCGACAGGGTGAACAGGCCCGGCGCGTTGACCTCACCCGCCACCCGCACCGCGATCTGGCGCACCGCGCCCACCGACACCAGCACCTCCGTCCCGGTCAGGGCGCGGCTGGCGGCATCCTCCAAATCCTCGCGGAAGGCGCCGAAGGGGCGGCCCGCCCCGGCGATGGGCGGCAGACCGGGGAAGACCACCCGCCCGTCCCGGTCCACCCGCGTGCGATAGCTGGCGTTCTGCTGGCCGCGCAGAGTCAGGACGATCTCATCCCCTTCCCCCAGGACGTAGCTGTCCTGTAGGGCGCCGCTCTGCCGGACGACCACCGGGCCGCCCCGGCCGAAAACCTCATAGCCGTACTGGCGGATGGGCTGTCCCGCGCGGGCGCTCATCAGCCGTTCGATGGCCGAGGGCGGACCAAAGGCCTGGGCGCCCAGCCCCTGGGGGCCATAGGTGGGTGGATTCTGCACCTGCACGTCCGGTTGCAGCGACGGCACGGTGGACTGGCCGGTCAGGCGCTGCTGCACCGTGCGCAGCAGGTCGCCCGTCAGGTCGTTGCCATTGCCCCCGCCCAGCAATTGCGCCAGGCCCTGAGCCTGTGCCAGGCCCGGCGTCACGCCGGACGCCAGCGCCGCCAGCAGCAGCGCGCGGTGCGCCCATTTGTGGCCAGACCTCATCGTCGCCCCATTCCTTTTCATCATCGTGTCAGGCCTTTACCAGCCAGGGTGTCTTGTGCAGCGCCTGCCGGAACAGCAGGCGGAATAACCAGGTCCAGGACGGGGCCGCCGGCACCAGGGCGCCGGACCAGGCCCAGGCGGCCCGCAGGTCGCCCCGGGTGAGCCAGATCGCGCGCAGCAGCACGCTGGCGCGGATGCGGGGGTGATCGGTCGCGACGCCCGCCGCCTGGCAGGCGCGCTCCATGACCCGCACGTCGCTGGCCAGCCGCCCGCGCGGGTCCATCCCGCTGTGGAAGCGGCCGGGCCGCGCCCGCCAGCGGGAGATTGGCTTATCCAGGTAGGTGACCACGCCGCCGGTCCCGCCGCCCGCCACGCGGGTGAAGACGGCGGTGGCCAACTGGTCGGTGTGGCTCTCATCGCCAGGATCAAAGCGCAGGTGCCCCCGCCCGCCGCCCAGCCAATACAGGTTGGCGCCCAGCGGGCCGTAGAGCATGGCGCCGGTGGCCAGGGACTGGGTCAGGAAATCCCGCGCCGGCAGGCCAGCGGCCCCCCGCCACAGGATGCGGCGGGCCACGCGCTGGGGCCGCAACGCCTCATCCACGATCTCATAGCTGGCGATTCCCAAGCAGGCGCCGGCCGCCACCATGCGGTCGCGCAGTGCGATCAGGCCCCTGCCCTGCACCAGGTCCCCCACCATCAGGAACAGGGCGAAGCCGAAGCCCATCTCCTCCGCCACCTCGATGGCGCGGTTCCAGTTGGCGACCCGGCCCAGGTTGCGGGCGTTGCGGCGGAGCGTGATGGCGGCGCCCTGCGCGTCGCGGGGCGGCAGGGCGTCGGCGCTGCCGTCGGTGGAGGCGTTGTCGCACACCACGATCTCATAACTGTCCGGCGGCAGGCCGGCCACCGCGGCGGATGCCACCGTCTCGGCCAGCAGGGCGCCGCCGTTGTAGCTGGGCACCAGGATGGCGATCTTGGACGCGCGCATCTGTCAGCGGCGCTCCGCGACAGAGGCATCCAAGGCCCGGCCGCGCAGATGCACGACGGCGGCGGCCAGCAAGGCCCCCAGGATGACGCCCAGCGCCAGGAACAGGGGGCGGTTGGGCCAGACCCGCTCCCGCGCGTCGGGCACGGTGGGGGGATCGATGATGCGGAAGGCGAAGTCCGTCTGCCCGGTGGCGTACATATAGTTCTGCAGCGTGCGCTCATACGCGCTGGCCAGGGCGGCGTTCAGGGCGTTGCTGTTGCCCTCCTTCTGGGCGTTGGCCATGGCGCCGCGCAGATAGGCCAGGTTGCGGTTGGCGTCGGCCAGGGCGCGGTCGCGCAGCTGGGCATTGGTCAGGGCGACCAGGTCCCGGGCCCAGCGCACCGCCAGTTCGCGGTCCTTCCAGGTGATGGCCAGGGTGACGATGCCGCTGCGCCGGTCCAACGCGATATCGCGGATGCTGCGGTTGAACAGCTTGAAGCCGCGCCGCAATGTCGGCACCTCGTCCGCCGGCACGGTCCAGCGCTTGGCCTCCGCGTCCCATTTGCTGGCGAACAACACCGGCAACAGGTTCTGCTGGGTGGCGTAGGTGTCGAACAGCTCACGCGAGCCCAGGACGGCCATGGCCTCATCCTCGTTGGAGGAGGACTTGCCCAGCAGGCCGGCGACACCGCCCATGCCCCCCAGTCCCCCCAGCATGCCCGAGGCGCTCCCCAGGTCCAGGTTGCCGAAGCCGGCGCCGCTCTTGGACACCGGCATCACCATGACCTCGACCCGCCAATAGGACGGCAACAGGAAGGCCAGCGCGGTGGCGGTCGCGACGCTGAACAGGAACAGGGTGATGGCCAGGATCCACTGGCGGCGCAGCCGGCCCAGGAACAGGCCCAGGGTATCGCCTCCCTGGCCATCCCCCCCTTGGCCGCGCGGCACCCAGGCCGCGCCGGTGTCTGGTTCGGATGGGGGTACGGTGCGCCCGGCCCACGCCAACTCTGGAGTATCCACGCCCACTATCCACACCCACTATCGTCTGAGACTGGCAGAACGACGGATGGCGGCGGGCCGATATTCCCCAAATCGGCAAAAATATAGTGCTTTCCAGCAGGGGTATCACCGGACCACTCTGCCCCCACTTCGAAGGCTTTCAGCGCATCGGGTGCGACAGTGGGAAGGACGTGGCTGGGACTTGCCGGCGGGCTGGCCGATCAGGCCATCGTCAGCTTTGGCAATTTCGCGCTGAACGTGACGCTGGCCCGCGCGCTGCCGGCGGCGGACTATGGCGCCTATTCCGTTGCGCTGTCCTTCATCCTGGTGCTGAACACGCTGCACCAGGCCCTGGTGACCTACCCCCTGTCGGTGCAGCCAGCACCGGGCGGCCGGCCCTTGCCCGTGGCGTTGATGCTGACGCCGCTGTGCGCCCTGGCCTTCCTTCCCCTGCTGGGCGTGGCCACGGTCAGCATCGGCCATCCGGGCCTGCTGCCCGCCGCCGGGGCGGCGCTGGTCTGCTGGCAGATGCAGGAGGTGGTACGGCGCGGCCTGCTGGCCGATGGCCGGCATGGGGCCCTGATCGCCCTGGACGTCCTGCGCTACCTGGGACCGTTGGCGGCGGTGTGGGCGTTGCGCGCCCACCTGGACATCGGCGGCGTCTTCCTGTTGATCGCCGCCGCGTCCGCCCTGGCCGCCCTGCCGGTGGCGGGGCGCCAAAGGACCGGCTGGGTGGCCACCCTCCGCGACCTGCCAGAGGAAGCCCGGGGTAACTGGCGCCTGGGCGCGCCGGTGCTGGGCGCCAACCTGCTGGCCGCGCTGTCCACGCAATGGTTCCTGTGGCTGCTGGCCTGGCACGACGACGCGCCCGCCGCCGCCGCGCTGGTGGCGCTGGCCAATGTCGCAGCCGTGGCCAGCCCCGTGATCTTCGGCATGGAAAACGTGCTCGTGCCGGAGGTGGCCCGCGCCCGGGACCGGCTGAGTTTTCCGGACCTGCTGCGCCTGGTGGGACGGCGGGGCCTGGTGGCGGCCGGGCTGGTCGGTCCCCTTTTCCTGGCCATCGCCGTGGCGCCCGACCGGGCCGCCCGCATTTTCTACGGACGGGACAGCGCCTATGCCGCCCATCTCGGCGAGTTGCGCCTGCTGACGCTGGCCTATGCCTGCTATTTGGTGGCCACGCTGTGCGGCGCCGCCCTGCGCGGATATCGCGCCAGCGGCGCCGTTTTCCGCATGCAACTCTACCCGGCCCTGTTCGGCCTGACCCTGGGCAGTTGGCTCACCTGGCGGTTCGGCCTGACCGGCGCCTGTGTCGCATCGGTGATGGCCGGCGCGCTGCGCGCCGCCGTCGGCCTCTTCCACTTGCTGCGTTTGCGGCCCTTGACGGCGGCGCCGGCCGCCCTGGCGGCATCATGACCACCGATCCCATCGCCCCCATTGAGCGCCGGCTGTGGCAGGCGCTGCTGCTGTGCGTGCCGGTCTCGGCCACGCCCCTGCTGCCCTTCGGCAACGGCACGCTGGCGCGGCCACTGGCCATCGTGCCAGCGGCCCTGTTGTTGATCCTGGCCGCCTACCGCCTGCTTGTCCTGGGCCAGCGGCCCCGCCTGGCCGCCGATGGCTTCGCCGCCTTGGGCCTGTTCACCCTCTACATCGTCATCAGCGGCTTGGCCGTGGTGATGCTGCAACCGCCCGATGCCTTCAAGGGCCAGACGCCGCTGGACAGTTTCATCCGGGCCCTGCTGACCTGGGGCGTCGGCGTGGCCTTTTACGTCACCGCGCGCCTGCATATCCGCACGGCGGCCGACATCCATATGACCCTGCGCTATCTGTTCATCGGCATGGCCGCGTCCATCGCCTTCGCCGGGGTGCAGGTGGTGGCCATGGCCGAGCATGGGGAGCTGTTGCGCATCGTCCAGGCCATCACCGACCTGATCGCGGTGCGCTATGACGGGCTGGTCACCCGGGCCCAGGGCATGACGTTCGAGCCATCGTGGCTGGCCACCCAGATCATCGTGCTGCTGATCCCGGCCCTGATCGCCCGCGCCATGGCGCGGCAGGAAGGGGTGGGCTTGCCCGCCCTGCCCGGCCACGCCTTGCGCCTGGGCGTCGGCTTCGCGGTCGCCATCGGCGGGCTGTTGTTCTCCGGCTCCCGCTTCGGCCTGGCCGCCATCGTCGCCATGCTGGGGCTCAGCGTCTTTCTCGCCGCCCTGCGTGGGCGCATCCTGGCGGCGGTGACCTTCCTGGGTGTGCTGGCGGCCGGCGGCGGCGCCCTGGCGGCGATGAGCGGGCTGGGCACCGGGGCCGGCGCCAGCTATGTCATGGGGCCCGTCGCCTATCTGACCCAGTCCGCCGACCTCAACACCATCGCGGGCGGCGATCTCGCCACCGGCGTGACGGATGCGCTGGCGCTGGCCGGCCGCTTCGCCGCGGCGGAGGCGTCGGCCCTGACCTGGGTGGACCATCCGGTCTTCGGCGTCTCCCTGGGCAACAACTACCGCTATTTCGGGGAATACGCCCCCGACTGGGCCTTCAGCACCCAGTTGTTCACGCAGGGCGCCAAGGAGGGCATCGGCTGGCTGGACCCCAATTCCCCGGAAAAGGGCAACGCCAAGAACCTGTTCCTGCGTCTGCTGTCGGAAACGGGGGTGGTGGGGTTCGCCCTGTTCGTCATCTTTTTCTGGCGCCAGTTGTTCCGCGGCCCGCCGCATGACGCCTTCCACGGTTATTTCCGCCTGGCCAGCGCCGCGGCGCTGGGCTTCAGCTTCCTCAACCAGGACACCTTCGTCGACGCGGGGCTGTGGATCCCGCTGGCGCTCTGCTGCGCCATGAACCACCTGGGCCCGCAACATTCGGCGCCGGCCAGGGAATAGAGACGGGGTCCCATCCGTCATGGCTACAGGGGCACGCTTCCGCCCCGGACCCAGGTAGACCATGGACACCCTCTTCAGCCCGCCGCCCCCCAGCGCGCCCGCGTTGCGCATCGCCTTCGTGACGACCCGCGACCTGGCGCAACGCAACGGCCGCACCCCGATCATGGGCCATATCCTGGACGCCCTGCGCCGCCGCCATACGGTGGAGGTGCTGAGCCTGCGGTCGGTGCTGCAAGGCGGGGCGGTGGACCGCCTGGGTGCCGCCGGCGCATGGCTGGCCGGACTGGCGACCGGCCGCCCCCGCCCCTGCAATGCCTGTTGTATGCCGGCCCTCGGGAGGTGGAACGGATGGCGGCGCGCATCCGGCGGGGAGCGTTCGATGCCGTCTATCTCGACACCGTACGCTGCCAGACCCTGCTGCGCGCCTTGCGCCGCGCCCTGCCGGATCTGCACATCGTCACCGATTTCGACGACCTGATGTCGCGGCGCATGACCTATCTGCGCCATCACCGCATGCCCTTGCTGACCGGCCATGTCGGCCCGCACTTTCCCCGCTGGGCCCGCCGCCTGGCGGAGGGGCCGCTGGCCCGCATGGTAACCGCCTATGAGGCCGGCACCCTGCCGGCGGCGGAGCGGGAGGTCATGCGGGCGTCCAGCGTCACGGTGCTGCTTTCGCCCGTCGAGCGGCAGATGCTGTGCCGGCAGGCGCCCGTGGATGCCGGGACGCCCCCGGCGGTCCGCGCCATCCCGCCCGGCGTGCCACTGCGGGCCCAGCCCTGGGCACTGCCCCCGGGACCGGGCGTGCGGCAGACGGTCCCCGAGTTGCGCTTTGTCTTCATCGGCAGCGACCGGCAACTGCAAAACCGCACGGCCATTGATTTCCTGCTGGCGGAATGGCGACGGCTGGCGCCGGCAACGCCGCTGCACATCCATGGCCGCCAGACACGGCCGCTGCCCGACGTGCCTGGCGTGCACTGGCACGGCTATGCCGATGACCTGGCCCAGGTTTACCGGCCCGGCAGCATCGCCCTGGTGCCGGCGCTGGTGGCGGGCGGCATCAAGACCAAGGTGGCGGAGGCGTGGGCCTGGGGCTGCCCGGTCCTGGGCAACCGTACCGCCATGGAGGGACTGCGCCCCCCGGCTATCCGCTGACGGTGCCGGAGGACCAGTGGGCCCCTTATCTGACCCAGCCGGAGGCCTATGCCGACCTGTGGGCGGAAGCGGCGCTCAAGGGGGCGGCCTTCGTCGCCCGCGCGCTCTCCCCCGACGGGTTCGAGCGCGCCTGGGAAATGACCTTGCGCCCCAAGGCGGCAGCGGCGACGGCAGCGCCCGGCATGACTTGGGCCGACGCGGAACAGGCATCTGGATAGGAGGCGGGGGCCCGATGCTGAATGAGGAACCTCAAGGCCATCACGCGCCGCCCAGCGCGGCGGGGCCGGCGCATGGGGCGCGGAAGATGGAAGTCATGACCCTCGCGCGCACGATGAACACGCTGGAAACGGCGATCTATTCCACCATCGCCTACCGCGACATTTTCAATTTCCCGGTGACGGTGCCGGAAATCCATCGCTACCTGCACGGCGTCCGCTGCACGCCGGGCGATGTCCAGGCCGCGCTGGAGGGTCCCGCCTTGCGCCGCCATCTGGACAGCGACGGCACCTATCACGCCTTGCGCGGCCGGCCTGACCTGTTCGCCATACGACGGACGCGGCGGGATCTGTCGCGGCGCCAGTGGCCCACCGCGCGGCGCTACGCCCGCTTCCTGGCCAGCCTGCCCAACGTGCGCATGGTGGCGATGACGGGATCGCTGGCCGCCGGCAATTTCCCACCAGACGGCGATATCGATTTCCTGCTGGTGACCGACGCCGGCACGATGTGGCGCACCCGCGCCCTCTGCCGCCTTCTGGCGGCGCTGGACGCCAAGCTGGCGCGGGGTCTGTTCTGCCCCAACACCTTCCTGTCCATGGCCGCCCTGCCCCTGGCACGCCGCAGCCTCTATGATGCGCAGGAACTGTGCCAGATGATCCCGCTGCATGGCATGGAGACCTATGAGGCTGTGCGCGATGCCAACGCATGGACGGCCAAATGGCTGCCCAACGCCGTCGGCGCGCCCCCCGTCGGCGCGCCCCCCGTCGACGCGCCGGCGGGCTGCCACGATTGCCCCCCCTATGCCAACGGGCTGAAACGTGCCGGCGAATGGTTGCTGGACAGCCCCCTGGGTCGGGGGTTGGAGGCGCTGGAGGCCCGGCGCAAGATCCACCGTTTCAACGAAACCGACCGGCTGAAGGGCGCCTGGACACGGTCCACGCGGGAATCCCACAGCATGTGGGATGAGATGCGCCTGCGCATCGAAGCCGCGTGGCAGGCGCGCCTGGATGAACTTTCCAGCCGCTAGAACCGGCTGCGTCAAACCAGACGCAGCCGGTTCACGCCCAAAGGTAAGTCCTCCTTTGGGCGATCTGCTCCAGCTACAGCGGCTGGGAGGGAAGCTGCTTGGCCGCGTAATCAAGCGCATCCCGCGTGATGTCAGCCGGGGTTTTCGCCCCGATCAGCGTCATGGTGACTTTCATGTCGGCAGCGAACAGATCCAGAAGGTGCGACACCGCCCGCTGCCCGCCGGCGGCCAGGGCATAGACGTAAGCTCGGCCAAGCAAGACGCCCTTAGCGCCCAGCGCCAGCATGCGCACGACATCCACCCCAGACCGGACGCCGGAATTGACCAGAACGGTCAGGTCATCCCCAATGGCGTCGACCACGCCGGGCAGCGCGTGCGCGGTCGGGATGGCGCCGTCAAGCTGGCGGCCGCCATGGTTGGACACGATCACCCCATCGGCGCCGAGCCGCTTGGCGTCGCGCGCGTCCTCGGGATCCAACAGCCCCTTGATGATCAGCTTCCCCTTCCAACTATCGCGGATCCATTCCAGGTCATGCCAGGCGATGGTCGGATCGAAGTTGTTGCCGATGAAGCCCATATAGTCGGTCATCGTCATCCGGCGGCCAGTGTAAGCCTCGATATTGCCGAAGGAGAGCGGCCGGCCGGAAAGCCCGACGTCCAGCGCCCAGTGCGGGTGCGTCACAGCCTGTAGGTACTGCCTGACGGTGGCGGCCGGGCCGGACATGCCGGAATGACGGTCGCGGTAGCGGGAGCCGGGCACCGGCATATCGACCGTGAAGACCAACGTTTTCATGCCTGCCGCCCAGGCCCGCTCCAGGGCGTTGTTCATGAAGCCCCGATCCTTCAGGACATAGAGCTGGGACCACAGGTCGCCCTGGGCACCGCGGGCCACCTCCTCGATCGCGCAAACGGAAACGGTGGAAAGGGTGTAGGGGATACCAGCCGCCGTGGCGGCGCGGGCGGCCTGCACCTCGCCCCGCCTGGCGTACATGCCGGTGGCGCCCACGGGCCCCAAGGCGATGGGCATGGCCCAAGGGCTGCCCAGGATGTTTGTTTCCAGGGTCGGCGCGCCGACACCCTGAAGCACGCGCTGGCGCAGCGCGATCGTCTGCAGCGCCCCGGCGTTGCTTCTCATCGTGCTTTCGGTGACGGCGCCACCATCGATGTAGTCGAACAGGAAACGCGGCAGACGGCGACGCGCCGCTTCACGATAGTCGGACGGGGCGGAGATGATCATATCGCTCTTCCAGGGGGCGCCAGGCGGCGGGGATGGATAGCGATAGAGGTAGGACCGAAAGCGGCATTAGAAAAATGGAACGTTTGACTGGATTCCAGTCCGATTTGGAATATCAGCCGGACGGCTGGCGCGCCATCTCCAGCCAGGCCCGCGCCGCATGGGGCAAATATCCCCCCTGTCGCCAGATCATGGTCAGCCGCCATTCCGTCTCCGGCTCGGTCAGCAGCAGGGCCCGGATGCGGGTATGGGGCCTATGCTCGGCCAGCACGCGGGGCAGAAAGGCCACCCCCAGCCCCGCCGCCGCCAACTCCATGAGGAAATCCACCTGGCTGCTGCGCGCGGCGACAACCGGCTCGACGCCCCGGCGGCGGCAGGCGTTCCCGATCAGCCGGTTGATCGCGAAGCCCTCGGCGAACAGGATGAAAGGCACATCCTTGAGGGCGGCGATGTCCGTCGAACTCGCCTGCGCCAAGGGGTGATCCGCGGCCAGCACCGCGACCAACGGCTCCCGCCTCACATCCTGCCATGCGAGGTCATCCGTGTCCGGTCGCAGGCTGGCGGCGAGGTCCAGATCGCCGGACCGGACGCGTTCCATCAGTTCGTCCCCGCCATGCTCGATCAGGCGGACATCGATGCCGGGATAAAGACGCCGGTAGCGCGCCAGCAAGGGGGCGAAGATGCTGCTGCTGGCGACCGGCGGCAGGCCGAGGCGCAGGGTGCCCCGCGTCAACCCGCGCAGCTCATCCAGCTCCGACAGCAAATCAGCCCGATCGGCCAGCAGCCGGACGGCACGCGGGTAGACGGCCTCCCCCAGGTCAGTGAGCCGGACACCATGACCCAGCCGCTCCAGAAGCGGCGCGCCGATCTCCTCCTCCAACTGCTTCACCGCCTTGCTGACGGTCGACTGGGTGGCGAAGACGGTTTTGGCGGCATTCGAAAACCCGCCCTGGCGGACGACCTCGACGAAGACGCGCAGGTTGCGCAGCTCCATGACCCACCATTCTCATTGGGAAAGTATTTTACAAAGATAGTCCTCTTACGACTACCGTTGTCCAGCCTCAATCGTCCGTATCGGCGCGGACGGGTGATCGGCGACGACGCGTCCGTCGGCGAACTCCAGGATGCGGTCGCACCGCGCCAGGCTCTCCCGCCGGTGGGCGATCAGCACGATGGTGGGCCGCCACGGCAAGGATGCCAGGCTGGCCAGCAAAACTTGCTCCCCCGCGATGTCGATGGCGCTGGTGCTTTCATCCAGCACCAGCAGCGGCGGCCGGCGCATCAAGGCGCGGGCCAGCGCCAAACGCTGGCGCTCCCCGCCCGACAGCAGGCCGCCCTCCGCCCCGACGACGGTGTCCAGGCCCTGCGGCAGCCTGTCGACCAAGGCGGTGGCACCGGCCAAGGCCAGGGCGGAGCGCATATCCGCCTCCGTGGCCATGGGATGCGCCCACGACAGGTTGGCGCGGATGCTGTCATGGAACAGGAAGGTTTCCTGGGGGGCGTAGGCGATGGCCGCCGCCCAGCGCCGCCGAAAGCCCCCCTCCAACGGGCGGTCGCCCACGATGATGGTGCCGGTGTCCGGAACCGTCAGCCCGACGATCAGATCGGCGAAGGTGGTCTTGCCGGCCCCGGAGGCGCCCACGACGCCAACGAAGCTGCCGGCCTCCAAGGTGAAATCCAGGCCGGACACGCCCCGCCCGCTGCCAGGATGGCGGTAGCCGACCTGATGGAAACGGATGGGCTGGGGACCCAGCCCAAACGTGGCCTCCTCCGCCCCGTCGGTGTCGACCACCGCGTCCTGCGCCAATTCCGCTCCCAGCGCCCGCACCTTTTCATAAGAGGGCAGGAAGTTGGCGAACTGCTGCGCGCCCTGTTGCAATTGCCCGGCCGGCGCGCTCATCCGCGCCAGCAGCAGGACGAAAACGATGAGGACGGCCGGTGGCACATTCAACGCCCAGACACCCACGACGATGGCGGCGGCGCCCGCCAGGGACGCCAGCGTGGTGAAGGCCAGCTGCGACTTGCTCTGTTCCTTGACCAGGGTGATCTGCTGGTCCATGAGGCGGTGCAGCGTATCGTTGAATTCAGCGGCGAAGCGATGCTGAAGGTTCTGGCTGAGGGCCAGCTTGAGCCCGCCCAGGAACTGGGCGCCGCTGGTGGTCAGGTGCAGATTGGCGTCGGCGACGTCGCGCGCCAGCCGCCGGGACCGGATCAATTGCGGCATGAGCGCCACGCCCGCCCCCACCAGCAAAACACCCGTGACCGCCGCCAAGGCAGGGGAAAACAGGCAGGCCAGCGCCCACTGCACCAGCAGCATGAACAGGGACGCGGCCCCCTGCAGCATGAAATGGACGCAGGCGCCGGTCAGGATGATGTCGCTGCCCAGCAGATGGTTGACCCTGGCCTGGGACAATGTCGCAAGCCGCGTCCAGGGGGCCGCGATGAGGCGGGCCACCAAACGGCTGCGCTGCGCCTCGACGAACCCGACGCGCAGCCTGGCCAGCAGGACGTCGCGATGCCACAGCACCACCGCCCGAAGGACGACAAGCACGGCGAAGCAGGCGAGCACAGGCAGCAGGCGGACCAGCGGGCCGGCACCGCCGGCGGGCCAGGGCAAGTGCGCGGCCAGCGCCATCGCCCAGCCGGCACGCGGGTCATCAATCACCAGGCCCAGCAACGGCACCAGCAGGACCAGGCCCACGCCCTCCACCCCAGCGCCCAGGACGATCAGGGCCGCGACCCGCAGGCCATCACCCCGGGCATAGGCGCGGAAATCCTGAAAGAAGTCCCGGGAGGAACGGAGCAGGTCCCACCCCGCGCGGTCTTGGTTCATGACGATGAGACGTCCTTGCTGGCCAGTTTTTAGCAGTGGGGCGACGCGAACCGATTTTAAAACGTGCGCTCCAGCCCCAGGGCCACGAAATCCCGGTCGGCCAGCAGTTGCCGGCTGGCCGCACCGATGTAATGAGTCAGGGTCAAGTTCGCTTTCCACACACTGCGATAGATGGCGCCGACGCCGACCGTGATATCGCCAGCCCCTGCGTTCTGGGCGTAGTAGCTGAGGCTGTGGCCGGTGATGTTGTATCCGCCCCCCATGGGCAAGGTCAGGTCCAGGTTGGGAAGAACCTGGAAGTAGTGCGGCTCGAACAGCACCCGCACCTTGGTCGCGGGGTGCTTCCACTGGGTGCCGTCATCGTCGCCATACGCATTCAGCACCCCGTCCACCACCGCCTCGGCGTTCACCTCCGCGCTGTCCCATAGACTGGCGCCCCACAGGGTGGAGCGGCCCAGCGCCGTCGTCAGGGATACCTGGCCATGCAGCGTGTCCCCCCGCACGAACGCCGCGTATTGCGACGTCACCGGCCCGCTTCCCGTCAGTGTGGGGAGCAACAGGGGCATGTTGCGGCGGGCGGAAACCTCACCCGTGACCGTGCTGTCGCCGACCATCGCCGCGAAACTGGCGCCATAGAGCTGAATGCCGCCGGGATAGACCAGACGGTAATACCCTTCCGCCCCCGGAACCGGGGTGTCGCTGTCCGGGGCCAGCTCATACTGCGGCTCCATCGCGTTGTATCGCAGGGCGTACAGACCATAGTCCACACCGTTCAGGGTGGCGTGCAGGGCGACACCGAACCGCCCGCCGGTCGGCACGCGGTCATCCTGGCGGGCGGCAAAGCGCAGACCGTCGATGTAAAGCCGGTCGGCCCCGGCACCCATGTAATCCATATAGCTGAAATAGCTGCCGCTGGCCGCCTGACGGGCGGGCCGCCATTCGAACTGGTCATAAAACGACAGGGCGATGTCGGGCCGCGGCTGCAGTGTCACCACCGCCTGGGCCACCGGTCGATAGATGTCGCTGCTATAGGCGCTGGGCCCGCCGACGGGGCGGGTGTAGTCGGCGGGCGCCATGGCGGCGGCGATGGAATTAGGGTCGTAGAACAGGCTCTCCCCCCATGCCAGGGCCTGCCGGCCAACCCGCAGCGACACGGGCATGTCGGCAATGGTCACGGCGCCACGGGCGAAGGCCTCGCGCAATTCCAAATGTTGACCCTGCAGGTCGCGGACGGCGCGGGCGAAATGGCCCGGCGGGGCGGAGGAGGCATTGATGGCGCCTGGATCCCCATCATCCGTGCGGCCCTGGTAGACGGTGTCATACCAGGCGGCGGCGCTGGCATGCAGCCCCCACTCGCCCCATCCCAGATCCAGGGCCGACACCAGGTCCAACCGGTTGGAGACGACGCCGGGCGCGAAGTTGCGGTCGCCGTCATCCCAATTCAGGTTGGTCAGCAGGGCGTCCTGCCGGGGGCTGATCCGGTTGGCCAGGGTATAGCGCACCGTGTTGTCCCAACGCAGGTCCGTTCCCCCGCCCGAATATAATTCGGCGCCCGAAGCGGCCGACGCCCACAGGCCGAACGCGGTGAGGCAGCATCTGCGAAGGGGCTCGGAAAAGCGGAATGCCATTGGCTTTTTTCCCGGTCCATCAAGGGCTTGGGGGGATGATTTTAGCATAGATGCAAGAAAACGGGCTGTGGCCACATGCCGCTTGTGTCCAAGGGGGGCGGCAGGCCATGATCCCGACGGTCCGTCCCATCGGGGCGATGCCCCCGACCCAACCCGCCCCGTACGCGAGCCCATGCGATTTACCGCCGTCCTGTCCGCCGCGTTGTTGGCCACCGTGGCGTTGACCTGCCTTCCCACCCGACCGTATGCCCAAGTGACCGAGCAAGAGGCCGCGCAGTTGAAGTCGCGCCTGACGCCGGTGGGGGCGGAGCGCGCCGGCAATGCCGACGGCAGCATTCCGGCCTGGACGGGCGGACTGGTAACAGCGGGATCGGCCGCGTCGCTGACGGGTCCGCGGCCCGACCCCTTCGCCGGCGAAAAGCCGCTGTTCTCCATCACGTCCAAGAATTTCAGGGAGTATGCCGACCGCCTGCCCGAGGGGGCCAAGCACCTGTTCGAGCGTGATCCCGACTATCGCATGGACATCTATCCCAGCCACCGCACCGCGGCCGCGCCGGATTGGGTCTATGACAACATTTATCGCAACGCCACGCGGGCCCGGCCGGCCCCGGAAGGAATTGCCTATGGTGTTGAGGGGGCCGCGGGCGGCATCCCCTTTCCCCTGCCCAAGGACGGGTTCCAGGCCATGTGGAACCACCTTCTGGCCTTTTGGGGACCAGCGCGGGAGGTGACGGTCAGCACCTATGTGGTGCCGGCGGACGGGGTGGCGGAAAAGGCCAGCGGCTACAAGGAAATCGCCGATTTTCCCTATTACTACCGTGATGCCACGCCCGACAGTTATGGCGGCTATTACTTCAAGACGCTGCACATGGCGGTGGCGCCCGCGTCCCGGGTGGGCGAAGGCTACCTCAACTGGCAGCCCATCAACATCAAGCGGCATGACTTCGCCGCCTGGCGGCTGCTTCCGGGGGAACATCGCGTGCGCAAGGCGCCGGCCATTTCCTACGATGTCCCGAACACCGACGCCGCCGGCTATATGAGCGAGGACGAGTACTACATCTTCTTCGGCGGCCTGGACCACTATGACTTCAAGCTGGTGGGCAAGGCCGACATGTTCGTGCCCTACAACAACAACCGCCTGTACGCCAAGCCGGTGGCGGAGGTGCTGGGCCGTAACCACCCCAACCCCGACACGCTGCGCTATGAGCTGCACCGCGTCTGGGTGGTCGACGGCACCCTGGCCGCAGGCGCGCATGACGTGGTCCCGCATCGGCGGCTCTACCTCGACGAAGATACTTGGATGGCGGTTTACGGGGATTCCTGGGACGAGCAAGGCAAGCTGTGGAAATTCGGCCAGGCCACCATGTACCTCATGCCCGACGTGCCGGCGGTGGTGATCGGCAGCCAGTTCATCCATGACTTCGAACTGGGTGGCTACGCCTACACCTTCGCCTTCAATGGCGAGGCGGCGCCCTACACCGTGACCGCCCCGCATCCCGCCACCCTGTTCAGCCCCGAAAGCCTGTCTGCCCGCTCCGTGCGCTAGGCCGTCAGGCCGACATAGGCCATGCTGGCCAGCTTCTGCATGACCGCGGCCGACATCTCGCCGGCCATGACCATGCTCAACTGGTCATCCTGCCAGACGCAGACACGCAGATTGTCGCGCTTGAACTGGTCGAAGCGGACCGTGCCGTCCGAATGGCGCAGATAAATGGTGAACAGCCGGTCGGCGGTGTCGCGGTAGGCCACGGTCGCGGCACCGTCCGCGACCTTCACGCCGGACAGACGATACCCAGCCCGGCTCAGGTCCGGCACCTTGATGTTGAGGTCGACGATGCGACTGAGGGCCGCGTTGTAAGGGCTGAGGTCGCTGGGCACCGACGCCGGAACATCCCGCGCCGCCAGCGCCATTTGCACCACATCACCGGCCGGCCGGCCGGCCAGATAAGCGCCACCGCCCACCAGCAACAGCACGACGGCCGCCACGGCCCCCAGACGGCGCCAGTCAGCCCAGGGACGGTACACCGGCGCCTGGGCGGCGGACTGGGCCAAGTCGATCAGGTGCTGGGGCACCGGACGCTCGATCAACGGGCTGTACAGGCGTTTCATCATGGCCTTGTCGGCCTCATAGGCGGCCAGGCGGTCCGCCAGGGCGGGATCCGCGAGGATCGCGGCCTCCACAACGCGGGCGCGGTCTTCCGGCAACTCGCCATCCAGAAAGGCGTGCAGGTCGACCTCCGCGATGGGAGGATGGTTGGGGGTATGGTCGCTCACTTTCGGTCTTTCGATCCTGGGGGCAGCGGGCTTGGGGACAGCGGGATGATTTCCGCGCCCTCGCCTTGCATTACACTCCGTAACCGCTCCCGAGCCCGCGCGAGGCGCGACATCACGGTCCCCACCGGAATGTCGAGCTCCTCCGCGATCTCGCGATAGTTCAGTTCCTCAACACTGGACAGCAGCAGGATTTCCCGATGCTCCGGCGTCAGCCGGCTGACCGCCTTGACGAAGTCCCTCGCGGCGCCGACGTCGGTCGGCGGGGCGCTCAGTTCCACGTGGTCGGCCAGTTCGGTTATGTCCTGTTCCTCCCCCCGGCTGTTTCCACGGCGAAGCTCGTCGGTATAAAGGTTCCGCAAGATGCGCCGCAGCCAACCGGAAATGCGGGGTAACTCCCGCAGCTGCGCCGACTGGCGCAGTGCCCGTTCCACACAATCCTGGACCAGATCATCCGCCAGCGCGGCATTGCCCACCAGCGCCAAGGCATACCGCCTTAAAGCTGGAAGTTGCATGACCAGGGCATTCGCGAACTGTTGGGGTCGGGTCACGGCCTAGGGTTCTCCGACACGGAATCGATGAACCATGGGGTGGGCCCGTGCCTGTGCCGCATCAGCTTACGTCCGTCCACGCTGGCATCCCAAGGGCCAATTCCCTGGTGGATGCGCCGTCCTCTCCTTCCTAAGACGAATGGTCTTAAGCGTTTATTCCCCCGCCGACGCATTATCCTTAAGAATAGGATTTTTTCAGAGCTGACGGCGGCCCTTAGCAGGCCTTGCGCCGGCTCAACACCACCAGGGGGGTGAGCGCCAGGATTTTCAGGTCCAGGGCCAGGCTGGCGTGGTCGACATACCAGGCGTCCAGGTCAACGCGGGCCTGCATGTCCGCGACCTGTGGCGTGGCCCCGCGCGCGCCATTCACCTGGGCCCAGCCGGTGATGCCTGGGCGCACGTTATGGCGATACAGGTAATTGGGGATGCGGGCGCGATAATAGTCGTCATGGGCGGCGGCATGCGGGCGCGGGCCCACCAGCGACATCTCCCCCGACAGGACGTTCAGCAACTGGGGCAACTCATCCAGGCTGCTGACCCGCAGCATGCCACCCACGCGGGTCACACGCGGATCGCGCTCCCGCGCCTGGACCACGTCGGCGCCGTCTTCCAGCACGTGCATGGTGCGGAACTTGATGATGTGGAAAGGCTGGCCCGCCAGGCCGATCCGCTGCTGCCGGAACAGGATGGGGCCCCGGCTATCCAGGCGGATCAGCAGCGCGATCACGGCCAGCAGCGGCAGGCAGGCGAGCAGCAGCGACAGGCTGAGCACCAGATCCAGGAGGCGCTTGACCGTCAGGCGGGGCCGGATGCGGGGCGGCGGCGCGTCCTGGACCGCGCCCCTCCGCGAGGCTTCGGCCATCCGCAGCGGCTGCGGTGCCGTCATGGTCACGCGGCGACCCCGGCACTGGCAGGCCCGGTGCTGGCAGGCCCGGCACTGGCCAGGGTCAGGGCGCGGGCGGCGTGACGCAGCGCCTCCCCCAGGTCCGCTTGCGGCAGTTGGCCGCCCAAATGCAGGACGGCGACGCCGTGCAGGGTGGACCACAGCAGGCGTCCCAGGGTCGCAGGCTCGGCGCAGGTAAGGCCCGCTTCCGCCAATCCCTGGGCGTGGGCGGTGAAGGCCGCCTCCACCCGGGCTTCCTGGCGGCGCACGTCGGCCATGCCCGGCGACCGGGCCGGTGCCGGCCCGAACATCAGGCCATAGCGCGCCGGTTCGGCGAGGGCGAAGGCGCCGTAGGCGGCGGCCAGGGCCGCCACGCGCCGCTCCAGCGGTCCCTCGCCCAGCGCCCCATCCAGGTCGTCCGCCAGGCAGGCGAAGCCGTGCGCCCGCACGCAGGCCAAAATGGCCTCCTTGTTTTCAAAATAGCGATAGGGGGTCATGACGCTGACGCCCAGGCGCGCCGCCAAATCCCGCATCTTGAACCCGTCCAGGCCCCGGTCGGCGAACAGCCCGGCGGCGACCTCCCGCACGCGATCGCGCGGGGGCGTGGTTTTGGCACAGGCGACGATGGACGGCATGGGCACCTCCGGCAGGCTGACGCGGGACCGGCATGCGCACCACTGGTCCCTCATCCCCATGACGGATGGACGGGGCGGAATTATTCCCTGCGGCCCTCCATTTTCGCAGCCGTCCTTTTTTATGGTCACAGCGCGATGCGCACCGCCGCCTCCACGGCCGGCAGGAAGCCGTGATCCGGCCGGGCCTGGTCATCCTGGACACTGGCGCGCAGGTCCAGCGTGAAGCGACGGAACGGCAGGCTGAGGCGCCCCTCCAGGATGTTCACCTTGACGGGCACCGGGCTGACGATATTGGCGCCGGCCGACTGCGCCGTGCCGATGACGGCGTGGTGCAGGGTCATCTCGTAGGTCCAGCCGTCGGCGTCACTCCAACTGCCCTGCAACGAGAGGAGGCGGGAGTCGTCGTCCAGGCTGAAACCGATGGTGCGCCCCCGGTAGCGCATGCCGTCGGGATAGCCGCCATTGGTGTAGGAAAATCCGTAGATGCGGCTGGCGAAGCTGAAGATGTTGGTGGTGGAAATGCTGTCGGCATATTCCGCCGTGATCCGGAAAGGCCGGCCAGCCACCGGCACGAAAGCCGTGGCGCCGAACAAATGGCTGGTGCCGGAATGGGTGACGGGCGACGTGTCCTCGTTCATCAGCTGAACATAGACCTGGGCCGGCACACCCCACAGGTCGCGGCTGTACTTGATGTCCACCACGCCTTCGTCGTTGGTCTTGTTGACGTCGGTGGGGGAGTTGTTCAGCTGAAAGTATTCGGCGGGATCGCACGGGTGCCCCTGGCCACAAATCTCCCCGGTGCGGGCCAGACCGATCTCCAGCCCCGGCGCGGGATTGACCGTGACGCGCAGCGCGTCGAACACCGTGTTCTTCTGCAGCCGCGGCCCGTCCAGCAGGCCCAGGAAGAACTCCGCCTGCCACGGCCCCAGCCACTCCAGCACCGGCCAGGTGGAGGCTGAAGTGTCCAGGCGCTGAATGCCCAGCTGCGGCATGGGCCGGGCGTTGTTGGACAGGGTCAGCGCGGAGATCCAACCGGGTCCCCACCAATGGGTCAGCCAGCCGCCGTAGACCAGGGCGTCACCGGCCTTGACCGCGACATAGCTGTCGTCCAGCACCAGCTTGGTGGCGCCGCTGTGAAAGTCCTGGGTGAGGCTGCCGACCGCCAAACGGGCGGCCACGGTATCGGAACTGTAGGACAGCGCCACCTGCGTCTGCCCCTGCCCCCGGCCCAAACTATCGAAGCCGCGTACCAGGGCTGGTGCGTTGGTCAGGTCCAGGCTGGCGCTGGTGCTGAGGCCCGGCCGGTTCTCACGCGTGGCCCGGCCCAGGACGCGCAAGGCCGCCGCCTGCACCGCGTCCGGCTGGGCATCCAGGTCAGCCGCCCGCAAGGCCGGCACCAGGGCCGTCCACGGAAGGGGCCAAGGCGTGGTGACACCGTCAAGGAGGCCGGCCGTCGCCAGCACCTCGATATCGCCCCGCAGTTGGCTATCGCCCACCTCACCCCAGGGGGAGGCGGCGGCCCATCCTGTCGTGCCCATCAAGAAAAACAGCGCGCCGGCCAGCCGCCGGCCCATCGCCCCGGTCCGCATCCTGCAATCCATGTGGCCAAACCCGGCCCGCCATCAGGGCCGGGCGCAGCTTAAAGCCAAGGGAAAATGGGCGGATAGGTCGTAACTTCGTAAATGCCGGAGGGGATCAGCTTTCCGCCTTTTCCTTCACCACCGCCCGGCGGCTGGACGCGCCCCGGCGCTTGGGCTCCACCGGGGGAGCGGCATCGGCGGCGGCCTCCTGGGGCGCGGCCGCGAGCTGCGCATGCTCCTGCCGCAGGGAGGCGATGACCCCGGGCCAATCCCCCAGGGACTGCTGACGATGGATGCGGTGGTGGGGATACCAGGGCGACGTGGTGTCGCCGATGCCCCACCGCCAATCGACGGAGTGGGCCAGCAGCAGCGACACCGGCTTGCCCATCGCACCGGCCAAGTGGCCCACGCCGGTATCGACGGCGACCACATGGTCAAGGTTGGCGATGATGGCAGCCGTGTCGATGAAATCCTTCAGTTGCGGGCTGAGATCGTGCAGGCGGCCCTTGAACGCCAGGGCGTCGCCGGAACGCGGGCCCACCTGCAGCGAAAACCACTCGGCATCGGGAATGGCGTCCAGCACGGCCCCCAGGTGCGCCAGGGGCAAGGAGCGGCGCGCATCCTCCGAATGCTGCGGCCGGCCGGCCCAAACCACACCGATACGGCGCTTGCCGCTGGGTGGCGGCAGCAGGTCGCGGCCACGCGCCACCTGCTGCTCCGGCAGGACCAGCCAACCGGGCATCAGCGGCAGGTCCGGCAGGCGCAGCGACAGCATGTGGGGCAGGCTCAGAAGCGGGATGTGGTAATCGAACGTTTCATCGACCCCGAACCGGTGCGGGTTGTCGGGCCGCGACACGACACGGATGCCAAGCCGCTCCATGGCGATGGCCAGAATGCCGACCAGGGGGGAGGACACCTCTAGCACCACCTCCGCCGGGGCGTGGCGGTCCATCAGGATGCGCGCCAGGGGGGCGAATTGCAGGATGTCGCCAAAGCCCTGCTCCCCCCAAACATAGATGCGCTTGCCCGCCAGATCTTCCCCACGCCACTGCGACGCGGCCAGGATGCGCCGGGGCTCGGGGAACTGGTCCCACACCCAGCGCCACTCATAATCCGCCCAGCCGGTGGCGAAGTCGCCGCGGGCCAGGCAGGCCAAGGAATGGTTCCAGCGGGCCAGCGCGTTGCCGGGCGCCAGCTTCAGCGCGACATCCAGCGCCATGACCGTGGCATCGATGAAGCCGGCGGTGCGAAGGGCCTTGTCCAGGGTCTGCAGGACTTCCTCCAGACGCTCCAGCCGGCCGTCGGGCATCCCCTCCGGCAGGGTGGCCAGGGCGGCCGTCAACTCCGGCAGGCGATCACCGATCTCGTCGATCAGCGTCTTGCCCAGATCCCGCGCCTCCGGCAGGACGCGGCCGAACAGGATGACGCCCACGATCAGCGGCACGATGGCCTCGCGCGACTGCCCCAGCCAAGCCAAGCCCGTGCCCATGTTGACCCAGGCGGAGTAATTCAGCGGCGAAAGCGCCAGGATGCGGCGATAGAGGGGAATGGCATCGGCATGCTGGCCCCGGCTCTGCAGCATCACGGCCAGGTTCAGCATGGCGCTGGCGGCGCGGGGAAGATCGCCCATGCGCTCGAACACCGTGCCCAGGAGCAGTAATACAGCGTCTCCGCCGGTTCGATCTTCAGGGCATGCTCAAACAGCCCGGCGGCCCGCAGGTTGTCGCCCTCATAGGCGGCCATGACGCCCAGCTGGTGCAGGCTGGGGGCGGTGAGTTCCGGGCGCTCCGTCAGTTGCAGGAACACCTGGCGGGCCTCCGCCGTCCGCCCCGTCGACTGCAACTGCAGGCCCTGGGCGAAGGCGGGGACGCGACGCCCGATCTCCCTCAGCACGTCGCCGCTGCGTTCCACCACGGGAATGGAAAACTCGCCGTTATTGCTTCCGGTCATCCTGCTTCGTGCCTTGAATGGGGGCCGATGTCATTTGCAACTGATTATAGACACCACCGTCGGTTCCAGAGGAAGAAACCGCATAGGTCTGCGCCGCCGCCTGGCCGCCGCCGCTGCTTCCACCGCCCTCCCCGCCGCGCGACGAGGTGTTGGAGGAAACAGCGCTGCCGGACGATGATGAGGAGCCGCTGTCACTGGACGACGTCGTGCTCGTCCCGGACGTGCTTGAGGACGTTCCCGACGTGCTCTGCGATGCGGTGCTGCCGCTGCTGGTGGTGGTGGACGGTGTCGCCGCCGTGGTGGTCGCGACGCCGGTGGTACCAACGGTGGTGGTGCCGACGGTGGTCGTGCTGGTCAGCGACGCCGTGCTTCCCAAGCCGGAGGTTGTGGCCACGACCGACGTCACCGCCGCAAGGCTGGCGGTCGGCACCACGGCCGAAACCACCTGCCGCTGCAAGGTGCTGGTGGTCAGCACAGCGGACGCCGTGACGCTCAGCACCCCGGTCTGGTAGCGGATGTCATAGTTGCCGAGCCCTGTGCCGACGGCGGCGCTGGGGGTGACGGTATAGGTGCCGGGCGCGGCCGATGCCGCCGCACCCGGGCTGCTCAACGTCACCTGCGTCACGCTATCGCTGTTCAGCAATCCGCTGATGCCATAGCCCGCCAAAATCAGCTCCAGGCCCGCCGTCTTGGTCGCGTCGTTGGCCGTGATGGTCAGCGCCGCGGGGTTCACCGTCAGCGTGCCGGCGGCATAGCTCACCGCGTAATTGCTGAGCCCTGTCCCCGTCGCACCGCTGGCGGCGATGGTGTAGCTGCCCACCGACGCCGCCGTGCCGGCCCCGCTGCTGGCCAAGGTCACGCCGGTGACGCTGTCGCCGTTGACCAAGCCGCTGCTGCTGTAGCCGGTCAGGTTGGCGCTGGTGCCGTAGGTCTTGCTCGCCCCGCTGGCCGTGATGGTCAGCGCCGCCGGGTTCACCGTCAGCGTGCCCGCGGCGTAGCTCACCGAGTAGTTGCTCAGCCCCGTGCCCGTGGCGCCGTTGGCCACAACGAGGTAGCTGCCCACCGATGCCGCCGTGCCGCTGCCGGTGCTGGCCAAGGTCACGCCCGTAACGCTGTCGCCGTTGACCAGGCCACTGCTGCTGTAGCCGGTCAGGTTGGCGCTGGTGCCGTAGGTCTTGCTCGCCCCGCTGGCCGTGATCGTCAGCGCCGCCGGGTTCACCGTCAGCGTGCCGGCGGCGTAGCTCACCGAGTAGTTGCTGAGACCCGTGCCCGTGGCGCCATTGGCCACAACCAGGTAGCTGCCCACCGACGCCGCCGTGCCGCTGCCGCTACTGGCCAAGGTCACGCCCGTGACGCTGTCGCCGTTGACCAGGCCGCTGCTGCTGTAGCCCGTCAGGCTGGCGCTGGTGCCGTAGGTCTTGGTGGCGCCGCTGGCCGTGATGGTCAGGCTGGCGGGGTTCACCGTCAGCGTGCCGGCGGCGTAGCTCACCGAGTAGTTGCTCAGCCCCGTGCCCGTGGCGCCGTTGGCCAAAACCAGGTAGCTGCCCACCGACGCCGCCGTGCCGCTGCCGCTGCTGGCCAGGGTCACGCCCGTGACGCTGTCGCCGTTGACCAGGCCACTGCTGCTGTAGCCGGTCAGGTTGGCGCTGCTGCCGTAGGTCTTGCTCGCCCCGCTGGCCGTGATGGTCAGCGCCGCCGGGTTCACCGTCAACGTGCCGGCGGCGTAGCTCACCGAGTAGTTGCTCAGCCCCGTGCCCGTGGCGCCGTTGGCCAAAACCAGGTAGCTGCCAACCGACGCCGCCGTGCCGCTACCGCTGCTGGCCAAGGTCACGCCCGTGACGCTGTCGCCGTTGACCAGGCCGCTGCTGCTGTAGCCGGTCAGGTTGGCGCTGCTGCCGTAGGTCTTGCTCGCCCCGCTGGCCGTGATGGTCAGCGCCGCCGGGTTCACCGTCAACGTGCCGGCGGCGTAGCTCACCGAGTAGTTGCTCAGCCCCGTGCCCGTGGCGCCGTTGGCCAAAACCAGGTAGCTGCCAACCGACGCCGCCGTGCCGCTGCCGCTGCTGGCCAAGGTCACGCCCGTGACGCTGTCGCCATTGACCAAGCCGCTGCTGCTGTAGCCCGTCAGGTTGGCGCTGGTGCCGTAGGTCTTGCTCGCCCCGCTGGCCGTGATGGTCAGGCTGGCGGGGTTCACCGTCAGCGCGCCGGCGGCGTAGCTCACCGAGTAGTTGCTCAGCCCCGTGCCCGTGGCGCCGTTGGCCAAAACCAGGTAGCTACCCACCGACGCCGCCGTGCCGGCCCCGCTGCTGGCCAGGGTCACGCCCGTGACGCTGTCGCCGTTGACCAAGCCGCTGCTGCTGTAGCCCGTCAGGTTGGCGCTGGTGCCGTAGGTCTTGCTCACCCCGCTGGCCGTGATCGTCAGCGCCGCCGGGTTCACCGTCAGCGTGCCGGCGGCATAGCTCACCGAGTAGTTGCTCAGGCCCGTGCCCGTGGCGCCATTGGCCACAACCAGGTAGCTGCCCACCGACGCCGCCGTGCCGGCCCCGCTGCTGGCCAAGGTCACGCCCGTGACGCTGTCGCCATTGACCAAGCCGCTGCTGCTGTAGCCCGTCAGGTTGGCGCTGGTGCCGTAGGTCTTGCTCGCCCCGCTGGCCGTGATGGTCAGCGCCGCCGGGTTCACCGTCAGCGTGCCGGCGGCGTAGCTCACCGAGTAGTTGCTCAGCCCCGTGCCCGTGGCCCCATTGGCCACAACCAGGTAGCTGCCCACCGATGCCGCCGTGCCGGCCCCGCTGCTGGCCAGGGTCACGCCCGTGACGCTGTCGCCGTTGACCAAGCCGCTGCTGCTGTAACCCGTCAGGTTGGCGCTGGTGCCGTAGGTCTTGCTCACCCCGCTGGCCGTGATCGTCAGCGCCGCCGGGTTCACCGTCAGCGTGCCGGCGGCATAGCTCACCGAGTAGTTGCTCAGGCCCGTGCCCGTGGCGCCATTGGCCACAACCAGGTAGCTGCCCACCGACGCCGCCGTGCCGGCCCCGCTGCTGGCCAAGGTCACGCCCGTGACGCTGTCGCCATTGACCAAGCCGCTGCTGCTGTAGCCCGTCAGGTTGGCGCTGCTGCCGTAGGTCTTGCTCGCCCCGCTGGCCGTGATGGTCAGGCTGGCTGGGTTCACCGTCAACGTGCCGGCGGCATAGCTCACCGAGTAATTGCTCAGCCCCGTGCCCGTCGCGCCATTGGCCACAACCAGGTAGCTGCCCACCGATGCCGCCGTGCCGGCCCCGCTACTGGCCAGAGTCACGCCCGTGACGCTGTCGCCGTTGACCAAGCCGCTGCTGCTGTAGCCGGTCAGGTTGGCGCTGCTGCCGTAGGTCTTGCTCGCCCCGCTGGCCGTGATGGTCAGCGCCGCCGGGTTCACCGTCAGCGTGCCATCGGCGTAGGTCACCGAGTAGTTGCTGATCCCGGTGCCTGTCGCACCGCTGGCGGTGATGGTGTAGCTGCCCACTGACACCGCCGTGCCAGAGCCGCTGGACGCCAAGGTCACCGCACTGATGCTATCGCCGTTCACCAGGCCGGAACTGCTGTACCCCGTCAGGCTGGCGCTGGTCCCGTAGGTCTTGGTCGCCCCGCTGGCCGTGATGGTCAGCCTGGCGGGGTTCACCGTCAGCGTGCCGTCGGCATAGCTCACCGAATAATTGCTGAGGCCCGTCCCAGTCGCGCCGCTGGCATTGATCGTGTAGCTGCCCGCCGAGGCGGCGGTGCCGCTGCCGGAACTGGCCAGGGTCACGCCGCTGATGCTGTCACCATTCACCAACCCGTTGCTGCTGTAGCCGGTCAGGCTGGCGCTGCTCCCGTAGGTCTTGGTCGCACCGCTGGCTGTGATGGTCAGCGCCGCCCGGTTCACCGTCAGCGTGCCATCGGCGTAGCTCACCGAGTAGTTGCTCAGGCCCGTGCCGGTAGCCCCGCTGGCCGCGATGCTGTAGCTGCCCACCGACGCCGCGGTGCCAGAGCCGGAGCTGGCCAGCGTCACCGCGCTGATGCTGTCGCCATTCACCAGGCCGCTGCTGCTGTAGCCGGTCAGGTTGGCGCTGGTGCCGTAGGTCTTGGTGGCACCGCTGGCCGTGATCGTCAGCGCCGCCGGGTTCACCGTCAGTGTTCCGTCTGCGTAGGTCACCGAGTAGTTGCTGATCCCGGTCCCCATCGCCCCGCTGGCCACGACGCTGTAGCTGCCCACCGACGCCGCCGTGCCAGAGCCGCTGGACGCCAAGGTCACGCCGCTGATGCTGTCGCCATTCAGCAGCCCACTGCTGCTATAGCCCGTCAGGCTGGCGCCGGTCCCGTAGGTCTTGGTCGCCCCGCTGGCCGTGATCGTCAGCGCCGCCGGGTTCACCGTCAGCGTGCCGGCGGCGTAGCTCACCGAGTAATTGCTGAGGCCCGTGCCTGTCGCCCCGCTGGCGGTGATGCTGTAGCTGCCCACCGATACCGCTGTCCCGCTGCCAGAGCTGGACAGCGTCACGGCACTGATGCTGTCGCCATTCACCAGGCCGCTGCTGCTGTAGCCGGTCAGGCTGACGCTGGCCCCGTAGGTCTTGGTGGCGCCGCTGGCCGTGATGGTCAGCGCCGCCGGGTTCACCGTCAGCGTGCCAGCGGCGTAGCTCACCGAGTAGTTGCTGAGACCCGTGCCCGTCGCCCCACTGGCGGTGATGGTGTAGCTGCCCACCGATACCGCCGTGCCGGAGCCGCTGGAGGCCAAGGTCACCGCGCTGATGCTATCGCCATTCACCAGGCCGGAACTGCTGTAGCCCGTCAGGCTGGCGCTGGTGCCGTAGGTCTTGGTGGCACCGCTGGCCGTGATGGTCAGGCTGGCGGGGTTCACCGTCAGCGTCCCGTCGGCATAGCTCACCGAGTAGTTGCTGATCCCGGTCCCCATCGCACCGCTGGCGGTGATACTGTAGCTGCCCACCGACGCCGCCGTACCGCTGCCGCTGGACGCCAAGGTCACGCCGCTGATGCTGTCGCCGTTCAACAGGCCAGAACTGCTGTACCCCGTCAGGCTGGCACTCGTCCCGTAGGTCTTGGTCGCCCCGCTGGCCGTGATGGTCAGCGCCGCTGGGTTCACCGTCAGCGTGCCATCGGCATAGCTCACCGAATAATTGCTGAGGCCGCTGCCCGTCGCCCCGCTGGCGGTGATGCTGTAGCTGCCCGCCGCCGCCGCCGTACCGCTGCCAGAGCTGGCCAGCGTTACGCCGCTGATGCTGTCGCCGTTGACCAGACCGGAATTGCTGTAGCCGGTCAGGCTGACGCTGGTGCCATAAGTCTTGGTCGCACCGCTGGCCGTGATCGTCAACGCCGCCGGATTCACCGTCAGCGTGCCGGCAGCGTAGCTCACCGAGTAGTTGCTGAGGCCCGTCCCGGTCGCGCCGCTGGCCGTGATGGTGTAACTGCCCACCGACACCGCCGTCCCGCTGCCGGTGCTGGCCAGGGTCACGCCCGTGACGCTGTCGCCGTTGACCAGGCCGCTGCTGCTATACCCCGTCAGGCTGATGCTGGTGCCGTAGGTCTTGGTGGCACCGGTAGCCGTGATGGTCAGCGCCGCCGGATTCACCGTCAGCGTGCCGCCAACATAGCTCACCGAGTAGTTGCTCAGGCCCGTGCCGGTAGCCCCGCTGGCCGCGATGCTGTAGCTGCCCACCGACGCCGCGGTGCCAGAGCCGGAGCTGGCCAGCGTCACCGCGCTGATGCTGTCGCCATTCACCAGGCCGCTGCTGCTGTAGCCGGTCAGGTTGGCGCTGGTGCCGTAGGTCTTGGTGGCACCGCTGGCCGTGATCGTCAGCGCCGCCGGGTTCACCGTCAGTGTTCCGTCTGCGTAGGTCACCGAGTAGTTGCTGATCCCGGTCCCCATCGCCCCGCTGGCCACGACGCTGTAGCTGCCCACCGACGCCGCCGTGCCAGAGCCGCTGGACGCCAAGGTCACGCCGCTGATGCTGTCGCCATTCAGCAGCCCACTGCTGCTATAGCCCGTCAGGCTGGCGCCGGTCCCGTAGGTCTTGGTCGCCCCGCTGGCCGTGATCGTCAGCGCCGCCGGGTTCACCGTCAGCGTGCCGGCGGCGTAGCTCACCGAGTAATTGCTGAGGCCCGTGCCTGTCGCCCCGCTGGCGGTGATGCTGTAGCTGCCCACCGATACCGCCGTCCCGCTGCCGGAACTGGACAGCGTCACGGCACTGATGCTGTCGCCATTCACCAGGCCGCTGCTGCTGTAGCCGGTCAGGCTGGCGCTGGCCCCGTAGGTCTTGGTGGCACCGCTGGCCGTGATGGTCAGCGCCGCCGGGTTCACCGTCAGCGTGCCATCGGCATAGCTCACCGAGTAGTTGCTGAGGCCCGTGCCGGTCGCCCCACTGGCCGTGATGGTGTAAGTGCCCACCGACACCGCCGTGCCAGAGCCGGAGCTGGCCAGCGTCACCGCGCTGATGCTGTCGCCGTTCAGCAGGCCGGAACTGCTGTACCCCGTCAGGCTGGCGCCGGTGCCGTAGGTCTTGGTCGCACCGCTGGCCGTGATGGTCAGCGCCGCCGGGTTCACCGTCAGCGTGCCATCGGCATAACTTACCGAGTAGTTGCTGAGGCCCGTGCCGGTCGCACCGCTGGCCGCGATGCTGTAGCTGCCCACCGACGCCGCCGTGCCGCTGCCGGAGCTGGCCAGCGTCACCGCGCTGATGCTGTCGCCATTCACCAGGCCGCTGCTGCTGTAGCCCGTCAGGCTGGCACTCGTCCCATAGGTCTTGGTGGCGCCGCTGGCCGTGATGGTCAGGGCGGCCGGGTTCACCGTCAGCGTGCCGTCGGCGTAGCTCACCGAGTAATTGCTGAGGCCGGTGCCCGTCGCACCGGTGGCGGTGATGGTGTAGCTGCCCACCGACGCCGCCGTGCCAGAGCCGGAGCTGGCCAGCGTCACCGCGCTGATGCTGTCGCCATTCACCAGGCCGCTGCTGCTGTAGCCCGTCAGGCTGGCGCTGGCCCCGTAGGTCTTGGTCGCCCCGCTGGCCGTGATGGTCAGGGCGGCCGGATTCACCGTCAGCGTGCCATCGGCGTAGCTCACCGAGTAGTTGCTGAGGCCAGTGCCGGTCGCACCGCTGGCCGTGATGCTGTAGCTGCCCACCGACGCCGCCGTGCCGCTGCCGGAGCTGGCCAGCGTCACCGCGCTGATGCTGTCGCCATTCACCAGGCCGCTGCTGCTGTAGCCCGTCAGGCTGGCGCTGGTGCCATAGGTTTTGGTGGCACCGCTCGCCGTGATGGTCAGCGCCGCCGGGTTCACCGTCAGCGTGCCATCGGCATAGCTTACCGAGTAATTGCTGAGGCCAGTGCCGGTAGCCCCGCTGGCCGTGATGGTGTAACTGCCCGCCGACGCCGCTGTGCCGCTGCCGGAACTGGCCAGCGTCACCGCGCTGACGCTGTCGCCATTCACCAGACCGGAACTGCTGTACCCCGTCAGGCTGGCGCTGGTGCCATAGGTTTTGGTGGCGCCGCTGGCGGTGATGGTCAGGGCGGCCGGGTTCACCGTCAGCGTACCACCGGCATAGCTCACCGAGTAGTTGCTGAGCCCCGTGCCGGTAGCACCGCTGGCCGTGATGGTGTAACTGCCCGCCGACGCCGCTGTGCCGCTGCCGGAACTGGACAGTGTCACCGCGCTGATGCTGTCGCCATTCACCAGGCCGCTGCTGCTGAAGCCGGTCAGGTTGGCGCTGGCACCATAAGTCTTGGTCGCACCGCTGGCCGTGATGGTCAGGGCGGCCGGGTTCACCGTCAGCGTGCCATCGGCATAGCTCACCGAGTAATTGCTGAGGCCCGTCCCCGTCGCCCCACTGGCCGTGACAGTGTAACTGCCCGCCGACGCCGCTGTGCCGCTGCCGGAACTGGCCAGCGTCACCGCGCTGACGCTGTCGCCATTCACCAGGCCGCTGCTGCTGTAGCCCGTCAGGCTGGCGCTGGTGC
The DNA here is from genome assembly GCF_034427435.1 of Nitrospirillum goiasense. NCBI lineage: Bacteria > Pseudomonadati > Pseudomonadota > Alphaproteobacteria > Rhodospirillales > Azospirillaceae > Nitrospirillum > Nitrospirillum goiasense. Next base: position 394,257 of record NZ_JAXQNP010000004.1, on the reverse strand, counting down.
CGTAGGTCTTGGTGGCGCCGCTCGCCGTGATCGTCAGGCTGGCCGGATTCACCGTCAGCGTCCCGTCGGCGTAGCTCACCGAATAATTGCTGAGGCCGGTGCCCGTCGCCCCGCTGGCGGTGATGGTGTAACTGCCCACCGACGCCACCGTCCCGCTGCCGGAACTGGACAGCGTCACGGCACTGATACTGTCGCCATTCACCAGCCCGGCGCTGCTGTAGCCCGTCAGGCTGGCACTCGTCCCATAGGTCTTGGTGGCGCCGCTGGCGGTGATGGTCAGCGCCGCCGGGTTCACCGTCAGCGTGCCGTCGGCGTAGCTCACCGAGTAGTTGCTGAGGCCGGAGCCTGTCGCCCCGCTGGCGGTGATGGTGTAGCTGCCCACCGACACCGCCGTGCCGCTGCCAGAGCTGGACAGCGTCACGCCGCTGATGCTGTCGCCATTCACCAGGCCACTGCTGCTGTACCCCGTCAGGCTGGCGCCGGTCCCGTAAGTCTTGGTGGTATCACTGGCCGTGATGGTCAGGGTGGCCGGGTTCACCGTCAGCGTGCCATCGGCGTAGGTGACCGAGTAGTTGCTGAGTCCCGTGCCCGTCGCCCCACTGGCAGTGATGGTGTAGCTGCCCACCGACGCCGCCGTGCCGCTGCCCGTACTGGCCAGTGTCACCGCGCTGATGCTGTCGCCATTCACCAACCCGTTGCTGCTGTAGCCGGTCAGGCTGGCGCTGGCCCCGTAGGTCTTGGTCGCCCCGCTGGCTGTGATGGTCAGCGCCGCCGGGTTCACCGTCAGCGTGCCATCGGCATAGGTCACCGAGTAGTTGCTGAGCCCTGTGCCGGTCGCCCCGCTGGCCGCGATGCTGTAGCTGCCCACCGACGCCGCGGTGCCAGAGCCGGAGCTGGCCAGCGTCACCGCGCTGATGCTGTCGCCATTCACCAGGCCGCTGCTGCTGTAGCCGGTCAGGCTGGCGCTGATCCCGTAGGTCTTGGTGGCGCCGCTGGCCGTGATGGTCAGGGCGGCCGGGTTCACCGTCAGCGTGCCGTCGGCGTAGCTCACCGAGTAGTTGCTGAGGCCAGTGCCGGTCGCACCGCTGGCGGTGATGGTGTAGCTACCCACCGACACCGCCGTTCCGCTGCCGGAACTGGACAGGGTCACGGCACTGATGCTGTCGCCATTCACCAGGCCACTGCTGCTGTACCCCGTCAGGCTGGCGCCGGTCCCGTAAGTCTTGGTGGTATCACTGGCCGTGATGGTCAGGGTGGCCGGGTTCACCGTCAGCGTGCCATCGGCGTAGGTGACCGAGTAGTTGCTGAGTCCCGTGCCCGTCGCCCCACTGGCAGTGATGGTGTAGCTGCCCACCGACACCGCCGTGCCGGAGCCGCTGGACGCCAAGGTCACCGCGCTGATGCTATCGCCATTCACCAGGCCGGAACTGCTGTAGCCGGTCAGGCTGGCGCTGGTGCCATAAGTCTTGGTGGCACCGCTGGCCGTGATCGTCAGCGCCGCCTGGTTCACCGTCAGCGTCCCGTCGGCATAGGTCACCGAGTAGTTGCTGAGCCCCGTGCCCGTCACCCCGCTGGCGACGACGCTGTAGCTGCCCACCGACGCCGCCGTGCCGCTGCCCGTGCTGGCCAGGGTCACGCCGCTGATGCTGTCGCCATTCACCAGGCCGCTGCTGCTGTACCCCGTCAGGCTGGCGCTGGTCCCATAGGTCTTGGTCGCCCCGCTGGCCGTGATCGTCAGCGGTGCGGGGGTGATGGAATAGTTGCCCGTGTAGGCAAGCTGATAAACGCCGGAACCAGTGTAAGTAGCGCCACCGGTGGTGATGAGACCGTAGGAGCCCACCGTCGTGCCGGTGACGAGCGACGTCCAGGACATGCCAGAACTGGACAAGCCACTGACTATGCTTCTGCCCTGCTGGTCATAGACACTGACCACGGAGCCGGTTCCCGTGGTGCCGCCATAGACACTGCTGCCCGAGCCCGTGACGATGAGGTAGGGCAGAGCCCGCAGGACGGGATAGGGGGCGCCGTCCAGCCAATCCGTCGTGCTGAACACGGACTGCGCCAGGGGGCCGTCGGCCCGCCAGGCGGTGGTGGCCAGGCCAGTGGCACCGGTGACGGCGCCGTCACCGATACCCACGGTCATGCCCGATGTGGTCGTGTCCCAATAGCTGGTGCTGACCGTGGCCTGATTGGAGCCGATGAACGCGCCCACGGACACCGAGGCGCTGTCGGCCGTCACGCTGCCGGTGGAATAACTGCCGGCGACGATGCCCTGGTTGGTTCCCACCAGACCGCCGATGTCGGAGCCGCTGCTGACCAACACCGCGGCCATGGAATAGCTGTTGGTGATGGTCCCGCTGTTCTGGCCGACCAGCCCGCCGATATTCACCGCCGCGGTGCCCACCGTGATCGCGCCGTTGGCGAAGGTGGCGGATATCAGGCCGACGTTGATGCCGACCAGGCCGCCGACCTGCTGGGCCGCATCGGCAGCCTGGATGGTGATGGCGGCGCCGCTGCCCGCCATCGTGCCCCCGTGGTAGCCGACGAAGCCGCCGACATAGGTGCCACCCGCCGTGACGATGATGGTGCCGTTGGCATAGACGCTGGTGATGGTCCCAACGCTTTGGCCGGCCACGATGCCGATGTCACTGTTGGCCGCGACGGTGACATGGGCGTTCAACAGGCTGAGACCGCGCATGGTCCCGCTGTTGTTGCTGATCAGGCCGAGGTTGTTGGCCACCGTGTTGTTGATGGTCAAGCCGCTGATGCTGCGCCCCAGCCCGTCCAGCACGCCCGTGAACAAGGTGGGGCTGTTGTTGACGCCGGCGGTGTTGAAGCCAAGGGGCACGAAACCGGTCGTCGCCCACAAGCCACCGGCCTGCGTCAGCTCGCTCATGGTGACGTTGGCGCCCAGGACATAGCTGGTCGACATGGCCAGGCTGATCAACTGCAGCTCATGGGCGTTGCTGACGACCGTGCTGTATTCCATGCGCAGCATCGGCCGCGTGTAGCCGCTGACCATGTACCAGGTGCCGGTCAGGTCGAGGTTGGAATAGCTGGCCGAGGCATAGCTGGACGCGCCACTGACCGTGGCGGCGGAGAAGGTGCCCGTGCCGCCACCATATCCGACGGTCTGGCCGCTGCTGCCGCTATCCCAATAGGCGCCGGCCACCCGGCCGTCGTTGCCGCCCAGCAGCGCGCCGACGGTTCCGGCCCCAGCACCCGCCGTCACCAGGCCGCTGGCGTAAACGGTGGAGATGACGCCGCTGTTGTAGCCGGCGAGCCCACCGACGCTGCCGGCATTGGCACCGGCGGTGACGTCCGCCGTGGCATAGGCCACGCTGATGGTGCCGGTGTTGCCGCCGACCAGGCCGCCCACATACTGGGCGCCGCTGCCGGCCGTCACGCTGCCGGTGGCATAGGCGCTGAGGATGGTGCCGGCGTTGCTGCCGGCCAGAAGCGCCACGGTGCCGCCGCCGCCGACCACCGTGCCGTTGTAGACGCCCACGCTGCGCACCACGCCGGTGGAGCCGATGGCGCTGAACAGGGCCATGTTGCTGGCCGAGGCGTTGGTCATGACCAGGTTGTTGACGGCATGTCCCTGGCCATTCAGCATGCCCGTGAAGGTGTCGGGGCTGGCGTTGTTGCCGCTGGTGCTGAAACCGATGGGCAGGAAGCCGGTGGCCGTCGCCCACAGGCCGGAGGCGCTGGCCGCCTCGCTGACATCGATGTCCCGACCCAGGGTGTAGGACGCCGTCAGGTTCAGGTTCACCAGCTGCAGCTGGTGGGCGTTGACGATGGTGGTGCTGTACTCCGCCCGCAGGAAGGGGCGGGTGTAGCCGTCGACCATGTACCAGACGCTGGCGAAATCGAAGGCCGCATAGGTGGCGCTGAGATAGGCGGAGGAACCGCTGATGCCGGTGACAGCGGCGCTGCCGCTGTTGGAACCATAGCCCGCGGTCAGGCCGGTGGTGGCCGTATCCCAGTAGCCGGCCAGCGTGCCATCGTTCTGGCCGACCAGGCCACCAACCGCGGTTGTGCCCGAACTGACGGTGACGCCGCCCGTGGCATAGACCCCGGTGACGGTGCCGGTGTTGGCACCCGCCAGGCCGCCAACGGCCGTGCCGGAGCTGCCCACCAGGACACCGCCAATGGCATAGGCGGCGGTAACCAAGCCGGCATTGGCGCCGACGAGGCCGCCGACATCCAGCGCGCCCGCCCCGGCCACGACCGTCGCGGCGCCATAGCTGGCGCTGACCACACCGGTCGCGGCGACGCTGCCCGCCAGGCCGCCGACATACTGCGCGGCACTGCCGACGGTGACGGCCCCCCCGCCATAGCTGGCGGTGACCAATCCCGCCTCATAGCCTACCAGGCCGCCGATGGATTGGGCGCCGCTGCCCACCTGGATGAGGCCCACGGCGTCGCTGGCGCTGATGGTGCCGGCGTCGTAGCCGACGGCGCCGCCGACCGACTGGGCCCCATCGCCGAGGGTCACCACGTTCAGGGCATGGCTGTTGGCGATGGTGGCCGTATTGTAGCCGGCGATGCCGCCCACGCTTTGCGCGGCCACGGCGGAGATGCTGCCCGAGGAATAACTGGCGGTGATGAGCCCGGCGTTCACGCCGGCGATGCCGCCCAGCCGCTGCGCGCCGGAGGCGGCGAGCACGGTGCCGCCGGCCTGCACGCCGCTGATGGTGCCGCTGTTGCTGCCGGCCACCAGGCCGACGCCGCTGACGGCGCCGACGCTGACCCGGGCGCTGGTCAAGGTCAGATTGGCCACCGTGCCGCCGGTCCCGATGCTGCTGAACAGCCCGATGCTGCCGCTGCTGGCGTTGACGATGGTCAGGCCGTTGATGCTGTACCCCTGGCCGTTCAGGGTGCCGGTGAAGGCGGTGGGGTTGGCGTTGTTGCTGGCGGAGGTGATGCCGATGGGGGCGAAGCCGGTGGCGGTGTTCCACAGGCCGGCCGTGACCGCCAGCTCCGTCATCGTGATGTTGGCGCCCAGGGTGTAACTGGCCGTCGGGTTGGCCCCGATCAGTTCCAGTTGGTGGGCGTTGATGATGGTGGCCCGGCTTTCCGCCCGCAGGAAGGGACGGGTGTAGCCGTCGACCATGTACCAGGTCGAGGCGAAGTCGAAGGCGCTGTAGGTGGCAGTGGAATAGGCGGCGGCGCCGCTGAAACCGGTGGCGGAGAAGGTACCGGCGGCGCTGGTCCCATAGCCATTGGCCTGGTTGGTGCCGGCGGTGTCCCAATAGCTGGCGATCACCGTGCCGCTGGTCATCTTGCCGACCAGACCGCCCACGCTGATGCCAGCGGGGGCGGACACCGTGCCGCTGGCCCAGGCTTGGGTGACGGTGGAGATGACCGAGCCGCTGATCACATTCTCACCGACCAGACCGCCGATGCCGCTGGCCGCGACGGTCGCGCGCACGCCGCCGGTGGCATAGGCGCCACTGATCAGGCCACCGTTGTTGCGGCCCACCAGCCCGCCGATGTCGGTGGCCGACGATCCCGTCAGGACCGTTCCGCTGGCGTAGCTGCCCAGCACCGATGACGCGGTAACGTTAAACGCGTCCGCCGACCCGACCAGCCCCCCGACGTAGGAGGCCAGCCGGCCCACGGAAACGTTGCCGGTGGCATAGCTGGCGGTGACGACGCCGTTTTGCATCAGGCCGACCAGGCCGCCGACATACAACGCGGAAGTAATGCTGGCCGTCGCCGTGCCCACGGACACGTTGCCGGTGGCGTAGCTGGCGGCGACCAGGGCGGAGGCGGCACCGGCGGTGGGCTGGGCGAGCAGCCCGACCAGGCCGCCGATATACTGGTTGCCAGTGCCGGTGGCGCTGATCGTGCCGGTGGCGTAACTGCCGCTGATGGTGCCGGAGTTGGAGCCGACCAGCCCGCCGATCCTTTGCGTGGCACTGCCCAGCAGCAGGTTGCCCTGGGCGTAGCTGTTGAGGACGGTGCCGGCGGTGAGAAGGCCGACCAGGCCGCCGACATACTGCACGCCGCTGTTGCCGGTGCTGATGCCGCCGGTGGCGTAGGAATTCAGTACGGTCAACGCCGTGGAATCGCCGACCAACCCGCCAATGCGCTGGTTGGTGGCGTTGAGACTGATGCCGCCGGTGGTGTAACTGGCGCTGATATAGGCGGCCGTGTTGGCGATGCCCGCCAGGCCGCCGACCGCCGTCACCGCCGTGCCGTTCAGGATGCTGACGCCGGTGTAGCTGTTCAGGACGCTGCCGCCCGCCATATAGCCGATCAGCCCGCCCACGTTCGACACCTTGGTGGCCGCGATGGACCCGGTGGCGTAGCTGTTGGAAATGGTGCCGGAGCTTCTCCCGGCCAGGATGCCCCAGCCGCTGATCGTCGTGGTGGTGACGCCGGTGCTCATGACGGCGCCCACCAGCCCCAGGTTGGAAACCGAGCCGGCGGGCCCGATGCTGGAGATCAAGCCGACGAAGTTGTAGCCGCTGGGCCGCAGGTTCAGGTTGCTGATGGTGTAGCCCCGGCCATCCAGGGAGCCGGTGAACACCGTGGGGGACGCGTTGAAGCTGACTGTCGTCAAGCCGATGGGCGTGAAGCCGGTGGTGGACCACAGGCCACCCTGCGTCGCCGCGCCACTCATGTCGATGTTGGCGCCCAGGACGTAGTTGGCCGTCGGGTCCAGGCTGATCATCTGCAGCTGGTGGCCATTGACGATGGTGGTGGTGTGTTCGCTGCGCAGGAAAGGCCGGGTGCGGCCGTCGATCGCATACCAGTCGTTGGAGAAGTCGAAGCCGGCGTAGGTGCCGATGGTCAGCGTGTTGGCGCCGATGGCCGTGGCGGTCGCCGTGCCGGTATCACTGCCGAAGGCCACGGACAGGCCGCTGGTGGCCGTGTCCCAGAAGGACGCCAGCACCGTGCCGGTGTTGGAACCGACGAAGCCGCCGATGTTGGTGGTGGCGGCACCCGCGGTGATGGACCCGGTGGCATAGGCGGCGCTGATCGTGCCGGCATTGTAGCCGGCCAAGCCGCCGATGCTGTCCGACGCCGTGCCGACCGAGATGGGGGCGGTGGCGTACACGGCGCTGACCGTGTTGGCCGTGTCGCCATAGCCCACCAGGCCGCCGACATACTGCACGCCGTTGCCGGCGGAGATGGTTTCGTTGGCATAGCTTTGGGTGATCAGGGCGTCGCCATAGCCCACCAGGCCACCGACCTGGCTGCCGCCATTGCCGACGGTCAGGCTGCTGTCGGCATAGCTGGCGGTCACGATGCCGCCGCCCACCCAGCCCGCCAAACCGCCGACCGCCGTCGCCGCGGACCCGGCCGTGACCGCGCCGGTGACGTAGCTGGCGTCGATGAGGCCCGCCGTCTGGCGCCCGACCAGCCCGCCCACCCTGGACACGCCGCTGCCGACGGAGACGGCCACGGCGGATGAGGAGGCGGTGATGGTGCCGCTGTTGGTGCCGATGAGGCCGCCCACCGCGCTGCCGCCGTCACCGGCGGTCACGGTGCCGGTGGCGGCGACATTGCGCACCGTGCCCTGGTTCTGGCCGGCCAGCAGGCCCAAGTCGGTGCCCGTGCCGCCGAACAGCTTGCCGCCGGACAGGGTCAGGTTCTGCACCAGGCCGCCACCGCCGATGGCGCTAAGCAGGCCCAGGTTGCCCGCAGCGCCGCCGGCGGCGTTGACGGTCAGCCCGGTGATGGTGTGGCCCAGGCCCTCCAGCGTGCCGGTGAAGGCGGTGGGCGAGGCATTGTTACCGGCCGCGCTGTAGCCGATGGGCGTCCAGGTGCCGGTCAGCGCCAGGTCGCTGCTCAGCGCGTAATTGCCGCTGCCGGTGATGGCGGCCAGGGCCGCCGCCGAGGTCACCAGGGTGTAAGCTGTGCTGTTGATCGTCAGAGCGGTCGTCAGCGACACCGGGGCGGTCACCCGGAACAGGCCGCCGCTGCCGCCATCGTTGGTTTTGACCACCAGGCTGGTGCCGGACAGCGCGGCGTTGATGGACACGCCGTGATAGGCGTCCAGGGTCAGGCTGTTGGCGGAGGACCAGGTAATGCCGGCATTGACGACGATGTCGCCCAGGCCAGCCGCGTTGGTGGCGCCGCCGGCGGTGACGCCGGTATAGCCGACGCTGGTGTTCGTGGTCTGCAGCGTGACGCTGCCGCTGGCCAGCGCCGTCTGGATCGCGGTGGCGTAGGTTGAATTCACCGTCAGATCGACGGGGTCCAGCAGCCAGGTGCCGCCCTTGCCCTTGGGCGCCCCGACATCCACCGTCACCCCGTCGAAGGCCAGCTTGTGGCCGGAAGTTTCGATGGCGCCGCCGTCGCCCCACAAACTGCCGCCCCGGGCCAGCAGCACGCCGTGCGCCGCCGTGTCCTGGCTGTTGACGGTGACCGATCCGCCCTTGCCGCCCTCCGTCGCCGAGGCGTCGATGCGGCTGGCGGCGTCCATGGTGACGGACGCCGTGTCCGCTGTGCCCACCGCGACCGTGCCGCCGCCGGTGGCACCCTTGGCGCTCAGCGTGGCGCCTTGCAGGGTGATGGGGCCGCTGGCGTCCAGCACCACCTTGCCGCCCTCGCGGCTCAGGGAGTCCGCCTCGATGACCCCGGTGGCCTTGATGACCCCGCCGGCCAGGACGTTCAGGGCCTGGGCGGTCAAATAGACGGCGCCGCCGGGCGCGCGGATGATGCCGCCCGCCTCGATCTGCGCCTCGACGGTGGCGGGGTCCACCTTCATGGGGGCGCCACCGTCCGGCGTCAGGGTGACGGTCTCACCCGCCGCCAGCACCACCGACCCCAACTGCGCCTGGATCAGGCCCATATTGCGGATTTGGGACGCCAGCAGGACCACCGAGCCATGGCGGGCGGTGATGGTGCCACCGTTGACCACCGCACCGATGGCCGATCCACGGTTGAAAACCAGACGGCCCTTCTGGAAGTCCTCGTCCGCGATGTCCAGGGTGGACGCGACCAGGCCGCCCACGTCCACCGTGGCGCCACCGCCGAACACCACGCCGCCGGGATTGACCAGGATGACCGTGCCGGGCGCCTTGATGGCGCCCTCGATCAAAGAGGGGTCGCCGCCGCGCACCCGGTTCAGCGTCATGGCCGAACTGTTGGGCTGCTGGAAATTGACGGTGGCCCCGGCGCCGACGTTGAACTGCTGCCAGCTGATGATGGCCTTGTCGGTCGTCTGCGTGACCGTCATGACCGGGCCGCTGGTGCCAATGCTGGCGGCGCCCGACTGGACCTGTCCCCCCGTGGGCAGGGCGCCCTGCGTCACCGCCCCCTGGGCAGGCGTGGCGGCCACGGCCGGCAAGGTGAGCGCCTGCATCACCGACAAGACGGCGGTGCAGCCCAACAGGCGGGCCCGGAGGAAGGAGCGATGGGGGAAAGGTGCGCGGCTGGCCATGATACCCCCTAGACCGACAGGACCATCTGCATCCAAGCCCGCAATTCACGCCGCCGGCCGTCCAAATCCAAACCGTCAGCGTTCCGGCCCGCATCGGAGCCGATGCGCCGGGCGACGGTGGCCTTTATCTGCACGTTGCTGGCCGGCATCCACTGCACGCTGGCACCGACCCCCTGGAGCACATAATGGTTGTGGGGGGAGCCCACCCCCTCCCAGCCGCCCCAGGTGGTCTTGTGCTGTTCCACCCAGCCGCCATCCCAAAAGGCGGAAACGCGGACGCTGTCGGACACCATCTGCCCGATCTCGATGTTCAGCATGGCACCCTGGTCGCCGCCGCCCTGGTTCAGGGGGTAGGCCCGCACGCCGCTGGGCCCGCCGAGGGAAAACTGTTCCGAACTGTTCAGGTTCTTCGACGCGATCTGCCCCGCCAGGGTCACCAGCGCGTCGGCACCGTGCCACAACACCTGGGCGCGGCTGATCGAGGCGGTGGCCTTGACGTAGTGCCCCGCCGTGCGGGCGGTGGCCTGGTCGATGGCCTCGTTGGCCGCGTTATGCGACAGGTCCACGTTGCCCGCCTTGACCTGGGCATCCAGGGTGAAGGCGCCGCCCCCCTGCCAGTCGTCCCGCATCAGGCGATGCGCCGCCAGGATCAAGGAGCCCACCCGGTTGGACGCGGTCACCACGTCCACCAGCTTGTCGCTGGTCCATTTATGCTCCAGGCCAAAGGCCAGGTTCACGGGTGCCGCGGAACTGCGCAGCGCCAGCCAGCGCAGCGTCAGGGCCGCCGTCTGCGCGTCGCCCGAGGGCGTGCTGGCATTGATGTCGGCGGGCACATCGTATTGCAGGACGCCGCCGCTGGCCTCCAGCCACAGGCCCTCATGCCAGACGGGGGCGCCCACCATCACCTGGCCGTATTTGGACGACTGGGTGGCCTGGCCGGTGAAGGCGACCTGGTCACCGATCCCCACGGCATCCGTCAGGGTGGCGACGATCAGACCGCGCGCGCCGCCGATTTCCCGGGGGGCGTTGTTGTCGACCACGGCCGTGCCGGTCACCAGCGCCGGTTCACGCATCTTGAGGTGGACGTCGGTGGTCCCCTCTTCCGCACCGGCGTCGAGCACGCCGACCGCCTGCATGCCCGGAATCAATCCCAGGTTGGAAACGCCGGTGGCCACGGCACTGGGGCGCAGCGGATCGCCCGGCGCGTTCTGGGCGTAGATGAAGTCCTGGGCCTGGTTGGCGTCCAGGCGAACGTTGCTGGAGGGGTCGATCATCACCCGCCCCATGCGGGCTTCCAGGACCTGGATGGTGACCACGCCACCTTCCAAATCCTGGCGCGGCAGGACGGCCCGGGCCAACAGGTCATGCTGGGCGTAATAGCGGCTGATGCGGGCCGCCGCCTCGCGCAAATCGCCCAGGGTGCAGTCGCGCCCCACGTAGGATGTGAGCTGCGCCCGGAGTTCCGACTCCGGTATCAGGGTCGCGATGAAGCGGAAGCCAGTGACGTGCACCGTCTCCCCCGCCTTCATGAACTCGCCTTCCGGCGCCGGCGGCGCCAAGTCAGGCAAGGTCGGGGCCTGGGGGGCCTGACGGGGGATGGTCCGCTCCACATCGCGCAGAATCTGGCCCGTATCCTGGGCTTCCGCCCGCTTGGCCATCACCGGCGGGACCACGGCCAAAGCGGCGATGAAGGCCTTTAACGTCCGCAAGTTGACACCAAGCTATAATGATGACGGTCAGTCAAAAGCATAGTCAGGAGGTTCTTAACCAAAGGTTTAAGGGCATATGATGTGGAACCACTGTTATATTCTTACCACTATATGGCGCAGGCGGGTGACGCAAGCGGGTGAGGACGACCTATCCACATGGTTAGGTCAGTCTCCATGGCTAGAACGATTCGATATGGAAAATCATGGGCGCCGATTGGATAATCCTGGTGAAACCGGAATATTCTTCAGAACCATATATAATGGATGAATACGCGCGATTTACCGATTCCCCGTCCGTAGGTCACCTAATCCGGCTCGGAATCGATCGATGATAGTTGGTTCGGTCGCCCAATCGTCCGATCGCTGGTCGCGCATAATATAGCATTTGCGATACATCAAATCGGCCGCCAGTTTGCGCCAACGCAATCTTTGCGCGCTCGTTCTCTGCTCCCTTGAAGGTCATCCCCTCACGGCAGGAGAAGCGCCCATGGGTTCCTTCAGTATCTGGCATTGGCTGATCGTGGTCGCGATCGCCCTGTTGCTCTTTGGCAGCCGCCTGCCCCGGCTGCTGGGCGACCTGGGCGTCGGTATCCGGAACTTCAAATCCGGCTTGGCTGATCCCGACACGCCACCGGCCCGGCCCCTGCCCCGCGACTGAGCGCCATCACGGCCCACCGCGCCCCCAAGCCCCTTCCATAAGAGCCTTGCAAGCCTGGACATCCCATGACCGACTACACGCTGATCATCGCCACCGATGGCACGATTTCCCTGGCATCCCCCACCGCTGGCACCGTTGCCCCACCACCCGGCGCCACGGTGATGACCATCACCGACTGTCCATCCACCTGGGGCGCGGAGGATGTGCTGGCCTTGGCGCGGGACTGCCGCCTGCCCGACCACAGGTCCAGCCTGCCGTTCGACAGACTGCTGGCCCGGCACCGCGGCTCATGCTGCGGCGGCCATTGCGGCTGACGGCCCCCTTCGCGCATCGCCTCCCCTTCGCGCATCGTCCCCCCTTCGCGCATCGCCCAAGGAACAAGCGTCATGCCCCTGCTGTCCCAGGAACCAGCCGCGCCCGTCGCCTCCATGGAAGAGTTGTTGGCCATCGCGCTGGCCATGGAGGAGGAAGCGGTGCGCCGCTACACGATGTTGGCGGAGCGCCCGGGGAACACGCCCGACCTGGCCGCCCTGTTCCGCGACTTGGCGGTGGAGGAAAGCCGCCATGTCGTGGCGGTGGGCGGCTGCGCCGGCGCCATCCTGGGACACATGCCGTCGTCCGCCCCGGTGCGGTGGCATCTGCCGCCGGACATCGCGCGGTCCTGGGAAGAGGTGGAGGCCAGCACGACCCTCAGCCCCTACAAGGCGCTGTCCATCGCCGTGCTGAACGAGGAACGCGCCTTCGCCTTCTACAGCTATGTCGCCGCCCATGCCGCGGCACCGGCCGTGGCGCGGCAGGCGGAGACGCTGGCGCAGGAGGAACTGGCCCACGCCGCGCACCTGCGCCGGGCCCGCCGGCAGGCCTATCACCAGGAACGCGGCACCCTGGGCCCCTTGCCCAGTGCCGACGACGCGGCGGGCCTGCGCCTTCTGGCCATCACGGTGGAGGATGAGGTGAACGCCGCCATCGACGCGGACGACGCCCGCGCGTCGGCCCTGGCGGAGCGGGCCGTCGACATCTATTCCCTGGCCCTGGACCGCATGGCCGACACCGAGGGCGTGACACTGGCGCAGGCGTTGTTGAAAGCCGCCATCGACCGCCTGGTTCGCCTGCACGGCCATTCGGCGCCGCACGCGAAATAACATTCATATTTTTTGCCTCTTTTTGACCCAGCGCAAAGCTGGGGCCTCACTACCCAGGTAAGCCTGTCCCGCAATCGGAACCGACACCGGTTCCAGAACCAGCCAAAGCCGCATTCGACAATGCCGTCACCCGCCTTACCCCATCGGCCTCGGCCGATCGCGCCCCCGCTTGCCCGCGTGGCGCCTGGCAAGACGCCCGCCACACCCCGGCGAATGGCGATTCTGGCGCGCTTGCTGGCCCTGGCGCTGGCCTGCGTCCTTCTGGCGTGGCAGGGGCCCGCCCGGGCCGCGCCGGCCGCCAACCACGTGGCGGACTACTTGGGCCAGGCGGCCCCCGGCACCCTGGTACCCGGCGCCGACCATTACGGGCCGGCCCAAGGCTCACCCGCGGTCGTGCCGGCGCTGGCTGGCGACAAGGTCATCGGCTACGTCTACCTGAATAGCGATGTGGTCAACGCCGCCGGCTATTCCGGCCGCCCCATCTCCATCCTCATCGGCATCGACACCAACGCCCGCATCACCGGCGCCAAGCTGGTGGACCATCACGAACCCATCGTGCTGGTCGGCATTCCCGTGGCCAAGATCGACCATTTCATCCAGGGCTATGTCGGCCGCAGCGTGCAGGAGATGATGGCGGACACGGGCGGCAAGCCGCCGGTCGACATCGTGTCCGGCGCCACCGTGACCGTCATGGTGATCGGCGACACCATCGTCCGCTCCGCCATCAAGGTGGCGCACACGCTGGGCCTGGGCGGCCTGAGCCGCGACGCGGCGACCACCGACGCGGCGCGCCCGGTGGTCAACATGGGCCTGGCCGGGACCGCCGACTGGACCACGCTGCTGGGCGATGGGTCCATCCGTCACCTGCTGCTGCCGGTGGGGCAGGTCAACACGGCCTTTCGCGAGGCGGGCGGACCCGCCGCCGCCGCCCGGCCGGAAACCGGCCCCGACGACGACACCTTCATCGACCTCTACGCCACCGTGGCCACCCTGCCGGTGGTGGGCCGCAGCCTGCTGGGCGACGACGGGTACCAGCGCCTGGCCTCCGGCCTGAAGCCGGGGCAGCAGGCCATCATCGTCGCCGGGGTGGGCCGCTATTCCTTCAAGGGCTCCGGCTATGTGCGCGGCGGCATCTTCGACCGGATCGAACTGATCCAGGGCGAGAACACCATCCGCTTCCACGACCGCAACCATACCCGCCTGGGCTCCCTGGGGGGCGATGCCCCCGACTTCCCCGACATCGCCCTGTTCACCATCCCCGATGGCAGCACCTTCGACGCGGCCCAGCCCTGGCGCCTGCGCCTGCTGGTGCAGCGCCAGGTGGCCACCCTGGACAAGGCCTTCATCACCTTCGACCTGGATTATGCCCCGCCACAGAAATACCTGAGCCTGCCGTCGCCCAAGGCCACGGCCGCCCCTTCGACGGCCGCGGCCGCCCCGGCGGACACCCCCGCCGGCGGCCAATTGTGGCGCCGCATGTGGGCCGGGGACCGGCTGGGGCTGGCGTTGCTGGCCGTGCTGCTGGCCGCCGTCACGGGCATCTTCTTCTTCCAGCATGAACTGGTCCGCCGGCCGGTCCTGTACGACCGGGTGCGTCTGGGCGTGCTGGCGACCACGCTGCTGTGGCTGGGCTGGTGGAAGCATGCGCAGCTGTCCGTGGTCAACGTCCTGACCTTCTTCAACGCCCTGCGCACCGACTTCAGCTGGGATTACTTCCTGATGGAGCCGCTGCTGTTCGTGCTGTGGTTCGCGGTGGCCGCGTCCCTGCTGTTCTGGGGCCGGGGCGCCTTCTGCGGCTGGCTGTGCCCCTTCGGCGCGCTGCAGGAACTGACCAACCGCCTGGCCAAGCGCTTCAAGGTCCGCCAAATCAAGGTGCCGTTCAGCGTCCATCAGCGCCTGTGGCCCATCAAGTACGTCATCTTCCTGATCCTGTTCGGCCTGTCGCTGAACGAGCTGGCCATGGCGGAAAAGGCGGCGGAGGTGGAGCCGTTCAAGACGGCCATCGTGCTGATCTTCTGGCGGTCCTGGCCCTTCGTGGTCTTCGCCGTGGCCCTGCTGCTGGCCAACCTGTTCATCGAGCGCTTCTTCTGCCGCTACCTGTGTCCGCTGGGGGCGGCGCTGGCCATCCCCGCCCGGCTGCGCATGTTCGACTGGCTGCGCCGCTACCGCGAATGCGGCAACCCCTGCCAGCGCTGCAGCAACGAATGCCCGGTACAGGCCATCCATCCCGAGGGGCACATCAATCCCAACGAATGCATCCAGTGCCTGCACTGCCAGCTGCTGTACCACCACGACCAGAAATGCCCGGTGATGATCCAGCGCCGCCTGAAGCGCGAGCGCCAGGCCGGCATGGCCACCCCCGGCCCCCTTCCCCCCGCCCCGCCCAAAGCCGCGCCGCAAGCGACACTCAAGAGCGGCACGCCGGCGGAGTGACCTTTCCACCCCCCGATTTCCAGACCACCCAACAGAGAAGACGCGAGATGTCGAACGAAGACCCGAACACAGTCCCGGCCGTCGCCAACAGCAACGTCGAAGCATCGCCGGGCCTCAGCCGCCGTGGGCTGATCGGTGGATCGGCCAAGGCGGCGCTGGCCGCCGCCGCGGTGGGTGCCGTGGGCACCGGCGGCGCCCTGGTGGGCGTCGGCACCAGCCAGGCCGCCCCGGCGGCGGCCAAGAACAAGGTCGAGGTGAAGCCCGGCGACCTGGATGAGTATTACGTCTTCGCGTCCGGCGGCCAGTCGGGTGAAATCCGGATCCTGGGCATGCCCTCGATGCGCGAGCTGATGCGCATCCCGGTGTTCAACCGCTGCTCCGCCACCGGCTGGGGCCTGACCAACGAGTCCAAGAAGATCCTGACCGAAGGCCTGACGCCCGAGACCAAGAAGTTCCTGGCCAACCGGGGCGGCCTGTACCAGAACGGCGACGCGCACCACCCGCACATGTCGTTCACCAACGGCACCTACGACGGCCGCTACATCTTCATCAACGACAAGGCCAACACCCGCGTCGCCCGCATCCGTTGCGACATCATGAAGTGCGACAAGATCATCGAGATCCCGAACGCGCACGACATCCACGGCCTGCGCCCGCAGAAGTACCCGCGCACCGGCTATGTCTTTGCCAACAGCGAACACCGCGCCCCGCTGGTGAACGACGGCAGCGTGCTGGATGAGCCGAAGAAGTACGGCTGCGTCTTCACCGCCATCGACGGCGACGCCATGAAGGTGGCCTGGCAGGTCATGGTCGACGGCAACCTGGACAATTGCGACGCCGACTACCAGGGCAAGTACGCCTTCTCCACCTGCTACAACTCCGAGGAAGGCACGACGCTGGCCGACATGACCGCCAGCACGGAGGACTGGGCTGTCGTCTTCGACATCAAGCGCATCGAAGAGGCGGTGAAGAAGGGCGACTGCAAGGTCATCAACGGCGTGCCGGTGGTCGACGGCCGCCACGGCTCCCGCTACACCCGCTACATCCCCGTACCCAACAACCCCCACGGCTGCAACGTGGCGCCGGACGGCATCCACGTCGTCTTCAACGGCAAGCTGTCGCCCACCGTCACCGTCATCGACGTGCGCAAGCTGGACGATCTGTTCGCCGACAAGATCAAGCCGCGCGACGTGGTGGTGGCGGAGCCGCAGGTGGGCCTGGGGCCCCTGCATACCGCCTTCGACGGCCGGGGCAACGCCTACACCACCGTCTTCCTGGACAGCCAGCTGGTGAAGTGGGACCTGGAAAAGGCCAAGCGCGCCTTCAAGGGCGAGAAGGTCGACCCCATCATCCAGAAGCTGGATGTGCAGTACCAGCCGGGCCACAACCACTCCTCCATGGGCGAGACCAAGGAGGCGGACGGCAAGTGGCTGATGTCGCTGAACAAATTCTCCAAGGACCGTTTCCTGAACGTCGGCCCGCTGAAACCCGAGAACGACCAGTTGATCGACATCTCCGGTGACAAGATGGCGGTGGTCCATGACGGCCCCAGCTTCGCCGAACCGCACGACGCCATGATCGTCCACCGGTCCAAGGTGAACCCCATCAGCGTCTACAAGCGCGACGACCCGATGTGGGAAGAGGCGCGGCAGTGGGCCAAGAAGGACGGGGTGGAACTGGAGTCCGCCGCCAACGTCGTCCGCGACGGCAAGAAGGTCCGCGTCTACATGTATTCCGTGGCGCCGGCCTACAGCCTGGACAAGTTCGAAGTGAACCAGGGGGACGAGGTCACCGTCTTCATCACCAACATGGACGATGTCGACGACCTGACCCATGGCTTCACCCTGTCCGGCCACGGCATCGCCATGGAGATCGGGCCGCAGGCGACGGCGTCCGTCACCTTCACCGCCGACCGGCCGGGCGTGCACTGGTATTACTGCCAGTGGTTCTGCCATGCCCTGCACATGGAAATGGTGGGCCGCATGCTGGTCCACCCGGCCAAGGCCTGACGCCATGCGCAGGACCGCCACCGCCTTGCTGTCCCTGTCCCTGACCTGTCTGGGGGCTTGCCCCTGGGCCCCACCCGCGCGCGCCGCCGTGCGGGAGGTGCCCGCCGGCGGGGACGGGCTGGCCCGCGCGGTGGCGGCCGCCGCCCCGGGGGATGTCCTGCGCCTGGCGCCGGGCCTCCATCAGGGTGGTGTCACCATCGACAAGCCCCTGACCGTGGAGGGGCCGCCGGGCCACGCCGCCGTCATCGACGCCGGCGGCGCCGGCAGCGCCCTGACCGTGACGGCGCCCAATGTCACGGTCACGGGGCTGACGCTGAAAGGCTCCGGCGCCGAGCAGCACGCCATGGATTCAGGGCTGCTGCTGATGCCAACGGCCGCCGGCGCGCGGGTGGTGGGCAACCGTGTGACGGGCAACCTTTACGGCGTTTACGTCCAGGGCCCGCGCGACGCCACGGTCGAGGACAATGACATCGCCGGCCGCACCGACCTGCCCATGAGCCAGCGCGGCAACGGCGTCACGGTATGGAACGCCCCGGGCGCCCGCATCATCGCCAACCGCATCACCGGCGGGCGCGACGGCATCTTCGCCAACGCCAGCCGGCAGGACCTGTTCCAGGGCAACCGCATGGAGGGCGTCCGCTTCGCCATCCACTACATGTACACCAACGACAGCCGCGTTCTGGGCAACGTGTCGGTGGGCAACGACATCGGTTTCGCCCTCATGTTCTCCGACCGCCTGGAGGTGCGCGACAACCAGTCGGCGGGCGACCGCGACTATGGCCTGCTGCTGAACTACGCCAACGCCTCCACCATCACGGGCAACCGGGTGGAGGGCCGATTCCGCCGGACGCGGCCGGGCCAGGCCATGGGGGATGACGGTGGTGACGGCGCCATGATGCCCCGCGTCGCCGGGACGGAAGGCGGCTTCCGCACCGGCACGGCCAAGTGCGTCTTCGTCTACAACGCCAACAAGAACCGCATCGCCGGCAACCGGTTCGAGGGGTGTGACATCGGCATCCACTTCACCGCCGGGGCGGAGCGCAACACCCTGACCGGCAACGCCTTCATCGGCAACCGGACCCAGGTCATGTATGTCGGCACCCGCTCGCTGGACTGGTCCGACCATGGGCGCGGAAATTACTGGAGCGACAACCCCGCCTTCGACCTGAACGGCGACGGCATCGCGGACGAAGCCTACCGCCCCAACGACCTGGTGGACCGCGTGGTCTGGCGCTTCCCGGCCGCCAAGCTGCTGCTGAACAGCCCGGCCATCCAGGTGATCCGCTGGGCCCAGGCCCAGTTCCCCGCCCTGCACCCGGGCGGGGTCATCGACAGCGCGCCCCTGATGAAGCCACCCCCGATGACGTCACCGCCAATGACGTCACCGCCGATGACCGGCGACGCGCCGGTGGACGCCAACGCCCCCCTAGCCACGGCGAGTTCGCAGCCATGAGCACCCCCGTCACCCCCCCCGTCACCCCCTCCGTGACCATCAACCAGGTCAGCAAGATTTACGGCGCCCGCGCCGCCTTGACCGAGGTCAGCCTGCATCTGGACCCGGGCCAGTGCGTGGCCCTGGTGGGCCATAACGGTGCCGGCAAGAGCACGCTGATCAAGCTGATGCTGGGCTTGATCCGGCCCAGCCGGGGCGGCGTCCGCCTGCTGGGGGAGGATCCGGCCGGGGCGCATGCCGCCCGCTTGCGCCGGGCCGTGGGCTATCTGCCGGAGAACCTGGCCTTCCATCCCTCCCTCACCGGGCGGGAGACGCTGGACTTCTACGCCCGCCTGAAGGGCGTGGGCCGCGCCGGCAACGCCGGGCTGCTGGCCCGCGTGGGGCTGGAGGCGGAGGCGGCGCGGCGGCGCGTCGGCACCTATTCCAAAGGCATGCGCCAACGTTTGGGCCTGGCCCAGGCGCTGCTGGGGCAGCCCAAGGTGCTGTTCCTGGATGAGCCGACCACCGGCCTGGACCCGGCCCTGCGCCAGGTGTTCTACGAGATCGTCCAGGAACTGCGTCGGGCGGGCGTGACCGTCCTGTTGTCCTCGCACGCGCTGACGGAGCTGGAGGGTCAGACCGACCGCATCATCGTCATGAACCGGGGGGTGAAGATCGCCGACGGCACCCTGGCCGGCCTACGCCACCTGGCCGATCTGCCGGTGCGCATCCGGGCCAGCGGGGCGCCGGTGGGGGCCGTGGCGGACGCGTTGGGTGGGCTGGGCCAAGTCTCAGCCGATGGCCAAGCGGTGGAATGCCTGTGCGCCGGCGGCGACAAGGTGGCGGTGCTGCGCCGCTTGACCAGCCTGCCGCTGGCCGACCTCTCGGTGGTGGAGCCCAGCCTGGACGAGCTTTACGCCCATTTCCTGCGACAGGAGCAGGCCGCATGAACATCCCCCTTATTCTCGCCGGCAAGGAAATCCGCGACGGCTTACGCAACCGCTGGGTCGTGGCCGCCACCCTGCTGATGGCCACCCTGGCGCTCAGCCTCACCTTCCTGGGCAGCGTGCCCACCGGCACCGTCGGGGCGGGCGCCCTGGACGTGGTGGTGGTCAGCCTGTCCAGCCTGACCATCTTCCTGGTGCCGCTGATCGCCCTGCTGCTGTCCTTCGACGCCATCGTGGGCGAGGTCGACCGCGGCACCATGAGCCTGCTGCTGTCCTACCCCGTCTCCCGCGGGCAGGTGGTGGTGGGCAAGTTCCTGGGGCATCTGGCCCTGCTGGCCTTCGCCACCCTGGTGGGCTATGGCGCGGCGGGCGTGGCGCTTGCCCTGACCGGCGCCGACACCGGGCCGGAGGGGTGGCGCGCCTTCGCCGGGTTGCTGGGGTCCAGCATCCTGCTGGGCGCGGTGTTCATCGCCCTGGGCTATCTGGTCAGCGCCCTGGTGCGCGACCGGGGGGCGGCCGGCGGCATCGCCATCGGCCTGTGGCTGGTGTTCGTGCTGGTGTTCGACATGGCCCTGCTGGGCGTCCTGGTGGCGGACCAGGGCAAAACCGTCACCGTGGGCCTGCTGAACTGGCTCATGCTGGCCAACCCGGCCGACGCCTTCCGCCTGTTCAACCTGACCGGCACCGCCCAGGTCAGCCAATTCGCCGGCATGGCCGGCATCGCGGGCCAGATCCACCTGGGCCCCGTCACCCTTCTCGCCGTTCTGGCCGGCTGGACCGCCCTGCCCCTGGCGGCGGCGGCCCTTATCTTTTCCCGGAGGCAAATCTGATGCGCGCCCCTTACCTGTTCGCCGTGCTGGCCATCCTGGCCGTCGGCGGCTGCAAACCCAAGGCGGAGGTCGCGGCCATCCCGGCACCGCACACCCTGACCGACACCGACCTCGCCCATTTCTGCAACATGGCGGTGACGGAGCACGGCGGCCCCAAGGGGCAGGTGCTGCTGAAGGGCGACCCCATGCCGGTGTGGTTCGCCTCCGTCCGCGACACGGTGGCCTATACCCTGCTGCCGGAGGAGCCCAAGGACATCGCCGCCATCTATGTCACGGACATGGACAAGCTGAACGACCAGCACCACCCGCCGGCGGGCAGTTGGATCGACGCCCGCGCCGCCTTCTACGTGGTGGGCAGTGGGGAGCATGGGGCCATGGGCGGCGTCGAACTGTTCCCCTTCGGCACCGAGGCCGGCGCGCGGGCCTTCGCCCAGGCGCACGACGGCACCGTGGTGCGGTATGCCGATATCCGCAAGGACCAGGTGTTCGAAGAGGACGATCGGGGCCCGGCCGGGCAGGAAACGGCCGGGCGCACGGCCGGCGGCGCGTCATGAACACCCCCACGCGCCGCCGCGCCCTGACCCTGCTGGCCGCAGCCGCCGGCCTGCCCCTGCTGGACCTGCCTCTGTTGGGCTTGCGCCCGGCCGCCGCCGTCGAGGTGCCCACGCTGCGCCACTGGTCGGGCGTGGCGCTGGGGGCGGACGCCCATCTGGTCGTCAACCACCCGGACCCGGCCGAGGCCGACGCCCTGATCCAGGCCAGCCTGGCGGAGGTGGCGCGGCTGGAAGCCATCTTCAGCCTGTACCGCCCGGACAGCGCCCTGAGCCGCCTGAACCGTGACGGCGTGCTGGCCGACCCGCCAGCGGAACTGGTGGCCCTGCTGGCCGAGGCCCTGTCCATCGCCCGCCGGACGGACGGCGCCTTCGACCCCACGGTGCAGCCGCTGTGGACCCTGTACGCGGGCCATTTCAGCGGGCCCGGAGCCGATCCCGCCGGCCCACCGGACGCCGCCGTGCGCCAGGCGCTGGCCCGCGTCGGGTATCACAAGGTGACGGTGGAGCCTGACCGGGTGGCGCTCCATCATCCCGGCATGGCCCTGACCTTGAACGGCATCGCCCAGGGCTATGTCACCGATCAGGTGGTGGCCCTGCTGAAGGCGCGGGGCGTGGCCCATACGCTGGTGGACATGGGGGAGATACGGGCGGTGGGCACGCACCCCAGTGGACGCCCCTGGACGGCCGGCATCAAGGCACCGGGGAACGATGACCGCACGCTGATGACCCTACCGCTGCGGGACCGGGCGCTGTCCACCTCCGGCGCCTACGGTACGCCGTTTGAGCCGACGGGCCGCTTCAACCACCTGTTCGCCCCCGCCACCGGGCGGTGCAGCGATCCCCGGTTCAGCGTCAGTGTCAGCGCGCCCACGGCCACCGTGGCCGACGCGCTGTCCACCGCGCTCAGCGTCACGTCAGCGGGGGCCCGCGTCCTGGCCCGGTTCCCCGAGTGCCGGGCCTGGCGCGCGGGCGCCGATGGGTCGGTCACCGCGCTCCCCCCTCCGCGCAGTGCCTGAGCGCCACCCGTCATGGGAGCCCCCTCATGGGAGCCATGGGCGAGAAAGCCCTCGCCGGGCTCCCGGCGGCGCGATATCAAGGCGCCATGGACGATACGACTGAATTCGACATCTATGTGGTGACCACCCCCGGCCTGGAATCCGCGCTGTGCGCGGAGATGCAGGCGGCCGGTTTCACCGGTTTGCAGGCGGGCAAGGGCGGCGTCAGCACCCGGGGCGGGTGGCGGGAGGTGTGGCGCGCCAACCTGGAGCTGCGGGGCGCCACGCGCGTGCTGGTGCGCATTGGCGCCTTCCGCGCCCTGCACCTGGCGCAACTAGACAAGCGCGCCCGCCGCTTCCCCTGGGCGGACTTCCTGCGCGCCGACGTGCCGGTGCGGGTGGAGGCGAGTTGCACCAAGTCGCGCATCTATCACGCCGGGGCCGCGGCGGAACGCATCACCCGCGCCATCGCCGAGGAATTGGGCGCCACCATCGCGGACGATGCCGACATCGTCATCAAGGCCCGCATCGATGACGACCTCTGCACCCTGAGCATCGACACCTCCGGCGAGGCCTTGCACAAGCGCGGTTATAAGGAGGCGGTCAACAAGGCGCCGATGCGGGAAACCATGGCGGCCCTGTTCCTGCGCCAATGCGGCTATGACGGCCAGGAACCCGTGGTGGACCCCATGTGCGGGTCCGGCACCTTCGTGATCGAGGCGGCGGAGATCGCCGCCGGGCTGAAGCCGGGGCGCGGCCGCGCCTTCGCGTTCGAGAAGCTGGCCAGCTTCGACGCGGCCGCCTGGTCCGCGCTCAAGGCGACACCGCCGGCGGAGGCGGTGCCGGCGACCGCCATCCGCTTCCACGGCAGCGACCGCGATGCCGGCGCCGTGAAAATGAGCCAGGAAAACGCGACACGGGCCGGGGTGGCAGACCGCGTCCAGTTCCGCCACCATGCCATCAGCGACCTGATGGCGCCGGACGGGCCACCGGGCCTGGTGATCGTCAATCCCCCCTACGGCGGGCGCATCGGCGACACCAAGCAGCTCTATGCCCTGTATGGCGCCCTGGGCAAGGTGCTGCGGGAGCGGTTCGCGGGCTGGCGCGCCGGCATCATCACCAATGAGCCGGCACTGGCCAAGGTGACCGACCTGCCCTTCCTGCCGACCGCCGCCCCCGTGCTGCACGGCGGCATCAAGGTGACGCTGTACCGGACGGCCCCCCTGTCGCCGGCCTCTTTGCCGGCGGCATGACAAGATGCGCCGGCGGAAGGGCAATTCCGCAGGACTCGACAAAACTACATAAATGGAATCATGGCCCCGGGGATATACTGGGATCGAAGCAAAAACGCGACCGAACCGATCCCTGTTTTCCGGAGCATTTATCATGAGCATTTCTTCCATCGGCGGTTACGCCAGTTCCGTTTCCTCGCTGTACCGTCCCGCCGCCCCCGCCGCGGCGAGCGACAGCGCGGCCACCCAGTCGACCCAGACCGCCCCGCAGCAGCCGGCCACGCTGGACCGCGATGGCGACGGCGATGTCGACACGGGCTCGGTCGACAACGACCGGGGCAAGCTGCTCAACATCAAGGCCTGACCTGGTTCAGGCGAGGGCTGGCGCCGCCCGCGCCCCAAGCGCGGCGGCCCGCCATCGACTTCGGCCCGCCGTGTGCCGATAACCCTGGTCGCCGATAAGTGGGCATGGATCGCATACTGATTGTTGACGACGATGTCGCGCTGGCGGAGATGCTGCGCGAATATCTTGAGCAAGACGGCTTCGCCGTCGACCTGGCCCATGACGGTGCCGCCTGTTTCGACCATGCGCCCGAGGGCCAGGATCTCATCGTGCTGGACGTCATGCTGCCCCGCCTGTCCGGCTTCGATGTGCTGAAGCGCCTGCGCCAGCGGTCCGACGTGCCCGTGATCATGCTGACGGCCCGGGATGACGATGTGGACCGCATCGTCGGCTTTGAAATCGGCGCGGACGATTATGTGCCGAAGCCGGTGAACCCGCGGGAGCTGGTGGGCCGCATCCGCGCCGTGCTGCGCCGCGTGAACGGCGGCACCGCCAAGGTGGCCGCCGACCTGCAGGTGGGGGATGTGCGCCTGAACCCGACCGCCCGCACCGCCTGGCGCGGAGAAATCCGCCTGGACCTGACCTCCGCTGAATTCAGCCTGCTGGAGCATATGCTGCGCAACGCGGGTCGCATCATTCCCCGCGATGAGCTTTCCACGGCCGCCTTCGGCCGGCACCAGGCGGCCGGCGCCGACCGCAACGTCGACACGCTGGTCAGCAAGGTCCGGCGCAAGCTGGACGCCGTCACCGACGATGCGGACCAGCCCATCAAGACGATCCGCAACGTCGGCTATCTCTACGCCCTGCCGCTGTCGTGACCGGGCGTGGACCGATACGCCATGCCTGACCACCCCTCACCGCCCCGCTCCGCCGCCGCCCTGGTCGCGGCGGTTCTGGTCGCGGCGGTTCTGGCCGTTGTCGGGATGACGGGCGCGGCCCAGGCGCAAGACACG
Source organism: Nitrospirillum goiasense (assembly GCF_034427435.1). Taxonomy (NCBI): domain Bacteria; kingdom Pseudomonadati; phylum Pseudomonadota; class Alphaproteobacteria; order Rhodospirillales; family Azospirillaceae; genus Nitrospirillum; species Nitrospirillum goiasense. The sequence goes on along the minus strand of NZ_JAXQNP010000004.1, from coordinate 369,620 downwards.
CAACCGGCGGACAGCTACGTGCTGGGCCAAGGGTTCAACGTCGGCCCCGTCAATCTGGCCGGATATTCCAGCCTGGTGCTGGCCGTCCCCGACCAGGGCCGCAAGACCTTCAGCCTGGAGGACCTCAGCCTTTACGCCAGCGCCCATGTCGGCACCCTGTTCAACCCCTTCATGGAGGCGGAACTGACGGGGCTGAACCTCGTGCCCTGGGGCAAGGACGGCGGCGACGGCGATGGTGGCAAGGGCTATCTGGTGCTGGAGCGGCTGTATAACGACATCCAGCTGCCGGACGGCTTCACCGTGCGGTTCGGCAAGATGCTGGCGCCGGTGGGGGACTGGAACCAGATCCACGCCGCCCCCCTGGTGATGTCCACCATCCGCCCCGCCGCCACCTACCGGGGCTCCAGCCAATACGCCACCGGCCTGTCGGTGCTGTACAGCGACCCACAGGCGCGATGGCCGGATGTGCAGGTCTACTGGCAGCCGATGGACGAGTTCTCGGCCCGGCCCGACAGCATCGTCGACGACCATTACCGCCTGGTCGAGGGGCTGCATGTCAGCTTTCCCTTGGCCTTGCTGGACAAGGTGGGATTCTCGATCCAGCGCACCATCGACCGACAGGGGGTGGAACAACATCTGTTCGGCACCGACTTCCGGTATAAAGTGGACCAATGGAGCCTGCAGGGCGAATGGGTGGTTTCCACCCTGTCCCAGCCCGCCGGGCTGCACACGACCCGGAGTTTGGAGTGGAGCGGCTACGTGGCACCCTCCTACGCCCTCAGCGATCAATGGTCCGTCTACGGCTGGTACGAGGTCTATGACGGGCGCGGCGCCATGCCCACCGCGAATCCGGTTTACAGCGGGCAAGGGGCGGTGACGGGAAACGACCGGGTGGCCCAGGACGTTCTGGCGGGCTTCGCCTTCCGCCCGCAGCCCGCCATGGTCTTCCGCCTGGAATATCTTCTGAACGTGGGGGGCAAGCCGATCAACCCGACCGGCCTGTTCGCCTCCTGGTCCGTGCTGTTCTGATGCGGCGGCGGCGTTCCCTGCTGGCGGTCCTGATGGGGCTGTTGCTGTCGGACGTGGCGCGGGCGGAGGATATCCTGGTGGTGGCCAACCCCTCGGTCGCCCTGGGCCGATCGCTGAGCCCCGCCGATGTCGCCGCCATCTACCTGCTGCGCCTGACCCTGTGGCCCGATGGCAGCGCCATCATCCCCGTGAACCGCGAGATCGCCAGCGATGTCCGCGCCCGCTTTACCGCCGGCGTGCTGCACCAGGACAACGCCAGTCTGATCGTTTATTGGAACGAGATGCACTTCAAGGGCAAGCTGCCGCCCGTGGTGCAGGAATCGGAGCAGGCGCTGCTGGCCTTCATCCGCCGGGTTCCCGGCTCCGTCGGCTATGTCAGCGGCGGGGGCGTGCCGGACGGCGTGGTGGTGCTGGCCCGCCTGCCCGTCGCGGCCACCGCCGGGGGCGGTCCATGAGGGCACGCCCATGAAGGCCATCATCGGCAGTTCCATCGGCCGCAAGATCGTCAGCGCCCTTCTGGCCATCTACCTGCTGACCTATGGCCTGACGGCGGCGGTGGTCTATACCGGCGTGCGGCGGTCGCTGCTGGACACGGCGGCGGACAACCTGGCCCAGGTGGCCGACCTGAAATACCAGCGCCTGTGCAACCGCATGGACGAACTGGCGACCGACCTGACGGCCTGGGCGCAGTTGGAGGTCATGAACGACCTGGTGTCCGGCGACGTCGACCGCCGCATCGGCACGACGCTGGAGGCGTTGCAGCGCCTCTACGGGCTGAGCGGGGGCATCTATGCCTTCGACGCGGCGGGGGCGCTGATCGCCGACGCCGATGGCGTGGAGGGCACTCCCCCGCCGGGCACGCGGTTGCCGGCGGGCTGGAGCGTGACGGCGCGCGGCGCCACCTTCCTGGACAAGCACAGGAACCCGCTGGGGGCCGGCAACATCGTCGCCCTGGCCATTCCGGTCTTCGGCACCTTCGCCCCCGACTATCGCGTGGGAACGCTGGTCATCGCCCTGCCGTGGAACGCCATCGAAACCCTGCTGAACGGGGTGGAGTCACGCACCACCCTGGTGCGCCTGGCGCCCCGTCCCGCCGTGCTCTCCACCGCCGCCGAGCCCACCGGCGACGCCGGGAACCGCATCGTCGGCCGGTCCCTGCCCCGGGACGGACTGCTGCGGTCCTGGCAGGTGGTCGTATCCCAACCGGCATCGACGGTGACGCGTTCACTGCGCCAGGTGGCGCTGGAACTGGCCCTGCTGGGCCTGCTGCTGGCCGCCCCCATCGTCGCCTTCGTCCGCTGGACCGGCCGCCGGCTGACGGCACCCATCATGGACCTGACCCAGGCGGTGCGCGCCATCGCCGAGACCGACCGCCTGGACATCCAGGTGCCCGTGACCAGCCGGGACGAGCTGGGCTTCCTCGCCCGCTCCTTCAACCAGATGACCGCCGGCCTGCGCAACGCGCGGGAGGAGCGCGACCGCAGCATGCGCGACCTGGAACACCTGAACCTGACGCTGGAAGGCAAGGTGGCGGACCGGACGGCGGAGCTGGAGGCGGCGATCACCGCCCAGCGCCGGCTGATCAGCGACATTTCCCATGAGATCAAATCGCCCCTGGCGCGGCTGAGCATGGCCCTGGGCCTGGCCCGCCGCCAGGTCGAGCCCCAGGCCCCCCGCCATTTCGACCGGATGGAGCAGGAGATCACGGCCATCGCCGCCCTGGCCTCGGAACTTCTGACCCTGGCGCGGCTGGAGGGCGCGGCCGGCGCCCTGCAACGGGCGCCGGTGGACCTGCCGGGCCTGTTGCGCACCATCATCGCCGACGCCGCCTATGAACGGCCGGACCGGCAGGGGGACATGACGCTGACCGTGGCGCCGGGCCTGCCCCAGGACGGGGTCTTCCCCGGCAACGCCGACCTGTTGCGCCGCGCCATCGAAAACGTCATCCGCAACGCCCTATTCTACACCACGGCGGGCGTGCCGGTGGCGGTGACCCTGGACGCCATGCCGGCCGGCCTGCGCCTGGCGGTCGCGGACAAGGGGCCCGGCGTGCCGGCGGACGCCATCGCGCAATTGTTCGATCCCTTCTACCGCGCGGACCCGGCGCGGGCCCGCGACACCGGCGGCACGGGCATCGGCCTCACCATCTGCAAGCGGGTGGTTGAGGTGCACGGCGGCACGGTCACGGCGGCCCACAACGTCCCCCATGGCCTGGTGGTGGAAATGACGCTGCCGATCCTGCCGGAAACGCCGCAGGACCGGCACGCGGCAACGCCGCAGGACTGAAGGAAACTGGGGGGCAAGTCCACACAACTCCATGAGGGCCCGCCCTAGGATGGTTCCCGCGTCACCGCCCTGGCGGCGGTTGAGGCGCGGTTCCCCCAGCGAAGGCGCGTGCTCCATGACAGCGGCAACCCTGCCCGCCCCCTATCATGAGTCCCAATACGGCCGCCATCACGACCAGTGGCCGTCCCCAACGGCGGCGACCGCCTTTCCCGAGGTGGTGAGCCTGCCCACCGGCCATTCCCTGCGGCCGGCGGTGGAACAGTTGGTGCGGGACATCTACGCCCGGACCTATGGCGCCCGCATCACCCGTTTCCCCCGCCTGATGATGGCCGCCCTGGACAGCGCCGGGGAGCCGGCCTGCGCCGCCGGTGTGCGCACCACCGCCGACGGCTTTTTCTCCGAAGCCTACCTGGACCAACCGGTGGAGCGCGTGCTGGGCCACCACACCGGGCGCCATGTGCACCGGGCACGGGTGTTCGAGATCACCACCCTGGTCAGCCGGCGCCCCAGCCTGTCGGCGGGCTTCTTCCACAGCATGGCGCTGCGTGGTGCTGTGGAGGGCTATGACTGGTGCTTCTTCACCGCCACGGCCCGCCTGCGGCTGCTGTTGCAGCGGTTGCACCCGCCCCTGCTGCTCCTGGCCCAGGCCGACCCCGCGCGCCAGGCCGATGCCGCCGCCTGGGGCCGGTACTACGACAGCGCGCCCACCGTGTGCGCCGCCGACGATTGGCCCATCCTGGCCCCGGAGTGGCGCGATGCTTGATCTTCTGCGCGCCTTGCGGCGGCACGCCGCCGTCACGCCCCACCGGCCGGCGATCACGGACGGGATCACCACGCTGGATTACGCCGGCCTGGCCGCCCGGGTGACTGGCGCGGCGCAGGCCCTGAGGACGCTGGAGGGCCAGGGCGGCCCCTGTGTGATCGGCATCCTGGGCGGCAACGGCGTGGACTGGGTGGTGGCCCAGTTGGCGATCTGGCAGGCGGGCCACACCGCCGTGCCCCTGCCCCCGTTCTTCTCGTCCGCGCAATGGCGGCACATCGCCGCCGACGCCGGCATGACCCACATCGTCCATACGCCGGACGCTGACGCCGCATCCGCCGCAGCGCTGGGCCTGCCGCTGCACCCCGTCCCCAGGACAACAGCGTCCGCCGCCGCCCTGGACCACGCCGCCAGCGCACGCCAGATCATCTACACCTCCGGCAGCACCGGCACGCCCAAGGGCGTCCTGCTGGAAGCAAGGCAACTGGGGTGGAGCACCACGGCCCTGGCCCAGGCCATCGGCGCCCGCACGGACGACCATTACGTCAGCCTGTTGCCGCTGGCCCTGTTGCTGGAGACGCTTTGCGCCGTGACCATCCCGCTCTCCGCCGGGGCGCGGGTCACCCTGGTGCCCGATCTGGCCGCCCGCATCGGCGGCCCGCTGGCGCCGGGACTGGCGGCCACCATCGCCGATCTGGCGCCCACCTGCCTGATGCTGGTGCCGCAACTGCTGGCGGCCTGGGTCATGGACCTGGAGCGTCGGGGCGACGCCGTGCCCGCGCAATTGCGGTACGTGGCGGTTGGCGGCGCCGCCGTGCCACCGGCGCTGGCGCAGCGGGCCTGGGCGCTGGGCATACCCGTGCATGAAGGCTATGGCCTGTCGGAATGCTGCTCCGTCGTGGCCTTGAACCGTCCGGGGGAGCGCCGCGCGGGCACCGTGGGCCGGCCGTTACCGGGCCTGCGGGTGACCATCGACCAGGGCGAGATCGTGGTGGCCGGCCCCCCGGTGATGTCGGGATATGTGGGCCAGCCCCGCCTGCCGTCCGGGACAGCGGAAGCGTCCGAATGGCGGACCGGCGACCTGGGCGGTTTCGATGACGACGGCAACCTGATCATCCACGGGCGCCGCGATGCGCTGATCGTGACGCCCTGGGGCCGCAACATCAGCCCGGAATGGGTGGAGGCGCACTTCCTGGGCGATCCCCGCCTGTCCCACTGCCTGCTGAGCGACGCCGGGCCACAGGGCGGACCAGAGTGCGGACCAGAGGGGCTGGCGCTGCTGCTGGTTCCCGCCCCGGCGGCGGAGGCCTGGTTCAGGGCCGCCAGTGAGACGGCGATCGCCAGCCTGGTGACGAGCGCCGCCGCCGGCCTGCCCGGCTATGCCCGGCCGCGCCGGCACCATGTGGCCTTCGCCCGCGACATGGCGGCGCTGGGCCTGTTCACCGCCAACGGCCGGCTGCGTCGCCGCGAAACGGCGGCGGCCTACCGCCCCCATCTTCACCCGCCCACCGCCGCCCCGGCGCCCACCATCGACGTCCCATCCCCCCTGCTGACGGAGGCCCCGTGACCGACGCCCCCCAAACCGCGCATCCCCAGACCGCCTACCAGCAACTGCTGGCCGAGACCGCCCAGGCGCGCGGCGCCTTTCTGTCCATTCCCGTCCTGAGCATGGCGATGGACGGGGCCGTGCCCCTGCCCCTGTACCGCGATTTCCTGGGCCAGGCCTATCACCATGTCCGCCACACCTGCCGCCTGCTGGCGCTGGCGGCCGCCCGCACCGATGACGACACCTACCGGGATGCCCTGTTCGCGTACATCAACGAGGAACAGGGGCATGAACGCTGGATCCTGGACGACATCGCCGCCCTGGGTGGCGATGCCGGACGGGTGGCCGCCTCGCCACCCGGCCACGCCTGCCGCGCCCTGCTGGCCTTCGCCTATGACGCGATCGACCGCGTCAGCCCCTATGCCCTGCTGGGCATGGTCCATGTGCTGGAGGGCATGTCCACGCTGCTGGCCTCCCGGGCGGCGGATGCCCTGCGGCGGGCCTACCAGTCCGACGCCGAGGGGACGGGGTTCCGCTACCTCACCTCCCACGGCGCCCTGGATGAGGAGCATGTCGTCTTTTTCCAGCGGCTGGTGGACAGCCTGCACGCGCCCGACGCGCTGCCGGTCATCATCGACGCGGCCAACATGGTCTATCGCCTGTACGGCGACATCTTCCGGGACCTGAGCCGGGGGCTGAATAACGATCAGGGGAGCGTCAGCCATGCCGCGTGACGCCGGGCATCGCGGCCAAACCGCGCTGATCACCGGCGCCGGCGGCGGCATCGGGCGGGCCCTGGCGGTCGCGGCGTCGGAACGGGGGCTGGGGGTGGTCCTGGTCGGCCGCCGGCGCCCGCACCTGGAGGCCACCCGGGCGCTGCTGCGGCCGGGCAGCCCCTGCCTGGTCGTGCCGGCCGACGTGACCGTGGCCCAGGATCGCCTGGCCCTGAAACAGGCCATCGAGGCGCAGGTGGGCCGGCTGGACTTCCTGGTGAACAACGCCGGCACGCTGTGGGCGGGGCCCCTGTCCACCATGGACGACCAGGCCCTGTCGTCCCTGGTGGCGACCAACCTGACGGCGCCCATGGCGCTGATCCGGGACCTGCTGCCGCTGCTGTCCGCCGCCGGTGGGCGGGTGGTGAACATCGGATCCCTGCTGGGGGACATCCCCTATCCCCTGTTCGCCGCCTATTGCGCCACCAAGCATGGCCTGCGCGGCCTGTCCGACGCCCTGCGCCGGGAGTTGCGGGGACAGGGCGTCGGCGTCACCTATGCCGCCCCCGGGGCGCCAACACCCCGGGAACGGAAGCGCTGAAACCGCTGCTGGCATTGCTGGACATGCCCGCCGATCCGCCGGCGGATATCGCCCGCTGGGTGTGGGACGCGGCCCTCGCCGGGGCCGACACCGCCTATCCACGAGGTGCTGAGCGGCTTTTCGTCCTGCTGCAGCGTCTTTTCCCGAAACTGGTCGACGCCGCCGTCCGCCATCAACTGCGGCGCCTTCGGCTGGACGCGCCATCGGTTGGCCAAGCCTTCGACCGCCAACCTGTCGACCAGCACCCCCAATTTTGAGGTTCCGCCCCATGACACGGTCCGTTCCCGCCCCGCCGCGCCGGCTCGCCCTTCTCCTGGCCCTGTCGCTGACTGGCACCCCGGCCGCCTGGGCGGCCAGCCCCCTTTGGCCGACACCCTGCCCGTCGCCCAAAGCGGCGCCGCCGACGCCACCGCCCCAGCCATGATGACGGCGCTGGCCGCCGTCGAGCGCGACTGGTCCCACATCACGTTCGAGATGACGGACCGCGACGCCCGCACCCAGGCCATGACCGCCCTGGTGGCGCGGACGGCCCAACTGACCGCCGACTATCCCGGACATGCCGAGCCGCTGATCTGGCAGGCCCTGGCCATCAGCAGCCAGGCCGGCCTGCAGGGCGGGCTGGGGGCGCTGCCCCTGGCCCGGCAGGCGCGTACCCTGCTGGAAACGGCGGGCCGCCTGGATTACCGCGCCGTCAGCGGGGCCGTGCCCACCAGCCTGGGCTCCCTCTATTACAAGGTTCCGGGATTCCCCTTGGGCTTCGGTGACGATGACAAGGCGCGGCGGTATCTGGAGGAAGGGCTGGCCATCAATCCCGACGGCCTGGACGCCAACTATTTCTACGGCGACTTCCTGGTCGAACAGGGGGAGTACCGCAAGGCGGCGGAGGTGCTGACCCACGCCCTGGCGGCTCCGCCAACGCCGGAGCGTCCGGTGTGGGATACCGGCCGCCGGGCGGAAATCCGCGCCCTGCTGGCCCGGGTGCAGCAGAAGCTGGCGGCCGGGTGATGGACGCGCCCGCACCGCCCGGCGCGATCCATCGGTTCCACCCCTGGTGGCACGGCCTGGGCCGCCAACTACGCCACCCCACCGGCCTGTGGGGGCACCTGTTGGGCCGGCTGATGAACCGCGTGAACGCGGCACCCAACCGGGCGGCCATCAGCGCCCTGGCACCCCGGCCGGGCGACACCCTCCTGGAATTGGGCTTCGGCCCCGGTCACGGGTTGGCCCTGGCGGTGTCCGCCGTCGGCACCGCCGGCATGGTGCATGGCGTCGACCAATCGGCCGTCATGCTGCGGCAGGCTGGCCGACTCAACCGCCAGGCACTGGCGGCTGGACGCCTTCACCTGCATCTGGGCCGCTTCGACGCCCTGCCACTGGCCGCCGCGTCGGTCGATGGCATCCTGGCGGTGAACGTGGCCTATTTCTGGCGGGAGCCCGCGCGGGTCCTGGGCGAAGTGCGGCGCGTGCTGCGCCCCGGCGGACGCCTGGTCGTCTATGTCACCGACGCGGCCACCATGCGGCGCTGGCCCTTCGCGCTGACCGGCACCCACCGCCTGTTCACGGCCATCGACCTGATGGACATGCTGGTGGAGGGCGGCTTTCCCGCCAACGGGGTCAGCGTCGCCCCCCTTTCCCTGGGCCATGGCATGACCGGCCTGATCGCCATCGCCGCCACCCTTGGCCCCTTTTCCCCAGCCGTCATGGAGCCCCATCGGTGACCTTGAACAAGCATGCCATCGCCACCTTCCTCGGCACCCTTTCCCTTGGAACGCTTTTCGGCTACGCGGCGGCGGCCGCCGGCGACCTGACCGTCACCGTCGACGGTATCCAGCCCGGCCCCGGCGCCGTGCGCGTCGTGCTTTATGACAAGGCTGACGGCTTCCGTCATGAGGACAAGGCGGCGGCGGTGCAGAGCATCCCCGCCACCCAAGCCAGCGTGACCGCCGCGTTCCTGGACCTGCCGCCTGGCCAATACGCGGTGATCGCCTATCATGACGCCAACGGGAACGGGAAATTGGACCTGACGCTGGGCATGTTTCCCAGCGAAGGATGGGGCCTGTCGCTGGATCCCACCGTGCTGGGTCCGCCCCGCTTCGGCGCCAGCGCCTTCGATGTTGGCGCCGAGCCGGTCTTTCAAACCGTCAAGCTGCACTACTGATCCCACGGCAATGAAGCCCCTTCCCACACAAGGAAGGGGCTTCATCAAGGCGGCGGGCTTCAGGCCCGCTTGCGGCCGGTGACCATGGCTTTCACCAGGTTTTCCCGGTGCAGCAGGCTGGACAGGATCACACCGCCGACGTGCAGGATCACCAGGATGAGGGTCACCGTCGCCGCGGCGCCGTGGACCTCCTCCATCGCGTCCTCTCCCAGAATGCCACCGCCCGTATCCAGGACGATACCGGTGGCCACGGTCAGGAGCAGGCTGGCCAGGAGCGCCACGATCATGGCGCCCCCCGCCGGGTTATGGCCCACATACCGGGCCGCCCGCCCCTTCACCAGGGCGCCCATGTAGGACAGGAAGCCCCCGGGACTGGGCACGAAGTCGGCGAACCGGGCATGCGGGGTGCCGATAAGGCCCCACAGGGATCGCAACCCGACCGCCACCAGGATCACGAAACCCGCGGCCTCATGCAGCGGCATGATCTCTTCGGCCGACAACCAGGCGATGGCGAAGGAGGCGGCGATGGTCCAATGAAGAAGGCGGATGGCCGGATCCCATACCCTTATCGTGCCGGTGGGTGCTGGGGCGTCGGGAGAAACGGCGCCCATAGGGGCGCCGTTGGAGGGGATGGACGTGGGCATCAGTCCTCATCCTTTTCCGTCTTCAGGATATCGCCGGTGCGGGCATCGACGGCCAGTTCGACGCGCTTGCCCTGGGGGTCGCGGGCCTCGACCTTGTAGTTCTTGTTACGGTGCCGCTTGATTTCGCTGATATCGGAATAGCCCTGGGCGGCCAGGCGCTCCATCACCTGCGGGATGGTCAGGGCGTTCGCGTCCGTCACCTGCCCCGGCTGAGCCTGGCCGGCGGGCGCGGTCTCGACGGCCAGCGCGTAGGTGCCGATGCCGAGGGAACCCGCCAGCAGGACCGCGGCGGCGATTTTGCCATACATCATGGTGTTCTCCGTATTGGGATTGGATGGTGGCATCATCTTGGCGGGCTGCCATTGAACGCAGCCTGAACGGCGTGTTCAGCCTGCGTTCAGGAAAGGGACGGTCAACTGTGCCGATGAGATGGATCGCCGCCCTTTTTCTGCCCATGCTGGCCACGCTGGCCGTGCCCGCCGCACTGGCGGACACGGACCAGGATCAGGACCGCGCGCGCGCCGCCGTGGAACAGGGGCGCGCGCTACCCCTGCGCACCATCCTGGACCGCGCGGCGGAGCGCTTCCCCGGACAGCTTCTGGAGGCGGAATTGGAGGAGGAGCACGGCCGACTGGTCTATGAGATCAAGCTGCTGATGGACGGCGGGCGTGTTGTGAAGCTGCATTACGACGCCCGCACCGGCGATCTGCTCGCAGTCAAGGAACGCGGGGCGGAGAAGGATCGCAGGCCATGAGGATACTGCTTGCCGAGGATGACGCGGCCCTGCGCCGCCAACTGGCCGAGGCGCTGGCGGATGCCGGTTACGCCATCGACCTGGCCCCTGACGGCGATGAGGCCGCCTTCCTGGGGGAGAGCGAACCTTATGACGTCGTGGTGCTGGATCTGGGATTGCCGGTGCGCGACGGCCTGTCCGTCCTGCGCGCCTGGCGGGCGGCGGGCATCACGGTGCCGGTGCTGATCCTCACCGCGCGGGGCACCTGGCAGGAGAAGGTGGAGGGCATTGACGCCGGCGCCGACGACTACCTGGCCAAGCCGTTCCGGATGGAGGAGTTGCTGGCCCGCGTGCGCGCCCTGATCCGCCGGGCCGGCGGACTGGCGGCGGCGGAGCTGCGCTGCGGCCCCGTGGCGCTGGACACCCGCACCGGCCGGGTAACGGTGGATGGCCGCCCCATCGCGCTGACGGCGCATGAGTTCAAGGTGCTGTCCTACCTGATGCATCACCCGGGCAAGGTCGTTTCCCGCACCGAGCTGACGGAGCATGTCTACGCGCAGGATTTCGACCGCGACAGCAACACCATCGAGGTGTTCGTCGGCCGGCTGCGCCGCAAGCTGGGCAGCGACCTCATCCGGACGGAACGGGGCCTGGGGTACCGCCTGGAGGCGGCCCAGTGACACGCTCATCGCTGACGCCCTCTTCCCTGGCCTCCTCCTCCCTGACCCGCCGCCTTTTCCTGCTGGCGATCCTCTGGATCGCCCCGGCGCTCATCATCACCGGCATCATCCTGACCGACCTGTTCCGCACCCATGCCGAGGCGGAGCTGAGCCGGCGCATGGCCCAGCACCTGGATGAGCTGGCGGCGGTGCTGGAGGTGACACCGGACGGCGCCGTGGTCCTGGCCCGGGACCTGAGCGATCCCCGGTTCCGCCGCCCGCTGTCGGGGCTGTATTGGCGGGTGGACGGCCCGGGGGACCGGACCTTACGCTCGCGGTCGCTCTGGGACCAGGCGCTGGACCTGCCGGCCGATACCCCCAAGGATGGCGAGGTTCATCGCCACACGCTGACAGGGCCGAACCACGCCCCGCTGGTGGCGTGGGAGCGCAGCCTGCACCTGCCGGGCGCGGTGGCGCCGGTGCGCGCCGCCGTGATCGCCGACGCCAGCGACGTCCAGGCCGCGACGGCGGGCTTTTCCCGGGCCTTGGGCCTGTCTCTCGCGGTCCTGGCCGCCGGTCTGCTGGCGGCGGTGGCCGTGCAGGTGCGACTGGGCCTGGGCCCCCTGCGCCGGATGCGGGGAGCCTTGGCCGACCTGCGCGCTGGGCGCTCCAACCGCCTGGAAGGCGCCTTCCCTGGCGAGGTCCAGCCCGTGGTGGACGACCTCAACCTCCTGATGGAGGAGAACCGCGCCATGGTGGAGCGGGCACGGGCGCAGGCGGCCGACTTGGCGCATGCGCTGAAAACCCCGCTGGCCGTCATCGCCAACGCCGCAGCCGCGCCGGGCGGCATGGACCCGGCGGTGGTGGCGGCCGAGGCGGACCGCATGCGCCACCAGATCGAACGCCATCTGGCCCGGGCAAGGGCCGCGCCGACCCTGCTTCATTCCCAGGGCGGAACGGTTGTCCTACCGGTGCTGCGACAGATCGCCCGCACCGTGGCGCGCCTGCATACCGAGCGCGGGGTCGATATCCAGGTCGATGGCGATGCGCGGGCACGGGTGCGCGCCGACCCGGTGGACCTGCAGGAAATGGCCGGCAACCTGATCGACAACGCCGCCCAATGGTGTACGGCATTGGTCCGGGTGACGGCCGTCGTGGCCGATGGCGGGGTCGTCATCACCGTCCAGGATGATGGCCCCGGCATTCCGGCCGACAGGCGGTCGGACGTCCTGGCCCGGGGGGGCGGCTGGACGAGGCCGTGCCGGGGTCCGGCCTGGGCCTGACGATAACCGAGGAGCTGGCCCGCCTTCACGGCGGCAGTCTCAGCCTGGATACCTCCCCGACCGGCGGGCTCAGCGTCTCGCTCCACCTGCCGCCGGCGTCGGCCCGCTAATTCCACCGACGAATGATTTCGTTTGGCCGCGACGCGGTCGCTTGCCGTTAATGGGCTTTATCGTTAAAGTTAACGTTAACTATGACCGCGACGGCCCTTGCAGGCTGCCGCGTGAAACAACGAACGCGCACGCGCTGGGGAAACATGGCCGCCCGGATGAAGGACATCGCGCTGGATTTGGGGCTGTCGGTGGTCACCGTTTCCAAGGCCCTGCGCAACCACCCCGACATCGGCGAGGCCACGCGCCGCCGGGTTTTGCAGCGGGTGGCGGAACTGGGCTACCAGCCCAACCTGACGGCCCGGTCGCTGGTCACGGGGCAGACATGGACCATCGGCCTGATCGTCCCCGACCTGCTCCACCCCTTCTTCGCGGGCATCGCCAAGGCCATCTCCAGCGACATCCGGCCCCATGGATATGGTCTGCTGATCTCCTCCTCCGATGAGGATGGGGAGGTGGAGCGGCAGCAGATCCGGCATCTGATGGCGCGCCAGGTGGATGTGATCGTGCTGGCCTCCACCCAGGCGACGGCGGACGGCCTGCGCGACATGGCGGGGCGGACGCCCCACATCTTGCTGGACCGGCGGTTCGCGGACACCGACGCGCACTTTGTCGGCAACGATAACCAGGCGGTGGGCGCGCTGGCCACCCGGCACCTGATCGCGCAAGGATGCCGCCGCATCGCGCATTTGCGCGGGCCCGCGGTCAGCACGGCGGCCGGGCGCTTGGCCGGCTATCATCAGGCGCTGGCCGAGCATGGACTGCCCCCCGCACCGGACCATGTGGTCGACCTGGGCCCATCGGGCGACCATCGGGGGGAGGAGGCCGGCTACGCCGCCGCGCGGCGCTTGCTGGCGATGTCCCCCCGGCCCGATGGCCTGTTCTGCTACAACGACCCCTCCGCCCTGGGCGCCATGCGCGCGGTGCTGGAGATGGGGCTGAGCGTCCCCGGCGACATCGCCATCATCGGCTGCGGCAACCTTTCCTATGCCGACTTCCTGCGCATCCCCCTGTCATCCATCGACCAGGGCGCCGAGGCCATAGGCCGGCGCGTGGCCGACTTGGCCGTCAGCCTGGCCAGCGGTCGGAATCCACCGGGCCGGAACCTGACAGGACCCCACCACGTCGACTTCATTCCGCCGCGCCTGGTGGCGCGCGCCTCAACCCTTCGCTTCAAAGAGGAATAGCAGCCCATGGTCAGCCTGACGCGCCGCGATCTCGTCCGTTACGGCGGGGCGGTTTCCGCCCTCTCGCTATCCGCCGGTTCGTGGCCCGCCGGGGCGGCCCCCACGCCGGGGAATGCGGCCGCCGGGCCGTTCCAGCCGACCTGGGAATCCCTGGCCGCCGGGTACAAGGCGCCCACCTGGTTCCGGGACGCCAAGTTCGGGATCTGGGCCCATTGGGGACCGCAGTGCGCCCCGGAATATGGCGACTGGTACGCCCGCCGGATGTACATCCAGGGGGAGTCGGTCTATCAGCACCATGTCGAGACCTATGGCCATCCCACGCAATTCGGTTTCATGGAATTGATCAACCGCTGGAAGGCGGAGCGGTGGGACCCCGAGGAATTGACCAAGCTCTACAAGGCGGCGGGCGCCAAGTACCTGGTGTCCATGGCCTGCCATCACGACAACTTCGATAATTTCGACTCCCGCCACCACGCCTGGAACGCCACGCGGGTGGGCCCGGGCAAGGACATCGTGGGGGGCTGGGCCGCCGCCGCGCGCAAGCACGGCCTGCGCTTCGGTGTCAGCAACCACGCGAGCCATGCCTGGCACTGGTATCAGACGGCCTATGGCTATGACGCCACCGGCACGCTGGCGGGGCAGCGCTACGACGCCTTCCGCCTGACCAAGGCCGATGGTGCCGGAAAGTGGTGGCAGGGGCTGGATCCCCAGGACCTGTACACCGGGCGCAACATGGTGATCCCCGACGGCATCACCGACCTGGCGGCCATGAACGCCTGGCATGAGGCGCACGACCGCATTTGGAACGAGTCCGTGCCGCCCAACAACCGCGCCTTCGCCGAAACCTGGCTGAAGCGGTGCCAGGACCTGATGGACCGCTATCAGCCGGACCTGGTCTATTTCGACGACACCGGCCTGCCCCTGGGCGAGTACGGCCTGCGCGCCACCGCCCATTACTACAATCAGAGCGTGGCCCGGAAGGGCGCCGTCGATGTGGTCGTGAACTGCAAGGAACTGACCGACCTGCAGCGCCGCGCCGTGGTGGCGGACATCGAGCGGGGGTTCGCCGACCACATCGTCGCCGAGCCCTGGCAGACCGACACCTGCCTGGGCGATTGGCACTACAGCCGCCCCCTCTATGAACGCAAGGGCTACCTCAACGCCCTGCAGGTGGTGCAGCGGCTGGTGGACGTGGTCAGCAAGAACGGCTGCCTGCTGCTGAACGTCCCGGTGCGCAGCGACGGCACCATCGATGAGCTGGAGCGCGGCATCCTGCAAGAGCTGGTCGGCTGGATGGCGGCGAACAGCGAAGGCATTTTCGACTCCCGCCCCTGGAACACCTATGGCGAGGGGCCGACGGAGGTGGCGGCCGGCCAGTTCAACGAGGCGAAGCTGCGTCCCTTCACGGCGGAAGACATCCGCTTCACCGTGAAGGGCGACACCCTTTACGCCTACGCCCAGGAATGGCCGGCCGGGAAAAGCCTGACCATCCGGACCTTGACGCCGGCCACCCGCCCCGTCCAGCGGGTCGACCTGCTGGGCGGCGGCCCCCTGGAGTTCAAGCAGGCCGATGACGGCGTCACCGTCACCCTGCCGGACCGGCGGCCGACCTTCACCCCCGCGTTCCGCATCCGATAAGCGCCGACCGGGCGCAAGGGCGTCACAACAGATCGTGTGAGACGGATATGACATCGCGTTTTCTAGGGCGCCCGGTGCTGCGCGCCCTACTGGCCACCGTGCTGTGCACCGTGTCCATGGGCATGGCCGACGCGCGGGAGGCCAAAACCCCGGCGGGGACTCCGGCCGGCTGGCCGGGACCCGGCCAATTGTTCGTCGGCACTTGCTATCAGCCGATCGACCGCACCCCGGCGCAGATCGACCAGGACATCGCCATCATGAAGCGCGCGGGCTTCACCGTGGTGCGCATGGGCGACCTGTCGTGGGATTCGTTCGAGCCCGCGCAGGGGAAATTCACCTTCGACTGGTTCGATGCCGTCCTGGACAAGATGCAGGCGGCGGGCATCCGGGTGATCCTGGACATTCCAGGCACGCCCGCCCCCATCTGGCTGCACCGCGCCCACCCCGGCGTCGACATCGTCAACCAGGCGGGGGCGCGGTTGCCGCCGGCGGAACGCTACATGGACAACATCAGCGATCCGGATTATGGGCGCGAGGCCGGCCTTCTGGCGGAGGCGCTGAGCAAACGCTACGCCCACCATCCAGCCATCATCGCCATCGGATACGACAATGAGATCGGCAACGGCTTCATGTCCTATTCCGAAGCCGACCGCCAGCGCTTCATCACCTGGCTGCGCGCCAAGTACGGCACCATCGACGCCCTGAACAAGGCTTGGGCGACACAGCGCTGGTCACGCCGCCTCAATGATTTCGACGATGTCGACCTGCCCCTGGCCGATGGTCCCGGCCCGGCGGAACGATACCTCGACCTGCACCGCTATTGGTCCGACGTCACGGTCGACCGGCTGCGCGAGTTGGACACCATCCGCCGGCGCGCCATGCCGGATCTACCCAGCATCTCCAACCTCTGGGACTATGCCCCCCGGCGCGGTTTCGATTATCTCTCCACCTACAAATCCTATGTCTCCTATGGCGCGGAGGGGTTCTATCCGGCCGACCCCGTCAGCGGGGCGTTCAACGCCCTGATGACCAAGGGCGACCTGCCCACCCCGATCTGGTTCAATGAGTTCACCGCCGGCGGCGGCGGCGATTACGGCACGCCCGGCCGCAGCCGGATGTACGCCTATCTCGGGCTGCTGCTGGGGGCGCAGGGCATTCTGGCCTGGACGTTCAACAGCCACCTGGGCGGGGAGGAGCAGGCCCTGTTCGGCCTGGTCGACCATGACGGCACGCCTTCGTGGAAGGTGGACGAATTCGGCCGCATCGCCACGGAATTCAAGGAACTCGCCCGCTACGGCTTCCCCCGCCACACGCATCCCGAGGTGGCCATCGCCTATTCCTTCGAATCCGCCATCGCTTCCCATCCCAACGGGCCGTCCAGCACCACGCGGCAGTATTTCCAGGGGAGCTATGGCGACATGGTGCAGGGGGCGTTCGAGCCGCTGTTCCGCGCCAACATCGACACCGCCATCATCAACATCGGGCACGACACGCTGGCCCCCTACAAGCTGGTGGTCATCCCCGCCGATTACCTGATGGACGCCGCCAGCGCCAAGGCCATCCGGGAGTATGTCCAGAACGGCGGCACGGCACTGATGACCGGCTATTCGGCCAAGGTGGACGAACACGCGCAATGGTTCGACACGCCCTTGCCCGGCCGGCTGTCCGACGTGTTCGGGCTGAAGACCAGCGCCTTCTATGGGTCGGAAGCGCCGTTGGCGTACAGCCTGGGCGCGTCATCGACAACGACCACCACCCATTATTACGAGGTGCTGGCGCCGACGACGGCGACAGTGCTGGCGACCTTCGACAACACGCCGGACCATACTCCCGCGGTCACCATCAACAAGTTCGGCAAGGGCACGGCCCTGTACCTGGCGACGGAGCCGGCCCCCTCCGCCATCGCGCCGATCTTGCGCCGCGCCTATGATCTGGCGGGTGTGCAGCCGGGGCCGCAGACGCCGGAGGGCGTCTACGCCCGCGTGGTGGACGGGCGGACCTTGTACGTCAACACCACCCGGGAAACGCAGCGCATCCCCATCCAGGGGACCACAACCGGCCTGCTCAGCCATCGGCGCCATGAAGGCACGCTGGTCCTCGGGCCCCAGGAGGCCGAACTCTTGCCCTGAACGGCGTGGGAACCCGGGGGTCGCCTCATCGCCCGCCGGGGTCGGAGGGCGCTTGGCCGCCATGTTCGCCGATATATTGTTCCAGCGCCGTGGCGGCGTTCAGCATATGGGCGCGCATGCGGCGGGCGGCGGTCTCCCCGTCCCCTTCCGCGATGGCGACCATGACGCTGTCATGCTCCTCGCGGGAATGCGCCAAACGGTCCCCTTGGCGCAGCTGGGTGCGGCGGAACGCGTTCAGGCGCGTGCGCACCGCCATGGCCTGTTCGGCCATGAAGCTGTTGTGGGTCGCGCGGTAGAGCGTTTCATGGAAATCCCGGTTGAAGGCGTCATAGGCGTCGACGTCGCCGCGCTCCACCATCTCACGCGATTCCCGGTGCAGTCGCATGAGGCGGCTGCGTTCCAGCGGCGTCATGCGGTGCGTGGCCAGGCGTACGCACATGGCCTCGATCTCCGCCATGGCCTCGAACATGTCCATGATGCGCTCGGGCGTCAGCCGGGTGACGACCACACCCCGCCGGGGCCGCACCTCGACAAGGCCGCTGACGGCAAGCTGGCGCAGCGCCTCACGCACCGGCGTGCGGGAGGCGCCGAACCGATCTGCCAGGTCCTGTTCGTCCAGCTGCATGCCGGCCGGCAGATCCCCACGGGCGATCTCATCGGTCAGCGCGTCGCGGATCCGGTCGGAGAGCAGCGTCCGCTCCTCGGGGATGTCTTCCGCCAGATCCACGATAGCGCTCATGATGATCAGCCCCCCACTATCGCCCGTACGATAAGATAAAGAATGGACGGGGCGACAAGGCAACCCAGACCGGTGTGAAAGGTGGCCGTCAGGGCGCCATAGGGCACGAGACGGCGGTCGGTGGCGGCCAGTCCGCCGGAAACGCCGCTGACCGTGCCCATGAGGCCGCCAAAGACCATCGCGCTGCGGGGATTGTCCAGGCCGATCAGCTTGGCGACCACGGGCGTCCCGATCATGACCAGCACCGCCTTGAAAACCCCGGTGGCGATGGACAGGGCCATGACGGCCGAACTGGCCCCCAGGGCGGCCCCGGTCACCGGGCCGACGATATAGGTGACGGCGCCGGCACCGATGGTGGTGATGGAAACGGCGTCCGTGTAGCCGAAGGCCACCGCCGCCAGCGAACCGACGATGAAGGGCAGGATCGTTCCCAGGGCCAAGGCCAGCGCGCCGATGGCCCCGGCCTTGCGCGCCTGGACGACATCCACCTCGAACGCGGTGGCCACGATGGCGAAGTCACGCAGCATGGCCCCGCCCAGCAGGCCGACGCCAGCGAAGATCGGGATATCCACCACCCCCTTGGTCCCACCGGTCCACAAACCGGCGGCGAAGGCGGCGGCCAGCCCGATGACGATGGCGATGGCCGAGCCATGAACCCGGCCGAACAGCAGATGCTTCGAAATCGCGTTCGACAGCCACATCACCAAACCGACGATGGCGAACGCGGTCAACAAGGCGTTGGCGGACAGGGCGTGTGTCAGCATTTCCATGGCGGCCCCCCCTCAAACGGCGCGCTTGCCGGGGGACGTCGCGTCCCCCTGGGCCTGGGCTTGGGCCTTGGCCTCGATCTCATCCATCGTCTCGCCCTTCTTGCCCAGGCGGCTGATGATGGCGACGGTGGCGAAGCACAGCAGCACGGCGGCGATGCCGGCGATCAACACCAGCGGTCCGCTGCGGGCGGCGACCAGGACGTTCTGTTGGGCGGCCATGGCCACCACGATGGGGATGTAAAGGGCGCCCCAGAACTCCACGCCGAATTTCACACCGGGGGTCAGCAGGCCGCGACGGGCCATCCAGAGCCGGGCCGCGATCAGCAGCAACATGGCGATGCCCACACCGCCGACATTGGCCTTCACGCCCAGCAGCGACCCCAGCAGATCGCCCAGGAAGGTTCCCAGCAAGGTGCAAATGGCCAGCAAGGCCACACCGGAAATGGTCATGGGCACCCTCCCCGCCCCGCCGTCCCACCAAAACGCGAAGTCGCCATCATATCCCTCCCTTGCATGCAGACTCTCCCGGTCCGCAGCATTCAAAATACACTGTATTGATTTTTCCGCAATTGTGGATACGCTGAACGCGAAAAATCCCACTTGCGCATACGAAGGTCGATCATGCGGGACTGGAACACCAAGGGCCGGGACAGGCAGGCGCGGCTGGACGCGGGCCGGCACTTCGCCACCGGCAAGATCGTCACCGCGCAGGACCTTGTCGCCTTTCTGGAGGCGGTCCTGCGCCCCGGCGACCGGGTCTGCCTGGAAGGTGACAACCAGAAGCAGGCCGACCTGCTGGCCAAGGCGCTGGCCAAGGCGGACCCCGCCAAAATCCATGACCTGCACATGGTGCAGTCAGGCGTCGTCCTGCCGGAACACCTGGACATCTTCGAAACCGGCATCGCCCGGCGGCTGGACTTCTCCTACTCGGGCCCGCAATCGGCGCGCATCGCCCGCATGATGTTCGGCGGCCAGATCGAGCTGGGGGCGGTGCATACCTATCTGGAACTGTTCGCCCGCTATTTCATCGACCTGACGCCGCAGGTGGCGCTGATCGCCGCCGTCAGCGCCGACAAGGACGGCAACCTCTATACCGGCCCCAACACGGAGGACACGCCCACCGTCGTGGAGGCGACCAGCTTCGGCAAGGGCCTGGTCATCGCCCAGGTGGGCGAGATCGTCGACAAGGTGCCGCGGGTGGACATCCCCGCCGACCAAGTGCATTTCGTCGTGAACGCCCAGCGCCCATTTTATGTGGAGCCGCTGTTCACCCGCGACCCGGCCGCCATCACCGAAACCCAGATCCTGACGGCGATGCTGGCCATCAAGGGCTTGTACGCCCCCTATGGCGTGCGCCGCCTGAACCACGGCATCGGCTTCAACACCGCCGCCATCGAACTGCTGTTGCCGACCTTCGGCGAACGGCTGGGCCTCAAGGGCAAAGTCTGCACCCATTGGGCGCTGAACCCCCACCCCACCCTGATCCCCGCGATCGAAAGCGGATGGGTCGAGCAAATCCACTGCTTCGGTTCCGAAGTGGGCATGGAAGACTACATGCGGGCCCGGCCGGACATCTTCTTCACCGGCCCCGACGGCTCGCTGCGTTCCAACCGCGCCTTCTGCCAGACCGCCGGCCTGTACGCCTGCGACATGTTCATCGGCTCCACCCTGCAAATCGACTTGGCCGGCAACAGCTCCACAGTCACCGGCGGCCGCGTCGCCGGCTTCGGCGGGGCGCCTAACATGGGGTCGGACGCGCGGGGCCGCCGCCATCCCAGCGCCCCCTGGCTGCGCGCCGGTGAGGAGGCGGACCCCGACGGCACGCCCGTCCTGCGGCGCGGCCGCAAGTTGGTCGTGCAGATCGGGGAAACCTTCGGCGACGGCAACACGCCCATGTTCGTGGAGCGCCTGGGCGCCCTGGACCTGGCCGACAAGCTGCACCTGGATCTGGCGCCGGTCATGGTCTACGGCGACGACGTCACCCACATCGTGACCGAGGAAGGCATCGCCAACCTGCTGCTGTGCCGTGACAAGGACGAGCGGGAGCAGGCCATCCGGGGCGTCGCCGGCTATACCGAGGTGGGGCGCGCCCGCGACCGCACGATGGTGGAACGGCT
Source organism: Nitrospirillum goiasense (assembly GCF_034427435.1). Classification (NCBI taxonomy): domain Bacteria; kingdom Pseudomonadati; phylum Pseudomonadota; class Alphaproteobacteria; order Rhodospirillales; family Azospirillaceae; genus Nitrospirillum; species Nitrospirillum goiasense. Next base: position 348,520 of record NZ_JAXQNP010000004.1, on the reverse strand, counting down.
GCGCGAGCGCAAAGTCATCCAGCGGCCCGAAGATCTGGGCATCGATCCCCTGGATGCCGACCGCGGCCTGCTGGTCGCCCACTCCATCAAGGACCTGATGATCGCCTCGGGCGGGCTGTACCGGCCGCCCAGCCGTTTCCGCAATTGGTAAGGCCGCGCCCCCATGGAAAACCTGCGCTATGAATTGAGCACGACCAAGCCCGCCGGCGGAACGCGCGCCACGGCCCTGGTCGGCGTCGTCGCCTCCGGCAACCTCGAAGTGCTGCTGGAACGGGGGGAGGCGGCCGACCGCTGCGTCATCGACATCGCCACCCCGGCCCATGGCTTCGCCGACCTCTGGCAGGCGGTGACGGCTGACTTCGCCGCCCGATCCGCCGCTGGCGGCCTGCGCATCACCATCAACGACGGGGGCGCCCGGCCGGACACGGTGGCGCTGCGGCTGGCCCAGGGTGTGCGCCTGATGGAGAAACCGGAATGACGAGCCCCTCCCCCGCCAATCCCCACCGCAGTTGGTACGAGGAGTCCGCCCGGGGCCGCCTGTCCCACCTGCTGGACGCCGGCAGCTTCAGCGAATTCCTCGGGCCCCAGCGCCGGGAACTGAGCCCGCATCTGGCCCTGTTCAACCTGCCCCGCCAATTCGATGACGGCATCGTCGTCGGCGCCGGCGCGCTGGCGGGCAGGCCCGTCCTGGTGGCGGCCCAGGAGGGGCGCTTCATGGGCGGTGCTATTGGCGAGGTGCATGGCGCCAAGCTGACCGGCCTGTTGCATGCCGCCCGCCAGATGAAGCGGGACGTGGTCATCCTGTTCGACACCGGCGGGGTGCGCCTGCAGGAGGCCAACGCCGGTGAGCTGGCCATTTCCGAGATCATCCGCGCCACCGTGCAGGCGCGGGCGGCGGGTGTGCGCGTGATCGGGCTGCTGGGCGGACGCGCCGGGTGCTACGGCGGCGGCAGCCTGATCGCCGGCTGCTGCTCCGCGCTGGTCATTTCCGAACAGGGGCGACTGTCCGTCTCGGGACCCGAGGTCATCGAGACCAACAAGGGCGTGGAGGAGTTCGACTCCAAGGACCGGGCGCTGGTCTGGCGCACGATGGGGGGCAAGCACCGCTACCTCATCGGCGGTGTCGACCTGTTCGTGGCCGACGATGTCGCCGCCTTCCGTGCCGGCGCCCTGGCGGCGCTGGACCGTCCCGCCACGCTGGACCAGGCCGTGCTGGCGGCGGAACAGGCGCGGCTGGAGCGCCGCCTGGCCCGCTTTGGCGACGCCGCCGACGGGACGGAGGTGTGGGCGCGGCTGGGCATCAACCAACCCACCGATGTGCCCGACATGGACCTGGACGCCTTTCTGACCATCGCCAACCGCCAACGGGAGGGTGCCGATGCAGCCCGCTGAAATCCTCACCTCGCTGTTCCCCGCCGGCCACCAGGTGACCGAGGAGGCCGGCCTTCTGGCCGGTAGCGGCCAGGTTGACGGGCAGACGACGGTGGATGTCGTCGGCATCACCGGCAAAACCTATCCCGGCGTGGACGAGGCCCTGACCCTAGCCGGCCGCATCCTGGCCATCGCCGCGCGGCCTGACCCGGCGCCGCTGCTGTTCCTGGTTGATTCCGGCAGCCAGAGGATGAGCCGCCGCGATGAATTGATGGGGCTCAGCGAGACGCTGGCCCATCTCGCGAAGGCGTTGTGGCAGGCGGAGCGGGCAGGCCACCGGACCATCGGCCTGCTGTACGGCGGCAGTGCCGCCGGCGCTTTCATCGCCACCGCCCTGGCCTGTGGGGAACTGGTGGCCCTGCCCGGCGCCTGGCCCGAGGTCATGGACCTGCCCTCCATGGCGCGGGTGACCAAGCTGTCGGTCGACGTGCTGAAGGAAAAGGCGGCCACCACGCCGGTCTTTGCGCCCGGCCTGGACAACTTGTTCGCCACCGGCGCCATCGCGGAAATCTGGGATCCGGCCCAGCCGCTGAGCGAGCAGTTGAAGGCCGTGCTCGCCCGACCCGCGGCGGGGGATGACCGGGCGCGGTGGGGATTGGACCGGGGCGGCCGGCAGAAGGCCGCCACCATCGCGCAGGAAGTGGAACGACTGGCGCTGGCCCATGGCTGACCCCGCCACCGCCCGACGCCACGACCTGGCCTACCTCACCCCCGCCGCCTGGCGCGGTCATGTGGCGGGGCTTGAGGACGCGGTGCTGGACTGGGCGGACTTTGGCCGGCCGGCCATCTTCCGGCGGCGGCTGTGCGGCGACCCGGCCGGGGCCATCCCCCTGGGCCTGCCGCTGCCGCCGGGCATGGGCCGAAAGCGCCTGGCCCTGTCCTGCCCGCCGGACGCGATCCGCTGGGTGGCGCCACCGCCCCTTCTGCGCGACGCCCGCGCGGCGGCACCGGATACTTGGCAGGCGGTCATCGACGCCTTGCTGTCCCGGGAAGCGGCCTGGCGCTGCTTCGGCAGCCTGGCGTGGCAGCATTTGACCGGGCTGCCCTATCTGACAGCCACGTCAGACCTGGATCTTGTGATCTCCTGCCCGACACAGGCGGATGCCGCCCGGCTGACGACCGCGCTGGCCGAGATCGCGGCCGAGGCGCCGATGCGCCTGGATGCCGAGCTGCTGTCCCCCACCGGCGCCGGCGTGCAGTGGCGCGAGTGGCTGTCGGACGCGCCGGACCTGCTGGTCAAGACGGCGGACGCGACAGCGCTGCTCCCACGGGAAAGCGTGTTTCCATGACCTCCCTTCCCCAGACACGGACGCCATACATTCGGGGAACGGATCCCCGCTGGATCGGGCGGCAGGCGGCCCAAGCCTTGATCCTGGAGGTGGAAACCTGGCCCAAGCCCGGCCTGGTCAGCCACATCGACACCGGCGCGCACCGCGACATGGACGCCGACCTGCTGCGCCTCAGCGCCTGGACGCTGGAGCCCTACTTCACCGCCTTGGCGGAGGCCGGCGCCGCCGATGCCGGCATGGACCGGCTGCGCCAAATCGGGATGGAGGCGGAACGGGCGATGCGCAAGGCCACGGGCGGGGTGAACACCCACCGCGGCGCCATCTTCGGGCTGGGCTTGTTGTCGGCGGCGGCGGGCCTGGCCATGTCCCGCCCCTGGCAGGGGTCCCTGGGTGCCATGATCGCCCAGCGCTGGGGCGCCGAGATCACCGCCACGCCGCAGGAAACCGACAGCCATGGCGGCGTGGTGGCGCGCCGGTATCGCGTGGGCGGCGCCCGGGAAGAGGCCGCCGCCGGTATGCCCGCCGTTTATGACGTCGCCCGCCCCGCCTTGGCCGAAGGGCGCCGCTTGGCGCCGGACAATGAGGAAGCGGCCCGCGTGCACGCCTGCATGGCGCTGATCGGGGCCGTGGACGACAGCAACCTGCTGTATCGGGGCGGGACCGAGGGCTTGGCGTTCGCCCGTGACGCCGCGCGCGGCTTCCTGCGCGACGGCGGCGTGGGGCACCCACGCTGGCGCTGGCAGGCCAAGGCGGTGCATCAGGATTTCGTCGCCCGCAACCTCAGCCCGGGGGGATGCGCCGACCTGCTGGCCATGGCGCTGTTCACGGAAATGGTGGAAGCATGACCCTGGCGCTGCTCTGCTCCGGCCAGGGCCGGCAGGATCGCGCCACCTTCGATGCGCTGGCGGAGGTGCCGGCCGCCCAGGCGGTCTTCACGGCCGCCGCCGCTGTCCTGGGCGCGCATCCCGTTGAGTTCTGCCGAACGGCGCCCGACGACGCCCTGCATGCCAACCGGCAGGGGCAGATCCTGTGCGTGACCCGCGCCCTGGCCACCGCCACGGCACTGTTCCCCGAGGGCGCGCCGGCAGACACCCTGGTGGCGGGCTACAGCGTCGGCGAAATGGCGGCCTGGGGCGTCGCCGAAGTATGGAGCGCCGCCGACACCCTGGCCCTGGTCGACCAGCGGGCGCGCGCCATGGACGCCGCCGGCGGGCCGGATGATCAACTGGCCTATGTGCGCGGCCTGCCCCGCGCCATTGTCGAAGACCTCGCCCGGCGCTTCGATTGCGCCATCGCCATCGTGAACCCCGACCAATTGTTCGTCGTCGGCGGATCACGGCCGGCGACGGAGGCGTTCTGCGCCGCGGCCTTGGACCAAGGGGCGGCGCGGGCCGCCCCCATGGCGGTGCGCGTGGCCTCCCACACCCCTCGCCTGGCCGGGGCGGTGGCGCCGTTCGCCGCCGCTTTGACCGCGATGCCGGCGGCGCGCCCCGCCCTCGGCCTTATGACAGCCAGCGGCGCCCGGCGGGTCGTCAACCCCAGCCAAGCCCTGGCAGGTCTGGCCGCCCAGGTGGCGGAAACCATCGCCTGGGCGGATGTGCTGGATGCCCTGGGCGAACGGGGCGTGACCACGGTGCTGGAACTGGGACCCGGCCGCGCCCTGGCCGACATGGCCGGGGCCGTCCTGCCCAACGCCGATGTGCGGGCGGTGGATGACTTCCGCACCATCAGCGGCGTACAGGCTTGGCTGGCCACCCGCTAGGGGCGGCCAGCGCATTCGTGCTCAGAACGGACCCACTCAGAACTGATAGGCGGCGGTCAGCGTGATGAAGCGACCGGTTTCCACGTAGGAACCGTTGCCGCCGCCATCCTGCGTGCCCAGGTACTGCGTGGTCTTACCCAGGGTTTTGTAGAACTGGACATTGTCCGTCAGGTTCTTGGCGGCCAAGGTCACCATCACGCCGGCGAAGGGATAGCTGACGCTGAAGTCCAGGCTCTTCACCGGCTGAAGGTAGGTGTCGAGGTTGTTGCTGGTCAGGCCCACCAGCTGCAGTCCCGTGTACTGGAAGGACAGGTCGGCCTTCAGGCCGTCCTTCTCATAGAACAGGTCGACGTTGTACATCAGCTCCGGCGCGCGCGGCAGCCAGGTGTCGCGGCCGAAGTGGTCGGGCCGCCGGCTGTCGGCGGAGCTGTGCTGCACCGTGACCGAGCCGCCGAGGCCGAAGCCGCCCCAAACGCCCGGCAGCTCCGTCAGCTTGCGGCGGGCATCCAAGGTCAGGCCCATCAGGTCGGCGTTGCCGCCGTTCTCATACTCGCTGACGACGATGCCGCCATTGTTGGCGGTGGCGACATTGGCGCTGGGCGCGGCGCCAGAGGAACTGGCGGCGTAAATGAAGTCGCGGATGGATTTATAATAGGCGTTGACCTCCACCACCATTTGGTCGGGCCCGTAATATTCGGCCGACAGGTCGTAGTTGGTCGCCTCCGACGGCTTCAGGTTGGGGTTGCCCTGGCTGATCCCGTTGATCTGGCCGGTGACGTCGTTGCGGGAAATGGTCACCGGGCTGGCGATCAGGCCGAACGCCGGGCGGGAGAAGGACTGGCGCACCGCAGCCCGGTAAACGAAGGCGTCGTCCGGTCGGTAGGTCAGGATCAGGCTGGGCAGGACCTCGCCATAATGGTTGGAACTGGTTTTCCAGGCGCCGCCGTCACCGTCCACCTGCCACTGCCGGCTGGCGAAATCGGTGTCCTCATAGCGCATTCCGACTGTCGCGCGCAGGTCGCGGTACTGGAAATTCGCTTCGACATAGGCGGCGTAGATATCCTCCGTCCCATACACCGTGTTGCGGATGTAGTCGTTGTAGGTGTAGGCGCCCGGATTGCCGGTCACCTTGCCGGTGCTGGGGTCCAGGCCATACTGGCTGGTGTATTTGTACGGCAGGGCGCCGTTCTCATAGGTGGAGCGATCCAGGACGCGGAACTGGCCAGCGTAGGTGCCATCCAGGAAGGACGACAGGTTGCGCCCCGCCAGCGCCTGCACCGTCGGGCCCGCCGGGTTGTAGTAGGGACGCACGGCGCCGCTGGAGTCCAGGATGACGAAGTTGTCGCCATTGTTGCCGAAGAACTGGTGCTGATACTGGTAGCGGTCGGACCGGCTGAGACTGAGCCCACCCCGGATATTGTCCAGAATGCCCTGCTGGACGCTGTAGTTCAGGTTCAGCTTGCCGCTGTACATGGTGTTTTCCTGGGCGCTGTCCGATCCCTGGAATTTCCACAGCCGGTCCGAGGTCTGGCTCAGGGCGTAGGCCTTGTCCGCCGGCGTGCCGTAGGTGACCTTGGTGGCGGCCGGATCGCTGAGGTCGAAGGAGGTGGTCCCGGTCGTGTCGACGGCGCCATAGGCGCTGCCTTCGACATAGTTAGGCCGTTCGATGCGGCTGTAGCCGTAGGAGAAATCATAGTCGGCCGTCAGCCGGTCCCAGACGTTCCGCCCACCGATCTTGGTGGTCAACAGTTCCTCATTCTGGTCGCGCAGTTGGAAATACGTGCCGGGCAGGATGCCCTGTTCGCTGAAGGTCGTGCCGTTACAGTAATAGCAGGTCTGGCCGCCGTTGATGCTGTGCTGGGTGTCGGTCCCCTTGACCTGGTATTTGGAATAAGAGCCCAGAATGTAGTAGCGCTGGTCCTGGTCCTGCTTATCCAGGGTGAAATTGCCGCCGTAGCGGGTGATTTGGTCCTCATAATAGTCGTAGCGCACGCCCGCCGCCGACAGGCCGTGGACCTTGGTGAAATCGGTCTGCGTCGCCTCTGACGCCAGGGTCGGCCCGTAGCCGGTGGCCTCCACGGTTTCGCCCGCCGTGCTCTTGCGGGTGAAATAGCCGGTGGCGTACAGGCCGATGTTGTTGGCGAAGCGTTGGGCCGTTTCGATCTGGCCGCCACCGCCCAGGGCATCGGCCCCGGTCTGGTGGGCCAGGTCGGCATAGTCGCCTTGCATCGTCACCTTGGTCATGGGACCGGCGAAGTCGAAGGCCGACGGGGTGCGGATGTCGATGGTGCCGCCGATGCTGTCCCCGTCCATGTCAACGGTGGGGGTCTTGTTGACCGTCACCGCCTGGATGCCATAGGGCGCGACCATTTTCAGCGACAGGGCACGGCTGTTGGGATCGGCCGCCGGCACCCGCACGCCGTTCAGCGTGTAGGCGTTGTAGGAGGAGTCGATGCCCCGGATGGAGACGTATTCCTGCTCCCCCGTCGCCGCCTGGCCCAGCCCCATGTCGCTGAACGCCGACAGGCCGGGCAGATGGGTGATGATGTCGACGATATTGCCGCCCGGGTGCTGCGCGATCTCCTCGGCCGACATGACGCTGGTGACGGCGGTGCTTTCCCGCTTTTCGTCCAGCGCCCGCTGGGTGCCGCTCACGCGCTCGCCCGTGACCAGCACATCGCTCATCGGCTGATCCGCCGGGGCGGCCCCGTCCGCCGCCTGCGCCATCGGCGCCACCAGCGCCAGCAGCACCGCACCGCTTACCGTCCAATGAAGCGCCTGGCGGCGCCCCGCGCCCACCCCACCAAAGCCGATCATCCCCTCGCTCCTTCATCATCGGCGCTGGCTGCGTTCGATGTGCGCCAGCTGTTGTTCGAAGGGGCTTGTCCGTTGTCTCCGTTTCAGTTTCGATGCGGGCCTGTGAACATTGCATAATGTATAACTTCCGATAGTTCGGCCGCCGCCCCTTATGCCCTTCGCTCATTTCCCTGCGGTTGAAGCCGGGGTAACGGCCGGAAATCTATGGCGGCAGATGTCAAGCAAGCGCCCTGCGCGCCCTCGACGGCCGCGGTGGCGGCCAGACGAATTGAGCATCGCCCGGATGAGCCGCCCGCCCCGGGCGATGCCCAGGACGGCGACGGGTTATCAAGAGGGGGTGCAGGCCGGCAACCACAGGCGGAACACCGCACCGCCGCCGGGCCTGTTATCGGCGGAAATGCCGCCGCCCATGGCCTGGGCGAACCCCCGGCATATGGCCAGCCCCAGGCCGGTGCCGGTCCGCTTGGCGTCACCAGCCCGCAGGCGGCTGAATTTGTCGAAAATCGCCTCCAGGGCATCCGGTGGGATGCCCGGCCCCTCATCCCCGATGCTGATTTCCACCAGCCCGCCTTGGGCCATCGCCGAAACGGCCAGGGCGGTGCCCGGCGGCGTGTGCTTCAGGGCATTGTCGAGGAGGTTGAACAGGATCTGTTCCATCAGCAGGTAGTCGGCCATGACCATGGGCAGGTCCGGGGCCACGGCGATGGCAAGCGGCCGCCCTGCCAGCGCGGCGCCCACCCGTTCCAGGGCGGCGTCCATCACATCCGACACATCCACCGCCTCACGCTTGCACCGCAGCCCGCCGGCCTCCAGCCGCGTCATGTCCAACAGGTTGCCAATGAAGCGGTCGAGGCGGTCCGCCTCTTCCTGAGCGCCGGCCAGCAGCTCCTGCCGTTCCGCAGGGCTGTTGGCCGCCTCCGGATCCAGCAACACGGAATGGACCCCCATGATGGTGGACAGGGGCGTGCGCAGATCGTGGGAAATGGAGGTGAGCAGCGCGTTGCGCAAACGCTCCGTCTCCGCCTGGGCTTGCACCTGCCGCACCTGCGCTGTCAGGCGCACCCGCTCCGCCGCGTGGGCGGCCTGATCGCCCAGGGAGCGCAACAGGTCGAACTCAGCGGGCAGAAAGGGCGATTTGGCCGGCCGGAAGACGGCCAACACCCCCAGCAGCACCCCCGACGCCCACAGCGGAACCAGGCACGCCCCCAGCTTGCACAGTGGCCGTGGCCGCAGGCCGGCCGCCTGCTCAGCCTGCCACTGCACCATCAGGTCCCGCAATTCAGCGTCCGACACCGCGCCGGACACCGGTTCGCCCCCGGTGATGATGTCGTCGGACCCCGACCACAGCAAGGCGGCATGACCGGCCAGCAGGCCGGCCACCTGCCGGGCGATGGTGCGGCTCAACGCCTCCGCCGTGTCGACGCTGGTGATCTCGCGGTAAAAGGCGAACAGCGCGGCCGTGGTGTCCGCCTGCGACTTGATGGTGGCCGTCTTGTTTCTGATCTGGGACACCAGATCGCTGACCACCACGGCCACGACGCAGAACAGCACCATGGCCACCAGGTCTTCCGGGCTGCCGACCTCAAAATGATAAACCGGCGGGATGAACAGGAAATCCCAGGCGGTGATGCTGAGGATGCTGGTCGCCAGGGACGGCCCCCAGCCATAGCGCAAGGCGCTGAAAACCACGGCGCTCAAGTAGATGGTGGCGAGGCTGGCGGGTGCCACCAACCGGTGCGCCAGGGACGCGACACCGGTGGCCACCAGCACCATGGCGAAACTGATGATGTAGGGCCCAAGCAAGCTCGGCAACCGCGCCAGCAATCTCCGAGGGGCTGCCGCAAATATCCGGGGGGCACCGGATGCCGCCACTGTTTCCACTTTTACTTGGGTATCGTCCATGTCATTCCCACATACGGGCCTTCCGTCTTCAACCGGCCCCAGACAATTTGCCGCGCCCAAAACAATCGCCCATCATTGCAATGGTGCGCGCGCTCCGCCATCACCATGAACGCGATCGCGCCCCCCCACTTGTCAACGAGTTCCTGAGCCACCCCCGGCGCTTTAGGCCCCGGCGAAGCCCCTGCCCCCCCCCCGGCCCCAGGAAAATTCGGCCCCAGGAAAATCCCAGCCTGACGATGTCCCTGAACCCCAGCATCCTCGCCATTGACGATGAGCCCCAGATCCAGCGCCTGCTGCGGCTGGGCCTCAGTGGCCACAACTTCAAGGTCACGGAGGCGCGCCTGGGCAGGGCAGCACTGGACAGGTTGGAAAAGGGCGGCTTCGACGCCGTCATCCTCGACCTCGGCTTGCCCGACATGAGCGGCTTCGAAGTCCTGGCGGAAATCCGCCGCACGTCGCCGGTGCCGGTGCTGGTGCTGTCCGTCCGCGACCATGAGGACGACAAGATCAAGGCCCTGGACCTGGGCGCCGACGACTATGTGACCAAGCCGTTCAGTGTCGGGGAACTGGCCGCGCGCCTGCGCGTCGCGCTGAAACACAGCTATCAGATGAAGGGAACCGAGGCCCGCCTGCGGGTGGGACCGCTGGAGATCGACCTGGTGGCGCACCGCGTCTATCGCGACGGGGTGGAGGTCCGCCTGTCACCGACGGAATTCAAAATTCTGCGGGTGCTGACGGAACATCGGGGCAAGATCCTGACCCACGACTTCATCCTGCGCAAAATCCGTGACGAGGCGGAGGCGCCCGTGGATCCGCAGTATCTGCGCGTCTATGTGCGGCAGTTGCGCCTGAAGCTGGGGGATGAGCCGGGCCGGGGCCGGCTCATCCGCACCGAGATGGGCATTGGCTATCGATTGACGGCCGACGTCTGACGGGCGCCATCTGACGGGCGATCACGCGTCCCCTGGCCCAGGTCCCCGCCTGGACAAGGGGGCGCGTCATCGGGTGACGTGTCACCGTTCAGAGCCCACCGGCACCAGACCCAACCGGGCCAGACGGTCCCGCATCACCGCGATCCGGCGCAAGGCTTCGCCGGTGGCGCCCCCGTCGCATGCGCGCGACGCCAATGCCAGCTGGTTCTTGAGAAAGGCGTAATCGATTTCCGAAACCTGGTGGTCCGCCTTCCCCACGACATAGATTTGGGCCGGCTTGGCGGGCGCCTGGAGCCCGGCCTCGTCCCACTGCCGGGTGACGGCGGCCAGGGGGGCGGCGCATGCCGCCTCTGGCTGGCCGGCCGACACCGAACTTCCCCAGGCGCATAGGCTCGCTATGGCGAAGCCGGCAAGGGGCAGCAACTTGTGCATGTCAGTCTCCGTTTTGTCGTCGGCGCGCGGCACTGGGCTCGTCCGCGCCGGGTGTCATGGTCAACGACCGCGAGGATGTGGTGGGGGCCGATGAGTGGCAGCGTCTTGCGCGCCGCCCTCTCGATCGCCCCACCCGTCGCTTTTTCTAGAAGTGCAGGATTACGTCCATGGCGCCCATGACCGTATATTTGCGGTCGGGGGCGATGCCGGCATTGGCGTTGCCATTGAAGGCGTTCACGCCCAGCGACCGGTCCCAGTCGATCTCGGGCCGGATCTCCACCTGGGGCGACCACCAATGCTGCCAACCCAGGCCCAGGTTGAAGTATTTCGCCTTCGTGCCCGTCCGCTGCCCCTGCTGGTCATCGAAGAATTCCGGCCGGAAGGAAATGTTGTCCCGGGGGGTGATCTGATAGTTCAGGTAGGCCACCGTGCCGATGGCGGTAGCGCGGCAGGTCAGCGCGTTGGGGTTGGAGCAATTGGCCAGCCCCGGCGCGTTATAGGGCATGTATTGCGGCGAGAAGGGCGTACCGCCGGCGGCATAGGCGGCCATGGCCGTGGGATTGTTCAGATTGGGCACGCCGTTCTGGTGCAGGTCATAGATTTCCCAGGACAGGTGCCACTTATCATCGAATTTATGGTAGTAGGTCACACCATACCACTGAAGGTTGTTGTATCCCCAGACGCCATTGTTGATGCCATTGGCGCAGGCATAGACATCGTCGTTGCCGCTGTCGGTGGTATAGCGGATACAGCCCGTCAGCGACGGCTTGGCCCCCGGATCCTTCAGGAAGGTGTTGCCGGGGTAGAGCGGGTTGGGGTCCGGATTCTTGACCTTCTCCCCCCAATGCCAGAATGGCGCCTCGGTGCCGATGCTGACACCTAGTTGCAGGAACAAGTTCTTCGTCGCGGCCAATGTGGCCTGCACGCCCTCGTTCGTGTAATTGTCGAAGGTATACGTCATCGAATGCGTATACATGTAATTGTTCGGCGCCAGCTGGGCCTCGATATCCGGCAGTGAGATATAACGCCCCGCGCGCAGCATCAGTCCCTGCGCCACTTGCGGGATGTACAGCTCCCCATACAGCATGGGGAAGTCGTAGCCGTTGACGTTGTTTTTCTTCAGAAGCTGATAGCTGGCGATGCCGTATGACGTCGTGTAGCGGTAATTCTCGCCATAGATGGCCGACAGCCGCATGCCCCAATCGATATGATCGGTCTGCACCGTGTCCGGGAAGCGGTCGAGATACAGGACGACCTGGTCCAACTGCACGGTGTTCGGCGTGTAGGCATAGGCGATGGGTGCGTTGCCACCGGGACGGACGGTGTTGCTGCTGACGTTGAAGCCGGCATTGACCCAGCCATAGAGCTGGAAATTGTGATCCTGCAGCCATTCGCCGGGCGCGGTGTTGCCCAAGGCGACCATAAGGGGGGAGTCAACCGAGTTCGGCCGGGTGACGCCCAGCGCGGTCGCGCCACCGTAAGGCCATTCGGTGAAGGGCATGGGCGGGGTCGACTGCGGCGTGGCCGGCCAGTCATCACGGCGGCTGGCCGGCGCATTGGGATCGGAGGGGGCGGCCGCCTGCCCCCATTCCAGCGCGTAGTAATTGCCCAGCCGCTCGAAGAAGCCGGTGCCCAAATATGCGTCCAGGCATGAATAGGTCGTGTAGGGATCGCACGAGGCCCCTGCCGATGCGGCACCGCCGGGCGTGGACGGGTCCGTGGCTTCACCCGCCAGGGCCGCTGACGACATCAGCAGCAGCGACGCAGGCACGGCCGTGGCAAGAAGCAGAGTCCGCGCTGACGCGCCCCGGGCGCGGCGGACAGGACCACCTTTGAACATTTCACACCAATCCATAGCTGAGTTACCCCCTTCGTCAATTGCCGCCTGCCCAGTCAGGGGCGAGCCTGACCGTTAGATATTTGACGCCCCTTTGCCGAACACTGGTTCACAGCACTCGCCACCAAGGCGAACAGACAGCAACTGCCGCGCAAATGCGACGGCGAGGGAAGATAACCGCAACGGGCGATAAAATTTCTATGGCATAGCCCCACTATATTTATAAGAACATGTTAGTGATTTTGCCTATTTTTAATTATTTCTCATTTATTAAAGAGCACGCAATTCCATCCCTGTTTTTTATTTTAAAAGAGCATTTAAACGCCCTATCCTTATAGGGCTTTTATAAATCAAGCCTAATCGCCAGAGCGATCCCATTGTTTATAAAAGATATTTCAGTAGATCTGCCTTTTATGGCCGGCAGCGGGGGCGCCCCATAATCATAAGCATTCGGCGAATGAAATGACGTGGTCCGGTGGCGCCCCAGGGCTAATCCTTCACCAGCGCGCGCGGCGGGTCTTGGACCGCATCGCGCCATCGCGGATGCGCTTGGCTCTAGTGATACTCCTCCCCGCCGCTGACGTTCATGGCCTCGCCCGTGATATAGGCGGCCTGGGCGGAGCAGAGGAAGGCGCAGGCGTTGGCCGTATCCGCCACCGCACCAGGGCGGCCCAGCGGGACGCGATCGCGCAGGCGCTGCCAATAAGTCTCCATGTCGACGCCGCGCCGGCGGGATAGCGTCTCACGCTGCCAGTCGCCCAGGTCGGTGGGGACGTGGTTGGGACAGATGGCGTTGACAGTGATGCCATGGCGGCCGAATTCGATGGCGGCCGAGCGCGTGAGACCGACCAGCCCATGCTTCGACGCGCTGTAGGCGGACATCAGGCCTATGCCGGACTTCGCCGCCTGCGAGGCGATGGAGACGATACGACCGCCCTGGCCGCGCTCGATCATCGCCGCTCCTGCATACTTCATGGCCAGGAAGGCGCCCCGGAGATTCACCCCCATCACCGCGTCCCAGTCCGCGACCGGCATCTCCGTGACCGCGCCGACCAGGAAGCCGATGCCGGCGTTATTGACCAGGACGTCCAACTGGCCGAAGGCCCCGACCGCCTGGTCCACCATGCCGCGCACCTCATCCTCGACACGAAGATCGGCGGCGACGCTAACGCATTCCACGCCCAGGCTGGTGACCGCGGCCCGCACCGCCGCCATCTCGTCGCCCATGGGCACACCCGTAGGCACGCCCGTGGGAGCGTCTGGCCGAGCGGTCGCGTCGGCCGCGACGTCGTGCAGGACGATGCGGCAGCCCTCCTCGGCAAGTCGTAACGCGATTGCCGCGCCCAAACCGCGCAGGCGTCCAGCACCGGTGACCAACGCCACCTTTCCGTTCAGGTCCGGGTAGCTGGGCATGTCAGGGCTCGATCCTGTCGCAGGCGACGAACAAGGGATTGTCGGCGAAGGCACGGAATTCCGCCGCCACCTTGCGCATGGTATCGGTCGCCACGTCGCCCCGGAAGCCGTCGGCGTCATCGACGCGGATAACCTCTATGTACTGATAGGGTGGCGCCTGATCGGAGCCGCGCACCTGGTTCAGCCGGAACAGGTCGAAGCCGCCGATGGATGGCAAGGCGCGCACGGTGGGCAGATCCGTTGCCTTGGCCCAGGTCTCATAGGCTGCGGGATCGGCGTCAGCCCTCAGGTTGAACAAGGCGATCAGGTAAGACATTGGATGGAGACCTCTTTCTAGACGACAGGGTTTCAGATGCGCATTCCGATGCTGTGGCCTTCCGACGTGGCGTTCAGAAGAAGGCGCGGCGCATAGGCGTCACCCACGAGATGCACGGCCAAGCCGGCGGCTTGCAGTGGCTCCAGCAGGGCTATGTTGGGGACGCGGGGCGTGGCGAAGGTGTGCAGCGCCACGTCGCCGATCCGGTGGAGCCCGCCGGTGAGCACATGGCGCAAGATGATCTCCCCCTCCTCGAAGGGGGAGGACGGGTCGGGGGCGTGGAAGGGCAGGATCTCGACGCCCCGCCCCAGCAAGCGACGGTATATGCCCTGGCGGTTAACCAGCGCCTCGGCGCCGGCGATGCGCTCCCGCGGGGTGGCCAACACCACCTTATCGAAGCGAGCCGCCAGGAATTCCGTCGCGGCATAGGTAAAGGCGGTGCCATCCTGGTCGAACACCACAGCCGTCCCCGCCTGCCGCGCGTTCACCCGGGCCAGCAGGGCGACGGCCTCGCGGATGTCGGGGAAATAGCCTTCGCCCCGATACTCCAGCGGCAAATAGCCGGGCCAGGCGGGGCTGGCGCCCGTCGCCAGAACCACGGCGTCCGGCTGCAACGCCAAGATGTCATCCAGGCTGGCGGTCTCCCCCAGCCGGAACCGGGCACCGTGCCGGTCCGCCGCCAGGCGCTGGTAGTCGTAGACGCTGCTGATGCCTTCCCCTCCCGGCAGGAAGGCCTGCAGCCGCGCCTTGCCGCCGACCTCCCCGCCCTGGCCGAACACCGTGACCTCGTGCCCCCGCGCGGCAGCCGTCCAGGCAGCCTCGAGCCCGGCCGGCCCTGCCCCCACCACCACCACGCGGCGCGACGGCCCGGCAAGGCGAGGCGGCGTCCAGTCGGCCTCATCCTCGGCACCGACACGGGGGTTGTTGTCGCATTGCAGCGCGCCGTGCGTGGCGATCAAGTGCCAGCAGGTATTGCAGGAAACGCAGTAGCGGATCTGCGCCTCGCGCCCCGTCCTCGCCTTGTTGGGCCACGCGGGATCGGTGACCAGCGGCCGGGCCAACATCACCAGGTCGGCCAGACCGTCGCGCACCAGGCGTTCGCCCTCATTGGGATCGGTGATCAGGCCCAGAGCGCCGATGGGCGTCCCCGGCGCGCTGCGCCCCAGCGCGGCGATCTTGGCGGCATAGGGCATGCGCGGGCCGTGGTTGTCCGGCAAGTGCCAGTCCAGGGTGTCGGCGTGGGAACCCCAGCAATAGGTGATGTAGCTGGCGGCACCGGTGGCGTGCACCAGGGCGGTTACCGCCGCCGACTCTTGCATGCCGATGCCGCCAGGCAGGCCATCCTCGCCCGGCAGCTTGACCCCGACCAGGAAATCCGGACCGCAGTGCCGCCGCAGTTCCCGCAGCAAATCCGTCAACAGGCGGGCGCGTCCGGCCAGGTCGCCGCCGTAACGGTCCTTCCGCTGGTTGGACAGGGGGAGAGGAACTGATGGAAGAGGTGGCCATGGCCGGCTGAAACCTCCACCCCGGCGAAGCCGGCAGCCTTCAGCAGGCCGGCGGAGCGGACGAATTCCTCAATCACGCCCTCGACCTCGCCGGTCGTCAGGGCGTGCGCCACCGTCCAGGAGAGATCGTCAGGCAGGGCGGAAGCGCTGATCAGCCGGCCAACGCGCCCGTCTTCATGCCGCCCGCGGCCCGGATCCTGGATCTGGCCGATCAGGCCGCATCCCTCGGCCTCCACCGCCGCGGCCCAGCGCGCCAGGCCATCGGCGTTCACCCCCGACAGCACCTCCACCCGCACGCCGTTGAGCTGCCGCGACAGCACGGCAAGCGGCTCGGTTACCGTCAAGGCGGCACCACCGCGCGCGCGGTTGACGTGATAGGCGATCAGCTTGTCCGTGACCCGCCCCCGCTCCTGGAAGCGGGTGGTCGTCGAGGCATGGACGATGCGGTTGCGCAATGTCCGGTGCCCGACACGCACAGGCGAAAAAGGTGGGGGTAGGCCGTGTCGACGGCCTGCCCCCCTGATACTGTGGAGCACTCATCCGCCGTTCAGCTCGACTTGCGCGCGCCAAAGACGAACCAGCCGCCGCGCCCATGAGGCGGCGCCTCGATTTCGCCATTCAGGAAGGCGGGATACCGATCCATGTCGAAACTGGTGACGTCAGGAATGGTCAGTTCGAATGCGCTGTCACGGGGGAAGCCCGCCGCCACCACCAGTTCAGTCGGGTCCTGCGACCGGTAATCGCGGTAAAATGGTTCGTTGTTGTGTTCCGTGTCCCAGTCGTAGGCGAAATTCATGAAAGCGTCGCAGGCCTTGTGCGGCGGCAACTCCATAAAGACCAGGAGGCCGCCGGGAGCCAAGAGGCGAAAGGCTTCTTTCAGGATCTGGTGCGTCACAGGGACCGGCACCTCATGAAGGAAGAAGCTGGACACCACCAGGTCGAAATGGCCGTCCGGGAAATCGGTGTGGGCGGCGTCCTGCTGGCTGAAGTGGATGGCCACGTCCTCGAATTCGGCCTTGGCGTGGCCATAGCGCAAACCGGGGGCCGCCACGTCGATGCCGTGGGCCTCCAGGCCGGGAAATGCCTTGGGATAGGCGATCAGGTTGGCGCCCGACTGCGTCGCCATGTCCAACATGCGACGAGGCGCGAACGTGGGATACCTGGCCTGCAGCCAATAAGCGATGGACTGGCCGACGCCAGCGAAGTTGCGCGCCTTGGTAAGGCGGGTTTTGCCGGCGATCGGGGACAGGCCCCGCCCCAACAGGACGCCCTGGGCCACGTCGTCGTCCACGAATTCGGAATGGTAGCTGCCAGCCGCCAGATGCACGTCGTAGTCCGTCATATAGCTGGGAACGACGAGATCGGGATTCAGGCGCAGCGACCCGCCAGCGGCATTGGATAGCGCCGCCGACCGGGCGACCTCAATCATGGCGGGCAAGGCACGCTCCACCGCGGGCTGACGGGCCAGCGGCCCCATCTCCTGCGCGTTGTAACGGATGGAGCTGTAGAATTGGTAGAATGGATCGCCCTTCATAGCGTCGGCGATCTCCACCCCCGTTTCCGGAGCGCGTCCGTGCTGACGCTCATACACCGGCTTGACGTTGCGTTCATACGCGATGCGGCAGTCGAACCGCAGCCGCAGCATGGCGTGGGTGTGGATGGCCGCCACCGCGCGTTGCCGCGCGAATTCATCGTGGGTCGGCACCAAGAGGCTATCAATATCCGGAACCGTGTTCGTCGCCATCGCCTTCATCCTGATCCGCTAGTCCTAGACTGTGTGCCGCGCCCGTCGAGCGGCATTCAGGCGTCGCCTCACCGCACCTCTGGTTCGGCCCCCGACGGCTCGTGAAGACGCAGCACCCGCTCAACAAAGGCCGCGCGGTCGGCCGCGCGCTCCGCCTCAACCTCGGGCGGCGGGATCAGAGTCCGCAACTCGGCCCGGCTGATGCCGCCCTTATCCTCCAGTGCCCGCTCCAACGTGTCCTGGCGATCGCGCAAGACCATGACCTCGGTCATCAGCTCCATGAAAAAGGTCATCATCTGATCCATGGTCGGATCGTCGAAGAAATGGGATCGCTGGCCCTTGATCACGCGGGGAAGAATACGCTCTCCCGCCGCCGGCAACGGGGCCGCGGCACTGACGCCGCCAGAAGCCCTCACATCGGTCATGCCCTGCCTCCGCGTTGTTTTCTGTGGCTATCGGACGGGAATGCGCGTCGGGAAAGCCACTGCCCCTTGTCCGGGTAGGCAAACGGTAACGGCTGGCCACCGCCGCCGTCCCACATCCAATTGTCCTTCTCAACAACACCGATATGTGGCCCGCCCCGACGTCCACCAGCCGGACACGGTGAAGGTTTGTGATGGTTGCGCCCCTGCGTTTGGGGGAAATCGCCCTCAGCGGCCAATATGTCTGGACAAATGGCGGCGCCAATCATGCGCCTGGAAGCCGTTGGACAGGGCCGCGCACCAAAAAGGTCAATCGGGGGCACAGCACGTCATGGAATTCTTAGGCATGTACCTGGATACGCATCTGGTCCTGAAATGGTTGCACATCATCGCGATGGCCTACTGGCTGGGCGGTGAGTGGGGCGTATTCAACGCGTCGCGCCCCATTGTCGATTCCAGCCTGTCGCTGGACGAACGGCGGCGCCACATGGAAACAGCCTATCGCATCGACATCATCCCGCGCACCGGCATCATCCTGCTGCTGCCGCTGGGCCTGCACATGGGCCACAATCTGGGCGTCCAGCCGCTGGGCGGGCCGTGGCTGGTGGGCATGTGGATCTTCGTCGCCTTTTGGGTCGCGCTGGCCCTGTCGGCCTTCTTCAAGCGCGGAACGGACATCGGCATACGCCTGACCAAGATCGACGAGTCCATTCGCTACGTCGTCATCCCGGCGCTGTTCATCACCGGGGTGTACAGCCTGGCCACCGGCGGGCCGCTCACGGCCTATTGGTACGCCGCCAAGGTGACCCTGTTCTCCGGCCTGCTGATCATTGGGCTGATCCTGCGCTACGTCATGCGCGACTGGGTCATGGCGTTCCGCCAGTTGGTATCCGGCGGCCCGAACCCGGCCATAGAAGCGCGCCTGACCGCCATCATGTCCTTCTCCCGCAAGCTGGCCTACGTATATTGGGTGGGCATCATCAGCATGGCGTTTCTGGGCACGGTCAAGCCCTTCTGACCTGGGGCGGTCGTCATGGAACTGCGTGACCTGGAGTACTTCCTGGCGGTGGTCGATACGGGTAGTTTCACCGTCGCCGCACGCCGCCGGGGCCTCAGCCAGCAAGCCCTGTCCAAAAGCTTGGCACGGCTGGAGGACGAGTTGGGCGTGGTGTTGCTGGAACGCACGCCCAAGGGCGTCATGGTGACCCGGATGGGGGACTCCCTGCTTCAGCACGCCCGCACCATGCTATCCGAGGTCGCGGTATTCCGCCGCGACCTCGACGTGGCGTTAGGCCGAAGCGCCAACCGCTTCGCGTTGGGCATGAGCCCGGTGGCCTCGGCCGGGATCGGCGCCAGGGCCGTCATCCGCCTGCAGCGCCGCTATCCCCAACTGCGCATGCGGATAGAGGGCGGGGTGAAGGCCGACTTCACCCGCCTGCTGCTGTCGGGCGACCTGGAACTGGCGGTCACCACCGGCACGGAAGACGTGGATCCCCAGATCATGGTCACCGCCATAGGGCTGGAGCGGTGGCTGGTGGTGGCGCGGCGCGGCAACCCCATCCTGACCAAAGCGCGGTCAATCGGCGACCTCGCCGGCGCCGACTGGCTGTTCGGCAAGTTGCCGGATGATCTGGACCTGTCGGTCGATCAGGAATTCGCGGCCGCGGGTCTGGAACCCATCCAGGCGCAGATCAGCACCGTCTCCATCCCCTTCGCGCTGTCCATGCTGGCGGCGACGGACCTGTTGGCCCTGCTGCCGCAGTCGCTGGTGACCGACCATCCCGGCCTGATGGGGCGCGACCTGGCCCAGGGACGTTGGACCACGCCGCTGATCGCCATGCGCCGCCGCCGCGCCGCCATCTCCCCCGCCACAGCCGATCTCATGGATATCCTGAAGGACGAGGCGCAGCGCCTAGCCAGCGACGCCTTTCCCTGACTTGGAAGCGACGCCCCGGCGCTCGCTTCCAAGTCAGACGCGGATGGACGCCGCCCGCGTCATGAGCCATGAACGGGAACCGGCTGGGCCGGCCTGATGGCCGGCAGGCTCACCGGATATGGCCCCAGAAGCAACAGCAGGGCGGCACCGCCCAAGAACATGACGGCCGCCGCCGCCAGGATGGGAACGTAGCTGCCCGTCGCGGAGAAGACGTAGCCATAAATGGGGGCCGATATGGCGGCGCCGCAGCCGAACGCGGCGTACAGCATGCCGTAGATGCGGCCATAGAAGGCCATGCCGAAATAGCGTCCCGCCAGGTAGGAGATCATGTCCGCCTCGGCCCCCGCCGCCCCGCCCAGCAGGATGGCCGCCAGGACAATCAGGCCGGTCGACGTCGTGTCACTGATGAAGATAACGCACCCTAGGGCCGGCATCGCCAGCAATGGAAAGGCGGCCACCGGCGCCCAGATGCGGTCCACCAGCATGCCGGCTCCGACCCGGCCGACAATGATGGCCAACCCGACGCAGCCCGCGATCAGCGCGCCGGTCTCGCGGCTCAACCCTTTCAGGCGCGCCATGTTCTGCAGGTTGGTGTGAAAGCCGCCATAGGCGATGGATATCACCAGAAAGGCCAGCATCATGATCCAGAACCGGCGGTCGCGCATGGCCTCGACCAGGGTGACACCCGTCCTGTCAATCGACGCGCCGCCGCCCGCCAGGGCCGGCACCTGGCCTGCCGCCGGTTCGCGCATGAAGGACCAGACCACCGGCAATGCCACCACCACCGGCAGCAGGGCAAGGGCGGCATAGGCCCAGCGCCACCCCCAGTGCTGAATAAGGAAGACGGCCGTCGTTGGCAGGAAGAAAGCGGCGAGCCCCGTGCCGGTCAGCATGATCCCCAGCGCCATGCCACGACGGCGCACGAACCAGAGATTGACCGCCCGCGACCAAGTAATGGGTGTCGACCCGATGCCGACGACACCGATCAGCAGATAGCCGGCATAGAACATCGCCAACGACCCCGTCAGGCCCAAGGCGGCGAAGACGACGGCGAAAGCCACCAGGGACAGGAGGCCCACGACCCGGGCGCCATAGCGGTCCGCCAGCGCGCCCACGACAGGCGCGCATAGGCATCCCGAGAGGCCGAAGCACATGACAGCCGTCATGATGGCGCCGGCGTTCCAGCCGAATTCCTGCCCCAGCGGCTGCAGGAACGACCCGATGGTATTGTAGGGTAACGGGGATGCACCGCACATGGTGCCCAACAGCGCCGCGAGAAGCACGCGCCAACCCCGGGTGAATTCGCCCCGACCCGCTTTATCCATCATACCCCCAATTCCTACGTCCGACGGGCTGCGACCTGATCCGGCCGTCACCGCCGCCAAAACCGAGAGTGGCACCAAGCGGGGACAAGGCGCTGGTCGCAGCACCAGCCGGACCACTGTGCGGACAAGCGCGCCGGAACCTGTCCGTCGCGCGGGGGGATGGCCGCACGATGGCACCAACAGACATTCGACGGGAAAACTGGGGGCCCAGCCATCATGGCGATGAATCGCACCGATACCGCCCTGTCCGATGGGATGCGGACGGACATCCAGTCGCTGGCGCGCGACTTGGCCGCCATTGTCGGCGGCGACCACGTCCATGACGACAGCGCCACCCGCACCTTTCATTCCCAAGACATCTATACCCGCGCCGCCGAAACGGCGGCCCTGGTCGTGGCACCGGCCGATACGGCCCAGCTGGCGGCCGTGGTCGCGGCCTGCGCCGCCGCCGGCCACCCCTGCACCCCCCGCGGCGGTGGGATGAGCTACACCAAGGGGTATCTGCCGACCTCGGCCGCAACGGTGATGCTGGACCTGGGCCGTATGGATAAGGTCTTGGACGTCCGCGCCGACGACATGGTCGTCACCGTGCAGGCCGGCTGCACCTGGAAGACGTTGAATGACACGTTGGCGCCACTGGGCCTGCGTACGCCCTACTGGGGGCCCCTGTCCGGGCTGCTGTCAACCGTCGGTGGGGGCCTGTCCCAGGGCAACGCCTTCTTCGGCGCCGGGCACCACGGCACCAGCAGCGAGAGCATGGTAGCGCTGACCCTGGTGATGGCCGATGGCCGCATCCTGCGCACGGGCGCACGGGGCGCCGACGGCGACAGCCCCTATTACCGATTCTATGGGCCGGATCTCGCCGGCATCTTCACAGGCGACTGCGGCACGCTGGCCATCAAGGCCGAGATCACCCTGCGCCTCATCCCCCTGCCACAGCACGAGGCCTATGCCTCCTTCTCGTTCAAGACCGATAGCGACATGTTCGCGGCCATGGCCGCCATCACCCGCGCTGGCATCGCCTGCGAGATCTGCGGCTTCGACCCCCGGCTGACCCGTATCCGTCTGAAGCGGGCGTCGCTGGCCGCCGATCTGGGCGCCCTGAAGAACGTGGTGGGCAAGCAGTCGACCCTGCTGGGGGGGCTGAAAGAGGCGGCGAAGATCGCGCTGGCCGGCCGGGGCTTCATCGATGACGGCGACTACGCCTTGCACATCGTGTGCGAAGGCCGGTCGGCCGCCGGCGTGGCCGACGACCTGGCCGCAGCCCGCGCCATCGCCGCCCGCCACCAGGGACACGAGGTGGAAAACACCATCCCTAAGGTCTTTCGGGCGCAGCCCTTCGTCGCCCTCAACGCCGTGCTGGGGCCGGGCGGCGAACGCTGGGCACCGATCCACGCCCTGACACCCCTTTCCCGTGCCCACGAGATCTTCACCGCCATGGAGGCGGAGTTGACCTCGATGCGGGCGGAGCTGAACGATCATAAGGTGGAGCACGCCTACCTCTTCACCGCCATGTCCACCAACGCCATCATCATCGAGCCCGTCTTTTACTGGCCCGATGCCCTGCTGGAGGTGCATGAGGCGGTGGTGGAGTCCAACCACCTGGCCAAGCTGACGCGCAACCCACCCAATCCAGCCGCGGCGGCCATGGTGGAAAAGGCGCGGCAGCGCCTGCTGGCCCTCTTCCTGCGCAATGGTCTGGCGCACTTCCAGATCGGCCGCACCTACCCCTACCTGCCCTCACGCGATGCCGCCAGCATCGACCTCCTGCGTGCCTTGAAGGCCGCCTTGGACCCGGCACACACCCTGAACCCCGGCGCCCTGGGGTTATAGGGCGGGCAGCCATAGGGCGGGCTCCCCGCCCGCCACACCTATGCCGACGGGCACTGTTGGGCGCTGGGATGCGGCCGCTCCAGCACATGTCCGCCGCGTTTGACATATAATTCCAATAAAAATCTAAAAACCAAATAATATGCCTATTGCTGGCCTCTGAAATTCTTGTCCTCAACCGGCTGAAGCGCCTTGGCCAAAAACAACCTCGCCACCAAACCGCAGCCGACGGGATACATGGACCATTCCCCACCCGACACAGGCCTGACCCCGGACCAGTTGGACCACACGGCGCCCACGCCGCTGTACCATCAGGTTTTCCTCCTCCTGCGGCAGAAGATCCGTAATGGGGAGTTCCCGGCCAACTCGGTCATGCCGGGGGAGCAGGAGCTGGCCAAGCTGTTCAACGTGTCCCGCGTCACCGTGAAGCGCTCGCTGAATGAATTGGCGGCGCACGATCTGGTCAGCCGCCATCGCGGCCGGGGCACGGTGGTGACGGCATCGGCCACCCTGCCCCAGGTCCACGGCAGCTTCGACAACCTGATCGAAAGCCTGAAGACCATGGGCCTCGAAACCGAGGTCGAGGTGCTGGACGTCACCGAACTGGGGTCGCCGCCGGCCGTCGCCGCCCTGCTGGACGTGGAGGCGGGGACGCCGGTGCAGCGGGTGGTGCGCCTGCGCAAGCTGGCGGGCGAGCCCTTCTCCTACATCGTGCAGTTCATGCCGCTGGACATCGCGGCCGGCATCAGCCGCACGGACATGGAAACGGTCCCCACCCTGGTCTCGCTGGAGCGTATCGGCTTCGCCCCGAACGAGGCGGAACAGTGGATCACCGCCGTGGCCGCCGAGCCGCCCGTGGCCACCGCCCTGCATATGGCGCCCGGCGCTCCGATTTTGCGCATGGAGCAGGTGGTCAGGGACAAGAGAGGGCGGGGTGTGCAGATCATCCACGCCAACTACCGGCCCGACTGCTTCAAGTACCACATGCGCTCGGGCCGCAAGGCCATCGGCGGCTGGAAATCCGAAGGATGATCAAAACGCCGCCCGGCTTCGATTGAACCCAATCATGTCCCAGCGCGTAACAGGCGCCCCGCGATTTTGGTCTCCGGCGTGTTGGCCGGCACGCTCATGCTGCGACTGTGCGTACAAAAAACGCCGTCAGGGGCTCAATCTCCACGGACGGTATCTTCACCTGGCGCTGTCGGCAACAACCGACACACCGTCAGCCAAATCGTCAACCGCGAGGCTAGCCCCGCGATCGACCTTGATCGGTGTCGGCGGATTATTTAAGCGTTTTCAGTTCGTTATGTCGTACTTTCGCATACTGCCGAACGCTGGTGCGTAAGCAAAAACACGAGGTAGGCCGCCTTATAAATCACGTCCCCGGTCTGGCATGACCATCGCGTCGCCACATCGACAGGCAGAGTTCCCCCTACAACGTCCTATCGACTATCTCGTCATGTGTCGCGACCAGCACCGTTGCGATCGGTGACAGGTCCCCTTCCACCCTCATCGCCCCCGTCCTGACCGCCTCCGCCCGCACGACATCAAATCGGGGATCGCCGTTGCGCAGCAGGTTCAGCGCCCTGGCCGCACTGGCAGTCACTTCGATGGTGGCGTCCCCGTACTCGTGCCGGACGACGCCGACCCGAAAAGTGGCGATGCCGTCGCGGATGTCGATGCGTATGCCCTGAGTGAGGCCGCTGGGAAGCGGCTCTCCGTCGACATAACGTTCGATGAGCGTCCAGTCTGGGAGTTTTCCCGCGCCGCCACGGTTCATCGCATCGCAGAGCACCGTTCCGACCATCCCGAACCAGTCGGCTGTGCCTTGGACGTGGCTGGGGTGCTTGGTCATGTCAGCCCCGTCAGTCGACGGTCAGGGCGATCTTGCCCTGCAGGTTGCCCTTGGCAGCATGTTCGTGCGCCTGGCGCGCTTTGGCGAGGGGAAAGCTGCTGTCGATGACGATGCGGATGGTGCCGTCATCCAGCAGCGGCGCGATTTCGGCGAGCTGCGCCGGGACTGTCAGGAATTTCGTGCTCGGTGGGGTCGGTTTCACAATCAGGCGCTCATCGCCTTTGAGAACCGCTCACCGAACATGACGGCCATCTGGGCCTTGGCCGCTGTCCATTCGCGCGGTGGCATTTTCTAATCTTTCTCCGCCCGGTTCAAGACCAGGAACAGCAGCTTCAGGGCCGCCTCGTCATTAGGGAAGTGCCCCCTGGCGCGGACCGCCCGGCGCAGCTTGGAATTCAGCGCCTCGATGGCGTTGGTGGTGTAAAGGATCCGCCGGACCTCGCGCGGGAAGGCGAAGAAGGGAATGACCTCCTGCCACGCTCGGCGCCAGGCCTTGCCGATTGCGGCGTGTTTTTCGCCCCAGGGGCCGACCTCGAAGGCGGTCAACGCGGCCTCGGCCGCCTTGTCGTCCACGGCGTCGTAAATTGTCTTCAGGGCACCGGCGATGGCCTTGCGATCTTTCCAGGAGGCGAACTCCATGCTGTGGCGCAGCAGGTGGACGATGCAGGTCTGCACGATGGTCTCGGGATAGGCGGCAGCGATCGCTTCGGGGAAGCCTTTCAGGCCATCGACCACGGCCAGCAGAATGTCTTCAACGCCCCGGTTCTTCAGTTCGTTCAGGACCCGCAGCCAGAACTTGGCGCCTTCGTTCTGCTCGATCCAGAGGCCCAGCACTTCCTTGGTGCCGTCGGCCCGCACGCCGATGGCAACGTGGATGGCCTTGTTACGCACCAGGCTCTCATCCCGGATCTTCACCCGGATGGCATCCAGGAACACCAGCGGGTAGATCGCCTCCAGCGGTCGGTTCTGCCAGGCCGTCACTTCCTCGATCACCGCGTCCGTGACTGTCGAGATCAGGTCGGCCGATACCTCGATGCCGTAGAGTTCCCGCAGGTGCCCCGCGATCTCACGCGTCGACATGCCCCGTGCGTACATCGAGATGATCTTCTCGTCGAAGCCCGGAAAGCGCCGCTGGTACTTGCCAATCAGTTGCGGATCGAACGTCGCCGTCCGGTCCCGGGGTATGGCCAGCTCAACCGGGCCACCATCCGTCAGCACCGTCTTGCGGCCATAGCCGTTGCGCCGGTTGCCGCCATCATCATCCGCAAGATGGTGATCCAGTTCCGCCTTCAAGGCGCGTTCCGTCAGAGCCTTCTTCAACTGCTCAAGCAGGCCGTTCTGTTCAAACGCCGTCTTGGCATCCGCCCCGGCCAGCAACTGGTCCAGGATCGCGTCGGGGATAACTGGCTCTTTGCGTCGGGCCATAGAGGGTCTCCTTCTTCCTCATTATGACCCCACCGAGCACGAAATTCCTGACAGTCCCGCCCCCGGTTCTTCACCCGAGCATGGCGCTGGTCTATCGGGAGCGGGTTGCCGCCCTGCATGACGCCCTGCAACAGCAAGAGACACGCCCCCGGGCTGCCGAGCTGATCCGGTCGCTGATCAGCCGCATCGTCCTGACTCCGGCGGACGATGGCCTTCGGGTCGATCTGCACAGCGATCTCGCCGGCATCCTCGCCGTCGCCGCGAACGGCACCGCCAAGCCCGGAACAGCGAACAGCCCGCGCTCTTGCGAGGCGGGCTGTTCGGATGACTTGCTGTTGCAGGCGGCGGCGTGAAGAACTGGTAAACAGTTGATTCCTTTCCGCTGCTCGTTTCATAGGAGGTCGCCATCACTGTCGAGGTCCTTAATCGCATATTCGACCTCGGACGCCCAAACCCCGTCGGCGCCGCCTAATCTTTAACGGGGATAGGATGACCTCTTGCCCGTCTCGCCTCGCTGCAACACGCCGCCCCACGTCACATCCTCATAATCCCCGTGCGTAACGTCAGTTCCGCAGAGGCGCCATCGAATACATGCTCCCAGTCGCCTTCCGCACGGGGGCGGAACAGGCGCATGGAGGGGTACCAGGGACAGTCCGTGCGATCCAGCAACCACAGCCAATGGGCCACGTGGCCCAGAAGCACCCAGACCTCCTTACCCATGGCGCCCGTTAGATGGGCGACGGAGCTGTCGGTCATGATCACCAGATCGAGGTGATGGATGGCGGCGGCCGTATCCGCGAAGTCACCCAGGTGAGGCGCCAGATCGATGATGGGGCCGCCTCGCGGCAGGTCGTGCAGCGATTTCTCCGGCGGGCCCTTCTGTAGGCTGTAAAGCTGCACGCCCGGCTGGGCGAACGCCTGGAAGAAGCCCAGCAGCGGCCGCGCCCGCTCCCCATTGCGTTTGAAGGTGGTGCTGCCGGACCAGACGATGCCGACCCGCAGACGGCCATCGGGTGGGCCAAAAATGGACGCGAACTTGGTGATGCGATCCGCTGGCGCTTTTAGATAGGGCTTGGCCGGAATGCTGCCGAAATCCATGGTGAACAAGCCGGGCAGGCTGCACAAGTGGGCATGGTAATCGGCCTCCGGCAGCGGCGCCCCCCAGGGAATGAATTGATCGGCCACCCCCAAGTCCGCCAGCAAGGGAATGATCTCCTTCTGGCACTCCACAATGAGTTCGCCCCCCAGCGCCTTGACCCGCGACAGGTAACGCGCCACCCACAGGGTATCGCCGAATCCCTGCTCCGCCAGTAACAACAGGCGCTTGCCACCGTAAGGGCTGCCGTCCCACTTGGTGCTCTTGAGATTTTCGCGAATGGGCACTTGGCCACTGATCAGACGGACCTCGTAATCCGCCCAAGCCGGACGATAATTGCCGAAGTAAAGATAACTGCGCCCGCGGTCCCAGCGCGCCTTATGAAAATCGGGATTGAGGTCCAACGCACGGCTGAAAGCGAGCACCGCGGCGCCGTGGTCGCCTGCCTCGGCCAACGATGTCCCCAGATTGTGATGCAGCAGCACATCATTGGGCGCCAATTCGATGGCACGCTGGTGGGCGTCGACGGCGCT
Organism: Nitrospirillum goiasense; assembly: GCF_034427435.1. Taxonomy (NCBI): domain Bacteria; kingdom Pseudomonadati; phylum Pseudomonadota; class Alphaproteobacteria; order Rhodospirillales; family Azospirillaceae; genus Nitrospirillum; species Nitrospirillum goiasense. The sequence goes on along the minus strand of NZ_JAXQNP010000004.1, from coordinate 320,718 downwards.
CTTCAGATATTTCAACTTGGTCAGGGCATTGCCCAGGTTGGTCCAGATGCCAGAGCCGCGCGGGTTCGCCGCCAGGGCATCGCGGTAGCACCACAGAGCATCCAGGTGCCGCCCCATCTGCGCGAACATGACACCGCGGGCGTTTAAAAGATCGCCATGGTGGCCGTGATGCGCGATGGCCGCCGCCAGGATCACCTCGGCCTCCGCATACTTGCCAGCGTCATGCAAGGCCGTTGCTTGGCTCAGCGCCTCCGGAATGGTCAGCACCGCCGTTTCCACCGTATCCGCCACTCTTTCTCTCTTTGTTCCTTAGACTGACCAACTTTTTGACTGCCAAGCCCGGCGGCGGGAATGCCGCCAGCCGGACTATCAAGCAATCGTGTCACACTATAGCGTGATCGGGATCAATGTGCCGCCGCCAGTTGCTGCTGTTGCTGCGTATCGTTGGCTGGACTTGAGATCGTCATCGACGTTCCCGATCCGCTGTCGCCGCTGAAACTGGCCATCGCCTGGATCAACTTCTGGGTCGCGTCGTTCACGCTGTAGGCGAGGGCCACCGCCGCCATGGCGCCGGTGGAGCCGTCCGCTCGGGTGAAGCCGCCGTCGCCAAGGATGGTGTTGCCATTATCGTCACGATTGGCCGTCGTCTCCTGCAAGCTCAGCGATGCGATCCCCAACTGGTCTAGCGTAACCAAGTCCGAGCTGTTGAACACCCCCTGCCCCGTTGGGTCCACCCAAACCTTCAGGCTGGACCAAGCGGCATCATGGGCATCCAGCATCCCGTCGTGATTGCTGTCCAGCTGGGCCAGCTGGCTGTAGCCGGCCACGAAGTCCTTATCCTGCGTCACCGTGCCCTTGTTGGCGGGATCATAGACCAGCACGCCTTCACCTGCGGTGACCCACCCCGTCTTCTGGGTGGTGCCGACATTCGCCATGTCAAAATTGACCGTTGAACCGTCCAGGCCGACGGTCGTTACCGCTCGCCCCTGCAAGTTCAGGACAATGGGGTCGTGATCATAGACCCAACTGATGGCTGGACCATTGGCGCCATTACCATATCCGGGCCCTGTCCAGAACTGAACCTGTGCACTCGTACTACCGTTTGCCGTGTTATTATTACCGTGGACGTTGACGTTAACGCCATCAGCCTCATTGATCGTATTCCCACTTCCGTAGACCGAGAATGAGGCGTCTTTCGCTGTATTAATCGTGCCATTGGAAATGGTTACCTTGCCGCCGGAAATCACACCCATCGCCGCACCTGAGCCATAAACGGCAACGACGGAGTTGACGGCATTAATATAGTTGTTGCCATTCAAGTTATTGACGGCAACGTTCGTTCCATAAACGCCAGCATAAGAATTGCTGTTGCTTACCATATTAATGGTGGCGTTGTTTGAAAACACATTGCCGCTAAAGCCGCTCGCCAAGTTGATATTGCCGCCATCGCCATAGAGGGAGACGCCAGTACCCGTTAAGTAGATCGTGTTTCCAGTACCGGTCACCGTCACCGTATCATTGGCGTTGACATAAATGGTGTTGTTGTTGCCGTTAACCGTGCCACCTGTGTAAGCGTTGAAGGTGATGGTTGAACCCGTGGCGTTCATGGTGTTCCCGGTACCGCTGGCCAGGGTTAAATTAACGCCACTGGCCAAGGCCATGGTGTCGTTGTTGCCGTAGAAGGTAACACCAGCATTGGCGAGGATATTGAAATCCGCCCCATTGGCGGACACGGCATTGCCCGTCCCGCTCAACCAAGATGACCCACCGGTGCCGTTAATGTTCAGGTTATTGTTGTTGCCATATACGGCAATAAAATCGTTGGTGCCGGCAACAACGTGGTTACTATCGCCGGTGACGTCCAAATGGGCATCATCGGTCTCAGTCACCGACGCACCCGACATATAGAACCAATTTCCGGTCCCCCACTTGCCGTTACCGCCGGCCTGTATCGTAAGACCGCCGCCGCCGTGGACGGTATTGCCGCTACCCACCACGCTGAAATTGTTATTGGCACCGGTCGTTATCGAGTTATTGGAGCCGTTGAGGGTGGTGCGGTTGTTATTCCCCACATTGTCTTGTGTGGCCAGTTGGCTATTCGACATCGTGATCGTGTTGCCCTGGGCGCCCGAGATCAGCCCGATATAGCTGCTATTGCCCATGGTTATGTTGTTGTTGGAGCCCACAACATTGAAATTGTTGCTGGCGCCGGTCGTCACGGTGTCGCTGGAACCATACAGCGTATTACCGGCGCTATTGCCGACATTGTCCTGGGTCGCCAAACGGCCATTGGACATGGTGATGGATGTGCCCTGATCGCCAGAAATCAGGCCCAGGTAGCCACCATTGCCCATGGAGATGTTGTTGTTGGAGCCGACAACAGTGAAATTGTTGTTCGCGCCAGCGGTGACGGTATTATTGGACCCGTTCAGAGTGTTACCCGCACCGTTCCCCACATTGTCCTGGGTCACCAAGCGCCCGCTGGACATGGTGATGTATATATTCTGATCCCCAGCGATGAGCCCAACATAACTGCCGTTGCCCATTCTGATACCGTCATTGGATCCGACGATATTGAAACTGTTGTTGGCGCCAGCCTGCAGGGTGTTGCCATTCCCGTAGAGTGTCAGGCCGGCGCCGTTGCCCACGTTGTCCTGTGTATCCACCCAGGCACCGGAGCCGTAGATGGCGTCCCCCTGGCTGCCCGAAAGCAGCCTCATGTACCCTTTTGAATTGATCGTATTGTAATTACCGGAAACAACGAACGCGCTGTTTGCCCCCTCATTCAGCGTATTGTTGGAACCGTTCAGGGTGATGCCCGAGGAATTTCCCGTATTGTCTTGGGCGGTGACGGTACCGCTGGACATATTGATCGTCATCCCCTGAACACCACCGTTCAGATTCAGGGTGTCCGATCCCGCATTAACAGTACCGCCGGAGCCCGTGACGGTTTCGGTCAAATTGCCGGCGGTGACATTGGCGGTGCCACCGGATTGGAAGTTCAGATTATGGCCCCCGCCATTCACCCAGACGACGGAATTGCCATTCATGCTGACGGTATCGTTGCTGCCGTTCACCGTCACCTGGCCGCCATTCCAGGCCCCAATGGTGTCCCCGGTGGCGTTCGCCGTGTTGCCGGTGCCGAAGAAGCCGATGTTGTCCCCGCTGTTCGCCCGCAAGTTCACCGTATTGCCATTGCCAAACAGGCTGGTCGACCAGATACCGCCGGCTGTATTGATCGTATCATTGTTGGCATTGATACTGTTGCCGCCGCCCGTCAGAGTGATGGTCAGACCGTTGGCAATATTGAATGTCCCACTGGACATGGTGACAGTAGCATTACCGTTCACGTTCATCGTGTTGCCACTGCCGCTGGCAACCGTAATGTCGGCGCCGGCCGCAATCGTCAGGTTATTGTTATTGCCGTAGAAAGTGGCGCCGGTATTGGCAAGGATGTTGAAGCCGGCGCCAGAGGCGGAGATGGCGTTGCCGGTGCCACTCAGCCAGGACTGGCCACCGGAGCCGTTGATGGTTACGCTATTGTTGTTGCCGTAGACGGCGATGAAGTCATTGGTGCCGGCGACCACGTGGTTGCCATCGCCAAGAACATCCAGATGGGCATTATCCAACTCGGTTACCGTGGCGCTGGACATGTGCAGCCAGCTTCCCGTGCCCCACTGCCCGTTGCCGCCAAACCGTACCGTCTCGCCATTCACACCATAGACAGTATCAGTGTCACCGCTAAGGTTGAGAGCGTCGCCCCCGGCATTCAGCCAGATGGTGTTGCCGCCGCCGTTCACCGTCTCCGTCTTGCCGCCGCTGCCATTGATCGTGATGCCGGAACCGCCCGCGTTGACCGTGTCCCCGGTGCCCGTGATCGTGACGTTGGAATTGGCGTTCATGTTGACGGTGTCGCTTGTGCCATTCACCGTCACTTGGGCGCCGTTGATGACGCTGATGACGTCATTCGAGGCGTTGATGTTGCTGCCGGTTCCGCTGGCGACCGTGATGGTGTCACCGGAGTTGTTCCGCAAATTCACTGTATTGTAGTTACCATTCAGTGTTGCGTTCGTTATGCCGCTGGAATTGATGGTGTCATTGCTGGCATTAATGACATCACCACTTCCTGACATAGCCAACGTATAGCCGCTAGCCGTCACATTGACTGTGCCGCTGCTGATCGAGAAGTTGGTGCCAGTGCCATAGATGGTCAACACATCGCCCGTGCCAATGATGGTCGCGGAGGCGCTGGCCAGCATGCTGATATTGTTGCTATTGGCCGTTACAGTATTCGCGGCGCCGGACAACTGAACATAAGAACCACTTCCCGTGATCGTTATGGCATTACTGTTGCCATAGATCCCGTTGCTATCAGTGCTTCCCACCGTCACCGCATTCCCATCGCCATGCACATCAACATGGGATCCGCTGGAGATGGTGATCGTGCTGCCGGCCAGCCAAAGCACGTCCTGAGTGCCATTTTGCCCGTTGCCGCCCACCGTCACTACCTGGCTGCCGCCGCTGGTCACTGTATCGTTACCGCCGGTCAACACCAGGGTGTCGCCAGATGTGGCCAATGACACAGTATTCCCATCGCCATTAACCAACTCAGTGTGGCTGGCCGCACCGGTGAAAATCACGGTTGAGCCCGAGGCGTAAACCGCGTCTTTATTGCCGCCGAGGGTGACGACGGACCCGGCCGCCACGATGCTCACGGTGTCGCTGTCGCCATTGATGGTGGCCGTGTTGCTGGTGCTCACGGCGGCGGTGATGAAGACGGTTTCACTGCTGACGGTGGCGATGTTGCCCGTGCCGCTCATCCACACGTGACCGCTGCCGCCCGTTACCGTCAGGGTGTTGCTATTGCCATAGGTGGCAATGTCATCGTTGCTGCCAGCCGTCACCTGGTTGCTGTCACCGAAGATATCGGTATGCGCATTGTCAGCCTCGGCGATGGCGGCGCCTGACATTCGAACGGTGTTCAGGGTTCCGCCCAGGCCGTTGCCACCGATCCGCAGTACCTCCCCCGTACCGCCCGTGACGGTTTCGCCGGAGCCGGTCACCGTGACATTGGCATTGTTCGCGAGGTTCACCGTGCCGCTGTTCTGGTTGATGACGTGCCCGGTGCCGCTGACGTTCAGCACATCGCCCGAGGGCGTCACGGTGACGGTGGCATAGCTGCCGCCGATGGTTTCCGTCAGCCCGGCAGCCCCTGTCACCATAAGCGTGACCACGCTGTTGCTGGTGCCCGAGGCAGTGATGGTGTTGTTACCACCCGTCACCGTCAGCATAGCCCCCGCGCCCGCGGCGACCGTATTACCCGTGCCGTTGAGCGTGGCGGTGCTGGACGCCGCCAGGTTGATAGTGCTGTTGCTGGCGGTGACGGTATTGGCCGTGCCGCTCAGGTTCAGCGTGTCGCCCGTGCCATTGGCCGTTGTCAGGATGATGGTGGCGTGATTTCCCGTCACCGTCTCCATCAGGCCAGCAGCCCCAACCGTCAGGGTGGCGCCTGTGCCCGAGGCGGTATCGTAGTTCGTCGTGATGGTGTCGTTGCCGCCGATGACCGTGCCGCTGGAACCCGCCGCCAAGATCACCGCGTTGTTGCCGCCGTTGACCGTGACGCTGCCGCCGGTCACCGAGGCGGTGCCGTTGCTCATCACCAGGCTCTGGTTGCTGCCGCTGATCGAGATGGTGTCGCCGGTCGCCGTCGACAGGACGGTCACCACGCCATTCTGCCCGCTGACCGTTTCCACCAATTGCGAGGCGTTGATCGCCAGGGTGGCATAGGTCAGTGCCACTGTGTCATTGGACCCGGTCAGCGTGGCCGAAGGGTTGCTGCCGGACAGGGAACTGCCGTTCAGCGTCAAGCTGTTGCCACTCCCCGTCGCCACCACGGCGGCGGCGTTGCTCAAGGTCAGCCGATTGGCGTTGCCGTTCACCGTGGCCGAGGCGGCGTTCGTCAGGGTCACGGTATCACCGCCACCGTTCACGGTGACGTTCGTGCCGGAGATGGCCAGGGTGTCGCTGGCGGCCGTGACGCCGATGGTGGCGCCGGTGATCGTGGTAACACCCGCGTTGGCCGCCAGCGAGACGGTCTGGCCAGTGCCGCTGATGGTGCCGCCGGCCCCCGACTGAACGGCCACGGTGTTGCCGGAACCCTGGATGATGTTACCGCTGCCGGCTGAAAGGGTGATGGTATCCTGCATGCCGGACACCGTATTCCCGCTGCCGCTGACGAGGACGGTCTGCCCCGTCGCCGTCAGGCTGGCGGTGGCGTTGCTGGCGCTGAGGCTGACCAGCAAACCCGAGGTGCCGCCGACCATCAGCGTACCGCCATTGCCGGCCACCGTATCACCGGTGGCCGTGATGGTGGCGGTGGCGCCACCGGCCAGGGTGACAGCGTTGCTCATGCCGTTGACGGTGACGCTGTCGCCGCTGGACAGACTAACGGCGTTACCGTTGGTCGTACCGCCACCATTGTTGATAACCGCCGTGGCGTTAGCCTGCACCAGGATCGTTTCGCCATTACCATTGACCACCTGCCCGGTACCATTGAGCCAGACGGTGTTGCCGGTGGGCGTGACGTTGATGATTCCGTTGCTTCCGCCCACAGTGGCCGACTGCCCCGCCGGGCCAGCAATCGTCAAGGTGGCGCTGGTCAGTATCGCCGTATCGCCCGTGCCGGTGATCGTCATCGACGAGCCGGCGGCAGCCGTCAAGTAATCGGTATTTCCGTTGATGGTCGCGTTGGCATTGGCAAAGGCGACGACACTGTTGTTGCTGGCCGTGACGACACTACCCGAACCCTTCAGGTAGACGTTGCCGCCGGTTCCCGTCACCGTGACGAGGTTATTGTTGCCGTAGGCGGCGATGTCGTCCCCCACCCCGGCCGTGATTTGGTTGCCGTCACCGAAGACATCGACATGGGAATGATCAATCTCGGTGATTTTGGCGCCTGACAGATTGACCGTGTCCACGGTCCAGGCCACTTGGTTGCCACCAACGGTCAGCGTATCACCCGCCGCACCGTTGACGGTCATGCCGGCGCCGATCAGGGTCGCGGAGGCATTGGCGGCAAGGTTGAGCACGCCACTGCTCTGAGTGACGGTGTTTCCCGTGCCACTCAGAGTCAGGGTATCGGCGGTGGTCGTCACCGTGATGACATCATTGCTGCCGGTGACCGTCCCTACCAAGCTGGAAGTACCGGCAAAGCTGATGGCGGCGCCGCTGCCCAGCACCACGTCATTGCTGCCGGTCAGCGTAACGCTTGCCCCGCCGGCAATGGACACCGTGTCGCCGCTGCCATTGAGGGTGGCATTGGCACCGGCATTGACCGTGACGGTTTCGGAATTGACTGTGACCATGCTGCCCGTTCCACTGATCCAAACGTTCCCACCGGCGCCAGTGACCGACAGAGTGTTGTTGTTGCCGTTGATCCAGACGTTGTCGCTGTTGCCGGCCGTCACCCGGTTGTTGCTGCCGTAGACATCGCCCCGCGCGTTATCGAGCAGTTGGACCGCGGCGCCGGACAGGAACAGCGTGTTGTCCGTGCCGTACATGCCGTTGCCGCCGAGCCGCAGGGTATCGCCCGTGCCGCCGGTGATCGTGTTGCCGCCGCCCAAAACCGTCGCGCCGGCGTTGTTCGCCAGCGCCACGGAGCCGCTGTTCAGGGACAAGGTGTGGCCGCTGCCACTGAGGCTGACGACATCTCCAGCCGTGGCGTTGATGATGCCGTTGCTGCCGCCCACGGTGGCGGTGTGGCCTGCCGTGCCGGCGATGGTGACGCGCGAACCGGCGACGGTGATCAAATCCTTGTCACCCGTCACCGTGAAGACGCTGGCGGCGCCTCCCGTCAACGTGTTGGCATCACCCGCCGCGATCAGGGTGTTGATGCCGGTGAGGGTATCCGCAAGAGTGGCGCTGGCGGCAGCGGCCGAGCCCAGCGTGCCCGCCAGGTTGATGGCCATGCCGGCGGCGGTATAATTAGCGATTACTTGGCCACCGTTCGCTTCAAGCGTATTCCCCTGACCATTTGATATCAAGGTCGTGAGGTCGGCGCCGGCAATAAGAGTTTCAGCCCTGCCCGCCGCCGTCAATGTATAGGTGTACCCAGTCTCATCTACAGGGGCGCTGGCAACGGAACCTGTGCCGGAAATCACAGCCGCCTTGAGGCCGACCAGGATATCGGAAACTCCGGATCCCGAAATCTCCGCGTAGCCACCACTGATAAGGCTGCCTAGGGCGACGATCATATGATCGGCGGCATAACTGGCCACTGCGGTGCCAGCGTCACTGGCAAGAAGCATACTGCCATTACCATTGCCGATCATGACGGCGCTACCAGCGTCCTCGATCAGGGTGGATGCCGCGCTACCGGCGATCAGCGTGTCGTTGACACCGGTACTGGTAAGCGTGGCGGCGACACTGCCGCCGATCAGCGTGTCGTTCGCGCCGGAAACCCAGATGGCCTCGATGCCCGACAAAGTGCCGACCTGGGAGGTGCCATTGACTGTCGAGGTGTTGGTCTGCAGGTTGATGGTCATATTGCCGGATTGATAACCGGCGACAATGCCAACTCCGCCATTGCTGACCAGCGTGTTGGAGCCGCCGTTGGCGATCAGCGTCGTGGCGCCGATGCCGATGCTGGACATCAACGTGTCGTTGTAGCCGGTAGCCATCAATGTGTTCAGGCCTAGATTGGCCAGCACCGTGGCATTATTTCCGGTAACCAGGACATTGTTGATGCCGTAAAGGACATCGCCGCCGGCATTGCCATTCAACGTGGCTTGTTCCGGCGTCGCCAAAAGGTCGACCGAGACGTTATCGGCGCTGTAGACGGCAATTGCCGTTGCGCCACTGGCGCCGGCGCTAAGCGTGTTGCCCAACCCGTTGGATACCAGGGACGTGACGGCCCCGTTACCACCACCGGCGATCAGGGTGTTGTGAATGCCGGTGGCGATCAGGGTAGTGACCCCGGCCCCACCCGTCAGGGTGCCGTTGTTGCCTGAGGTGGATACGGCCGTGATCCCCACAAGCATGTCGCTGACGCTGGCGCCATTCACCTTGGCCGTGCCAGTGGCTAGGTTGACCGCTAGGTTGTTGGCGGCATAGGAAACGAGTGCCTGACCGGCGCCGGCCGCCTGCATCGTGTTGCCATTGCCGGTAGCCACGAAAGTGGCATTCCCGCCAGTGACCATCAGTGTCTCGCCAGCCGCACCCGCGACCACCGTATCGTTGGCCCCCGAAACGGCGACGGCTGTGATACCGACCAGGGTATCCGCAACGCTGCCACCATTCACCCCCGCCGTACCGTTGGCCAGATTTACGGTCAAATTGGCCCGAGCGTAGCTAGCAGTCACGGCGCCACCCGCCGCCTGGAGCGTGCTGCCCGCGGCGTTGCCGATCAGCGAGACGCTGCCAGCCGTACTTTTCAATAGGGCGCGGCCGCTGCCCGCGATCAAGGTGTTGCCGGTCCCACTGGACAGCAGCGTGCCGGCGTTGGCCGTGGCGGTCACGCTGTTCCCGGTCACGGTGGCGACGGCACCGTTCGAGACCGTGACCCCGTCACCATTCCCGTTCAGGATGGCACTGCCGCCGGTGACGAAAATACTGTCGCCGCTGCCGGTCAAGGTCTGGTTGGCGCCACTGATATAGAGGGTGTCGTTGCTGAAGTTTACCGTGGTGGCGCCGCCGCTGCCGGCGATGGTGTTGGTGAGGCCTGCGCTGCCGCCGACAATCAGGCTGGCCCCGGCGACCAGGGTGACGAGGTTACCGCCCCCCGTCAGCGTGGCGCTGGCGCCGCTGGCGATGGACAACTGGTCATTGCCGCCATTCAGCTTCAGGCTGCCGCCGCTGGCCAGGGTGATGACGTTGTTGTAGCCCGTCAGCGTCTGGGCGCCGCTGATGAACAGAACGTCGCCGCTGACGCTGATGGTGTTGCCACTACCGGCGATGGTCTGGGTCAGGCCCGCCGCGCCGCCGATATTGAGAGCCGCCGAGGTGCCGGTGATGATATTGCCGCCACCGTTGACCTGGGCGGTGGTGCCCGTCTGCAAGGTCAGGGCATTGGCACCGCCGTTGATCGTGGCGTTGCCACCCGTCAGCGTTATGGTGTCGTTGCTGGCCGCCAGGGTCTGGTTAGTACCGCTGACACTGAGGGTGTCGTTACCGAAACCAACGTTCGTCAGGCCACCACTGCCGGCGATGGTTTCAACGAAGCCGGCCACGCCGCCCACCGTCACGGAAGCGTTGGTCAGCGTCAGGACGTTGCCGCTACCGCTCAACAATGCGCTCGCGCCAGCGGCCAGGGTCACCTGGTGATTGCCACCGTTCAGCTTGATGTCGGTGCCGGCCCCCACATTTATGGTGTCGTAGAAACCGGTCAGGGTCTGAGCGGACCCGTTCAGGTTGATAACGTCGTTGCCCTGATTCACCGTGATGGTGTTGCCGCTGCCACCGATGGTCGCCGTAAGGCCCGAGGCACCCGCCACCGTCAGTGCGACGCCCGACGCGGTCACCACGTCGTTCGACCCGCCCAGCGTGGCGCTGGCGCCGCTGGCCACGGTCACGGCGTGGCCCGTGCCGTTCAGCAGCGCGCTGCCCGACGCCACGGTGATGAGGTCGCTGGTGCCGCTGAAGGTCTGGTTGGCGCCGGTCAGAGTGATAACGGAGCCGACGTTGGCAACGGAGACGGTGTTGCCGCTGCCGCCCACGCTCAGGGTCTGCGGGCCCGCGCCGATATAGACCAAACCGGCATTGCTGGCCGTCACAGCGTTATTGCCGCTGGTCATGGCCAGGGTGGCCCCGGCGCTGACGGTCACGGTGTTGCCGCTGCCGTCCAGGGTGGCATTGCCGCTGGTGATGGCGACCACGCCACCGCCCATGGTCAGCGTCTGGTTGGCGCCGCTGGCGCTGATCGTGTCACCGGTGGTGCTGGCGGTCAGATGGCCACCGCTGCCGGTCAGGACTTCGCTCAGGTTCGCGGTCTGGATCAGGACCGCGCCGCCACCGCTGGCGGTGACGGTATCGCCCGAGCCATTCAGCAGGGCCGAGGCCCCCGCCGCCAAGGTGACCACATGGCCGGTGCCGTTCAGCGTGGCGCCGGCGTTGGCGCCCAGGCTGATGATGTCACCGCTGCCGCTGAGGGTCAGCCCGCCGGACGCGGCAACGGACAGGACGTGCCCACTGGCGCTGACCGACTGGCCGGGACCGCTGAGTGCCAGAGTGTCGCGCGCGGACGCCGTGCCGGCGGTGGCGACGCTGATGAGGCCGCCGCTCCCGCCGATGCTCTCCGCCAGGCCCAAGGCACCGGCCACCACCACCGTGGCGCCGGGGCTGGTGACCGTGACCGTATCGCCCCCGCCCGTCAGGGTGGCCGTGGCGCCCGCGGCCAGGGTCAGCTGGTCGCCGCTGCCGGTGGCGATCACCGTCGTGCCGGCGAAGCCGGTGATGAGGTTGCCGTTGCCGTTGACCGTCGCCACCTCGGCGCTGCCGCTGGCCAAGGTGACCGAGGTGGCAGCGCCATTGACGGTGGCGGTGCCGCCGGTCAGTTGCAGCACGCCCGCGCCCATGGTCACGGTTTGCGCCGCACCGCTGACCGTCAGCGTGTCCGCGGCGGAGGTGACGGCGATGACGTCATGGTCACCGGTGATGGAGGCCGCCAGGGTGCCCGCACCGGCCACCGTCACGCTGGCGCCGCCGATGGCCGTGACCATGTCGCCCGTGCCGATCAGCGTGGCCGAGGTGCCCGCCGCCATGACGACCGCATCGCCGGAACCGCCGATGACGGCCTGGGTGGACCCGCCGCCCGTCAGGCTGACGGTGCCGCTGGTCATGATCAAGGACTGGCTGGCGCCGCTGAGGCTGATGGTGTCGCCGGCCGCCTGCACGCTGATGGTACTGGTGCCGCCGCCTATGGTCTCGGCCACGCCACCCGCCCCGGCGATGGTGACGGTGGAACCGGTGGTCGTCACCTTCTCGTTGGCGCCGGTCAGCGTCAAGCTACCGCCACCGGTCACGGTGACCGTGTTGCCGGCACCCACGACGGATGCCTGGACCGCCCCCGCCACCGCCAGGGTGTCGCCCACGGCGTTGATGACATGGCCCGTGCCCGCGGTGACCGTCACGTTGTCCGTGCTGCTGGACCGCAGGTTGAGGGTGGAGGCGGTGCCGGCCAGGGTCGCGGCCAGCAGGCCGGTCGAAATCAGCGTGCCGGTGCCGGTGATGGTGTCATTGCTGCCGCCCAGGGTCATGCCCACGCCCGAGGCCGCCAGGCTGACGGTGGCGCTGGAGACGGTGGCGGTGGCGTTGATGCCGTTCATCACCACGGTATCGGCCGTGCCGGTGATGACCGCCTGGGAATTGGCCTGCAGAGTGATGCGGCTGGCGTGGGCCGTGACCGCCTCCCCCGTGCCGTTCAGGATGATGACCGTGCCATCGCCCAGGTTGATGGTGTCGTTGTTGCCGTTGAGGGTGACGGCGGTGGTGTTGCCGACATTCACCTGGGTGGCGATGGTACCGCCCGACATGTTGACCACGTCGTTCTGGCTGCCGGTGTAGAGGCCGACATAGCCGCTGACCTGGGTGATGGTGTCGTTGCTGCCGGTGACATTGACGGCGTTGTTGGCGCCGCCCGTCACCGTGTCGTTGTTGCCGGTCAGGGCATAAGCCGAGGTGTTGCCCACGTTGGCCTGGGCGACCACGGTGCTGCCCCCCAGCGCCAACACGTCGCCCTGGTCACCGGATAGCAGGGTAACCGTCTCACCACTGCCATTGATGGTGTCACTGTTCCCGGAGAGCATCAGCGTATTGCCGGTGCCCAGGTTGACGACATCGCTGGACCCAATCAGCGTCGTGGCGGTGGTGGTTCCCACGGCGACCTGGGTCGCCAGCATGCCGCCGGACAAGGTGACGATATTGCCCTGGCTACCGGCGATAAGGCCGACATAGCCGGCCACGTTCAGGGTATTGCCGCTGCCGCTGACGTTCAGGCTGTCACCCGCGCCGCCGGTCAGCGTGTTGTTGTTGCCGATCAGGGAGTAGAAGGCGCTGTTCCCCACGTTGGCCTGGGCCACCACCGTGCCGCCCGTCAGGTAAAGCGCATCCGCCTGGCTGCCCGACAGCAGCGTGACCGCTTCGCCCGCGCCGCTGCCGTTGATGGTGTCGCTGTTGCCGGACAGCACCAAGCCGTTGCCGGTGCCCAGGTTGACCGTGTCGTTGGACCCGAACAGCGTCGTGGCCGTGGTGGTGCCCACGGTGGCGCCGGTCACCAGGGTACCGCCGGACAGGGTGACGACGTCGCCCTGGTCGCCCGACAGCAGGGTCAGCGTGCCGCTGGGCATGATGACGGTGTCGCCGCTGCCCGCCAGGGTCAGGACGTCGGTGGCGGAGGTGACGGTCAGGGTATCAGCGCTGCCGGTGATGGTTTCCGTCTGGCTGGCGGCCCCCGCCAGGGTCAAGGCCAAACCGGTGGTGGTGAGGCTGACGCTGTTGCCGCTGCCGATCAGGGTGTCGCCGGACCCGCTGAGGGTCACGGCCCCGCCCGCCATGGACAGGGTGTCGCCGCCGCCCGCCAGGGTCAGGGTGGCCCCGGCGGGCAGCACCGTGATGGCGTCGCCGCTGGCGGTGACGCGCTGTACCTGGTTCGCGGCCCCGGCCACGGTGAAGGCCAGGCCGGCACCCACCAGGCTGGTGGTGTCGTTGGTCCCCACCAGCGTGTCGCCCGAGCCGGTGACCACCGCCGTGCCGTTGTTCATGGTCAGGGAGGCGCCGGTGCTGCCCAGGCTGATGGTGTCGCCGTCCGCCGTGACGGAGATGGCGCCGCCCGTGCCGCCGATGGTTTCCACCAGGCCGGTGGCCCCGGCCACGGTCAGGGTGGCGGAGGTCATCGTCAGGGCGTCGCCGCTGCCGGTGATCGTGGCGTTCACATATTTGCTGCCCAATGTCACCGTATGGCCGGTGCCGTTGATCGTGGTGGTGGTTACATCCCCACCCCGGAAACTAAGGAGGTCACCGTCGCCGTTTACGACGATGGTACCCGTGCCCTCCATCAACGTCCCGCCGGACATGTTGAAGATTCGCGTGGCGCTGGGTGATGACATCCCTCTATTGTCCAGGTAAGCGCCTGTTGACAAAACTGTGAACGTACCGGAACCACCATTCGCGGCAATTGCCGCTCTCTGGCCCGGCCCGCCTGCGAGAGTATAATTGGCCTGAACTGTCCAAATGCTATCGTTGTTACCGGTCAGCGTGATATTGGCGCCGGGCACGCCTGTGATGTCTCCATTGTTACCAGTGTAGATAAGGGTGCTGATGCCGACCAACGTGTCCGATACACTGCTACCCGTAACACCCGCCGTGCCATTACGAAGATCAATCGTCATCCCGTCGGCGTTGTATTCCGCCACGGCGGTGCCGCCGGCTGCCATCAGGGTATTGCCCAGGCCGTTGCCCACCAGGGTGGCGTTGCCGCCCACGCTTTCCAGGGTGGCGCCGCTGCCCACGGCGATCAGGGTATTGTTGGCGCCGTTGGACAGGATGGGGTCGCCAGCCGTGCCGGCGGTCACCACGTCGTTGCTGGCGTTCAGGTAGATCGTGTCGGCCACCGACTGCGCCGCCACGGTGCTGCCGCTGCCGGTGATGGTTTCCACCGCACCGGGGGCGGTGGCCACGGTCACGGCGGCGTTGACGGCGTTGAGCGTGTTGTTGCCGCCGATCAGGGTGATGCTGCTGCCCGCCCCGGCCAACAGCGTGTCGCCGCTGGCGGTGACGGCCAGGGTGGCGCCGGCGGTGGCCAGGCTGACGGTGGCGCCGCTGCCGGCCAGGGTGTCGCTCTGCCCCGACGCCACGGCCAGGGTGGCGGTGATGCCCGTGGCGGTAACGGTGGTGCCGCCGCCGTTCAGCGTCAGCGCGGTGCCGTTGGCCAGGCTGACGGCGTCGTTGGAACCGGTCAGCGCCACGCTGCCGCCGGCGACCGTCAGGCTGCCGTTGCTCTCCGCCACCCGCACGCCGTTGCCGTTGACGGTCAGAGTGCCGCCCGTGCCCGGCAGGGTGATGGCGTCGCCGTCGCCCAGGATGGTGGCGGTGGCGCCGGGTTGCAGGGTGACCGTGGCGTTGCTGGCCGCCAGCGTCGCCCCGGCCTGGTACAGGGAGATGACGTTGGTGCCGTCATCGTTCGTCGTCGTCTGGCGCAGGACGTTGCCCGCGCTGTCCATCTCCTGGGTGGTGGAGGCCCAGGAATACTGGTTGCTCACATCGAAGACGGTGCTGAAGCTGGACCCATCCGCCCGCTTGCCGGTGCGGCTCACCTCATGGTTGTTCGCATCGAAGTTCTGCTGAACCACGGTATAGGCGGGGTTGTCATAGATCAGGACCTTGTGGGTGCCGTCCTGGTTGAACAGGTAATCCGCCCGAACGGCATTGGCCGCGTTGTAGAACACCATCTCCGTCGTAAAGCCGGTGGCGTCGGTGAAGCTGACATAGCCCGTGCCGTCGGCCACGGTGCCATAGGCGGCGGTGACGGCCGACGCCCCGCTGCCCACCTTGATGGTGGATAGCTTGGAATAATCATTGGCGAACCACCCCTGCACCGCGATGCGGGTGGCGCCATCGGCGCTGGTGATCACCAGATCGTTGCCGGTGTGGGCGAAGGCGAACTGGTTGGCGGCGGTGCCGTCCTCGATGTCCAGTTCACTGGTCGGCGTGTTGGTGCCGGACACGCCGTTGACGACGGTCAGGCTGCCCCAGGCGTTCATCTGATAGACGTCGCCGCCGCCATTGCCGATCAGCGTGTCGGTGCCGCCACCGGCCAACAGGGTATCGGCATTGGCGCTGCCGTCCAGCACGTCGTCGCCCACGCCGCCGGACAGGGTGGTCTGGTTGGGCAGTAGGTAGGTGTCCCCCGCCACGCCCATGCCGGCCATGTCGCCGTCATTGAAGGTGCCTGGCTCCCCCGGGATGGTCGTGGGCCGGCTGGCGGCGATGCCGGCGGCGATATTGCCGTAATAGGCCGCCAGCGAGGCCGCGACCCGC
This sequence comes from Nitrospirillum goiasense, assembly GCF_034427435.1. Taxonomy (NCBI): domain Bacteria; kingdom Pseudomonadati; phylum Pseudomonadota; class Alphaproteobacteria; order Rhodospirillales; family Azospirillaceae; genus Nitrospirillum; species Nitrospirillum goiasense. The sequence goes on along the minus strand of NZ_JAXQNP010000004.1, from coordinate 304,689 downwards.
GTCGTGCCCACGTCAATCTCGCTCAGCCGCGCGAAGCTGTCGGCATACCAGCCCGACACCGTGACCTGGTCCCCGGCCGTGCCGTCCTTGATCACCAGGTCCACGCCCTGGCGCATATAGGTGATGCTGCCGGCATTGAGCATCGCCAGCGTGCCGCGCTGCTCGTTATCGATGGAAATGCCGTTGTCGACGGTGACGAAGCCGTCGCCGGTGCCATAGCTGTAGGTGTCATCCCCACCGCCACCGATCAGCACCTTCTGATTGGTGGTCGCGCGCAGGTTGTCCTTCCAGGTGCCACCTTGGATGCTGGTGCCGAGGCCCATTTCGGCGGCGATGGCGAGTTCTGTGACCCAACCGGCGGCGAAATCGGAATTGGGGTTTGCCGCGATGAGCGCATTAATCATATTCTGGTTATTGATATACGTCTCATAATCCTGCGCGACCTGCATATCGCCAGCGAGTGTCTGGACACTGGGATTCGAAGCGGAGCGCAATGTCTCATCAATAGCGCGCTCAATATAAACATCACCATTGCTGAACTGCATTGTGGCGAGCTGGTGCATGACAGCATAGTCTGTCAACGATGTGGTGCTCGCGTAGGCAACACTATCCGCACCCGTATTGGGGTTATAGGAGTCCTTACCCTGGTAAACACCAACAGAGAATTCGTGGCCGGAATTAACCAAAGTTCCGCCCACGGTCTGAACGACTTCATTCAGTTCCGCCGCAACGCTGGTGCCGTAAGCGACAGCGGTCTTATCATACTGGCCCCCTTGGGGGGACTTTAGACCGTCCGGGGTGAACTTCCCATTTTCATACTTCACAGTCTCTAGGCTGTAAGGCTCTGGGCCCGCGAACAAACTTCCCAATAATTCACCAGCGATAAAGCCAATGAAAGCGCCGGCAAACGGAATAAATACGTTCCCAAATGCCTGGATACCAATACCCAAAGCATCTGCTATGGCATTACTAACCACCTCAACCGCTGTACCTTCCAATAAGCCGGTGGTCGCGGCAATCGTGCCGAGCGTCGCTCCAAGCTGGGCGCCAATGGCTGCTTCCTTGGAGTCTGGAGACAATATCAGCCCCGCCAGCTCACTCCCCAAGAAGGAACCAATGGCCCCAGAGAATCCTCCAGATATCTCATGTCCCTGAGCGTCATAAATCGGATTCCATTGCAGTCCCGCGCTGAAATCGGAGACATTTCCTTTCAAAATATTGCCGGCGATAGTGCTAATGACAAAAGAGCTGCTGGTGTTCACCAGCTTTCCACCAAACGAATTTGGATCAATACCCAGAGCATTGACCAGGTCTCCGCTCAAGAATCCGCCTAAAGCACCTGCACCAGCGCCTTCCAAATTGCTGAATAGCTGCCCATCAAATCCTTTAAAAGAATTCCCCAATTCCTCAGCGATGTTAAATGAATTGCCTGCCGCCGTCGCAGCCCTAATGGCACTTGCCAGATCTCCTGTCAACGTTCCAAGGGCAGCACTAGCTCCAATTTGGGCAAACGGGTTGTCACCAGCAAGAGTATTACCAAGAGAAGAACCAAAAGCTTGACCAAGAGCAGAAAAAGCCGCAATATTAGATAAATTATCCCCCTTTCCTTGCTGATCCAGCTTGGTCATAAATTCACTGACAACACCTAGAGGAACCGCATCAATATTTTCCACGCGCCCGTATTGGTTGCCAAATGACATTCCCGATAAGGACCCGTCCGCCGAGAAATCGGACTTTGTAAAAGAAATTCCGTCCGGCTGATAATTGGTGACGGACGTATATGTACCGCCATCCGACATGTCATTTACTTCAATTGCCGTATCCTTTCGGGATATAGCTTTGCTTGCATCCATACCAGGGAATGCGTCTTTTGGTATGTAAACAGTATTTCCTGGGCCAATAGCAAAAGGGTTCCCATCCGCTAAAGGGGATACACTTCGAAACAAATAAATTGTATTCTCATCCTGAATCATATTGGTCTGCGGATCGGCATGATAGGCGACCTGTCTATAAGCGTAACCAGGCTCATAATACGAGCGCCCCATCTGATACATAACCGAGTTTTCGAAATATGTAACAGCATCCATAGTTCCAGGTATATGACCAGAACCATCCGGAGAGTCTGGAACAAGACCAAATAATAAATGCGCTATTTCGTGAGCTATAGTGCTTTGTATAGTTAATTGTGTATCAATATCTTCAACACTACTTCCATGATATGGAATCTTCAACAACTGATCACCGCTAGACGACACAAAGTTCATCGTCGTGCCAGCCGGAAGATTCATAAGAGTTTGAATATCGAGTTGTATATTATAGTCGCCAAACATTGACGGCATTTTTGTTTTGCCCAGAGTAAAACTACTACCGTCAAAATTTGGATTCAGATTAACGTCCCCAATATATATATCGGATGAGCTATTATTAACAATTCTCGTTATGGCCTCCCTAAAAAGCTGAGATCCACTCGCCAATCCATTCAGCGCCTGAATTATGCCGTCAGTATACACCTGATTAGCGCCCGGGTTGACCTTTATCTTTCCGGCGAAAATTGGATCTAGATCAGCCATTCTACCATTTCCCTCTTTGTAGCTTTTATATTTATTATTACATAACCCTACTTAACAATTGTAACTGCACAGCCATAAATCTCCATCATCATCATCTTAATAGAAGAACCAAATGACATTGCATTATATTTTCCATTTTCTTTCGAAAATTCAAATATCTTCCTGGAAATATCCCCAACTTTTTGGTCTTTTTTAATACAAATACCCTTCGACCCCCCAATACTAAGCGCAGGCGCGTTGAATTCTATGTCATATATCGCCACAACCGCACCATTTAAATCATTGAAACATGATTCATTACTACACGCCCTAAGCCAATCACCAAAACTATATGACGGAATACTTCTAACATCAGAAAAATATTCTTGCGGAATTGCGGAAGAGCTATAAAATGAAATAAAAGATAGCGTTACAATCGATAATACGCGCATATTTCACCTATATATTCCAGAGACAAAGAAGAACTTTTACCTTAAATGCACCACCTTCCGCTCTCCCGTCTTGGGATCGGTCTGCTGCAGCTTGAAGGTCTTGCCCTTCAACGCCGTCTGGCGCAGATCGTCCAGCATACGGGGGGCGAGCAGGTTCTCGGCGGTGGCCGTCGGCGCCACCAGGTCGATGATCCAGCAGCGGTCACCGGACTTCCAATCGGCCACCTGAGGGCGTTCGCCGGCGGTCAGGCGGGCTTCGGCCTCTTCCGAGAGGTAGCCCCAGGTGACGACGCCCACGGGCTTGGCGCCGTCGCGGTAGATGCGTACCTGTTCCGCCAGCAGGGGCGGCATGACCAGCCATTCCAGGTCCGCCAGCTTCAGGTGGCGGTGCAGCGGCGACTGGGTCAGCAGCCACACGATCTCCCCGAACAGGTGGCTGACCGTGTGCGGCACGGGCGGCGGAGGCGTGTCCGTTGCGGCGGTCGCGGCTCCCCCCGGGGCGGTATCGGTCGGCATCATCACATCCATGGTTGGGTTCCTTTGCGCCCGCACTCTATCAACACTTTGGCCACCGCCGCATCCCGGGGCACGCCCCGCCCCTGGGCATACAGGGCGCCCAGTTCCAGCAGGGCCACCGGGTCGCCGCCGGACAGCACGGTGCGGTTCAGCGGCACGGTGTAGCTGGGCTGCTTGCCCACCGCCGGCGCCACGATGAACTGCGTCGTCGTCGTCTCCACCACCGCGGCGGCCCGCGTCCAGGCCAGGGCCTTGGCCGGGTCGGCGGGCACGCCCCGGCCGGCGCGGTAGCGTTCGCCCAGCACGCGGGCCACGACGCGGCCGCCTGGGCCGTCCCCCGGGCCGACGCCGTTGTCCTTGGCCAGCCCCTCCAGCGCCGCCACGTCCAGCCGGTCATAGGCCGTCGATGGCGTCACAGGGCCGGTGGGCGCCGGGCAGGACAGCGCCAGCAGCGGATCAGCCGGTACCCCACCGCAGGCCGACAGGGCGCCGGCCAGCAACAGGACCGCCAGTCCCGAGACTGGCAGTGCCCGGACTGGCCGTGCCGGGGCCGGCGGGGTGGGCGCGCGTGCGGGGATGGGGCGGTCGGGCATGCTCACCGCTCCCTCAAGCCATCGTGCACATACTCGCCCAAGGGGGAGAGCAGATAATCGATCACGCGGCGGCGGCCGGTCTTGATCTCCGCCGTCACCGCCATGCCGGTGGCCAGGTGCTCCTCCCGCCCGTCCACCATCAGGCTGGTGCGGTCCAGGGCGATATGCGCCACATAGACGGGCGTGGTGCTGGCCCGCTGCCGGTCGGCGGCGCTGGTCGCGTCCTCGCCGGGGGCGCGGGCGCTGTTGCTGGCCGTGGGGGTGTCACGGTCCGGCGTCACCGCGTCGCGGCTGACGTCCAGCACATGGCCGTGCACCAGGCCATAGCGGGTGAAGGTGAAGGTCTCCACCTTCATCTCGACCTCTTGGCCCCGGTGCACGAAGCCGATGTCGCGGTTGTCCACGCTGGCCTCCACCACCAGGGGCACGTCGTCGGGCACGATGACCAGCAGGCCTTGCGCCGGCGTCACCACCCCGCCCACCGTGTGCACCGCCAGCTGCTGCACCGTGCCGGACAGCGGCGCCGTCAGCGTCTGCTGCGCCAGGTGCTGGTCCGCCTTGATCAGGTCCTGCGCATATTCCGCCGCCTTCTGCGTCGCCGTCGCCAAATCGTCCAGCACCTGGTGGGCGAAGTCGCTGACCGCCTGGGCGCGCTGCCCCTCCAACGCGTGGCGGGCGGCCGCCACCTCCGCCGCCTTCTGCGTCTGGGCGGACAGTTCGTGCTGCTGTTCCACCAGGCGCTGCTGCACATCCAGGTAGGTCAGCTTGCTGCCGTATTCCTTTTCCACCAGTTGGCGCCGGATGTCCGCCTGCTGCGCCAGCAGGGCGGTGGAGGCCGTCAGCTTGGCGGTGGTGACGGTCACCTCATCCGCCTCCGCCGCCTTCTGCGCGATCTGCTGGTCCAGCGCCGCCAGCTTGGCCACCTGGGCCTGGGCCTGGGCGCGCAGCGCGGCGCGCGTGCGCTCCACCAGGATGGGGGCGATGGCGGGCTCCCCCGCCGGCACGGCGAAGGCCTTTTCCGCATGCGCCAGGGCGGCGGCCGAGCCGTCCAGGCCGGTGCGCAGCGCCGTCAGCCGCGCCACGTCCAGCCGCGCCTGGATCAGCTCCGCCGTCGCCCGGTCGCGGTCCGCCGCCGTAGTGGTGGCGTTCAGCAGGATCAGCGGCTGGCCGGCCGCCACGTGGTCGCCATCCTGCACCTGGATGGCCGTGACGATGCCGCTGTCCATGGGCTGCACCACCTTCACCCGGCCCGAGGGCACGATGCGCCCGGGAGCGGTGGCGATGATGTCGATATGGCCGACACAGGCCCACAGCACCGCCAGGGTGAAGAAACCGATGAGGGTGGCGCCGATGGCCCGCCCCAGGGGCGAGGCCGGCGTGTCCATGATCTCCAGCGCCGCGGGCAGGAACTCCCGCTCCTCCCGGCGGCGTTTGGGCAGAACCGGGGGCTTCACCAGCGGTTTCAGGCTGGGATCGGCACCCATTGGTTTCGCACTCAGGGGCTCAGCCGACATTGATGCCTCCCGCCCGCACCACCGCCGTGGCGCCCTGCTGCAGGTGGTACAGCGTGGCGTAGCGGCCGCCGGCGCGCACCAGCTCCTCATGGCTGCCGTCCTCCACCACCCGGCCGCCTTCCAGCGTCAGGATGCGGTCGCAATGGCGCACGGCCGACAGGCGGTGGGCGACGATGAAGACGGTGCGGTTGCGGCTGATGGCGCCCAGGTTCTGCTGCACCACCCGCTCGCTTTCATAATCCAGGGCGCTGGTCGCCTCGTCGAAGATCAGGATGCGCGGGTCGGTCACCAGGGCGCGGGCGATGGCGATGCGCTGGCGCTGACCGCCCGACAGGCTGGCCCCCCGCTCCCCCACCACGGTGTCATAGCCCTGGGGCAGCGCCAGGATGAACTCATGCGCCCCGGCGAGATTGGCCGCGTGCATCACCCGCTCCAGCGGCATGGCCGGATCGGCCAGGGCGATGTTCTCCCGCACCGTGCCGTTCAGCAGCACGTTCTCCTGCAGCACCACGCCGATCTGCCGGCGCAGCCAGGCGGCGTCCACCTGGGCGATGTCCACCCCGTCCACCAGCACGCGGCCCGCCTCGGGCACGTACAGGCGCTGCAGCAGCTTGGTCAGCGTGCTCTTGCCCGAGCCGGAGGGGCCGACGATGCCGATGCTCTGCCCCGCCGCCACCGTCACCGACACATCCTCCAGCACCGGCGCCGCGTCGGGCCGGTAGCGGAAGCGCACATGCTCCAGCGCCACCGCGCCCTTCAGGTGGGGCAGCGCCGTCTGCCCCGGCCGCGCCTGCGGCTCCGTCGGCGTGTTCAGGATGTCGCCCAGCCTGTCCACAGACAGCTTGGCCTGGTGGAAGTCCTGGCCCAGCTGCGCCAAGCGCAGCACCGGCTGGCTGACCCGCCCCGCCAGCATGTTGAAGGCGATCAACTCCCCCACCGTCATCTTGCCGGCGATCACCGCCCCGGCGCCGAAGTAGAGGATGCCGGCCGACACCAGCTTGGACACCAGCTGGATGGCCTGGCTGGCGACGTTGCCCAGGCTGGCCACCCGGAAGGAGGCCTGGACGTAGCCGGCCAGCTGCTCCTCCCACTTGCGTTGCAGCTGCGGCTCCACCGCCATGGCCTTCACGGTCTCGATGCCGCCCACCGCCTCCACCAGGAAGGCCTGGTTCTCGGCACCCCGGCGGAACTTCTCGTCCAGCCGGCGGCGGAAGACGGGGCCGGCGCCCATGCTGATGGCGGCGTACAGCGGCAGGGACAGCAGCACCACCGCCGTCAGCCAGCCGGAATAGGCCAGCATGACCGCGATGAAGACCACGGTGAACACCAGATCCACCACCAGGGTCAGGGCCGAGCCCGTGATGAAATTGCGAATGGTCTCCAGCTCGCGCACCCGGGCCACGCTGTCACCCACCCGCCGGCTGGCGAAATAGGCCAGCGGCAGGCCCAGCAGGTGGCGGAACAGGCGGGCGCCCAGTTCCACGTCGATGCGGTTGGTGGTGTGGCTGAAGACATGGGTGCGCAGGCCCGACAGCACCGTCTCGAAGATCGAGACCGCCACCAGGCCGAAGACCAGCACGTCCAGGGTGCTGAGGCCCCGGTGCACCAGCACCTTGTCCACCACCACCTGGAAGAACAGCGGCGTCACCAGCGCGAACAACTGCAGGAACAGGCTGGCGACCAGCACCTCGCCCAGGATCCAGCGATACTTGACCATGGCCGCCAGGAACCAGCCGATGTCGAAGCGGCGGCCGAGGTCGCTCAGGGACAGGCGCTTGGTGGTCAGGATCAGCCGGCCGCTCCACCGCGCCTCGAACTCCGCCTTGCCCCAGACGGCGGGGTTGCCGGTGGCGGGATCCAGCAGCAGGGCGCGGTCGTCGGCGATGCGCGCCAGCACGGCGTAGCCGCCGTCCGCCAACACGGCGATGGCCGGAAGGGACAGGGCGGGCAGCCGCTCCCACCCGCTGCTCACCTCGCGCGCGTTCAACCCCTGGCGCCGCGCCAGGCGCACCAGCTCCGCCGGGGTCAGGGCTGCGGCCGTGCCCGTGGCGTGGCGCAACTGCCCCACGTCCGCCGCCAGGCCGTGAAAGCCCAGCACGGCCCGCAGGCACTCCAGCCCGCTGTTGACCTGAGACGCGGGGGAGGCGTCTTCCGCCGAATCAGTAGGGTTTGTGGATTGCACGAGACCGAGACTTCCCTGCCAGGTTGTGTCCGATCTGTTACCTAAATAGGTGTACGCAAAGGGGCAAACAATAAAGTTTGCAGCGGCGCTAATTTAATTGCGGTTCACGGACCGTTAATACCGGCGCCGACGCGGCACTCAGACACGCGACACCATGCCGCATCAATGCTAATATATTGGCGTTGACGACATCACTAACAACCCGAAAGACATATGGGTCGATAGTAGGCGATAGAGAGCCCCCAAACCAACGCCTGCCGCGACCCGATGCGAATCGGCGACGCGAGCCACTTTCAAGCTGTCAAAAACAGTCAATTCCGGCCACCACAACATTACCGCCGCCGGTGGACTGGGTATCGCCATTGCGGACCAGTTCGCCGGATACCCCCAGCAGGGTCGAGAGCACCATGCCGCGCAGCAGGCGGCTGGTGTGGTAATCAACCTCCTCCTCCAGACCCGCGTGGCCCTCCGTGTCGGTGGCCGGCAAGCGGTCCAGCACCAGGGATTTGCCGTTGGGCAGCAGCAGGCGCGTCCACACCACCAGGATGCGCGACTGGCCATAGGTCACGGCGCTGTCGTAGCTGCCCAGCAGCGCCGTCGCCGTGAGCGGCACCGTAAGCGTCAGCGCAGGGTCGCCTTCTCATGGCGTTATTGATGGGCATGCTGGCTGCTCAGCTTGAGCGGTGGGGGCATGGACGCGGTATCGGTGATTAGCAAGGAGGCGCTTCGAAGTGCTCATACGAGCGCTGCGGAGTTGCAGGGCGAGGTTCTGAGCGGGCCGGAGCGGCGGCGGCGTTGGAGCATTGAGGAGAAGCTGCGGGTTCTGGCGCAGAGTGTGGCGCCGGGGTCGTCGCCAAGCCTGACGTGCCGGATGCACGGTATCAGCACTGGCCAACTATCGACTTGGCGCAAGCAATTCCGGTCAGGCGAGTTGACGGGGTTCGTGCCGGTCTCGGTCATTGACGGCGGGGCTTTGCCCGAACCGGCCCTCGTGCCCGAGGTGCCGGAGGGCGCGCCCATGGCCGTAGGCGTGATCGAGGTCGAACTGCCGACCGGTGTGAGGTTGCGGATCACCGGTGATGTCAGCGAGGGCGCCTTGCGCCGGGTTTTGGCGGCGCTGTCGTGATCGGCATTCCCGGCAATGTTCGCCTTTATCTGGCGTGCGGCGCCACGGACATGCGCCGTGGGTTCGACAGCCTGGCCGCCCAGGTGCAGACGATGCTGAAGCTTGATCCCCATGACGGCGCACTTTACGCCTTCCGGGGCCGTCGCGGTGACCTGATCAAGATTTTATGGTGGGACGGCCAGGGCCTCTGCCTGTTCGCCAAGCGGCTGGAGCGCGGCCGGTTTGTCTGGCCGCAGGCCAAGGAGGGCTCTGTCGCGCTCACCGCCGCCCAGGTTTCCATGCTGCTGGAGGGGATCGATTGGCGGACGCCGGTGCGGACCTGGCGGCCGGAGGCGGCGTGCTGAAGCCCGCGCGGCCCCCACGCGGCAAAGTGACTCGGATGCTGTCCACCACCCTGCCGATGGTGGCGGTTTCGGGTATAATCCGGTCCCATGATCGATGCCGCCGGAGAGATCGCCGAGCTTCGTGCCCGGCTTGCCGAACGCGAGGCTGAACTGGCCGCGGCGCGGGCGGAACTGACCGGCGCGCGCATCCTGATCGAACAGTACAAGGCCCAACTCGCCAAGTTGCGCCGGATGCAGTTCGGCCGCTCGTCGGAGAAGCTGGACCGGCAGATCGCGCAACTGGAACTAATGCTGGAAGACCTGGAGGAAGGCGAAGCGGCCCGGACGGCGCCGTCGCTGGATGCGGGGAGCGCGGCCCCGGAACGGCGCCCACGGGACCAGCGCCATCCGGTGCGTCGGCCTTTGCCAGAGCATCTGGTGCGCGAGGAGGTCATCCACTCGCCCGGTGATGTCTGCCCCGGTTGTGGCGGCACGCATTTCTCCAAGCTGGGCGAGGACGTGACCGAGGTGCTGGAGAAGGTCCCGGCCCGGCTCAAGGTGATCCGCCACATCCGGCCGAAGCTCTCCTGCCGGGCGTGCGAGGCGATCATCCAGGCAGCGGCACCGGACCTGCCGGTGGAGAAGGGGCGCCCCGGGCCCGGCCTGTTGGCCAATGTCGTGGTGTCGAAGTATCTGGACGGGCTGCCGCTCTACCGGCAATCGGCGATCCTGGCGCGCGAGGGCGTCGCGATCGAGCGCGCGACCTTGGCTGATTGGGTCGGCCATGCCGCCTGGTGGGTGGCGCCCCTGGCCGGTCTGATCGGCGCCCATGTGATGGCGGCGCCGATCATCCACACCGACGACACGCCGATCAAGGTGCTGGCCCCCGGCAACGGCCAGACCAGGCTTGGTCGCCTTTGGACCTATCTGGTCGATGAACGGCCCTGGTGCGGCGAGCGTGCGCCAGCGGCGTTCTATCGCTTCAGCCCGGACCGCAAGGGCGAGCGGCCCCGCGACCATCTCGCCGGGTTCAGCGGGGTGATCCAGGCCGACGCCTACACCGGCTATAAGGCCCTGACGCGACCGTCCAGCATCGCACCACCAACCATCGTCCACGCGGCGTGCTGGGCGCATGCGCGGCGGCACCTCTACGACCAGTACGAGAAGACCAAGTCACCGATCGCCGAGGAGGCCTTGCGCCGGATCGGGCGCCTCTATGAGGTCGAGGCCGCGATCACCGGCCTGTCGGCCGACCAGCGCCGGAACGCCCGACGGCAATTGGCCGTTCCCATCCTGGACGACCTCAAGCCATGGCTCGAGGCGCAGCGGCAGCGCCTGTCGGCGAAGAACACACTCGGCAAGGCCATCGGGTATGCACTGACCCGCTGGGACGGGACTGTCAGGAATTTCGTGCTCGGTGGGGTCGGTTTCACAATCAGGCGCTCATCGCCTTTGAGAACCGCTCACCGAACATGACGGCCATCTGGGCCTTGGCCGCTGTCCATTCGCGCGGTGGCATTTTCCAATCTTTCTCCGCCCGGTTCAAGACCAGGAACAGCAGCTTCAGGGCCGCCTCGTCATTAGGGAAGTGCCCCCTGGCGCGGACCGCCCGGCGCAGCTTGGAATTCAGCGCCTCGATGGCGTTGGTGGTGTAAAGGATCCGCCGGACCTCGCGCGGGAAGGCGAAGAAGGGAATGACCTCCTGCCACGCTCGGCGCCAGGCCTTGCCGATTGCGGCGTGTTTTTCGCCCCAGGGGCCGACCTCGAAGGCGGTCAACGCGGCCTCGGCCGCCTTGTCGTCCACGGCGTCGTAAATTGTCTTCAGGGCACCGGCGATGGCCTTGCGATCTTTCCAGGAGGCGAACTCCATGCTGTGGCGCAGCAGGTGGACGATGCAGGTCTGCACGATGGTCTCGGGATAGGCGGCAGCGATCGCTTCGGGGAAGCCTTTCAGGCCATCGACCACGGCCAGCAGAATGTCTTCAACGCCCCGGTTCTTCAGTTCGTTCAGGACCCGCAGCCAGAACTTGGCGCCTTCGTTCTGCTCGATCCAGAGGCCCAGCACTTCCTTGGTGCCGTCGGCCCGCACGCCGATGGCAACGTGGATGGCCTTGTTACGCACCAGGCTCTCATCCCGGATCTTCACCCGGATGGCATCCAGGAACACCAGCGGGTAGATCGCCTCCAGCGGTCGGTTCTGCCAGGCCGTCACTTCCTCGATCACCGCGTCCGTGACTGTCGAGATCAGGTCGGCCGATACCTCGATGCCGTAGAGTTCCCGCAGGTGCCCCGCGATCTCACGCGTCGACATGCCCCGTGCGTACATCGAGATGATCTTCTCGTCGAAGCCCGGAAAGCGCCGCTGGTACTTGCCAATCAGTTGCGGATCGAACGTCGCCGTCCGGTCCCGGGGTATGGCCAGCTCAACCGGGCCACCATCCGTCAGCACCGTCTTGCGGCCATAGCCGTTGCGCCGGTTGCCGCCATCATCATCCGCAAGATGGTGATCCAGTTCCGCCTTCAAGGCGCGTTCCGTCAGAGCCTTCTTCAACTGCTCAAGCAGGCCGTTCTGTTCAAACGCCGTCTTGGCATCCGCCCCGGCCAGCAACTGGTCCAGGATCGCGTCGGGGATAACTGGCTCTTTGCGTCGGGCCATAGAGGGTCTCCTTCTTCCTCATTATGACCCCACCGAGCACGAAATTCCTGACAGTCCCGCTGGGACCAGCTCACCCTCTATGCCGCCGACGGCCGCATCGCCATCGACAACAACCCCGCCGAACGCTCCCTGCGCGGCATCGCCCTCACCCGGAAGAACTTCCTGTTCCTGGGCTCCGAGGCGGGCGGCGACAGGGCCGCACTCCTCTACTCCGTCCTGGAGACGGCGAAGCTGAATGGGCTTGATCCCGAAGCCTATCTGGCCGACGTCCTGGACCGCATGGCCAAGGGCCACCCCATCAACCGGCTGGCCGAGCTTCTCCCCTGGAACTGGACGCGCCAGGCTGACAAACTCGCGGCATGACCGCCGACACCCTCGCCATCCTGCGCATCGAACTGCTTCATACCGAGCCCCTGGTCTGGCGGCGTGTCGCCGTGCGCGGCACCACCAGCCTCGCGGCGCTCCACAAGATCATCCAGGCCGCCATGGGCTGGCTCGACTACCATCTCTGGGAGTTCGAGGTGGAAGGGACAACCTACGGCCTGCCCGACCCCGATGGCATGGACTGGGGCCGCACCATCAAGCGCGCCAGCACGGTCAAGCTGCAGAAGCTGCTCGACGCCGGCGTCGAGACCATCGGCTACGTCTACGATATGGGCGACAACTGGGAACACCGGATCATCATCGAGCGCGTCGAGGCCGCCCAGCCGGACCAGCCATACCCTCAGTTCCTCGGCGGAGAGCGGCGCTGCCCGCCCGAGGATTGCGGCGGTTTGCCCGGCTACTACGAGTTCCTCGAAGACATCGCCGGGCCCGACAAGGGCAGAGGCAGCAAAAAGAAGAAGGAGGCCCTCGACTGGTACGGCGGCCCCTACGACCCGGACAACATCAGCGAAGAGCAGATCCACCTCGCATTCAAACGGATCGCCAGTGCTTCAAGAATGAAGAAAGCCGTCAACCGCTGAATCGATCGTCCACCCGCTGACGCTTACGCGGCACCGCAAAACCCGGAATAGCGAACAGCCCGCGCTCTTGCGAGGCGGGCTGTTCCGACTTGGTCGAGCAAGTCAAGATGGTTGCGGGGGCGCGCAACCAACGACACTTGCGCTTGGTTGAACGTCAGGTTCCTCGGCTGGCAGCCTGATTGAAATGCTTGGTATCGGCGACAATGGAGGGAGCGCCGCCCGCTTCGCCGCCCCGCATGTAGGCGAAATCATCAGCTGTCCATCTGGTTCGAAATCGCGAAGCGGATCAGGCCGGCCAGGTTCTTGACCCGCAGCTTGTCGCGCATGAGCGACGAGGCATTGGCCACGGTCTTGTAGCTGATGCCCAGCTTGGCGGCGATCTGGTCATAGGTGTTGCCGCGGGCGAGCAGCGCCAGCACCTGCTTCTCCCGCTCCGACAGGTCTTTGGCCGGCATGCTGTCGGCACGGCTGCGCAGCAGGGCCACCTGCATGGCCAGCTTGTGGTTCAGGTGCGGTTCCCCCGCCAACGCGCGTTCGCAGGCGGCCATCAGTTCCGACGGTGGCGCGTCCTTCAGCACATAGCCCAGGGCCCCGCACTCCAGCGCCCGCGCCACGACGGTGGGATCGTTGTGCATGCTGAACACGACGACGCGCGCGTTGACGTTGGAGGTGCGGATGCGGCGGATCAGGGACAGGCCGCCCAAGTCGTCGCCGCTGAACGTCAGGTCGGCGATGACCATGTCCGGCTTGCGCCGCAGGAAGGAGCGATAGCCCGCCACCACCGACCCGGCGTCCAAGACCGTCTGCACCCCCATGTCCTGCAGGACCCGGCGGCAGCCCTGGTACACGATGGGATGGTCGTCAACGACAAGGGCTGTGGTCATCAGGCCGTCTCCTGGGAAGTGGACCGGGCAAGGTCTTCAATGGTGTCCAGCGGCAGGCGGATGGTCAGGGAAGTCCCATCGGTCGAGGTGCGCAGATCGAACCAGCCGGACAGCGCCTCGACCCGTTCCCGCATGCCGGACAGGCCCATACCCGGCCGGCTGCGCCGGTTGAACCCCTTGCCGTCATCTTCGATCCGCATTTCCAGGTATGAGGTGCCGGCGGCCGTCACCTCCCCGAAGGTCAAACACACCTGCTGGGCGCGGGCATGGCGGATGGCGTTCAACAGGCCCTCCCGGGCGCAGCGATAGAAGGTGAGGTCGACGATGACACCGTAGCTGTCGTGCAGAATGCCAAAGCTGTGGTCGATGACGGGGCCATTTCCCGCGCCACCGCCCTCGTTGAAGTCCAGCAGAACCTTATGAACACAATCCTTGAGCGGCACCTGGCCCAGGGCCATGGGCCGCAGGCCATCCAACACTTGGCGGTTCACCCGCTTGATGTTCTGCACCAGGGAGACGACATCCTGCGCCCGCTCATGCAAGCGTGCATCCGTCTCCCGTCCCTGTGTCATGGTGACGATGGAGGCGGCGCTGGCCTCCAGCGCGAACAGGCAGGGGCCGACGTCGTCATGCAATTCCATGGCGGTGCGCCGCCGTTCGTCGTCATGTGCGGTCAACAGCTTGCGGTTGAGGTCGCGGTTGGCCTGGTTGGCCGCCAGCAGCGCCGCCGCCGCCTTGTTGAAATGGTCGGTGATCTGCCCCAGTTCCCGCGAGGATGGCCGTGGCAGACGCACCATATAGTTCTTGCCCTCCAGTTCCCGCAGCCCCGCCCCCAGGCGGGTGAGCGGCGCCAACACGCGCCCGAAGGCTAGGTAGAGGACGGCCAGGATGGCCAGATTGACGCCAAGTACCAAGCCCATGACCGAACGGGCGTAGGTCCAGGCCTCATCAATCTCATCGCTGGGTTCGGACTCCACCGTCACCGCGCCGATGTGCCTTTGCCGCACGACGATGGGGAAGACCTTGGACTCGATGGGAGGGGCGATCAGTCGGTTGAACCAGCGCGGCGCCTCGGCATAGGTGTCGGCGCTGGCATGCCCGCCAGCGGCGGCGCCTTGGGCGGGGACCGGTTGCCGGCTGCCCTCGATCACCCGGCCGCCATTGTCCGTCACCGTGATCTTGACGTGCCGCAGGGAGCGCAACGGCAGGGGCACGTTCTCCAGCCGGGGCGCACCGGTATCATCGGCCAGCAGCCGGGTGGCATCGGCCACCAGCAGGTCGGCCAGTTGGATGGAGGATGCGATCTCCAGCCGGGTGGAGGTCCGCGCCTTCAGGATGATGACGCCGCCCAACAGCACCGCCGCCACGCAGTCGACCGCCAGCACGATGGCGATTAGACGGACGCGCAGGGAATAGCGCGACACGTCGAACACACCCACGCGATGCGGTCGTGCCGGCGTATCCGCCACCGGTTCAACCATGGGCACCGAACTATGCGGCAATGACGTATCCATCCCTGCCCGTCATCGGTTATTTTGGGCCTTATAGGACGCGACCAGCCGCGCCAGCGCAGCCGACCGTTCCATGCCTGATTTCCGCAAGTTTAGGTAATGCTGGCACGACGCACCATAGATTTGCTTGTGCGCCGTGGCGTCGGCCACATCAATCATGGCCACCAGGATATCCACGGCCAGTTCAGGCTGCCCCATTTCCATTAGCGCGTCGCTGGTTTGGGCGGTGCGGTTGGCGATCATGCGCGGTTCCTCGATGAAGCGCTCCGCCGCCTGGCGCAGGGCCCGGCGCAGGCGATCCACCTCCGGATCGGTGGCCAATACCGGGCGCCCCACCTCCCGGCGGCGCAGCCACAGGGCGGGTTCCATCGTCTCATTGACGTCCAGCCAGGCGGGCAGCTTCTCATTTCCCTGCCTCGCCACCACCTTGCCTGTCGGCGCCGGTTCCGCCCCGTCATCGCAAGCCATGAGTGCCAGGCCGCAGAGCACAAGGACCACCCGGGTTGCCGTCTTGGAGGTCCCCACCCTCACGGCGCAGTACCCTTGACGCCGCCCGATGGCGGGGGCAGCAGCGCTAGGAAGCGAGGGCCGTCACCAACCTTGATGCGGCCAAGTTCCCGCTGCCCGGCGATGTCGACGACCGACACGTCAGCCGAAAACCAGTTGGCGACATAGGCCCGGCCGCCGCTGTCCGCCACGACACCTTCCGGGTAGAGACCCACCGGAACCTGGGCCTCCTGCGTCAGGTGCGCGGCGTCCATGACGACCAGGCTGTTGCCATGCTGACTGGTGACCAGGACATGAGCGCCATCCGGTGTCACCGCCACGCCATAGGGCATGCGGCCAGCCGGCACGCGCGTCGTCCGCGTCAGCGTGGCGGTGTCCACCACCGCCATGTCGTCGCTGCGGACGTTGACGACATAGAGGGCGCGCCTATCCGGCGACAGGGCCAGGGCGTAGGGGCCATCCCCCGTGGGCACGGTGGCCAGGACGCGCATGTCGTCCGCCGCCAGCACCGTGACATCGCCGCTTTCACGGCCGGCGACGTAGAGACGGCCGCCGCCCAGCGCCACGCCCGCCGGGCTGCCGCCCACCGCCGCCGTGGCCACCACCTGGCCGCTTGCGGCGTCGAGCTTGATCACGCGATCCTTGGACCAGTCGGAAACGTAAATGAAGCGGCTGTCCACAGCGATTCCGAAGGGCTGGCCCGGCACCGGCATGGTCCGCCGTACCAAACCGGTCGCCCGGTCCAGCACGGCGACGTGGCCGCCATCGGGGAAAGCCACGTAAATCGCCATCCCATCCGGCGACAGGGCGATCCCCGCCGGCGCCTTCCCGACCGGGTGGGCGGTGACGACATCACCCCCAGCCTCCAGCAGGCTGAGGGTGCCCGCATCCTGACTGACCACCACGATCCGCTCCCCCGCCCGGAGCGGGCCCGCCACCAGCGACAGGACCGCGGCGAACAGCGATAGACGCTGGCGGATCATCTCAGCTTTTCCCTTCGGCCTTGGCCTTGATGCCCTGCAGCCCAGCCTTGAACAGCTGGCTCAGCGCGGTCTTCGCCGCCTCATCGTTCAATTCGTCCGGGGGTTCGTTGCCCGTGTCGCCGCGATAGACACGGGCGTACCACTGCACTTGGGTGGTGCCCTGCGCGCCCGGCGTCACTACCAGGGTCGCGGAGTAGGAACTGGCGGGCAGCGCCTTCAGGTTCGGGTCCAGCATGCGATAGGTGTAGGTCATGCGGGCGGCGTCGTATTCGTCCACCTCTTCCTCGATCTTCTCGCCGTTCTTCAGGGTCATGACCCGCTTCTTGTTGCTGCCTTCGCTGGCCTTGATCTCCGCATCCCATTTGGCGATGCCGGCGAAGTCGCCGGCTACGGCCCAAACGGCGGCGGGGGATGCCTTGATCTCCACCGTCTCATCCACCTTCTGTGGCGTCGGGCCATGGGCCCCCGCGCTGCGGGCCAGCAGAACCCCGGCAACCAGAACCAGGGGGAAAAGAAGCGTGTGTTTCATGACCACCTTCCAACTGCTTTGATGAAACCGGGAACCGTGGGCCGCCAACCCCGCACCGGGATCAGACCGTAAGCCGCCAGCAAGGCCGCCAGCGCGCCCGCGCCCGGCACCCAACGGACATCGGCGAGGGCCGGGCTGGGGCGCGGCGTGGCAGTGGCCAACAGGGCACGAGCCAGGTGCCGGCCATCCTCCAGGTGCGTGTAGGTCAGGCCGGTGCCCCCGGCCAGGCCCCGCAAATAGGGTTCACGCACCGATGACAGATGCTCCGTGCCCGTGGGGATGCCGGACCCAAAGGGCGCGTTGCGGGCCTGATAGCCGGGGCGGCTTTCGGCATCGGGGGGCGGCGCGCCGAAATGGTTCTCATGCTGCACATCGTTCACGCCCCAGAAGCCGACCTCGTTGCCCCGGTCGTCGAACTTGGGAATGGGCGCCAGGCTGTAGCCGCCGGCGCCGACGATCACGCCGCGCACCGCCCCTGGCTTCCCATCGAAAACCGGCCCCCCGGACAAGGGCAAGGGCGGCGTCTCCTGACCGTCGGTGATGAACATCAGGTCGCTGTCCAGGCCCTGGGCCATGGCGATGGCGCCATACAGGCCCTCGGCGATATGGCTGTCCCCCTCCCACCCCTCCCGCCAATCAAGGGCGTCGACGGCCCCTTCCACGGCGCCATAGTCGCGGCAGACGTCCACAGGCTCGAACAGTAGAAAGGGCACACGCTCGCTGAACAAAGCCAAACCCACGCGGCTGGGGCATGGCAGGCGGCCCAGCAGGTCGCGCACCGCCTCCTTGGCGACGGCCAAGCGGCTAACGGGCGCGCCGTCCCGCCCGTAATCACGGGTGTTCATGCTGCCGGTGATGTCCACCACCACCAACACCCGCACACCGTCGCGCGTGATGGGTAAGCGGGGCAGTGCGACGGCGGCGATGGCCAGAACAAGGGCGGCGGCCAGGGCCAAGGTGCGCGGGTCACGGACGTTGCGGCGGATCAACCGGGCAAAGGGTGCCGTCATGGCCCACCCCGCGGCGTGCCGGGGATGTCCGTCCACAGGCGCTTGCGGTCCACCTGGCCGGTATCGCCCACCGTGCGCTCGAAGGCCGGGAAGTCGCGTATCAGGCGGGATGCCACATCCAGGTTGAACTTGGCGTCCCAATCATCAGGCGCCAAGGTCAGGGCGCGGCGATACTCCTGGCGCGCCAATACGACGAAGGGGCCGGCGGCGTCGACCTTGCCCTGGCTGATAAGGTCCAGCCCCCGGCGCAGCCAGGCGTTGGCCAGGTTGTAATGGGCGTCGTCGTGCAGCCGCGGATCGGCCCGGCCGTCCAGCACTTCCACCAGCGGCTGGGCCTCGGTCAAGCGATCCTGGCGGATCAGGAACTCCATGCGCGCCAGAACCACCGGTGGCGGCGCGTCCGCCGCCACGGCCACGTCGCGGTTTGCCTTCAGCGCGGCGATGGCACGGTTGCCCGCTGACAGGTGTAGCGCCCAGGCGGCGGCCGAGAGCGCCGCCACGGCCAGAGCGATGGGCAGGCCGGTAAGGACTAGGGAGAACGCGTGTCTCATGTCGCCCTCCCCCGCGCTGGCGGTGCGACGAAGACGGAACGGGACGGCGCCAGGCGCGCCTCCACCAACTTGGCGGCCAGCAACAGCAGTAAGGGCAGGCCTGCCGAGGCGTAGGCCCAGCCGGTCAGATCGCGGCGAGGCAGCCGTTCCGTATAGGTGATGGGGTAGCGTTCCAGGGCATCGACCTGGCGGATCGCCTCCTCCACCTGCTGGGGGCTTTCCGCCTGGAAGGCGCGGTAGGGAATGCCCAGGGTCTGGAAATAGCGATGCAGGAAACGCTCCGGCATGGCCTGGGGCGTGTTTTCATCCGGACCGGGGTCATCGAACAGGCCCTTGGATCCGGCGGTGCGCAGGAACAGGAAATAGAGATCGGCGCGATAGCGCGCGAAAAGGGCCCGCAACTGGTCCTGCGCATGCGGGTCGATGACGGCACCGCCGTCGGAAACCAACAGGATGACATGGTGCTCGTCCGGGCGGTCCGCGGCGAACATGGACAGCGCCATACCAAGGCCGCGCGCGATGTTGGTGAAGTCCAGCCCGCGCCGGTCGCTGGCGTTCACCGCGGCCAGCACCGCGTCCTGGTGGTCGGTCAGGGGCAGCACCAGCATGGGGGCGGTGGAAAAGGCGGCGACGCCGAACAGGTCATGCGGGCGCCGGCCGATGAAGTCGCGCAGCAGGCGCTTGGTGGCCGACGCCTTGGACTCCTCCGTCCCCGCCGGCGTGCGGCCGGCGAAGGTGTCGTTCATGCTGCCACTGCGGTCCAGCAGCAACACCACCTGGGCGCCGGTGCCGGTACGGCTGATCAGCCGGCCTTCAAGATAGGGGCTGGACAAGGCAGTGACGATCAGGGCGACGGCCAGCGTGCCGGCGATGCGCAGCCCACCCCGCAGCCCGGCGGACAACCGGTCGGTGGGAACAAGTATGAGGGCGCCGATGGCGACACGCTGGTGAGGACTTCTCAGCCAGGGCACCAGCGCCAGCGGCAGCAGGGCCAGCACCCAAGGATGATCGGCGCCCAGGGTCATGGCCGCCCCCGCTCGGCGGCGGCCAGGGACCGGCCCAGCCCCTGCACGTCCTTGAACGGCAGCTGGTGTCGCGCCCGCGCCGGCGCGCTGCCGAAAAACGCCTGGCGGGATGCCTGGAAAAAGGCATCCAAACCCACCCGCAACGGCGCGAAAAGGGGGTGGCGGTCGAGGAAGGCGGGTAGGTCATCGGCCAGAACGCGGCGCCCGTCGGCGCCATCCAGCGCGCGATGCAGGATCAGCAGCGCCTCAAGATATCCCGCCTCCGTTTCCCCCTAGCCCCCAGGCGGCGCAAATGGCGGGCGGCGACCGCGAAATCCCGGGCGGGCCGGCGGCGGAACGGGCCCCAGGCGCGATGATAGGCCAGGGGTAACAGCGCCAGGATGGCCGCCACCATCAACCCACCGGCCACCATCCGCCAGCGTCCCACAGCCAGGGCAGGCGCAACCCGGTCGGCCTGTAAATAGGCCTTGGGATCTTCCTGTACGGGTGGCGCCACCTCGCGCAGGGGGGAGACGCCGATGGTCCAGGACGGTACGTCCACGACCCGCGACACCCCATCCCCCAGGAGGCGCACGGGGAAACCAGGAATTTCCAGCCGCCGCGCATCCAGCGCCACATAGAAATTCTGGTAGACCAGATGCAGGACGGCGGCTTGGCCCCGCCGCGTCAGGGTGATGCCGCGCAGGTCCAGCCAGTAGGTCACCGGACCCGGCGCCGGCAGGGAGGCGGGATCGAGCCTGGCACCGCCGGGCAGGGGGACAAGGACATCGGCGCGGACCAGATCGCCGGTGAAAAAGCCGATGTCCCGCTCCGCCCGCACCGTCACGGCCTGGCCATCGCCCGCCGCCGGCTGAGCCTGCGCCGCGTCCACCCGCAGGGCCAGCAAGACCATCCCGGCGACAAGGATGCGGGGGCCCATGGTTCACGCCTCCAGCAAGGCGCGGGAGAATTCATCCGGGTCCAGCCGGTCGGTCACCGTCAGCGGCGCGCGGCCATGGCGGGCGGCCAGTTGGCGGAGGGCGGCCTGGCGGTCGGCCTCCTGGGCCAGCCACCGCCGTTTCAGCGAGGGGCGCATGAAAACAAGCCGCCGGCCACCGCTTTCCAGGTCGGCCAGGTCCAGCAGCCCCCAGTCAGGCAGTTCCACCCCTTCCGTGGAATCGCGGATGACGACGGGCACGACGTCATGCATGGCCAAGCCCTCGTACACCCGATGCAGCAACTCCAGCGGCAGCAGGAAATCGGAGATGAGGAAGACCATCTTGCGGGCGCCGGCCAGATAGGGCCCCGCCTCAAGCAGGCCCCCCGCCCCCATTTCCGGCCCCGGCCCCATCCCCGTCCCTGGCCCGCCCCACCGCGACGGCGCCAGCAGCACCGCCACATCGGCGGCAACGCCCCGCCGGGCGGTGGCGGGCAGGAAGCAATCCCGCCGCAGGACGGCGTCGCAGCCGATCAGGCCGAAGCGATCGCCGATGCGCGTGGCCGACCGAGCCAGCGCCACGCACAGCTCCCGCGCCACAGCCGCCTTCATGGCATGCCCCTGGTAGCGCAGGGAGGCTGAGAGATCGACCAAGGCATAGACATCGATGGAGGCCCGCTGGCGAAAGCGGCGGACCATGATGGTGTCGAAGGGGTCCAGCGCCGTGGCCCGCACGTCGATGCGGCGGGCGTCGGGATGGGCGGCGAAGGGCACCAGATCGCGGAAAGTCCCTAGCCCCCCCACCTGCCGGCTGGGATGGGCGCCGGCGCGCCGTCCGGTGATGGGCCCGCGGGGCCGGTAGTGGATATCCAGGTCGTCGGACCTCATGGCGCGGACACCGTCGCCAGGACGGCGGCGCACAGGTCGCGGACGATGCTTTCCCGCCGCAGTTCATAGACCGGATCCAGGAAGAGGCGATGCGCCATGGTTTCAACGAAGACGTCGCGCACGTCCTCCGGCACCAGCATGTCGCGCCCCTCCAGCCAGGCGCGTACCCGCGCGGCGCGCACCAGGAAGGCCACGCCCCGCGGGCTGGCGCCCCCTTGGACCAGGCGGTCCATATCGATGCCCGCAAGCGCGACGCCGGCGACGGCGGGATGGACGATGGCGTCCCACAGGCGGGCGACATAGTCCTGCACGGCCGCGCTGGTATGGATGGCCTGCTGCACCCAGGCGGCGGCGGCCTCCAGCCCGCGGTGGTCAAGGATGGGCCCGCCAATGCCGTCCAAGAGCCGGTCCACGTCATGGAAACGGGGATCGAAAATCAGCTGGCGCCGCGCCTCCAGATCCGTGGGCGCTTCCACCGGGATTTCCATGAGGAAGCGGTCACGCGCCGCCGCCGGCAGTTCAAAGGTCTCCTCCTTCTCCACCCGATTGCGGTCGGCATAGACCTGAAGGAAGGGGAACTGGAACGTCCGGTTGAAGGCCGTGACCGAGCGCTCCGCCATCAGGCGCAGCAACAGGGCATGGACCTGAGGCCGGGCGCGGTTGATCTCATTGAAGAAGAAGATGGAAAGGTCGTCGGCCTTGGCCAGCAGCGCCGAGGGCTCCACCCGTGGGCGGCCGTCCTCATGGATGAAGGTGTGATAGAGCAGGTCGCCGGGCATCATGTCCACCGTGCCCTCCATCCGCTCATAGGCGCCGCCCAGGGCGCGGCCGAAGGCCCGCAACAGCGTGGTCTTGCCCACGCCGACATCGCCCACCAACAGGACGTGCCCGCGCGCGAAAATGGAGATCGTGACCAACCGGATGGCGCGCGCCTGGCCCACCACCACTTGGCCCACGGCGGCCTCCAGGGCGTTCGCCGCCAGCCGCAGATCGTTCAACGTCACAGCGTTGGATGCCATGTCTTTCATGAGCGCCGTTTTCAGTGAAGGGCATCAAGCCCGCGACTGCACCGACAATTCCCGGCGGAAAGGTCGGCCCGGATGGACCAAAGCCACCCGGGCCGCCGCGACGAAAAGCGGAAGTCCCAGGGTAAAAAATCGGTACTCAGATGAAACAGCGGCACGTTCAATCGTTCGGGATCTTGTCCACGTCGTATATGAACTTGCCGGTCTTCTTGAAGTACGCGACACGCTTGGCGTTCCGCGCCTCCATCTCCCGTTCGGACTGGTCCTGCTTGGCCAATTCCTTGGGGTCATGCTTGGGGTCATACTTGGAGCCCGCGATCACCGCGGGGAAGCCGGGCTTCGGCTCCCAGCAGTTGCCAGGCTCCTTGCAATGGGTGCCGTCGTAGGCGAAGGCCGGGGCGGCGAGGCCCAGACCCGCAGCCAAGGCCAGCACCGCGACAGTATTTTTCATGGTTTCCTCCGTTGCTGTGGGCAACACGTCAGCGGACGTGCGTCTTGTCCGCTGCACACATCCCCGGCGCGTCTTCCGGGAATTTCTCCCGACCTTGAAAGGTCGGAAATTTTTCTTCTGGGCATCGGTCAGCCAGGGGGCGTGCTTCACGTCATCCTTGTAAAGGTGACGCACCCAGGCCATGACCTTCAGTATTTCATCCAGGGTCAAATCATAGTGAGGTCCCATCTGGGCGCGCGCGCCGCCGAAAATGGTCTCGAATAATCCCTGGTCCGTCTCATTCTTCGGGTAAGTCCAGTAATCGTCGTTGAGACCTGGACCGATCTTGCCCTCGCCCACATGGCCATGGCAGCCGGAGCAGGCCTCAAGATAAATGACCTCCCCCTTCTTCAGGCAGCTCTTGTCCTCCAGGTAGGGGTCGACGCCGCTTTGAAAGAACTTCCTCACACCCGGCGTATCGCGCCCCTCCTCCTGCGCCATCGACAGATCCAGGGGCTCGCCCGTGTCGGTGTTGCGCAGATCCAGGCTGGTGGGCGGCAGGCCGGCGGCGGCGCGCGCGCTGGTCCACCAGGCGCCGCCGGCCGCCACGCCGGCACAGGTGAACAAGGTCAGGCTGACGAACAACTTCTTCATGACGCATCCCGATTTCGATGAACCCCATTGAGGCCGGCGCTCAGTTAGCGACCTGGACCAGCGGTATCCCCTCCTCCGCCAGAATGGCCGCGATCTGCGGGCGGGCCTTGGCCAGCGCGGTGTTCAGGGCGGCCAGTAACTCGGTATCGCCCTGGCGGACGCCCATGGACTGGTCGTAGGTTTGCGGCAGCTTCTGTCCATCGCCACGGCTGGCATCGTCCCTGACCGGCGTCATCCGCAGCGTGGGATCGGCCTTGACGTAGCGGGCGATGGAGGGCGCGAAGGCCACGGCCAGATCAGCCCCGCCGCTCCGCACCTCCCCCGCCATGCGCTCCGGCGCGATTTGGACGTATTCGTTCCGGGGGGAGCGGAAGCCCACCAGGGAATAGAGGTAGGACATGTTGTCGTTATAGCGGTCCACCTGCTTCAGCATCGCCTCGCTGGGGGACCCGAACTCCACCACGATGTGCCCGACCTTGCGGATGGCCGGATCATTCCAGGAATGAACGTCCAGGTGCGTGTCCTGGCGGGTGACGAAAACGTAGCCGGTGCGATAGTAGGGGGCGGTGGTCAGCACGCGCGGGTCGCTGGCATCCAGACCGACGACAACGTCGCACTTCTTCTTGTCCAGCCAATCGCGCACCAGGTAGATCGCCGGCTTGTCGGCATAGACGAAGACCGGCTGGCGACCCATCGCCTCGGCGACGGTGGCGGCGATTTTGTTCTCGAAGCCGGACCCGTCGGCGGCGGAGTACGGCAGTTCCTTGGCGCTGGCGCAGATGCGCAAGGTGGGCTGGGGAGTTCCCGGCGCGACGGCGGGACCGGCGCCGGCCGCAGCGGCGGCGGGGACCAGCAAGACGCTAACGGTCAGCAGACCACACGCGGCCAGGGTACGGACTGTCATGGATGGGGACACGGATTTGGACATGGCGATCACCAACGACGATGACGGGGGGTGCGAAGGGGCTTCCCCGGCCCGACCGGCACCGTCCCGGGGGGCGGGACGGTGTCAGCGGACCGGGGGAGCGGGGCTGGGAAGCGCCTACTTCCCGCCCTGGTATTCGCCGACGTTGACGTCGTCGTAGGGGCCCTTGCCGTTCAGCGAAAAGACCATGACGCCGCCGCCCATCTGGGTGTAGTTGGCCAGCTTTTTGAAGGCGCCCACGGCACCCAGGCCCGCCGTCGGGTCCTGCAGGTCGAACACCAGGCCCACGCCGGGCCAGCCACCGACGCCGTAATAGATGGCGACGTACTGCGTGCCGTTATGGGTGTAGGTGATGGGATAGCCAATGGCGCCGGACGGCAGCTTGAACTTCCACAGCAACTCGCCCGTGTCGCTGTTGCGCGCCTTGATGAAGCCGTCCAGCGTTCCGTAGAAGACCAGGTTGCCGGCGGTGGCCATCGTGCCGCCCCAGACGGCGAACCGCTCCATCTTCTCCCATTTGAATTGGCCGGAGATGGCGTTGTAGGCCTTGATCTGGCCCAACCCCTCGAAGTTCTGCCGGTCGCCCTTGGGGCCGGGATACATGTTCAGCGTGGCGCCGACGAAGAACTGGCCGGCGCGGTAGGGCAGCATGAACGGTTCCCAGTCCATGCAGATGTGGTTGATGCCCATGAAGAACAGCTGCTTGTTGGGATCGTAGCTGTCATGGCCCTGGTTGTGATAGCCCATGGCCGATGGGCAGATGTCCTTGCCCAGATGGTCCATGCGGGTGCCGTATTCCGGGTCGCGCACGGGCACGCCGGATTTCAGGTCCACCGTCTTGAAGACATTGACGGTGTCGTCGATCTTGTTGGCGGAAACCAGATCGCCGGTGGTGCGGTCCAGGGTGTAGACGATGCCGTTGCGATCCGGATGCGTCAGCAGGCTGCGCATCTTGCCGTCCTTGTCCTTCTGTTCGGACAGCATCATCACGTTGACACCGGCATAGTCCCATTCGTCATGCGGCGTCTTCTGATAGCCGAACTTGGCCTGGCCGGTATCCACATCGCGGGCGAATATGGTCATCGTCCACTTGTTGTCGCCGGGCCGCATGGTCTCGTTCCACGGGGCCGGGTTGCCGGTGCCGAAGTATATCAGGTTGGTCTTGGGGTCGAAGGCGTACCATCCCCAGTTGGTGCCGCCGCCTATCTTCCAGGCGTCGCCCTCCCAGGTGGATTGGCCCAGCCCTTTCTGGCCGTAGTGGGGATTCTTGATGTTGAAGTCGGATGCCAGCAGCAGGTCCTTGTCCGGCCCGGTGGCATAGGCACGCCAAACCTGTTCACCGGTGTGGACGTCGTAGGCGGTAATATAGCCGCGCACGCCCAGTTCCGCGCCGGAGGAGCCGACGATGACCTTATCCTTCACCACATAGGGCGCGATGGTCAGGGTGGAGCCGACCTTGATGTCGGAATTCTCCATCTTCCACACCAGCTCGCCCGTCTTGGCGTTCAGCGCCTCGATATGGCCGTCCAGCAAGGTTTTCAGGATCAAGGGCGGCGTCTTGCTGTCACCGGGCCAGTAGGCCAAGCCGCGATTGACGATGTCGCAGCAGGCGACGGAGCGGGCCGCCGGATTCTGCTTGGGCTTGTCCTGCCACAGGATCTTGCCCGGATCGTCCAGACCCAGGGCGAAAGTCACGTTGGGAAAGGAGGTGTGGACGTACATCACCCCGTCGACGACCAGGGGGGCGCCCTCATGGCCGTTCAGCAGACCGGTGGAAAACGTCCAGGACGCCTTCAGATTCTTGACATTATCAACGTTGATCTGGTTCAGCTTGCTGTAGTTATCTGAGTGATAGTCCTTGCCCGGCATCACCCAGTTGCCGTCGTCGTTGGACATCTTGTCCAAGGTGTCGTTGGCCTTGGCCACACCCACGCACGCGAGCATCATTACTGAGAAGATGGCGACCATCGACGTGGTTGCGCGAAGCTTCTTCATGTTTCGTGACCTCCCTGCTGTTCAGCGAGCCAGCCTTGTTATCGCGGCTGGTAACAGCGCCAATAAGAACCGCATGGGATTTTCCGGTCTATAGTACTTTGTGCGGTGTTTTTATTTTATAATCTACTATTTTTACTTTAAAAATATGCCGCTCATGGCATTTAACTATGAAGTCATCCAGCAAGAATTCCATAAGGATGTTACGCAAAAACGGCGGGAAGATCTGGCAAAGTTCTTAACAACATTGCCCAGGCATTGCAGCGCCCCAACATCCCGACATGGCATCCGCCTTCGGAGAACCACGTCTCGCCTTGGTGATGCCCCCGTCCTGCGATGCCTTGGAATTTCCCATGGTGGCGATGAGAGGCCATCAGAACGCCGCACTGACCGTGAACCGCGCCGAACGCGGCTCCACCGGATGGAAGTGGATATCGTTCACCGGCCCGGCCTCCCCCGGCAACTGTGAGGGATAGTAGTAGT
>NZ_JAXQNP010000004.1:0-272500 GCF_034427435.1 Nitrospirillum goiasense | reverse complement strand
CACTTGATACACCGTCAGCGCTCCCTCGCGCAGGGACAAGCCCATCGCCAGGTCACGACCGACAAAACTTCAGAAGGTCATTCACCAATCCCGCAACTCCCGTACGTCGTACGGCGTCCACGGAACCGGGAATGGTCCTCGGTTACACTAGACCCTCTTCACAATGTCCAAGACCCCTGATCCTCTCCTCGGAGACGATCAACAGGCGATCGCGATAGCGTCTCGCCTGTAATCTTTGCACAACGTCTTTTTGACAAACCCTTGTTGCTCTCTCCCAAGCCTCAACACCAGCCCGCTTAACGCTGAATGGTGGAGGCGATCGGGATCGAACCGACGACCTCATGCTTGCAAAGCACGCGCTCTCCCAACTGAGCTACGCCCCCGGAACCAATTCCGGACGCTGGGGATAGAGTGGTGGGCCAGGCAAGATTTGAACTTGCGACCTCACGCTTATCAAGCGCGCGCTCTAACCAGCTGAGCTACTAGCCCACGGGATCACGAAGCCTCAAGCCTCGCGCCGTTCTAAAGGGTCTGGAGAAGGGATGCGCCGACGGCGGAACCTACGGGCCGGTTAAAACCACGCTCACCCAAAACGGGCAAGCCGTGAACCCAGCGCAGGCAATCCTTAGAAAGGAGGTGATCCAGCCGCAGGTTCCCCTACGGCTACCTTGTTACGACTTCACCCCAGTCGCTGACCGTACCGTGGTCGGCTGCCTCCTTGCGGTTAGCGCACCGGCTTCGGGTAAAGCCAACTCCCATGGTGTGACGGGCGGTGTGTACAAGGCCCGGGAACGTATTCACCGCGGCGTGCTGATCCGCGATTACTAGCGATTCCAACTTCATGCACTCGAGTTGCAGAGTACAATCCGAACTGAGATGGCTTTTGGAGATTAGCTACCCCTCACGAGGTCGCTGCCCACTGTCACCACCATTGTAGCACGTGTGTAGCCCAGCCCATAAGGGCCATGAGGACTTGACGTCATCCCCGCCTTCCTCCGGCTTGTCACCGGCAGTTTCTCCAGAGTGCCCAACCAAATGATGGCAACTGAAGATGGGGGTTGCGCTCGTTGCGGGACTTAACCCAACATCTCACGACACGAGCTGACGACAGCCATGCAGCACCTGTCTTACCGTCCCCGAAAGGAAAAGTACGTCTCCGTACCGGTCAGTAGATGTCAAGAGCTGGTAAGGTTCTGCGCGTTGCTTCGAATTAAACCACATGCTCCACCGCTTGTGCGGGCCCCCGTCAATTCCTTTGAGTTTCAACCTTGCGGCCGTACTCCCCAGGCGGAGTGCTTAATGCGTTAGCTGCGACACCGAAGTTCTAAGAACCCCAACGTCTAGCACTCATCGTTTACGGCGTGGACTACCAGGGTATCTAATCCTGTTTGCTCCCCACGCTTTCGCGCCTCAGCGTCAGTATCGGTCCAGTGAGCCGCCTTCGCCACCGGTGTTCTTCCCAATATCTACGAATTTCACCTCTACACTGGGAATTCCACTCACCTCTCCCGAACTCAAGCCGCACAGTCTCAAGCGCAATTCCCAGGTTAAGCCCGGGGATTTCACGCCTGACTTGTGCAGCCGCCTACGCGCCCTTTACGCCCAGTAATTCCGAACAACGCTAGCCCCCTTCGTATTACCGCGGCTGCTGGCACGAAGTTAGCCGGGGCTTCTTCTCACGTTACCGTCATCATCGTCACGTGCGAAAGAGCTTTACAACCCTAAGGCCTTCATCACTCACGCGGCATTGCTGGATCAGGGTTGCCCCCATTGTCCAATATTCCCCACTGCTGCCTCCCGTAGGAGTCTGGGCCGTGTCTCAGTCCCAGTGTGGCTGATCATCCTCTCAGACCAGCTACCGATCGTCGGCTTGGTGAGCCGTTACCTCACCAACTACCTAATCGGACGCGGGCCCCTCCTTCGGCGATAAATCTTTCCCGATCAGCCTCCACGGCCAACCGGCTCATCCGGTATTAGCTCCAGTTTCCCGGAGTTATTCCGAACCAAAGGGCAGGTTCCCACGCGTTACTCACCCGTGCGCCACTAAGGCCGAAGCCTTCGTTCGACTTGCATGTGTTAGGCATGCCGCCAGCGTTCGTTCTGAGCCAGGATCAAACTCTCAGGTTCAATGCGGTATCTCATCGGCCTCGCGACCAACAAGAACCTCGACGGAAACCAACCGTAGTCGGCACCTAAACCCAAGTCCGTTCCTGTATCCCCAATCGCTCGGGGATCATTTCAGAGCATGTATTCAAGATGCGTTCTGGTCGTTTCCATGTTGCTGCCCGTACTGGGCCCATCATCGGAACCGCCGTCTGCGCATCCCTTCTCAAGACGTTCACTTGTTCAAGAACCCGTGGCCCAGACGCAAATACGCGCTCAAACCACAACCCCGTCCTTGGCCGATCCCCTGAAGGACCAACCCAAACCCGGACAGGAATGGCAAATTCCGTTTCGTCCAGCGGCGTCTCCGCCAGGACCGCCACCCCGTCATCACCAGCGTCAACCGCCAGAACTCAGGGATCGCTTCGCCGTCGCGCCGTTCGTTGTCGCCCGCCGCGTCGGTGAACGGGGTTATAGTGACCCCACCGGGGGGCTGTCTACAGAAATCTTGCAGCACCATGACGATTTTTGCCGAACCTCAAGACCCCATATATATGCTCGCGCGCCCGCGAGAATAAGGGCCACACCGCAGGATTTTGCCCACCTAATCGGAACAGGGCGACGATGAGGTCCGCCCCTGGGCGCACGCCGACAGGATGGCACGGCCTCGGTCTGACGACAGGAGGGCGTCCAAATCAGAGAACAAGCGGCGGCGCCAGTTGGGCCGCTCCCGGTCCGTGCCCGGCAGGTTCACGGCCTCCCCCTCCCCCGCCAGATCATCGGCCTGGGCCAGCATCAGGGCCGAGGGCGCCGCCGCGACGAAGGCGTGGATGGCGGCAGCCACCGCGTCGTCCAGTTCCCCATCTTCGGCGGGAAAATCGGCAGCCGGCAGCAGGCCGGCGGCGGCCACCTGATCCAGCAGGACGCACTTCTCCAGACGCCGGGCCGCCCGCGCTTCCACGGACGCGGTGTCGGTCAATAGGCCGAGGCTGCGCTTTTCCGTGATGTCGGCCCCTGTCCACCAACCAGCCAGGGTCGGCAGGTCATGGGTCGAGACGCAGGCGGCGGCGTTGGCCGGCCAGCGCACCGGGTCGCGGAAGCGATCCCCCTCCCGCTCGAACCACAGCACCCGGTAGGACAGGATACCGGCATCGGCCAGCCGCTCGCGGAAGCCTTCGGGGACGGTGCCCAAATCCTCCCCCACCACGGCGACGCCGGCGCGCTGGCTTTCCAGCAGCAGCCGGGCCAGCAAAATATCGAACGGCGCCCGGACATAGGCGCCATCGCGGCCGGAGGCGCCGTTCGGCACCCAGAACAGGCGGTTCAGGCCCATGACGTGATCGACGCGCAGCAGGCCGGCATGGCGCATGTTGGCCGCCAGCAACTCGGCGAACGCCGCCCCCGCCGTGGCCTCCTGCACCAGCGGAATGGGGGGCGGGAGGTTCCACACCTGCCCCTCGGCGGAGAACAGATCGGGCGGCGCGCCCACGGACGCGCCCAAGGCGAAGGCCCCTGGCGTCCCCCAGGTCTCCGCCCCGTCGGGGGCCGCCCCCACCGCCAGGTCGCGGTAAAAGCCGAGCCGCAGCCCCCCTGCGCTGCCGCCTGGGCAGCGGCGGCCAACTGGCGGTCCGCCAGCCATTGCAGCCAGACAGGGAAATCAGCCTCCCCGGCGGCGATGGACGCCGCGGGCGTGCGCGCAAGCTCCGGCCACGTGGCCCAGGGACCGGGATGCGTATCGGCCAGCACCTCGAACCGGGCGAAGCGCGCCAGGCTCTCGCCGCCGGCCGCGCGGAAGGCGGCCAGGTCCCGTAGGGTCGGATGGTCAGGATGACGCCGGGCCCAATCCTGGAAGCCGGCATGGGCGGCCGCCAGCGCCCGGCGCTTCAAGGCCCACACCGCCGGATAGTCGATGGCGCGACGGGCCGCCAACGTGGCCACCGCCAGGCTCTCTTTCGCCAGCAGGTTGGCCGCGGCGCCCAAGGGGTCGGCATCCCCCAAGGCGGCGATGTCGATATAGAGGGGGTCCAGGAAACGGCGATCCGAGGGATGGTAGGGGCTGGCCCGTTCCCGGTCGCCCCCGAACAGGGCATGAAGCGGATTGACGCCGATGGTGGCGGCGCCCAGGCCGCCGGCCCCGGCGCCCAGGCGGCCCAAGGTGGTGAAATCCCCCACGCCCTGGTCCCCCGGACGGCGCAAGGCATAGAGATGCGCACCGATGCCGAAGCAACGCCCATCGGCCAGCGCCGACGGCCAGTGCGCGCGGGGCGGCGCCACCACCACCGTTGCGGCCACTTCCGGCCGGTGGGCCAAAGCCAACCGGTGCACGCCCGCCGGCAGCGGCCCGATGTCCATGGTCACCGCCAAGCCGCGCCGGCCGTCAGGGGCCGTAACGGTATGACGGGCACCGTCCGGCACCCTGATCTCCCGCTCCCCTTCGCCCTCCAACTGCAGCACCAAGCCGGTGCCAGCCCCTGCTTCGGGCAGGGTCAGGCGCACCGGTTGGCCCGCAGTCGCCACCACCGTGCGGGGTAGCGGGCGGAAAGGGCCGTCGTTCGACAATTGCTCCAGCCCATCGCGCACCGCCCCATGGGTATCGGCATCCAACCCCATGGCCCCCAGCAGCGCGCGCTTACTGTCATCCGGCACCGTGTGATGGCCGCCCATCTCATCCCACCAGTCCGGGGCGATGCCGGCGGCGCGGGCGTAGCGATCCAGGAGGTCGGACGTGGGCAGGCCGCGCCGGAGCCCGGGGT
Source organism: Nitrospirillum goiasense (assembly GCF_034427435.1). Lineage (NCBI taxonomy): Bacteria > Pseudomonadati > Pseudomonadota > Alphaproteobacteria > Rhodospirillales > Azospirillaceae > Nitrospirillum > Nitrospirillum goiasense. The sequence goes on along the minus strand of NZ_JAXQNP010000004.1, from coordinate 267,644 downwards.
CGGCAGCACGCTCGGCCAAGACGACCACGCTGCGGGCGCCCAGGGTGAAGGGGCCGGCCAGGACCACGTCCTCCCCCCACCCTCAGCACCACTGTCCAGCACCTGGTGCCAGGCGTGACCGGGCCGGTTCCAGGGAGGGACCGCCGTCCATTCCCGCCATCCCCGGTTCAGGAGGACGGCGACGCGGTCGATGGTGCCTTGCTCCGCCGGGGCGGCAAACACCGCGACCAGCGCGTCGGCGCCGCCCCAATCGCCCTCGGTCATCGCCTGGCCATCCAGGCGCAGCCATTCCACGTCGGGCACGCCATCGGACCCGGGCGCGCCCGTCAGGAAGTGGTCGGTCCGCAACGCGGGATGGTCGCGCCGCAGGGCGATGGCCCGCCGGGTGAAGTCATAGAGGCCGGTGTCGATGGCGCCGTGATCCAGCCAGTTCAGGCGATTGTCCTGGGCATAGGCGTTGTTGTTGCCGTCCTGGCTGCGTCCCGCTTCGGCCCCCATGCCCAGCATGGGCGTGCCCCGCGCCACCATCAGCGTGGCGATCAGGGCCTGCAGGTCACGGCGACGGGCGGCGATGATGGCGGGGTCGTCGCTGTCCCCCTCCACCCCATGGTTCCAGCTGGCGTTGTCGTCGGTACCGTCGCGGTTGGCCTCGCCATTGGCGTCATTATGCTTGCCCTGGTAGGCGACCAGGTCGGCCAGGCTGAAGCCGTCATGCGCGACGATGAAATTGACGCTGCGCGAGGGGCGGCGCTTGGCCCAGAACAGGTCGGACGATCCCGCCAACCGCGTGGCCAGCGCCCCCACCTTATGGTCGTCGCCACGCCAGAAGCGGCGCACGTCGTCGCGGAACTTGTCGTTCCATTCCCCCCAGACGGCGGGGAAGCCACCGGGCTGATAGCCGCCGGGGCCGATGTCCCAGGGCTCCGCGATCAGCTTGAGATCGCGTAGCACCGGATCCTGCGCCAGGGCCGACAGGAAGGGACTGTCGGGGTCGAAGCCGCTCCCGGTCCGTCCCAGGGTGGCGGCCAGGTCAAAGCGGAAGCCGTCCAGCCCCGCACGCACGGCCCAGGTACGCAAGGCGTCCAGCGCCAGGCGCATCATGGCCGGCCGGTCAACCGGCAGGGTGTTGCCGCAGCCGGTGTCGTTGACGTAATAGCGCGGATCGTCCCGGCGCAGGCGGTAGTAACGCGCGTTGTCCAGCCCACGCAGGCTGAGGGTGGGGCCCAGCTCGTCAGATTCGCCGGAGTGGTTCAGCACCACGTCCAGGATGACCTCGATGCCGGCGGCATGCAGGGCCGCCACGGCGGCGCGCACCTCCGCCCAGCCGCCCGGGGCCAGGCGGGGATCGGGTGCGTGGAAGGCGATGGGGTTGTAGCCCCAGGCGTTGGTGAGCCCCAACGGCGGCAGGTGGCGCTCATCCACCCAGGCCATGGCCGGCAGGATCTCCAGCGTGGTCACACCCAGGCGCTTCAGATAGTCCACGGCCGCGGGGTGGCCCAAACCGCCGAACGTGCCCCGTATCGCCTCGGGCACCCGCTCATGCAGGGCGGTGAAGCCCTTCACCTGGCATTCGTAAACCACGGTCCGGTCCCAGGGGACCCGGGGGCGCATCACGGGGCCGGGATCGACGGGCGCCTCCACCACCGCCTTGGGCACATACCGGGCGCTGTCAACCTGGTCGGCGCCCAGATCGGCATCGGCATCGCCCAGCCGGTGGCTGAACTGGCTGGGATGCAGGACGAAGGGACCATCCAGGCGGGTGGCGTACGGGTCCAGCAGCAGCTTCGCCGGGTTGAAGCGATGGCCGGCGCGGGGGTCGAAGGGCCCGTGGGCGCGCAGGCCGTAGCGCTGTCCCGCCACCACGCCGGCCACGAAGCCATGAAAGACATCGCCCGTCCGCTCCGTCAGCGACACCCGCGCCACCTCCGCCCCGCCCTCGAATAGGCAGAGGTCGATGGCCGTGGCGTGGGCGGAATAGACGGCGACGTTGATGCCACCGTCCACGACGCTCACGCCCAAGGGCTCAGGCTGGCCGGGGCCATCAGCCCGACGGCGCGGCGCCTGACCCGCAGAAAAATCGTCCATGGGAGCGCCGCTCACGGGCCACGTTCCTGAAGCAGGTCGCGGTAGAGCGCGGCATAGCGCCGGGCGGGGATGCTCCAGGAAACGTCCGTGGCCATGGCGTTGCGCCGCAGGCGCTTCCACACCGCCGGGTCGGCATAGAGGCCGGCGGTGCGCTGTATCGCCCCCTCCAGCGCCAGGGTCGAGGTGGGCTGGAACCGCACGCCGGTGCCGACGCCGGCGGCCACCGCCATCTCGTTGGCGTCGATCACCGTGTCGGCCAGGCCGCCCACGCTGGACACCACGGGGATGGCGCCATAGCGCAGGGCATAGAGCTGGGTCAGGCCGCAGGGCTCGAAGCGGGAGGGCACGATCAGCGCCTCCGCCCCGCCTTGGATGAGATGGGCCAGCGGCTCGTCATAGCCGATGACACAGCCGATGCGGCCGGGGTGGGCGGCGGCGGCGTTGCGGTAACCGCGCTCCAGCGCCGGCTCCCCCGCCCCCAGCAGCACCAGTTGGCCACCCGCGGCGATCAGGGTGGGGATGGCCTCCAGCAGCAGATCCAGCCCCTTCTGCCAGGACAGGCGGCTGACCACCCCGAACAGCAGGGCGTTGGGGTCGGTCGCCAGGCCGAAACGCTCCTGCAGCGCCGCCTTGGCCGCCGCCCGGCCCTTGAGCTGCTTGGCCGAAAACGGGGCGGGCAGGAAGGAATCGCTGGCCGGGTCCCAGATGGCGGTGTCCACGCCGTTGATGATGCCCGACAGATGGGCGGACCGGGCGCGCAGCAGCCCGTCCAGGCCCATGCCGGCGTCCCGCCCGCGGATTTCCTGGGCATAGGTGGGGGACACCGTGGTGATGCGGTCGGCCAGTTGCAGCCCCGCCTTGAGATACCCCACGGCGCCGTAATACTCGACCCCCTCCATGCCGAAGGAATGCGGCGGCAGGCCCAGGCGAGGCAGCAGCGTCGCCTCGAACTGCCCCTGGAAAGCCAGGTTATGCACCGTCATCACTGTGGCCGGGCGCCGCCAGCCATCATAGGTCAGGTAGGCTGGCGCCAGACCCGCCTGCCAGTCATGGGCATGGACGATATCGGGTTGCGGAACACCGCCCCGGCCCAGCCCGATTTCCGCCGCCGCGCGGGATAGGGCCGCGAAGCGCAAGGCGTTGTCCTGCCAATCCCGGCCGTCCGGTCCGATATAGGGGTTGCCCGAGCGGGCGAAGAGATGCGGCGCGTCCACCACGATGAGGGACAAACCATGGGCCGAGCCCGCCACCAGCCGGGCGGGGCCGCCGAACAGGTCGGCGAAGGCATGCACCTCCCGTCCCTCGCGCAGGGCCTCGGTCACGGTGGGATAGCCCGGCACCAGGGTGGTGACGGCCACATCCTCCGCCGCCAGGGCACCCGGAAGGGCCCCGACGACATCCGCCAGCCCCCCGGTCTTGATCAGGGGGAACACCTCCGAGGCGACCGAGAGTACGGAAATCGGCATGGGCATCTATCCTTCAGGCCTTCAGGCGATCGATCATGGCTTGGGTGATGAGGCAGACGCCGTTGGACGTGCGCCGGAAGCGCCGCGCGTCCTCCTCCGGATCCTCCCCCACCACCAGGCCGGAGGGGATGGTGACGCCGCGGTCGACGACCACCCCGGTCAGCCGCGCCGACCGGGCGACGTCGACATAGGGCAGCAGCACCGCGTTTTCGACGGAGGAGAAGGAGTTCACGCGCACGCCGGTGAACAACAGCGACCGCTTCAGCGACGCGCCGGAGACGATGCAGCCGCCCGACACCAGGGAGGAGATGGCCTGGCCGCGCCGCCCTTCCTCGTCATGGACGAACTTCGCGGGCGGCGTGATCTCGCTGTAGGTCCAGATGGGCCAGTCGTTGTCATACAGATCCAGGTCCGGCACCAGGTCGGTCAGGTCCAGATTGGCCTCGGCATAGGCGTCGACCGTGCCGACATCGCGCCAGTAGGGCTGGGCCTCGGAACTGGAGCGGACGCAGGAGCGGGAGAAGTGGTGGGCCACCGCCTTCCCGTGCTTCACGATGTAGGGGATGATGTCCTTGCCGAAATCGCGGGAGGACCCGGGCTCCGCGGCGTCGCGGCGCAACTGGTCGAACAGGAACTCGGTGTTGAAGACATAGATGCCCATGGACGCCAGGCAGCGGTCCGTCGACCCCGGCATGGTGGGCGGATCCTTGGGCTTTTCCACGAAGGAAATGATGCGATCGTGCGCATCCACATGCATCACGCCGAAGCTGCGGGCCTCATCCTTGGAGACCTCGAGGCAGCCCACCGTGACATCGGCGCCAGAGTCGACGTGCTGCTGCAGCATCAACTCGTAATCCATCTTGTAGATATGGTCGCCAGCCAGGATGACCATGTAACGCGGCTCATAATCCTGGATGATGTCCAGGTTCTGGTACACGGCATCGGCCGTGCCCTCGTACCAATGCTCCTCAGACACACGCTGGGACGCCGGCAGGATGTCGAAGCTCTCGTTCCGTTCCGGGCGGAAGAAGTTCCAGCCGTGCTGCAGGTGGCGGATCAGGCTGTGCGCCTTGTACTGGGTGGCGACACCGATGCGGCGGATGCCCGAGTTCAGCGCGTTGGACAGCGCGAAGTCGATGATGCGCGATTTGCCGCCGAAATAGACGGCGGGCTTGGCCCGGCGGTCGGTCAGTTCCATGAGGCGGGACCCGCGGCCACCAGCCAAGACGTAGGCCATGGCATGTCGGGCCAGCGGTCCCCTGCCGACAAAACGGTCACTGGATGCCCTGGTCATACGTTTAACGGGGCCTGTCACGGTCTTTCCCTCCCTGGGGCGGCTGTTGGCACCGCCCGTCATTGTCAAATCATCCCGTCTCGTCAGCCTTGATACCCGTCAAGGGCTAGCCACAGCGTCGCCAGCGGCGGCAGCGTCACCTCGGCCGACGCCGGCAGGCCATGCGATGGCTGGTCCGTGGCCATGACGGCGCCCAGGTTGCCCATGCCGGACCCACCATAGGCGGCCGCATCCGTGTTCAGGATTTCCAGCCACCGGCCCGCCGCCGGCAGGCCGACGCGATAGGCCGGGCGTGGCACGGGGGTGAAGTTGCACAGCACGGCCACCGGCCGCGCCCCCTGGCCCGAGGCTGGGTCCGCGAAGCGCAAGAAGGCGATCACCGACTGCTCACGGTCATCCACCACGCTCCAGCGGAAGCCGTCGGGCAGGCAGTCCGTCTGGTGCAGGGCCCCTTCGCGGCGGTAACCGGCGTTCAAGTCGCGGATCAGGCGGCGCAGCCCCTCATGCCGGGCGTCGCCCAGCAGATGCCAATCCAGCCCCTGTTCGAAATTCCATTCGGCGCGCTGGCCGAATTCCTGCCCCATGAACAGCAGCTTCTTGCCAGGATGGCCCCACATGAAGGCGTAGTAGGCCCGGGCGGTGGCAAACTTCTGCCAGTCGTCGCCGGGTATCTTCTCGATGATGGAGCGCTTGCCGTAGACCACCTCGTCATGGCTGAGCGGCAGGACGAAGTTTTCGGAAAAGGCGTAGAGCAAGCCGAAAGTCAGCTTGTCATGGTGCCATTTGCGGTGCACCGGCTCCTTGGACACGTAATCCAGCGTGTCGTGCATCCACCCCATGTTCCATTTGAAGCCGAAGCCCAGGCCGCCGGCATGGGCGGGCTGCGACACGCCGGGCCAGGAGGTGGACTCCTCCGCCACCGTCATGGCGCCGGGATGCTCGCCATAGACCAGGGTGTTGATGGTGCGCAGGAAGGCGACCGCCTCCAGGTTCTGGTTCCCGCCCTCCCGGTTGGGGATCCACTCCCCCTCCTTGCGGGAATAGTCGAGGTAGAGCATGGAGGCGACGGCATCGACGCGCAGGCCATCGACATGGAAGCGGTCCAGCCAGTAGAGGGCGTTGGCCGCCAGATAGTTCACCACCTCGCGCCGGCCAAAGTTGTAGATGGCGGTCTTCCAATCGGGGTGGAAGCCCTGGCGGGGATCCTGGTGCTCATACAAAGCCGTGCCATCGAACCGGGCCAGGCCGTGCACGTCCGTGGGGAAATGGGCCGGGACCCAATCCAGCAAAACCCCCAGCCCAGCGCGGTGCGCCCGGTCGACCAGGCGGGCGAAACCGTCGGGCGTGCCGAAGCGGGCCGTGGGCGCGAACAGCCCGATGGGCTGGTAGCCCCAGGACGGATCGAAGGGAAATTCGGAAATGGGCAGGAATTCCAGATGGGTGAAGCCCATGTCGGCGGCGTAGGGCACCAGCTGGTCCGCCAGTTCATCCCAGGTGAGGTAGCGTCCACCCTCCCCCCGCCGCCAGGAGCCCAGATGGACCTCATAGATGCTGATGGGCGTGCGGCGCGCGTCCATGGTTTTCAGATGCGCCATGTGGGCGTCATCCGCCCAATCGAACCGGTCCGTCCGGGCAACGACGCTGGCGGTGGAGGGGCGCAGCTCGCTGGCGAAACCGAAGGGATCGGCCTTCAGGGGCAGGACGGTGTTGTCGGCGCCCACGATCTCGTACTTGTAGATCGCGCCCTCCGCCAGCCCGGGGGCGAAAATCTCCCACACGCCGCTGTCGACGCGCCGGCGCATCTGATGGCGCCGGCCATCCCAGGCGTTGAAGTCACCCACCACGGACACCCGCCGGGCGTTCGGGGCCCAAACGGCGAAATGCACGCCGGGCACGCCCTCGTGCTCCTTGGGATGGGCGCCCAGTTTCTCATACAGCTGCTTATGCGTGCCTTCGGCGAACAGGTAATCATCGGTCGGGCCCAGGATGGGGCCGAAGCCATAGGGGTCGTCGAACTCCCAACCTCCGCCGGCATTGGCGCACCTCAGGCGGTAGCGGAAACGGCCCTTGCGCCCCGTCACCTTGCCCTCAAACACGCCGCCGTCATGCACGCGGGTCAGGGCCGCGATGACGCCGCTGTCCGCGTCCACGGCCTCCACCGTCTCCGCCCCCGGGACGAAGGCGCGAATGACCGTGCCCCGTCCCACCGTGTGCGGCCCCAGCACGCCGAACGGATCGTCATGCCGGGCACCCAGCAGGGCGCCAATATCCTCCGGGTCCGCCGTCCAGCCTAAGCCGCCTTTCGCCCGCGCCATCAGCCCTTCCTCAACCGGCGCTCGGGAGCGCCGGCTTGGGCAGGCCCCAGATGTCGGTGGCGTATTCCGCGATGGCCCGGTCGGAAGAGAAGAAGCCCATGCGCGCTGTGTTGATGATGGCGGAGCGCCACCAAGCCGGCGTGTCGTGCCAACGCGCGTCCACCGCGCGCTGGGCGGTGTAATAGGCGTCGAAGTCAGCCGCCACCATGAAGTAATCGTGGTAGCGCACGGCGTTGACCAGATCGCCGAAGCGCCCGGTATCACCTGGCGAGAACACGCCGGAGCCGACGGCGTCCAGCACCTCCTCCAGCTTGGGCGAGGCGGCGATGACGTCGGCCATGTCGATGCCCTTGCGCCGCCGCTCATCCACCTGCTCGGTGGTCAGGCCGAAGATGAAGATGTTGTCGTCACCGACATGCTCGCGGATTTCGACGTTGGCGCCGTCCAACGTGCCGATGGTCAGGGCGCCGTTCAGCGCCAGCTTCATGTTGCCGGTGCCCGACGCCTCCATGCCTGCGGTGGAGATCTGTTCCGACAGGTCGGCGGCGGGGATGATGGCCTCCGCCAGGCTGACGTTGTAGTTGGGCAAGAAGACCACCTTCAGCAGGCGGCGCACCACCGGGTCGCGGTTGACCACGCGGGCGACGTCGTTGGCCAACTTGATGATCAGCTTGGCCTGATGATAGCTGGCGGCGGCCTTGCCGGCGAAGATCTTGACCCGTGGCACCCAGTTGCCGCCAGGGTTGGCGCGGATGGCGTCGTACAGCGCCACGATCTCCAGGATATTCAGCAGCTGGCGCTTATATTCGTGGATGCGCTTGATCTGCACATCGAACAGGGCGTCGGGGCTGACCGAGACATCCAGGCGGCGGCGGATCAGGTTGGCCAGTTCCGCCTTCTTGGCGCGGCGAATGGCGCGGAACTTGTCCACGACGGCGGCGTCGCCGGCATACTTCTCGAAGTCCGCCAGGGCCATGGGATCGTCCATGACCTTGGGGCCGCAGCAGTCCACCAGCAGTTGGGTCAGGCCGGGGTTGGCCTCGAACAGCCAGCGGCGGAAGGTGATGCCGTTGGTCTTGTTGACGATGCGATCAGGATAGAAGCGATCCAGCTGGTGGAACAGGGTGCGCTTGACCAGGTCAGAATGCAGGGCCGAGACGCCATTGATCTTGTGGGAACCGACGAAGGCCAGGTTGCCCATGCGCACGCGCCGGCCGTGCGTCTCATCGATCAGGGAAAGTTCGGACAGCACGCCGCCGTCATGCTCGCCCCGGGACCGCACGGTATCCAAATGGCGGGCGTTGATCATGTAGATGATCTGCATGTGCCGGGGCAGCAACCGTTCCATCAGCGGAACGGGCCAGCTTTCCAGCGCCTCGGGCAACAGGGTGTGGTTGGTATAGGAGAACACGGCCGTGGTGATCTCCCACGCGTGGTCCCAGTCGAAATCCTCCAGATCGATCAGCACCCGCATGAGTTCGGCGATGGCGATGGCCGGATGGGTGTCGTTCAGCTGGATCGCCACCTTTTCCGGCAACAGTTCCAGGTCGCCATGGTGCTGCTTGTGCCGGCGGATGATGTCCTGCATGGAGGCGGACACGAAGAAGTATTCCTGGCGCAGGCGCAGTTCCTGGCCGGCCGGGGTGGCGTCACTGGGATACAGCACCTTGGAAATGGCTTCCAGCCGCACACGGGCGGCCAGGGCGCCGACATGGTCCCCCTGGTTGAAGGCGTCCAGCCGCAGGGCATCCGGCGCGCGGGCGGACCACAGGCGCAGGGTGTTGACGTGGCGGGCCCGCCATCCGGGAACCGGCGTGTCGAAGGCGATGGCGTCCACCGTCTCCTCCGGCCGCCAGTAGTGGCGGGTCACTTCCTCATTGACTTCGACCGTCTCCACCGTGCCGCCGAAGCCGACGGAATAGTCGACCTCCGGCCGCTCGAACTCCCAGGGGTTGCCGAAGGTCAGCCAGTTTTCCGGATATTCCCGCTGCCAACCGTCCTTGATGGCTTGGCGGAACAGGCCGTGGTCATAGCGGATGCCATAACCATGCGCGGCGATCTGCAGCGTCGCCATGCTTTCCATGAAGCAGGCGGCCAGGCGGCCGAGGCCGCCATTACCCAGGGCGGCGTCCGGCTCGATCTTGCGCAATTCATCGAGGTCGACGCCCAGGCTTTCCAGGGCCTCGCGCACCGGCTCCGTCAGGCCGGTCTCCATCAGCGCGTCGACCAGCAGGCGGCCGATCAGGAATTCCAGCGACAGGTAATAGACCCGCTTGCGCTTGGATTCGTAGGTGGCGCGGGTGGAGGCCATCCACTGGTCCACGATGCGGTCGCGCACCGCCAATGTGGTGGCGATGAACCAGTCGCGCTTGCTGGCCACCTCGGGGTTCTTGCCCACGGCGTACATCAGCTTGGCGACGATGGCGGCCCGCATCGCGTCGCTATCCACAGGTGCCGCGTCCGCCGGCGCTGGTGCGGGCACCCCCTGTTCCATGGCCAAGCCCCCGGCGGTCAGGTCCCCGGCGGTCAGGCTGCCGTCGCCGCCGGGCCCCTCTTTCGGGGAACTGGCCGAGGGGACAACCTCCGCGGTATCGGGAGAGGCGGGCGGAACAGGCTCATCAATCACGCTGTCGATCCTTTCAAGAGAAGAAGACATCGCTGCGCCAGCTTTGCATGTCCGCTGCACCGCGACAACAGGGACTCGCATGAAGGAATTAGGGCACAACCACACCGGGTCACGCCGTTGATAACGCGCTCCTTTGCGGCAACCAACCGCGCCATCCCCTTGTTCGGGGGAATGTCGCAGCGCGGCCGTCAGCGACGCGCCCTAATCTTGTGGCCGGCCACAGCGCCAGCACAAACCAACCCCAGAAGCCCCAGCCAGTCCCAGAAGCCCCAGAACGAGAGCCCCATGGATGAGGCCGGGTATGAACCGCCAAGACCACGCTCTGGTTCCCATCCCTCTTTGCCCCGAGCGAAAAGGGGCCGCGCGCGCCCATGCGCCATGGCTTTAAATTTTTCTGAAATAAAGCCTTGACCCGCTCAGGGCCTTCGCGTACATCACCGGCCTCACACGGCCTCGTCCCCTTCGTCTAGAGGCCTAGGACACCGCCCTCTCACGGCGGTAACAGGGGTTCGAATCCCCTAGGGGACGCCACACTTCCAGCCCTTTAGCTGGATTTTGCGGGACAATCACGGGGCAGTTTTCCTCAGCGACCATCGCGAGGATCTTCATCCCGTGGCCACCATCACTCCCCGGCAGAACTGAGACGGCCAGGCCATCGGCTACCAGGCCAAGGTCCGCCACATCGGTCACAAGCCCGTCTCCAAGACCTTCGAGAAGCGCCGCGATGCCGAACGCTGGGCGGAGTCCATCGAGACCGACATGGACCGGCACGTCTTCCAGGACTAGGGCCAGGCCGATGAAACCTCCCTGCCCCCCCTCCGCCGCCTCAGCGACCTCCCCCCGCAGAACAATCGCGAGCTTCCGCGACCGCATGCTGGCCGCCGACTAGGCCCCCGCCACGGTCGTGCGGCGCATGAAGCTCATCGCCATCGCGCGCGGGGTCGGGAGTGGAGCATCCACCTGCCGTCCAATCCCGCCGAAGCCAAGTTGACCGCCCGCCCGCTACATGACGCACCTGTTCGACATGCGCTGCCGCGAGAACGGCGTCGAGCGCTGGCTTACAAAGGTGAGGCATCTGCAAATGTCGGCATAATAGTCCAAACTATTCACGCTCAGTTCAATCCATAAAAGTCCAGAACCAAACACCTAATTATCTGGAACAAACACGTTTCTTAGAGAAAAAACAATGACGTATCCAAAATTATTACCATAGTCTGGGATAAGCATTGGAAAATTTGGCGAACCATGGCGCATAAATCACCTTTCTCGCAAGAATTTCACACACTTCCGCAGAATTAGAGGAATTAAACAGAATTGATCAATGTACTTCTCAGCGCGGGGAGATTACCCCGAAAGCGGTAGTCCAGGCCCCATGAAAGTCCGTGACGTAAACGGCCCATGGGAAGCCAAGCGCCTTTCCCGCCATGGGGGTTGGGGAGCGCCTGGCGGTCTGGCGGTGGTTGGGGGATGTTGGTCATGCTGAACGGTGGTTTGCGCCAGGCGCTGATGGCGGGGTCGTCGCTGGTCATTCTGGGGGCGCTGACGGCGGCACCGCGGCCCGCGGTCGCCGATACCATCGTCAGCACCAGCAGCGCCAGCGCCGTGAACATCAGCAGCGACCAGGGCTTGGTGACCATCCAGAGCGGCGTGGTCATCAGCGCCATCACGGGGGTGCTCACCAGGGCCGGCGTCAACATCGGCACCCTGGCCAACAGCGGCACAATCAGCGCCACCGCCGCCACCGGCATCCTCAATCACGGTATCATCGGCACCCTCATAAACACCGGAGCCATCACACCGGCCAGACAATGGCCGGGCATCATGACCGGTATCCTCAATAATGGAACCATCAACAGTATCCTGAACCTCGGTTCCATCAGCGGCGCTTCCGGCGCCATCGTAAATGGAACCAGGTACGTCATTGGAACCATCACGAATCAGGGAACGCTTTCGGGCCCAGGTCCGATCGTAAACTGGGGCACCATTGCTGAAATAGTCAATGGTGGCCAGATCAACGGATCGGCAACCGCGGTTTTTAACCGGAACGGTGGCACCATCGGCTCGCTGGCCAACGATGGCGCCATCACCGGGAAATTCGGGGTGTCCAACAATGGCGTCTTCACGCTGCTTGGCAATTCGGGGCTGATCAGGGCCACATCCACCGCCGTCTATGTGGGCAACACCCTGGGCACGCTGGTCAACAGCGGCACCATCACCGGCAGCCGGGGCATTCAAAACGTAGGAACGATCGGCTCTGTTAATAACGGCGGCCTCGTCGAGGGGCTGCTGTACAACGGGTTCTCCAACGACGGCGGCACCGTTGGCACTCTGGTCAACGGCGGCACCATCACCGGCCCCGTTGGCGTCAATAACACCGGCGTCTTCGCGCAGATCAACAACAGCGGCACTATCAAGGGTTCCTACACGGGATTATTCAATTCCGGCACCTTTGGCACGGTGATCAACAGCGGCACGGTCAGCGGCTATGTCGGGCTTTATGCTGGAGGAACCATCGGCGCGCTGGATAACAGCGGCACCATCACTGGCCACACTGGTATCAATTCCAACGGCACCGTCGGCACCCTGATCAACAGCGGCGCCATCACCGGCCGCCTTATCGGGGTTTCTTCCACCGGCACCATCGGCACGCTGGACAACCGCGGCACTTTGATCGGCGTGGGCGTCAATAGCGGCGGCGGTACGGGTGCGGGCGTCGCCAATTACGGGAGTATCGCCGCACTGTCCAACAGCGGTGTGATCCTGGTCGATGGCACCGGACATTTCAGCCTGGGCGTTGAGAATTTCGGCACCATCGAAACGCTGCTGAACAACGGCGGCACCATTGTCGCAACGCACAGCGGCGCCGGCATCCAGAACTTGGCGTTGATCGGCACCTTGGGGAACACCGGCAGCATCATCGGCGTCAGCACTGGTGTGGATAACAGGGGCACCATCCTGGTGCTCAACAATGATGGCACCATCACCGGCGCCAGCGGCCTGGAGAACAGCGGCAGCATCGGCACCCTGATCAACAGCGGCAGCATTGGGGGCTACGGGGCCCTGTTTCAGCATGATGGCGGCACCATCGGCACGCTGGTCAACAGCGGCACCATCAGCGGCGCCATCGCCAACAGCGGGGCCGGCGACCTGAGCATCGGCGGCGGCACTGCCGGCGCGGTTGGCACGATCACCGGTGGCCGCATCAGCAGCACGCAGTCCAATGTGGTGTTCACCTCGGGCGCGCTGGCCATCGGCGACAGCTTCGATGTCGGCGCCAACACGGTCGCCAACACCGGCGCCAGCCTGACCCTGACCAACGCGATCGGTCTCACGGGCAATTACAGCCAGTCGGCGGGCACACTGGTGGTCAACCCGGACGTCGGCGGCCAGTTGATCGTCAGCGGCGTGGCCAACATCAGCGGCGGCACCGTTCTTTCCAGCCTGTCCAGCACCGGCAATTACCTGGCGGGTGATTACACCCTGGTTCAGGGTACCACTGGTTCCAACTACGCCGGCGCCACCACCACCATCGTCGGCGACTTCCCCGGCCTCAGCGCCAGCGGCTCCACCGTCACGACGGATAACACCGTCGCCCTGCTGATGAACATCGGCAACGACTATGTCGGTGGAACGCTGGACGCCATCAGCAATACCGGGGTGGTCAGCGGCATCGGCACCGCCGTCTACATCGCCAGCACCGGGTCCCTGGGTACGCTGAGCAACGCGGGAACCTTGACCGGCGGAAACGACTCCACCGGCATCTATGTCGGCGGCACCATCGGCACGGTGATCAATGATGGCCTGGTCAACGCCGTCCATTCACCCAACAGCGGTGGCGCTCAAGGCGTGGTCGTGGACAGCGACGCCTTTGTCGACCAGATCATCAACCATGGCACCATCACCGCGTATTCAGGCGCCCTCCACGTCATCGGCTCGCTGGGGTCGCTGGTCAACAGCGGCGTGATCGCCGGTAACATCCTCAACACCGGTACCGCCGACTTGACGATTTCCGGGTCGGATGGCTGGCCCGTTGGCACGCTCACGGGGTATGCCACCGACAGCCAGGGAACGATCAGCAACCCCAATTCCAATCTGGTGTTCGTCAGCGGCAATCTGTGGCTGAACGACAGCATCAATGCCGGCGTCAATACGGTGCTGAACACCGGCGCCAACCTGGATCTGCCCAATACCGTTAGCATCACCGGCACCTACAGCCAGTCGGGCGGCAACCTGTCCCTGGAGACGGGCGCCCAACTGGTGGTCAGCGGGCCGGTCAGCATCACTGGCGGCGGTGTGACGGGCGGGTTTTCGCCGACCGGCAACTATCTGCCGGGGAATATCGTCGGCACGCTGATCACGGCGGGGGTGATCTCCGATTATTCCGGCGCCGTCGTATCCAGCGACCTGAGCGGGTTGGCGATCAGCGGGACCACGGGCAATGACGGCCGCGACCTCGTCGCTGTCGCCCAGAACTACTATGTGGGCGGCACGCTGGACGGAATCACCAATGCCGCCTCAATCACGGGTGTCACCTCTCCTGTCTTCGTCGCTCGGTCCGGCGTTCTGGGAAGCCTGGTGAATACCGGCCAGTTGTTCGGATTTGGCGGCGTCCTCAACGAGGGCGCCATCGGCACGCTGACCAACAGCGGTTCCGCCGGCGGCGTGTATGTTGGCATCAGCAACCAGGGCACCATTGGCGGACTGACCAACAGCGGCCAGATTTCAGGCGGCTCCACCGGTGTGGCCAACTACGGTACCCTGGGCACGCTGATCAACAGCGGCACCATCAGCGGCGCAAACGCCGCCATCATGAACGGCGGCGGCCTGTCCAGCGAGTCCACCGGCGTCGCTAATGTCGGCACCCTCGGAACGCTGGTCAACAGCGGCGTCATCGCCGGCAACATCGTCAATTACAGCACCGTCGCCCTGACCATCATCGGCGGCGCGGAGGGGGCGGTCGGCACCCTGACGGGCTATGATCCCACCAGCCAGGGCACCATCGTCAGCCCCGGCGCCAGTGTCGTGTTCGCGGGCGGCAGCCTGCTGCTGAACGACAGCATCGCGGCCGATGGCCAGACCGTGTTCAACACCGGCGCCACGTTGACGCTGCCCAGCACCGTCAGCGTGACCGGCAACTTCAGCCAGTCCGCCGGCATCCTGGACGTGGGCACGCAAGGGCAACTGGTGGTCAGCGGGGCGGCCAGCATCACCGGTGGCACCGTTCAGACCACGCTGTCCAGCACGGGGAACTATCTGGTCGGTAACGACGCCGGTACCCTGGTCCAGGGCGGCCAAGGGTCCAGCTATACCGGGGCCAGTGTCACCACGGGCGTGACCGGCCTGGCCATGACCGCCGGATCGGTCGCCGTGGGTGAGCAGATCGACCTGGTGGCGATGGCGGCCAACGACTATGTCGGCGGCACCCTGGACGCCGTGGGAAACTATGCGACCATCAGCGGTGTGGATTCCGCCGTCTACATCGCCAGCACGGGTTGGCTGGGCACGCTGGTCAACGGCGGCACCCTGGGCGGCAGCATCAATGGCGTCCTCAACCTCTTCGGCACCATCGGCACCCTGGCCAACAGCGCCATCATCATTGGTGGCGCCCAGGGCGTCCTCAATGACGGCGTCATCGGCGCGCTGTCCAACAGCGGCACCCTCAGCGGCGGGGACATCGGCGTCGGCAACGTCGGCACCATTTCGACGCTCTCCAATACCGGCACGCTGAGCGGCGGCCTTTACGGCCTGCTCAACCAGCGCCGGATCGACACCATCATCAACCAGGGGACCATCTCCGGCACGGTGGCGCTGTACAACCGGGGGGGCACCATCGGCACCGTGCTCAACTACGGCAGCCTGGTCGACGACGTCGCCCCCATGGCGGCGGGCCTGACGAATACAGGCCTGATCGGCCTGGTCGGCAACCACGGGACCATGACGGGTGCCGTATACGGCCTGAACAACACCGGCACCATCGGGACGGTGGACAACAGCGGCCTCATCGCCGGCACCGGCGCGAACGGCGGTATCGGTGTCTACTCCTCCGACACCATCGGCACGCTGGCGAACAGCGGCACGATCCGGGGCGTGACCACCGCCGTGCGCCTTGGTGGCTCGGGCAGCATCGGCCTGCTGTCCAACAGCGGCGTGATCGCGGGCAATATCCGCAACGGCAGCGGCACCGCCCTGACCATCGCGGGCGGGACGAATACCACCGGCACGCTGACCGGCAGCGATCTGGTCAGCCAGGGCACCATCCGCAGCACCGACGCCGACCTGGTGTTCGCGTCGGGCAACCTGCTGCTGAACGACAGCATCAACGCCGGGTCCAACACGGTGCTGAACGCCGGCGCCAGCCTGACGCTGCCCAGCAGCGTGGCCATCACCGGCAGCTATCGCCAGACGGACGGCACCCTGGCGCTGAACGCCGGCACCAATGCGCTGATCGTCAGCGGGGCGGCCAACATCACCGGCGGTACGGTTGTGGGTAGCCTGGACGCCGGCGGCAATTACACGGTGGGGTCGGCCGTCTACACCCTGGTGCAGGGCGGTGCCGGGTCCAGCTATGGCGGCGCCACGGTCACTAGCGGCCTGACCGGCCTGGCCACCGGCGGTGCCTCCGACGGCCAGAACCTGCTGATGACCATCGCCAACGACTATGTCGGCGGCACGCTGGCCAACCTCAGCAACAGCGGCACGATCAGCGCCGCCACCGGCATGTTCGTGGCCGGCACGGGCAGCGTCAGCACCCTGTCCAACGACGGCACGCTCAACGGCACCTGGGGTGTCAACAACCTGGGCCGCGTGGGTACGCTGCTCAACACCGCGCTGATCAGCGTGGCCGGCACCGGCATCATCAATGGCGGCACCATCGGCCTGTTGGCGAACAGCGGCACGCTGCTGGCCGAAGGCACCAACGGCATTGTCAATGTCGGCAACAGCAGCATTGGCACGCTGGTCAACACCGGCCGCCTGATCAGTACGCAGATCAACGCCGCGTCCGGCACGGCGGCGGCGGTGCTGAACCAGGGCACCATCGGCGTGCTGTCCAACAGTGGCCTGATCAGCGGGCCCGTCGCCCTGGCCAACAGCGGCACCATCGGCCTGGTCGCCAACAGCGGCACCATCGCCGGCGATATCCGCAATGACGGCGCCACCCCCCTCACCATCACCGGCGGCACCGATTTGTCGGTGGGCACCCTGACGGGCTACACCCTCAGCAACCAGGGCACCCTCACGAGCAGGTCCAGCGATCTGGTGTTCGCGGGCGGCAAGCTGCTGTTGAACGACGTCATCGACATGGGCGACCACACGGTGTTCAACGCCGGCGCCTCACTGGCGCTGCCCAACACCGTCAGCGTGACCGGCAACTACAGCCAATCGGCCGGCACGGTGGCGCTGGGCGTGGGCGCACAGCTGGCGGTCAGCGGCGCCGCCACCATCACCGGCGGCACGGTGGTGGCCACGCTGTCCAACAGCGGCAACTATCTGGTCGGCTCCATCGCCGGCACGCTGGTCACGGCGGGTGCCACCTCCGATTATTCGGGCGCCACCGTGGCCAGCGGCCTAAGCCAACTGGCGCTCGGCGGGACCATAGGCGGCGGCCGCGACCTGCTGGCCGTGGCGCACAATGACTACGTGGGCGGCGCGCTGGAGGCGATCGCCAACACCGGCACGATCAGCGGTGTCAACTATGCGGTCTACGTGGCCGCTTCCGGCATCCTGGGCAGCCTGGGCAACAGCGGCCTGCTGTCGGGCCGCTTCTTCGGCGTCAGCAATGACGGCGCCATCGGCACGCTGGACAACGGCGGAAGCATAGACGGCTACAACGGCGTGACGTCCAGCAACAGCATCGGCCTGCTGGTCAACCGCGGCACCATAACGGCGACGTCCTCCGCCATCGGGAACAAGGGCACCATCGGCGAAATCCGCAACAGCGGCGTCATCCTGGCCCGGGGCAGCACCAGCGCCGCCGCCGTCGGCGTCTATTCCACGGGCGCCATCGGCACGCTGTCGAACAGCGGCGTCATCAGCGGCAAGACCTACGCGATCTTGATCAGCCAAGGGGGCAGCCTGGGCACGCTGGTCAACAGCGGCACCATCGCCGGCGATGTCCGTAACGACGGCCCGGCCGGCCTGACCATCCTCGGTGGCGCCGACGGGCAGATCGGCACGCTGACCGGCTTCAACGGCGGCATCGGCACGCTCAGCAGCCAGCAGGCCGACATCGTGTTCGCGGGCGGTAGCCTGGCGCTGAACGACGACATCACTGTCGGCACCCATACGGTGGTGAACAGCGGGGCGGCCCTGTCGCTGCTGCGGACCGTCAGCATCACCGGCGGCTACAGCCAGAGCGGCGGCACGCTGGCGCTGGGCACCTACACGCTGGTGGTCAGCGGCGTGGCCAACATCAGCGGCGGCACGGTGACCACCAACCAGTTGGACGCCAGCGGGAATTACCTGGTGGGCGACAGCCACGGCACCCTGGTCCAGGGCGCCATCGGATCCAGCTACACCGGGGTCAGCATCCTTTCCGGCATCACGGGCCTGACCCTGGCCGCGAACACCGCCACCATCGGCGGCACGGTCGATCTGCTGCTGACCGCGGCCAGCGACTATGTCGGCGGCACGCTGACCAACCTGAATAACACCGGCACCATCACCGGCGTGCGGACGGCGGCCTACGTCACGGACGGCGGCGCCATCGGCACCCTCAGCAACAGCGGTGTGCTGAACGGAACCCGCTACGGCCTGTACAACCAGGGCGGCATCGACACCGTCAGCAACACCGGCACGATCAGCGGCACGGTGGGCCTGTATAATGTCGGCACCATCGGCACGGTGCTGAACGCCGGCGGCCTGGTGGACGATGTCGCGCCCCGGGCGTCCGGGCTGGCCAATTGGGGCCTGATCAGCGGTCTGGACAACCGGGGCACCATCACCGGCAAGTCCTACGGCGTGCTCAACCTCGGAACCCTGGGCACGGTCAGCAACAGCGGCACCATCGGCGGCCGGATCGGCCTGTCCAACAACGGCACCATCGGGGTCTGGGCCAATGCTGTGGCCGGGACCATCGCCGGCGGCAACACCGGCGTGGAAAATGACAGTGTCCTGGGCACCCTGACGAACAGCGGCACCATCGCTGGCTTCTCCATAGCCTTGTGGAACGGGGGCAGTATCGTCACGGTGACGAACGGGGCGGTCATCACCAGCAACCACACCGCGCTGTTCAACCGGGACACCCTGGGCACCCTGGTCAACCAGGGCACGATCAGCGGCGCCACCTATGGCGTGAACAACGCCGGCACGCTGGGCGGCATCGCCAACAGCGGCGTCATCGCCGGCATCACCGCGCTGTACAACAGCGGCAGCCTGGGCACCGTGGCCAACAGCGGCACCATCGCCGGCAACGTGGTGAACACCGGCGCCAGCGACCTGGTCATCGTGGGTGGCGGCAACGGCACGGTGGGCAGCTTCACCGGCGGCACCATCACCAGCACGCTGGCGGGGGTGACCCTGGCATCCGGCAGCCTGTCGCTGGGTGACGCGGTGAATGTGGGCACCGGCACGCTGGTCAACAGCGGCGCGTCGGTGACGCTGGCGGGTGCCATCCAGGTGACGGGCGCCTACAGCCAGGCGACCGGCAGCCTGTCCCTGAACGGGCAGGCGCTGACGGTCAGCGGGGCGGCCAGCATCACCGGCGGCAGCGTGCTGGCCGGCCTGTCGAACGAGGGCAACTATGTGGCGGGCGGGGTGACCACCCTGGTGGCCGCCGGGGCGGGCTCCACCTACACCGGCGCCACCGTCAGCAGCGGGGTCACGGGCCTGATCGCCACGGCGGGGGCCAGCGGCGACACCCTGGTGCTGACGGCGGTCAACGACTATGTCGGCGGCAGCCTGGCCAGCCTGACCAACAGCGGCACGGTGTCGGCGGCCACGGCGGTCTATATCGCCAGCACGGGCACCCTGGGCGGCCTGGTCAACAGCGGCCTCATCGAGGGCGCCATCGTCAACCTGTCGACCCAGGCCCTGAGCATCACCGGCGGCACGGGCGCCACCATCGGCACCCTGACCGGCTTGGCCGGGGCGCAGGGCACCATCATCAGCACCGGCGCCAATGTCGTGCTGGCCAGCGGCAACCTGGTCCTGAACGATGCGGTGACCGTCGGCACCGGCACCCTGGTGAACAGCGGCGCCAACGTGCTGCTGACCAGCATCGTCAGCGTCACCGGCAACTACAGCCAGACCAGCGGCACGCTGGCTTTGGGCCTCAACACACTGGTGGTCAGCGGCGTCGCCAGCCTCACCGGCGGCACCGTTTCCACGACGCAGATGCTGTCCAGCGAGGCGAACCATCTGGTCACCGACAGTGCGACACTGGTTCAGGGTGGCGCCGGCTCCGACTATGACGGGGTCAGCGTCGTGGCGGCCGTCAGCGGGCTGGCGCTCACCAGCAGCACGGCCACCCTCGGGTCCACCGTCGACCTGGTGCTGGGGGTCGTCAACGACTACATCGGCGGCACCCTGGGCACACTGAACAACACCGGCACCATCGCCGGCGTGGCAACGGCGGCCTACGTCGCCAACACCGGCAGCCTGGGCACCCTGGCCAACAACGGCCTGCTCAGCGGCACGCTCTACGGCATCCAGAACCTGGGCACGGTGGGCCTGGTCAGCAACAGCGGCACGGCCACGGGCCTAATCGGTCTGTACAACCAGGGCACCATCGGCACGGTGGTCAACACCGGCGCCCTGGTGGACGCACCGGCGCCGGCGGCGGCCGGCCTGAACAACGCCGGCAGCATCGGCGCCGTGGCCAACAGCGGCACCATCAGCGGTGCGGCCTATGGTCTGTTCAACAGCGGCAGCATCGGGGCGGTCAGCAACAGCGGCACCATCGCCGGCGTCACCGCCCTGTACAACCAGGGCAGCATCGGCACCATCGCCAACAGCGGCGTCATCGCCGGCAACGTGGTCAACAGCGGCGCCAACGCCCTGGTCTTCACCGGCGGCAGCGGCACGGTGGTGGGCACCCTGACGGGCAGCAACGGCGCCATCGGCACCCTCACCAGCACCGGCGCCAACGTCACCCTGGCCAGCGGCAATCTGCTGCTGAACGACCAGGTCAATGTCGGCACCGGCACGCTGGTCAACAGCGGCGCCAACGTGCTGCTGACCAACGTTATCAGCGTGACGGGCAACTACAGCCAGTCGGCCGGCACCCTGGCCATGGGCATTGGCAGCGGCACGGCGGGTGAGCTGCTGGTCAGCGGCGACGCCGCCTTCACCGGCGGCACCGTGGCGGTCACGGCGCTGTCGGGCAGCAACCTCATCGCCGGCCAGAGCTACACCATCGCCGAGGTGGGCGGCGCCCTGAGCACCAGCGGCCTGACCGCCGCCGCCAGCGGCTTCAGCGCCACCCTGGGCTCAGGATCCAACGGTGCCGCCACCGACCTGCTGCTGACCCTGCTTAGCGACTATGTCGGCGGCACCCTGGGCACGCTCAGCAACACCGGCACCATCAACGCCGCCACGGCGGTGCTGATCACCAGCGCCGGCAGCCTGGGCACCCTGGCCAACAGCGGCGCGATCATCGGCAACGTGGTCAACGCCAGCGCCCATGACCTGGTGATCGTGGGCGGCAGCAACGGCACGGTGGGCAGCTTCTCGGGCGGCACCATCCGCAACAGCCTGAGCAACCTGGCCTTCGCGTCGGGGGCCGTCAGCCTGGCCGACGCCATCGACGCCACCGGCCACACCGTCAGCAACAGCGGCGCCAGCCTGACCCTGGCCAGCGACGTCGGCATCACCGGCGCCTACAGCCAGACGGCCGGCACCCTGGCCGTGGCCGGCCATGTCCTGAGCGTCAGCGACGCGGCGCAGGTGACGGGCGGCGTGGTCAACGCCGGCCTGGCGGGCACCGCCAACTACCTGGTGGGCGACGGCGTCACCCTGATCCGGGGCGGCAACGGCTCGACCTACACCGGCGCCACGGTGGTCAGCGGCCTGACCGGCCTGGACGCCACGGGTGCCACCAGCGGCAGCAACCTGCTGGCCGTGGCCGGTAACGACTACATCGGCGCCAGCCTGGCCAGCCTCGCCGTCACCGGCACGCTCGTTAACACGGCCGGCGGCGCCACGGCGCTGTACATCGCCAGCACCGGCACCCTGGGCAGCCTGGCCAACAGCGGCACCATCAGCGGCAACGTGGTCAACCAGTCGGCGCGGGATCTGACGATTACCGGTGGCAGCGGCACGGTGGTGGGCAGCTTCAGCGGCGGCACCATCCGCAACACCGGCGCCAACGTGGTGTTCGCCTCGGGTGCGGTCGCCCTGGGCGACCAGATCGACGTGGGCGGCACGCACACGGTCAGCAACATCGGGGCGGCCCTGGCCCTGACCACGGATGTGGGTGTCAACGGCACCTACGCCCAGAGCGCGGGCAGCCTGACCATGGGCGGCCATGTGCTGACGGTCAGCGGCCCGGCGCTGGTCAGCGGCGGCACGGTCAATGCCGGGATCGGCGGCGCCGGCAACTATTTCGTCGGCGACAGCGTGACCATGATCCAGGGTGGGGCGGGCTCGTCCTACACCGGGGCCGTGGTCACCAGCGGCCTGACCGGCCTGGACGCCACCGGGGCCACCAGCGGCACCAGCCTGCTGGCGGTCGCGGGCAACGACTACATCGGCGCCAGCCTGAACACGCTGAACGTCACCGGCACGCTGGCCAATACCGCCGGCGGCGCCACGGCGCTGTACATCGCCAGCACCGGCACCCTGGGCAGCCTGGCCAACAGCGGTGTCCTCATCGGCAACGTGGTCAACCAGTCGGCACGGGATCTGACGATTACCGGTGGCAACGGCACGGTAGGCCGCTTCACCGGCGGCACCATCACCAACACCGCCAGCAACGTGGTGTTCGCCAGCGGCGCCATCAGCCTGGGCGACGCCCTCAACGTGGCGACGCATACGGTCAGCAACGCCGGCGCCAGCCTGACCCTGGCCAGCAATGTCGGCATCACGGGCAACTTCGCCCAGAGCGGCGGCACGCTGGCCACGGGCGGCCATGTCCTGACCGTCAGCGGGACGGCCAATGTGACGGGCGGCGTGGTCAACGCCGGCCTGACGGGCACCGCCACCTATCTGGTGGGCGACAGCGTCACCCTAATCCAGGGCGGCACCGGTTCCACCTACGCCGGCGCCACGGTCACCAGTGGCGTCACCGGCCTGTCGGCCTCCGCGGTGACCAGCGGCGGCAACCTGCTGGCGGCGGCGGGCAACGACTACATCGGCGGCAGCCTGGCCAGCCTGGCGGTCACCGGCACGCTCGCCAATACCACCGGCGGCGCCACGGCGCTGTACATCGCCTCGACCGGCACGCTGGGCGCCTTGGCCAACAGCGGCACCATCAGCGGCAATGTGGTCAACCTCAGCGCCAACGACCTGGTGGTCACGGGCGCGGCCACGACCACGGCGCCGGGCGTGTTCACCGGCGGCACCATCGACAACCGCCTGTCCAACCTGCGCTTCACCAGCGGCGCGGTGCGGCTGGCCGACGCGGTCAACGTGAGCGGCCACAGCGTGGTCAACAGCGGGGCCACCCTGCTGGTGACCAGTGCCGTGAACATCACCGGCGGCTACAGCCAGACGGCCGGCGGCTTGGTGATCGGGGCCACGTCGCAGACCAGCTACGGCAACCTGGTGATCAGCGGCGGCGCCAGCCTGACGGGCGGGTCGGTGACGCTGCAGGGGGCGGGCGGCAACGCCCTGCAGGCCGGCACCTACACCATCGCGGCGGCGGGCAACGGGCTGAGCCTCAGCGGGGTCAGCTTCAGCGCCACCGGCTACACCGTGACCAGCGACGTGGTGACGGTGGGGAGCAACACGGACCTGGTGGTGAAGGTGGCGGGCACCGCCACCAACTACACGGCGGTGGGCACCGCCCAGGGTGGTGCCGCGGTGGGCACGGGCTCGGCCCTGGACCAGATCGCGGCGCTGGCCAGCAGCAGCATCACCACCAACGCCCAGGTGGCGGCCTTCCAGCAGCAGGTGCTGGCGCCCCTGGCCACCCTGACGCCGGCGGCCAAGCAGGTGGCGGTGGCGCAGCTGTCGCCCAGCCAGCTGACGCCGCAGCTGACGGCGACCTCGGTCACGCCCACCACCACGGCCATCAGCCAGCACCAGGAGACGGTGGCCAGCCTGATGGACGGCAGCGAGAAGGGTGCCGCCGCCGGCTCCAACGGGCGCGAGGGCGTGATCTGGGGCGAGGTCGTGGGCGCCGGCGTGCTGCGCGGCACGACGACGGAGGCCGCGGGCTACCGCGCCAGCAGCTCCGGCCTGGTGCTGGGCGCCGACTGGTTCGCCAGCGACGAGGTCATGGCCGGCCTGGCCTTCAGCTGGATCAACAGCGCCTCGGTCGGCCAGGGCGTCATGTCCGGCAGCACCACCCGCGTGGGCAGCTACCAGCTGACCGCCTACAGCGTCTGGCGTCCGGACTTCGCCGACCAGAAGCTGTCGGTCGAGGGCCAGGTGGGCTTCGGCTACAACCACTTCGACCAGCGCCGCGTCATCCAGTTCCTGGGCGCCCGCGCCAACGCCAACTATGGCGGGGAGCAGTACCTGGGCAAGGTGACGGTGGGCTATGACCTGCCGTCGGCGGCGGACTTCACCCTGACGCCGCAGGTGAGCCTGCGGGCCGTGCGGCTGACCAACCACGGCTATCAGGAGCGGGACGCCGGGGCGGCCAACATGGCGGTGGACGCGCTGGTGACCAACGCCCTGACGCAGGAACTGGGGATGAAGGTGGACACCCGCTTCGACACGGGCATCGGCCGGCTGTTGCCCGACCTGCGGGTGTTCTGGGTGCACGACTACCTGAACGGCCCCATCGCCACCACGGGCGCGCTGGCGGGCGTCGCCTTCGCCAGCACCACCGGCCGCCCGCAAGCGGACGGCCTGGGCCTCGCGCTGGGCGCCACCCTGGAGAAGTCGGACGGCTTCAAGCTGCGGCTGGAGTACAACGGCGAGCTTCGCCGCGATTACCAGAGCCACGGCGGCATGCTGCGCGCCAGCTGGGACTTCTGACCCGGCGCCCTTGCAAAATGGGCCGGCACCGCCGCAGACGGTGCCGGCCCTTCATTCTGAGGATGGGACGCTGGGGGAGGAGGCTCAGCCCACCGCCACGCCTTATCAGTTCAAGGAACTCACCCAGCCCGAACTCAGCAACCACGCGGGACTGCCAGTGGGGCTGCCAGTAAGGAAGGCGACTTCCCGCTGGGGCTTTGCCATAGTCGTGGAATCGTGACGCCTTCGGATAAGCCGCCCTATGCTTCCGCCCTATCTGTCGGCCTACTGGGGAAAGGCCCAACCGCGGCCTGACGCCGCCCACGCCTGGCATCCGCTGGCCTATCACAGCCTGGACGTGGCCGCCGTCATGGGCGCCCTGCTGGAGGTGCGGCCCGCATGGCTCACGGCGATGGCGGCTCGATTGGGACTGCCCACCCCCACCTGCCGCCAGCGCCTGATCCTGGCCGCCGCCTTCCACGACCTGGGCAAGTTCGCGGAGAATTTCCAGGGCAAGGTTCCGGCCCTGCATCAGCAGTTGCTGGGCGCCATCGGCCGGCCCCCCATCCCCCGCCTCGCCACCGACGGCCACGGCGATGTCGGTCATAGCCTGTGGAGGACCTTGGCCAAGCCCCGGGGGCTGCGCGGCCTCACCCCCTGGGTCGAGGCCGCCGTCGCCCACCACGGCGCGCCAACGGCGAAGCCGCCGCTGAACAACGCCATGACCCAGGCCAGCATCGCCGACGCCGGCGCCTATGTGGACGCGGTGCTGGGCCTCTTGGGAACGCCCGACTTTCCTGGCGAACAGGCGGAGGAATTGGGCGCGGAAATCTGGCGCGCCGCGGGCTTGGTCATCCTGGCGGACTGGATCGGGTCCAACCAGAGCTGGTTCCCCTACACCGCCCTCACCCTGCCCCTGGACATCTACTGGGCGCGCGCCCAGGCACAGGCGGCCCGGGCCGTGGCGGAGGCCGACCTGGCCGAGGCGCCGCTGGCCGGCCGCCTGCTGCTGGCCGATCTGCTGCCCCAGGCGGAGGCGACACCCCTGCAGGCCCGGGCGGAGGACGAACCGCCGCCGTCCGCCCCCTGCCTCTACATCGTGGAGGACCTGACCGGCGCCGGCAAGACGGAGGCCGCCTTGATCCTGGCCCATCGCCTGATGGCGGCGGGCCAGGCGGAGGGGCTGTACTGGGCCCTGCCCACCATGGCCACCGCCAACGGGCTCTATGGCCGGCTGGCCGCGACATACCGGCGGCTGTTCGGCGACGGGGCGGCCGGGGCCCCGTCCCTGGTGCTGGCGCACAGCGCGCGCGACCTCAACACCGCCTTCCAACTGTCCATCCCGCGCGACGGGCACGCCGCCTACGGCCCCGACACGCGGTCCCCCGGCACCCGTTCCGGGGCGGAGCAGGCGCGCGGCGGCGAGGCCCAGTGCGCCGCCTTCATCGCCGATGACCGCAAGAAGACCTTCCTGGCGCAGGTGGGGGTGGGCACGCTGGACCAGGCCCTGCTGGCCGTCCTGCCCGTGCGTCACCAGGCCCTGCGCCTGGCCGCCCTGTCCCGGCGGGTGCTGGTGGTGGACGAGGCGCACGCCTACGACCCCTACATGACCCGCACGCTGGAGGCGTTGCTGCGCTTCCAGGGCCGGTTGGGCGGCAGCGCCGTGGTGCTGTCCGCCACCCTGACGGGGGCCCAGCGCCAGGCACTGGCGGGCGCCTTCGCCGGCCGCGCCGTTTCCCTGACCCGCCACGACTTCCCCCTGCTGACGCGCGTCAGCGCCGGCGCCGTCACCGAAACGCCCGTCGCCTCCGGCCGGGGCACCCGGCGCGACCTGCCCGTCCGCCGGCTGGACCGCCCGGAGGACGCCATGGCCGCCCTGCTGGACGCGGCGGGCCAGGGGCGATGCGGCGTCTATATCCGCAACACGGTGCGCGACGCCCTGGCGGCCGTGGACCACCTGCGCCGCCACGCCCCGGCGGGCGTGACCGTCGACCTGTTCCACGCCCGCTATTGCCTGGGCGACCGCCTGGCGCGCGAGGGCGCCGTGCTGGACCGCTTCGGCAAGGCCTCCACGCCAGAGGGGCGCCGGGGCCACGTCCTGGTGGCCACCCAGGTGGTGGAACAGAGCCTGGACCTGGATTTCGACCACATGGCCACCGACCTGGCCCCCATGGACCTGCTGATCCAGCGGGCCGGGCGCCTGCACCGCCATAGCCGCCCCGGCCGGCCGCCGCCCGAGCTGTGGGTGGTGGGACCGCCGGCGAACGCCGAGGCCGACGCCGCCTGGTACCAACGGCACTTCCCCTTCGCCGCCAAGGTCTATGACGACCCGGCCCAGTTGTGGCTGACGCAGCGCACCCTTGATGGAGCCATTGGGGATGGAGCCGGCGAGGCCAGGGCCAGCGGGGAGCGGACCAGCGGCCTGCCCCTGGCCAGCCGCAGCCCGCGCGACCTGATCGAGCCGGTGTTCGGCGCACACACCCAGGACCTGCCGCCCGCCCTGGTCCCCCAGGGGGAGGCCGCCGCCGGCCGCCGGGCGGCGGCGCGGGGGGTGGCGCGGCTCAACACCCTGGACCCCGACCTGTTCGACCGGGGCGCCGCCGCCTGGGACAGCGACATCGAAACCCCCACCCGCCTGGGCGACCCCACCCTGACCCTGCGGCTGGCCCGCTGGCATGACGGGGTGCTGACGCCGTGGTGGCGGGAGGCGCCCGGGGCCGGCGGGCATGAGGGCGGCCACCGGACCTGGCGCCTGTCGGAACTGACGGTGCGGGCGGGCCTGGTGGCGCAAGCGATGGCCCCGGATGTCCAGGCCCAGGCGGCCATCGGCGCCCAGCGCGCCCAATGGCCCGAAGACGCCCCCCCATCCTGGCGCTGACCCCCGCCCCCGACGCGCCGCCGGGACAAGACCTATGGACCGGCCGCTGGCAAGACCGCCGGGGCGCCGAGCAGACGGTGCTGTACGACGCGGCCACCGGGCTGCGGGTGGGATGAGGACGAGCGGAAGCGCCAGGAGCGGCAGCCCCGCGCCTGCGGGGAACACTTATGGCGGTTGCCAACCCGCCGAATTGGCACCGGTTCAGCCCCGCGCCTGCGGGGAACACATGCTCTTGGCGATGCTGTCGATCTGCTGGAGCGGTTCAGCCCCGCGCCTGCGGGGAACACAAGACCCCGGCACGTCGCGGTTCTGCATCGTGCGGTTCAGCCCCGCGCCTGCGGGGAACACGGATAAATGATCCATCGGGCATCACCGATCTCCGGTTCAGCCCCGCGCCTGCGGGGAACACATCGACCTGTGCAAGCTGGTGCTGCGGGCCTACGGTTCAGCCCCGCGCCTGCGGGGAACACTCGAGGCGCTGTGGGACGGGCCGTACTGCGAGCGGTTCAGCCCCGCGCCTGCGGGGAACACGGCCTGACCGTCGCGGATCTGGACCTGACCAGCGGTTCAGCCCCGCGCCTGCGGGGAACACCTTCTGGGCCTGAGACAGGTTGTTGTACACCTCGGTTCAGCCCCGCGCCTGCGGGGAACACTCCGACATGGGAATGTCGATAGACAGGGACGACGGTTCAGCCCCGCGCCTGCGGGGAACACGGTCGGCCGTGATCAACCCCCGGTCCACCCAGCGGTTCAGCCCCGCGCCTGCGGGGAACACATCAGCGGGGGCAGGGCGGCCCATCCCCGGTGCGGTTCAGCCCCGCGCCTGCGGGGAACACCTGGTCCGTCGTCGCAGCTTCGCCCCCGCCACCGGTTCAGCCCCGCGCCTGCGGGGAACACTGGGGGCCGGGTCTAGTTTGTGGCGGCCATAGCGGTTCAGCCCCGCGCCTGCGGGGAACACACCAACACCGCTTCGGCGCATTCCGGACAACGCGGTTCAGCCCCGCGCCTGCGGGGAACACCCCACGACGCATCCGGAGAGCTGATACACCGCCGGTTCAGCCCCGCGCCTGCGGGGAACACATGCCGTCCTGGAGTACGGCGGTGCCGTCGCCCGGTTCAGCCCCGCGCCTGCGGGGAACACTGTTCGCCGGCCAGCCTGATGTAGTCCTGTTCCGGTTCAGCCCCGCGCCTGCGGGGAACACATCGCTGGTGGTCGCCTTGGTGTTCTGCAGGGCGGTTCAGCCCCGCGCCTGCGGGGAACACGAAAAGCAGGGGGTGAAGGACGCCAAGGCGATCGGTTCAGCCCCGCGCCTGCGGGGAACACCTGGACCTGGACGTCATCCGCCGCCGCCAACCCGGTTCAGCCCCGCGCCTGCGGGGAACACACTCCCGATGGCCATTTTCGTGGGTGACCAGGCGGTTCAGCCCCGCGCCTGCGGGGAACACAAGCGGTCGGCTGGCCTGGCCAACGTCCAGCGCGGTTCAGCCCCGCGCCTGCGGGGAACACCCGTAGCCGCAGGCAAATCCTGGTTGGTAAGGCGGTTC
Source organism: Nitrospirillum goiasense (assembly GCF_034427435.1). NCBI lineage: Bacteria > Pseudomonadati > Pseudomonadota > Alphaproteobacteria > Rhodospirillales > Azospirillaceae > Nitrospirillum > Nitrospirillum goiasense. The sequence continues at coordinate 238,372 of NZ_JAXQNP010000004.1, read as the reverse complement.
AGCCCCGCGCCTGCGGGGAACACGGGATGATGGCGTTGGAATAGGTGAAGTTGCGCGGTTCAGCCCCGCGCCTGCGGGGAACACTGCTGGACCGTTACGCCAATCTTCCCGGACACCGGTTCAGCCCCGCGCCTGCGGGGAACACTCCAACTGGAGGCTATTGATTTGTAATACTTTTTACAATGTCCAAGAATCCACCGCCCGAAAACGGCCGTGGAGGCCCGATAGCCCGGCGCCCATTTTGCCCTTCGGCACCGGCAAGAAGGAGGGTCCACGCATCATCTTTTAGGTTGTATATCTCAAGAGCAGAAATCATAAATGCAAATACCCGATAGCGGACACATACCCGCCGACTAAGGTTGCCTGATGCCCCTCAACCTGATCACCGATGCCTGGCTGCCCGTGCGACGCGCCTCCGGGGCCCGGCATGCGGTCAGCCCGGCCGGGCTGACGGCGGATGGTGATCCGGTGGTGGCGCTGGACTTTCCCCGGCCGGACTGGAACGCCGCCGTCACGGAATGGCTGATCGGTGTGCTGTTCCTGGCCCTGCGGCCGGCGGGGCACCGGGCATGGGCGCGGCGCTTCGGCGCGCCGCCGACGCCGGCGGACCTGGCCGCCGCCCTGGCGCCGCTGGCGCCCTATTTCGACCTGGGGGGTGGCCCGGGGGGTGACGGCGCGACCGGCCCGGCCGCCTTCCAGGACTGGGACGCCCTGGCCGGGGCCGAGGCGCGGCCCCTGTCGGGCCTGCTGATCGACGCGCCCGGCGAGAACACGGTCAAGAACAACGCCGACCTGTTCATCAAGCGACGGGAGGATCTGGCGCTGTGCCTGCCCTATGCCGCCGCCGCGCTGATCACCCTGCAGACCTACGCGCCCTCCGGCGGGGCGGGGCACCGCACCTCGCTGCGCGGCGGCGGGCCGCTGACCACCTTGCTGGCGCCCAGCCGCAAGCGGGCGGACGGGACGGAGGTCGCCACCCTGTGGGACCTGCTGTGGGCCAACGTGCCGGATGCGGGCTATGACCCCATCGACGTCGCGGCGGCGCCGGAGCGCGTGTTCCCCTGGCTGTCCCCCACGCGGGTGTCGAAGAACGACCAGGCCACCACGCCGGACGACACCAGCCCGGCCATGGCCTTCTTCGCCTGCCCCCGCCGCATCCGCCTGGTGTTCGGCGCCGCGGAGGGGGCGTGCGGCCTGGGCGGCGGGCGCGGCCCCCTGGTCACCGGCTACCGCACCCTGAACTATGGCGCCAGCTACGCCAGCGGCTGGCAGCATCCGCTGTCGCCCTATCGTGAGGACAAGAAGGCCGGCCTGCTGCCCCTGCACCCCCAGGCAGGGGCCAGCGACTATGGCGACTGGCTGGCCTGGTGGGGCCTGCGCGGCGCCCCGGCGCGGGTGGTCGCGCTGTGGCAGGACCGGCGCGACGAGATCGAGGACCAACTAGGCCATGAGGGCGTACGCGCCCTGGGCTTCGACATGGACAACATGAAGGCCCGCCAGTGGCTGGAGATGCGGCTGCCCTGGGTGCCGGTGCAGGGGGATGAGGGCAAGGCGCTGAGCGCCGCCCTGCTGGCGGCGGCGGAGGCGGCGGAGGCCACGGCCCAGGCGGTGCGCTTCGCCGCCAAGCTGGCGCTGTACGGACAGCGCCAGGGCCACGGTTACCGCTTGCCGGAGACACTGCCCCTGGACGCCCTGCCGGAACCGGCGGAACGGTTGTGGCGGGAGACGGAGGGCGCCTTCCGCGCCCTGGTGACGGCCCTGCGCCTGCGCCACCGCGAGAGCCTGGCCGCCGACCACGACCTGCGCGAGGGGTGGACCAGCACGCTGCGGGCCGCCGCCTGGCGCATCTTCGATGAGACGGTGGACCTGGACGGCCTGACCGACCAATCCCCCCACCGCCTGCTGTACGCCCGGGACGACCTGGGCAAGCGGCTACTGAAGGCCGGCGGCATGGGCATCCGCAAGGCCCGCGCCTGACCCGCCGTCCTCCCGCCGCATCCCACGCCGAACCTGGAAAAGGGAACGCCGTTGACCACCCCGCCACCCCCCGCCCCCGCCGCCGATCCGGGCCCGATACCCGCCGGCGGCGCCCTCTCCAGCCCCCCGCGCGATCTGGTCACCCATTTCCGGCCGCTGTTCCAGGGGTGGTGGGATGGCCTGACCGACGCCGCCAACGGCCACCTCAACCCCAACCGCGCCGCCCTGGCCCGCCTGCGCCGCCTGGACACGCGCGACGACGGCACCGGGCCCGTGCCCGACCTGGCCACCGCCCTGACGGAGGAAGCCTTCCGCCGGCTGTACCGAACGGCCCGGGCATGGCAGCCGCAGACCCTGTTGCCCCTGGCGTGGGATGAGGCCCTGGTGGTGGTGGCCGCCACCCTGGCCCATGTGCGCGCCGACCAGCCCGGCCGGAAGACCGCCGCCCTACTGGGCGGGCCGGACGACGGCACGCCGCGCCTGCTGGCCGAGGCGCGCTTCCTGCGCCTGATGCGGGTGGAGACGGCGGCCGAGCTGATGGACCAGGCCCGCCGCCTGGTGGCCCTGCTGGGCCGGGCGGCGCCCGTGGGCGAGCTGGGCGCCAGCCTGTTCCTGTGGCGCGCCCGGCCGCAGGTGCGGCGCGCCTGGGCCCGCGCCTATTACGGCCTGGAGCCGGCGGGCCGCAGCGCCGCCGCCCCCACCCCTTCCACCCCCTTTGGCGAAGACGCCCCCGAACCCGGAGCCGCCTGACCATGCCGCGTTTCCTGCAACTGCACCTGCTGACCACCTACCCCGCCGCCAACCTGAACCGCGACGATACCGGCCGGCCCAAGACCGTGCTGTTCGGCGGGGCGGAGCGGCTGCGCATCTCCTCGCAAAGCCTGAAGCGGGCCTTCCGCACCTCCGCCGTCTTCGCCGATGGACTGCCCGGCGCGCTGGGCACCCGGTCGCAGGCCTTCGCCGGCGCGCTGGTGGACGCGCTGGTCGCCCGGGGGCTGACGCGGGAGGACGCGGTGGCCCGGGCGGAGGCGGTGATCACCGTCGCCAAGCTGGGCAAGGTCAAGAAGGGTGCCGTCGCCCTGACCGAGCAGCTCGTGCACCTGGGCCCGGATGAGCTGGAGGCCATCGCCGGCCTGGCCGAGCGTATGGCCCAACCCGACGCGCTGGAGGAGAAGTCCATCCTGGTGCTGAAGGACAAGCCGCGCGCCGCCGACATCGCCATGTTCGGCCGCATGCTGGCCGACAACCCGGTCCACAACATCGAGGCGGCGGTGCAGGTGGCCCACGCCTTCACCACCCACCGCGCGGTGGTGGAGGACGACTATTACACCGCCGTGGATGACATCAAGAACGCCGACCAGGCGGCCGACCGGGGCGCCGGCTTCATCGGCGTGCAGGAGTTCGGGGCCGGGCTGTTCTACCTGTACATCTGTGTCGACGCCGGCCTGCTGCTGGACAACCTGGCGGGGGACGCGGCACTGGCCGCCGACGCCGTCGCCGCCCTGGTGCGCGCCGCCACCACCGTCAGCCCGGGCGGCAAGCAGAACGCCTATGCCAGCCGGGCCAAGGCGCGCTACGCCCTGCTGGAAACGGGGGACGAGGCGCCGCGCAGCCTGGCCGGCGCCTTCCAACTGCCGGTGGGCGCGCGGCCGGGCGAGGCCGACCAGTACCAGGAGTCCGTCGCCCGCCTAACCGCCCTGCGCGACGGCTTCAGGCGCGCCTATGACGAGGACCTGGCCAGCCATGTGATGGACGTGGACGATCCCGGCAGCGCCAGCCTGGCCGACCTGATCGCCGCCGCCCGCGCCGCCGTCACCGATGCCGCCGCCAGTGCGCCGGCCACCGCCCGGGCCGGCGCCTGAGCCATGGCCAGCCGGGACTTCCTGATCTTCCGCCTGCAAGGGCCCATGGCCGCCTGGGGCGCCGTGGCGGTGGGCGAGCGCCGCCCGGTGTGGGACCTGCCGTCCAAGTCCGCCGTCCTGGGCCTGGTGGCGGCCGCCCTGGGCCTGACGCGCCAGGATACGGCCGGCCACGCGGCGCTTGAGGCCGGCCTGGGCTTCGCCGTCCGCCAGGACGCGGCCGGCCGGCCCTTGCGCGACTATCACACCGCCCAGGCGCCCAAGGCCCGCCGCAACGCCCAGTGGCGCACCCGGCGGGAGGAGCTGGCCGGCCCCAAGGACGAGGTGAACACCGTCCTGTCCGAGCGCCTGTACCGGCTGGAGGCGGCGGCGACCGTGGCCCTGTGGCACCGGGGGGACACGGCACCCGCCCTGCCGGCCCTGGCCGCCGCCCTGGCGCGGCCGCGCTACACCCTTTACCTCGGGCGCAAGAGCTGCCCGCTGGGGCGCCCACCCCGCCCCCGCACGCTGGCCGCCGAGGGTCTGCTGGCGGCCTTCAGCGCCTATGACGCGGCGGAGGGTGCCGCCGGCCTGAAGCTGCCGTCGTGGCTGACGCGCGTGCGACCGCCCGCCGACGCAGCCCGCGACGTCTGGTTCGAGTGGGACGCCGGCCTGGACGCGGAGGAGGCCCGGGTGCTGGCCGGGGACGAGGACGGGGAACACCGCCAGCGCCGCGACGCCGTGGACGACCGCGCCCGCTGGCATTTCACCGACCGGCGGGAGGGACGGCTGTCCTGGCGGGCGCCCATCGTCGGCGAGGGGGACGCGGCATGAGCTTCATCACCCGCGCCCATCTGCGCCAGGACGCGCCGGCCGCCCGCAACCTGGCCCGCCTGCTGCTGGACCAGAGCCAGACCGACCAGGGGCACCGGCTGGTGTGGACCCTGTTCGGCGACGACCCGGACGCGGCGCGCGACTTCCTGTACCGCGAGACGGAACCGGGGCGCTTCCTGGTCGTCTCCCGCCGCCCGCCGCTGGCCGACACCGGCATCTGGGTGGTGGAGACCAAGCCCTACGCCCCCGCCCCGCCGGAGGGCGGCGCCTATGCCTTCAGCCTGCGCGCCAACCCCGCCGCCAGCGTGGCGCGGCCGGGACAGCGCGGCCTGCGGGTGGACGCCGTCATGCACGCCCGCACCCGCAAGGGGGAGGCGCTGACGGTGGAGGAGAAGGAAGCGGCCGCCCTGTCCTGGCTGTACGCCCGCGCCGACCGTCTGGGCGTGGCCTTCGAGGCGGAGCGGTGTTCGGCCACCGGCTATCGGCAGGTGGCCGTGCCCCGCAAGGGCGCCCAGCCCGCGCGCTTCGCGGTGGCGGACTATGACGGCGTGCTGCACGTGCGGGACCCCAAGCGTCTGGCCGACGCCCTGCTGGCCGGTGTGGGCAAGGCCCGGGCCTATGGCTGCGGCCTGCTGCTGCTGCGCCCCCTGCCCCCGGTCTGAGCCGCCATGGCCGAGGCGCCCTTTGTTCCGCTGCGCCCCATACCGTTGAAGGAGCGGTCGGCCATCCTGTTCCTGGAATATGGGCAACTGGACGTGTTGGACGGCGCCTTCGTCCTGGTGGACCAGAACGGCACCCGCATGCAGATCCCGGTGGGCGGCCTGGCCTGCCTGATGCTGGAGCCGGGCACCCGTGTTTCCCACGCCGCGGTGGTGCTGTGCGCCCGGGTGGGCTGCCTGCTGATCTGGGTGGGGGAAGCCGGCGTGCGCCTCTACGCCGCCGGCCAGCCGGGCGGGGCCAGGGCCGACCTGCTGCTGTTCCAGGCCCGCACCGCCCTGGATGAAACCGCGCGCCTGAACGTGGTGCGCGAGATGTTCCGCCGCCGCTTCGGGGAGGAACCGCCGGAGCGGCGGTCGGTGGACCAGTTGCGGGGAATGGAGGGCGCCCGGGTGCGGGCGATGTACCAACTGCTGGCCCAGCGCCATGGGGTGACCTGGAAGGCCCGCCGCTATGACCAGGAGGATTGGACCGGCGGCGACCTGCCCAACCGCTGCCTCTCGGCGGCCAACGCCTGCCTCTATGGCCTGTGCGAGGCCGCCATCCTGGCGGCGGGGTATGCGCCGGCCATCGGCTTCCTGCACCGGGGCAAGCCGCAGAGCTTCGTCTATGACGTGGCCGACCTCTACAAGTTCGAGACGGTGGTGCCGGCGGCCTTCCAGGTGGCGGCGCGCATCCTGAAGGGAAAAGGTGGGCAAGAGCCGCCGGAACGGCAGGTGCGCATCGCCTGCCGCGACCTGTTCCGCCGCACCGGCTTCCTGGAGCGCGTCATCCCCGACATCGGCGCCATCCTCGCGGCCGGCGGCCTGGCCGCCCCGGAGGAGGCGCCGGAGGCGGCAGAACCCGCCATCCCACCGGAGGAGAGCAGCGGCGATGATGGTCATCGTGGTTGAGAACGCCCCACCCCGCCTGCGCGGCCGCCTGTCCCTGTGGCTGGCGGAGGTGCGCGCCGGCGTCTATGTCGGCGTCTACTCCCGCCGCGTGCGCGAACGCATCTGGGACGAGGTGGGGCAGATGATCGGCGAGGGCAACGCCGTCATGACCTGGAGCGCCCCCACCGACAGCGGCTTCGCCTTCGCCGCCCTCGGCCCCAACCGCCGCGAACCGGTGGATATCGACGGCCTGACCCTGGTGAAGTTCCGCCCCCCACCGGCACCGGACACCCCGCCGTTTTAACGCGTCGCGCTGGCCGCAAAAACGCCGGTGGATTGTTGGACATTGTGAATAGGTAAGGGAATCAATAACCTCCAGCTGGAGTGTTCCCCGCGCATGCGGGGCTGAACCGTCATAGATATTGAGGAAGATGATAAGTCTGGAGTGTTCCCCGCGCATGCGGGGCTGAACCGAGTATCAGGCAGACCGTTCTTACTTGCAACAGGTGTTCCCCGCGCATGCGGGGCTGAACCGGAGGCTTCGGCTGCGGCGGAGTATGCCCGCGCGTGTTCCCCGCGCATGCGGGGCTGAACCGGAGATTGCGGACGGGGCGAGGAAACGGCGTCAGTGTTCCCCGCGCATGCGGGGCTGAACCGGGCGCGGTACAGCGAAAGATCGGTGTCGGATAGGTGTTCCCCGCGCATGCGGGGCTGAACCGGCTTCTGCCTGGATCTGATCGACTTGGCGCTGGTGTTCCCCGCGCATGCGGGGCTGAACCGCACGCCACTGACGGCCAGCACGGCGCCCCGGAGTGTTCCCCGCGCATGCGGGGCTGAACCGGTTCTTGATGATCACATGGCCATGGATTTCCCGTGTTCCCCGCGCATGCGGGGCTGAACCGTCGTCCGATGGTGACATGGTGGCGTAGTTCCGGTGTTCCCCGCGCATGCGGGGCTGAACCGTCGTTGCGATAGCCGCAGCCATCCGACACCCAGCGTTCCCTGCGCGTGCGGGGCTGAACCGTCGAATACCGCCTCATCCGCGCTGCCTGCCGCGTGTTCCCCGCGCATGTGGGGCTGAACAGGCATCGTACTATTTCAACCATCTCAGCAAGCCATGCTCCCGCCTGACGGTTCTTCAGGCACGATGAGCCACGGCACAGGGGCTTGAAGGGGAAGGCGGCGCCTTGTCAAAGAGCCGCGGGGTCAAAGAGCCGCGGGGTCAAAGAGCCGCGGGGGATAGAAAGGCGCGAAACGCCGGGGAGGCGTCGGGCCCGAACATGTGAGCGGGCGGGCCGCTGGACTCGACGCGCCCGTTCATCAAGTGCACCACCCGGCTGGACACATCGCGCGCGAACGCCATTTCGTGGGTGACGACGATCATGGTCCGCCCCTCCTCCGCCAGGGACCGCATCAGGGCCAGCACTTCGCGCACCCGCTCCGGGTCAAGGGCGGAGGTCGGTTCATCAAACAGGACCAGCTTCGGGTTGGTCGCCAGGGCCCGGGCGATGGCCACCCGCTGCTGCTGCCCGCCGGAGAGGCGCTTGGGATAGGCGGCGTGGAAACCCGCCATGCCGACACGTTCCAGCAGGGTCCGCGCGGTGGCCAGAACCTCGTCTCGGTCGCGGCGATGGACGCGCAAGGGCGCCTCCATGACGTTCTGCAGCACCGTCAGGTGGGGCCAGAGATTGAAGCCTTGGAAGACCATGGCCGTCTGCGTCCGCAGGCGGGCGGCGACGCGGCCGTCGGAAACCACCAGGCGGCCGTGGCGGTCGCGCGCCAGGGGCGCCTGCACGTCGCCGATGGCGATCTGGCCCTCGTCGGGAACCTCCAAAAGGTTGAGGCAGCGCAGGAAGGTGCTCTTGCCCGAGCCGCTGCCCCCCAGGATGGAAATGACCTCCCCCTCCCGCGCCTCCAGCGAGACGCCGGCCAGCACCTCCCGGTCGCCGAAGGACTTGCGGATATTGGTTGCGGTCAGCACGGTGGGGGATGGCGGGGTCATGACAGCGGCTCCACGACGGGCGGAACGGAGATGGACGAGACGGCGCGATCGACGTCCAACCGGCGTTCCAGGGCCGCCAGCAGGGCCGACAGACCGGCGTTGATCAGCAGGTACAGCGCCGCGGCGGCGCAGAACACATCCAGGGTGCGGTAGCTGTGGGCGATGACCTGCTGCGCCACGCCGGTGATGTCCAGCACCGTGATGGTGCTGGCCAGCGAGGTCGACTTGGTCATCATGATGATTTCGTTGGAATAGCTGGGCAGCGCGATGCGGATGAGCGACGGCGCGATCACCCGCCGCAGCAGCATGAACCCGGTCATGCCACAGGCGCGGCCGGCCTCGATCTCCCCGCGCGGCACGGCGGCCAGGGCCCCACGGAAGATTTCGGCGATATAGGCCGAGCAACAGCAGGTCATGGCCAGGCAGGTGCAGAAGACGGGATCCCGGAACGCCGTCCAGAGGAAACCGTGGCGTATCCAGGGGACCATGGCGAAGCCGTAGTAGATCATGAAGATCTGCAGGATCAGCGGCGTGCCGCGGAACAGGAAGGTCCAGGTGCGCTGGAACAGGCGCGGCAGCGGCGACCGCGCCACCGACAGGACCGTGAGGCCGGTGGCCAGCACCGTGGCGCAGACGCCGGACACCGCCAGGATCAGCAGGGTCACGGGCACGGCGCGCACCAGCTGCGCGGTGACCGACCCGATGAACGTCAGATGCTCCCCCATCGCGCTCAGCCCCTGTCCCACCGGTTGGAATACCGGCCGCCATAGTGGAAGGCCGTGCTGGAAAGGGTGGTGAGCACCAGGTAAAGCGCCATGGCCACGCCGAAAAACAGGAAGGGATGCCGGGTCGACCCGGCGGCCACCAGGCTGGTGCGCATCAGCTCGCTCAGCCCGGTGACGGCGATAAGGGCGCTGTCCTTCAGGTTGAACTGCCAGACGTTGCCCAGCGCGGGCAGGACGACGCGCGCCACCTGTGGCAGGACGATGCGGTGGAAGCACAGGAGGTCGCCAAAGCCCATGGCCCGCGCCGCCTCGAACTGGCCCCTGGGAATGGCGCCGACCCCACCCCGGAAAATCTCGGCCTGGTAGGCCGCAGACACCAAGCCGACGGACAGGCTGCCGACCAGGAAGGGCGGCGGCAGCCCCGGGGCGTCCCAGCCGAAGGTCTCGGCCAGCGACAGGATCAAGGAGGGCAGACCGAAGTACAGCAGCAGGATGACCAGCAACTCCGGCACGCCGCGCAAGACCACGCCATAAACCAGCGCCGTCCGCCGCAGCCAGCGCGGCCCCTTCAGCCGCGCCCAGGCCAGCAGGACGCCCAGCACCGTGCCGATGGCCATGGAGGCGGCGGACACCGCCAGGGTGAGCAGGCAGCCCTTCAACAGCAGGGGCGCCCAGCCGTCCGGCCCGAAGCCGAGGAGCGTGAGGTCGTCCATCACGGTTGGGGGCTCCCGCCGGCGGCGGCCGGATGAGGCTCCAGGGTCGGGGTGGCGTCAGCCTTGAACCATTTCAGGCTGAGGCGCCGCACGGTGCCATCCTCCACAGCGGAGCGGATGGCGGCGTTCAGGCGTTCCGCCAGAGCGACGTCGTCCTTGCGCAAGCCGAAACCCTCACCGGCGCCCAGTTCGCCGCCGATCAACTCCGGCCCCACCAGGACCAGGTCCTGCGCGTCGGGTGCGGCCAGCAGCGGCCGCAGGTAGGTCGTGTCGTCCAGCGTCAGGTCGATGCGGCCGCTCAGCAGGTCCAGGTCCCGTTCGCCCATGGTGCGATAGGATTTAACGGTGATGACGCCGGCCAGGTACTTGTCCAGGAAGGCGTCGTAGGTGCTGGAGATGGCGACGCCCAGGGTCTTGCCGCGCAACTCCTCGCGCAGGGCCGCCAGCGCCTGGGTCTGGCGCTCGGGCGTGGGGCTGGCGTCCAGGTCCAGCACCAGGCCCCGGTTGGCCATGCGGGCCAGGGGGCTGTCCTTCTGGGTGACGAAAACCCCGGTGGTGATGGCGTACGGCAGGGAGAAGGCCAGCACGGCCTTGCGCGCCGGCGTGATCTGCAACGCGTCGGCGATGACATCGATCTTATGGGCCTGCAACGCGCCGATCATGCCGTCCCAATCCTGGGCCACCAACTGGCACCGCAGGTTCGCCCGCTGGCAAAGGATCTGCAACAGATCGGGCTCGAAACCGATGAGGGTGCCGTCGGGCCGGGTGATGTTCCACGGCGGGAAGGCCCCCTCCGTCCCGATCACGACGGTCCGGGGCGGCGGCTCCTCCGCCCCGGAGGCCCTTCCCCAGGCGGCCGACAGGGAAAGCGCCGCCGCCATTGCGAAACCAATACCCGCGCGCAAAAGCCTCCTCATGGTACGTCCGCACCGGTCAGGGGGACGATGTCGACCAGCCAGCAGGCTGCGGCGGCCTGGACCAAGACGGGCGCCGTCATGCCGGAGGCGAATGACAGGGCGTCCAGCCGGCCGAGGGTGTACGTCTCATCACCGCAGGTCACCCGCGCCTCGCCGGCCGCCACCAGCAAACGCGTCGCCGTGGGGTTGGCCGACAGCGATGACGGGCCTGGGGGCAAACGGTGTTGCGCGCCCCGCGCGGCCCCCCGGCGCACCATCAGGTTCAGGTCGGTGACGGCCCCGCCATCCGGCGTTCCCGATACCGGCACGTCGCCGGGAAACGCGTGGGCTGCCGTTTCCGGCGTCACCAGGACGGGGACCGTGCCGCCGCCGAAGTCCAGCAGCAAGCGGCCGTCCAGCACCGCCAGCACGCGGTCGATGCCCGGGAAGTGGGAAAAGGGCCCTGCCTCCCGCACTTCCGCTATGCTGACGCGCCAGAGGATGTCGCCCGTGCCGTCGTCCTGGCGGGCGACCTCGCGGGTGACGCCGCCCCCGTTCTTCCACGGCTGGGCGGGCCGTGAGGCCGAGGGAAGCAGCCGGACACCGCTCATCCCAGGGCTCATCCCAGGATGCCGGGCAGGTCAAGGCCCATGGCGCGGGCACAGTCGCGGGCGATGTCGTAGCCGGCATCGGCATGGCGCATCACGCCCGTGGCCGGGTCGTTCCACAGGACGCGCTCCAGCCGCTTGGCGGCTTCGGGGGTGCCGTCGGCGACGATGACCATGCCGCTGTGCTGGGAATAGCCCATGCCCACGCCGCCGCCATGGTGCAGCGACACCCAGGTGGCGCCCGACGCGGTGTTCAGCAGCGCGTTCAGCAGCGGCCAGTCGGAGACCGCGTCGCTGCCGTCCCGCATGGCTTCCGTCTCGCGGTTGGGGCTGGCGACGCTGCCGCTGTCCAGATGGTCGCGGCCGATCACCACGGGGGCCTTCAGCTCACCCTTGGCCACCATCTCATTGAAGGCCAGGCCCAGGCGGTGGCGATCCCCCAGCCCGACCCAGCAGATGCGGGCCGGCAGGCCCTGGAAGCGGATCCGCTCCCGCGCCATGTCCAGCCAGTTGTGCAGGTGCCGGTTGTCCGGCAGCAGCTCCTTCACCTTGGCGTCGGTCTTGTAGATGTCCTCGGGATCGCCGGACAGGGCCGCCCAGCGGAAGGGGCCGATGCCACGGCAGAACAGCGGGCGGATGTAGGCGGGCACGAAGCCGGGGAAGTCGAAGGCGTTGGCGACCCCCTCGTCCTTCGCGACCTGGCGGATGTTGTTGCCATAGTCGACGGTGGGCACCCCCGCCGCCTGGAAGTCCAGCATGGCCTGGACGTGCACCGCCATGCTGGCGCGCGCGGCGGCGGCCACGGCCTGCGGCTCGCGTTCCCGCCGCTCGACCCACTCGCCCACCGTCCAGCCCGCGGGCAGGTAGCCGTTCACGGGATCGTGGGCCGAGGTCTGGTCGGTCAGCAAATCCGGGCGGATGCCGCGCCGGACCATCTCAGGCAGCAGTTCGGCGGCATTGCCCAGCAGACCGACCGACACCGCCTTCTTCTCGGCACAGCTGCGTTCAATGATGGCCATCGCCTCATCAATGGTTTCGGCGGCATGGTCCAGATAGCCCGTCCTCAGGCGCATCTCAATACGGCTGCGCTGGCATTCGATGGCCAGGCAGGAGGCGCCGGCCATGACGGCGGCCAGCGGCTGCGCCCCGCCCATCCCGCCCAGACCGGCGGTCAGCAACCAGCGGCCCGAGAGGTCGCCACCGTAATGCTGGCGGCCCATCTCGACAAAGGTCTCATAGGTCCCCTGCACGATGCCCTGGGACCCGATGTAGATCCAGGAACCGGCCGTCATCTGGCCATACATGGCCAGGCCCTTGCGATCCAGCTCGTGAAAATGCTCCCAGGTGGCCCATTTCGGCACCAGGTTGCTGTTGGCGATCAGGACGCGCGGGGCATCGGGATGGGTGCGGAAAACGCCCACCGGCTTGCCGGACTGGACCAGCAGGGTCTGGTCGGCCTCCAGCCGCGTCAACGCCTCCACGATCCGGTCATAGCTCTGCCAGTCGCGGGCGGCGCGGCCGATGCCACCGTAGACCACCAGCTCCTCCGGGCGTTCCGCCACGTCGGGGTGCAGGTTGTTCATCAGCATGCGCAGCGCCGCCTCGGTCAGCCAGCTTTTGGCGGTGCGTTCCGTGCCGGTGGCGGGGCGGATGACACGGGTGTTGTCGATGCGGCTCATAGGGTCCTTCCCAGGCTGGTGGCGAAGGCGAGGCAGTCGTTCAGGATCCCGGTCAGGATCGTGACGAGAGGGCTCGCGTATGCGGGGTCGAAGGGGGCGGCCAGGTGCCGGGGCCGGGCTCGTCGGGTTCGGCGAGATAGCCCCGGATGGCCAGTTCCATCTGAATGGCGTGGATGCCCTCGGCGGGGCGGCCGTAGTGGCGCGTCGTCCAACCGCCTTTGAACCGGCCATTCAGCACGTGGCTGTGGCCGCTGGCGGCGCAGCGGTCGTGGATGGCGGTCGCCAGCGCCCCATCGCAGGTGACGCCGCCGTTGGTGCCGATGTTGAACTGCGGCAGGGGGCCGTCGAACAGGCGCGGGATGACGCTGCGGATGGAATGGGCGTCATACAGGACGACGGCGCCATGGCTTCGCCGCAGCCGGGCCAGCTCGGCCCGGATGGCGGCATGGTAGGGATCGAAGTAGGCCGCCCGCCGCGCGGCGATGTCGGCGGCATCCGGCGGGGGCCCGGCGTAAAGCGGTTCCCCATCGAAGGTGGTGACGGGGCAGAGGTCGGTTGTCGCTTGACCCGGATAAAGCGACGCGCCGGAGGGGTCGCGGTTGACGTCGATGACGCTGCGCGACAGCCGCGTCCGGATGGTGGTGGCCCCCAGGTCCGCCGCGAAGGCGTACAGCCGGTCGATCCACCAGTCGGCGTCCTTGCGCGCCAGCCAGGGCGACGCGAAACGGCCGAGCAACCCACCCGGTATGTCGGTGCCGGTATGGGGAAAGGTCACGACCAGGGGCGCGTCGCCGCGGTGGATTTCCAGCCAGTCCGTCATCTCACCAGTCCGTCATCTCAGTTGCCCCGCCAGACGCGCGCGTGCAGGGGGTTGAACCCCATGCGATAGACCAGGTCGGCCGGCCGCTCGATATCCCAGATCGCCAGGTCGCAGGACTTGCCCACCTCCAGCGTGCCGATCTCATGCTGCAGCCCCAAGGCGCGGGCGGCGTTGCGGGTGACGCCGGCAATGCATTCGTCCACCGTCATGCGGAACAGGGTGGCGCCCATGTTCATGACCAGCAGCAGCGAGGTCAGGGGCGAGGTGCCGGGGTTGCAGTCGGTGGCCAGGGCCATGGGCACGCCGGCCGCACGGAAGGCGTCCACGGGTGGCAGCTTGGTTTCCCGCACGAAATAGAAGGCGCCGGGCAGCAGCGTCGCCACGGTGCCGGCCGCCGCCATGGCCGCCACGCCGCCGGCGTCCGTATGTTCCAAGTGGTCGGCCGACAGCGCACCGTGCCGGGCCGCCAGCGCGGCACCCGCCAGGTTGGACAACTGGTCGGCATGCAGCTTGACCGGCAGGCCATGGGCGGCGGCGGCGGCGAACACCCGCGCCGTCTGATCCGGCGTGAAGCCGATGCCTTCGCAGAAGGCGTCGACGGCATCGGCCAGCCCCTCCCCCGCCGCCGCGGGCAGCACGGTATCGCAAAGGAAGTCGACGTAGCCGTCGGCGTCACCGCCGAATTCAGGCGGCAGCGCATGGGCGCCCAGGAAGGTGGTGGCGATCCGCACCGGCCGCGCTTGCCCCAGCCGCCGCGCGGCGCGCAGCATGCGCAACTCCGCCTCCAGGTTCAGCCCATATCCTGATTTGACCTCCACCGTCGTCGCCCCTTCCGCCATCAGGGCGTCCAGACGGGGCAGCGCGCTGGCCGTCAGCGCCGCCACATCGGCGTCGCGCGTGGCGCGCATGGTGGAAAGGATGCCGCCGCCGGCCCGGGCGATCTCCTCGTAGGAGGCGCCGGCCAGCCGCAATTCGAACTCATGCGCCCGGCTTCCGCCATGGACCAGGTGTGTGTGACAATCGATCAAGCCGGGGGTGATCCAGCGGCCAGCGCAGTCCACCACCACGTCGGGGTCGAAATCGGGCGCGTCGGCGATGGCGCCGGCGTAGGCGATCAGGCCGTCACGCATGGCCACGACACCATCGCGAACGATGCCCAGCCCAGACCGCGCCCCGACCAGAGTCGCCAAATGGGCGTTTGTCCAAAGCTTGTCGCAACGCATGCCCGTTCTCCCGGCGGCTCAGGTCCGCCTCTATGGTTGCGTTCGCACCTTAGAATGTATAGACATATGGCGCAACAGGAGAATGCACCATGGGCACTGACGGCGGTTCGAACGGGGCTTTCCATTTCGAGCAGGCCCTGCTTCCCGAGGGTTGGGCGGACAATGTGCGGCTGACGGTCCGGGACGGCGTCATCGCCATCCTGGAACGGGACGCGCCCCCCAGGCCGGTGATGAGCGGCGGCCGGTGGTCACACCGGGACTGCCCAACCTTCACAGCCATGCCTTTCAGCGCGGCATGGCCGGCCTGGCGGAGGTGCGCGGGCCGGCAGGCGACAGCTTCTGGACCTGGCGCGACGTCATGTACCGCTTCGTCGACCGCCTTTCGCCCGACGACCTGCACGCCATTGCCGCCCTGGCCTATATGGAAATGCTGGAGGGCGGGTTCACCCGTGTCGGGGAATTCCATTACCTCCATCACGACCGCGATGGCGGGCGCTTCGCCGACCCGGCGGAAATGACCGCCGCCATCGTCGCGGCGGCGGCGGAAACCGGCATCGCGCTGACCCACCTGCCCGTGTTCTACGCGCATTCCGGTTTCGGCGGCGCGGCGCCGGGGCATGGACAGCGGCGCTTCCTGAACGACCTGGACGGCTTCGCCCGCCTGCTGGATGGGGCGCGGACCAAGGCGCGGGCCCTGCCCGACGCGGTCGTCGGCGTGGCGCCGCACAGCCTGCGCGCGGTGACGCCCGAGGAATTGGACCAGGTGGTCGGCCTGGCCGGCGCCGCCCCCGTGCATATCCACATCGCCGAGCAGGTGAAGGAGGTTGAGGACTGCGTGGCCTGGAGCGGAGCGCGGCCGGTGGAATGGCTGCTGGCCAACGCCGCCGTGGACGCCCGCTGGTGCCTGGTGCACGCCACCCATGTGACGCCGGCGGAGGTCGCGGCCATGGCGGCGCGCGGCGCGGTGGCTGGCCTCTGCCCCATCACCGAGGCCAACCTGGGCGACGGCATCTTCCCGGCCGCCGCCTACCTGTCCGCCGGCGGCCGGTTCGGCGTCGGATCGGACTCGAACGTCCTGATCGACGCGACCGAGGAACTGCGGCTGTTGGAATACGGCCAGCGCCTGGCGGGCCGCAGCCGCAACGTGATCGCGACGGCACCGGGACGGTCGACAGGCCAGGATTTGATGGAGGGCGCGCTGGCGGGTGGCGCCGCCGCACTGGGCGCCCCGGCCGCCATCGCGGTCGGACACGCGGCGGACCTGGTCAGCCTTGACACCCGGCATCCCTCCCTGCATGGCCGGCGGGGCCCGGCGCTGTTGGACGCCCTGATCTTCGCCGCCGGCCGGCAGGCCATTGACGGGGTCTGGCGCCGGGGCGAGCAGGTGGTTAATACTGGCCGGCACCAACGGCGGGACGCCATTGTCACCCGTTACCGCCAAGTCCTCGAAAGATTGACCCAGTGACGCTTTCCCTGCATGAGCGCATTCGAACGGACATAGAGTCGGCCATCCTGTCGGGAAAGCTGGCACCGGAAGACCGGCTCCCCGTCGAGCATGAGCTGATGCAGACCTATCAGTGCTCGCGCATGACGGTTAACAAGGCGCTGTCCGCCTTGGCCGCGGCCGGTCTGATCGAACGGCGCAAGGGCGCCGGTTCCTTCGTGGGGCGCCCCCACGCGCATTCCATGATCCTGGACGTCCCGGACCTGCCGGTCGAGGTGGCCAAACGCGGCCATGTCTACGGCTATCAGCCGCTGGTGCGGAAGCTGCGGGCGGCCGCCCGGGGGAACGCCGAGGAGGAGTTTCTGGCCGGCGGGCGCCGGCTGCTGCAGTTGGACGGCCTGCATTCCGCCGACGGCGTCCCCTTGGCGGTGGAACGCCGCCTGGTCAGCTTGGCCGCGGTGCCGGCCATCGCGGACGCCGACCTTGAGAAGGAGCCGCCGGGAACCTGGCTGTTGCGGCATGTGCCGTGGACGGAGGCGGAAACCCGCATTTCCGCCGTTCCCGCCGATGCGGAGATCGCGCGTCTTTTGAAAACGCCGGCCGGCACGGCCTGCTTGCTGGTGGAACGGCAGACCTGGCGCAGTTCGGAACGGATCACGGCCGTGCGCCAGTATTTCCTGGGCACGGCCTATCACCTGGTCGCGCGGTTCGGCAGCAGCCGGCCGTGACGGCCTGCGGGCCCGAGGGACCGCAGGCCAGACGGGACATCAGAACTTCTGACCGAACTTGACGCCGAACAGTCGCGGCTTCGTGGGATAGATGCGCGCGTACTGGCCGGAGATTTCCGGAGCGGAGAAGGTGTTCCGGGTCAGCCCCCCACGTTCGTCGAACAGGTTCTGGATATAGAACTCGGCGGTGGTATTGCCGATCTTGCCGCCCATTGACACGTCGACGGTGGTGAAACCCGGGCTGTCGCCGACGAGTTCATCCGCCGTGGTCCCCAGGAAGCTGCGCGTGCTGCTCTGGTGGTTCAGGGAACCCTGGACGAAGCTGTCCACATCCCCCAGCAGGAATTCATAGCGCGCCGTCGTGTTGAATTTGATGCGGGGCTGCACCGGCAGCCGCGTGCCCTTCGGCGCCGCGATGATGCCGGAGGCGCAGTCCGGGTTACTGTTGGCGCCGATGGCGCAGAAGTCGGTCGTCAGTCGGGCGTCGTTGAAGGCGCCCGATGCCGACAGGGTCAGGCTGCGGGTGACGGCCCATGTGATGTCCGTCTCGACGCCGTACACCCGGGCGTCGCCGGCGTTGTAGATGTTGGTCACGCTGCCGGAGTTGAGCGCCACCAGGGCGTATTGCAGGTTGTTCCATTCCTCGTAATAGACGGCGCCGTTGAAGCGCAACTTTTGATCGAACCAGGACGTCTTCCACCCCAGCTCGTAATTGTCCAGGGTATCAGAGCCATAGGGCTCAACCGCCGCCCGCCGGTTGTTGCCGCCGGGGCGGTAACCGGTGGAATATGTGGCATAGACCATGCGATCCGGGTCGATCTGCCACGTCACGTTCAGTTTGTGGGTCTCGCCGGAATCGTTGAAGCTTTTCTTGAGGTAGGAACAGCTGTTCAGCGACGGGAAGGGCGTCACGCAGCCGGCCTTCGCAGCGTCGCTGGCGAAACCCGAGAAGCCGGTCAGCGTGTTGTCGGCGATGAACCCGCGCACGCCACCGGTCAGGGTGACGCTGGGCAGGATGTCATAGGAAGCCTGGCTGAACACCGCGTAGTCGCGATCGACGATGTGCACGTTGGTCAGGAAGATGTCGTCCTGATATACGGGCGATCCCTGCTGGGACGACCCGTAGCCCGGGGCGTAATAGTTGGCCTGGAACTGGTTGGTCTGCTCTTGATAGAACAGGCCGGCGGTGACCCGCCAGCGGTTGGCGGCGGGTGAGCTGAAGCGCAGCTCATGGCTTTGCTTGGTCAGATCCTGATGCCCATAGTAATATTGGGTCGGGTCGATCTGCTTACCCATGGAATTCGTGAAATAGCCGTAGTTCGGATAGGCGTCGTACGCGACGGTGTAATAGCTGTAGTCGGCATGGGTGTCGATCGACCGCTGCATATAGCCGCCGGAATAGAGCACATCCCAATCCCAGACCTTGCCCTCGACCGTCAGGGCCGCCTGGTACCACTTGTCGATATTGCGTTCCGGCGCATAGTCGTGGACCTGCAGGTCACCGGCCTTGGGATCGTAAAGGAAGGAGCCGTTGGACCGCTGGTGCTGGGCGATGACCTGCGGCGTCACGGTCCAGTCGTCGTCCAGGTCGATGCCCAGGGCCACGCGGCCGCCATAGGTGTCGACATCGTTGAAGTTCTTTTTGACGAACTTGGAGTTGTCCACGGTGATGGGGCTGTTGACCACCGTGCCGTCGTCCAGGGTATGGGGGCTCTGGTAGGTGCGCTGGTGGTAGGTGTTGTCGATGTAGCCGCCGTCGTGCTCATCATAGCCGACGATGCGCACCGCCGCCTTGCTGCTCAAGGGAACGTTGACGAAGCCCTCGATGGTGCCGCCCAGGCTGCCCTTGTCGAAGCGGGTGCCCTGGACGTCATAGCCGGCGGAGAACTTGGACGTGTCCGGCTTGTTGGTGATGATGCGCAAGGTGCCGGACAGGGAGCTGGCGCCGTAGAGCGTACCTTGCGGCCCGGACAGCGCCTCGACCCGGGCGACGTCGTAGATATGGATGTCCAGCAGGGAGCCGATGGTGGTGACCGGAATTTCGTCCAAGTAAAAGCCGCTGGTGGGCAGGGCCCCGAACGGCAGGCCGTCGCCGCCGGAGGAGATGCCGCGGAAGAACAGCTGGCTTTGGCCCGGCCCGAAAGACTGGAAAGACACGCTGGGCAATTGCTTGGCGTAGTCGTCGAAGGACTGGACCTGGTGTTGCTCCAGCGTCGCAGCACCCAGGGCCTGCAGGCTGATGGGCACGTTCTGCAGGTTCTCGCTGCGCTTCTGCGCCGTCACCAGGATTTCCATCAGGCCGTCATTCGCCGCAGAGTCCGGGACCGCCGGCGCGGCGGGAGGGACATCGGCGGCCAGAGCCGATTGCAGGCCCGACAGTGGCGCCAGCGCCGTGGAGGCCAGCAGCAGGACCAGCCTGCTGGCCCGCGTGGTCTTAACTCTCATTATGATCGCCCTTTCCCATGAAGTTCCGCTTCTGTCCCTGTTCTTGTGGGTCTTCCGCCCTTTGGTATTTTGTTCTTTTTATTTATATTGACTTACACAACTACAGCTCAACTTCCGGATATGTGTGCAGCACGGTCCCCAGCGCCGCCTTCAGCGGGGCCAGCCAGGGCTCGAAACGCCGCCAGTGGTCCAGCCCTTCGGTGAAGATGGGCTGGCGCACCTGCTCGGAACTGGGAGTGCGCACGGTGCGCCTGTTGTCCCAAAAGGCCAGGCAGCCGTCCTCGAACGGCAGGCCCAGATGGTCCAGCAGCGCATGGACCTCGTTTTCGGTGTCGGCCACCAATCGTTCATAGATGACCCGGTGCACGCAGCCGGGTGCCGCCCGGTCCACATGGGCCATGAGCGTGGCGTAATCCGCGTAATAACGCCCCAGCTCCGCCAAGTCGTAGGTGAAGGCCTGGCCGCGCGCGAAATGCTGCTTGTAGGCGGACCAGCCGACGCCCAGGGGATGCCGGCGGACATCGACGATCCGGGCCTTGGGCAGGATGGCGCGGATCAGCGCGACGTGCATCCAGTTGTTGGGCATCTTGTCGATGAAGAACGGCTTCGCCTCGTGCCGGTGCACCCGCGTCCGCGCGATGTATTCGGCCCCCAACGCCGCCAAGGCGTCGGGGGGAAGATCGTCCAGGCATTCCGGATACCGCCCGGCGGCCGCCCCTTTGCCGGGGGACGCCAGACGCGCGGCGATCGCCATCATGTCGGGCAGTTCGCTGGTGCCCTCGACCATGCTATGGCTGGCCAGGATCTGTTCCACCAGGGTGGAGCCCGACCGGGGCAGGCCGACGATGAAGATGGGGTCGGGCGCCTGGCAGCCGCCACGGTCCCGGGCCAGGAATCCCTGGTCGACCATGGCGGTGATGCGGGCGCACTGGTCGTGGGTCTCATCCGCGTCGTAGCTCAGCTGGGCCCGGCGCAGGCGATTGCCCTCGGCATAGGCCCGGAAGGTGGCCGCGTCATCACTTCCCGCATCCTCAAGCGCCTTGCCCAACGCGAAATGCAGGTGCAGCCGGTTTTCGTCGTCCGCGGTGGCGCGCAAGCCGCGTTCCATGGCCGCCCTGTCGTCGGCGGAAAAGCGAAAGGTCTTGAGGTTGGCCAGGCTCCACCACGCCTCGCCCAGCGTGGGTTGCTGGCCGAGGGCGGTGCGATAGGCGGTGATGGCGTCGTCGACCCGGCCGATCGCCTTCAGGACATGGCCGTAGCTCATCCAGCCTTTGGCCTGCTGCGGGTGGCGGGCCAGGACGTGGGCGTAGACGGCGGCGGCGCCATCCTGGTCGCCAATGCGAACCAGCAGCGAGGCCTTGAGCATCAACACCGACGGATTGTCCGGCTCCTCCGCCAGCAGATGCTCCACCTCCGCCAGGGCCTCAGCCGGCCGGTTGTGCCGTTGCAGCGTGCGGGCCAGCAGCTCGCGGGCCGCCGTGAAGGCGGGCGCCAGTTCCAGCGCGCGCCGCAGCAGGGTGATGGCATCGTCGTACCGGCCCAGGCGCACCGCCAGCTCAGCCATCATGCGAATGGCCGCCACATCCGTGGGCTGGGCGCGCAACCGGTCGCGCAGCGCCCGTTCCGCCACGTTCAACCGCCCCTCGATCATGGCCACGGCGGCCTGGGCCAGGACGGGATCACGGGTGGAGGCCTTCACGCCAGCCAGGTGGGCCCGCTCCGCCTCCTCATGCTCGCCGGCGAGGGCCAGCGTGTCGGCCAGCGCCCGCCAGGCGGCGGCCAGATCCGGGCTGAGCGCGCCGGCGCGGCGCATTTCGGCCAGGGCATCGGTAAGCTGGCCCAGGTCGCGCAACGCCATGCCTAGTTCCAAGGCCGTGGCGGCCGACTTCGGCTCCGCCACCGCCAGCCGGCGGAGTATCTCCACCGCTGCCTGGACGTCCCCCGCCAGCCTGAGGGCGCGCCCCTGGATCAGCCGCGCGCGCGGGTGATCGGGTACCGCGCCCAGCACTTCCGCCACCTGCGCGATGGCCAGCGCCGGGGCGCGGTCGACCAGCGTGGCCGCGTGGTCCAGGGCCGTATCGATGGAAACCAGGGACGGCGCGGCGCCGGTCATGCGCCCCTCGCCTGCGGACCGGGATGGAAGGGATATGCAAGGTCCGACATGGAATGCCAACTCCTGCTTCGTTTGGGATGGCCCGTTTGTCCCCGCTGGGCCGGGTTCCGTTGCCGGCGCCGCCCGTTCATGCATATTGTCTATACATTCACGCGTCGATTTAGTCTATACATAATTGCCAGATCGCGCCGCCGGCCGCATGAATCTTGCGGCTTATGGACCAAAGGAGCAAACAATGACGCCACCCGTCCTGCTGAATGGTCCCCTGACCTGGCGCGATCTCAGCGCCGTCGCCCGGGGCAGCGACCTGGTGCTGTCCCCGGACGCCTGGGCCCGCATCGGGAATGCCCATGCCGTGGTCGAGGCCATCGTGGCGCAGGGCATCCGGGCCTACGGCGTCAACACCGGTGTCGGCGCGCTGGTGAGCACGGTGGTGGACCGCGCCAAGCAGCGCGACCTGTCGCGCAACCTGGTTATGAGCCATGCCTGCGGCATGGGACAGCCGCTGGAGACGGCGGCCGTACGGGGCATCATCGCCGCCCAGATCAACAATTTCGCGCATGGCCGCTCCGGCGTGCGACCCGACCTGGTGCAGGGCCTGCTGACACTGTTGGCCCGGGGCTGCATACCGGAGGTGCCGTCACGCGGGTCGGTGGGCTATCTGACCCACATGGCCCATATCGGCCTGGTCCTCATTGGTGCCGGCTCTGCCTACATGGGTGGGCGGCGCCTGTCGGGGCGGGAGGCGCTGGACGCCATCGGCATGCCGCCCTTGGTGCTTGATTCCAAGGAAGGGCTGAGCCTGGTGAACGGATCGCCCTGCGCCACCGGCCTGGGCGGCTATGCGCTGTCGCGGATCGAACGCCTGCTGGCCGCGGCGGACGCCGTCGCGGCGCTGACGCTGGAGGCGCTGGGCGCCCAGATGTCGGCGTATGAGGCCCAGGTGCTGCAGATACGGATGTCGAACGGGCTGCACCGTACCGGCGCCGCCCTGCGGAACTACCTGGCGGGCAGCCGCCGCCTGGAACGGGCCGCGGGGACCCGGTTGCAGGACGCACTCAGCCTGCGGGCCGTGCCGCATGTGCACGGTGCTGTGCGGGACGCCTTCGACGGCGCCTGCGCCGTCATCGACCGGGAACTGCAATCCGTGACGGACAACCCCATCGTCTCCGGCACGCCAGCGGCGCCGGTCGTCGAGTCCGAGGCGCACGCCGTGGCGCCCGCGCTGGCCATCGCCCTGGATTCGTTGGCGATCGCCATCGCGCACCTGGGGGCCATCTCCGAACGTCATACCGACCGGCTGGTCAATCCGCTGGTCAGCGGCCTTCCGCCTTTCCTCGCCAGCGATCCCGGCGCCACCACCGGCTTCATGATCGCGCAGTACACCGCCTCCGCCCTGGTGGCGGACAACCGCCGCCTGTGCGCGCCGGCCAGCCTGGACGGCGGCATCAACTCCGCGCTGCAGGAGGACTATCTGGCCCATCCCACGGCGGCGGCCACCAAGCTTCTGGCCGTCATCGACAACACCGAACACATCCTGGGAATTGAGCTGCTGGCGGCGACCGAGGCGCATGACCTGGCGGTCGATCCGGCGGACCGCGCGCCCGGCACGGCCGCGATCCACGACCATGTGCGCGCCTGCGTCGGCCGTTATCGCGACGACCGGCCGCTGGCCGATCACCTCAACATCGGCGCCGACATCATCCGGAATGGCCTGCCGGCGTGACCGGCAGGCCATGGCGCTGGATCGCAGGACACATGGGGGCTTAGCGTGCGATGCCCGGGCGCTATCTACCGTTGGATCGGACCTGGTTCCGTGGCGGCACCACCCGCGAACAGCATCGTCAGATACTTGATGGCCTCACCCCAGCGCATGCGAATACCCGCGTTCACCTGGTCCAGATGAGCCTCGAACCGGCGCGCCAGGTCAGGTTCGCGCGCCCTGAACAGCACCGGATATTCCGGCATTTTTCCTGCCGTGCGGGCCGGGGCCTGTTCCCGCCAAATTTCGCTGAGCACCTTGTCCTTGCAAGCCTCATCCGCATCCGACCATTCCGGATCCGGCACCAACTCTCTTAGAAACCCCCAATTCCTGAACATCTGAACCAGTAGGCTGGGGGAGTCGCGCAGCGGCCAGGCCGCCGCCTCCCAAACCGAATACTGTAATTTACGCCGGTCGCCAGGCTGGGGATTCTCTTCCGACAGGGCGAGCAGTTCCTTGCGGATGCCGGCCCAATCGGCGCGCGGGACCGTTTCGCCGGCCCAAACCCTTTGGTGGAGTTTCGACAGGCGACCGGCGATGTCCGATGGGTCGATGTCATCCCGCGGCGGAACCAGCATCATCAGCAGGAAGCTATACAGCGCCGGGGTCAAGTCCGCCCCTGGCTCGATGGCTTCCACCAAATCACGCCAGGCCGCGATGTCGCTCTCGCTGCCCGCGAAGATCGGCATGACGTCCAGCACCAGCACCAAGGACGGGGGCAGGCCGTAGAACTGCGAAAAATCCTCAACCTCGATGGACATCAGGGCGGTAAGGGGCTTGGCATTCCGCCGGCCGGTGATGTGCCCCTCACGGATCAGCCCGTCGATCGTGTTGATCAGCGTCTGCTTCAAATCCGGACGACCGTGGAAGGCGGGTGTGTGCACCGTCATAACTTCTGCTCGATGATGGCGGTCAGTTGCGTGCGGGAGAGCGTGCCGACCCGGCGATGCACTTCTTCCCCGCCCTTGAACAGGATCAACACGGGGACGGTCTGGACACCAAAGCGGGCGGCCACGTCCGGTTCCGCCTCGATATCCACCTTGTAGACATCCATCTCGCCATCGAAATCGGCGGCAACCTCGTCAAGCACCGGTGCGAGGGCGCGGCAAGGCCCACACCACGGCGCCCAGAAATCCACCAGAACAGGGGTTGCCGTCCCCAATACCTTCGACTCAAATTCCACAGAATTGACGCTTGTCGCTTTCTTCATTTCGATTCCTCCAGACTACAAACTGCCACTTACGACCATTTCATCGATCCGCAGGGTCGGCTGTCCCACGCTGACGCTTACCGTTTGGCCGGCTTTGCCACAGGTGGCGATGCCCTCATCCAGGGCCCAGTCGTGGCCGACGGCGCGGATATGGCGCAGCGCCTCATGCCCGACGCCCACCAGCGTCACCCCCTTTACCGGGGCGGTGATCTTGCCCTCCTCGATGAGGTAGGCCTCGATGGCCGTGAAGTTGAAACGGCCGCTGGTGATGTCCACCTGGCCGCCGCCCATCCGGGGGGCGTAGATGCCCCGCGCCACCGAGGCGACGATGTCGTTCGGATCCTCCTGGCCAGCCAGTAAGAAGGTGTTCGTCATGCGCGGCATGGGCAGATGGGCATAGGACTGGCGTCGCGCGTTGCCCGTCGGCGTCATGTTCATGAGCCTGGCGTTCAGGCGGTCCTGCATCAGCCCCGTCAATCTTCCATTCTCGATCAGCGCGGTCTTTTGCCCGGGCGTGCCTTCATCATCGACACCCACGCTGCCCAGCCGGCCGGGTAACGACCCGTCATCCAGGACCGTCACCGTCTCGGGCGCGATACGCTCCCCCATGCGGCCGGCGAAGGCCGACAGGCCCTTGCGGTGATGATCGCCCTCAAGGCCATGGCCGACCGCCTCATGGAACAGCACACCCGCATAGCCCGGGCCCAACACGACGGGCATCACCCCCCGGGCGCGGGCCGGGCATCGAGGTTGACGGTCGCGATGCGTACGGCCTGGGACACGACCGGCGCCACCATCTCGTGCGTCAGGCCCTCCAGCCCATAGCGTCCGCCAACACCGGCACTTCCTTGAGCCCGCGTCCCGCCACGTTCCAGCACGACATGGATGAACAGCCGCGTCACCGGACGCGCGTCGGCGACCAACTGCCCATCGGTATTGGCGATCAGCACCACCCGATGCGACGATGACAGGGAGGCGTTGACCTGGCGGACGGCGGGATGCTCCGCCCTTGCCAGCATGTCGACCTTTTCCAGCAGTTGGACCCAGGGCAACAGGTCGGCGGACGCCAAGGGGTCCTTCCGGGTGTACAGCCCATGGTCCGCAACCTGCGGGACAAGCGATACCGAGGGGGCCGACGCCACCCCGCCCCCCAGCTGGGTCAGAGCCCGGACCGTCTGGTGAGCGGACCTTATGGCTTCGGGCCGAAGGTCACTGGTATGCGCGAACGAGACCCGGTCGCCACATACGGCCCGGGAGCCAAGCCCCTGCCCGATGGAAAAGCTGCCCGCCGATACCTTGCCGTTGTCCAGCCGCCACTCCCGCGACTTGGTGCTTTCGAAGAACATGTCGGCGAAGTCGGCACCCGCCGCCAACTGCTCCAGCGCGCGCGACAGTTCGACCTCATCCAACTGATTGGGATGGAGGATCAGACGCCGCGCCCAATCCATGTGTGGCGGATTGTTCATGCCCGTCCTCCGATATGCATACCGTCAATCAAAATGGAGCCGACGCGAAAAACGCCGAACCGCTCGACGTCATCGCCGACATGGGTGATTCCCCGCAGCATCGCGCGCATGTCCCCGCCAAGGGTGACGCCAGCGACGGGGAAGCGCCGGACGCCGCCCTCAATCCAGTACCCCTCGACCGCGCGGCTCCAATGGCCCGTTGCCGGGTCTGTCCGGCCGCCGGTGATGGCGGTGACCAGCAAGCCCGTGCCAAGACGCCGCTGCATCGCCTCGGCGTCACCCCCGGCATGGCGGCTGGAGAGGGTCAGGTTATACGGCCCGCTGGCGTTGCCCGTCGTCCGCATGCCCAGGCGCCGGGCATTCAGGCTGTTCAGGAAGTAGCCGTTGACCACGCCGGCCTCGAGAACGAGGCGGCGGCTGCCGGCGACGCCTTCGGCATCGTAGGCGCCGCTGGCCAGCCCCCAGGGCTCAAACGGGTCCTCAATCAGGTTGAGATGATCCGCCGCAACCTGTTCCCCCAACGCCCCTGCCAGAAAACTGGCGCGGCGGTACTGGGCGGCCCCCATGAGCGCGCCGACCAAATCCTCGATCACCGTTTGCGCGGTACGCGGATTGAACAGGACCGGCCCAGTCACGGATGGCACGGGCCGTGCCCCCAATTGCTCGGCCGCCCCCCGCAGGGCACGCTCGGTCAACCATGCCGCCCCTCGGAGGTCACCTTGCCGGCGGGCCATGGACTGGGCGTAGTCCCGCGCCATGGCACCGTCCCGCATCGCTGTCACCGAACACCAGCGCGCCAAATTGGAACCGAGGCTCGAACGGCAAAAGCCGGACGAAGTGACCATCACCGACAAGGTCTCGGAACAGCTGAGCCCCACTTCCGACGTCCGCACTTCCGTCCCAGCCGGCCTTTCAACGGCCCGCAACGCGCGCTCCATGTCCAGCGCCTCATCGGCCAGCGCCGCCGCATCATCGCTGGCGGGCTCGAACAATGGGGGATGGGGAACGTCGTGGGCCAGATCGGCGGCCTCCGCCAAACCGTTGTCGGCGTCCGGCTGGGCCCATTGCATGATGCTGACCGCCTCCTGCACCAGGCGCTGGATGGCCCCGGCGTCAAAGGTGGTCGCGGAGGCCGATCCGACCCTGCCCTCCTTGAAGACTGTCAGATTCAGGAAGCGATGGCCGCTCCGCAGGGCCGTCTCCAACCGCCCGTCCCGTAAGCCAAGCTGAAGCCCGCCGCCGGAGGACGCATTGGCGCTCGCTTCCTTGGCGCCGGCGCGCAGCGCCAGTTCCACGGCCTGCTGGCTGGCGGCGCGCAGGCCCGCTTCGCCGTCGCTGATATAGGCGCTTATCATATGACTTCCTCTTCCGGGGCCAGCGTGGACTGCGTCGCCCCGTTCGCCGCCAAGGTCAGGCAATGGGTATGGAACGGCTTCAGGCGCTCATCATGCACGACGCTGATCAAGGTGATGGACGGCAGCCGCTCAAGCAGGGTGGTGTAGAAGTGCAACGCGTTCGCCATGTCCAAGGCGCTGGTGGCCTCATCGAGGACAAGGCGATCCGGCCGGTACAGCAGGATGCGGACCAGGGCCAATCGCTGCTGTTCCCCGGGGAGAGCTGATCCGCCCAGGAGCGGGATTCATGCAGACGCGGGGCGTGTTTCTCCAGCCCAACGACGCTGAGCAACGAAATGACCTGATCGTCCGCGTACCGCTCAGGCGAGGCGGGAAAACAGATGGCGTTCTTCAGGGTTCCGATGGGCAGGTAGAGGCGCTGGGGCACGAACATCGTCAGACCCTGGGACGGCACTTGAACCACCCCGGCGCCATCCGGCCATAGGCCGGCGACGGCCCTCATGGTCGAGCTTTTCCCTATCCCCGAGGGTCCCATCACGACCCAGCGCTGACCCGGCAGGATCGTCCACTCCCCAATGGTCAAGGACGCATTATTATAGAAGTCCAGCCGGAGACCCCGGGTGGAAATAGTGTCATCACCGTCCCTTATTATTTGGATATCGGTGGCGCCCTTCCGCTCCAACACCTGGTCGAAAGCCCAGATACGGTTGACGTTGGCAATTTGCTGGGCGAATGACTGAAAGGCCTGATAGAAAAATGAAAGGGAAGATGTCATTTGGCGGAATGCATCCTGCGCCGCCATAATCCCACCAAAGGTCAACGTACCGGCAAAATATCTCGGAATGGTCAGAAACAGAGGCAAAACCTGCCCAATATTACCGAACGCGTGCTGGGTCAAGTTGATGCCCATCTGGGCAAAAATCAGCCGGTGATAGTTCTTCCTGATATGGTCGAACGCCTCGCGCAAGGACTGAACTTCTGTTGACGCGGCATTCAGGAACGCGATTTGTTCAGCATTGCGGCGAATGTAGATCAAGCCGAAGCGGAAATCGGCCTCCACCTGCTGCTGGCGCATGGTGCGGGAAATCAGGGGCCGACCGACCCAAATGATGGCCCCGGTGGTCAGCGCCGTGTACAGCAGGGAGTACCACAGCATGTCGCCGG
The DNA here is from genome assembly GCF_034427435.1 of Nitrospirillum goiasense. Lineage (NCBI taxonomy): Bacteria > Pseudomonadati > Pseudomonadota > Alphaproteobacteria > Rhodospirillales > Azospirillaceae > Nitrospirillum > Nitrospirillum goiasense. Next base: position 209,781 of record NZ_JAXQNP010000004.1, on the reverse strand, counting down.
GTATGGAGATGTGATATCCCGCGATCAGGAACCGTATCGGCGCCGCCGCGCTCCAAAGCACAGAACCAAAACTGATGCCGGCCGTTATGGAACCAAAGAGACCTACTACTATGGCCATTACACTATTTGTGAAATCCCTAATATCTTCGGCTATTCGCTGGTCCGGATTATCAATCAGCGCGGCCCTTTCCATGGAATAGAACCCATTGTTCCTCATCCAGCGCGCCACGTATTCCGTGGTCAGGACAGTCCGCCATCTCATGGAGAACATGCCATAGAAGTACAAATCAAGGACGACGGCCAGGGCCGAACCGCCATTAATCAGAAAAAACTTGATCACCAGAGGCAAAAACAAGTCTATCTGTTTATTTTGGACGGCATCATAGAAAGAGTGCTGCCAATTATTGGCCTGAACGGACAGATAAATAACGATGTACTTTCCGCACAAAAGGAAAGCGGTGCCGAACCAGGCAAACATCCAATCCGAGGAAACCCAGTATGATGTCAGCAACTTGAGAAAGTGACGTACCCGCACCTCGGTACTGACGCTGGGGAGCCCGGCCTGTGGCCGGGCTCCCTGCACTGTATCGTTCGACATGCTCATTCAGGCGACACTCGATCTCGGCGAATTAGAAGAATTTGTAGGACAAGGTGGCGCGCCAGGTGCGCGGCTCCAGGATGGGGATGTAGCTGTCGGCAACAGAGGTGCCATAGTTGCGTCGGTCAAAGAGGTTCTTGACGCCTACATTGAGCTGCCAGGACTTGTAGGCGCCAATGACATTGACATCGAATTGATTGACGCTCGGAATTTGCTCCGTCCCCTTTGTATTAACGTAAGAACTGGAGTTTCCGTAAAGACCACCCGATGCGGTCACCGTCATGTCCTCATCGACATGGTAGGCATAGGATGTGTATAGGCTGTACTTCACGCGCGGCTGACCGGCCACATAGGCGCCCAACTTGGCGTTCAACTGATCAAACTTGCTGTAAGTGAAGGTGGAAACGACCGTCCAGCCAGGCAGGATGGTGCCACGCAAATCGAGGTCGACGCCTTTGCTTTCCTGGCCGGGAGCGGCGAGGTAAAAGCCGGGGTGGGCCGGGTCGGAAATCACTACGTTGCTTTGCTGGAGGCGGAACACCGATGCCACAAACTCCAACTTTTGATTCAGCATGGACAGTTTCACGCCGCCTTCAAGATTCTTGGTATCCATGTCAGGCAGACGATTCTTTTGGTAATCCAAAGAAAAATTTGGATTGAAGCCAAGCGCGTAGTTACCGAACAACGACAAATTGTCGGTGATCTCGTACACCGCACCATAACTGGGCACCGCCGACGTGGCGGACGTTTGGCTGGTCGACGGACGCGGCCCATAAATATGGCTGGTAGTATCGTACCAATTCTGGCGCACGCCACCGATGAAATGTACCGGCCCCCAGGTCATGATGTCCTGAAAGTAAAACGCCTTTTCATTATAATCCAAGGTGTAGGACATCTCGTTGATGGAAGGCAGCGGTTTGACAACACCAGTTGTCAAGCTGAAGGGAAACATGCTGCCCTTCGACGAGTCCAGCGCATCGTCATGCGTCTGAACATAGCTATAGCCGATATTGATATTATGATTGATGACAGAGGTGTCGAACTTCAACCTGGCATAGTTGTCCAGGGACCAAGTCCTGTTGCGCTGCTCCTGAGGATTATTGGATACCAGCAGGTTCGTGGGCGACAGCACGACAAAAGGCGCGTAGAAACCGAAACTCAGGTCCTGGTTCTGATATTGCCCGCGGCTGACAAGCGTGAGCCAATCGGTGGCCTTGTGCTCAACCGAATAGCCGACTTCCTTGTCATTCGCGTCGAAACCGGCGTCGGCGGGGCCGATGGGCTGGGTCCTCACCGGGACGATTTGCCCCTTGTACATATAGGTGTAGGGATTGACGCCGGTGGACTGGTCGTAGATCTGGGCGCTCAGGATCGCGTCGGTCTTCTCATCCTTGAACCGCAGGCTGGGGGCGATGAGGTAATTCTGGTCCCCCCGGTAATTCTGCCAATTATGGTCGGCATCAGCACCGGACAGGATGAGACGACCACTAATTCTATCGTCGTCGCTCAGCGCGTCGGAGGCGTCGATCGTGCCTCGCCGCCCCTGATAGCTGCCATATTCCAGCGAGGCGTTCAGCAAGGGATCCGCCGTCGGCTTCTTAGTCACCAGGTTGATGGTGCCGCCAAGGCTGGAGGAGCCATTCAACAGGGCGTCCGGGCCCTTCAGCACCTCGATGCGCTCCAACCCCGCCACCGGCTGCGACGCCCCCGCGATGGAGCTGCTCCCCACGGAGGAGGCAAGGCCGTTCGTCAGACCGGTGGACGCGAAGCCGCGGACGCTATAGGTGTTGCCGCCCTGGACGGTGGCCAAGTTGGGGATGACACCGCCGGCGTCCCGCAGCGCATCCTCCACGCTTAGCGCCTGCTGGTCCTCCATCAGCTTGCTGGAAATGACCGTCGTGTTGCGCGCCTGCTCACGCAGGGAGGCGCCGCTGCGGCTGGAGGTTGACGCGTCACGGACCAGCAGGTTGGTCTCAGCCTCATCGCGGTGCGCCATGACCACGATATAGCTGATGATGGTGGGAACGCCCTTGACATCAATGAGCACCAGCCGCGTTCCCGCGATGGCGGCCTCGATGGCGCTGTCGGCGCTCTTTCCACCGCTCACGGCGACGGACGTCAAGCCGCGCACCGCGTCCGGGTCGTAGTCGACCTTCTGACCCGACTGCCGTCCGATTTCATCCAGCGCCTGCTCCATCGGCAGAGACGGCACGTTGATCTGCATATCCCCCGCAATTGCCGGCGCCGCCGCGACAAAGGTCGCAACGGCCGAGACACCGGCCAACCAGTCCCAGCCCTTCATTCCCCTGCTCCTGTTCTGCCAGCCGCCATCGTTGCCGGAATCGCGACGGATTCCTGACTACCACGTTAGGCGTGCTGAATATTATTTTCCTTATGGCACCAACCTATTAAGGAATGGTGCACATTTGCCCGTTCTTTATTTCCACATGACACGCCGATCGCATCAAATCACGAGACGATCGGACATCGCTTCATCCGAAGCTGTGTATTAAGTTGGGAAAATACGGGCTGCTTGGCAAATCGGTTTTGCCAATGCCTATATCAGCCTAGTTTATGGAGGGGGAAGCGCGCCGCCTCGTCATGGATGAGGGACGTAAGCCATCGCATGAACGGTTCCGCCTCGCGGTGGGCGGGCCACTGCATGCTGATGGAGATATATTCCGCCTTGAACGGGGTGGTCACCACCTTCAGGGGCAGCATAGTGGCGAATTGCTGCGCGAATCTTCCAATGGTCGTCACGATCAGGTCGGTCCCAATGACCGCGATGGGAAGCATGGCATATCGGGCCGTCCTGATAGAGACATGACGGCGGTCCAGATAGTCGAATGCTTCGCTGCCGGGCGGTGATGGGATTTCCATCTCACTCAGCAGCGCCGCATGCTTGCCATTCAAATACGCTTCCAGGCTTATTTCGTGACCGGTGAACGAACTTTCACTCCAGACCATGCACGACAGGGATTCATAGAATAGATGGACCTTGGGTAACTGGCTCGATTCCAGGTGCTGGGGAACGATCACCAGATCCACGTTCCTCTCCAACAACACGTCCGCTTGCACATAGTCGAAGGGCACGAAATGGATGTCCACGCCCGGCGCCTCTTGCTGGATGCGGCGAATGACATTCGGCAAGAAGGTGATTTCCACCATGTCCGGCGCGGCTATGCGCACCGTTCTCTGATCCACCTTTGGATCGAAGCTCAGCGTGGTGCCGAATACGTTTTCAGCCTCCCGCAGCAAATGCCGCACCCGGGGGCGAAGCGCTTGGGCCAGCGCCGTCACCTGCCTCTGGCCATTATTGTATACGACCAGTTCATCACCAAAATGATCGCGCAGCTTTTTAAGGGCGAGGCTCATCGCCGGCTGACTGATGTGCATGCGGGCGGCCGCCTCCGTTATGGAGGTCGTATTTAAAATGGCGTCAAGGGCGTAAAACTGGTTGAGGTTGCTTCTTCTTAGTGAATCCATTTCACCAGCCTAAATATATTCCATGCCATTATTCGAACCATCCTGAGATCCAGCCCGCGCTCCGCGAAGAACCCTCCCCGGGGTGAAACAGGAGACGCTCACCAAGCTGGCAACATGGAAACCAGCCCCTACCCCAACCGCCCCCAGGGGACGGGCGACACTTTGACGGCGGACGCGATCATGGTGGCTAACGCCGCGTTGCCGGCCATGTATTGACAACAACTTCGTGGCCCCGCCCTCGCCTCTTCAGGTGCATCGACATTCCCTGTCCGCGTGTCGCCAAAGGCCCCGTGTCACCCGTGCCAAGACTTGCATAACAACGATCATATGGCGAGGGCGTTAACGCTTCATTTGCACCCAAAGCCCCGGGCGGTTCTGAAGTGAGCTTCCCCCAATTAAGTGGACACCGCCTTTCTCGGCCTGATCCGGGGTGATGTGTCCGAGGGTGGAGTGAACGCGTTGGCAGCTTTTTGGGCCGGCGTCCCCATCACGCGCGCGGCAGGGCAGCCGTCGAGCCTCGGGCGACGCAACGGCCGGACAGCACCACCTTGCGCGTCGGCGCGTCCGGGGTCTTCAGGCGCTGGAACAACAGGGCCATGGCCTCGCGGCCTATGGTTTCGACCGGCTGCTCGATGACGGTCAGGCCCGGTTCAACCAGTTCCGTCCAGGGTTCGTTGTCGAAGCCCGCGACGGCGATGTCCTGGGGGATGCGCAGCCCCAGGGCGCGGGCCGCCTTCACCACGCCGGTGAGGAACAGACCATTGCTGACCAGCAGGGCCTGGGGCCGGTCGGGTTCGCGCAGCCAGGCGGCGGCGGCGCTTTCAGCGGCATCCACCGACGGCGGCACGAAGCGCGCCTCCCCCGTCAAACCCCGAGCCGCCATGGCCGCCAGATAGCCGTCGCGCCGTTCGACGCCGGTGGTGCTGGTGGCACCGAACAGGCCACCGATGCGGGTGTATCCCCGGGACACCAGATGATCGACCAGGGTGGCGCTGGCCTCGCGATTGTCCAACAACACGGTGTCGAACTGCCCGCCGGGACCGGCGCGGTCGATCAGCACCATGGGGAAATCCAGGGTGTCGGCCTGCAACCGATCAACGGTCGCGCGGGTCGGGGCGAAGATCAGCCCCGTCACCCGTTCTTCCTGCATCAGGGTCAGGTAGAGCGCCTCGCGCGCGGGGTCCTCATCAGTGTTGCACAGGATGACCCGCATGCCGGCGCGGTAGGCCGCGTCCTCCACCGCCCGACCGACGGCGGTGAAGAAGGGATTGCGGATGTCGGCGACGATCAAGCCGATGGTCTGGGTACGTTGCGAGCGCAGCCGCCGCGCCGACAGGTTGGGCTTGTAACCCGTGGCACGCACCGCCGCCTGCACCTGTTCCCGCACCTCTGCGCTGACCGGCCCCTCCCCCAAGGCGCGGGACACGGTGGAAACCGAGACACCGGCAACCCGGGCGACGTCCTTGATGTTGACCGTCATGTTCGCAATCGTTTCCAGTTATTTTGCCCCAGTCTAAAGCCTTCCAACGCGGGTTCAAAGGGAATATGGCGCCTACACCCAGAGCCACCTTGGGGATTCCCTTTGACAATTTTTGTGGAAACGTTACCACTAAGCACAAGAATGAAATCGGGAGGTTCCGAGAATGCCCTTCGCCGTTGAGAGCGACCTGCTGCCCCGCGAGCTGATCCGCCTCGGCGCGCGTCCGGCTGGAAAACGTGACGCCATTGGCGAGGCGGCACAGATGCTGGTCGCCGCCGGGTGCGTCGACCCCGCCTACGAACAAAGCATGGTCCGCCGGGAAGAGGTGGCCAACACCTTCCTGGGCCAGGGTGTGGCCATTCCCCACGGCCTGGGGGAGGACCGCCACCTGGTCCGCCGCAACGGCCTGGCCATCCTGCAGGTTCCTGACGGCGTGGAGTGGAACACGGGCCAGCGCGCGCGCCTCGTGGTCGCCATTGCCGCCCAGTCCGACGCGCACATCACCATCCTGCGCCGCCTGACCCGCCTGATCCAGGACGGCGACCGGCTGGAGCGTCTGTTGGCGACCACCGACGCCGGCGAGATCGCGGCCGCCCTGGGCGACGAAACGCCCCCGGCCGGGGGCGCGGACGAAGGCGGGTCCGGCGCGCCGATGGTCGACCTCGGGCCCGGTTTCGACTGGACGGTGGATTATCCCAGCGGCCTGCACGCGCGGCCGGCCGCCCACTGGGTGGACACCGCCCGCCGCTTCGCCGCCCAGGTCCGGGTCCGCCACGCCGACCAGGCGGCGGACGCCAAGAACCTGATCGCCCTGCTGCAACTGGGCCTGCGCGCCGGTGACACGGTGGTGGTGTCCGCCGCCGGCAGTGATGCCGCGGGGGCGCTGGTGGCCATGCGCCAAGCCATGACCGGCCTGAGCGCCCAGGAAAAGATGGACGCGGCCCTGGCGGCCAGCCGCGCCCGCCAGACGCCCCGCACCGGCTGGACGCCCCCAGCACCGCTGACCGCCATCGGCGGCGTGCCGGCAGCGCCAGGATTGGCCATCGGCCCGCTGCATGTGCTGAAGGCGGCGGACCCGGTGGTGCCGGACAATCCCGTCGCCCTGGCGGAGGGGGGCAGCCTGCTGCAGGAGGCGCTGAGCCGCACGCGCCAGCAACTCAAGGCGCTGGCCGACGACACCGCCCGCCGGCTGGGCGCGGCCGACGCCGGCATCTTCAAGGCCCAGGCGGAGTTGTTGAACGACACCGACCTGATCACCCTGGCCTGCCAGTTGATGGTGGACGGTCACGGCGTGGCCTGGGCCTGGAACCAGACGGTGGATCGCATGGCCGGCCGCTTGGCCGCGCTGGGCAATCCCGTCCTGGCCGCCCGTGCCGCCGATCTGCGCGACGTGGGCCGCCGGGTGCTGGGGCATATCGACCCCTCCCTGCGCGCCAACTCGCTGCTCGACCTGCCCGACACACCCTGCATCCTGGTGGCGCCGGACCTGTCCCCGTCGGACACCGCCGGCCTGGACCCGGCCCGCGTGGTGGGCTTGGCCACGGCCTCGGGCGGCCCCACCTCACACACGGCCATCCTGGCCCGCACCCTGGGTCTGCCGGCCGTGGTGGGGGGCGGTGCCGCCCTGCTGGAACTGGCGGATGGCACCAGCGCCATCCTGGATGGCCAGTCGGGACAGTTGTACCTGGAACCGGGCGACGCCGACCTGGCGTCCGCCCGGCAATGGCTGGCGGTCAAGGCGGAGGCCCGCGCGCGTGAAGCGGAGGCGCGCGCCCTGCCCGCGCGCACCCGCGACGGCCACACCGTCTCCATCGGGGCGAACATCAACCTGCCCGACCAGGCGGCCTTCGCCCTGTCACAAGGGGCGGAGGGTGTGGGCCTGATGCGCACCGAGTTCCTGTTCCTGGAACGGGGCGAAACCCCCAGCGAGGACGAACAGTTCGACATCTATCGCGCCATGGCCGAGGCCCTGGGCAACCGGCCGCTGATCGTCCGCGCCCTGGATATCGGCGGCGACAAGCAGGTGGCCCATCTGAACCTGCCGCATGAGGAAAACCCCTTCCTGGGCGTGCGCGGGGCCCGGCTGCTGCTGCGCCGGCCCGATCTGCTGGAGCCGCAGTTGCGCGCCCTGTACCGCGCGGCGCGCGCGGGCGCCAGCCTGTCCATCATGTTCCCCATGATCACCACGGCGGCCGAGATCATCGCCCTGCGCACGGTCAGCGAGCGCATCCGGGCCGAGGTCGAGGCGCCGGCGGTGCCGCTGGGCATCATGATCGAGGTGCCCGCCGCAGCCCTTCAGGCCGAAAGCCTGGCCCGTCATGCCGACTTCTTCTCCGTCGGCACCAACGACCTGACCCAGTACACCCTGGCCATCGATCGCCAGAACCCGCAGTTGGCCGCCCAGGCGGATAGCCTGCACCCCGCCGTGCTGCGCCTGATCCAGGCCACCGTGGCGGGGGCGGCCAAGCATGACCGCTGGGTTGGCGTCTGCGGCGGCATCGCCGGCGATCCCTTCGGCGCCGCCTTGCTGACCGGCCTGGGCGTGCACGAACTGTCGATGACCCCGCGGGAGGTGCCGGCGGTGAAGGCGCGCCTGCGCGACAGCGAGTTGACGGCGCTGCGCGCGCTGGCGGCCCGGGCCGTGGCCTGCGAGGCCGCCGAGGACGTGCGGGCGCTGGAAGGAGGCATGGCATGAGCATTGATCTTCACACGGTCACCCTGAACCCGGCCATCGACGAGACCGTCACCCTGGACGGCTTGCGGCCAGGCCAGGTGCACCGGGCCGTGGCCGTGCGCCACAATGCCGGCGGCAAGGGCGTGAACGTGGCCTCCTGCCTGGCCGACTGGGGCCTGCATGTCGCCGCCACCGGCCTGCTGGGCGTCGACAACACCGCCCCGTTCGAGGCGCTGTTCGCCGCCAAGGGCATCCTCGACCGCTTCTTGCGCGTGCCCGGTGAAACCCGCACCAACATCAAGCTGCTGGATCGCCACGACGGCGGCACCACGGACATCAACCTGCCAGGCCTGGTGGCGGTCCCGGAAACTGTGGGGCGGATCCAAACCTATCTGGAGGAATCCGTCGGCCCCGGCACCTTGGTTGTGCTGGCCGGCAGCCTGCCCGATGGATTGCCCCCCGACACCTATGCCCAGATGGTGGCCGGCCTGGCCCATACCGGCGCCCGCGTTGTCCTGGACAGCAGCGGGGAGCCGCTGGCGCGGGCCCTGGCCGCCAACGTCCTGCCCCATTGCGTGAAGCCCAACCGGCACGAGCTGGAGGGCTGGGCCGGCCGGCCGTTGGCGCCCCCCGACGTGCTGGCGGCGGCGCGGCACCTGCAAGGACACGGCATCCCCCTGGTGGTGGTGTCGTTGGGCACCGGCGGCGCCCTATTCGTGGACGCCAACACCGCCCTGCACGCCCAGGCCCCCGAGGTGCGGGGCAGCAGCACCGTGGGCGCCGGCGACGCCATGGTGGCCGGGCTGGCGGCCGGTCTGCATGCCGGCCTGGGGCTGGAGGCGATCGCCCGCCTGGCGACCGGATTCGCCGTGGCCAAGTTGGGCCGCGCCGGCCCCCACCTTCCAGGGGTGGAGATCGTCCGGGCCCTGGCCGGCCAAGTCACGCTGACACCCGCCGATGATTGGGCATCAACCACCGCGACGCATGCGCCGCACTGAAGAATGAAGGGCGGGCGGGCCGAACACCCGCCCCCGGGGAGGAACCATGTCCGCATTGTTGGCTGTGATCGACGCCGGCGAAATGACCATCCACGCCCTGCTGGCGGCGGAGGCCCTGCGCAAGGCCGCCACCAGCGGGGGCCACACCATCGCCGTGGAGGTGCAAACCGGACAGGGCGTCCTGGGCGCGTTGGAACCAGCGCGGATCCAGGAGGCGCGCGCCGTTCTCCTGGTGGGAACGGGCATCCTGGACGCTGAACGCTTCGGGGCGCTGCCCCACCACGGCACCAGCATCGAGGCCGTCCTGGCCGATCCCGCCGCAGCCCTGGCCCCGCTGGTCCAGGCTGAACCGGAACCGGCCAAGCCACAGGGGGCCAAGCGGGATCAGGCCGCCGCCTCGTCGAAAGCCGACGGTCCACGACACATCGTGGCCATCACCTCCTGCCCGACGGGCATCGCCCACACCTTCATGGCGGCCGAGGGCCTGCAGCAGGGTGCCAAGGCACTGGGGCACGTCATCCGCGTTGAGACGCAGGGATCGGTCGGGGCCCGCGACGGCCTGACGGATGACGAGATCGCCGCCGCCGACATCGTCATCATCGCCGCGGACCGCCAGGTGGACCTGGGCCGCTTCGCCGGGAAACGGGTGTTCCAGTCGGCGACCAAACCCGCGATCACCGATGGCGCCGGGCTTATCCAGCGGGCCCTGGCGGAAGCGACCGCCTTGGCCGGTCCGGGGGGCGCCGCGCCGGACGAGGGACGGGCCACAGTCGCTTCACCACAAGCCGCCGCCGGGGCGAAGGCCGGGCGCGGCGGGCGCACGGGCCCCTATAAGCATCTCATGACCGGTGTTTCCTTCATGCTGCCGTTCGTGGTGGCCGGGGGGCTGTTGATCGCGCTGGCCTTCGCGCTGGGCGGCATCTACGCCTATGACGACGCCCACAAGGGCACGCTGGCCTACGCCCTGTTCCAGGTGGGGGCCAAGGGGGCGTTCGTGCTGATCGTGCCCGTGCTGGCGGGCTACATCGCCCATTCCATCGCCGACCGGCCGGGCATCGCCCCCGGCATGATCGGCGGTATGGTGGCGGCCAATCTTCAGGCGGGCTTTCTGGGGGGCATCCTGGCCGGGTTCATCGCCGGCTACGGCACCGCCTTCCTGAACCGCCATATCCGCCTGCCCCGGACCCTGGAAGGCCTGAAGCCGGTGCTGATCCTGCCCTTGCTGGGCACCTTGCTGACGGGCCTGCTGATGATCTACGTCGTGGGCGGCCCGGCGGCCGGTGCGCTGGCCGCCATGACCACTTGGCTGAAGGGCATGCAGGGCAGCAGCGCCATCCTGCTGGGCGTCCTGATCGGCGGCATGATGGCCTTCGACATGGGCGGCCCCATCAACAAGGCGGCCTACGCCTTTTCCACGGGCCTGATCGCCAGCCAGGTCTACACCCCGATGGCGGCGGCCATGGTCGCCGGCATGACCCCGCCCTTGGGTCTGGCCCTGGCCGCCCAGGTGTTCGCCAACCGCTTCACGGCGGAGGAGCGGGAGACGCGCGGCGCCGCGGCGGTGTTGGGCCTGGCCTTTGTGACCGAGGGGGCCATCCCCTTCGCCGCCCGCGATCCGCTGCGGGTCATCCCCGCCCTGGTGGCGGGGTCCGCCGTGGCGGGCGCCATCTCCATGGCCATTGGCGCGGAACTGCGGGTGCCCCACGGTGGCGTGTTCGTGCTGCCCATCCCCAACGCCGTCAGTCATGTCGGCGGCTATATCGCGGCGCTGGCCATCGGCGCCGGTGTGACAGCCGTCGCCCTGCGCATCCTGAAGCGCCCGGTCTGAAGGCCGGGGCCGACCAACCAACATGGCCGCCTCAAGGCGGTAACCAGAAGATCTAACCAGAAGATCCTAGGGAGGGATGATCCATGCGTCAAATCGCACGCTCAGTGCCAAGCCCATTGCTGCGTCCCGTTGTGGAAACGTTTCCAGTGGCCGCCCTGGCCATGATGCTGTCCGGCGCCGCCCTGGCCGCCGAACCAGGCACGGGCGAGACCATCGACTGGCTGGCCAGCTACACGGGCGAGGCGGCGGCCAATCCCAGCGGCGGCATGCGCCAGGGGGCGGACTATGCTGGCCAAATCCTGCTGGGCGCGGACGTGAACCTGAACAACGTCCTGGACTGGAGCGGGGCCACCCTGCATGTCGCTGCCGTGAACCGCCATGGCAGCAACCTGGCGGCCCAGTATCTGGGCAGCACCACCTCGTTGCAGGAGATTTATGGCGCGCAGAACACGCGCCTGGCGCGCTTCACGGTGGAACAGTCGCTGCTGGACGGCCGCTTGGTGGTGGAAGGTGGGCGCACGGTGGCCAACATCAGCTTCCTCGGGTCATCGCTCTGCGCCAATTTCCAGATCAACTCCGCCTGCGGCAATCCCACCTTCGTCTTCAAAACCAGCAGCTTCACCTGGTGGCCGGTATCCAGCTGGGGCGCCCACGCCACCGCCTGGCTGACACCGACGGTCTATCTGCATGTCGGCGCCTACGAAGTGAACCCCAGCCACCAGTCCAGCACCGAGCATGGCTTCGATTGGGGCACGTCCACCGCCACGGGCGCCATCGCGCCGATGGCGCTGGGGTATCAGACCACGTTTGACAACGACCGCCTGCCCCGCAAATACGAAATCGGCGGCTGGTACGATGGCGCCGATTATACCGACCCCCTCCGCGACGCGAGCGGGCGCGCCGCCGTGGTCAGCGGCCAGCCCAATGCCACCCTGAACGGCCGGTCGGGCGTGTTCTTCCGCTTCGAACAAATGGTCCTGCGTCCCGACGATACGTCGCAGCGGGGCTTGACCCTGTTCGGCGTGGCGATGACGGGCGTGAGTGGCCGGCTGATCGAAGACCATTTCCTGGAATTGGGCTTGGTCCAGCGCGGCACCTTCGCGGGACGCGACGACGACACCATCGGCTTCGTCGTGAACCAGCAGAAGTACAGCCACGACGCCCTGGAGGCCCTGAGCCTGGCCCGCGCGGCGGCTGGCGGCCACGGCACGCCGGCGGACGACCAGATCATGATGGAGTTGAGCTACGGCGTGCAACTGGACCGCGCCGTCCGCATCCAGCCCAACCTGCAATATGTCATCCATCCAGACCAGTTCAGCGACCCCGCCCGCCTGCACGACGCCCCGGACGCTTTCGTCATCGGCTTGCGGTTCGACCTGGACCTCGCGGCACTTTTGCGGGGGCGTTAAAGTGCGATCGCTTCAGATGGACTCATCTGAAGCGTGAATCGCACGACAGAACAAAAACTTAGAGTTTCTGTGACGCTTCAACGAAAGTCAGCCGTCGGCCATGCGGGTTCGTGACCACCGTGACGCCAGCTGCGCATTGGCCCAGCAAGCCACGCAGGCCCCGCCGGGGCCACGCCCGTGGCAAGCGCTTGCCACGGGCGTGGACCGGATGGGTTCGTCTTCTCAATCGGCCGTCTGGTGGACCGACCGGCTGAATTCCACCGGCAAGGCCTCCAGCGCGCCGATCACCTTGGCGGACGCCGCCGCCATGGCGGCCACGTGCCGTTCAGCCGTGAGCTTGTCACCCTGGGCCAAGGCCAACAGGGCCTTGCGCCCCTCCTGATGCACGGTGACATGGGGTTCGGCCATGTCCACATAGGCATGCAGGTCACGGGTGGCGCGGTCGCTCACGGAATCATACCAGCGGCCTAGCCGGCAGGAATGGTGGGTGGACAGGTCGGCCGCCATCAGGCCACCCCCGTTGGCCACCGCAGCCGTGACCTTGTCGATAAAGGCGTGATGATCGTCGATGGCCAAGTGGCTCATCAACCGCGCCCCCTCCTCCGCCAGGCGATTGACCAGGGCCGTATCCAGGGGGACATCCAGGCGCAGGTGGACCCCGGTATGGGTGCGGGCGACCACCGTGCCCTGGACCGTGGGATTGCCGGCGCCAAGGGGGACCGACAGCAGGGCGCCCGGCGACACCATCAGGTCGCACTCCACGAACAGGCCGGTTTCGGACAGGTCGCGCACCAGGCCATGCACCTCACCGGCGGGGCCGCTGACCGTGGTCTCGATGTAGGCGGGACGGCGGCGCTCCTGCCGGCGGTCCACCGCCTCGGCCGAGGTGCGGATGGCACGGCTCAACAAGGGCGGCAGCGTCTCCAGCCCCTCGCGCATGCGGTGGGCGCTGCCATCGACCACACGGGCGATGGTGGTGGCCGACTGGGTGACCTGGTGCACGTCCTGCATCAGGGCGGAGACACGATTGGCGCTGTCCGCCACCAGGGAAACGGTGCGGGCGATCTCCTGGGTGGCGGCGGTCTGCTGCTCCACCGCCGCGGCGATGGAGGCATTGATGGCCGACAGCGTGCCGACAGCGCCCCGCACCGTGTCGACCGCCTCGGCCGCGGACAGGGAGACGGCGCGCATGCCGGCCACCTTGGCGGCGATGTCCTCGGCGGCGTGCGCCGACTGGTTTGCCAGGCTCTTGACCTCGCTGGCCACGACGGCGAAGCCCTTGCCGGCCTCGCCCGCCCGCGCCGCCTCGATGGTGGCGTTCAACGCCAGCAGATTGGTTTGCGCGGCGATGTCCTGGATGATGGTCAGGATGCCGCCGATCTCGTGCGCCGCCTCCCCCAGGCTGTCGATGACGGTCTTGGTCCGCTCCGTCTCCGTCACCACGGCATCGACGGAACCCTGGGCGCCCCCCACCTGGTGATTGATTTCGGCGATGGACGCGTGCAGTTCCTCCGCGGCGCTGGACACCGTCTGGGCGGCGGTGAGCGTATCGGCGGATGCCGCCCGCGCGCCTTCGGTGCTCTGCTCCACCTGGGTGCAGACAACGTTCAGATCCCGTACCGAGCGGGCCAGATCGTCGGTGAAGTAAACCAGGCTATCAACGCTGTCGTTGGCGTTCCGCTCGATGTTCCCCACCATGGAGTCAATCAGGGCGGTTTGGGCCTCGCGGTCCCGTTGCGCCAGGGCGGCCAGCAAGTCGCCCAGGTCAGCGCTCAGCCGGCGGGCCACGGCGGCGACCTCCCCGCCCGCATCGTGCCGGTGGAAGAAACCGTGGGCCGGCGCGGGCGCGGCGGCCGCCTCAAGCAACACGGCCATGGATCGGGCGAGGTCGCCGGCGTCCAGGCCCGCCTTATCCCAGGCGGCGACAAGATCAGCCGACGCGCTTCCCCCGCCCAGCACCGCGCGCCAGTGAGCGGCCAGGGCGGCGGCGGCGGCGTCCCGGGCATCGGCGGAACCAGCGGCGTCGCGCCAGTTTGCACGCGCGGCGGCCACCAGATCGGCCAGGCGGCCTCGCAGCCGTTCCGACAAATCCGGAGCAAAGAACGTTTCCTGGCGATGGCTTGAGACGGACATGAGGACACACCTGTTGAACGGTCGTCGATTGTCCATTGAGCGTATTATTCGCCATCTTGCCCAGCCACGGCGCAAAACGGAACGCTGCCATGCCTGCCCATTATTCAGAATTATTTTATCAAAGACACATAGTACGGCGAATTAACTGTGTTTTGGCAAATATATATTCCCTCAAACAAAATCAAGATACTTAACGTTGGCGGATAGCAACCGCGAATGGGAGACCGCATCATCGCGGTCGATGATACCCCTAAGCGGACGCCATGAGGGCCGCGAGCACGGCCTGCCCCAGCGCCAAGCCGCCGTCGTTGGCTGGCACCTGCCGGTGCGCTATCGGCCGGCAACCGGCGGCTTTCAGGCGGACCTGAATCTCCTCCAGGATAATGCGGTTCTGCAGGACCCCGCCCGACAGCGGCACCCAGGTTCCAGCACCCGCCCCCAGGCGCACGGCGGCGGTGGCCAAGGCATCGGCGACCCCCCGATGGAAGCGGGCGGCAACCAGGCCCGGCGGCTCGTCCGCCTGAAGGTCGGCCAACAGCGCCCGCCACATCGGCAACCATCCGATAACCAAGGGCCCAGCCACCAGGGACCCAACCGGCGCCGGTTGGCTGAATGCCACCGGATAGGGGTGGGCGGCGGCCATGTAAGGGCGCGCCAGCGCCTCCAGCGCCATCGCGGCCTGGGCCTCATGCCCGATGCGCGCGGTGTGGATGCCCAGCGCCGCCGCCGCGGCATCGAACAACCGGCCTGCGGAGGAACAGGGCGGCGCGTTGGTGCCCGTCTCCATCATGCGTTCGAGCACGCCCACGGACGCGGTGGCCGACAGCCGGTCCAGCACCGGGGTGGCCTGGTCCCGCCACGCGGGGCCGAAGGCATGGCGCAAGTGGGCGACCAGGTTGCGCCACGGCTCCCGCATCGCCGCGGCGCCGCCGGGCAGGGCCACGGGGGCGATATGGGCGGCACGGGTCACGCCGCGATACCCCCCGCGCAGAATCTCGCCCCCCAGAGGGTCCCATCCGCACCCAGGCCAAGCCCGTCCAGGATCAGCCCGACGGCCCCCTCCGCGCCATCCGCCAGCCCGATGCCGCCATCAACCAGGCAGGCGGCCATATGGGCATGATGGTGCCCCACGGGCACCAGGCGGGCACCGCATTCCTGCGCCAATGCAGCGCCCAGCGTCGTTGACAGATAGTCCGGATGCGCGTCGACCGCGATCACCGCCGGGGTGAAATCGAACAGGTCGCGGTAGAGACGCAGCATGGCGCGGTAATCATCCAGGGCGGCGGCGTTCTCCAGGTCGCCGATGTGCTGGGACAGGATGGCCTGCCCATCCCGCACCAGGCAAAAGGTCGCCTTCAGTTCCCCGCCCATGGCCAGGGTGGGGGCAGGCCGTCGAAGCCGGCCGGCAAGGGCAGCGGCGCCGGGGCATAGCCCCGCGCCCGGCGCAGGACGACGGGCGCACCGGACGTGGTGGCGACGACGCTGTCATCCAGGCGGTTGAGGATGGCGCGGTCGTGCATCAGCCAGGCATCGGCCAATCCGGCCAGGCGATCCCGCGCATCCTCGTTGGTGATCACCTGCGGCTCATCCGACCGGTTGCCGGAGGTCATCACCAGGGGCCCCTCCAGACGTGCCAGCAGCAGGTGATGCAGCGGCGTATAGGGCAGCATGAAGCCCAGGTGATCCTGGTCCGGCGCCAGTCCATCCGGCAGTGGCGGGCCATCGGGCCGTCGGGGCAGAAGCACGATGGGCGCCGCAGGCGACCGCAGCAGGGTGCTGGCCGCGTCGTCCAGTTGGCAATACCGCCCGACCTCGTCCACCGACCGGGCCATCAGGGCGAAGGGCTTGGCATCGCGCGCCTTGCGCCGCCGCAGTTCCGTGACCGCCGTGGTATCGGTGGCATCACAGGCCAGGTGGAAGCCGCCGATGCCCTTGACGGCGACGATGCCGCCCGCCCGCAGCAGCGCCGCGGCCGCATCCAGCGGGTCCGTTCCCGCGTCCGGGGCGGGTTCCAGCCACAGCCGGGGGCCGCAGGCGGGGCAAGCGGTGGGCTGGGCATGGAAGCGGCGGTCGGCGGGGTTGGCGTATTCGGCGGCGCAGTCCGGGCACATCGGGAACGCCGCCATGGCCGTGTTGGCGCGGTCATAGGGGATGGCGCGAACGATGGACAGCCGGGGCCCGCAATGGGTGCAGTTGCCGAAGGCGTAGCCCTGGCGCCGGTCGGCCGGGTCGAACAGTTCCGCCCGGCAGGCGGGGCAAGTGGCGGCATCGGGCACGATGCCCGTCCGCACCGTTCCGGCAGCGCTGGCGGCAATGGTGAAGCCCTGGGGCGCCGGCCCGTCATGCGGCCACACCTCAATGGTATCGATGCGCGCCAGGGGCGGCGCCCCCTCGCCCAGCCGGTTCTGGAAGCCATCCAGCGTGGCGGCCTCCCCCAGACGTGGATGACCACGCCCTCGCCATCGTTGGCGACGCTGCCGGCGATGTCCAGCGCCCGCGCCAGGCGCCAGACATGGGGCCGGAAGCCCACCCCCTGCACAAGGCCCCGCACGCGGATGCGACGCGCCACCATCAATGCACCGTGCAGACCATGCACGGGTCGAAAGAGCGGACGATGTGCTGTACCGCCACCGGCTCGGTCTCCCCGTCTCGCACCGGGGCGCCGCGCAGCGCCTGTTCCAACGGCCCGGGCGTACCGGCGGCGTCGCGGGGGAGAAGTTCCAGGTGGTGGGGGCGATGATCTGGTAGTTGGCGATGCGCCCGCCCTGAATGGCCACCCAGTGGCCCAGCGAGCCCCGGGCGGCCTCCGTCAGGCCGGCACCCTCACCCGCAGCCGGCAGGGGCGTATGGTCAATGAAAGGCGCCGCCGCATCGATGGCGCGCAGCCAGCGCTCCATGGCCATGGTGACCAGGGCGACCTCCAGCAGCCGCGCCACCACCCGCGCCTCCACCGTCGCCCCATCCCGCGCCACCAGGTCGCGCGGCAGCGGGTGCCCGGCGACCAGTTGGCGCGACAGGGCGCCCACCTCCGCCACCTCACCCTCCAGGCGCGGCGCCTTGCACCAGGAATAGGCGTCATCCCGCGTGGCATCGGGCGGCATCCCCGGGTCGCGGGGGGGCCGCGGCGCCCCGTCCGGCGCGGCCTGATACCAGGCGTGGCTGACATCCTCGGTGATGCGGTCCACCGGCAGGACGCCACCGACGCCCCGCCTGAACAGGCCCCGCGGGAACAAGGGCCCGTCCGATGACGGATAGGCGCCGAAACTCATGTGCCGCAGGTCCGTGCGGCCCAGGCGGTTCAGGCCCGTCGCCTGCGACAGCAGGACAAAGCAGGCGAAGTCGCCTCGCGCGGCCTCCGCCCAGGCGAGCAAGGCGTCGCGGGTCGAGAGGGCCGCCACCGCCTCCAGCGCATCGGCGAACAGGACGCGTTCCAGGAAGCGGCGGAAGCCGGCCAGCAGGGCGCCCAGCCGCGCCAGTTCGGCCCGCGACACGGCGCGCGTGGATCCCCCGGGCTGGATCGCCAGGGTGTGGGGCCATTTACCGGCCAGGATGCCCAGCAGGTTCATCAACTCCGCCCGGGCGGGCAGGAAGTCCTGGGCGGCTGTGCCCTTCACCGCCGCGAACCGCGCCGCCGCGTCGGCATGCCAAGGTTCGCCCGCGTAAACGGCGCGGGCGAAGTCCGGCATGAAAAACAGGTAGAAGTGGGTCAGGTGGTCGGCGACGTTCTCGACCGCATGGATCAGATTGACCGCCAGTCCCCCATTGGCGGGCACCGGGACGGAACCGGTCGCCGCCAGCGCGCGCGCCGCCGCCAGCGACTGGGACACAGAACAGATGCCGCAGATGCGCGGCGCGTAGACCAGCGCGTCCAACGCCGGCTTGCCCACCAGCATGGCCTCGAACCCGCGATACAGCGGGGAGACAACACGGGCGTCGGCCACCATGCCGGCGCTGATGTCCAGCCGCACCTCCAGGTCCCCCTCGACACGGTTGAACGGACCGACAATCAGGCGGCTCATGCGCTGTCCTTGCGCTTGTCATGGGGAAGAAGGGCGGGCGTGGGCCGCGCGGCGTTGTCGCGCAGACGCTTGGGTGTCGCCGCCTTGGACAGGGAGGCCAGTGCCACGAACCAGGCCTTGGGCATGTCCGTCGGCAGGCCGATGGGGATGCCGGCCAGCTTGGGTGTGACGGCAAAGGCGTGGCCCGGCTCCTCGAACCCCGGCGCCGTGCAATTGATGCAAGCGTAGTTGCCGTCCAGGCAGGAGCCGCCGCCATTCCACGGCCGGATGTTGCAGTCGGCCCGCGCCTGGGTGCCCTTGCATCCCAGGTTCTCCATCATGCAGCCCAAGTCGCCCGGCTGCTCGGCACTGGCCTTGAACTCGTAGAACTCATTGCGGGCGCAGCCGTGGTGGACCAGATGGGCGGTATAGGCCAGCGGACGCTCCCACTCATCCAGGTCGGTTGCGCTCAAGGTGCCGGCGCCGATCTGCAGCAGGGTGTCGGTGAACCAGCCGGGATGGATGGGACAGCCGGCGATGTTGATGACCGGCAAGCCCCGGGCGGAGCGGAAGTCCGCGCCCAGCAGGCCGCCCGCCCGGGTGCCGTCATAGGCCAGTCCGCACGCCTCCACCTCATTGCCGCCGGCGGCGGTGACGCCCCCGAAGGCGGCGCAGCTACCCACGGCCACGACATAGCCGGCGCGGCGGGCGATGGCGGCGACCCAGTCGCGCATGGGCTTGCCCGTCCCGGCCATCAGGTGGAACCGGCCGGTGCCCCCCGGCCCGTTGATCACCGATCCCTCCAGGCACAGGATATCCACCGGCGGCCCGTCGCCGGCCGCGGCCTCCAGGATGGCCCGGGCCTCGCCGCCCGTCGCCTCACTGAGGGAGGGGTGCCACAGCAGTTCGACATTGGCCACGGCCAGCGCGGTCAGCAGATCCGGCTTCTCCGCGCCCAGCAGCGACAGGGTGCAGCCGCCGCAGCCGCCGGATTGCAGCCACAACAGCCGCAGCGGCCGGGTCGGTTCAGAGACCGCGGTCATCGACCGGCACCTTGAGGGTGAAGGTGGCGCCGCCCCCTTCCGCGTCCACATAACTCAGGCTTCCCCCAACTTTTCCGCCATGTTGTAACTGACATAGAGCCCCAGCCCTGTGCCGCTGCCGATGGGCTTGGTAGTGAAGAAAGGCTCGAAGATCTTGTTCTGGTTCTCCGGCGGCACGCCGGGGCCGTTGTCGCTGACCGTCAGCACGACCCAGCCATCCTGTTGGCCCGCCGCGATCCGGATGAGCGCCCCGTCGCGGCCCTCCACCGCGTCCACCGCGTTCTGCATGAGATTGACCAGAATCTGATGCAGTTGCCCCTTGCGGCCCACGATCTCCACCTGCGGCGGCAGGTCAAGCCGCAGTTCCGGCTTGGTGCGCTGCGCCTTGATCACCCAGTCGATGGCGGTGTGGATCAGGCGGACCAGGTTGAACGCCTCCGGCTCCTCCCGCTGGTTGGAGGAGAAGCGCCGCAGATCCTGCACGATGTCGCGCACCCGCTCCGCCCCTTCCAGGGTGCCGTCCACCAAGGGGCCGATGTCGGCCAGCACCTTGTCGATGCGCAGGCTGTCACGCAGGGCCGCCAACTCCGCCGGCGGCTTGCCGGCGTCGATAGCGGCCAGATAGCCGGTGATGGCGGCGCCGTAGCGCTTCAGCGCGTACATGTTGCCGAAGACGAAGCTGATGGGGTTGTTGAGTTCATGCGCCACCCCGGCCACCAGCCGGCCCAGGGCCGCCATCTTTTCCGAGGTCAGCAGTTGCTGCTGCGTCTGGCGCAGGCGTTGGTGGGCCTTGTCCAGGTCCCGATAGGCGCGCAGCAGTTCGCCAATGGGCCGGCCGGCCAGCACCATGCCGGCATACCGGCCCCGCGCGTCGCGGCGGGGGGCGCCGTTGACGGACACGGCCGCCCGCTGGCCATCCGCGGCCAGCAGGTGCCAGCTCTTGTCCTCGATCGGTTGCCCGTTGGCCAGGCAGGCCCGGATGTCGGCATGGTCGGCGGGGTCGAACAGGTCCAGCAAGGGGGCGGCCAATAGGTCACCCTCCTCCCGCCCCAAGGCCGTCGTCAGCGCGGCGTTGACCCGCAGCACCGCGCCGGCGGCATCGCAGACGATCAGCACGTCGTTCATGGCCCCCAGGACCGACTGCATGAAGTCGCGCGCCTGCTGCAGGCGCTGGTTCTGTTCCTCCAGCGCCACTTGCGAGGCCACGAGGTCGCTGTAGACCACGTCCATGCGGCGGATGACGTCGATCCACAGCTGCTCGCCCTCGCCATCCCCATCGGGCGGCGCGTCACCAAAGGGCAGCGCCGGGTCGTGGCTGCCCATGGCTCAGCCCCCCGCCATGCGCTTGGGCGCCGCAGGGGGCGCCGCAGGGGGCGCCAGCGGGTGGACATTCTCCAGCCCATAGCGTTCCAGCTTGGCGCGCAAGCCCACCCGCGACAGCCCCAGTTCCCGCGCCGCCTGGCTCTTGTTCCAGCGGTGGCGGATCAGCGTCTCGCGGATGATGCGCGCCTCCATGGCGCTGACCCGCTCACGCAGGTCGCCGGCCAAGCCGGCGATGTCGGTGAAGTCGTCCTCGCGGGCGCCTGCCCCCTGCGGCTCCGCCCGCAGGATGTGGGGGACAGCAGGTCCGCCTCCAGCCGCCGCCCCTCGGTGCCGCGCACCACCAGGCGCTGCACCTCGTTCTGCAACTCGCGGACATTGCCGGGCCAGTCGTAGCGGGCGAGACACTCCAGCGCCTCCGGCGAAATGCCGGGCACACGCTTGCCCATCTGCGCCATGGCCCGGTCCAGCAAGGCCTCCACCAGCAGCGGCACGTCGCCTTTGCGGTCCTTCAGGTCGGGCAAGCGGATGATCATCCCGGCCAGGCGGTAGAATAGGTCGGCGCGGAAGCGCTTGGCCCGCACCTCCTCCTCCAAATCCTTGTTGGTCGCGGCGATCACGCGCACGTCCACCTTGCGGGTGCGGGAGCCGCCCAGCGGCCGTATCTCCCCCTCCTGCAACACGCGTAGCAGCTTGACCTGGAAGGCGGGGGAGACTTCGCCGATCTCATCCAGGAACACGGTGCCGCCGTCCGCGCGTTCGAACAGGCCGACATGGTCCTCGATGGCGCCGGTGAAGGCGCCCTTCTTATGCCCGAACAGCTCGCTTTCCAGCAGTTCGTCGGGCAAGGCGCCGCAGTTCTCCACCACGAAGGGCTGGTTCCAGCGCAGGGAGCCATAATGCAGGGCGCGCGCCGCCAACTCCTTGCCCGTGCCGGAGGAACCGAACAGCAGCACCGGCACGTCGAAGGGCGCCACCTGGGCCAGGCTGCCGCACACCACATCCATGGGGCTACCCTTGGCGCGGACGATGCCGTCGTCGAAACTGTAGGCGCGGCGCAGCTTCTCCTTCCGCTCCCCAACCACGCGGGAGGCGGCGGCCGGCAGCATTTTCATTTCCACCGCCAGCAACTCGTTCTGCCGCTGCAGCGTGTAGAGGCGGCAGGCCCCCTTCAGCGTCAGCAGCAGGTTCTCGGGGTGCCAGGGCTTGGTGATGTACTGGAATATGCCCGCCTGGTTGATGCCGTCGATGATGTCGTGGGCGTCGGTGTAGCCGGAAATGATCATGCGGACCACATCCGGCCAGCGTTCCTTCACCTCCGTCAGGAACTCCACGCCGGTGCGTTCCGGCATCCGCTGGTCGCACAGCACCACCTGCACCAGATTGTCGGCCAGGCGCCGCTCGGCCTCGACGGTGCTGGCGGCGGTCAGCACCTCGAAATCCTCCTCCAGGATGCGCCGCAGCGATTCCAGGGAGCGCAGCTCGTCATCGACGATCAGTATGGTGGGCAGATCGGTGGAAGACTCGGCCATCGCTCCTCTCCGCTAGCAGATGCGCGGCAGCTGTTCGCCCGACAGCCAATCGACCACGCGCTGGCCGCCGATGGCGGTCGTCATGCGGACGAAACTGGGCCGGTCCACGGTAACATGACCGATCCGCGCCGCGTCACGGCCTTCCGCATGGCCGCGCATCACGGCCAGCACGGTCTCCGCATCCTCCGGCTCGCAGACGCAGACCAGCTTGCCCTCGTTGGCGACGTTGAGGGGATCGAGGCCCAGCAGTTCGCAGGCCGCCGCCACCTCGGGCCGGACCGGAATGGCCCGCTCGTCCAGCAGCATGCCCACGCCGGCGGCGTTGGTCAGCTCGTTCAGCGTGGCGGACAGGCCGCCCCGGGTGGGGTCGCGCAAGACCGCGATACCCGCCGGGACGGCCGCGACCATATCGGCCACCATGCGGTGCAGGGCGGCGCTGTCGGACCGGATTTCGGTGCCGAATTCCAGGCCTTGGCGCTTGGACAGGATGGCGATGCCATGGTCGCCGATGGGGCCCGACAGCAGGATGGCCTGCCCCGGGCGCAAGCGGCGCGGGCTGATGTCCAAGGCCGGCGGCACCACGCCGACGCCGCTGGTGGTGATGAAGACGCCGTCGCCCTTGCCGCGCTCCACCACCTTGGTGTCGCCGGTCGCCACGGGCACGCCGGCATCGCGGGACGCCCGCCCCATGCTGGCGGCGATGCGGTCCAGGTCCGCCAGGGGGAAGCCTTCCTCGATGATGAAGGCGGCGGTCAGCGCCACCGGGCGGGCGCCGGCCATGGCCAGATCGTTCAGCGTGCCGTGCACGGCCAGCGATCCGATGTCGCCGCCGGGGAAGAACAGGGGCGAGATGACGTGGGCGTCGGTCGTCATGGCGATACGGCCGGAGCCCAGGTCCAGGCAGGTGGCGTCATGCCCCTGATCCAGCAGGGGGTTGGCCAGGTGCCGCAGGAAGATATCGCGGATCAGGCGCGCCATGGCCCGGCCGCCACCGCCATGGCTCATGTCCACCGCACCGGAAAGATCAGGGGCACCGGAAAGATCGGGGGGCGGGTTGGTCATTCGGCCGCCATCTCCGCCAGGGTTTCCATCCGCCGGTAGGTCCAGTAGGCGGCGCACGCCCCTTCGGAGGAGACCATGCAGGCGCCCATGGGCGTTTCCGGCGTGCAGGCCTTGCCGAACAGCTTGCAGTCCTTCGGCTTTTTCACACCGCGCAGGATGGCGGGGCATTCACAGGACTTGGTTTCACGGCTCTGCTTTTCGCTAAGGGTGAAGCGCTTCTCGGCGTCGAAGGCGGCATACTCCGCCCGAATGGCCAACGCGCTGTCCGGCACGCTCCCCAGGCCGCGCCATTCGAAACTGGGACGCAGCTCAAAGATACGGTCCACCAGCCCCTGCGCCTTGGCATTGCCGTCCCGCGTCACCACCCGGGTGTATTGGTTCTCCACCGCCACGCGGCCCTGGTTCACCTGGTGGATCAGCATCAGGACCGACTGCATCACGTCCAGCGGCTCAAAGCCCGCGATGACCACCGGCTTGGCATAGCGGGCGGCCAGGAACTCATAGGGCCGGGAGCCGATGACCGCGCTGACGTGCGACGGGCCGAGGAAGCCATCCAGTCGGGCGGCCTGGCTGGGGTCGATCTCCGGCGCCTCCAGGATGTGGCGGATGGCCGGCGGGGTCAGCACATGGTTGCAGAAGACGGAAAAGTTGGCGATGCCCTCCGCCTGGGCCTGGGCGATGGCGACCGCGCTGGGCGGCGTCGTGGTCTCGAACCCGATCCCCAGGAACACCACCTCGCGCCCCGGGTTGGCCCGGGCGATATCCAGCGCGTCCAGCGTCGAATAGACCATGCGGACGTCGGCACCGTCGGCCTTGGCTTTCAGCAGCGAGCGCCGACCGCTGCCCGGCACGCGCAGCATGTCGCCGTAGCTGCACAGGATGACACCGTGCCGCTCCGCCAACTCGATGGCGTCGTCGAGGCGGCGGGCCGGCAGGATGCAGACGGGGCAGCCGGGGCCGTGGACGAAGCGCACATTGGCCGGCACCAAGTCCTGCACGCCATAGCGGAAGATGGCGTGGGTGTGCCCGCCGCAAAATTCCATGAAGTTGTAATCGCGCGCCGGGTCAGCCGCCACGGCGATGGCGGCGGCCAGGGTGCGCGCCAGGTCGCGGTCGCGGAATTCGTCCACGTATTTCATGCCCCCACCCCCGCGCTTTCCGGCAGCCCCACCATGTCAGCCACCTCGGCCTGCAGCAGTCCCGCCTCGGCCATCATGACCAGGGTGCGCCGCGCCTCCTCCTCACTGACGCGGTGCAGGGCGTAGCCGACGTGCAGCAGCACGTAGTCACCCACCGCCACCTCCTCCAGCAGGGCGACGGAGACCTGCTTGGCGATGCCGCCGACCGAGACGCTCGCCATCGCGCCGTCATGCAGCGCCGTCACCAGCGCGGGTATGGCCAGGCACATGATCCCGCCCCCTATTCCGCCGCCTGCGATGGCCGGCCGGACAGCGCCATCAGGCGGGCGCCCCGGATCCAGTCCAGCCAGGCCGCCATGCCTTCGCCCGTGCGGGCCGAAACCTGCAGCAGGCGCACCCGGTGATTGACCTTGCGCGCGTTGGCCATGGCCTGGTCAACGTCGAAGTCGAGATGGGGCAGCAGGTCCGTCTTGTTGATCAGCACCAGATCGGCGACGGCGAACATATCGGGGTATTTCAGGGGCTTGTCCTCCCCCTCCGTCACCGACAGGATCGCCACCTTGTGCGCCTCGCCCAGGTCGAAGGCCGCCGGGCAGACCAGGTTGCCGACATTCTCGATGAACAGCACGGAGGCGTCGGGCGGGTTCAGATGGTCCACGGCGTGGCCCACCATGTGCCCGTCCAGGTGACAGCCCTTGCCGGTGTTGATCTGGATGGCGGGGGCGCCCGTGGCCCGGATGCGATCGGCATCGGCGCTGGTCTGCTGGTCCCCCTCGATGACCGCGCAGGGGAACTCGCCCGCCAGCAGGGCCAGGGTACGGCACAACAGCGTGGTCTTGCCCGAACCGGGGCTGGACACCAGGTTCAGCGCCAGGATGCCGGCCTTTGCGAAGCGGGCGCGGTTGGCGGCGGCATAGCCGTTGTTCTTGCCCAGGATGTCGGCCTCCAACTGGATCAGGCGCGCCTGGCTCATGCCCGGAACGGCGGTGCCCGCAGGCCCGGCGCCATAATCCAGCGTCCCATCCGGGCCATGATGATGGTGATCATGGTGATGGTGGGCGTGGCCATGGTCGTGGTGATGGTCATGCCCATGATCATGGTCGTGCCCGTGATCATGGTGGTGGTGATCATGGTGGTGGTGATCATGGTGGTGGTGATCATGGTGGTGATCATGTCCATGAGGATCGGCCTCGATCTTGACCTGGCCCTCGCCGCATCCACAGACCGTGCACATCACGTCACCTCCAATTCGCGTATCTTCATTTCTTCCCCGCCCGACACCTGCACTTGGTGCGAACCGCAGCGGGGACAAGGATCATAGCGCCGGCCGATGGACACGGTCATGGCGCAGGGCAGGCACCAGGCGGTGCCGGCCGTCTCGACGATCTCCAGCCGGGCGTCGGCGGCCACGCTGCCGCGCATGACGACATCGAAGCCGAAGCGCAACGCCTCCACCTCCACGCCGGACAGGACACCGATTTCCAGGCACACCCGGTCCACCCGGCTGAAGCGCTGGGTGCGGGCCTGTTCCTCGATCAGGAGGCGGATGTTCTCGCAGATGGCCATCTCATGCATCAGGCCACCTCGACCGCATAGTCGACGCAAGGGTCCAGCGCCAGCATCATCACCTCCGCCCCTCGCGCGCGGTCAGCGGGCGGCCAGGCGCACAGCCTCTGGACCTGCCGTTCCGCCCACCCACCGGGGGCGAAGGCGCGATCCGTGGGCGACAGGATACGATAGCGCTCCACCCGCCCGGCCACCACGCCGACCTCATGAACCAGAGTGCCCCGGGCGCAGGGCACCGACGCCATTCCCAAGCCCGGCCCCAGGGACAGGCCACGCAAAAGGGCGGTGTCATCAGCCGTGCGCAACGCATCCAGGCGCGCCGGCACCCGGCAAAGATCGATCAGCCTGGCGACATGGCACGCGATGAGCGACCCGGCAGGCAGGGCCCGGGCCAGCAGGGGGTGATCGGCATGGCGCGCCGCCAGCGACCCCGGGTCGACGGCCCCCGGCGACGTCAGCATTGCCGCGTCGAACAGGGTGGCGATGAAGCGGGCCGCCACCGTGCGCCCAGCGCCCGCCCAGCGGGCCAATTCGCCCGTGGAGGTCATGGCCAGCCATTGTTCCGGCGACAAGCCGGTCACGGCATCCGTGATCAGCGCCGTGGGATCGTCCGTGGCGGACAGCGCCACGAAGGCGCGCGCGCGGGGCAGGTCCGGTGCCTGCCCCAGCAGGCGGGCCCAATCCAGGCAGATGCGCAAGCCGTGCTCCCGCACCACTTCCGTCCATGTCCTGATTTCACGCTCCGCCAGCGTCTGCGGCGCGGCCTCCAGGCCCAGGGCGGCCTCCACCGCCAGCTCCGCCGCATGCCCCTGGGCATGGGCGCAGACGGCGAACAGCGTCCGGACCACGGCCGGGACCCGCTTCACCGGCACGGCCGCCAACAGGCCGATGATGTCCCCGCGCGGCGTGTAGCTCAAGGTCACCGCGTCCCCGGCCTCTCCGGGCAGCCGCACAAGGATGGCGGGCCGGGTCATGGGCCCGCCCCTTCACCCAGGCGGAACAGCGCCCGGCGGCTGAGCGGCGGGGGCGGCTCGGTCCGGGTCGGCGGCGGGGCGGAAGTGTTCCCCGCCCAGATCATGGCCATGCCGTCATCGCCGGCGCCATCACCGGTCCCCGCCTCCGGCACCGCCATGATCTCCATGAGGGCGGCGTCGGCCGTCGCGATGGCCGTCTCCTGGTCCACGAAGTCGAACATGGGGGAGAACAAGGAACAACTCCAATACCCGCCTAGGTCGTCCTCATGCCCCCAGATGGCTTCATAGCTGCCGGACGGCAGCGCCAGGGCCGCCTTCTCCCCCACCCGCCGGGGCGCTTCGTCCGCCACGGGCACCAGCAGCAGATTCATGAACCAGGGCGTCACCAGCACGCCGACCCAATGTCCACCATGGCGATGCAGCCCGCGGAGGGCCACCGACAGCGCAGGATTCATGACCGGCACGCCGGCCATGCGCGTCACCGCGATGCGGTCGAAGGCGGCCTCGATGCGGGTGGAGAGGGCGAGCGCGTCGGTCATTCGTCAGCAATCACCATGAAACCCGCCTTGGCGCTGTCGCACTCGGGACAGGTCCAATGCTCCGGCAGGTCCGCGAAGGCGGTGCCCGGCGGCACCTGCCAGTAGGTGTCGCCCACCGCCGGGTCGTAGACATGCCAACAAATCTTGCACTCCAGCTTCGTCTGGGGGCCGATCTTGCTGACGTCGCCCCCGAACGATCCAGCGAAGAAATGGTCCGTCACCGATAGATCTCCATGATCTCGCGCAAGCGCTCGGCGGAATTGGCCAGGTCCTCCGCCGCCGCCAGGGCGACCTGCGGAAGGCCGCAAATCTCGATACTGTTCAGGATCAGCGTGTCCTGGGAATTGAAGTACTGCGTCCACCAGCAGCCGCGCGTCCCCGTCGACCGGATGCGGCAGTTGCCATAGCCGCGCGACAGGATGACCAGACCGCCGCGCCCCAGCGCCTCATCCAGGAAGGCCAGATCCTCCTCGGTATGGGGCAGCAGGGACAGATTGATGACATGGCCCGGCGCGCCCGGCCCACCCGCGGCACCCAGGCCGGGGATGTGCTCATTGATCTCGGCGACCAGCGGCGGCGCGTTGAAGATATTGGGACGCGCCGTTTCCGGCAGGATGGCCTGGGCCCGCGCACCCTCGAAGGCACGATCCACCAGCCCGGTGGGGAAAGGGCCGCAATCGACATAGTCGCGGACGCGCCGGCCGCAGGCATCGCTTTCCCGCACCCGCCACACGCCCGCCAGGACGGACTCCTGGACCTGGACGTCGGTGCCGAACATCACCGAAACCTCGCCCTCGCCCAACAACTGGTCGATGAAGGCCAGGTTGGCGGCATCCAGGTGCGTCAGGTCCACCTGCTGCGGGCGGGCACCGTCCACCACACGACCCAGGGCCGCCAGGATGGCCTCCCCCGCCGCGACACCCTGGGGCACCGCCTGGGCGACGTCGGCCTCCGGCACGTTGGCGGCGGAGAAGACGGCCATGCCATCGGGCATGACCATGTAATCCAGCCGGCCGCCGTCAAAGTCCGTGGGCTGGCTGCCGGGCCCGACCAGGGCGCCACCGGCGGGAGCCATAAGATCAGTCATCGCTCTCTCCTCAATGCACGGCGTCGGTGCCGCAGCCGGCCGGCAGGCGGAAGGCGGGGGGAACACTGGGTTCACGCTCCAGGATCTCCGGGATCTCGCGCATGTAATCCGCCCAGTCGCGGATGCCCTCGATGGCGCCCAGATAGTCACCCAGGCGCAGGAAGACCAAGGCGGGGTAGCGGGCGAAGCGGAAACGGCGCTGCAGGGCGCGTTCGTCCGCCCGCGCGGCGATCAGCGGCACGACATGGCCGCCCATGGCGTCATCCAATTCCGGCAGGATGGCGGCGACATCATCGCTCTCCGCTACCCGCCAGTGGTCACCCGCCAGGAACAGCACGGCCAGTGGCTGGCCGGCGCAGACTTCCACCAGCGCCGCCTCCGTCACCACCTGATAGCCGCGCCGACCCATGACGGACCGCAGCAGGGGGAAAAATCATCACGTGCATCGCTCATGCTTCAGGCTCCGGGGTGGGGCGCAAATGGTCGGGTAGCAAATGGTCGGGTAATCGCGGTTCGCGGCCGATCAGGTCGGCGAAGGCGGCATCCAGGTCGGCGGGCTCCCCGCGCATGACCGCGTCCAGGGCGGCCAGCGCCGCGAGGGAGCGCTGGGCGGCCTCTGCGCTCATCACCTCCCGCGCGGCACCCAGAAAGGTCATGAGCCAGGTGCCGGGGGCGACGTCGCCCACCAGGCTGGTGTCGATGGAGTGGATGTCTGCGCCGGAGCGGCAGCGGGCCTGGCCGGCGCCAGCCTCCACCACCTGCATGGGAATGCCGATGCACATCAGGCGCCCGTCCCCGGCGCGCCCGCCAGGGGGCCGGCAACCAGGGCCTGCATCTCCGCCTCGAAATCCGCCGGCCCGGTCCAGCCGCCAGCGCCCAGGACCCGCGCGTCGCCGCCGCGGAAGGCCGCCCCCTCGTCCGGCCGCTCGGCCTCATAACGTTCCAATATCATTTCCAGCGATCCGATCCCCTGCTCCACCGGCAGCGGCACGGGGCGCGGGATGGCGGCGATGCCGAAGCCCGCCAGATAGTCCAGCGCCAGCGCGATGGCCGGCTCCACCTGGGCCTTGACCTCCGGCCGCAGGCTGCCACCGAAGTCCTCCAGTTCGACCGGCTGCACGCCGATCAGCAATTGGTGGGTGGGGCCGTCGCCCATCATCTCCGCCATGGCCAGCACTTCCTGGAAGCCGGTCTGGTGCAGGGAGATTTTCTTGGCGCCCAGGAACTTCGGCACCTCCGCCCCCTCCACCCGCTTCAGGGTGCCGGGCGGCAGGGCATAGTCGACGGCATCGAAGACGACGAGGATGTCGGCCTCGCGGATTTCCTGGACCAGATAGATGCCTTGGGTGCCGCCATCGATCAGGCGGACATGGGCGGGAAAGGCATAGTGGCGGTGCATATGCTCCACCGCCCGCACACCGAACCCTTCATCGGCCCACAACAGGTTGCCGATGCCCAGCACCAGCACGCGGGGCCCGCTTGCGGTCGTCACTTCCACGCGTTCTCACTCCCCTATCATCCAACTTGCCGGATGTTGGGCAGGTATTCAGCAAGGGGCATGCCACCGCACCGTTCACCGCCGAAATGGCTGAAGCCCTGGGGACGGACAGGCCGCCCCCGTCGCCCCACTGGATAGAAACCTTCCAATTGGAAGGTTGATTGGAAGGAAATTTGCCAAATGGAAAAGGGGGCCGCGAAGCCCCCTTTCCTGATTGGAAACTTGCCTGGACCTCAGTGCTCGTCGGTCGGCCCGCCGTCCCGGAAGGTGCGCCACCCGGAGAACATCGAGGAGATGATGGACTGGCGGGACATGATGTCCTCCCGCACGGCGGCATAGATGTGGACGATGGCGAAGATCACGATCACCCACATGGCCATGTGGTGCCAGGTGTGGACCGTCTGGCTTTGCCCGAACAGGGGGATGACCCAGCTGGTGAACAGCCGGTGGATCCAGCCCGGCCCCTGGCCCTCGCCATACAGGGCAAGGCCGGTGACGATCATGAACAGCGTGCCCCACACGAACAGGACGTGCATGGACAGAATGGCCAGCGGGTTGTGCCCGCTGTATTTCTTGGGCTCGCTTTCCAGCATGGCGTACCAGCGGATCTCATGGATCACGCCCAGCCAGAAGCTTTTGCGCCACACCGGCGGCCGGAAGATTTCGCGGGCGTGGGTGTTGCCCACGAAGGACCAGTAGAAGCGGAAGACGAAGCCGACGACCAGGATTTGCCCCGCCGAGAAATGCAGGAAGCGGATCCAGCCGAACAGGAAATGGGCGCTTGGCTCACCATGGATGGATGGCGGGGGCGAGCCGATCAGATAGCCGGTGACGCACAGCACCAGGATAGCCGCGGCATTGGCCCAGTGCCACAAGCGCACCGGCGCCTCATAGACGTAGACCGCCTCTTCCTGATGGACTCCCGACTTGTGTGTTCCCGCCTTGGGGGCTCCCAGGGAGGCCTCGCTCATGGCGCGTCCCCCCTTACAGCGCGGCGAGCGCGAGGCCCGCGACGCCCAAGGTCAGGCCGGAGGCCAGACGCCCCCAGCGGGTGGCCAGCAGGCCGCCGCCGAGGCGCCAACCAGCGGCGTGCAGCAGGGCCGACGCCACCATGAAGCCGGCGAAGTAGCCCAGCAGATGGCCTCCCGCCTCCATGCCATGGGCATAGCCATGCACCAGGGCGAACAGGGCGATGAGGCCCAGGCCCGCGGCGTCGGGCAGCAGCGGGGCCACGATCAGCATCAGGCCTAGCAGGGTCACCGACAGCGCGGCCATCGTGTCCATGGGCGCGAAGGCGCCGCCGGCCACGCCCGCCAGCGCGCCGACCGCCAGCATGGCGACGAACAGCACCGGCGCCTGCCAGGCGCGCGCCGCCGGCCGGGTGGCCGCCCACAGGCCCACGGCCACCATGGCCGCCAGGTGGTCCAGACCCGTCAGCGGATGGAGGATGCCGTCGGCGAATCCCCCGTCATGCCCCGGATGTGCCAAGGCCGGGGTGGTGATGAAGCCCGCCGCCAGCACAGCCGCCGAGACGCGGGGGACCGATTTCGTGATGAACGTCTTCATGGGATCAGTCTCCTTGGGATCAGCGGACTTTGACTTCGGCCAGTTCCTGCCCATCCGGCCCCATGACATGGGTGGAGCAGGCCAGGCAGGGGTCGAAGCTGTGCAGGGTGCGCAGGATTTCCACCGGCTCTTCCGCACGGGCCACCTTGGTGTTCATGAGCGACGCCTCGAAGGCGCCGATATTGCCCTTATTGTCGCGCGGACTGCCGTTCCAGGTGGTGGGCACCACGCACTGGTAATTGTCGATCTTGCCGTCCTTGATGCGGATCCAGTGGGCCAGCGCGCCGCGCGGCGCCTCCGTGAAGCCCACGCCCTTGACCTCGGATGGCCAGGTCTTGGGATCGAACTTCGCCGTGTTGGCGGTGGAGGTGTCGCCCGCCTTGATGGTGGCGATCAGCTTGTCCAGGAAATAGCGCTGCTTGCGCGCCGCCCACTGGGCCTCCAGCGCCCGCGCCGCCGTCCGCCCCAGGGTGGAGAACAGCGCGTCCAGCGGCACGTTCAACGCCGACAGGGTGCGGTCGACCTGGTCCTTGATCTCGGCATTGCCCTGCATGTAGCCGACCAGGTAGCGCGCCAGCGGCCCCACCTCCATGGCGTGGCCGCGCCAGCGCGGGGCCTTGATCCAGCTATACTTGGCGCCCTCGTCCAACTGCACGATGTTGGTGCTGGTGCCCTTGGCGTTGGGGCCCAGCTGGTAATGGGGTTCGGTCACGCCGTCCCAGGGATGCAGGCCCTTGCTCTCGTCCGGGTACTTGTACCAGCTATGGGGCACGAACTCCTGCACCTGCTCGGGATCGGTCAGGTCGACGGGGTGCACCTCCGACAGCTTGCCGTCGATGATGGCGCCGTGGGGCATCAGCAGGTTGCGCGGGCTGTAGTCGTTGGCGCGGTCGGGGATGTCACCGTAGGCCAGCACCGACTTGTTCGACAGGCCGCCGCCGTACAGCCAGTCCTTGTAGAACCCGCCGATGGCGATGATGTCGGGTATGTAGACGTTCTCCACGAACTCGATGCAGCGATCGGTGATGGAGGAAACGTAGTTCAGCGACGCCATATTCACCGGCGCGCCCGCCGCCATGTCGCCATCCAGGTTGATGGCGCAGGGAACGCCGCCCACCAGCCAGTTGGGATGGATGTCCTTGCCGCCGAAGATGGTGCGGACCCGCATGATGTCCTTCTGGAAGTCCAGCGCCTCCAGATAATGGGTCACCGCCATCAGGTCGGCTTCGGGCGGCAGCTTATAGGCCGGGTTGGTCCAGTAGCCGTTCTTGAATGGCCCCAGCTGCCCGGATTCCACGAACTTGCGCAAGCGGGTCTGGATGTCGCGGAAATATCCCGGGGAACTGTTGGGATGGTGGGGGGAGACCGCCTGCTGCAGTTCCGACGTGGCCTTGGGGTCCGCCTTCAGGGCGTTGACCGGGTTCACCCAGTCCAGGGCGTGAAGGTGGTAGAAATGGACCAGATGATCATGCACCTGCAGCGACAGCTGCATGATGTTGCGGATGCTGTTGGCGTTTTCCGGAATCTGGATGTTCAGGGCATTTTCCACCGCGCGGACGGAGGTCAGCGCGTGGGTGCCGGTGCAGACGCCGCAGATGCGCTGGGTGAAGGCCCAGGCGTCGCGCGGGTCGCGCCCCTTCAGGATGACCTCCAGACCGCGCCACATGGTGCCGGTGGACACGGCGTTGCGGATGACGTTGTCGCCGTCGAGGTTGACCTCGCAGCGCATGTGGCCCTCGATGCGGGTGACCGGGTCGACGACGACGCGCTTGCCGCTGGTGTCGAGCTGGTAGCCGTTGGGTGTCGCAAGCGTGGGCATCAGTCCCGTCCCTCTCTCTTATCGTTCGTGCCGCTGTTGGAGCGGGCGCGCTTGACCGCGCTGGCCGCGGCATGCACCGCGGCGGCGGCGCCGACGATGCCGGCGGCCGTGCCGCCGATCTTGTCGGCGTTGGCCTCGATGCCGAAGCCGTGGACGTCGCTCAGCCGTTCATAGAAGCCGCCCTTGTCCCAGAAGCCGTCTTCGGAACAGCCGATGCAGGGATGACCGGCCTGGATGGGGAAGCTGAGGCCCCCGTTCCAGCGCACGGTGGAGCAGGCGTTGTAGGTGGTCGGGCCCTTGCAGCCGACCTTGTACAGGCAGTAGCCGCGGCGCGCCCCCTCATCATCGAAGCTTTCCACGAACTGGCCGGCGTCGAAGTGGGGGCGGCGATAGCATTTGTCGTGGATGCGTTGGGAATAGAACATCTTGGGCCGGCCCTGCATGTCCAGTTCCGGGAAGCGGTCGAAGGTCAGGATATAGGCGATGACGGCCGTCATGACCTCGGCGATGGGCGGGCAGCCGGGCACCTTGATGATGGGCTTGGCCGGCAGACCGGGCACCTTGTGGATGGGGGTGGCCTGGGTGGGGTTGGGCCGGGCCGCCTGGACGCAGCCCCAACTGGCGCAGCTGCCCCAGCTGATGATGGCCTTGCAGTGGTCGGCCGCCTTCTTCAACTGCTCCAGGTACGGCTTGCCGCCGATGATGCAGCTCATCCCCTCCTGGTTCAGCGGGGGGTTGCCCTCGCACGCCAGGATGAAGTTGCCGTTATACTTCTCGATGGTCTCATCAATGATGGACTCGGCCTGGAAACCCGCCGCCGCCATGATGGTGTCATCATAGTCGAGGCTGATCATCGACAGGATGACGTCCTTGGCCAGGGGATGGGCCGACCGGATGAAGCTTTCCGAACAACAGGTGCATTCCAGGCCATGCAGCCACAGCACCGGGATGCGCGGCTTGGTCTCCATGGCGGTTTCGATGGCCTGGGCGTAGGAGGGGCCCAGGCCCAGCGCCGCGGCCGTCAGGCTGCAAAATTTGGTGAAGCTTCGCCGGGTGATGCCCTGCCGGCGCATCACCTCGTAAAACGTCTCGCTCGCCATTCCGGCATTTCCTCCAACGTCCCCGGCGGGGCTGTCTCGTCCCGCATCACCACACAGTTTGGCAAGAAGCATGCCAAGCCGCGATATGAGTAAATTCAAGGGGTTGGGCGTGCCCGCCGGAGCCATGGGGATGGAAAGCGACTTTCCGACTGTAAGGTAAGCTCGCAACCGCCCAGGCTAGACCATTCCCAATTCCAACCGGGCCGTCTCCGTCATCCGCTCCCGCGTCCAGGGCGGATCCCACACCAGGTCGACCAGCACCACGCTGACGCCCGGCACCAGCGAGACCAGGTTCTGGACCTGGCCTGGCAACATCGTTGCCACCGGACAGGCGGGCGTGGTCAGCGTCATTTCAATGTGGACCAAGCCGTCGCGACGGACCACCACCTGGTAGATCAGGCCGAGATCGACCAGGTTGACCGGAATTTCCGGGTCTTGCACGGCGCGCAACGCCTCGAACACCGCCGCCTTCAGGGCCGGGGAGCCCTCGTCCGCGCTGGGGTCGGCCGGGGTGGGGTCGGCCAGCAACGGTTCTTCCCGGATGATGCCCATGGCCCCCTACTCCGTCTTCACCGGCGCGGGCAGGCCGCCGCCTTTCAACGCCGCCTCCAGCGTGTGCCAAGCCAGGGTCGCGCACTTCACCCGCGCCGGGTAGGCCTTGACCCCCGCCAGGGGCTGCAGCCGCTCCCCCTCCTCCACCAGCGCGTCCGGCAGTCCCGACGCCGTGTCGCTGGTCACCGTGCCATGGAAATGGCCGAACAGGGCCTCCGCCTCCGCCAGCGTCTTGTTCAGGACGACTTCCGTCATCAGCGACGCCGACGCGGTGGAGATGGCGCAGCCCTTGCCCTCGAAGCTGACGTCCACGATGCGGTCACCCTCCAGCCGCAGGAAGATGGTCACCTTGTCCCCGCACAGCGGATTGTGACCGTGGGCGAAATGGCTGGGCGCCGCCAATACCCGGAAATTGCGGGGGGAGCGGCCGTGGTCCAGGATGATGTCCTGATAGAGATCGCGCAAATCCATGGGACTTCCCCTTTTTACCGGGCCGCGACGCCGAACAGCCTCTGCGCCGCGCGGATGGCCTCCGCCAGGCGATCCACATCCCCTTCCGTGCTGTAGACCCCGAAAGAGGCGCGCGCCGTCGCCGGCAGGTCCAGCCTCTCCATCAGCGGCTGGGCGCAGTGGTGGCCGGCCCGAACGGCGACGTCGTGCTGGTCGAAGATGGTGGCGAGGTCATGGGGATGGATGCCGTCCACCAGGAACGACAGCGCGCCCAGCCGATGACCACCCGCCCCAACCAGGCTCACGCCCGGGATCTCCGCCAGTCGCACCTCGGCATAGCGGGTCAGGGCCGCCTCATGGTCGCGGATGGCGGCCCGGCCCAGGCTGTCCATGAAGTCCAAGGCCATGGCCAGGCCGATGGCGCCGGAAATGTCGGGGGTGCCCGCCTCGAACCGCTGCGGGGCGTCCTGGTAGGTCGTCTCGGCGAAACTGACGGTGCGGATCATGTCGCCGCCCCCCTGCCAGGGCGGCATGGCGTCCAGCAGCGCGCGCTTGGCGTAAAGCGCCCCGATGCCCGTCGGGCCATAACATTTGTGGCCGGAAAAAACGTAGAAGTCACAGTCCAGCGCCCGCACGTCCACCGGCAGGCGCGGCACCGCCTGGCAGCCGTCCAGCAGCACCTTGGCCCCCTGCGCGTGGGCCAGGCGCACCACCTCCGCCACCGGCACGACATGGCCGGTGACATTGGCCAGGTGGGTCATCGCCACCAGGCGGGTGCGGGGACCCAACAGGCGTTCGAACGCGGCCAGGTCCAGGCCGCCATCGGCGCCGATGGGCGCGACCACCAGCTCGATGCCCAGGCGCTGGCGCAGCATCTGCCACGGCACGATGTTGGAGTGGTGCTCCAGTTCCGACACCACCACCTGGTCACCGGCGCGCAGGAAGGCCGCCCCCCAGGACTGGGCCACCAGGTTGATGCCTTCCGTGGCGCCCCGCACGAAAACAACCTCCGACGGGTCGGCGGCGTTCAGGAAGCGCGCCACGGTTTCCCGCGCCGCCTCGAACCGGGCGGTGGACCGGGCGCTCAAGCCATAGACGCCGCGATGTACGTTGGCGTAGTCGGTGCGATAGAACTCCGCCACGCCGTCGATCACGGCGCGCGGCTTCTGGGCGCTGGCGGCGGTGTCCAGGAACACCAGGCCGGGGTTGCGTCCGAAGATGGGAAACTGGCGGCGGATCGCCAGGGGATCGAAGGTGTTGGTGTCCGGCCAGGTCTCCGCCCGGTCTTCCAGCAGCATGGTCATGAGCCCCTCCCGTCCAGCCAGCGGCGCAGGTGCCGATGGGCCAGTTCCGCCAGGGCGTCCGGCAGGCCGGCGGCTTCGATGGCCTCCGCCGCGAACGCCTCCACCAGCATGCGGCGGGCCGTTTCGGGGTCGATACCCCGCGCCTGGAGATAGAACAGCGCGGCCTCGTCCAGGCTGCCGACCGTGGCGCCGTGGGCGCACTTGACGTCATCGGCCAGGATTTCAAGCTCGGGCTTGGTGTCGACGCGGGCCGTCGGGCTCAGCAGCAGGTTACGGTTGACCTGGCGGGCGTCGGCGCCATCGGCCCCGGGCGCCACGGCCAGGGTGCCCAGGAACACGCCATGCGACGCCCCCGCCAGCACGCCCTTCACCACCTCTTCCGTATCGCAGCCCAACCCCAGGTGATCCGCCCGGACGGACAGCGTCGCCTCCTGATCCCCATCAAGCAGGTAAGCGCCGTGCAGCCGGAATTCGGCCTCGTCACCGGCCAGGATGACGGCCATGTCCCGGCGGGAAAGACGCGCGCCGGTGATGAGCGCGCAGGCGTCGTAGCGCGCCCGGTCCGCCAGCACCGCCCGCACCGTCGCCGTGTGGCAGGCCGCCGGCCCCTCGGCCTGGACGTGCAGGTGGGTCAGGACCGCGCCGGCCCCCAGGGTGACGACACCGACGGTATTGCCCCAGCTTGCCACCCGGCCGGCAGGCCCACCCTCCGCCCCTTCATCCCCCGCCGGACCCATCGCCGTCTCCACCACCGTGGCGCGGGAGCCGGCGCCCAGGGCGATGTGCAGGCGGGCGTGGGCGCCGGCCGCTGACGTGTGGTGGATGATCTCCACCGGGGTTTCCAGGATAACGCCCGGCGCCAGCGCCAGGACCACCCCATCGGTGAACAGCGCGGCGTTCAGCGCGGCCAACGCCCCGCCCTCATCGCCAAAGGCGCCTTCCAGCAGGTCCGGCCGCCGCCGCAGCGTCTCCGCCACCGACGCCAGCCAGACGCCGTCCGGCAGCGGCGGCCCGGCCGACAGCGACGGCGCGACGTGGCCATTGGCCAGCACCAGCCGGTGGGTGGAGACGGGCAACAGCCAGGGCCCCAGCGACGCCGGGGACGGCGGCGGGTCATCTCCCGCCGCGGCCCTTGGCAGGGGTGCCGCCGCCGTCAGCGGCTCCAGGTCGGTGAACCGCCACGCCTCCTGCCGCCGGGTGGGGAAGCCCAGCAGGGCGAAGCGGTCCATTTCCGCGCGCCGGCGGAACGTGAGCCACACGGGTTCCGCCACCGTCGCCAGCATCTGGTCGAAGCCCTCGCGGAAGGGGGCGCTATCGTCGGTCATCAGCATGACTCCCCCCGCCTCAAGCCGCATCGACCAGATGGGCGTAGCCGGTGCGCTCCAACTCGGCGGCGAAGGTCTTGTCGCCCGAGGCGACGATGCGGCCATCGGCCAGGACATGGACCCGGTCGGGCACGATATAGTCCAGCAGCCGCTGGTAATGGGTGATCATGACGATGGCGCGGGCCGGGTCGCGCAGGCGGTTGACCCCATCAGACACGGCGCGCAGGGCGTCGATGTCCAGGCCGCTGTCCGTCTCGTCCAGGATGGCCAGCCGGGGTTCCAGCATGGCCATCTGGAAAATCTCGTTCCGCTTCTTCTCGCCGCCGGAGAAGCCGACATTGACCGCGCGGCGCAGCAGGTCGTCGCCGATGTCCAGCAGCTTCAGGCGCTCCCGCACCGACTTCAGGAACTGCTGCGCGTCCAGTTCCGCTTGTCCGCGCTGGCGCCGGCCGGCGTTGAGCGCCGCGCGCAGGAAATACATGTTGTTCACGCCCGGGATCTCCACCGGGTACTGGAAGGCCAGGAACACCCCTTCCCGCGCCCGCTCATCCGCCGGCATGGCCAGCAGATCGTGGCCCAGGTAGCGCACCGTCCCCTCGGTCACCTCATAACCCGGCTTGCCCGCCAGCACGCTGGACAGGGTGCTTTTGCCGGCACCATTGGGGCCCATGATGGCGTGCACCTCCCCGGGTGACACATCCAGGTCGATGCCCTTCAGCACCTCGCGCCCCCCGGCGATGCGGGCCCGCAATCCACGGATTTCCAGAAGCTTGCTCATAGTGGTTCCCTTCGCTGGGTCGGGGTGGCGGGAGGGGGCGGGCGGCTAGCCGACGCTGCCCTCAAGGCTGACGGCCAAAAGCTTCTGCGCCTCGACCGCGAATTCCATGGGCAGCTCGTTCAGCACTTCCTTGCAGAAGCCGTTCACGATCAGCGACAGCGCGTCCTCCGCCGTCAGGCCGCGCTGCTGGCAGTAAAACATCTGGTCGTCGCTGATCTTGGACGTGGTCGCCTCGTGCTCCACCGTGGCGCCGGGGTGGCGCACATCGAGGTAGGGCACGGTGTGGGCGCCGCAGCGCTTGCCGATCAGCAGGCTGTCGCATTGGGTGTAGTTGCGGGCGCCATCGGCGCCGGACAGCACCTTGACCTGGCCCCGGTAGGTGTTCTGACCCCGCCCGGCGGAGATGCCCTTGGAAATGACGGTCGAGCTGGTGTTGCGACCGATATGGATCATCTTGGTGCCGGTGTCGGCCTGCTGGCGGTTGTTGGTGATGGCCACGGAGTAGAAGGCGCCGGTCGCCCCCTCGCCCTCCAGCAGGCAGCTGGGGTACTTCCAGGTGATGGCGGAGCCTGTCTCCACCTGGGCCCAACTGATCTTGGATCGGGCACCCCGGCAGGCGCCGCGCTTGGTGACGAAGTTGTAGATGCCGCCCTTGCCGTTCTCATCCCCGGGATACCAGTTCTGGACGGTGGCGTATTTGATCTCCGCATTCTCCATGGCGACCAGTTCCACCACGGCGGCGTGCAGTTGATTCTCATCGCGCTGCGGCGCGGTGCAGCCCTCCAGATAGCTGACATAGGCGCCCTTGTCGGCGATCAGCAAAGTGCGCTCGAACTGCCCGGTCTTGGCGGCGTTGATGCGGAAGTAGGTGGACAGCTCCATGGGGCAGCGCACGCCCGGGGGCACGTAGACGAAGGACCCGTCGCTGAACACGGCGGAGTTCAGGGCGGCGAAGAAATTGTCGCCCTGCGGCACGACGGACCCCAGGTAGCGCCGCACCAGGTCCGGGTGCTCCCGCACCGCCTCGCCGAAGGAACAGAAGATGATGCCGAGGTCGGCCAGCTTGTCCTTGAAAGTGGTGGCGACGGAGACGCTGTCGAACACGGCATCCACCGCCACCCCGGCCAGGGCCGCGCGCTCCCCCAGGGGGATGCCCAGCTTCTCGTACGTCTTCAACAGCTCGGGATCGACCTCGTCCAGGCTTTTCGGGCCGGCTGCGGCCTTGGGCGCGGAATAGTAGCTGGCGGCCTGGTAGTCGATGGGGGCGATGTCCAGCTTGGCCCAATCCGGCGGCGCCATGGTTTGCCAACGGCGGAAGGCTTTCAAGCGCCACTCCAGCAGCCACGCGGGCTCCCCCTTCTTGGCGGAGATGAAGCGGACGGTGTCCTCATTCAGGCCGGGCGGCGCGTCGTCGGTCTCGACCTCGGTCACGAAGCCGTACTTGTATCCGTCCCCTTGGACGATGCCGTCCAGGACGTCGGGCGCCGGGGCGCTGCTGGCGGGGCGGTTGGCGGTCGTGATGTCCGACATGGTGGCCGATCCGGTCGTGGCTGGGCTTGCCCGATATGTTCAGCAACCGGCGTGCCAGCGGCGATGTCCCGCTTTTCCGCGCCTTTCCAAGGGATTGGCGCGTCCGTAACCCGACGTTTGTCATAATCCCGACAGGGGGATTCACCACCAAGGGCCGCCGTCGGCGCCGATACGGCCGACAAGCGCCGGGTTCGGCCGTCCCCGCGCGGCGGCACGATTTCTGCAGCCTCCCAAGCGGGAACTGGCACAGGAGTGAGAAGACCCATGGCAACCGAGGCGACCGTCCAGACGACGATCTATGAGGCCATCGGCGGCCAAGCCGCCATCAGCCGCCTGGTGGCGGCGTTCTATCATGAAATGGACACGGCGCCGGAAGCCCGGGAGCTACGCGCCTTGCACGCGGCCGACCTGGCGGAGACGAAGCGCGTCCTGATCCTGTATCTGGCGCAATGGATGGGCGGCCCGAACGCCTATTCGGCGGAACGGGGGCACCCGCGCCTGCGGGCGCGGCATATGGGCTTCAGGATCGGCACGGCGGAGCGCGACGCCTGGATGCTGTGCATGGTCCGGGCACTGACGGCCACCGTTCCGGATGAAGCGGTCCGCCAGGCCATCCTGGCGGCGCTGGCCCCCCTGGCCGACTGGATGCGCAACCAGCCGGAAATGGAAGCGGGCGCCGCGCCCGGCTGACCCGGCCACGGCGCCCCTCAGAAAGGCGGCGGCCTATTGGGCGGCGGCCGCCCCCTTCAAGCCCTCGATCTCTGGGCGACCCAGGCGGAAAACACCCCGCCCGCCGGCAAAGGTCTGGTACTGGTCGGCCGCCTTCAGGCTCAGCAGGTTGAACCAGGCTTGCGGGGCGAGCGCCGGCGGCCTCTCCCCGATCTCTGTCACCGTGCCGTCCGGCGCGAAGCGGACGTGGATCATCACCGTTTCGACGTGCATTCGCTCCTCCTCCACTTATAGGCCGGACCCGAAGCCCAGCAGTTCCACCTTGATGGGTTCGGTTCCCAGCACCTTGGCCTGGCAGGCCAGGCGCGACTTCGACCCCACACCCACCATGGCGTCCAGCCGCTCGTTCTCCTCCCGCGCGATGCGGGACAGGCCCTTGCGGCCCTCCTGGACGAACACATGGCAGGTGCCGCAGGAGGCGTTGCCGTTGCACTTGTGGGTCAAGGTTTCGTCCGCGGCCAGGATGGCGGCCAGCAGGGTCATGCCCTCGGCGGCGTCCACGGTCTTGCCGGACGGCAGGATGGTGAGCAGTGACATGGAAAACGCTCCGAAAAAGTGTGAGGCTAAAGTCGTGAGGCTGGAATCGTCAGGAATGGATCAGTAGATCGCGGCCCCGGCGCCGACGTTGACGGAGGCG
Organism: Nitrospirillum goiasense; assembly: GCF_034427435.1. NCBI lineage: Bacteria > Pseudomonadati > Pseudomonadota > Alphaproteobacteria > Rhodospirillales > Azospirillaceae > Nitrospirillum > Nitrospirillum goiasense. The sequence goes on along the minus strand of NZ_JAXQNP010000004.1, from coordinate 167,627 downwards.
TCCTTCATGGTTTCCACCACGTAGGCGACCTGGTCTTCGCTGAGGTGCGTATGGAACGGCAGGGCCACCGCGCGATCCGCCACCTTCTCGGTCACGAAGTAATCGCCACGGCGGTAGCCCAGGTCGAAATAGTGCCGCTGCAGATGCAGGGGCTGGCAGTAGGCGGCGGCCTCGATCTCGGCCAGGCGCAGGTCCTCGACGATGGCGTCGCGGCTGGACCGGGAAAAGCGGGTGCCCAGTTGCACCAGGTACAGGAACCAGTTCACCTCGGTCACATCGGGCCCGATGTAGGGGTCCTTGATGCCCTCGAAGGACTGGACGTACTTGAAATAGAGGTGCTGCACGCCCCGGCGCTTCTCCAGGATTTCATCCAGCCGCCGCAACTGGGCCAGCCCCAGGGCCGCCGCCAGATCGCTCAAGCCCGCCTGGTAGGGCGGCGTGCCCCCCACCACCACGGAGGTGCGCTCCGCCAGACTGTGGCGGCACTGCCGGCGCAGGGCCATGGCGATGTCGGTATCGTCCGTCACCACCATGCCGCCCTCGCCACAGCACAGCGCGCCGGGCTGGGAGAAGTCGAACACGGCCGTGTCCCCGAAGGTGCCGACCAGGGCGCCCCGGTAGCGGGACCCGATGGCCTCGGTCGAATCCTCGATCAGGACCAGGCCATGCGCCGTCGCCATGTCCCGCAAGGCCGACCAGGCCGCGGGATGGCCGTTGGTGTTGCCGGCCACGATGGCGCGCGTGGCGGGGGTGAGGCGGGCCGCCACCTTTTCCGGCGCCAGCGTCCCCGCCCAATAATCGATGTCGGCGAAGACCGGCCGGGCGCCACACAGGCTGACGGCGTGCTGCGTCTCACGGAAACCGTAGGGGGAGACGATGACCTCATCCCCCGGCCCGACGCCCTGCGCGCGCAAGGCCATCAGCAGGCCCAGCGTGCCGCTGGCCACCGCCACGGCATGGCGCCGCCCCAGGTAGGCGGCGAACGCCGTCTCGAACGCCGCCGTCACCGACCCAGTCCCCAGGGTCGGGGAGCGCATCACCCGCTCCACCGCCGCCAGGTCGGCGGGCGTGATGTCCGGATCGCTGAGGCGGATCAGGTCGCCCGCCTCCGGAACCTCGGCCAGGGCTGTCATGGCGCCCCCCGCCGGGCCAGCAGGACGCCGGTGGCCTGGGCGGGCTCATCCGTTAGGCGGACGCAATGCCCGCTGCCGTCCAGCAGATGCACGTCGAAGCCGCCGTAGCGGCGGAAGGGATCCTCGGCCACATCCGCCGCGTCACACCGCGTCCAGGCCAGATGGGGCAACCGGTGGCGCAGCGTGGCGAAGACATCCTCCGCCGCTGCGCCCAGGACGGCGTCCATCGTCCTCAAATCATCCCCGCTCACCGCCATGTCGTCCCCCGTCATTGCCAGAACTGCCGGTCGGCATCGACGTTCAGCAGGTCCAGCAGCTCACCCAGCCGGCCGAAAGCGCCGTGCAATTCCCAGACGCCCTGGACGTGGTCCTTGCGATACAGCCGCCAGGTCCCCTGGCTGAACTGGATCAGCGCCACGTCGACCACTCCGCCCTCGCGGTCCACATTGCGGGAGCAGCAGGGGCTTTCGATGCGGTAGCCGCCCGCCGCCGGCACGACGGTGGGACGGACGTAGAGATAGCGCTGGCGCGACTGCAGGGCGCGCTCGATGCGCTTGCGGTCCACATCGTTGGGATGCCCCGCGATGGGGAGACTTCGCGATGCCGCCATCATGCACACTGCCCCTCCCCTGGCTCTCCAACCCAGTTGCGCCACTCGGGAACCGGCCGACACCAAACCGCGGCACGGTTCGGTTTCAGGCCGGAACGATCTCTTCCTCCAGGCAGCCGATCACCCGCCGGTCGGCGAATTCGACCAGGTAGATGGGCGTGCCGCTGTCCACATGGGTGCCGACCTGGACGATCTCCCCCACCGTGCCCGCCGGTTCCAGCAGGGCATCGGCCGGCACGTCCGGGTAACCGCCATCGTTGACCAGGTCAGCGACCACGCGCATGCGCTGTCCCCATTGGTACAGGGGTTGCCGGGGCTCGATCATGGCCGGCCCCCCAGGACTTGGCCCGGCACCGGCAGGGCGGTGGGCAGGGGCGTATCGTCGTCCTCGGCCGGCGCGAAGACGGCCTCCAGCTCCTTGCGCTTCATGCCCACGCGGTTGCCGCTGCCCAGGAATTCGACGCCGTAGATATAGAATTGCTGCAGGAAGGTGCCGATGCTGACGACGTAGCCTTCCTCCCCCTTCTTGGCCAGGATGTCGCCGATCTCCTTCCCGGCATAGCTGCCGTCGTTGCGGACGGTGCGGCGGGACCGCACCTTCTCCCCATAAGTGAAGGCGGGCGGGTCGACGATCTCGACCACGTCGCTGTCGCGGACGATATTGCTCATGGCACAACCTCCAGCATGGGGGGCTCCAGCATCGAGGGCTCCAGCATCGGGGACGGCGACAGGCGCGCGGCCACCATTTCCCGCACCAGGATGTCCTCATCCCGGGCCAGGTCGGCGAGCTGGGCCACAGGCAGGCGGGTGGCGACCTCGAACCGCACCCGCCAGTCGGGGTCGCGCTTCAGGCGGGCCAGCAGGTCGCCCGGCAAGCGTTTGGACACCTCATGCCGCACGCTGGCGTCGGCATCCGCCACCATGCGGATCAGCCACTCCACCGGCGCGCGGGCGGCGACCAGGCGGCGCACCTCCGGCTCCTTGTCATCGATCATGCGGGCCAGCAGGCCGGGCCCGACGCGGCGCGCCACCATCAGGCGCACGTAGTAATCGGGGTCGCGCACCATGGGGATCAGGTCCGCCTCGTCCAGCAGGGCGGCGACGCGGATGCGCACCTCGCGGTGCGGATCGTCGCGCAGGCGCAGGGCATAGCGCCGGGGCAGGCGCCGGGCGGCGTTCCAGCGCACCGCCTCCTCCGGATCCTCCAGCATGGGGGGTAACAGGAAGATGTCGGCGTGCTTGGCGGCGATGGCCCGCACCTCGAAATGCGGATGCCGCACGTGGGCGTTGGCCAGTTCGGGGTTCCAGGTGAAGAACCGGTCGATGCGGCGGGCGTAGCGGTCGTTGACGCAGGCGTGTTTCAGCCGGCAGCGGCCGGCGGCCTGAAGCGCCGCGTGGGCGCACGTCCCGCAGGAAATCACCTGGCCCCGCCAGTCAACGGCCTCATCGATGTCAGTCATGATCATCCTGCCCCATGCGATGGATGACATTCAGCAGCACCTGGGCCCCGACCTTGTCGGTGGGGTCCAGTTCCAGCAGCTTCAGGACGGCGGCCAAGCCCTCATCCAGGCCGCCGGTACGCATGTGCAGGTAGGCGTAGCCCTTGAGGGTGAACAGGAAGAAGCGGGGCAGCGGCGCGTCGAAGCGGCTGAACTCCGCATCCGTGGCCACGACCTGGCGCCAGTCGGCGGACAGGTGGTTGTCCTGCGCCGCCTTGGCCAGGCAAAGACGGGCGATGTCCAGCGCCTCCTTCAGCCGGCCCTTGTAGAAGTAAAAGCGGTACAGGGCGATCAGCACGGCGGGATGCCCGGGGGCCACCCGTCGCGCCAGGCGCAGATGCCGCTCCGCCACCTCATCCAGGTGATAGGCCTCGGCGGCGGCGGACAGGTGGTGCTGCACCTCCGGCGGCAGGCCACCCCCCAGGACAGCAAGGGATAGGGCGTCATCATCCGGGATGGGGGACTGCCCATTCCCGTCCGGGGACATCATCACGCTCCTGTCCGCCGCCCGCATGGCCCCATCCCCCGGTTATTGCAGCCGCACGATGGGCGTGGCCGCCGTGGCGCAGGTCGTGGCCTTGGGGTCGCGGAACACCAGGCCGCTCTGCGCCGCGCCATCCGCGAAATCGATGGTGACGCCGGTCAGGAGCAGCCGGCTTTCCGCCGGCAGGAACAGGCGCACGCCATCGCGCTCCACCACCGCGTCGCCCGGTTCGGGCGCGGCGCGGACGCTCATGTCAGCCGACAGGCCGGAACAGCCGCCGGGGCTCAGGACCAGGCGAAAGCCGGCCTGGGGGCCGCCATCGGCCCGCAGCATGAAGCGGATGAAGCGTTCGGCCGCCGGGGTGATCGTGAAGGTCATCGCCATCCCCCTCAACCGGCCGCCTGATAGCGGGGATAGGCGGTGTCGATGACGCAGGTGTTGTCCACCGGGCAGACGGCGACGCACTGCGGCACGTCGAAATACCCGATGCATTCCGTGCATTTTTTCGGATTGATGACGAAGGTGCCGCCCTTTTCCGAAATCGCCACGTTCGGGCACTCCGCCTCGCAAGCGGAGCAGCTGGTGCATTGTGAGGCGACGATCTTGTAGGCCATGGCTTTGTGTTCTCCCTTGGTAAATGGCGCCGGGGCCGGATGCGGCCGGCCCGGTCCAAACGGAACGGCATCAGGCGGCGACGATCAGGGCGCCCTGGCGGATGGCGGCGTCACCGCGCGGGGTATGGACCAGCTCTCCGGCGGCCACCTTTTCCAGGTAGCCCTTGAACCAGGCGATGGCCGACTTCTCGATGAATTCATGGGCGTACTGGTCCACCGGCTCGATACCGGCCTGCACCAGGTCCGCCTTGGGGCAGCCGCCGATCTTGGCGACGAAGACGGCGTGGCAATCGTTGATGGCGCGGATGACCGTCTGCAGGCTGTCCTCATCGCCAAACCCGCCTTGGCAATAAAGGTCGACGCGCCGGTGGCCCACGAACTTGGCGCCGGCGGTGGACAGCTCGTACACCTGGAATTCCTTGGCGTGGCCGAAATGCTCGTTGATGAGGCCGGAGCCCTTGGTCGCCACCGCCACCAGCAGCCGAACGTCGCTCTCGGCACCGGCCAGGCCGGCCAGTTCCTCTTGCTTGGCGGCGACCTTGGCCACGCGCTCCTCCTCCACCCGCGCCTGATAGGCCTTGCGGCCCTCCAGGTCGTAATCCACCTCCATCTCCATGATCTTCTCGGTGGTGAATTCGGCGCTGCGGTCCTCGCCCAGCAGGCCGACGGCATCGGCCCGGCACTGGCGGCAGTGCCGCATCATGTTCATCTCCCCCTCGCAGGCGTCCTGCAGGGCCTTCAGCTCCTGGGCCGTGGGGCCGCGCTGCCCCGTCAGGCCGAAGACGGTGCCGTGTTCGGGCGCGGAGATCAGGGGCATGATGTTGTGCAGGAAGGCGCCGCGGGACTTCACCGCCCGGTTCACCTCCACCAGGTGATGGTCGTTGACGCCCGGGATCATGACGGAGTTGACCTTGCACAGGATCCCGCGCTCGGTCAGCATCTCCAGGCCGCGCAGTTGGCGCTCGGTCAGCAGACGCGCCGCCTCCACCCCGGTGTAGCGCTGGTGGTTCCAAAAGACCCAGGGATAAATCTTCGCCCCCACCTCCGGGTCCACCATGTTGATGGTGATGGTGACGTGGTCGATGTTGTAGCGGGCGATGGTGTCGACATGGTCCGGCAGCGCCAGGCCGTTGGTCGACAGGCACAGCTTGATGTCCGGCGCCGTCTGGGAGATCAGCTCGAAGGTCTTGAAGGTCTTGGCCGGGTTGGCCAGGGGGTCGCCCGGCCCGGCGATGCCCAGCACGGTCATCTGCGGGATGGTGGACGCGACCGCCAGCACCTTCCGGGCCGCCTGCTCCGGCGTCAGCCGCTCGCTGACCACGCCGGGGCGGGATTCATTGGCGCAGTCGTACTTGCGATTGCAGTAGTTGCACTGGATGTTGCAGGCGGGCGCCACGGCCACATGCATGCGGGCATAGTGGTGGTGGGCCTCCTCGCTGTAACAGGGGTGGTTCTTCACCTTCTCCCAAATCTCCGGCGGCAGGTCGCCCTGCCCGGCGGCGGAACCGCAGCTGGCCTTGCCGCTGCCGCCCTGGGTGCCGCATCCCTTATGCTCGGCCACCTGCTGCATCACGGCGTCGATGGTGACCAGAGAGCCGGAACCGCCCTGCGATGTGGATGCGTGCATGTCCGTTCCTCTTGTTGGGGCCGGCGGACGCGCCGGCGCTCTCGATTGGAAAGTCTGCTTTACGTCTCAGGCGACACGGGCAGGCGGTCCCCGACTTATTCAGCAAAGGCCATGCCACTCACCGGATGGGCCAAAGCGGCCCGAACCCTAGCGCTCTCGGCCCTGAGCCCTGTGCGGTTGCCGACAAACCCAGCGCAAGCCGGACAACGCGTCGGCAAGCCGACAGGATCAGCCGCACAAAATCGAAACCGCGCGCGCCAGGGGCACGGCGACCGGCATCAGGCCATAGGCCGCGAAGAACTTCACCTCGTTGCGGGTCAGGTCCCCGGGGTTCACCACGACGTAATGGCGGTCGCCCGAACGCTTGGACACCTGGCGGGCGTAGGTCCGCAACAACTGGTCATGGAAGCGGCACCCGATGAAGAGAAAGCCGCGCCCCCGCCGCCGTTCCTTGACGATGTCGGGAATGGGCGTCTGGATGTCGATCTCGGTCAGGACCTCGACATAGTCGGCATCCGAAATAAGGAAATTGCGGACCGGGTCCACGCCACCGTGCGGCTTGTAGAGAACCGTATCCCAGGCCTCCGCCGCCTCCCGCCCGGTTTCTTGTCCTTGGGCGTCATAGAAGCGATACCAGCGATCCTCACCGATGCCGGCACGGGTGATCCCCTGCACCTCCCCCCAGGCCGTGGAGGTCGCCGCCAGGGCCGCGCGCATGGCGCCGTCGTACCAGGTGTCGACGATCAGGGGCAGGCCCCAGGCCGCCAAGTGATGATGCAGGGCCGTGGGCGCCATCGGCACCCGGAACGCCTCCGCCATGAGGGCCGAGACCGTGGAGCGGTGGCGGGTGCTTTCGATGTGCTGGGCGGCCGCCCAGGCGTTGCCCTTGGCCCGGCGCGGCAACGCCACCTTGGCCGCGAAGAACTCGGCCAGCGCCTCGTGCGTCACCGGCGCCTCCGGCACGGCCGGCGACACTTGCGCCAGGGCCGGCCCCAGGTAGGGGACCAGCGCGCCGGCCCGCAGTTGGGCCCCCAAGTCGGCCAACAGATGCTCCGCCTCAAGCCCATCCGCCAGGCTTAGGGCCACCGCCGGGGGGCCTTCCGGGGCTGCGGTCGCTGAAACCGTCATCTCAGTCCTCCTCCCCCCGCTTGCGGGCGTTCACGGTCACGGGCAGGCGCGTATCGGCCGCCATTTGCGGCAGGTCCAGGACCCAGCCGTTGGCGATGCGGATCCAGCCGCCCCACAGGCCCTCGTGTTCGGCCTCGACCACCGGCTCCTCCAAATCCTTCTTCGGCACATAGATGGAAAGGCCGCTTTCAGGCGAACGGCGGATCATCACTTTCATCGGGACCGGTCCTTGCGCTGATGCGGCCTTGGGGGTGCGGCCTTGGGCTGGCTTGCACGCCCGTCTCTTTCAGCAAGGGCCGTGCCATCCAGGAAAGCGGCGGAATGCCGCCCTTTTTATCCCCGACATCCGCGCATCGCCGCGTCAGGAACCCGACAACGCCTGTCGCATCCCTTACCGCCGCGGATCGTTCCGCCGCTGAAATCGGCACATCCCCCGTGCCTTCCATGGAATGGCATGCGGGGTGCACAGCCTTATGAGGTGCAATAGCCCGAGGGGGGACCAAGTGTCCCCTTGACCCCCGGCACCCACGCCGGGGACACTTCCGCCGACAGGAGGTCCCAATGCCCGACAGCGTCGCCTTCACCGAAAACCTGCTGAACCTGGCCGCCGTCGTCTATCAGCCGGAAGAGGATGTGGACAGCCTGCTGGCGGATTTCGCCCTGGGCTTGCGGGACCAGGGACGCCGGGTGGGCGGCATCGTCCAGCGCAACCGCCGGAACGCGTGCGGGCCCGTCAAGCTGATGGAGGTGGTGGATCTGCGCAGCGGCCGCGTCATCCCCATCTGCCAGAACCTGGGCCCCGGTTCGGTGGCCTGTCGCCTGGATACGGGCGGACTGGCCGACGCCGCCCTGGCCGTGGCCGACGCGGTCGCGCACCGGGTGGAACTGGTGATGGTCAACAAGTTCGGAAAGACGGAGGCGGAGGGGCGCGGCCTGCGCGGTGAGATCGCGTCCGCCATCGACGCGGGCCTGCCGGTCCTGACGGCCGTGCCCTGGCGCTTCTACGACGCCTGGGCGGCCTTCACCGGCGGGTACGGCACCACCCTGGCCTGTGACGCGGCGGTGGTGGCCGACTGGTGGACGGAGTGGGCCCGCCGGGCGGAACGGCGGCAGGCTGGGCCGGCCGCCGTCTTGCATTAAACTGGAGAATGGGGCGGGACAGCCCTTATTCTTTGCCGATCAGCACGTCGGACGACTTGATGATGGCGGAGACGTCGTCGCCGACCTTCAGGTCCAGGTCGTCCACCGCCTCGTTGGTGATGGACGAGGTGATGAGGCGACCGCTGGCGATCTCGATCTTCACATGGGCCGTGGTCACCCCCTTGGTGACCGCAACGACCTTACCGGCGATGACGTTGCGCGCGCTCAGCTTCATTTGCTGTTCAGTCCTCAAGTCAACGGCCCCCTAGGGGCCCAGGCACCCGCTCTCGATCCCGGCGGGAATTCAGAATTTCTTGACCTCGATGTTATGCTTGATCAAGGCATAGCCCACCTGCCGCGGCGTCAGGTTCAACAGCCGCGCGGCCTTGGCCTGTACCCATCCCGCCGTCTCCATCGCCTGAAGCAGGCGTTCCCGTTCCGACAGGCCGTCACCCTGCGCCACCGTGCAGGTGCCGGCTTGCGGGCAGCGGCCCTCCCCCTCCTCCGGCGCCGGCGCGGAAGCCGGCGATGCCGGCTGGCGGGGCAGTGGCACTGGTGCTGCCGGGCGCGACATGATCTTGAACGCGCTGCCCGGGCCGATGGCGCCTTTCCACAGGGTGGCCGACAGGCATTCGTCATGCCGGCAGGCAAAGTCGTCCGCGATGATGCCCGCGTCCTTCGACAGGGTGGCCGTCCGGCGCACGCAATTCTCCAGCTCACGGACATTGCCGGGGAAGTAGCAGCTTTCCAGGACGGCGTAGGCTGAGGGGGTCAGGCTCTTGCGCGTGCCATGTTCCTCGTTGAAGCGCTTCAGGAACTCGCACGCCAGCAGGTTGATGTCCTCGCGGCGGTCGCGCACCGCCGGCAGGAAGATGGAAACGACGTTGATGCGGTAATAGAGGTCGGCCCGGAACTCACCGCGCGCCACCGCGTCCTCCAGGTTCTTGTTGGTGGCGGCCACCAGCCGGACGTCGACCTTCAGGGTTCGGGAGCCGCCCACGCGCTCAAACTCGCCCTCCTGCAACACACGCAACAGCTTGGCCTGGAAAGAGGCGGAGATCTCCCCGATCTCATCCAGGAACAGGGTGCCGCCGTGCGCCAGTTCGAAGCGGCCCTTGCGTTGCGTCAAGGCGCCGGTGAAGGCCCCTTTCTCATGCCCGAACAACTCCGATTCCAGCATGCTTTCGGGAAGGGCGGCGCAATTCAGCTTCACGAACGGGCCGGCGCGGCGCGGTGACAGGTCGTGCGTCGCGCGGGCGAACAGCTCCTTGCCGGTGCCGGATTCCCCGCGCAGCAGCACGGTGGAATGGCTGCGCGCCACGATCTTGATCTTGTCGATGACCGAGCGGATGGCCGGGCTGTTGCCGACGATGCCCTGGGGCCGGATGTCACGCTCCGTCCGCGCGGTTTCGGATAGTTCCTTTTCCAGGCGCCGCTGCGTGCTCATCAACCGTTCGCGGTCCCGGCCGATCAGGTCGTGCAACCGCACGGTCTGGCCCACCAGGTTGGCGATCATGACCAGGAAGCGCACGTCCTCATCCAGGCGGAAGGTGGTCCTGCCCTCCCAGGTGCGGTCCAGCGTCAGGGTGCCGATGACCCGGTCCCTTTCCTTGATGGGGACGCCGATGAAGGAGATGCGCGGGCCGGCACCCCATTCCGTGGCGGACCAATCGTCGAACAGGGGATTGTCGGCCACATTCTCGACCACGACCGGCATTTGGGTCGTGACGATCTGGCCGATGGCCCGTTCGGGCAGCCGGTCGAAATGGCTCTTGGCGTTCTTTTCCGTCCATCCCATCCCCACCACCACCTGGGGCGAGCCGTCATCACCCAGCAGGGCGATAATGCCATGGTGCATTTCCAGGAAGCTGGACAGCAGCGCCAGGACGTTGGAAAGGGTGGTTTCCAGGCGGGCGGGCACCGCCAGGATCTTGGAAATCTCATACACGCCGTGCAGCGCGATTTCCGCACGGGAGGAGAAGCCACCGGCACGCGCCCGATCAGCCACCGAAAGGGGTGGAGTGGATGTCGCGGACGCATGAGAGGCGGAACCAGTCATAGGCATCGCACGAATCCTTTCGTGTCTCGAGGCCCGCCAATGCGGCGGCGCGGCCTCTGCCAACTGCCAGTCCAGTCAAGTACCTAGACATGAGCTTCGCAGGCGCAGCACGAGATCGCAAGTAAAATTCACAACCCAGAACACGCAAATTATAATGTTCAGCAACCAAACCGTTATCCGCAATCTCATTGATTTATAAGGCAACCATGGTCACCTGAACATCGCGCGGCCGGGCGAAGAAGGGGGCGGAGGTGACCAGGCTGTCGGCCCCCGCCTTCGCATACGCACCTGCGTTCCGGGCGGTGACGCCGCCGGCCGCGGCGATGACCGGCCGCCCATCGGCCCGCCGGGGCAGCCGGTCCACCAGCCGGCGCACCGCCTCGGGCGAAAACTTCTCCAGTTGGATGACATCGGCATGGGCGGCGGCGGCCAGGGCATCCTCCTCCCTGGTCACCTCCACCATGATCGCGCGCTCCGGCGCCGCCTGTTTCAGCCGGGCGACGGCCGCGCCCAGATCGTTGGGCGGATCCAGAAAGACCCGGTGTTCCGGGAACAGCAGGATGGTGTCGGATAGGCCCAACCGGTGGATATCCCCGCCGCCGGCCACCACCGCCTTGCACGCGAGCTGCCGGGTGTAGGGCACGGATTTCCGGGTGCACAGCACGGCGATGGCGGGATTGGCCGCCCGTGCCGCGTCGACGATGGCGCGCGTTTCACTGGCCACGCCAGACGCCCATTCCATGAGCGTCTGCGCCACCTTCCAGCCGGCATGCAGGGCGGCGGCCGGCCCGGACACCTGCAACAGCCGGTCGCCGGGGCCATGGCGCCCGCCCGCCGGCGCCCGATGTTCAATCGTCGCCCCCGTGCGGACCAGCAGGCGCGCGGCCTCGTCAACGCCGGACAGCACCATGTCCGCCCGGGCCATGAAGCACATGCGCCCCGGCCGGCCACCAATGCCCAGGGCACGGGTGGTCAGGTCGCCGTAGCGCATATCCTCTTCCAGCAAGCGCTCGATGGCCGACTCTGGCAGGGGCCAGGCATCGCCCCAGGAGGAATTGCCCTCCAGGTCCGCAGACAAATCCGCCGCCATCAGCCGAACTTGAACAGAACGCCGAACCCGCCGCGGGGATAGTTCCACTCCACCTCCCCGGTCTTGGCCGTCAGCACCCGGCAGGTGCCGCATTCCACGCAGCCATCCACCACCGCCTCCACCTGCCCCTTGTCGTTCAGGCTGTAGCAGCCGGCGGGGCACAGATGGGTCAGCGCCATCAGCGCCTTGGACGGTTCCGCATGGGGCTTGATCTTGATATGCGGCCGCCCCGCATCCACCAGGTAGCGGTTTTGGAACAGCCGTTCCTCCACCTTCACCGGGGGCGCCTTCGGGGCCGCCCCAACCTCCGTCGTGTTCATCATCGCCAGGACCTCGCCAGTTTGAGGGCGTCCCCGATCAGGCCGGGCAGCGTCCGGCCCTCGCGGAACGATTGGAAAATCTGTTTTTCCTTGGCGCGCTTGTCGACGCCATCCACCCGGAACCAGGTCTGGGCGGCGGCGCTGAGCAGCTTGGGATAGACGCCGAAGAACTGCTTGTTGCGGTGCAGGAAATCCGGGATGCGCCGGTACTTCTTCAAATCCTTCATGACGAAGGTGGCTTCCAGGCGGCGCTGGTATTCGGCCAGGTTGGCCTTGCTCGCCACCTCGCGCCGCCGCTTCAGCCACACCACCGTCTCTCCGGCGACGCGGCCCGTGGTCATGGCCAGGTTGGAGCCCTCACGGTGGACGGCGTTCACGAACTGCCCGGCGTCGCCCACCACGATCCACCCGTCGCCGAACAACTCAGGCATGGCGTTGTAGCCGCCCTCGGGGATCAGATGGGCCGCGTACTCCTTGCACTCCGATCCTTCCAGCAGGGGGCGGACGCTGGGGTGGCGCTTGAACGCCTCCAGCAAGCCATAGGGCGTGCGACCGCTTTCCGCGAAATCCGAGACGATGCAGCCGATGCCGATCGAGATCAATTCCTGGTTGGTGTAGATGAAGCCGGTGCCCGTCATGCCATCGGTGATGGTGCCCATGGCCTCGATCACCGCACCCTCGTTGCCTTTCAGGTTGAAGCGGCTTTCGATGACCTCGCGCGGCAGGAAATGCATCTCCTTGACCGCCAGCGCCACCGTTTCCGGCTTCAGCTCCGGCCGCAGGCCGGAACGCTGCCCCACCAGGCCATTCACCCCTTCGCCCAGGATGACCACATCGGCAAAGGCGGTGCCGCCGTCCCGGTCGGTGCGGACGCCGATGACCCGGCCCTGGGTGTCGCGCAGCAGCTCCGTCACCGTCGTTTCGCACAACAGGACGACGCCGGCCTCCCGCACCTTGCCGCTGAACCACTTGTCGAACTGGGCGCGGATGATGGTGTAGCGGTTGGGCCGCTCCTCGTTGAAGTCGTCAGAGCGGTAGTGCATGCCGACATAGGAGGTGTCGTCCATGGTCCACAGCCGCTGCTCGATGACATGGCGTTCCAGGGGCGCATCCTCGCGGAAATCCGGGATGATCTTTTCCAGCGCGTCGGCGTAAAGGATGGCGCCCTGCACGTTCTTGGACCCGGGATATTCCCCCCGCTCCAACTGCAGGACCTTCAGGCCTTCCTTGGCCATGGTGTAGGCGGCGGCGTTGCCGGAGGGACCGGCCCCCACCACGATGGCGTCGAATTTTTCCTCAATCATCGCGGGCCTCCTTCAGCCGGCCAAGCGGTTGACGGACAGATGCGCCTGGAACGCCCGGGTCAGGGCCGGCAGCAGTTCGATGGCGTCCGCGACCACGCCCAGGTGGGCGAAGTCGAAGATGGGGGCGTTGGGGTCGCTGTTGATCGCGACGATGGTGTCCGCCCCCTCCACCCCCACGCGATGCTGGATGGCGCCGGAGATACCGGCGGCGATGTACAGCTTGGGACGGATGGTCTTGCCCGTCTGGCCGATCTGGCGGTCGGCGGTGATCCACCCCTTCTGCACCAGCGGGCGCGAGCCGCCGTAATCGCCGCCCAGCACCTCCGCCAGCGCCCGGACCAGCTGGAAATTTTCCGCCGAGCGCAGGCCCAGCCCGCCGGCCACCACGATGTCGGCGTAGGCCAGTTGCGCCTTGTCGCTCTCACGGTCCGCGATGAAGCGCAGCACCTTGGTGACCACATCCTCTTCCGCGAGGTCCAGCGGGTGTTCGACGATGCGACCCCAGCGCCCTGGTTCCCGCGCCGGCATGGCCATGACGCGCGGGCGCACGGTCGCCATCTGCGGCCGGTAGTTCAGGGTCAGGATGGTACAGAGCAAAGACCCGCCAAAGGTCGGCCGGGTCGCGGCCAGCGACCCCTCGTCATCGATGGCCAGTTCGGTGCAGTCGGCCGTCAGGCCGGTTCGCAGCGTGGTCGCCACCGAACCCGCCAGGTCGCGCCCCAGGTTGGTGGCGCCCAGCAGCAGGATCTCCGGCTGGTGGGTGTTGACCAGATCGGTCATGGCCCGGGTGTAGGTCTCATTGCGGTAATGCGCCAGGACGGGGGCGGTGACGGTGTAGACCAGATCGGCGCCATGCTCGAACGCGGCGGCGGCCGTCTGGGCGGCGGTGATGCTGTCGCCCGACAGCACCACACCCGCCAGTTCGACGCCGCGCTTGTCCGCCAGCTTGCGTCCCTCCCCCAGCAGCTCCAGCGACACCGGGTGGACGGCACCATGCTCGCATTCCACCACCACCCAGACATGCTTGTAGGCCTTGAACCGCTCCGGCAGCTCGCGCTTGGTGCCCGCCCGTCCGCCGGCGGCGGGCTTGGGGGGCTGGGCGTTGGGTGCGTCGCTCATCGTCTTCTACTCCCTTGGGGACGGGCCGAGGCTCATCGGGGGCTCACTGCCCGGCGGCGAACCGCAACAGGTCTTCCTCCAGCGCCGGCTGGGTCTGGAAAATCGCGGCCATGACATCGGCCGCCAGCTCATCGGCCGACCGGTCGATGGTAGGCACCTGGCGCACCGGCTCCGCCCGCCCCTGGGGGGCGAACACCTTCTTGACGATGGTGGGGGAGCCCTTGAGGCCGCAGGAGGCCAGGTCGGTGATGCCGGCGTCGGCCGCGCTCCACCGCACCACCTGGGCGCGGGCGGCGCGATAGGCGTCGTCCAGGCTGCCCCGGCGGATCTCGTTCACGCCTTCCAGCATGGTGATCAGCACCGGCAGGCGGGTTTGCAGGACCTGCAGCCCCCCTTCCGCCCGCCGTTCCACCGTGATGGTGCCCGCGGCGGGATCCAGATCCGCGATGCGGGCGACGTAGGTCAGCTGGTTCAGGCCCAAGCGCTTGGCGATACCGGGGCCCACCTGGGCCGTGTCACCATCGATGGTCTGCTTGCCGGTGAACACGATGGGCGGCACCCCGAACTCCCGCCCCACCTTGTCCAGCGCGGCGGCCAGGGCGAAGCTGGTGGCCAGAGTGTCCGACCCCGCGAACGCCCGGTCGGTCAGCAGGACGGCACGGTCGGCGCCGTAGGTCAGCGCCTTGCGCAACGAGTCTTCCGCCATGGGCGGCCCCATGGTCAGCACCGTCACCTCCCCCCCAGGCGGTCGCGCAGGCGCAAGGCCTCTTCCAGCGCGAACAGGTCGTAGGGATTGATGATGGTGGGCACGCCCTGGCGCATGATGGTGTTGGTCACGGGATGGACCCGGATCTGCGCGCTGTCGGGAACTTGCTTCATGCAGACGACGATGTGCATTTCCTGGTCCTTCCTTCGATCCCTTGGCCTTACCGATCCCTTGGATCACGGGGGGTATCAGGCAAGGGGCGTGCCAACCGGCGGCGGTGCCTAAAGCCTTGATTCTTCATCACCCAAGTTAGCCCCGCGATCTTGTGATCTTCACTTTGTCGGATAGCCGACAGGCCCTGTCGTGTCCCGTGCGCGCACCGTCAGGGGGCCTTGGCCCCCTCCAGCGCCGTCAGCGGCACGAAGGGCCGGGCCGCCGGCGGCTTGGGCGCCACCGCGTCGCGGTGCACCTTGAACAGCCGCTCGGCGATGGGGGTGGAGGCGACGAAATCCTGGTAGGCCTGTTCCAGGTGCCCCCGGCACAGGGCGCGGATTTCCGCGTCGTCCAGGCCGGTGAACGCGTCCTCGACCTCGCTGCCCCGCAGGTACTGGCCCATGCGGCGCAGGATGTGCAGGCGCGCGACCCGCACCACCGCCGCGTCGAACGGCACCTCCAGGAACGTGAAGAAATCCTCGGCCGACGATAGCCGCGACAACTCATCCAAGACGCCCATGGTCCCTGCCCTCCGCTTCGGGTTCGTACAACAGCGCCGCCAGCCGGCCCTGGGTATGGGCCAGGCGCGCTTCAAGAAAGGCGATACGGTCCAGCATCAGGGTCAGCGCCTCGCCCACCGGATCGGGGATCAAATGGTGGTCCAGGTCGATCCGCCCCGCGGTGCCGCGCCGGACACGCGGGTCGCGCACCACCCGGCCGGGAATGCCCACGACGGTCATTTCCGGCGGCACATCCTCGACCACCACGGAATTGGCGCCGATGCGGGCCCCGGTCCCCACCTCAATAGGCCCCAGCACCTTGGCACCGGCCCCGATCAGCACCCCCGACCCGATGGTGGGATGGCGCTTGCCGGGGGACCAGCTGGTTCCGCCCAGGGTGACCCCGTGATAGAGGGTCACGTCGTCCCCCACCTCGGCCGTTTCCCCAATCACCACGCCGGCGCCATGGTCGATGAAAAAGCGCCGGCCGATGCGCGCGCCCGGATGGATGTCCACGTTGGTCACCAGCCGCGCGAACCAGGACAACACGCGGGCGGGAAAACGCAGGCCCCGGCGCCATAGCCGATGGGCCACCCGGTGATGGATGACGGCATGAAGCCCGGGATAGGTCAGCAGGATTTCCACCACATGGCGGGCGGCCGGGTCGCGCGCCTTCACGCAGGCGATGTCCTCACCCACCACGCCCCATAATCCCGGTTCTCCCGCCATCGCGGCCTCCCGTCATCGGTCAATCGCCAGCCGCCTCGTAGAACTTCAGCAATTCACCCTCATTGATGGGGCGCTTCCAGGCCACGGCGCAGTTGCGCACCTCATCCAGGACGCGGCGGGCGCGGCCTTCATCGGGGGAAAGGCCCAGCGACTTCAGGGCGTTGTTGATGGCCGCCATGCCGGAATGCTTGCCCAGCACGATGGACCGCACCCGGCCGAACCAGGCGGGGTCCAGCGCCTCATAGGTTTCCGGGTCGCGCAGCAGGCCGGAGACATGGATACCGAACTCATGGGCGAAGACGGCGGAGCCGACGATGGACTTGGCCACCGGGATGGGCCGGCCGGCGGCGGCGGCCACCAGTTCGGCCAAGCCCGTCAGTTGGGTCAGGTCCACGCCCGTCTGGCGGCCGGCGATGGGCCCCAAGGCCGCAACCACCTCCTCCAAGGCCGCGTTGCCCGCCCGCTCCCCCAGGCCCAGGACACAGACGCTGGCGTGGGTGGCGCCGCCGCGCACGGCGGCCAAGGTGTTGGCGGTGGCCAAGCCCAGGTCGTCATGGCCGTGGAATTCCAGCTCCAGATCCGTCTCCGCGCACAGCTGGCGGAAAATCTCGTGGGTGCGGAAGGGATCCAGGATGCCGACCGTGTCGGCGAAGCGGAAGCGATGGGCGCCCGCCTCCTCCGCCGCGGCGACGACGCGCAACAGGAAGTCCATGTCGGCACGGCTGGAATCCTCGCCCCCCAAGGCCACGGCCAAACCCCGGTCGCGGGCATAGGACACCACCCGGCGGATGCGGGGAATGATGTCCTGGCGGCTGATCTGCAGCTTCACCCGGATCTGGCGGTCGGACACCGGGATGGACAGGTTCACCCGCGACAGCCCGGTGCGCAGGGCGGCGTCGACGTCCGCCTCCGTCAGGCGGCACCAAGCGATGGCCGCCGACCGTTCCAGGGACGTGCCCACGGCGGCCATGGCCTCGATCTCCGCTGGCCCCATGGCGGGGATGCCGGCCTCGATCTCATCCACGCCGGCCGCCTCCAGCTTGCGGGCGATGGCCACCTTTTCCGCCACGGTGAAGGCGACGCCGGGCGCCTGTTCGCCGTCGCGCAACGTGCTGTCGTTGATGACGATGGGCGGTGCTTTCAGCATGCTGCGTCTCCTTGAAGGACGATCCCATTGGGGACCAGTCAGGGTCAGGGCTGGTCAGGCGAAGGTGGGCACCCGATCCCGCCACAGGGGCGATTGGGTGCGCAGGCGGCCGACGATGTCGGGCAGGACATCCAGCACCCGGTCGATGTCGGCACCGCCCGTGTCACGGGACAGCGAGAAGCGGATGGCGCCCCGGATGGCGCCGACGGGCACGCGCATGGCGCGCAGCACATGCGAGGGCTCCATGGTGCCCGACGCGCAAGCGGAGCCGGAGGACGCGGCGATCCCGGCCCGGTCCAGCATCAGCAGCAGGGCGTCGGCATCGACGTAATCGAAGGCGATGCAGGCGGTGTTGGCCAGGCGATGGTCCAGGTCGCCCAGGACATGGCAATGGCCGATGCGGGACAGCACGCCCTGTTCCAGCCGGTCGCGCAGATCCCCGATCCAGCCCCGCTCCGTCTCCAGATAGCGCGCCGCCAGTTCGGCGGCTGCCCCCAGGCCGACGATGCCGGGCACGTTCTCCGTGCCGCCGCGCCGTCCGCGCTCCTGCCGGCCGCCGCGCATCAGGGGGCGGAAAGGCACGCCCTTGCGCACATACAGCGCGCCGATGCCCTTGGGGCCATGCAGCTTGTGTCCCGAGAGCGACAGCATGTCGATCTCGGTGTCCCGCAGCCGCATGGGCACGCGGCCGACGGCCTGCACGGCATCGGTGTGGAACAGGGCGCCGGCGGCGTGGGCCTGGCGGGCCAGGGCCGCCACCGGGAACAGCGTGCCCGTCTCGTTATTCGCCCACATGATGGAAACCAGGGCCGTGCGCGGCCCCAGCGCCCGCTCGAAGTCGTCCAGGTCCAGGCGACCCTCGCCATCCACGCCCACGGTGTGCACCGTGACACCACGGGTCTTTTCCAGGTGGGCCGCCAGCGCCAGGACGGCCGGGTGTTCCACCGCCGTCGTCACGATCTCGGTTCGGCCCGGCTGGCTGTCCAGGGCGGAGAGGATGGCGGTGGTGTTGGACTCCGTCCCGCCAGAGGTGAAGACGACCTCATGGTCATGGGCCGCCCCCAGCAGGGATTGCACCTGCCGCCGCGCCAGCCGCACGCCCTCCGCCGCCGTCGCCCCGAAAGCGTGGGAGGAGGAGGCGTTGCCATACCGCTCCGTGAACCAGGGCAGCATGGCCGCCACCACCTCCGCGTCCGTGGCGGTCGTCGCGTTGTTGTCGAGGTAGACGGGGCTCATGGGATGGTTCCCCCTGTCCGGATCAGTGTGCGCCGGGGGCCCGGCCCAGGACGGGCACCAGGCGGACGAATGTCCCCAGGCGCTCCACCACCCGCGCCTGGATGCCCTCCAGCGTCGCGCTGCTGAGGCGGCACATGACACAGGCCCCGGTCAGCCGGACGCGCACGACGTCGCCATCGACCTCCAGCAGTTCACAATCCCCGCCATCCCGTTGCAGGCCGGGGCGGATTTCGGCGATGGCGGCGCGGATGACCTGGACACGGTGGTCTTCCACACCGTCCGGGATGGCGCGGTCGACCGTCGGTTGTTCCTCAAGCGTGGGGATCAGCATGGCCAGCCCCCCTCAACCGAACGACTTGCCGCAGCCGCAGGCGGACTTGGCATTGGGGTTGTCGAAGGTGAAGCCCGAGCCTTCCAGCGCCACCACGAAGTCGATGGTGGTGCCGTCCAACAGCTCATGACTCTTGGTGTCGACGAAGACTTTCACGCCGTCGTGATCGATGACGGTGTCTTCCGGTTCCGCGGCGCCGGTCAGGCCCATGCTGTATTTGTAGCCGGCGCATCCGCCGGCATCGACGCTGATGCGCAATCCGCCCGCCGGGTTCGCGGCGCCGGCGATGGCGCTGCGGACGGCGTTCAAGGCACTGGGGGTCAAGTTGATCATGGGGCACCTGCCAGGATGGGTGGATGGGTGACCCCCTTCCCTTGGCAAGGTCCGTGCCATGGACCAATTCGTTGGAAAAGCTGGCGCTTTCCCTCAAGCGCTGTTGCGTTCACATCCCGAATGTCGGGTTTGCTACAGGGGCGTTTGCTGCAAAGGGCGGGGCGGCCATCCCGGAAAGCCCCACAAAAACAGGCAACCGGCACCGGTAAGGCCGACCGGCAAAGCGTTTGCAAAGGGGATTGGCGAGGTCCCGACCGGGGCCGTCCCCTTCATGCATTCCCCGCAGGAGCCTGCCCGATGACGACGCTTGAGAATACCGCCCTGGCCCGCCTGGCCCAGGAAGACCGCCTGATGAACGCCGTGCTGAAGGCGCCGACGACCAAGCCCGGCCGCTTCGGCTTTCGCGGCGATATCGCGCTGAAGTTCCAGCCCCACATCGCC
Organism: Nitrospirillum goiasense; assembly: GCF_034427435.1. Classification (NCBI taxonomy): domain Bacteria; kingdom Pseudomonadati; phylum Pseudomonadota; class Alphaproteobacteria; order Rhodospirillales; family Azospirillaceae; genus Nitrospirillum; species Nitrospirillum goiasense. The sequence continues at coordinate 147,864 of NZ_JAXQNP010000004.1, read as the reverse complement.
GATGAGAAGCGCCCGCCCGACTACAAGCTGGAACAGGTCCTGACCTATGCCCAGGAAGGGGAGGCCACCTTGCCGGTCCTGGCCGGCTATGTGCATTCCTTCGCCTATCTCAAGGACGTGTCGGAAGTCTTGGCCGGCCTGCTGCGGCCCAGCGGCAAGTACTTCATCTTCTGCAACAACATCGACCTGCTGGCCGGCTACTCGGTGACCTTGGACGGCATCACCTTCATCGTCCTGCCCTGTGATGAATCCACCGTGTGGAAGGAGATGATGGACCTGATGGGCATCGACAAGAACGACCTCAAGAAACTGGACACCGCCGGCAAGCTGGACGTCCTGCTGGACATCGCCCTGCGCTTCGATGGGCGATATCCGGCCTTGAGCTATGAGGACGGGGTGGCGCGCATGCTGCCGGTCAAGAACCGCAACGAGAACCGGCCGGTTTGACGACACCCTTTGGCCCTGCACCCACGGGCCGGCCACCGGGGCCGCGTCGCCCAAAGCGAGTTGCCCCGAAAGCCCCATCGGCAAGGTATTTCAATTATAGATTGCCATCTTGGCCCTTTCATTTCTTCGCCGCCATGCTAATGATTTACAACTTATAAGCTGTATAGCCCACACGGAGGCAGCCGGTGGCGACCAGGCGGTATATTGGGGGCCTTGGTACTCAGCGGCTGGCATCAAATTCTGGGGAATATTGCCATGGCCGCATTCAAAATTACGCTTTTGCTCGCCGCTGTAATGACCATCTCCGTCGGGCACCCGGCTGCGGGGCAGGCCGCAGATGAACCTGTCAAACCCGCCCACTGCACCGTCGATACCGAGCAGATGATGCAACTGGAACCCAAGGCGTTCGATCAGGACATGAATGGGGGCTGGCGACCGCTGGCATCCCAAGACGGCTGCGAGAAAGCGGCCGCCGACCTGATCAAGACCTATATCGACCGTAATTGGCGCAAGTTGGAGCCAAGCAGCCTGCATCCCCTGTATTGGCATGAAGGTCAAATGGAAGCCGCGGTGGGTGATTACCGCGCCGCCAAGGCTTTGATGATGGCTGGCGTCAATCCCGACAAGAGGGGAATGGAACTGGGTTTCTATGAATACGCCTTGGGAACCATCGCCTTCCTGAACAGGGATTTGGCGGGGCTGAAGGCCTCACGGCGACGTCTGGCCGCCTTGCCGGAACCAAGCTGGTTCAAGGTGGAGTTCGAGGGCACGGGCTTGCAATGGCCCGCCAACCTGTCGGTGCTGGACAGCCTGATCCGGTGTTTCAACGCCCCCTACGCTATCGCCTATATGGATAAGTGCCCCGCTGAGACGAAAGCCCCGCAACGCTGAGGCGCGGCTGAGAGGCCGGTTTCACCGCTGATCCTAAACCCCTTCATGCTCACAGGGCGGCAGGTCGCCGTCCAATTCCTCATCCTCCACCAGCGTGACGCCGGTGACGCAGATGTCCCCATCCTCGACGGACAGCGTCACCGGCTGAAGTGCCGCACCCCGGCAGGGGCCATCGACACACAGTCCGGAGCCCAGGTCGAACAGGGCGCCATGCTTGCCGCACATCAGCCGCGTGCCGTCCGGGTCCAGGAACTGGTTGCGTTCCCAATCCAGGTGCACGCCGTTGTGCGGACAGCGGTTGACGTAGCCCACCACCTGCCGGCCCCAGCGGATGACGATGATGCCCCAGGGCCGGTGCCCCCCCTCGTCATCGACGCGCAACAGCTGAAAGCCCCGGGCCTTGCGGCTGGGGATGTCGTCCAGGCGGCAGAGGACGTAGGTGGCGGACATGGGCATGCGCCTCGCGCGACGGTCAGGGGATGGGCGGCGGCCGGCTGGAGCGGAGGTGGGCCATCATGGCCTCGCCATCCTCCGCCCCAAAGCAATGGTCGAAGTCATCACACTCGGTACAGACAGGGGCCGTGCACAGGGTGAAGCCCTCTGACCGGCAGATCATGCGGAACAGGAACTTCTTCCATTTCATGTCCTGGCTGTTGCGGCGGGCAAGGCCGCCGAAGTGGCGGCGCATCAGCGACGACAGCTCCCCCCGGTCACGCAGGCCCAGGTCCTGCCACAGGTGGTTGGGGCGGCTGCACCGGCGGGCGATCATGGCCGCCAGGTCGCGCTGCAGCGGGGTGCCGCCGTCGGCATACATCCACAGCAGGTCACGCACCGCCTGCTCGTCGTCCTCCAGCGCGGCGGGACCGTCGGCCAGCGCGGCCATGCCCGCCCAGGCGCCCGGGAACAGACGCAGGGCCAAGCCTTCAAGGGCGGCGCCATCCAGGCCGGCGCAGAGCGGCAAGGTCCCCCGCCCGGCCGCCGCCTCGGCCCAGGCCAGCGACAGGATGGCGGCGGCGACGTGCCGGTCGAAGGGATCGGCCTCCCCGGCCCGGTCCATCAGCCAGCGATAACAAGCGTCGGCGGTGCGCATCGGCTTCCCCCTCCTCAGGCGGCATCCGCGGCCAGGGGCGCGTGGGTCTGGCAGTTCGCGGGACAGACCCGGGCGCAGGCGCGACAGCCGACACAGGCCCCGGCATCGTCCATGACCATAACCTTCTTTTCGATCTCGTCATCCTCATCGTCATTGTCGAGATCGACCAGCTCCCCCTCCTCGGTCAGGCCCTTCAGGGCCATCACCCCACGGCCACAAACCTTGAAGCAACGGCCGCATCCGATACAGCGCTTGGCATCGATGGCGATCAGGAAGTCCGGCTGCCAGGGCCGGCCATCGCGGGTGAGCGAGGACATGGGGGCGCTCTCCTTCTAGGGGCCCTCTAGGGGGCGACGGAAAACTGGGCGCCGGCGGCGGCGCCGGCTTCCAGCGTCTTCAGGTCGGCGCGCTTGCGCTCCAGCTCGGCGAAGGCGTCGTGGGCGCGCTGCGCCACCGCCAGGATGGATGTCCAGTTGACGGGCAGCTCCTCCGACAGGTCATGCAGGTCCATCTTGGCCTGCATGGCGCGGGCCGACTGCTTCTTGATCTCGCCCTTCAGGGCCTCGACATCGCTCATGGCCTCACTCTCCCGCGCTCAATACCGGGCGACATCGGGAAAGCGCCCGATCATGTCCACGCCCGCCTGGACGTACTTCGCCCCCTCCTCCGCCAGCTTTGCCAGGCTGTCGAAGCCGAAGCGGTGGACGTCGCGCAATTGCTTGTTCACCACCACCAGCCGGCCGCCGATCAGCACCAGGCGGCCGAAGCCCTCATGGCTCATCTTCAGCATGGGGGACACCATGACGCCGGTCGCCTGCTCAATGCTGAGCGCCACGGCGTTGAAGAACAGCTCCAGCCGCCAGATGGTCTCAGGGTCCGGATCGCCCAGAATGGGCAGTTGCCGGCGCTTCTCCCGGTCCACGACATAGGGCTCCAGCAGGGCCAGGTCGGTCTTGCCTTCCCAAGTGCCGTGGGTGTCCTGGGCGCGCCAGATCATGACCAATTGGCGGATGAAGGGGCTTTGCGCCGCGGCCGCGTCAGGCGGCAGGTCCAACACGTCAGACATGATGCTCAATCCTCAAAGTCCAGGATGCGGGGCGCCCCCTTGGCCATGGCCTTGCGCAGCCAGGGCGGCGGCGTGCCGTTCAGCACGGCGCGCAACCGTTCCAGCAGATCCTCGATCGGTTCCGGCTGGGTCACCTTCATGGGGTGGATGTTGTTGGCGACGACGCGGGCGGCACCGGACCCGCCGATGGCGGCGACATAGAGGATGGCGCAGTCCTTGATCGCCTCGATCTTGGGCGCCAGCTTGTCCTCGTTGCCGTCCTCGCGCAGGTCGCCGTCGAATTCCACCGCCTCCAGCAGGCGATGACCGTCAGGGTCCAGCTCATAGATGGCGATGTGGCGGGCCCAGCCGAAATGGGCGTCGACCCGCTTCATGTCCTGCGTGGCGAAAGCGACCTTCATGCGGCTTCCCCTTCTGATTTAAGGCTGTCCCCGTCCACCACCCGCCATGTGTCGGGGGTGGCCTCGTGATGCAATTCGGCGTCGGCCATCACCAGGTTGCTGAGCGCGAAGATCAAATCCCGCGTCCCGCGATAGCCCACCGAAACCAGGTGCCCGGCCCCCAGCCGGTCGAACAGGGGCAGGCCGATGCGGAAGAAGGGGATGCCCAGGCGGGTGGCCGCCTGGCGCCCATGCGAATGGGTGATCAGCAGGTCGCACCCGCGCTCCCGCGCCCGGCGCTCCAGATCCTCCAGGTCGCCGATCAGCACCTCATCCGTCTCGACCCCGGCCAGCACAGGGGAATGGGTGGTGGTGACGGCGGCCGTGATATGGGCGCCCATGCCGTGCAGCATGCCGCCCACATCGGCCAGCAAATCCGGTTCGGCCCCGATGGCGACCTTGCGGCCACCGATGTGGAAATGGCCGTCCAGCATGGCATCGACCAGTTGACCGCGCTGCCGCCGGTACTTCACCGGCACCGGCCGTCCGCTGATCTCCGCCAGGAACATCATGAGGGCGTCGCCGGCCTCCAGCCCGCACAGGCGGGGGAACAGCCGGAAGGGCACGCCCGTGCGCTCCCGCAACGCCTCCGCCGCCGGGCGCATCTGTTCGCCGATGGCGAGGGCCCAGGACGACGCGCCCAGGCCCGCCACTTCATCCACGCCGATGCCGCCGATGGTGGTGGGCGTGAAGTCCTCCGGAATATGGCCATCCAGCGATCCCGCCAGGTCAGGCAGGAAGCTGGGCCGGAGGCCGAAATCCTCCAGGATGGTGCGCAGTTCATCCAGGTCACCGGGCGTCATGTGGCAGCCGGGCAAGACGGTGACCCGGCCAGGGTCCCGCGCCATGCCGGCCGGCAGTGGGGACACCAGGTCCCGCACCATGCGCGTCACGGCCTTGGCCCAGCCGTCCTGGAACGCATCCTTGAAATCGGGGGTGGAGACATAGACCAGCGGCAGGTCCGCCACCTCCGGATGCCGCTCCCGCACCAGCCGGATATAGCCCTCGACATCGTCGCCCTTGGTCTCGGTGACCCCGGTGGAACAGATGCCGATGATCTCCGGCTTGGTGCGCTTGTGGATGTTCAGGATGGCCTGCTCGACGTTGTCGTAGCCGCCCAGCACGGTGGCGACCTCGCTCATGGCCGTCGTCTGCAGGGGGATGGCCTCCTTGAAGTGCCGGACGAACAGCACCAGCCCGAAGGACGTGCAGCCCTGCGACCCGTGCAGCAGGGGCATGGCGCCGCGCAGTCCCATGAAAGCCAGGGCGGCGCCGATGGGCTGGCTCATCTTCAGCGGGTTGACCGTGCAGGCCTTCTTGACGTGGGTGACCGTCGCCATGGCGCCTACTCCGCCGCCAGGGCCGGCAGGGACGCCAGCACGTCCGCCACCCGGCTGGCGCAGGCGCCGCAGCCGGTGGCGGCGGTGGTGTGCCGCCGCACCTCATCCAGGCTGGACAGGCCATGCGCGCGGACCGCGTCCTCGATGGTGCCCAGGTCCACGCCCTTGCAGGCACAGACGCCCGCCGCCCGCCGCGCCTGTTCCGCCCTTTCCGGGTCGGCGACCTCGGCCGCCAAGGCGGCGTCGGCGCGGGCCTGCCAGGTGTCGGCCGGATCATCCCAGGGGGCCGGGCGGCGCACCTGCGCCCACACCGGGTTGAACAGGGTGCGGGCGATCTCCTCCACTAGCTTCACCATGCCGACATAGCCCATGTAGGCGTGGTGGCGTTCCTGGTTGATGTCAAGCCAGGGCATGGCCGCCTTCAGCGCCACGAACTGCGAGCGGCCGCCCGACAGCATGATGTCCGCCTTGGCGTCCTTCAGCAGGCGATACATCTCGCGCGGGGTCATGTCCTCGATCATGTGGGCGTCCTGGCCCAGCAATTCCTTGATGCGCTCCTTGTCCTCCTTGGTGGACTTCTTGACGCTGGTGCCGACCAGCTCCAGGCCGGCCTCCTGCAAGGCGGCCACCACGGACCAGGACTTCACGCCGCCGGTGATCAGCAGCACCTTCTTGCCCTGGAAGCGCGGCTTGAACGGCGCGATGGCGGCCCAGGCCCGCGCCTCCTCCCGCGCGATCAGCGCCTCCGTCCGGTCCAGCAGGTCGGAGGGGGCGCCCCTGTCGACCAGCAGCCGGGCGATCTGGCGCAGGCTGTCGCTGGTATCGCCGATGCCGTAGAAGGACCCCTCGAAGAAGGGGATGCCGTAGCGTTCCTCCATCTTGCGGGCCACGTTGATCATGGCCTTGGAACACACCATCATCGCCGCCCGCGCCCGGTGGGAATAGGCCACCTCGCGGTAGCGACCATCGCCGGAAATGCAGGACAGGATGCGGATGCCCAGCTCGTCCAGCAGCGGCTTCACCTGCCACAGCTCGCCCGACAGGTTGTATTCGCCGATGATGTTGATGTCGTAGGGCGTCGTCTCATCCGGCTCCTCCGTCCCGATGACGTGGTCCAGAAGCGCCTCGCCCGCCAGCTTGTTGCCCAGGTTCTTGGGCCCGACGAAGCCGGGCGAATTGATGGGGATGACCGGCTTGCCGAATTTCTCCCGCGCCGCCTTGCACACGGCGTTGATGTCGTCGCCGGTCATGGCCGGGATACAGGTCTGATAGACGAAAACCGCCGGCGGGTCATACTTCTCGATGATTTCGCGGATGGCCTTGTACAGCCGCTTCTCCCCGCCGAAGACGATATCCGTCTCGTTCATGTCGGTGGTGAAGCCGGTGCGCCACAGCGTGGGGCCGGACGATTTGGCGCCGCGGTTGTCCCAGGAATTGCCCTCGCAGGCGATGGGCCCGTGGACCAGGTGGGCCACGTCGGTCAGGGGCTGCAACGCGATCTTGGCGCCGTCGAAGGCGCAGCCCCCCGCCGCCCCGCCCGGCTGCAACTGCTTGGTGCAGCCCTTCTTGCGGTCGGCCGCCGACTTGGTGGCGTTCTTGGCGCAACCGGGCTCGTTGAACACGTCCTGGATGGTGGCCGACAGCGAACTCATTTCCGGGTTCCTCGCCTGAACGGGTCAAGAAGCGCCGCGCCGCCGGGCCCCTTCGGTTTCCCATCGGGGCTGGCGGCGCGGCCAGGACGCGAGCGCCTTGGGGAGACGCCACGGAGAGGCCAAGTCCGCCGTTAGCGGATGATGTCAAAGCTGTAGTCTGTCTTCGACGGGACGTTGGTGTTGCGGTCGATCTCGTCGAAAATCTTGTCCAGGATGGTCACCAGCACGTTCAGCCCGCCCTGATAGCCCCACACCGGGAAACGATGGTGGTGGTGCCGGTCGAAGATGGGGAAGCCGAGGCGGATCAGCGGCGTGCCCGTGTCGCGCTCCAGGTACTTGCCGTAGGTGTTGCCGATCAGGAAGTCCACCGGCTCCGTGAACAGCAGGGAGCGCAGGTGCCACAGGTCGCGGCCGGGATAGACATGGCAATTCTTCCCGAAGGGGGAACTGTTGAACAGCGCCTGCACCTTCTCCGCCCAGGCCTTGTTGCCGTTGGTGGCCAGCACGTGGGTCGGCTCCGCCCCCAGTTCCAGCAGGAAGGCGGCCAGGCCCAGGCACAGGTCAGGGTCGCCGTAGATGGCGAACTTCTTGCCATGGATGTGGGCGCTGGAGTCCGCGATGGCGTCCACCAGGCGTCCGCGTTCCCGCTCCAGCTCCGCCGGGATCTCGGCGCCGGTCAGGCGCGCCAGCGCCATCAGGAACTGGTCGGTGCCGGCCACGCCCACCGGGTGGTTGAACGACACCACCTCCTGCCCATGCCCCGCGATGAAGGGCAGCGTCTTTTCGGTGCAGTACTCCTGCATGGAGACGGTGGCCTTGGCATGGACGGCGTCCGCCGCCTCGGCCAGGGTGGTGCCGCCGTCATACATGCGGAACTCGCCATCGGTGGGCGTGTCCCAGACGTCGCTGGTGTCGCCCAGGATGGTGTAGCCGATACCCATCAGGCCGAAGATGCGCTTGATCTCCCGCAGGTTGCCGACGGTGTAGCCGTCGAAGCCGCCGATGAAGTTGATCTTGCCGTTGGGCTCGCGTTCCAGCTTGGGCTCGGTGCCGGCCTTGCCGTCCCAGAAATGCTCCAGGATGCCCTTCAGGGCGTTGTCATAGCCGGTGACATGGCTGCCGACGAAGGCCGGGGTATGGGCGAAGGGCACGTCGAACTCGGCCGGAACCGAGCCCTTTTCCTTGGCGGTCTTGATGAAGGCGTTCAGGTCGTCGCCGATCACCTCCGCCATGCAGGTGGTGGAGACGGCGATCATCTTGGGCTTGTACATGGAATAGGTGTTGGCCAGCCCGTCGATCATGTTGTTCAGGCCGCCGAACACCGCCGCGTCCTCCGTCATGGAGGAGGAGACGCAGGACGTCGGCTCCTTGAAATGACGGGAGAAATGGCTGCGATAATAGGCGACGCAGCCTTGCGAGCCGTGAACGAAGGGCAAGGTGCCCTCGAACCCCACCGCCGCGAAGACGGCGCCCAGCGGCTGGCAGGCCTTGGCCGGGTTGATGGTCAGCGCCTCGCGGGCGAAGTTCTTTTCCTGGTACTCGGGCGTCTTGGCCCATTCCCGCACCCGTTCCACCTCCGCCGGGTCGCGGCGGTTCTCGAACTGCTGGCGCTTGTTGACCAGCATCTCCTGGTATTCGGGGCCACGGAACAGCTCGAAATGGTCGAGCACGTGTTCGGCACTCTGCGTCATGATGGGAACCTCTCCGAAAACATCGCCCGGGGATGGATGCCGCCCCGGCAGGGAATCCCGGGGGCGCCACCCATGGGGGCGCCCCGGGGCGTCATCCGCCTTACTCGGCGGCCAGCAGCTTCGGCTGCGCGGCGCCCTTCCAGGGCGCCTTGGCCATCTTCCAGACGGGGGCGTTGATGGCCATGTCCATGTCGCGCGCGAAAATGGCGAAACCGTCATAGCCGTGATAGGGGCCGGAATAGTCCCAGGAATGCATCTGGCGGAAGGGCACGCCCATCTTCTGGAAGACGTACTTTTCCTTGATGCCGGACCCGACCAGGTCAGGCTGGATGCGTTCCACGAACTTCTCGAACTCGTAGCCCGTCACGTCGTCATAGATCAGCGTGCCGTCCTTGACGTAGTGCTGGGCCGTGCGCTGATAGTCGTCGTTGTGGCCGAACTCATAGCCCGTGCCCACGACCTCCATGCCCAAATCCTCATAGGCGCCGATGACGTGGCGGGGGCGCAGGCCGCCCACGAACAGCATCACCGTCTTGCCTTCCAGGCGGGGGCGGTACTTGGCGATGACCGCGTCCATCAGCGCCTGGTACTTGGCGATGACCCGCTCCGCCCCTTCCTTTATCTTGTCGTCGAAATAGCTGGCGATGCGGCGCAGGGATTCCGCGATCTTGCTGGGGCCGAAGAAATTGTATTCGCACCAGGGAATACCGTACTTCTCTTCCATGTGGCGCGAGATGTAGTTCATCGAGCGGTAGCAATGCAGGACGTTCAGCTTGGCCTTGGGCGTCGCCTCCAGCTCCGCCAGGGTGCCGTCGCCCGACCATTGGGCGATGACCCTCAGCCCCATCTCCTCCAGCAGGATGCGGGAGGACCAGGCGTCGCCGCCGATGTTGTAATCGCCGATGATGGCGACGTCGTAGGGGCCGGGCACGAAGCCCGCCGGCGCGTCCTTGCCCTCCGCCTTGTCGAACACCCAGTCGCGGATGGCGTCATTGGCGATGTGGTGGCCCAGGGATTGGGACACGCCGCGGAACCCTTCGCAGCGCACGGGGACGATGGTCTTGCCCTCGTATTCCTTGGACTTGTTCTTCGACACCGCCTCGATATCGTCGCCGATCAGGCCGATGGGGCATTCCGACTGGATGCTGATGCCGTTGTTCAGCGGGAACAGCTCCTGGATTTCATCGATGATCTTAGACAGCTTCTTGTCGCCGCCGAACACGATGTCCTTTTCCTGGAAATCGGACGTGAACTGCATGGTCACGAAGGTGTCGATCCCCGTCGTGCCGATGTAGTAGTTACGGCGCGCGGCCCAGGAATATTGGCCGCAGCCCACCGGGCCGTGGCTGATGTGGATCATGTCCTTGATCGGGCCCCAGACCACGCCCTTGGATCCGGCGTAGGCGCAGCCACGGATGGTCATGACGCCTGGAATGGACTTCAGGTTGGACTTCACGCCGCAATCGGACTTGCCGGCCTCATGCACGTTCAAGTGCTTGGCGCGGCGCTTGGCGGTCTTCTCCGGGTAAACCTGCAAGACCTCGGCGATCAGTTCCTTGTTGCGTTCCTTGATCTCGGCAACGCTTTCCGTCTCCGACATACTCATTTCGCTGTCCTCATGTTTCCCGGGGATGATGGCCTGTCCGGGATCCCGCCCGGCCCCCATGCGGGGGGGGGCCGGGCGGTACCGGCGGCCGTTGCCGATCAGGCCAGTTCCAGCTGGGCGGCGCTCTTGCCGACCATGCTCTCGTCCACGGCCTTCATGATCCCGTGCTCCATCAGCATGTCCTCAAGCTCGTCCATGGTGATGGGGGTGGGGATGACGCCCTTGCCGGCGTTGTTGTGGATGCGGGTGGCCAGGTTGCGGTAGTGGGCGGCCTGGGCGCTTTCCGGGGCGTATTCCAGCACCGTCATGCGGCGCAGTTCCGCGTGCTGCACGATGTTGTCGCGGGGCACGAAGTAGATGAGCTGGGTGCCCAGCTTCTTGGCCAGGTTCTCCGCCAGCTCCAGCTCCTTGTCGGTCTGGCGCTCGTTGCAGATCAGGCCGCCCAGGCGCACGCCGCCGGACATGGCGTATTTCAGAATGCCCTTGGAGATGTTGTTGGCCGCGTACATGGCCATCATCTCGCCGGACATGACGATGTAGATTTCCTGGGCCTTGTTCTCGCGGATGGGCATGGCGAAACCGCCGCACACCACGTCGCCCAGCACGTCATAGGAAACGTAGTCGATATCCTCATAGGCGCCGTTCTCCTCCAGGAAGTTGATGGAGGTGATGACGCCCCGGCCGGCGCAGCCGACGCCCGGCTCCGGCCCGCCGGATTCCACGCAACGGATGTCATGGAAGCCGACCTTCATGACATCCTCGATCTCCAGGTCCTCCACGCTGCCGGCCGCGGCCGCCAGGCTGAGGATGGTGTCCTGCGCCTTGGCGTGCAGGATCAGGCGGGTTGAGTCCGCCTTGGGATCGCAACCGACGATCAGGATGCGGTGGCCCATTTCAGCCAGGGCCGCCAGGGTATTCTGGGAGGTGGTGGACTTGCCGATACCACCCTTGCCGTAAAACGCGATTTGTCGCAGAGCCGACATTCAAGGTCTCCTTGAACCGATTGTTGAGCCGATTGCCAATGCCCCAATGACGCCGGGGCGATCCTCGTTCGCAGAAGTTGGCTCGCGGATTTCGGGAAGGAGCACATCGCTCGACAGCGCGTAGGCGTGCACTCAGCCCTCACTAGCCGACCGGTATTTCAGCAACCGGCGTGCCAAACGGGCGTTTCACGCTAATATACTGATATTAAACGCCTTATCACCACCACCCCGCATCCGACAATGATGTGCCGAACCCGACAGCCATTGTCAGGCTGTCGCAAACGAAACAAGCCACCGCCCCTGTCCCCGTCCTCTTCCGCCGCCGTTTCCCGGCGGAAAGGCAGGCTGGCCCCCGATTTCCCGGATATGGCCCCACCGGAACGGAAATTGCTTTGGGTGCCGTGATGCCCGCCGACGGGCAGCCCAGCATCGGAAGGGACGCGCCATGCAGATCGGTGTCGAAACCGCCAAAGCCGTGGACCAACGGCGGGTCTTCGTCGTGGACCAGGATGAGATCACGCGCGCGGCGTTGCAGTTCATGCTGCACGATGAGATCGAGACACATGAACTGGCGACGCCGGAGGAGGCCTACGCCAAGGGGGTGGATTGGCTACGGCCGGACGTCGTGCTGCTCGGCGCCTCTTTCCTGGCGGAGCGGGGCGCGGGGCTGGTGGGCGAGATGCTGGGCGCCTTTCCCGGGGTGCGGCTGTTGATCGTCTGCGCCAAGGCGGAAGAGGCGCTGGCGCTTGAGGGGCTGAAGGCAGGCGCCCACGCCGCACTGGTCAAGCCGCTGACGCTGGCCGACGTGCGCCGCAAGGTGGACACGCTGCTGGGCCGCGACGGCGCCGCCCCGCTGGTGCGACTGGCATGAGCACGGTCGTCTTCTATGAGAAACCGGGCTGCAAAACCAACGCCCGCCAGCGCCAGGCGCTGGAGGCGGCGGGGCATACCGTTGTGGTGCGCGACCTGCTGACCGAACCGTGGACGGCGGAGCGCCTGCGCGCGTTCTTCGGCCCATCGCCGGTCCAGTCCTGGTTCAACCCGGCCGCCCCGGCCATCAAGGCCGGCGCCATCGTCCCGGCCGACCTGGACGGCGACGCGGCCCTGCGCCGCATGCTGGCCGACCCGCTGCTGATCCGCCGGCCATTGGCGGAGGTGGAGGGCCAGCGCCTCGCCGGGTTCGAGGCGCTGCGGGACCGGCTGGGCCTGCCGGCGGACCGGGACAGCGCGCCCACCGGCTGTTCCCACCCTCACAGTCCCTGCCCCACCCCCGGCAGCGCCAACCCCGGCAGTACCAACCCTTAAAGCGCCACCCCTGGAAGCACTGGAACGCCGTCATGACCGATCGCCCGCCCTACGCCATCATCCTGGGCACCAACGAGATCGCCTCCGCCGTGGCGATCCGGCTGCATCACCAGGGCTACGGCGTCGTTATGTCGCACGACCCCCTTCCCCCGTCATCCGCCGCAAGATGGCGTTCCACGACGCGCTGTTCGATGACCCGGTGACCCTGGCCGGCATCGCCGCCGAACGGGCGGATAGCGGCATGGCGGCGGCGGCGGCGCTGGCGCGCCGCCAAGGGTTGGTCATCACCGACCTGGGCCTGCTGGACCTGATCGTCATCCGCGCGCTGGACCTGCTGATCGACGCCCGGCTGCAAAAATACAGCGTCACGCCCGACCTGCGCCGCCTGGCCCGAACCACCATCGGCCTGGGCCCCGGCTTCACCGCCGGGGAGAATTGCGACTTCGCCATTGAAACCAAGCCCGGCCTGCAAGGCGCCCTGGTTCGCGAGGGCACGACGGAAGCCGCCGACGGCATCGCCCGGCCCCTGGGCAACCGGGGGGCGGAACGCTTCGTCTATTCCGCCTTCGCCGGACGCTGGCACACGGCGATGGAGATTGGTTCACGCGTCTTCAAGGACTATGTCATCGGCCATCTGGGCGACCACGCGGTCCAGGCGCCTTTCGACGGCGTGCTGCGCGGGGTGGTGAGGGACGGGACGGAGGTGCCCGCTGGCGTCAAATTGCTGGAGGTGGACCCCCGTGTCCGGGGGGCCGTGTGGGCCGGCATTGACGACCGGGCCCAAACCATCGCCCGGGCGGTGGGCGCGGCATTGGCCCCACGGCATGCCCGCCAGCCCGTCCACCTGACACCCGTCCGCTGAAAAAGCCCCGCTGTCCGCGACCCTGGCGTGAGTCCTGGGGAGGCCCCCTGGAGGCGGAAGATTGCCAGGGTATACCCCCTCTGTACATGCCGGTGGTGGCCTTATTCTTCTTTTGATAGTCATTACATTAATAATAACGCAATCATCAGGGACGGTACTGGATCCGCTGTTGGCAGGAGCCCGGCAAACTCCGGGGAAATCTGAGGGAATGCCTACAGTCCTTTGATAATCATTGATATTTCCGAAATCTGCCTAATGGGGCCGGCGATAGGGCCTCCTGGTACATCTGCATTATATAATTAAATTACATCAATCGGACTGATTAACGCCGTCAACACTTCTCACTTGTTGCGGCTATGAAATTTTCTGAATAATCCGGGTAATCCGAACCGCCCCCACCAAGCCGGTCGGTCACATAAAACAATCACACATCACCAATAATAAGAACGGTAAGGCCGCTATCGATTTCGCGGATACCGTCTGGTGCGCAATCAAAGGGAATAAATCAGCGCTGTCTTTCAGCGCTCGCCTCATCTTTTCCTTTTTTCGGGGTTGGACATGAATACAAACATCTCTTCCAACGCTCAAAGCACGTCACCGGACGGCATCATCCATAGCAGAGACAATAATTCGAAAATTTTAAAAGAAATCTATGACAGTTTAAAAATAGATCAGCCGACCTATATTCCCATTGACGTCACCCCCGTTGGCGTCACCGTCGAGCCCATGGCGTTCGCCATGGCCCCAGACGGGGTTGTGGCCCCCGGCGATATCAGCAAGGCTGAAGCAACGGCCCCCGGCGAAGGGGTCAAGATACCGCTGACCACCGCCCAGCGCGGCCTGTGGTTCGGTGAGAAAATGGGCCGCGCCGGCACGGTGTTCAACTTGGGCGAGGCCATTGAAATCCATGGCCCGATCGATCCCACGCTGTTCCTGAAGGCCCTGCGCCAACTGACCACCGAGGCTGAAACGATCCGCGTCAAGATCGTGGAGGACCAGGACGGCCCGGCCCAGGTCATCCGTCCCACCTTTGACGACGTCTTCCCCTACATCGACGTCAGCGACCAGCCCGACCCGCGCCAGGCGGCGGAACGCTGGATGATGGAGGAGCTGAACCGCCCCGTCGATTTCGACCGCGACCCGCTCTGGGTCTGCGCGCTTTTCAAGGCCGCCGACGACCGCTTCTTCTGGTACCATCGTGCCCACCATATCATGCTGGACGGGTTCACCGGCGGCATGGTCGCGCGCCGTGTGGCCGAACTCTACAGCGCCTACGTGGAAGGTCGCGAGCCGGAACCCCACGGCTTCCTGCCCCTGGCCGGGCTGGTGGACCATGAGGCGGCCTATCGCGCCTCTGACCGCCTGGAAAAGGATCGCGCCTTCTGGACGGAACGGCTGGCCAACCTGCCCGACGCCGTTTCATTGGCCAAGCGCCGGGTGCAGGGCCCCAACGGGCTGTTCCGCCAGACGGCGCACCTGTCCCCGTTGACCAGCACGCGCCTGCACGAGATCGCCAAGGGCGCGTCGGCCAGCCTTCCCCAAATCCTGATCTCCCTGGCCGCCGCGTTCTATTACCGCTCCACCGGGGCGGCGGACCTTGTGTTCGGGCTGCCGGTGACCGCCCGGCCCAACGGGCAGTTGCGGCGCACGCCGGGCATGGTCGCCAATGCCGTGACCATCCGCCTGGCCATGTCCCCGGACCTGACGCTGGAAGAATTGGTGCAGCAGGTATCCGGCGTGATGCGCCAGACCCTGCGGCATCAGCAGTACCGATATGAGGATCTGCGGCGGGACATGGGGCTGGTGGGCCATAACCAGCAGATCGCGTGGATGAGCGTGAACATCGAGCCGTTCGACTACGATCTGCGCTTCGGCGGCCATCCCGCGACCACGCACAACCTGTCCAATGGGTCGGTCGAGGACCTGACCATCTTCATCTATGACCGCGACGATGGCCGCGGCCTGCGCGTGGATTTCGACGCCAACCCCGCCTTGTACACCCGGGATGACTTGGTACGGCATCAGGCCCGCTTCCTGCGCCTGGTGGATGCCATCATGGAGGATCCCACCCTGCGCATCGGCCGCATCGACCTGCTGTCGGCGGACGAGCGGCGGCAGGTTCTGGTCGATTGGAACGCGACGGCCCAGCCCGCCCCGGCCCCCCTGCTGGCGCAATGGTTCGAGGCCCAGGCCGCCGCGACGCCTGAGGCGCCGGCCATCGGCTTCGCGAACGAGGTCGTTTCCTACCGCGTTCTGAACGCCGCCGCCAACGCCTGGGCGCGGGCCTTGCTGCAGCTTGGCATCGGCCCCGGCCAACTGGTGGCGGTGGCGACCCAGCGCAGCCCCCTGTTGCCGGTGGCCCTGCTGGCCGTGCTGAAAACGGGCGCCGCGTATGTGCCGATCGATCCGGACATGCCGGCCGCCCGCCTGGCCCTGGTGTTCGAAGATGCCCGGCCCGCCGCCCTGCTGACCACGCCGGACGTCGCCGCCGGCCTGCCGGACAGCGCCATTCCCCGCCTTATGGTGGACCTGCCGCCCGATGGCGTGGATCTGGACTGGCTCACGTCCCTGAACCCGACGGACCAGGAACGGCGGCGGCCGTCGCGGGCCTATGACCCCGCCTACGTCATCTTCACGTCCGGCTCCACCGGCCGTCCCAAGGGCGTCGCGGTGTCCCAGCGGAATATCGTGAACTTCCTGGGCGCCATGAAGGCGATGTTCCCCTTGACTCCGCGGGATCGCCTGATGGCGGTCACCACGGTGTCCTTCGACATCGCCGCCCTTGAACTGTTCCTGCCGCTGCTGGTCGGCGGGCGCATCGACATCGCCCCCCGCGCGGTGGTGCGGGACGCCCCCGCCCTGGCCCAGGCCATGCGCGTGGCCGGCACCACCATCATGCAGGCCACGCCGTCCCTGTGGCAGAGCCTGGTGGAACAGGCGTCGGACATCTTCCCCGGGCTGCGCGTGCTGGTGGGCGGGGAGGCCCTGCCCCCTTCCCTGGCGCAGGCCATGATGGATCGCGGGGCCGTCGTCACCAACCTGTACGGCCCCACCGAAACCACGGTGTGGTCCACCGCGCGAACGCTAAACCGGGCGGACCTGGATGCGCCCCCCATCGGCGGCCCGATCTGGAACACCCAGATGTATGTCCTGGATCCGGCCCTGCAACCGGTGCCCGTCGGGGTGGCGGGTGACCTTTACATCGCCGGCGACGGTGTCGCCATCGGCTATCTGAACCGGCCCGGCCTGACGGCCGACCGCTTCGTCGCCAACCCATTCGGCCCGCCGGGAAGCTGCTTCTACCGCACGGGCGACCTGGCCCGTTGGCGTGATGACGGCATGCTGGAGTACCTGGGCCGGACCGACCACCAGATCAAGATACGCGGCTTCCGCATCGAACTGGGGGAGGTCGAGGCCGCCCTGACCGCCTGCCCCGGCGTGGCGCGGGCCGTGGTCACGGCCTGGGACGACCCCGCGTCGGGCGCGAAGCGGCTGGTGGGGTACGTCGTCCCGGCGGCGGAGGTTGCCCTGGATACCGCCGTCCTGCGGCGCGATCTGGCCGGCCGCCTGCCCGATTACATGATCCCGGCGGTCTTCGTGACGCTGGACGACCTGCCCCTGACGGCGAACGGCAAGGTGGACCGCCGCGCGCTGCCGGCCCCCGAGCGCACGGCCGTTTCCAGCTATGCCGAGCCCCGAACGCCCACCGAACAGGCCCTGACCATTCTTTGGGCCAAGGAACTGGGCGTGCAGCGGGTGGGCATCCACGACAATTTCTTCGACCTGGGCGGGGACTCCCTGATGGCCACCCGCCTGCTGACCCGCATACAGAACATCTTCCCCGGCAAGATATCGCTGGGCACCCTGTTCGAGGGGGCGACCATCGCCGAACTGGCGGCCCAGCTGGAACACAGCTCCAGCAGCGATCCGCTGGGCGTCCTGCTGCCCTTGCGCACACAGGGCCAGGGCGCGCCGCTGTTCTGCATCCACCCCGTGGTCGGCCTGGGCTGGGCCTACGGCGGATTGCTGCGCCACATAGGCCCCGAGCATCCCGTCTACGCCCTGCAAGCCCGGGGATTGGCGGACGATACCGCCTTGCCCCGGTCGGTGGAGGAGATGGCGGACGAATACCTGACGCATATTAGGCGGGTGCAGCCGCAGGGCCCCTATCATCTGCTGGGCTGGTCCTTCGGCGGCCTGGTGGCGGTAGCGATCGCCCACAAGCTGCAACGGGAAGGGGAGAAGGTCGACCTGCTGTCGCTGCTCGACGCCTATCCCTTCGTGCAGAACCAGGCCGGCCAGGAGCCGTCCGAAGCGGAACTGGCCGCCGCGGCGCTGGGCTTCCTGGGATACAACCCCACGGACGTGGCCGGTGCGGGCGGTGAGCGCCCCCTGGACATGGCCGCCGTCGCTGATTTCCTTTGTCGTGAATACGACGTGCTGTCCATGCCGCTGGTCCAGCAGATGCAGCAGGAAAACAGGGACATCGTCTCGTCCGTCCTGAGGGTCATCCAGAACAACCTGACGATCGCGCGGAAGTTCAAGCCCCAGCCGTTGAACACCGGCCTGCTGTTCTTCCGCGCCACTCACCTGACCGGCCCGTCGCTGAAGGGCCTGCTGATGCATGAGACCGAGGCGTGGGCCCCCCACGTGCGCGGCCCCATCCACGAGCACCGCCTGGCCTGCCACCACCAGGCCATGATGGACCCGGTGCCGCTGGAGGAAATCGGCCGCATCGTGGCCCGTGAGTTGGCCGGCGGCCGGAAAGGCCCCTCAACCCCCGGCCCGTCCGCTTCCCGCACGGCGCAGCAGGAATTAGAGGCCGTCCCGTGCGAGTGACCATCTTCACCGTCGGCACCCAGGGCGACATCCGTCCCTTCATCGCCCTGGGTCGCGGCCTGGCGGCGGCGGGCCATGCCGTCCGCATCGCCACCGGCCAGTCGTTCCAGCCCATGATCACCGGGGCGGGGCTGGACTTCGCCCCCCTGGCCGCTGATTTCCGCCACCTGATGAGCAGCGAACCGGACACGATGAACCGGGCGCTGAACCCCCTGGTGGTGGCGCGGACCGCCCGCCGCCGGTTCAGGGAGGCGGCGGAGCCCTGGGTGGAGGCTGGGTTGGCCGCCGCCCAGGACAGCGACCTGATCATCGCCAGCGGCATCGTCACACGCCTGGCCACCGCTGTGGCGGAGGCGACGGGCATCGCGTGCGTGCAGGCGCAGTTGTTGCCCATGACACCGGCGCCCGACCTGCCGCCCATGATGCTGACGCCCCCCGCCGGCCCCTGCCCGGCATCATCAACCTGGCGCTTTATCATGTGCTGCGCTTCGCGACATGGCAGGTGATGGCGCCGGCCATCAACGACGTCATCCGCAAGCGCCTCGGGCTGCGCGCCCTTCCCTGGTATGGGCCTTACTTCGACGACGCCGCCAACAACCGCATCCTGTACGGCTTCAGCGCCCATGTGGTGCCCAAGCCCAAGTCCTGGAGCGAGGGCGAGGTGGTGACCGGCTATTGGCACCATGACGAGGCCGACACCTGGACCCCGCCCCAGGACCTGGAGCGCTTCCTGGCGGACGGCCCCCGGCCGATCTATATCGGCTTCGGCAGCATGTTGAGCCATGACGCGGAAACCTTCACGCGCACCGTCATGCGCGCCCTGGCGCTCAGCGGTCAGCGGGCCGTCGTGGCCCGGGGCTGGGGTGGCCTGGCGCCGCCGCCCGAGCTTGACGACCGCGTCATGGTCATCGACCACGCGCCGCACGATTGGCTTTTCCCGCGCGTGGCCCTGGCCGTGCACCACGGCGGCGCCGGCACCACGGCAGCGGCCCTGCGCGCCGGCATTCCCTCGGTCGTCGTTCCCTTTTTTGGTGACCAACCCTTCTGGGGATGGCGCCTGAACCAGCTGGGGGTGGCGCCACCGGCCCTGCCCCGCGGCCGCCTGACCGCTGAAGCCTTGAGCGCCGCCATCGCCGCCGCCGGGGGCGACACCATGCGGCAGCGGGCCGAGGCCCTGGGCCGGCAATTGCGCGCCGAGGACGGCGTGGGACGGGCGATCGAAACCCTGAACCGCTGGGGATTGTTGTCGGACCGCTGGCCGGGCAGCCAGAAGGGCGACATACAGAAAGGGGGCAGGCCGCTGCCGCCGCGCCGGCTCGTCGACGCCGCGGGGACCGCGGCCCTGGTGTTGACGCTGTCGCTGCCCGGGATCGCCCTGCCGCCCTCATCCGCCGCAGCGCAGGCGGCGGAGGCCCCCGCTGAGCCCGCCGTCCCCGTCGTCGTCGCCCCCGTCCGCGCCGAGGACGTGCCCCTGTATCTGGGCGGCATCGGGTCGGTGCAGGCCTACAACACCGTCGCCATCCGCAGCCGTATCGACGGACAGCTTATGGAACTGCGCTTCCGGGAGGGCCAGGAGGTGGCGAAGGGCGCGGTGCTGGCGATCCTGGATCGCCGCCCATTGGAAGCCAACCTGAAGCAGGCCGTGGCCACCCTGGCCAAGGACCAGTCGCAACTGCAGAACGCGCAGGCGGATTTGGTGCGGTACCAGGGCATGAAGGAATACGCCAGCCGCAAGACCCTCGACACCCAGCAGGCGGAGGTGGCGCAGTACCAGGCGCAGGTGACCGCCGACGAGGCGCAGGTCGACTATGCCCGGGCGCAGCTGGACTACGCCACCATCACATCGCCCATCGCCGGGCGCACCGGCATACGCCAGATCGACGCCGGGAACATCGTCCATGCCGGAGATGCGGCCCCCATCGTCACGATCACGCAGCTTCACCCCATCTCGGTCATCTTCACCGTGAACGCCGATGATCTGCCGGCGTTCAATCTTGGCGCCGCTGGGCCGGCAACCGCCCTGCCGGTCCAGGCCTATGCCAAGGACAACAAGACCTTGTTGGCGGACGGCAAGCTGGAGCTGGTGGACAACCAGATCGACCAAAGCACCGGCACCGTGAAGCTGAAGGCCAGCTTCCCCAATGAAGACAACAGGTTGTGGCCTGGGCAGTTCGTCAACGCCCACGTCCGCGTTTCGGTCCGGCGCGGCGGCCTGACGGTGCCGGTCACCGCCATCCAGCAGGGGCCCGCCGGCGCCTATGTCTGGGTGGTGTCGGCCGAGGGCCGGGCCGCCATGGCGCCGGTCACCGTGGCGCGAACGGACGAGGGGCGCGTCCTGATCGACAAGGGCTTGAGCGCCGGCCAGATGGTTGTCACCGACGGGCAGTACAACCTGAAACCCGGAACCCGGGTGGCACCGCAGCCGCCCCGGTCGGCCGACGGCCGGGCTGGAGCGGGGGCCGGGCCTGCATGAACGTCTCGGGCCCCTTCATCCGGCGACCGGTCGCGACCACCCTGCTGGTGGTGGGGGTTCTGCTGCTGGGGTGCCTGGGCTATCGCCTGCTGCCGGTGGCGGCGCTGCCGTCGGTGGACCTGCCCACCATCCAGGTTTCGGCCCAGTTGCCCGGGGCGGGTCCGGACGTCATGGCCTCATCGGTGACGACACCGCTGGAGCGCCCGCTGGGTGCCATTTCCGGCCTCACGGGCATGAATTCGATCAGCGCCTATGGCACCAGCCTGATCACCCTGCAGTTCAATCCCGGCCGCGACATCGACGCCGCCGCCCAGGACGTGCAGGCCGCGCTCAACGGCGCCGCGGGCCTGCTGCCCCTCTCGTTGATGCCCAGCCGCCCCAGCTACAGCAAGGTCAACCCGGCCGACACGCCAATTCTGATCCTGGCGCTGACCTCCGACACCCTGCCCCTGAACACGGTGGGCGACTATGCCGACACGGTGCTGTCGCAGAAGCTGTCGCAGATCAAGGGCGTGGGCCTGGTGACCCTGGAAGGGGGCCAGAAACGGGCGGTGCGGCTGCAGGTGAACCCGACGGCGCTGAGCGGCCTGGGCCTGTCGCTGGCGGATGTCCGAACCGCCATCGCGGCGACGACCGCCGACCTGCCTAAGGGCAGTTTGGACGGCGCCCGCCAATCGTACCAGATCGACGCCGACGACCAGTTGTTCGACGCCGCCGCCTATCAGGACACCATCATCGCCTACAGCGACGGGGCGCCCGTTCGCCTGCGCGATGTGGCACGGGCCGTCGACGGGGTGGAAAACGACACGCTGGCCGGCTGGTACAACGGCAAGCCGGCCATCATCCTGGACATCCGCCGCCAGCCGGGCGCCAACATCATCGAGACGGTGGCGGCCATCCGCAAACAGATGCCCCAGTTGCAAGCCGCCCTGCCGCCATCCATCGGCATCGCCGTCGTGGCCGACCGCACGGAAACGATCCGCGCCTCGATCGCGGAGGTGCAGACGACCCTGGTGATCACCATCGCCCTGGTGGTGATGGTGATCTTCATCTTCCTGCGCAAATTCTGGGCGACGGTCATCCCCAGCGTCACCCTGCCCGTCTCGCTGATCGCCACCTTCGGCGTCATGGCCATCGCGGGTTTCAGCATCGACAACCTGTCCCTGATGGCCCTGACCATCGCGTCCGGCTTCGTCGTGGACGACGCCATCGTCATGATCGAGAACATCGTGCGGCATATGGAGGCGGGGCATCCGCCACTGCACGCGGCGCTCAAGGGTGCCCGCCAGATCGGCTTCACCATCGTTTCCCTGACCGTGTCGCTGGTGGCCGTGTTCATTCCCCTGCTGTTGATGGGTGGCATCATCGGCCGGCTGTTCCGCGAGTTCGCGGTGACGCTGAGCGCCGCCATCATCATCTCGGCCCTGGTGTCGCTGACCCTGACACCCATGATGTGCGCCCGGCTGCTGAAACAGGCGCCGTC
Organism: Nitrospirillum goiasense; assembly: GCF_034427435.1. Classification (NCBI taxonomy): domain Bacteria; kingdom Pseudomonadati; phylum Pseudomonadota; class Alphaproteobacteria; order Rhodospirillales; family Azospirillaceae; genus Nitrospirillum; species Nitrospirillum goiasense. The sequence goes on along the minus strand of NZ_JAXQNP010000004.1, from coordinate 125,696 downwards.
CGACGGCCGCCCTGCCGAACCCTCTGCTGCCGAGACCCCTGCGACAGAGACCCGTCCCAACGCCCTGTTCCGATGGAGCGAAAGCGTCTTCACCCGCGCGGTCGGGGGCTATGAACGGGGGCTGCTGTGGGTGTTCCGGCACCGGCGGCTGACCCTGGCGGCGACCTTGGCGATGCTGGCCGGGGCCGGCCTGCTTTACGGCGTGGTGCCCAAGGGTTTCCTGCCGCAACAGGACACGGGCCTGATCATCGGCGTGCTGGACGCGGCACCCGGCATGTCCTTTTCCGCCCTGTCCGACCGGCAGCGGCAGATCGCGGACATCCTGGGGCGCGACCCGGCGGTGGCGACCGTGGCCGCCGTGACGGGCGGTGGCTCGCTGAACACCAGCGGCAATGCCGGCCGCCTGTTCATCGGCCTGAAGCCACGGGGCGAGCGGCCGGCGGCGGATGCGGTGGCCCGGCGCCTGGCGGCGGCGACGGCTGGCGTCAGCAATGTGCGGCTGCATCTGCAACCGGCCCAGGATATCCAGGTGGACACCCGTGCGGCGCGGGCGGGCCACGTCCTGACCCTGCACGCCGCCGACCGGTCGGATCTGGCGACCTGGGCGCCCCGGCTATTCCAGGCCATGGAACGCCGGCCGGAACTGGCGGACGTGGCCGGCGAACCCCTGGGCGGCGCCCCGCAGGCCCGGCTGCGCATCAACCGCGACGCCGCCGCCCGCGCCGGCGTCAGCCTGCAGGCCATTGACGACGCGCTGTACGACGCCTTCGGCCAGCGGCAGGTCGCCACCGTCTATGGTCAGCAAAACCAATATCATGTGATCCTGGAGGTTGATCCCCGCTTCCGCGACGGGCCCGCCACCTTCCAGCTTCTGCGCCTCCGGTCGGCGTCGGGGGACATGGTGCCGCTGTCGGCCCTGGCCACGGTGGAGATGGGGGACGCCCCGCCGGCCTTGATCCACGAGGGCCTGTTTCCGGCGACCACCATCGCCTTCAACATCGGTGACGGATACGCCCTGGATCAGGCGCTGAAAGCGTTGGACCAGGCGATCGGCGCCGTTGGGCTGCCCCCCGGCATCACCACCAGCCTGTCCGGCGTGGCTGGGGAGTTCCGCGGCTCGCTGGGCAGCCAGGCCGGCCTGGTCCTGGCGGCGCTGGTCACCGTCTACATCGTGCTGGGCGTCCTGTACGAAAGCTACATCCACCCGGTGACCATCCTGTCCACCCTGCCCTCGGCCGGCGTGGGCGCCCTGCTGGCGCTGATGCTGACCGGCCATGACCTGAATCTGATCTCGCTCATCGGCATCGTGCTCTTGATCGGCATCGTCAAGAAGAACGCGATCATGATGATCGACTTCGCGCTGGAGGCGCAGCGCGGCGGGCTGTCCGCCCAGGCGGCCATCCATCAGGCCTGCCTTCAACGCTTCCGCCCCATCATGATGACGACCCTGGCGGCCCTGCTGAGCGCCCTGCCCCTGGCATTGGCCAGCGGGACGGGGGCGGAGCTGCGCCAGCCGCTGGGCATCGCCATCGTCGGCGGATTGGTGGTTTCCCAGGTTCTCACCCTCTACTCCACCCCGGTGGTGTACCTGGCCTTTGAACGGGTCAGGGTGTCCTTCGGGCGACGGCGGGGCGACAGGGACGGGACGGATGCGGTGACCACCGCATCCCTACCCGCGCCTCCCTTGCCCGCGCGCGCCATACCCACGCGTCAAGTGGCGGAGTAGCGGGCATGGGCTTCTCCTCCCTCTTCATCCACCGTCCCGTGGCCACCGGCCTTTTGGCCGCCGGCCTGCTGATGCTGGGGGCCGTGGCCTACCGGTCCCTGCCGGTGGCCTCCGTACCCAGCGTCGACCTGCCCACCCTGTATGTCCGCGCTGACCTGCCGGGGGCCAGCCCGGAGACGATGGCGGCCACGGTGGCGACACCCCTGGAACGCCAGATCGGGGTCATCGCCGGCCTGTCCGAACTGACCTCGGTGAACACGGTGGGTGGCACCACCATCGTGGCGCAGTTCGACCTGACGCGCGACGTGGACAGCGCCGCCCGGGACGTGCAGGCCGCCATCACCACCGCCGGGGGCCTTCTGCCTTCCAGCCTGCCGGCGCCCCCTTTCTATGTGAAGGCCAACCCCAGCGCCTTCCCCATCCTGACCCTGGCGCTGACCAGCGACACCCTGCCGGCCAGCCGGGTCTATGACTACGCCGGCACCGTGCTGGCCCAGGCGTTGATGGAAATCGACGGCGTCGCCCAGGTGGAAATCGGCGGTGCGGAGAAGACGGCGATCCGCGTCCAAGTGAATCCCGGCGCCCTGGCCAGCCGTGGCCTGGGGTTGGAGGACGTGCGCCAGGCGCTGGCCAAGGCCACGGTCAACCTGCCCAAGGGCCGCCTGGACGCGGGCGACAGAAGCTTTCTGGTGGCGGCGGACGACCAGGTCCTGGACCCGGCGGACTTTCGCGACCAGGCCATCGCCTACCGCGACGGCGCCCCGGTGCGTCTGGGCGAGGTCGCGACCGTCCAGTCGGGCACGGTGAACAACAAGCTCGCGTCCTGGTGGAACGGCCGCCCGGCCATCATCGTGCAGGTGCGCAAGCAGCCCGGGGCGGACATGGTGGCGACCGTGGACAGGATACGCGCGGCGCTGCCCCGCCTGGCGGCCTGGCTGCCGTCGTCCATCGCGCTTCACGTCACCGGGGACCGCACGCGCGTGGTCCGCGCCGGCATCGGCGACCTGTACGTCACCCTGGGCCTGACCATGACCCTGGTCATCCTGGTCATCGCGCTGTTCCTGCGCCGGCTGTGGGCGGTGGTCATTCCCGGCGCCACCATCGCCGTTTCCGTCGCCGGCACCGTCGCGATCATGGCGGCGACGGGCTGCGGCCTGAACAACCTGACCCTGATGGCCGTCACCGTGTCCATCGGCTTCCTGGTGGATGACGCCATCGTCGTCATCGAAAACGTCACGCGCCTGGTGGATCAGGGCGTGGCGCCGCTGACGGCCGCCATCCGTGGCACGCGGCAGATGACCTTCACCGTGGTGTCCATCACGGCAGCGCTGCTGGCCGCCCTGATCCCGGTGGTGTTCATGGACGGGGAACTGGGCCTGTTCTTCCGGGAATTCGGCATCACGCTGTGCGCCGCCATCCTGGTTTCGGCGGTCGTGTCCCTGAGCCTGACGCCGGCGATGTGCGCCCGCCTGCTGACGCCGTCCCCTGGGCGTCGCACGGGAACGTGGTCGGACGCCGCCGGCCGCCGCTACGGGGCGGGGCTGGAGCGGGCGTTGCGCCATCCCTGGCTGATGCTGCTGGGCGTGGCGTTGAGCGTGGCCGCCACCCTGGCCCTGTTTGGCGCGCTGCCCAAGGGCCTGCTGCCCAGCCAGGACACCGGCGTCATCCGCGGCGTTACCGAGGCGCCGCCCGACATCTCCTTCACCGCGATGCGCGACCGCCAGCGGGCGGTCGATGCCCTGGTGCGCGCCGACCCGGCGGTGGAGAGCGTGACCTCATCCATCGGCGTCGGGCTGTGGAACGCGCTGAACACCGGCACCCTGTCCATCACCCTGAAACCGCCGGGGAAACGCCCAGGGGAACGTCAGATCGCCACCGACGCGGTGGCGGCCCGCCTGCGCCAGGCCCTGGCCCAGGTGCCGGACCTGGCGGTCTACCTGTCCGCCGTCGATGACTTCGGCGTCGGGGGCCGGATGGGTCGGGCGCGATACCAGTACACCCTGCGCGGCCCCCGGCTGGATGAGCTGATGGCCGCCGCCAGCCAGGTGCGCGACCGCATGCGCGCCCTGCCGGAGTTGACCGACGTTTCCACCGACCAGGAGGCCAACGGCCTGCAGGCCAATCTGGCCATCGACCGGACCAGCGCCGCCCGCCTGGGCGTTTCCACCCAGGCCATCGACCAGACGCTGTACGACGCCTTCGGCCAGCGGCAGGTCGCGACCCTGTTCACCGAATTCGACCAGTTCAAGGTGGTGCTGGAGGCGGACCCCACCTATCAGAAGGACCGCCAGTCCCTGATGCAGCTGTACGTGCCGTCCAGCGCCGGCCCGCAGGTGCCGCTGTCGGCGGTGACGCGGCTGGACAGTGGGTACGCACCCCTGCTGTTGAACCATGAGGGGCAGCTGCCGGCCATCACCCTGGGCTTCAACACCCGCGATGGCGTCGCCATCGGTCCGGCGATCGCCGCCATTGACGACGCCGTGCGATCCTTGCACCTGCCCCCCGGGGTCACAGCGGGGTACGCGGGAACGGCCAAGGCCGCCAACCGCTCCAACGCCAACCAGGGATGGCTGCTGCTGGGCGCCGTCGTCGCGGTCTATCTGGTCCTGGGCATCCTGTATGAGAGCATCGCCCATCCCCTGACCATCCTGTCCACCCTGCCGTCCGCCGGACTGGGCGCCTTGCTGGCCCTGTGGATCACCCGGACGGAGGTGTCGGTGATCGCCATGATCGGCCTGATCCTGCTGATCGGCATCGTCATGAAAAACGCCATCATGATGGTGGATGCGGCGCTGACCGCGGAACGGGTCCTGGGCCTGGCGCCGCGCGCCGCCATCGTCCGCGCGGCCACCCTGCGCTTCCGGCCCATCGTGATGACCACCCTGACAGCGGCGCTGGGTGCCCTGCCCCTGGCCTTGGGCCTGGGCACCGGCGCGGAACTACGCCAGCCCCTGGGGATCGCGGTGGTGGGGGGCCTGCTGCTGTCCCAGGTGGTGACCTTGTACACCACCCCCGTCGTCTATCTGGCCGTGACCCGCCTGCGGGGCCGCAGGGCGGCGCTGCCCATCCTGCAACCGGCGGCATGAGGAGGGGGGAAGCCATGCGCATCGCCATCGTGATCCCGGGCACGCAAGGGGACGTGCGCCCCCTGGTGGCGTTGGGGCGGGGCCTGGCCGGTCAGGGGCATGCAGTGCGCATCGTCACCGTCGATGAATTCAGATCACTGGTCCACGGGGCGGGGCTGGGGTTCGGCCTGCTGTCGGGCGACCTGAAGGCCACGGCCGCCCAGCACCAGGCGGCCTTCGAGCGCGGCCAGGGCATCGCCACCATGCTGCGCACCGCCCAGCGGGTCATGCGCGCCATGGTCGCCCCCTGGGTGGCCGAAGGGCTGGCCGCCTGCCAGGACGCCGACCTGGTGATGGCCGGCGGCGGCGCCGTTCCCCTGGGAGCGTCCCTGGCGGAGGCGCTGGGCCGCCCCTTCGTCCAGGTCTATCTTCAGCCCAACGTGCTGTTCGGCCATCTGCCGTCGTTGCGGCTGCCCGTACCGGCGCGCACCCTGCCGTCCCCGGTCAACCGGTCGGTCAACCGCGTGTTGGATTTTCTGGCCTGGCAGGCGCAACGGCCGGCCGTGAATGACGTCGTGCGGAAGGGGCTGGGGCTGAAGCCTTACCCTTGGCCGGGACCAGGTGCGCAGATGCGCACGGCCTGGCCGATCCTGTTCGGCTTCAGCCCCACCATCGTCCCGCCCCCACCGCACTGGCGGGCGCGGGCCCGCGTGACGGGCCATTGGTCCCTGACAACGGATGCGGCATGGACGCCGCCGGCCCGGCTGATGGCGTTTCTGGAGGCAGGGCCGCCGCCGCTGTACATCGGCTTTGGCAGCATGGCGGATCAGCAGGCGCCGGCACGGGCGGAGCTGGTGGTCCGCGCCCTGGCGCTGACCGGGCAGCGGGCGGTGTTGGCGACGGGGTGGGGCGGTTTGCCCCCGGGCATCGACGCACCGGAAGACAAGCTGATGGTCATCGACGGCGCGCCGCACGACTGGCTGTTCCCCCGCGTCCGCGCCGCGGTGCATCACGGGGGTGCCGGAACCGTCGCCGCCGCCATCACCGCCGGCATTCCGTCCATCATCGTTCCCTTCCTGGGGGACCAGTTCTTCTGGGGCTGGCGGGCGCGGCAGCTCGGCGTCGCGCCGGCGCCCCTATCGCGCAAGACCATGACGGCTGAGGATCTCGCGGCCGCCATTCGATGCACGGAGGACTCCGGCATGCGGGATCGGGCGCGGACGCTGGGTATGCGCGTCGCGGCGGAACGGGGCGTGGACGCGGCCGTGTCGGCGCTGGGCGATTGGGGCCTGCTGCCCGATACCCCGCCGCACCATGCCCTGCCGCACGATGCGCCGTTGGCCCTGGACGTCGCGTAGGGGGATGGGAATGCCACGCAACGTCCGCGAAGCCCTTATCCTGCTGGTTCTGCTGTTGGACGCCCTGGGCTGTGGAGTGGTCACGCCCGTGCTGCCCACCCTGGTGCTCAGCTTGTCGGGGGACGAGGCGGCGGCCGGACGTGACATCGGCCTGCTCAACGCCACCTATGCGGCGGCCTTGTTCCTGTTCTCCCCCTTGCAAGGCCGCCTGTCGGACCGCTTCGGCCGCCGGCCCTTCATTCTGCTGGGGTTGATGGGCGGGCTGGCGCATTACGTCACGGCGGCCTTGACGCCGTCCCTGTGGCTGCTGTTCGCCGCCCGCCTGCTGGGCGGCCTCTGCGGGGCCAACGCCGCCGCCGCCAATGCCTACATGGCGGACATCGTGCCGCCGGACCGGCGCACGGCGATGTTCAGCGGCATGGGGGCGGCCTTCGGCCTGGGACTGGGCCTGGGGCCGGGGCTGGGCGGGCTGCTGGGTGGACTGGACCCACGCCTTCCCTTCTGGACGGCGGCGGCGCTGACCGGGGCGACGGCCTTCCTGGGCTGGGCCCTGCTGCCGGAAAGCCTTCCGCCCGGCGCCCGGCGCGCCCTCGACTGGAGCGCCGCCAACCCCTTGTCCGTCTTCCTCTCCCGGGGACAGACCGCCACGGCCCATGACCTTTTGGCGGGGATCTTCCTCTATGTCGCCGGTCAGACCGCCTTGCAGACCACCTGGGTCCTGTTCCTGCGCCAGACCCTGGGATGGGGTGCGGCGGAGGTGGGCTTGTCCCTCACCGTGCTGGGCCTGGTCTGGGGGTTCGCCCAACTGGGGCTGACGCCCCTGGTCACACGGTTTCTGGGGGACGGGCGCGCCCTGCTGCTGGGCCTGTCCATGACCATCGTGGCCTACACCTTGTATGGCTTCGTCCAGGAGGGGTGGCAGCTTTACGCCGTCATGGCGGGCACCGCGGTGGCCTTCGTCACCGGGCCCACGGCGCAAGGCGTGCTGTCGCGCCAGGCCTCCCCCGGCCGGCAAGGCGAACTGCAAGGCCTGGCGACCAGCATGACCAGCCTGGGCGCCATCGCCGGCCCCATTCTGGGCGGCGCCAGCTTCAGCTACCTGACGGGTCCCGAAAAGCCGATGGCCATGCCGGGCGGCGCCTTCCTGGTCAGCGCCCTGCTATCCCTCATGACCCTTGGCTTCGCAATCCGCGCGCTATCCCGTGAGCGGCACCCAGATGGCGTCATGCAAGACGGCGGCAGGGCGGGCGACGATAGCGGGCTGATGGAGGTCCGGCTGGCCTCCGCCCTCGATCACAACAGCAATGGGAGATAGATCATGGCGTTTGAAGACGATGCCCAATGCCAGGTCCTGGCCAACCTGGGCGGGCGATATTCACTGTGGCCCCTGAACCACGCGATACCGGATGGATGGCGTGCCGTGGGCTTCTCCGGCCCCAAGGCCGATTGCATGGACTATGTGGACAAAGTCTGGACCAACATCCTGATCCAGGACAGGCCAGCCCCCAGCGCCTGACGGAAACCGTCATCGCGGAAGGCGAACCGGCCCTCCCGCCGCCAGGCTGGCGCGTGGCGGCGGGCCCCTGTTCATTGGTTGGCCGCGATGTAGGACGCCGCGTCACGGACGGTGATCATTTTCCGGATCGCCTCGTCCGTGATGGGGCAGCCGAACTCCCCTTCGAAGGCCAGCACCATTTCCATGGCGTCCAGGCTGTCCGCCCCCAAGTCCTCCACGAAACTCATGTCATTGTTGAGCGCATCCTCGGGAACACCCAGTAGGCGCATGACAATTCTTCTGATCCGCGCAGGAATATCGTCCATTTTCAGCCCCTTTCGTCATTTAAGGTCAAAGTGAAGGCCAAGCTCAAAGTGAAGGCCAAAGTCAAAGTGAGGCGTTGAACCTCATTCGATCATGAAAAGCGGCTGGTCGAATTCGACGGGCTGCCCATCCTGCACCAGGAATTGCGTCACCCGACCGGCCCGCGGCGCGGGAATGGCGCGCCGGATGGTCATCATTTCCACCGCCATGACGGTCTGTCCCCGCCGGACCTGGGCACCGATGAGCGGAACGCCGGGAAGAGTGTGACCGCCGGCCGCATCAGCGACGCCCACCAGTCGCGCCACCCCGACAAAGGGGCAGGTCACCGTTATTGGGGGAGCGGGTGGCGCATCGGCCCGCTCAACGGGCGCGCCCTGCGACGCCGGCGTGGCAAGGGCGATCCCCAAGTCGGTTCTTATCCCGTCGCGACTGATCCGCAGCCGGCGATTATGCCAACTGCACTCCATCTCCCCCAATTCCGTCTGATGCATCAGATCCACCATTTGACGCACCATGGTTGAGATGACGGTCAGTTCCTGAGACGCCGTAATCCGATAGCTTTCAACCATATCTCCCCCTTCCCCGGCCTAATCCTTCTGGGATCGCTGATTTCATGGATGAAGAAAGCCAATTGACCTTTCGGCACATCCCCATGCCGCTCAGACAAGGCTGTCACTATACTAAAGGATATAGAATTATAAAAATCTATGCATTCCCCTATAAGTAAAATTTTTGATGTCGTTGCGATATGTGGTCAAATTCCACAGAAATATATAATCAATGTGAGTGTCAATTTCCGGAAACACCATCGATGAAATCGCATAAAATTTTATTTTTCTGCGGTTCATGTTATGAGTATTTATTTTTTTCTATTTCGCACAAGCGAAAAGGGTTGAGATGAAAGATAAGCTATGTTGATATGTTAATTATGCGCCAATCTCTCGAACTCGATCTGTTGCAAACCCTGGTCGCTATCGCGGATAGCGGCAGCTTCGCCGCTGCCGCTGGCCGGGTGCATCGGACCCAGTCCGCGGTGTCCATGCAAATGCGGCGGCTGGAATTGATCGCTGGCAAGCCGCTGTTTGACCGGGACGGACGTCGGGCACGCCTGACACCAACCGGTGAAACCCTGCTGGCCTATGCGCGCCGCATCCTGAATTTGCAGGATGAGGCGTTCTCGCTGCTGGATGAGGGGGAGATCGCGGGGACGGCGCGGTTGGGCATCGATGAGGTCTATGCCGACCCTTTGCTGCCCCTGATCCTGACGCACTTCGCGCGCAACCACCCCCGGGTGGAGGTGATGCTGCGCTGTGAGCCCAGCGCCGTTTTGCGCGACCTGATCATGTCTAATGACCTTGACATGGCCTTGGTGTCCAAGAAAAGCGCCGCGTGGCTGGATGTCGAGACTCTGCGACACGAACCGCTGGTGTGGGTGGCGGCGCCCACCTTCGACCATACGGCGTCGCCCCTGCCCCTGGCCTTGCCCGAACCCGGCTGCCCCACCCGGGACCATGCCCTGAAAGCGCTGGCGCGCAGTGGGCTGGCCCATCGCGTGGCCTACAGCAGCCCAAACTTTTCCGGCGTGCTGACGCCGGTGCGGGCGGGCCTGGCGGTGACGGTCATCGCGCAATTCAGTGCCCCGCAGGACCTGCGCGTCCTGGAGGAGCGGCACGGCTTCCCCCGGCTGCCGAACATAGAGATCGGCCTGTTGCGCGCGCAAAACCGGGGCAAGCCGGCCGACGCGCTGGCCGAGTGCATCACCGGCAACATAGAGCCCCCGGTGTGGTGGCCCGAACCCCGGCACCGCGCCGCCCCCCTCCCCGTTTTCATGGACGCGACATGCAACCCGGAAGACTGAAAATGGTGGCCGACCTGCTGTGGGGCGGCGGGGTCGCCGCCGCCCTGCTGGCCAAAGGGCTGTTCCAGCGGCTGCCCGCCGTGTCGACGGAGGAACGCTTGGCAAGCCTGCCCACCCGCGGCTTGCCGATCTCACACCCGGTCACCATCCATTGGAATCAATACCAGGTTCCCTTCATCGAGGCGGAGACGGACGAGGATTTGGCGGTGGCGCTGGGCCTGGTCCATGCCCACCTGCGCCTGGGACAGATCGAGGTCATGCGCCGTGCCGCGTTCGGGCGCGTGGCGGAAATGATCGGCCCGCTGGGCGTTGAAATCGACCGGTCCCTGCGGCTGCTGGACGTCGGCCGCGCCGTGCCCGAGATCGCCGCCGCCCTGGCCCCCGACAACCGGCGCTGGATCCAGGGTTTCGTGGCGGGGCTGAACCATTACCTCTCTCACGCCCCCGGTCTGCCCCCGGAATTCGCCGTACTGGGCCTGAAGCCCGAGCCGTGGACACTGGAAGACCTGCTGACGCTGATGCGCTTCAACTCGGCCGACATCAGTTGGCTGATCTGGGTGCGCCTGCTGCCCGTGCGGGCACGGATGCCGCAAGGGGATTGGCGCCAACTGTGGCAGCGCCTGTTGGCGGGCGGCGCCCCGCCGGCGCTGGCGGCGGCCACCAGCGGCCAGATGGAACGCGCCATGGCGGAGACGGCCCTGGCGGCCGCCACCCGGAGCGGCAGCAATTCCCTGGCCGTCGCCGCCGGCCGCAGCAGCAACGGCGGGGCCATGATCGCCAGCGACCCGCATCTGCCCCTGGGCATGCCCAACCCCTGGCTGGCGGCGGGGTTCAAGTCCCCATCCTTTAACGCCGTGGGCCTGATGATGCCGGGCCTGCCCTTCGTGGCGCTGGGCCGTAACCCCTGGATGGCCTGGGGCGGAACCAGCCTGCACGCGCAGGGAAGCGATCTGGTGGATGTTAGCGGCCTGCCCGCCACCGAATTCCGCGACCGTCCAGCGACGGTGCGCGTGCGGGGCGGCCGGCCGCGGCAGTTGCGCCTCAGGGAAAGCCCGCTGGGTCCGGTGGTGTCGGATGGCCCGCTGATGGCCAATTCCCGGCCCACGGCCTTGCGGTGGGTGGGGCACCGGCCCAGCGACGAGATCGGCGCCATGATGGCCGTGGCCCGCGCCCGGGACTGGGACGGATTCTGCGCGGCGCTGTCCGGTTTCGCCGTGTCGGGGCTGAACATGGTGTATGCCGGGGGCGACGGCCGGGTGGGGCACTTCCTGGCCGCCCACCTGCCCCGCCGTCAGACTGAGCGGCCGACGGACCTGATCATCCCGCCGGACGCGACCGACCATTGGCAGGACGTCGTCGATGGCCGGCGGCTGCCGATACGGGTCGATCCCGCCGACGGCGTGATCGTTTCCGCGAACGACGCGCCCGACACCGCGCACGGTGCCGCCCCGGATGCGGGCGCGTTTCCCATCGGCTTCTTTTTCGCCCCCCCGGACCGCGTCACCCGCATCCACCACTTGCTGAGCAGGCGCCCGCTGCTGTCATCCCAGGACCTGTTGCGCATCCAAGGCGACGTGGTGGTGCCCGGCGCCCTCCCCCTCCGCGACCTGTTGCTGGCGCATGCCCCCCAGGCCCCTGCGCGCCAGGCGGTGCACGCGCTTATGGAGACGCTGAGGCAATGGGACGGCAGCTATGACCATCGGCAACCGGGGGCCTTGGCCTTCGAGCTGGTGCTGGCGGGTGTGGCCAGGGAATTGGGCCGGGCGCGGCTGGTGAAGCCTTACCAGATCATCTGGCACGCCCAGTCCCTGTTGCTGGAGGATTTCCAGCGGGCGGACCCGGCGGCGCTGCGGCGCGGGGTGGACCGTTCCCTCACACGGGCGGCGCGCACCCTGGCCCGGCTGGAGACGTGGGGACGCTTCCATCAATTCCGGCTGAACCATCCCTTTGGGCGCCTGCCCCTTGTGGGCCGGCGCTTCCGCGTTCCGCCCTTCCCGGCGGACGGGGGCAACAATTCCGTCTACAAGGCGGGGCACGCGATCACCGACAAGCCCCATGGCGTCAGTTTCGGCTCCTGCGCCCGGCACATATCCGAACTCAAGGACCCGGACGCCAACCGCTTCGTCCTGCTGGGCGGGCAGGACGGCTGGCTGGGCAGCGCCAACTACGCCGACCAGATCGACCTTTGGCGGCAGGGCGCCTACATGACCCTGCCCCTGCGCCCGGAAACGGCGCGCGCAGCCTTCCCGCACAAGATGTATTTGTGGCCCCTGTCGCCGGGCGAAGCGCCCCCCACGCCGGCACGGCGCCTAAATTGACTTTCAGGGATGCAGGTAAACGAAGCCCAGTCCCTGAAGGCGGGCGATCTCGGCCACGCCGCTGGGCACGACGTCCCCCTCCTTCACACCGTACAGGTCGGAGGGAGCCAGCTTCATCCCCTCCAGCGTATTGCGGCAGATGAGGAAGCGGACACCCTTCCCGCGCAGCAGGTCGAGTTGCCCGGCCAAGTCCGGGTCCTGCCGGGCCATGACGAACAATTGCACGCCGGCGGCGAAGTTGACCACACGGATCTCGACCTTGCCATCGGTGGCGGCGATGTGATTGCCGATATGATGAAGCAGACGCTGGAAATAGGCCTTGTTGTCCGGCCAACCGCCATCGTTCTGATAGACGACCTTTTGGAAGGTGTAATAGGGGCCGGCGGCGTCAGCCCTATCCTGCCCCTGCATACAGCCCGTCGTGATCACCGGCAGCCCGACCGAGAGCAGGATGAAGCCGAGCCGGGCCGCCGAACTCAGAAATTTCCGCAAGGCTTCTTCCTTTCCTGACACGCTTTCCTGCCACGGGGTGTTCGGCGCCACCCCGCAGCACATCACGAACCTACTCGGCCCGCCGGCGGGCCGCCGCGCCATCAGCCTCCGACAATTCCAGCCACATGGCGTTCAGGACGGAAAAGGCGCACGCCAAGCCCAGCCCCAAAATCCAGCTAAAGTACCACATCGCTTCGCTCCTTCTTGGGCAATCAGTAGAACGCGCCGCCGTCGGTGGTGATGTCCTGGGCCCGGACGGGCCCGCGCAGCACGCGGAAAACCCAGGCGGTATAGGCCAGGATCAGCGGCATGAAGACCACCGTGGCCACCAGCATGATCCGCAACGTCGCGGGCGACGATGAGGCGTCCCACACCGTCAGGCTGGACGCGGGATCGCTGGCCGACGGCAACAGGAAGGGAAAGACGCTGACGCCCACGGTGCCCACCACCCCGGCCACCGCCAGGGACGAGGTTATGAAGGCCAGGCCCGCACGGCCGGCACGGATGAGACCCCAAGTGGCCAGGGCCCCGGCATAGCCCAGGGCCGGCACGGCGATGCTGACCGGGAAGCGATGATAGTTTTCCAGCCAGGCGCCGGGCGCGCGCGCCACCGCCTTCATGAGCGGGTTGGACGGCCCATCGGGCGCCAGGGCGCTGGTGATGGCGTAGCCGTCGATGCCCGCCGCGATCCAGGCCCCCGCCAGGCTGAACAACGCCAGCAGCAGGATGACCGCCCAGGGCACGACGCCCCGCGCCCGCGCCGCGACCTGCCCTTCCGTCTTCACCGCCAGATAGACGGCGCCGTGCATCACCACCATGGCCAAGCTGACCAGGCCGCACAGCAGGGCGAAGGGATTGAGCAGGCCGAAGAAGCCACCCGTGTAGGTGACACGCAGATCGGCGTCGAAGTGGAAGGGCACGCCCTGCAGCACATTGCCGAAGGCGACACCGAACACCACGGCCGGCACCACCCCGCCCACCACCAGCGCGGTGTCCCAGGCATGGCGCCACAGGGTTCCCTCCAGCTTGGAGCGGAACTTGAAGCCCACCGGCCGAAGGATCAGGGCGCACAGCACCAGGAACATGGCGATGTAGAAGCCGGAAAAGGCCGTGGCGTAGAGCGCCGGCCAGGCGGCGAACACGGCGCCACCGCCCAGGATCAGCCACACCTGGTTGCCTTCCCACACCGGGCCCACGGTGTTGATCATGACGCGGCGATCAAGGTCGCTCCGGCCGACGATGGGCAGCAGGGCCGCCACCCCCAGATCGAAGCCGTCCATGATGGCGAAGCCGATCAGGAGGACGCCCAGCAGGGCCCACCACAGCAGGCGCAAGGTTTCATAGTCCAACATGGCATGCTTCCTTATTCACCAGCCGCGATGACGGCATGAAGGGGTGCCGGCGGAACCGGCTTGGGGTCCAGCGGCCCGTGACGGATGACCTTGACCATCAGGTAGAGTTCGACGACCGCCAGCGCGCTGTAGAACAGGATGAAGCCGGCCAGGCTGAACCAGACGTTGGATGCCGGCACGTTGGACGCCGACAGGAAGGTCGGCAGGATGCCGTCGATGGTCCACGGCTGGCGTCCGCCTTCCGCCACGTACCAACCCAGTTCCGCCGCCGCCCACGGCAACGGCAAGGCGGCGGCGGCGACCTTGAGGAACAGGGGATGCTCCAGCCGCCGGCGGGCCGACAATACAAAGGCGGTGGCGAACAGGGCGATGAAAAAGAAGCCCAGCCCCACCATGACGCGGAAGGACCAGAACAGCGGCGCCACCCTCGGAACGGTGTCACGGGCCGCCGCCGCCACCTGGGCGTCCGTGGCATCGGTCACCAGGGGTGTGTAGCGCTTCAGCAGCAGGGCGTATCCCAGGTCCTGCACATGGGCGTCGAAGGTCGCGCGGGCGCCGGTGTCGGCGCGATCCTGGCGCAGGCGCTGCAGCGCCTGATAGGCCACCATGCCGCTGCGGATGCGGTCCTGCGCCACCTCGATCAACTGGTTGATGCCCATGACCGGCTGGTTGATCGACCGGGTGGCGATCAGGCCCATGACGTAGGGGATGCGGACGGCATAGTTGGTGCGGCGCCCTTCCTGGTCAGGGAAGCCGATGACGGTGAAGGAGGCCGGCGCCGGCTCCGTCTCCCACATGGCTTCGATGGCGGCCAGCTTCATGCGCTGGTTCTGCCCGGCGGTGTAGCCGCTTTCGTCCCCCAGCACGACCACGGACAGCGACGCGGCCAGGCCGAAGCTGGCGGCGACGGTCATGGAGCGGCGGGCCAAAGCCTTGTGCCGCCCCTGCAAGAGGTAGAGCGCGCTAACCGCCAGCACGAACACGGCGCCGGTGACATAGCCGGCGCTGACCGTGTGCACGAACTTGTCCTGGGCGACGGGATTGAAGATGACATCGGCGAAGTTCGCCACCTCCATCCGCATGGTGTCGGTGTTGAAGGTCGCCCCCACCGGGTGCTGCATCCAGCCGTTGGCGATCAGGATCCAGAGCGCGCTGAAGTTGCTGCCCAAGGCCACCAGCCAGGTGACGACCAGGTGACCCACGGCGGACAGCCTGTTCCAGCCGAAGAAGAACAGGCCGATGAAGGTGGCCTCCAGGAAGAAGGCCATCAGGCCTTCGATGGCCAGCGGGGCGCCGAAGATGTCCCCCACGTAATGGGAGTAGTAGGCCCAGTTGGTGCCGAACTGGAATTCCATGGTGATGCCCGTGGCAACCCCCATGGCGAAGTTGATACCGAACAGCAGGCCCCAGAACTTGGTCATGTCGCGCCAGATGGTCCGGCCCGTCATGACATAGACGCTTTCCATGATGGCCAGCAGAAGGGACAGGCCCAGGGTCAGCGGCACGAACAGGAAATGGTACATGGCCGTCAGCCCGAACTGCAGGCGTGACAGCGAGACGACATCGATATCGGGCATCATGGCCCCTCGTCCTTGCGCGTGGCCGGCGGGGGATCGAACAATGCCGATCCCACCGCGCTGGGTGTGACCGTCGGCCTATGCGGCGGTGAAAAGAACAGGAAGAACAGCGCGACCATCAAGGCCAGCTTGAGCGCTGTGAACATCAGCACCCGCTTCAGCAATATCCGCCCCGTCAGCGGGGCCGGTGCCGTTTGCCGGGCCATGGGTCCCCGCGCCCGTCAGGCGGCGGGTTCGCTGGCCGCGGCCCGGCCGGCGAACTGGTCGAACGCCTCCAGCGCCTGGGCCGCGTACATGACCGAGGGGCCGGCGCCCATGTAGATCGCCATGCCCATGGTCTCCAGCACCTCGTCCCGGCTGGCGCCCTGGCGATGGGCCGCTTCGGCATGAAAGCCGACACAGCCGTCACACCGCGTGGCGACGGCGATGGCCAGCGCGATCAGTTCCTTGGTCTTGGTGTCCAGCGCACGGGCTTCCAACGCCGATCGCGCCATGGCGGAGAAGGATTTCATCACCTCGGGCGACCCGCCCCGCAATTCGCGGATGGCGCCGGTCAGGGTGGCCGTCAGGTCGGGCCAGTCATGATACATGGTCTATCACTCCTAAAGTCCCATCAATTCAAAGAGGTGCGCGGCGTCGCGGTGGCGGCGTCGGCCTGGTCGGCCCACTGCCGCCAATCGCCGCCCATGGCCACGTACAGTCCGATCACGTCGGCCCACCGGCGGCCCAGGACGGCGGCGCGCTGGGCGCGGGCCAGGTTCCAGTCCCGGTCCGCCGCCAGCAGCGCCAAGCGGTTGACGGCGCCCCGGTCGAAGGCGGCCCGCATCATGGCGCGCTGTTCCGCCGCCGCCGCCAGGGCGTGGTCGGCACTGGCCAGGGCGTCGCCGTCATGGCTGAGCGCCATGAGGATATCGCCCACCTGCTGGAACGCGGTCAGCACCGTCTGGCGATAGTCGGCGGCGCTGGCCTCATACTCGGCCTGGGCGGCATGGCGGGCGGCGTTCAGGGCACCGCCGTGGAAAAGGGGGGCGACCACGCCCGCCGCCACCCCGCCCTGGGTGGAATCGCTGCTCCAGAACAGGGCCGTGCTGGCGGCCGCCTGTTCCAGGCCGGCGGTCAGTTGCAGGCGGGGGAACATGTTGGCGGTGGCCACGCCCACGGCGGCGCTGGCGGCGTGCAGATCCGCCTCCGCCGCCATGATGTCGGGGCGCTGCCGCACCAGTTGGGACGGCAGGCTGAGCGGCAGGTCCGCCGGTAGAGCCAAGTCCGCCAGGCTGAGCGGCGGGAACCGCCAGTCGGCCGGCGCCACACCGGCCAGCACCGCCAAGGCGTTCTGAGCGGCGGCGGCACGTTGCCGCAAATCGGGCAGCAGCGCCTCATCCTGCGCCAGGCGCGCCTCGGCGGCGGTCGCTGCCGTCCTGGGCAGGGCGCCGGCCGCGACCCCGGCACGCGCCGCCGCCAGCGCCTCACGGTCCGCGTCAATCGCGGCGGCCGTCGCCTGCGCGGCGTCGGACGCGGCGGCAAGGGTGACGGCCTGCACCGCCGTATTGCCCGTCACCATGACATAGGCGGCGGCGGTGCGGTACGCCGCCGCCTCGGCCTTGGCGTCGTCCGCCTCCACCTGCCGGCGGTCGCCGCCGAACAGATCCAGGCTGTAGCTGATGGTCGCCCCCACCGAATAGAGGTAGAAGACGGGGGAGTGTCCCTGCATGCCAAAGGTGACCAGATTGACCCGCTTGCGGGCGACGCCGCCCTCCAGGTCGACCTGGGGCCAGAAACGCCCGGCCGATGCGGTCGCCATCTCCTGCATCCCCCGCAGCCGGGCCTTCGCCGCCACCAGCGTCAGGTTGCCGGCAACCGCCTTGTCGACGACGGCATCCAGGGCGGGCGCGCTGAACCCGCGCCACCACGCCCCCCACCGCCGCGCCGGGCTTCACGGCGGCCGGCGCGGACGATGGGGTGTAGGCGGTGGTGGTGGGCGCGTCCGGCTGGCGGAAATCAGGCCCGACCGTGCAGCCCGCCAGGACCAGGCAAAGGCCGGGGATCAGAAGGGATCGGCGGGCGGCGGGGCGCATGGGGGGTCCCTCTCGACGGCTCAGTGGAAGGCGCAGCCGGGCTTGACCCCCAGGCGCTTCAAGATAACGGCGGCGGGACAGAAACCCGTGAAAGCCGCCTGCAACAGGTTGGCGCCGACAAAGGCGGTCAGCAGCAGCCAGTACGGGCTGACCAGCCATCCCAGCAGGAGGCTGAGCAGCACCATGAAGCCGGCGAAAGAGAGGATGGCGCGATCAATGTTCATGGGGGGATACTCCTTGAAAGGGATCACTCGGCCGGTTTCATCTTGTGGATGTTCAGCCGGTTCAAAACGAAGCGTTCGAAGAAAGGCTCACTGGTGCCCCGGCGGACCTTACCGATGAAGTATTTCTCGAAGGCGACCTTGGCGACGTGCACCCATTTTCCTTCGGAGGACCAGTTGACGTTGCGCGGGGGGATCTGCGGCTGGGCCACGAAGGCGACGCCGCCATCGCCGAAATCGGCCAGGCAGATGGCATGCAGCGTCGGTTTCCACCGCACCGCCTCGCCCCGCAACAGGGCGCCGATGTTGTGCGCCGTCGCCGTCACCATGGATTCGATCATGAAGCCGGTCTTGGGCACGCCCACCGGCACGGGCGTCGGCCCGATGGGTGGGATGGCGACGCAGACGCCGACGGCGAAGACGTTGGGAAACGCGGGGTTGCGCTGGAACGCGTCCGTCAGGACGAAGCCGCGCGGATTGACCAGGCCCTCCAGCCCGCGAAGCGCCCCCACGCCGCGAAAGGCGGGCAGCAGCATGGAATAGGCATGGGGCAGGGTATGGGTGGCGACGACCGCGCCGCCCGGCCCCACCTCTTCCACCGTCAGGATGTCGGGGCCGACCCCGGTCACCCGGGCGCTGGTGATCCACTTGATGTGCCGCTGGCGCAGCTCATGCTCCAGCGTGCTCTTGGTGTCGCCCACCCCGTCCAGGCCCAGATGGCCGATATAGGGCTCCGACGTCACGAAGGTCATGGGCACGCGGTCGCGCAAGCCCCGGCGGCGCAGCTCGGTATCCAGCAGCATGGCGAATTCATAGGCCGGGCCGAAGCAGGAGGCGCCCTGCGCCGCGCCGACGACGATGGGGCCCGGCTTTTCACAGAAACGGTTGAAGGCGGCATAGGCCTGCTCGGCATGGCCGACCTGGCAGATGGACTGTGTGTGATGGTCGGGACCAAAGCCGGGGATTTCATCGAAGGCCAGTTCGGGACCGGTGGCGACGACCAGATAGTCGTAGGGCAACGACCGGCCATCCTCCAGCTCAACCCGGTTCTCGGCGGGATGGACGCGGCGGACACCCGCCGTCTCGAACCCGATTTTCTTCTGCGCCATCACCGGCTGCAGATCGACCTCAATATCGGCGCGGTCACGCCAGCCCACGGCCACCCAGGGGTTCGATGGCACGAAGTGATAATGCTGCCCCTGGCCCACCAGGGTCACCCTGTCCTCCGCACGCAGTTCCTGGGCCACCTCATAGGCCATCAGCGTCCCGCTGAGGCCCGCGCCCATGATCACGATGTTCGCCATGCATCTTCCTCCCGATACCCCCCATGGCGACGCCTGCGCTGGGTCAATGGGGGACGGCCTGATGTCGTTCATGCTGGCACCGTCGAGACACCACCTAGCCAACACCGCCGCCCGTTTCCGGGCAATGACCTGACGCAAGCTGGATCGACGGCGGCGTTCAAAGGCCCTTGCCGAACGTTGATGGGGTGGTTATATTCGCATTATCGAATATACGCAACTACGAAGATTTATAGGTTCAGGCGTCCGGTCATTGCCTCGGGGGGCCGCCCTCTGGCAAGCAGAAGGCCCCAGGCCCCTTCGTCACCAGGAACACCCGATGACCTTAGACGCCCAGTTGATGTCTGAAGCGGCGGAACAGGCCGCCGAGTTGCTGAAGTCGCTGGCCCATCGCACGCGCCTGCTCATCGTCTGCCAGTTGGTGGGCGGGGAGCGGTCGGTGGGTGAGTTGGCGGACTTTCTCGGCATCCGGGATTCCACGGTGTCCCAGCACCTGGCGCTTTTGCGGCGCGAGGGGCTGGTGGGCGCCCGCCGCGACGGACAGACCATTTGGTATTCCATCACCAGCGAACCTGCGCGCCAGGTGCTGGAGGTGCTGTACCGCCACTACTGTCCCCCCAACCCCGCGTGTGAGCCGCCCCGGCCTGATTGATTCCTGGGCGGGCGCGCTTCTTCAGGAAACCCCGTCATGATCGCCCGCGACGCCTACCTTGACCTCGACCCCGTCACCACCCACGGCCTGGTCCGGGATGGCCACGCCATCCTGATCGATGTCCGGGAGGCGGGGGAACACGCGCTTGAGCGCATTCCGGGTGCGGCATTGCATCCGCTGTCCAGCTTCACCCCCGGCGCCCTGCCCCAGAACGGGCCCGCCGTCATCCTGCACTGCGGCTCCGGCAAGCGGTCCGCCACCGCCATGGCCAAGTGCCGCGCCGCTGGCGTGCCGTGCTGCGGCCATGTCGAGGGCGGCATCATGGCCTGGAAGGCCGCCGGCCTGCCCACCACGCGCTGACCGTTCCCACCCCCATCCTTAAAAGGACGGCCCCATGCGCGCGCCCTTCACCCTGGCCATCGCCCCCCTGGTCATCGCCCCCCTGGCCATCACCCCCCTGGCCATCACCCTGGCCTGCGCGGCGGTATCCGCCCCGGCCATGGCCGCGGAGACCGCCGTCCACGGCGATGCCCCCCTGACCGTGGCGCTGACCACCATCGTGGACCAGCGGCCGATCGCCGCCACCATCGAAGGCACGAAAACCGTCCCGGCCCGGGTTCGGAGCGGCGGCACGGTGACAAGCCTTCCGGTCCGGGAAGGGGACACGGTCACCGCGGGCCAGGTGCTGGCCGTCCTGAAGGACGCCAAGCTGCTGGCACAGAAGACCGGCGCCGACGCGCGGGTGGAGGAGGCCAAGGCCCGGCTGGCGCAGGCCCGCCAGGATGTCGCGCGCAACCAGCCGCTGGTCGGCCAAGGGGTCACCAGCCAAGCCCAGCTCGAAGCCCTGCAGACGGCGGCCTCCGCCGCGGCCGAGGCCCTGCGCGCGGCGGAGGCCGAACGGGGGGTGCTGACCCAGCGTGTGACCGAAACCCAAGTGCTGGCCCCCACGGCAGGCCGCATCGTCCAGGTCACGGTCGCCACGGGGACGGAGATGATGGCCGGGGAGGCGCTGGCCCAGGTCGCCACCGAGCCGGCGGTCATCCGCCTGCGCCTACCCCAAAGCGCCGGCATACCCCTGAAGGCCGGGGACGTGGTTCGCGTGGACGATATCGCCACCACCGGCCCGCTCACCGCGACCGTCAGCCTGGTCTATCCCCGGGTCGAGGACGGGGCCGTGGTGATCGACGCCGCCGCCCCCGGCCTGGCGAACGCCCTCATCGGCGGGCGGGTGCGGGCCTGGGTGCCGGACGGACACCGCCAAGGCATCCTGCTTCCCACCGACTATCTCATCACCCGCTTCGGCGTGGATTACGCCCGCCTGCGCGACGCCGGCGGCCATGTCAGCGACGTGCCGGTGCAGCGCGGCACGCCCCATCCCGGAGCGGCGGGCCAGCCCGCGCTGGTCGAGGTGCTGTCCGGCCTGCATGCCGGCGACGTGGTGGTGAAGCCATGACGGGGGACGCCATTCCACTGGGCCTTTCCGGGCGCCTGACCCGGGCGACCCTGCATTCGCCGCTGACACCCCTGTTCCTTCTGGCGGCGCTGGCGGTCGGCCTGCTGGCGCTGCTGACCATCCCCCGGGAGGAGGAGCCGCAAATTAGCGTGCCCATGGTGGACGTCATCGTGGACGCCGATGGCCTGCGCGCCCAGGACGCGGCGGAACATCTGACCCTGCCGCTGGAAGCCATCGTCAAGGGCATCAACGGCGTTGAGCACGTCTACAGCCAGACGCGCGACGACCAGGTCATGGTCACCGCCCGCTTCAAGGTCGGCACCAGCGAGGACGACGCCGTGCTGCGGGTGCATGAGCGCATCCGCGGCAACTATGACCGCCTGCCGATGGGCACGCCCGAGCCGCTGATCGTGAAGCACGGCATCAACGACGTGGCCATCGTCACCCTGACCCTGACGCCCAAGCCGGATCAGGCCAGCCGCTGGAACGACGCGGCGCTGTATGACCTGGCGGAGAAGGTGCGCCTGGAACTGGTGAAGGTGGATGACATCGGCCTGACCTATCTGGCCGGCGGCGCGCCGGGACAAGTCCGGGTGGAGCCGGACCTGGACCGGCTGGCGCAGAACCATGTCACCCTGGAGGAGCTGGCGGCCCGCCTGCGCGCCGCCAACGGCAGCGGCCTGGCGGGGGCCGTGCGCGACGCGGGCGTGCAGCGCGACGTCGTGGCGGGGCGCAGCCTGGTGGGCATCCCCGACATCGGCCAACTGCTGCTGACCACCCGCGACGGCCATCCCGTCTATGTCCGCGACGTCGCCCGCGTGGTGGTGGGCCCAGCGGATGCGGAGCATCGCGTCTGGGACCTGTCGCGGGCGGCTGGCCCCAATGGTGCCCCGGATGGCGCCCCAGATGGCGCCTGGCAGCGGACCCCGGCCGTCACCGTAGCCCTGGCCAAGCGCGCCGGCGCCAACGCCGTGGTGGTGTCCCAGGCCATCCTGCAGCGGGTGGAACAGCTCAAGGGCAGCCTGATCCCCGAGGGCGTGACCGTCCGCGTCACCCGCGACTATGGCGAGACGGCCAACGAAAAGGCCAACGAGCTGCTGCTGCACCTGGGCATCGCCACCGTGTCCATCGTCGTGCTGATCCGCCTGGCCATCGGCTGGCGCGAGGCGGTGGTGACGCTGGTCGTCATTCCCGTGACCATCCTGCTGACCCTCTTCGCGGCGGAATTGATGGGCTACACCATCAACCGCGTCAGCCTGTTCGCCCTGATCTTCGCCATCGGCATCCTGGTGGACGACGCCATCGTAGTGGTGGAGAACATCGCCCGCCACTGGGCCATGGGCGACGGCCGCGACCGGGTGCGGGCCACCATCGACGCGGTGGCGGAGGTGGGCAACCCCACCATCGTCGCCACCCTGACCGTGGTGACGGCCCTGTTGCCCATGCTGTTCGTGTCCGGTCTCATGGGCCCCTATATGGCGCCCATTCCGGCCAACGCCTCCGCCGCCATGGTGTTTTCCTTCTTCGTCGCCATGGTCATCGCCCCCTGGCTGATGCTGCGCCTGGCGCGCTGGCGCCGGGGCAAGGGGGACGACAACCTTGCCCATGGCGATCACGCCGATGGCGGGAAACTAGGCCGGATGTATCTGCGCCTGGCTGCCCCCGTGGTCGCCAACCGGCGGCGGGCCGGCTTCTTCCTGGCCGCCGTGGGCGTGGCCACCGTGCTGGCGTGTGGCCTGTTCGCCACCAAGGGCGTGACCGTCAAGCTGCTGCCCTTCGACAACAAGTCGGAGCTGGACGTGGTGCTGGACCTGCCCCGGGGCGCCACGCTGGAGGATACGGAGCGCAGTCTGCAGGCCATCGCCGCCGTGGCGGGCGGCCTGCCGGAGGTGCGGTCGCAGCAGATCTACGCCGGCACGGCGGCGCCGTTCAACTTCAACGGCCTGGTGCGCCACTATTACCTGCGCCAGGCGCCCGAGCTGGGCGAGCTGCAGGTGAACCTGGCGCCCAAGGGCGACCGGTCGCGCAGCAGCCACGCCATCGCCCTGGACCTGCGGCGGCGGCTGGCGGGCGTGGCCCTGCCGGCCGGCGCCGTCGCCAAGGTGGTGGAGGTGCCGCCCGGGCCGCCGGTCATGGCCACGCTGCTGGCGGAAATCTATGGCCCCGATGCCGCCACCCGGCGGGCGGTGGCGGAAAAGGTGAAGGGCCTGTTCGCCCAGGTGCCCTACATCGTCGACATCGACAATTCCTATGGCAAGCCCCAGCCGCGCCTGCACGTCGTCATCGACCGCGACAGGCTGGACTATTACGGTGTCGATGAGGCGGGCGTGCGCGACAGCCTGCGCCACCTGCTGGGCGGCATGCCCATGGGCTATGTCCGCCGGGGGGATGAACGGCGGCCCCAGGAACTGGTGGTCGCCCTGCCCAAGGCCGACCGGGCCTGGACGGCCCGGCTGCTGGCCACGCCGGTCGCGGCCACCCGGCATGCGGGTGCGGCGGGCGTGGTGGCGCTGGACCAGGTGATCCATGTGGAAAGCGAGGCGGGGTCGCCCGCCCTGTACCGCCGCGATGGCCATTACGCGGACATGGTCACGGCGGAACTGGCCGGGGCGTTCGAGGCGCCCATCTACGGCATCTTCGCCGTGGACGACGCCATCCGCGCCGCCGACTGGGGCGCCCTGCCCCCGCCCACCATCGCCTTCCACGGCCAGCCGACCGACGAGTCCAAGCCCACCCTGCTGTGGGATGGGGAGTGGGAGATCACCTACGTCACCTTCCGTGACATGGGGGCCGCCTTCGGCGTGGCCATCCTGGGCATCTACATCCTGGTGGTGGCGCAGTTCGGCAGCTTCCGCCTCCCCTTGGTCATCCTGACGCCCATCCCCCTGACCCTGATCGGCATCGTGCTGGGGCATTGGCTGTTCGGCGCGCCCTTTACCGCCACCTCGATGATCGGCTTCATCGCGCTGGCCGGCATCATCGTGCGCAATTCCATCCTGCTGGTGGATTTCATCCGCCACGGATCGGCGCAGGCGGCGGAGACGGGCCGGCCTCTGCGGGCTATCCTGCTGCAGGCGGGGGCGGTACGGTTCAAGCCCATCCTGCTGACGGCGCTGTCCGCCATGATCGGCGCCCTGACCATCCTGCTGGACCCCATCTTCCAAGGGCTGGCGATATCCCTGCTGTTCGGCCTCGCCTCCTCCACCCTGCTGACGGTGTTGGTCATCCCCGCCATTTACGTGGTCCTGCGCGACGCGGACAAGGCGCCCGTCCCGAAGCCGACCGCATAAGCGGGGGCCTGTCACTATCGTGGACGGAAAGCCTGGATGATGGCGGGGTCGGTATCGATGCGGCCGGCGCCGATCAAATCCAGGCAGTAGGGCACGGCGGCGAAGACGGCCATCAGGCAGACATCGATGGCCGCCGGCTTGCCGGGAAGGTTGATGATCAGGGTGCGCCTGCGGGTGCCGGCCGTCTGGCGTGACAGGATGGCGGTGGGCACGTCGCGCAGGCTGGCCAGGCGCATGGCTTCGCCAAAGCCGGGCAGTTCCTTGTCCATCACCTGGCGCATGGCCTCGGGCGTCAGGTCGCGGGGGGACGGGCCGGTTCCGCCGGTGGTCAGCACCAGGTCCGTCCCCCGGTCGCACAGGTCGATCAGCGTGTCCCGCACGCTGTCCTGCCCATCGGGAATGACGCGGCGCACGGGCGTCCACGGCGTGGTCACGGCGCGGCGCAGCCAATCCTCGACGGCGGGCCCGCCCCGGTCGACATAGTCCCCCGGCTGGCGCGATCCGATATCGTCAGGATGCCGATGTGAACCAACTCATCCTCCATACTAATCACCCGCCGCCAAATCACCCGCCCAGGGCCGACATGGCGCGGGCCAGGGCGGGGCGGCCGCCCGGGCCGATGTGGAAATCATGGCCGCGAGGTTTGGCGGCCAGGCCGGCGGCGATGGCGGCGTGCAGCGCCGCGTCGCCCTCGGACCCGCGCAGCGGCGCCCGCAAATCCACCCGGTCCTCCTGCCCTAGGCAGGTGTAGAGGACCCCGGTGGCGCTGACCCGCACCCGGTTGCAGCTTTCGCAGAAGGAATGGCTGAGCGGGGTGATGAAGCCGATACGGCCCCCGGTTTCGGCCACGCGGACATAGCGGGCGGGGCCGCCCGTGCGCTCCGCCGTGTCCGTCAGGGTCCACCGCGTCCCGATCTCGCGCCGCAGCTGGTCCAGGGGCAGGTACTGATCGGTGCGGTCCACGCCCACGTCGCCCAGGGGCATGGTTTCGATCAGGGTCAGGTCCATGCCCTGACCATGGGCAAAGGCGATCAGATCGTGGATTTCCTCGCCGGTGGTCCCCCGCAGCGCCACGGCGTTCAGCTTCACCCGCAGGCCGGCCTCCAACGCCGCGCGCAGGCCGTCCATGACCGTTCCCAACTGCCCGCCGCGCGTCAGGGCGCGGTAGCGGGCCGGGTCCAGCGTGTCCAGCGAGACATTGATCCGGCGGACCCCGGCCCGCGCCAGCGCGTCGGCATGGCGGGCCAATTGCGTGCCGTTGGTGGTCAGGGTCAGCTCCCGCAAGGTGCCATCGCGCAGGTGCCGCGACAGCCCCGCCACCAGGTCCATCACCCCCCGGCGCACCAGCGGCTCGCCCCCCGTCAGGCGCAGCTTGGTCACGCCCAGGGTGACGAAGGCGGCGGCCAAGCGGTCCAATTCCTCCAGCGACAGCAGCTCCGCCCGGGGCACGAAGGCCGTGTCCTCCGCCATGCAATAGACACAGCGAAGGTCGCAGCGGTCCGTCACCGACAGGCGCAAATAGCTGACACGCCGGCCGAAGGTATCGACCAGGGCGCAAGGGCCGGTCATGCCTCTCCCACTCATGCCTGCCCCACTCATGCCTCACCTTCTGGCAGCATCTTCGTCAGGATGGCGCGCACCGCCGCCAGGCCGGGGTCCTCAGCCCGGCTCATGATGCCAATGAGCTGGGTCCACAGGTCGTCGGACGCGGTGTCCAGGAAATGGCGCACGCAGAGGGACAGCACCGCCGCCGGGGGCTGGCCGCTGGCCGACGCCCAGGCGTCCACCCGCCCGGACAGGGCCGCGTCGTCCAGGGCGCGCAGCACGCCGTCGGCCACCGCCGGATCGTCCAGGGACGCGATCAAATTGCCGAACATGACCGTCCCCTTTCACTGCACCAGGGGCGTGGCCGCCCCGTCCAGCGCGATGCCCTGGATGGTCGCCCGGCCCACCAGCAGCGCCAGGTATTGCGCCGTCGCCTGGCGCCGCACATGGTCGGTCAGATACCGGGCGATGGTGTCCCGCACCGCCTCGAAGGGAAGCTGCCGGCCGGGAATCTTGCGGTTCAGGCGGATGAGGTGGACGCCATAGCGGGTTTCCACCGGCGGGGAGATGGCCCCCTCATCCAATACCGCCAGCGCCGCCTCGAAGTCCGGCGTCGTGTCCCCCGGCCCGATCTGGCCCAGGCTGCCCCCGACGGTGGCGGACGGGCAGCCGGAGAAGTCCCGCGCCAAGGCCGCGAACCGGCCCGGCTCGGTCGCCAGGAGGGCGGCCAGCGCCGCCGCCTTGTCCCGCGCGGCGGCGAAGGCGGCATCGTCATCCCGCCGCGCCGCGATCAGGATATGGTCCGCCTCATACAGGGCCGGCGTCATGAAGCGCTGGGTGTTGTTGCCGTAGAAGCGGCGCAGGCTGGCCTCGTCCGCCTCGGGCACCGCCACCTCCCGCTCCACCAGCGCCCGCAGCAGGGCGTCCTCCTCCGTCTCCACCCGGCCGTCGGCATCGGCTTGGGGCCGCGCCGTGATCGCCAGGCGCCGGGCCTCCTGCATCAGCAGTTCGCGCAACACCAGGCCACGGGCGGCGGCCTGCCACGCCTGGGCAGGGTTGTCCGCCGGAAAGTGCTGCACCTCCTCCGCGATGGCCTGGCGGGGGATGACCACGCCGTTGACCGTGATGGGCGGTGGGGCGGCCTTCATCCGCTGCATCAGGATATCGAGGGAGACCTTGGCGTCCGCCGGTGCGGCGGCGGGCGCCTCATGGGGATGGGAATGCGTGTCCATGGGCCGTCACTCCCCCGCCGGTCGGATCGCGGCGCCCGACCGGGGCGCCACCGGCCCGCGTGGCTGGGTCCAACGTGGCTGGGCGAAGCGCGAGCGCACGACCTGATAGCCGGGACGCGCCAGATACCAGATGGGCGCGCTCCACACATGGACCAGGCGGGTGAAGGGGAAGACCAGGAACAGGGTCATGCCCAGCAGCAGGTGCGCCTTGAAAATGGGATGCACGTCGGCCACATGGGCGGCGGCGCCCGGCCGTAGCGTCACGATGCCCTGGGCCCAGTCCATGAACTTCACCATCTCGTGCCCGTCCATATGCCCCAGGGAAACGAAGATGGTGCTGAGCCCCAGGGTCAGTTGCGCCCACAGCAGCAGCAGGATGGCGGTGTCGCCGAAGCTGGAGGTGGCGCGGATACGGGGATCGAACAGCCGGCGATGGGCCAGCAGCGCGATGCCGACGAAGCAGGCCACGCCGGCGATGCCGCCCACGGTGATGGCCAGACCCTGCTTGAAGCCATGGCCGATGCCCAGCGTGTCAAAGACCTGGATGGGGGTCAGCAGGCCGCCGGTATGCCCCAGGAAGATGGTCAGGATGCCGATGTGGAACAGATTGGACCCCAGCCGCAATTGCCGGCGCCGCAGCAACTGGGACGATCCCGTCTTCCAGGTGTACTGCTCGCGGTCATAACGGATCAGGCTGCCCAGCAGGAACACCGTCAGGCAGAGATAGGGATACCAGCCGAACAGGATGCCGTTGATGGTCTCGGACATCGTCGCCTCCATTTCTCAAGAGTGGGCGCTGTGGCGGGCGTCGCGGCGCTCGGCCCGCAGGCGGGTGCGCAGGCGGTCGACGGAACACCCGTCACCCGGCGTGCCGGGGCCGAAGGTGACGGCCGCCTCCTCCCACTCGGCATCCAGGGCGGCCAGATCATTCGCCTCATGGTCGTCGGTATCGGCGCCCTCCCGCTCGGCGCCCACCGCCTCGGTCAAGGCCAGCAGCAGAGTGAACAGCGGCGCGTAGAGGGAGCCGCGCTTGGCCAGCCGTTCCTCCAGCGTCGCCAGAATGGCCGCGGTCTCGCCCAGCAGGGCCCGCGCCTCCGCCTCCGGCCGTGTGGACAGGAACTCCAGGAACAGGGGCAGGTAGTCGGGCAGTTCGTTCACCGCCAGCGACAGGCCGGCGTTCTCGTAATGGGCGGCCAAGTCGACCATGGCCTGGCCCCGGTCGCGGCTTTCGCCGTGCACATGCTCGAACAGGTGCAGCGACAGGCGGCGGCTGCGGTCGAACAGGTCGACATAGCTTTCCTGCAGATCATACAGGTCCCGACCGGCCAGATCGTCCAGCAGCGGCCGCAGCAAGCCATCGGCCGCGTGGCCTTGGGCGATGATCAGGTTTCCGATTTCCGGCAACACGGCGATCAGCGCAGGCGTGGGATAGGTCAGCAGCGCCGACAGCGCCTTGAGGGTTGGGGTGGTGCCAATGGGTAGGGTGGTGGCCATCACGCGATCTCCATGGGATTCCGCGCCTTCTTCACGCGCGACGTGGCGAACAGGTTGGTGTCCGTGCTGCCGCCCGAGCAGCCGTTGCCGAAGGAGAAGCCACAGCCGCCGCGCAGGTCCTGCGTGTCCTGGCTCCATTCCCGGTGCGCGGTGGGGATGACGAAGCGGTCCTCGTAATTGGCGATGGCCATGATCTGGTACATGTCCTCGATGGCCGCGCCCGTCAGGCCCACCTTGGCGGCGATGGCCTCGTCCAGGCGGCCGTCCACCGTCTTGGCCCGCATGTAGCCGCGCATGGCCAGCATACGCTCCAGCGCCAGGGCCACCGGCTCCTCCGCCCCGGCGGTCAACAGGTTCGCCAGGTATTTCAGCGGGATGCGCAGGGAACGGACGTCGGGCATGTCGCCGTCCAGCCCCATCTTGCCGGCGGCGGCGGCCGACTGGATGGGCGACAGCGGTGGGACGTACCAGACCATGGGCAGGGTCCGGTATTCCGGGTGCAGCGGGAAGGCCACCTTCCATTCCATGGCCATCTTCCAGATGGGGGAATGGCGCGCCGCCTCGATCCAGCTCTCGGGCACACCGTCGGCGCGGGCCTGGGCGATCACCGCCGGGTCCTTGGGGTCCAGGAACAGGTCCAACTGCGCCTGGTACAGGTCCTTTTCATCCGGCACGCTGGCCGCCGCCTCGATCCGGTCGGCGTCGTAGAGCAGGACGCCCAGATAGCGGATACGGCCGACGCAGGTTTCGGAACAGACGGTGGGCTGCCCCGCCTCGATACGGGGGAAGCAGAAGATGCACTTCTCCGATTTGCCGGAAGACCAGTTGTAATAGATCTTCTTGTAGGGGCAGCCCGAGACGCACATGCGCCAGCCCCGGCACTTGTCCTGGTCGATCAGGACGATGCCGTCCTCCTCGCGCTTGTAGATGGCGCCGGACGGGCAGACGGAAACGCAGGCCGGGTTCAGGCAGTGCTCGCACAGGCGCGGCAGGTACATCATGAAGGTGTTTTCGAACTGGCCGTAGATCTCCTTCTGCACGCCGTCGAAATTCACGTCCCGCGACCGCTTCTCGAACTCCCCGCCCAGGATTTCCTCCCAGTTGGGGCCCCACTCCACCTTTTCCATGCGCTGGCCGGTGATGGCGGAACGCGGGCGGGCGGTGGGGAATGCCTGGGATTCCCCAGCGGTCTGCAGGTGTTCGTGATCGACGGTGTAGGGCTCGTAGAAGTCGTCGATCTCGGGCAGGTCGGGGTTGGCGAAGATGTTGGCCAGGATGCGCCACTTGGCGCCCATGCGCGGCTCGATCCGGCCATCGCGCCGCCGGCGCCAGCCGCCGTTCCAGCGCTTCTGGTTCTCCCACTCCTTTGGATAGCCGATGCCGGGCTTGGTCTCCACGTTGTTGAACCAGGCGTATTCGACGCCTTCGCGGCTGGTCCACACGTTCTTGCAGGTGACGGAACAGGTGTGGCAGCCGATGCACTTGTCGAGGTTCAGCACCATCGCGATCTGGGCGCGGATCTTCATTCTGCGGCCTCCTTCGGGCCCGTGGCCAACAGGGGTTGTTCCAGCCAATCGACCTTGGCCATCTTGCGGACGACGATGAACTCGTCACGGTTGGCACCCACGGTGCCGTAGTAGTTGAAGCCGTAGGCCTGGTGGGCGTAGCCACCGATCATGTGGGTGGGCTTCGGCACGGTGCGGGTGACGGAATTGTGGATGCCGCCCCGGTTGCCGGTCAGTTCCGACCCCGGCGTGTTCACGATCTTTTCCTGCGCGTGGTACATCAGCATCATGCCGGGCTTGATGCGTTGCGACACCACGGCCCGGGCCGTCAGGGCGCCGTTGGCGTTGAACACCTCCACCCAGTCGTTGTCGACGATGCCGCCGGCCTTGGCGTCATCCTCGGAGATCCACACCACCGGGCCGCCGCGGTTCAGCGTCAGCATCAGCAGGTTGTCGCTGTAGGTGGAGTGGATGCCCCACTTCTGGTGCGGCGTCAGGAAGTTCAGGACCAGTTCCTTGTGCCCGTTGGGGCGCAGGCCCTTCACGGCGGGGATGGTCTTGAGGTCCACCGGCGGCTTCCAGGTGACGAAGCCCTCACCGAAGGCCCGCATCC
This sequence comes from Nitrospirillum goiasense, assembly GCF_034427435.1. Classification (NCBI taxonomy): domain Bacteria; kingdom Pseudomonadati; phylum Pseudomonadota; class Alphaproteobacteria; order Rhodospirillales; family Azospirillaceae; genus Nitrospirillum; species Nitrospirillum goiasense. The sequence goes on along the minus strand of NZ_JAXQNP010000004.1, from coordinate 94,750 downwards.
ACAGATGATCCTGGTACAGCTGCTGGCGGCCGGTCAGGGTGCGCCAGGGGATCAGCTCATGGACGTTGGTGTAGCCGGCGTTGTAGCAGACCTTCTCGCTCTCGATGCCCGACCAGGTGGGGGAGGAGATGATCTTGCGCGGCTGGGCCTGGATGTCCCGGTAGCGGATCTTCTCATCCTCCTTGGGCAGGGCCAGGTGGGCATGCTCGCGGCCCGTGGCCTTGGACAGCGCCTCCCACGCCTTCACCGCCACCTCGCCATTGGTTTCCGGCGCTAGCATCAGGATGGTTTCGGCGGCGTCGATGTCGCTGTCGATGCGGGGCTGGCCCTTGGCCGGCCCCTCGGCATGCACGCCGTTCAGCGCGCCCAGGGCCTCCACCTCATGCGCCGTCTTCCAGGTGATTCCCTTGCCCCCGTTGCCCGACTGGGTCAGCAGCGGGCCCAGGGCGGTGAAGCGGGCGTACAGGTTGGGATAGTCGCGGGTCACCACGCTGACCGACGGCATGGTGCGGCCGGGAATGGGGTCGACCTCACCCTTGGCCCAGTCCTTGACGTCCAACGGCTGGGCCAGTTCGGCCGGGGTGTCGTGCAGGATGGGCGTCAGCACCACGTCCTGCTCCACGCCCAGCACCTCCGGCGCCACGCGGGAGAAGGTCTTGGCCAGGCCCTTGTAGATCTCCCAATCCGACCGCGCCTCCCACGCCGGGTCCACCGCGGCGGACAGCGGATGGATGAAGGGGTGCATGTCGGAGGTGTTGAGGTCGTTCTTCTCGTACCAGGTGGCCGTGGGCAGCACGATGTCGGAATAGACGCAAGTGGTGGACATGCGGAAGTCCAGCGTCACCAGCAGGTCCAGCTTGCCTTGCGGGGCCTGGTCCCGCCACACGACGTCGCGGTTGCGCACCGCGCCCTCGGCGCCCAAATCCTTGCCCATGACGCCATGGGTGGTGCCCAGGAGGTGCTTCAGGAAGTATTCGTGCCCCTTGCCGGAAGAGCCCAGCAGGTTGGACCGCCAGACGAACATGTTGCGCGGCCAGTTGTCCGGGTGGTCCGGGTCATGGCAGGACAATTCCAGCTCGCCCGACTTCAGGCCGCGCGCCACATAGTCCTTGGCCTCCAGCCCCGCCGCCTCGGCACGGGCGGCCAGGTCCAGGGGATTCTGCCGCAACTGCGGCGCGGAGGGCAGCCAGCCCATGCGCTCCGCCCGGGCGTTGTAGTCGATGAAGCTGTGGCCCCACTCCCCCTCCGGGGCGGTGGGCGACAGGATCTCCGCCGCCGTCAGCGTCTCATACCGCCACTGATCGGTATGGGCGTAGAAGAAGGAGGTGGAGTTCATGTGCCGCGGCGGGCGGCTCCAGTCCAGGCCGAAGGCCAGGGGCTGCCAGCCGGTCTGCGGCCGCAGCTTCTCCTGCCCGACATAGTGCGACCAGCCGCCACCCGACTGGCCGATGGCCCCACAGAAGACCAGCAGGTTGATGACCCCGCGATAGGCCATGTCCATGTGGTACCAGTGGTTGATGCCGGCGCCGATGATGATCATGGACCGGCCGTTGGTCTTTTCCGCGTTGGTGGCGAATTCGCGGGCAACGGTGATGATGGCGTTGCGCGGCACGCCGGTGACCCGCTCCGCCCAGGCGGGGGTGAAGGGCACGTCATCATCGTAGCTGCTGGCCACGTTGCCGCCGCCGAACCCGCGATCCAGGCCGTAGTTGGCCATCATCAGGTCATGGACGGTGGCGACCTTGACCTGGCTACCGTCGGCCATGGCCAGGGTGCGGCACGGCACGGCGCGGGTCAGGATCTCATCATGCTCCGTCGCCACGAAATGCTCGGTGGCACGGCCGCCGAAATAGGGGAAGTCGACCGGGGCGACCTCTTCCGACCCCACCAGGGCCGACCCCGCCAGTGTCAGGGCCAGGCGGACGTCGCGGCCCTGCCCGTCCTTTTCCTCCAGGTTCCACTTGCCGGCCTCGCCCCAGCGATAGCCGGCAGAGCCCAGGGGCGCCACCAGTTCCCCGGTCGCCTCATTGATGGCCACCGTCTTCCAGTCGGGATTGTTGTCCTGGCCCAGGCCGCCCGGCAGGTCGGAGGCGCGCAGCAGGCGTTCCGGCACCAGGCGCCCCTCCCGCTGCACCAGCCGCACCAGGAAGGGCATGTCGGTGTAACGCCGGGTGTAGTCGTCGAAATACGGGACCGTGCGGTCCAGATGGTATTCGCGCAGGATGACGTGGCCCATGGCCATGGCCAGCGCCGCGTCCGTGCCCTGCTTGGGGTTCAGCCAGATGTCGGCGAACTTGGTGGCCTCGGCGTAGTCGGGGCTGACGACCGCGCTCTTGGTGCCCTTGTAGCGGACCTCGGTATAGAAATGGGCGTCGGGCGTGCGCGTCTGCGGCACGTTGGACCCCCAGACGATGATGAAGCCGGCGTTGTACCAGTCGGCGGATTCCGGCACGTCCGTCTGTTCGCCCCAGGTCTGCGGGCTGGCCGGCGGCAGGTCGCAATACCAGTCGTAGAACGACATGCAGACGCCGCCCAGCAGGGATAGATAGCGCGACCCCGCCGCGTAGGACACCATGGACATGGCCGGGATGGGGGAGAAGCCCACCACCCGGTCCGGCCCATGGGCACGCACCGTGTGGGCGTTGGCGGCGGCGATGATCTCGTTCACCTCATCCCAGGTGGCGCGGACGAAGCCGCCGTGTCCCCGGATGGATGTGTAGGACTTGCGCTTGGCCTCGTCCCCGACGATGGACGCCCAGGCGGCCACCGGCGGCAGGGTGGCACGGGCCTGCCGCCACAGCTTCAGCAGCCGGCCGCGCACCATGGGGTACTTCACCCGCGCGCCGGAATAGAGATACCAGCTGTAGGAGGCGCCCCGGGCGCAGCCGCGCGGTTCATGGTTGGGCAGGTCGGGCCGCGTGCGCGGATAGTCCGTCTGCTGCGTCTCCCAAGTCACGATGCCGCCCTTGACGTAGATTTTCCACGAGCACGAGCCCGTGCAGTTCACGCCATGGGTGGAGCGCACGATCTTGTCGTGCTGCCAGCGCTTGCGGTAGCCGTCCTCCCAGGAGCGGTCTTCATCGGTCACGATGCCGTGGCCGTTGGAAAACTGGTCGACGCTGCGCCGGAAGAAGGTCAGCCGGTCGAGAAAATGAGACATTTGTCCCGTCCTTTTTTATTCGGCCGCGGCCGGATGGATGGGCGCGCCGCGCCGGGCGCGCTCAATGTCGTGCAACAGGCCGCCCTTGCGGGTGTAGACGGCCCAGGTGAGGACCACGCAGGTCACGTAGAAGCCGAAGAAAGCCCACAGCGCCGCCTGCGGCCCGCCCGTCAGCGCGATGGCGGTGCCGTAGCTCTTGGGGATGAAGAAGGCGCCGAAGGCGGCGATGGCCGAGGTGAAGCCGGTAATGGCGGCGGCCTCGGTCGCGGCGTGGCGCGCCCGCGTCGCGGCATCCGCCTCCGGCATCAGCCGGGCCATCTCGCTGCCCATGATCGCCGGGATCATCTGGAAGGTGGAGGCGTTGCCCACGCCGGTGGCGAAGAACAGCAGCAGGAAGGAGAGGAAGAAGCCCGTGAAGGCGTGGGGCTGGTCCTTGGCGCCGATGAACCACAGCACCCCGCACACCCCCGCCATCATCAGCAGGAAGGCGCCGACGGTCACCCGGCCGCCGCCGTAGCGGTCCGCCAGCCAACCGGTGCCGGAGCGGGACAGCGCCCCCACCAGCGGGCCCAGGAAGGCGAACTGCAGGGCGTTGACGTCCGGGAACAGGGTCTTGGCCAGCAGGGGGAAGCCCGCGGAATAGCCGATGAAGGACCCGAAGGTGCCGGTGTAGAGCCAGCACATGATCCAGTTGTGCCGGCGACGGAAGATGACCGCCTGGTCGGCGAAGGACGCTTTGGCCGAGGCGATGTCGTTCATGCCGAACCAGGCGGCGAAGGCCGACAGGGCGATGAAGGGCACGAAGACGAAGCCGGCGTTCTGCATCCACAGCGGCGTGGGACCGGCCGGCCCCGTCACCAGGGCCGGGTCGCCGCCCACCCAGCCGAAGATGCCGGCGGTGATGACCAGCGGCACGACGAACTGCACGACGCTGACGCCCAAGTTGCCCAGGCCGGCGTTCAGGGCCAGCGCGTTGCCCTTCTCCGCCTTGGGGAAGAAGAAGGAGATGTTGGCCATGGAGGAGGCGAAGTTGCCGCCGCCGAAGCCGCAGAACAGCGCCAGGATCAGGAACACGGCGTAGGGCGTGTCGGGGCTTTGCACGGCGTAGCCGATGCCCAGCGCCGGGATCATGAGCGACCAGGTGGCCAGCGTCGTCCACAGCCGGCCGCCGAAGATGGGAACCATGAAGGAATAGAAGATGCGCAGCGTGGCGCCCGACAGGCCGGGCAGCGCCGCCAGCCAAAAAAGCTGGTCCGTGGTGAAGCGGAAGCCGACCAGGGGCAGCTTGGCCACCACCACCGACCACACCTGCCAAATGGCGAAGGACAGCAGCAGCGCCGGGATGGAGAGCCACAGGTTGCGCCGGGCGATGCGCCGGCCCTTGGCCGCCCAGAAGTCCGCATCCTCCGGCCGCCAATCGGTCAGGACGGCCCCCTCCTTCTTGGGCGCCCGCACCGGCGCCGGCATGCCCTGCATCTCCGGGAAGGGCGGCAGCGCGTCCAGCACCGGGCCGGCGGCCATCTGCTCCATGCGGCGGACGGACAGGTGCATCCACAGCAGCGCCCCGCCCACCAGCAGGAACAGCGCCATGAAGCAACTGGTCCACAAGCCGGTGAGGTCCAGCAGGGTGCCGAACAGGATGGGCAGGACGAAGCCGCCCAGGCCGCCGATCATGCCCACCAGGCCGCCCACCGCCCCCACATGCTGGGGATAGTAGACGGGGATGTGCTTGTAGACCGCGGCCTTGCCCAGGGCCATGAAGAAGCCCAGGACGAAGACGGTGACCGTGAAGGGGATGAGGCCCATTTCCATATGGAAGGCGACGGTGCCCCGGGCACCGTGCACGACATAGTCGGTGGGCGGGTAGGACAGGATGAAAGTGGCCAGGATGGACACCAGGAAGGTCCAGTACAGGACGCGCCGGGCGCCGTAGGTGTCGGACAGGTGGCCGCCATAGGCGCGGAACAGGCTGGCGGGGATGGAGAAGGCGGCGGCGATCATGCCGGCGGCGCGGATATCCACCCCGTAAACCTTGATCAGGTACTGGGGCAGCCACAGGGCCAGGGCCACGAAGGCGCCGAAGACGAAGAAGTAATAGAGGGCGAAGCGCCACACCTGGACGTTCTTCAGCGGCTCCAGCTCCAGCCAGGCGGCGGGGGCCGCGCGGCCCTCCCGCCGGCGGGCGACCAGGACGGGATCGTCCTTGGTGGTGAACCAGAACACCACGGCCATGAGCACCAGGGCGGCGGCCCAGACCTGGGCGACCATCTGCCAGCCGTAGGCGACCAGCACGAACGGCGCCAGGAACTTGGTCACGGCGGCGCCCACGTTGCCGGCGCCGAAGATGCCCAGGGCGGTGCCCTGCCGCTCCGGCGGGAACCACCGCGAGACATAGGCGACGCCCGCAGCGAAGGAGCCGCCGGCGATGCCCACGCCCAGCGCCGCCACCAGCATCTGGGGATAGGTGTGGGCGTAGGACAGCAGGAAGGTGGCGACGGCGGCCGACACCATGGTGCCCACCAGCACCGGACGGCCGCCATATCGATCCGTCCAGATGCCGAGGGCGATGCGGATCAGGGAGCCAGTGAGGATGGGCGTGCCGACCAGCAGGCCGAACTGGGTTTCGGACAGCCCCAGTTCCTGCCGGACACGGATGCCGATGATGGAGAAAATGGTCCAGACAGCGAAGCAGACAGTGAAGGCGAGCGTGCTCATGACCAGCGAAACGCGCCGGTCGGCGGCGGCTGCATCGGGATGGGCAGACATCATGGGACCCCGGCCGTTGGAAGGCGCAATAGTAGGCGCCGACCAAACGCTATGGATTTGCCGGGGAACTAACCTTGATTTGAATCAACGAGTATTGGATGAACGGCGCAAAACACGGTCAATTTAAAAGTAAAAGACCAGACATAGGCAAATTTTGATTATCATATTGACTTTATTTATTTTAACGTTTGACAAATATCAAGAACGAAGTATGGTGAGAAATGGGAAGCAAGGGGGACGTGCCGTGAGACCCGATGACGCCAGCGAAATTAGGGCCCTGCCCCTGTTCCGCGACATTCGTGAGGAGACCTTCGCGGATTTGGTGACCGCCGGCTTCCTGCAGCGCTTCCCCTCCGGCGTCACGCTGATCCAGGAACGGGAGAGGGCTGACTTCCTCCACATCGTCACCGACGGCCTGGTGGAAATGTATGCCGGGACGGAGGGGGAGGAGACGACGCTGGACCTGGTGCAGCCCTTGGGCACCTTCATCCTGGCGGCGGTGCTGAAGGACCAGGTCTATCTTCAATCCGCCCGCACCATCGAGAAGTCGCGCATCGTCATGATCCCGGCGGAAAAGGTGCGCCAGGCCATGACCCAGGACGCCGCCTTCATGACGGCCATCGTCATGGAACTGGCCGGTGGGTATCGCCAGGCGATCCGCGATCTGAAAAACCTGAAGCTGCGCACGGGAACCGAACGGTTGGCGAATTGGATGCTGGGGCAGGCGGGCGAGGGGAACCGGGTTCCCCTGCCCTGCGAGAAGCGGGTGCTGGCCTCGCGCCTGGGCATGACACCGGAAAACCTGTCACGCGGCTTCGCCACGCTGCGCGCCCATGGCGTGGTCGTCTCCGGCAGCGATATCGAGATCACGCACCGTGACGCCCTGATCCGCTATGCGCGGCCCGATCCGTTGATCGACCAGAGGGAGGCCGATACGCGGTTCCCACCCGCCCCCGGTCCTGCAATGGCCAAAGCCTGAAGGCGCAGTGGGCGCGATAGCGGACTTGGTCATTGAGGACATGCTCCCCTGGGGACATGCGCATTGACAGGCACCGCCCCGCTTTCATATCAGGGACCTTATGCAACCGCATCGCCGCCACCGCGCCAGAGGATTTCCACCGCAGGGGCGCCAGCCCCGGCGCTGGTTCTGGCTGTTGGCGCTGGCCCTGCTGCTGCGCGGCTTGATCCCGGCCGGCTACATGCCCAATCCCCACGCCGGGGAGCCGGGCGCGACGGCGGTCATCCTGTGCGACAGCGTGCATGACGCCCTGTCGGTGATGACCGACGCCCAGATGGCCGACCCGGCCATGACCAAGACGATGATGGCCGACCCGGCCATGGCCCAGGCGATGCTGGCCAATCCCGGCATGCATCATCATGGGGACCATGCCGGCCACGGCATGGACGCGCCCTGCGTGTTCGCGGCGGTCGCGGCCCTGGCGGTGGGCCTGCTGGCGGTCATCCTGGTCCTGCCTACCCAGCCCCGCGCTCTCGGTTGGGCATTCGCCCTGTCGGCACCCTGGCCGCGCCCGCGGCCGCCGGGCACGCGGCTGGCCCGCGGGCCGCCCCTCGTCCTCTCCTGACCTGACCCGATCGCTCCCGGCCCCCGTTTGGGCCGGCCTTATCGTCATCGCTCGTGTTCCGGCGCGCCTGATCGCGGCCGTGAACACGTCTTGGCCGCCTTTTGGGACGCCCCCTTTGGGACAGCCCTAGGGGCGGCCGCAGGAGAGTCATCCCGTGCTCCGTTCCCCATCCCGGACCGGCGGCGCCATCGCGCTGCCGGCCGCTCTCGCCCTATCCATGGCCGCAATCGCCCCCGCCGTGGCCCAAACCGTCCAAAGCGCCGAGGCAGCACCAGCATCCAAAGCCGAACGACGGGCGGCCCTGCAACGGCAGTTGGACCAGGTCCAGGCCGCATTGGCGGCCCTGGATGCCGAAGACGCGGCGGCGGCGCCCGCCGCCAACCCAGTCATGGCCCGACCGTCGCCCCAGCATGAGGTGCTGGTGACCGCTGAGCGGGCCGCGCGGCGCGTCGGCGACCAACCCACCCTCCAGCCCATGGGCCAGACCATGGGCACGGTGGGCCGCGACCAGTTCAAGAACAGCCCGGCCTTCTCCGTCGCCGACATCCTGTCCCTGACGCCGGGCGTCACCATGCTGCAGGGCAACGGCCCGCGCGACGTGTCGGTTTCCGTCCGGGGATCGAACGAGCGGCAGACCTTCGGCATCCGCAATGTCCAGGTGTTCGAGGACGGCTTCCCCGTCACCCAGCCGGACGGCCTGTCCCGCACCGACCTGACCGACCCGCACGCCTATGCCGGGATCGACGTCATCAAGGGCCCCTCTTCCGCCCTGTACGGCAACTACGCCACCGGCGGCGCCATCAATTTCCGCACGCGGAGCGGCGCCGACATCGACGGGGCCGAGGCGGGAACGGACATCGGCGATCACGGCTATGTCAACGCCTACGCCACCGTCGGCGCGCAATACGACACCATCGACTACAGCCTGTTCGGCAGCCATGTGCGCGGCAATGGCACCACCGCCCACAGCTCCTTCAACACCACGACGGAAAACCTTCTAGCCACATTCGACGTCAGCCCCAACGACCGCATCACGGTGAAGCTGGTCAACAACGACCTGGACACCAACCTGTCCCTGCGGCTGTCGCTGAACCAGTTCAACCAGAACCCCTATCAGACCGGATGCGCCGCCCTGGCGGCGGCCGGCTGCGCCGGGGTCAGCGTCTATGCCAACGGCGTCAACGGCGCCAAGCTGACCCTGAGCCCCGACCAGGCGGGCCTGGGACGGCATGACCGCCGCACCATCGCCGGCGCGCGGTGGGAGCATGACATCGACACCGACACCGTCTGGCGCACCCAGTTCGTTTTCGACAACCGGGACTATAACCAGCCGACCAGCGCCACCAGCGCCCGGGGCACCATCCCGTCCTTCAACCTGATGAGCGACGTCACGGCCCACGCCCAGGTGCTGGGCCTTGAGGCCACCCACTTCGCCGGCCTGTCCTTCAATTATGAGGACCTGAACTCCTACAGCTACAACCTGGCGCCGCCCACGGCGGCTGGCGGCGGCGGCGCCCTGGGAGCCCTGACGCAGACCATCTTCGGCCACCACTACAATCTGGGCGCCCACCTGCGGGAGGAGGTGGCGCTGGCGCCGCAGTGGACCGTGGTGGCGGGCGTCGGCGGCGATTACACCGACATCGACGCCCTGCAGACCGCCTACGCCTACCCCTCGGGCGGCAATGTCACCACCACGCTGATCCGGGCCAAGCGCACCTTCTTCAACGTGGCGCCGGAGGCGTCGCTGGTCTATCGGCCCGACAGCGATTGGCGGCTGCATGCGCGCGTCGCCACCGGCTATGGCACGCCCCAGTCCGGCAACCTGTTCGTGACCCAGCAGGGGACCTTCGGCAACAACACCCAGTTGAAGCCGCAGTCCAACGTCGGCGTCGACCTGGGCGCCGAGTGGACGCCGGCGCCATCCCTGAAAGCCGCCGTCACCGGCTTCTATGAGTTTTTCTCCAACGAATTGGTGTCGCAATCCGCTGGCGCCAACCTGCAGACCTTCACCTTCAACGCCCCCTCCTCCATCCATCGCGGCATCGAGGTGTCGGCTGAGTGGCAGCCCCTGCCCGACGCCCTGCCCGGCGCGCGGCTGTCGGCGGCCTATCTGCTGGATGACCAGTATTACGACGACTATGTCGAGGTGCTGAGCACCGGCGCGCGCTCCGCCGCCTTCAACCGCTCGGGCAACAAGATTCCGGGCGTCATGCCCTCATACCTCAACGCCCGCGTGGCCTATGACCAGCCCAGCGGCGCCTTGAAGGGCCTGGGCGGCTTCGTCGAGGTCAACCACCGCGCCGCCTTTTACCTGGACAACGCCAACCTGCTGAAGGCCCCCGGCTATGACCTGGTGAACGTGAACCTGCATTACGAACCGTCGGCCCCCGGCCTGGCGGGCCTGCGCCTGTATGTCGAGGTGCGCAACGTGTTCGATGAGACCTATGTCGCCTCCGCCTCAAACATCACCGACACCTTGAACGCGGCCGGCGGGCAGAACGGCGCCGGCACCCTGGCGGCCAGCACCGGCTCGATCTGGGCGGGGTCGCCCCGCACCGTGATCGGCGGCGTCCGCGTGAAATTCTGATCCACCCCGACCAGAGGCCCCGTGGGTGCAAACCCACGGGGGAAGACCCAAGATGAGCATCGAAGCCCTTTCCGACCAGGCGATGCCCGCCAGCCGTCGCCCCTGGCTGGACCTGCGGGCGGTGTGGCGCTGGCATTTCTACGCCGGGCTGTTCTGCATCCCCTTCATCGTCTGGCTGTCGCTGACCGGCGCGCTGTACCTGTTCAAGCCGCAGGTGGAGGCGCTGATCGACCGGCCCTATGACACCCTGACCATCACCGGCCCCTGGGCCAGCGCGGCCGACCAGGCGCGGGCGGGCGTGGCGGCGGTGCCGGGCGGGGTGCTGAACGCCTATGAGTTGCCCAAGGGCCCGGCCACTGCCACCCGTGTCATCGTCGGGCGGGGGACGGAGCAGTTCCGGGTCTATGTCCATCCCCAGACCCTGGCCATCCTGAAGGTGGTCAGTGAGGATGACCGCCTGATGCGCATCATCTTCCGCCTGCATGGCGAACTGATGATGGGGGACAAGGGATCCTTCGTGGTGGAGTTGGCGGCGTCCTGGGCCATCGTCATGATCCTGACCGGGCTTTACCTGTGGTGGCCCCGCCAGGCGGACGGCCTGGCCGGCGTGCTTTACCCCCGCCTGGGCCGGGGTGGGCGCACGTTCTGGCGGGACCTGCACGCCGTCGTCGGCCTGTGGGTGTCGTTCTTCGCCCTGTTCCTGCTGCTGAGCGGCCTGCCCTGGTCCAAGAACTGGGGCGCCTATTTCAAGGAAATCCGCCAGATCACCGGCACCGCCGTGGCCAAGCAGGACTGGACCACCGGCCGATCCGGCGAATTGGCGGAGCGTCTGGCCATGAATGGCGGGGCGGCCGCCGGTGACGAGCATGCCGGCCATCATGGCCACGCCCCGGCCGGCCCCAATCTCCAGGCGGATTACGCACCCCTGGACGCCCTGGCCGCTACGGTGGCGCCCCTGAACCTGGCGCCGCCGGTGCTGATTTCCCCGCCGCGCCAGCCGGGCGGGTATTGGACAGCGAAGTCGGACGCCCAGAACCGCCCCTTGCGCACCGACCTGACGCTGAGCCCCGACGGTCAGGTGCTGAAACGGGTGGATTTCAGCCAGCGGCATTGGGTGGACCGCATGGTGGGCATCGGCGTCGCGGCCCATGAGGGGCATCTGTTCGGCTGGCTGAACCAGGCCCTGGGCGTCTTCACCGCCCTTAGCCTGATCACCCTGGCCGTCAGCTCGGTGGTGCTGTGGCTGCGCCGGCGGCCGGCCCAGGCGCTGGGGGCGCCGCCCGCCACCCGCGCCTCGCGACAGCCGGCCCGCGCGCCGCTGATGTTCGCGGCCCTGCTGGTGGCGCTGGGCGTGTTCCTGCCCCTGTTGGGCGCCTCCCTCGTCGGGGTGCTGGTGGTGGAGCGTCTGGTGCTACGGCGCCTGCCGGCGGCGCGGGATTGGCTGGGGCTACCGGCCTGACGGGGCGCGGGGACCGGCCTGGGCGACGTCACCATCGCCCAGACCGGTCCTTCCCGGTTCAGGGCCGGATGGGATAGGGCTGAGGCCCCCCGAGCGAGCCGGGGTTGCCCTTGATCCGGTCCAGCAGGTTCCGCACCGCCGCGGTCAGTTGGGCGTCGGGTTCCCCCTTAAGGGCCGGTTGGTCGAAGTCGACCTCGATGTCCGGCGTCACCCCCTGCCCCTCGACGATCCATTCGCCATGGGGACCGGCCAGGGCGAACTGGGGCACGGTCACGCTTCCGCCGTCCAGCAGCGGCCCGGTATCGCCGCCGCCGATGACACCACCCCAGGTGCGTTCGCCGATCAAGGGCCCCCGGTGCGTCTGCTGGAAGGTCCAGGCCATGGTGTCGCCGTCCGACATGGTGTTCTCATTCACCAGCATGGCCATCTCACCCGTGAAGACCTGGGTGAAGTTGCCCCAGGGATAGGTCTGGGGGATCTGGAGCCCCCGTACGAACCCCCGGCTGTAGGCGGGGCGCAGCAACCGCTCCAGGATCATGCGCGACACGTTGCCCCCGCCATTGCCACGGATGTCGATGACGATGCCGTCCTTGCGCAACTGGCCATACCAGTCCTTCACAAACTCGGCCAACCCGGCGGGCCCCATGTCGGAAATATGGACGTAGCCGATCCGGCCGCCCGATAGGCGGTCGACCAGACGCATGGCGTCCAGCTTGCGCTCCTGCCGGATCAGGGCGGTCTCGCTGTGCAGGGTCTTGACCAGCACGCGCCGCTCCACGCTGCGGGAACGGCCGACCGCCACCTCCACCATCTGGTCCGCCTTGCCGGCCAGCGCCTGGTCGGGACCGAAGCTCGCGTCCAGCGGCCGCCCATCGATGGCCAGGATGTATTCCCCCACCCCGACGCGGCTTCCCACCTCGGTGAAGGGGGAACGGTATTGCGGGTCGGCGTTGTCGCCCTCGAACACCTTGGCCACGCGCCAGAGCCCCGCCGCCGGGTCGAAGGTGAAACGCGCGCCCAGCAGCCCGGTGCCGGGGCGGAACTGCATCCCTTCATCCCCGCCGCCGACATAGGCGTGGCTGATGTTCAGCTCACCGATCATCTCACCGATCAGGTAATTCAGGTCGGCGCGGTTGCCGACCGCCGGCAACAGGGCCCGGTAATGCGCGCCGATTGCCTTCCAATCGTGCCCCTGCATGGCCGGGTCGTAGAAGAAGTCGCGGTAGCGGCGCCAAACCTCATCGAAGATTTCCGCCCATTCCTCGCGGGGGTTGATGGTCACGACCAAACGGCCGAGGTCGAGGGGGGTCGGGCCGCCGGCGGCTCCCCCGCCCGGATCCAGGTGGGCGACCGCCAAGTAATTGTTGCCGCCCTGAAGCAGGGCTGTGGTTCGCGCCGCGTCCATGTCATACCCCCGGGGCGCATCGACCACGCGGATGGTCTTGCCCCCCTTGAAAGGCAGGCTGAACAGCGAGGCATGTCCGTCGCCGCCGGCGAAGGTCGGGTCATCGTGCAGGCGGAAGGCCAGCCTGTCGGCGGCGGCCGTCAGGTCCACGTAGTTATCCGGGCCGACGGGCGCCTGTATCAGGCGCTGCGCCAGGCCGTCATACTCCACGACGGCGCCTTTCTTCGCCCCCTTGCCATCGGCGGACGCCGCCGCCCCACCCTTGGCACCCTCCCCCGGATTGGGGGGCATGAACGGGTTCGGGACATCGTGCCGCAGCGCCAGCGCATAGATCCGCGTTTGGCGGTTACCGGCATAGTTCCATTCGCCTTCCGCCACCTGCAAGACCGGGTCGCGGACGGACAGGAACCAGAGATACCGCCCATCCGGTGACCAGGCGGGACTGAAGCAATCGTAAAGGGTATCGGTGACGACCTCGTTCCGGCCCGTCTCGACATCCCAGATGCGGATGGCGCGGAGGTTGCTGGGCTGCATCTCCGCATAGGTCAGGTAGCGCCCATCGGGCGACCATTCATAATCCCGCTGGAACCAGGCCCGCGTGGCGCCCACCGACCGGCGCGCGCCGGTGGCGACATCGACCGCGAACAAGCCGCCGTCCTTGTCCAAGACGGCGACGTGACGCCCATCGGGCGACCAGACGGGGCGGTAATAGCGGGTGTGGCTGTCGCGGGTGACGGCGCGCGCGCCGCCGCCATCGCTGGCCATGACCCACAGTTCCTCATCCCCGCCACGGTCGGACAGGAAAGCGAGGCTGTGGCCGTCAGGCGCCCAGGCGACGGCGCGTTCATGCACGCCGGAACTGTGGGTCAGGTTCACGGCGGCCCCTGGCCCCTCGACGGGCAGCAGGAAGATATCCCCCCGGGCGACGACCGCGACCCGGTGTCCATCCGGGGACAGGGCGCTGTCCTCCACCTGGCCGCCCACGCCGATCGTGCGCGGCATGCCCGCCGCGTCGCCGGCCGGAATGTCCAGGGTCAGGGTCTGCTCGGTATTCGCCGCCGCGCGATAGACATGGAGCGTGCCCTCATACTGGAAGACGATGTTACCATCCGCGTCCGCGCTGGCCCATTCCGCATCCCCGGCAGTGAAGTTGGTCAGTTTGCGGACGGTCCCGCCGTTGACGTCGGTCTGATACAGGTTCAGATGGCCGTCGCGGTCCGACAGGAAGAAGATGCCCCGGCGCGTCCACATCGGGTCGCGGTCGGTGCGGACGTTGTGGGTGATGTTCGTCAGGGATTTGGACGACAGGTCGGCGACGAACAGATCCTGCGCCCAACCGCCCTGATACCGCTTCCACGTCCGGAAATCGCGCGAGGTGGTGGAGAACAGCACCTTGCCCCCATCGGGGGAAAACACGCCCGCGCCAGCCCGCGCCATGGGCAGCGGCGCCACCTCCCCACCCGTCCGGGGAACGGTGTAAAGCCGCGCCTCCGTCACCGTAGGCACATCGCGAAGCGACCGGAAAAGGATGGCGGAACCATCCGGCCTCCATCCCGTCACCTGATTGTCGTAGCCCGACCGGGCCGGCAAAGGCCCCAGGGCGGGATAAAAGGTCAATTGGCGCGGAACGCCGCCTTTGGCGGGCATCACATAGACCTGCTCATCACCGCCATATTGGCCGGTGAAGGCGATCCATTGACCATCGGGGGAGAATTTAGGGAACAGCTTCAGGCCAGGCCCGCTGGTCAGCTGGCGCGGCGTCCCGCCAGCGGTGGTAGCCAGCCAGAGGTCGCCCGCGTAGGAGAAGACCACTTCATCGCCATGTATGTCCGGAAAGCGCATCAACGCCCGATCGGCCGCTTGAGCGCCGACGGGGGCGCCGACGGGCGCCAGCAGGACGATGCAGACCGCAACGATGGGACGCACCAGCCCCCCAATGGAAATCCCCAAAACTGCCTCCGTGCTTCATTGTTTATCGTTGTTCGATAGGACACCGGCACAATCAGGGCACGCTGTATCAGAGCACGCCGCCACCGCGCTGGCCGGTGGGGACAAAGCCCCAGACTGATGGTGGGATACATGGCACAAGGAACCTGCAGTCCGGGAAACCCAGGCTGAAGGTGCGTTTAGGCACGGACGCCCACTCATGCGGTGGATGGCCGGTGCGTTCCGCCTGTCGGTTTGCCTGAGAGTTTCCGGGGCGGTTGCTCCTTCGGCGCCAGTTCACGGATAACTCCGGTCGCCGGTCTCTCCCGCATCAGCGCCACCATTGAACGCCAGAGTCGCCATCGGGTGTCAAGCACCTTTTCCTAACAATTGGGTGGAATGGACCTGGAGGTGTGCCGGCAGCGCGAAGCAGGGGCAAAGGCAGAAAAGGACCGGAATCGCGACAGGAACGCACGAAAATAATTTCCGCACGAATGCAATTGACATTTCCTTTTTTGTGCCCGAACATCCGGACCGTCTTGTACGGGAGAGATCGGCTGACGGGCTTTGCCCCTGGTCGACGCCGAAGGAGCAACCGCCCCGGAAACTCTCAGGCAAAAGGACCGTACAAACACTCAAAATCTGGAAAGAGGTCGCCGGTTTCGGCTGACCCGCCGACGGAGTAAATCTCTCAGGCAAAAAGACAGATGGGGCGCCGGAGTGGGCGGGGAAATCCCGTCGAATATTAGGCGCGAAAAAAAATCAACCGCATTAGGTCCTGCTCTGTGAACGGGTGCGTCACAGCCCCGATAACCGTTGCTCTTTCGCATGTCCGGGCCCAACTCCCGGGCAATGCCGTGTCACGCCAATCGTGGAGTACGCACACCAACCGACTTTTGTAAAATCCAACACTATCAACGGCTAAGCTTACAGCGGGCGTTTGTCGGCGCCCCTGCGACGTCCATCTAGCAATGTTAAAAGCCGATGGCGGGAACGCCGCGGTTAACGGCTGTCTTTTGAGTTTTAGTGGTTTTGTTAGTCAGCACTAACTTTAAAAAAGCAAATTAAAGAATATCGGCGATTTGGCGGCGCACCCCGGGCAAGGGTGCGAACGGGGTTCTGTCGCCTGATCACCGGGCCTGGGGAGGCGTCACAAGCAAAATAAACAGGGAAGCGAAATTCGTTTGGGGACGAAGAATGAAAAAGCGACATTTGTTGGCCTCGGCCGCCTTCACCTTGGGCAGCCTGGTCGTTGGACCAGCGCTGGCGCAGACGTCGTCCAGCCAGGACACCGACAAGACGGCGCAGTCGGATGGCACCGACCTTGAGCCCATCATGGTCACCGGTACGCGGCTCAAGACCCCGTACAACGGCGACCGCCCCCTCCAGATCGTCCGGCCGGAAGACGGCTTGAACGCGGGGCTGGCCGATACGGTCAGCCTGCTGAGCCGATCGACGGCGACGGGGTCGCAGCAGGTCAACAACCACCTGTCGGCCACGGGCGCCGCCGGCGCCGTGTCGGTCGGTGGCACCAACGCCAACACCATCGGCCTGCGCGACCTGGGCGCGACCCGCACCCTGACGCTGATGGATGGCCGGCGCCTGACGCCGGCCGGCGTGGGCAGCCAGGTGGGGCCGGTGGATTTGAATGTGCTGCCCGCGTCCATCATCGACCATATCGAGGTGCTGACGGACGGCGCGTCATCCATTTACGGATCGGATGCCGTCGCCGGCGTGGTGAACATTATCACCCGCCGCGCCTCCGAAGGCCTGGAAGTCAACGCCTACAGCACCGTCAACACCAAGGGCGGCGGCAACTACCGCCAGGGTTCCCTGTTCTGGGGAAAGGAATTCGGTGGCGGCTACATCAACATCGGCGCGGAATTCAATGACCAGCAGTCCCTGAAGGTTCGGCAGCGCCCGGAAACGGCCTGCGCGCAAGACTATGTCTATAATCCCACCACGGGCGCGCGCATGGATTTGCAGGACCAGAACGGCACCATCAAATGCCGGAACCTGAATCCCACCGGCGTGTTCTTCGATGAAACCTTTTATGGCGGCTGGTTCCAGTACGACCCGACCCTGTCCAAGGCAAAATATCCCGCCGCGGCCCTGAACCTGAGACAGTCGTTGCCGGACTGGGTGCGGGTGGCGCGTGGGGGCTATCCGGACACTTACCCGTACGGCACCTCCAATTCCGAGGCCTACCAGAACGCGGACTCCATTTCGCCCCTGCGCCGTTCTTCCGTCTATGTGTCCGGCGCCTACAAATTCGACAACGGCATCGAGGCGTATGGCAACCTGCTGCTGAACAGACGGGAGTCTGAATCGAACTCCTGGATGTTCCTGTATCCCATCCTGGACCCCACCAACCCCAACAACACCGTGGCCAACGGCCTGATCAACGCCAGCGGGGGCAACTCCTCCGGCGCGGTGCAGGTCCAGATGAACATGCCGTACAAGTCCACGCAGACGGTCAACTATGGCCAGGCGACCGCGGGCTTGCGTGGCGCCATACCTTCCGTGCTGTTCCTGAAGGACGTCAGCTGGGACGTGAGCACGCAGTACGGGCGATCGGACGGCACCTACAGCCAGACCTTCTTTTACAATGACCGGCTGCAGGCCACCACCGGCCCCGGCACGGCGTGCGACCCCTCGCTGATCACCATCTCGGGGCCGGTCTCGTGCGTTTCCATTCCCTGGCTGGATCCCCGCTTCCTGGTCGACCAGAACTGGACACCGCAGGAGCGGGCCTTCCTGCAAGGCAGCGAAAAGGGCCACACCACCTATGACCAGGCCAGCCTGGACGGGTCGGTGTCGGCCTCGCTGTTCAAGCTGCCGGCCGGCACGGTGGACCTGGCGACCGGCTTCGCCCTGCGCTATCAGCGGCTGGACGATGTGCCGGGCGCCAACGCCCGCGCCAACAACTATTTCGCCCAGACCACGGCCGGCGTGACCGAGGGGTCGGACACGGTGCGCGAACTTTTCGCGGAAATGGGTGTGCCCATCCTGGCCGACCTGCCGATGGTCAACAAACTGAACCTTAACCTGTCCGGGCGGTACACCGACTATCGAGGCTATGGATCGGACACCACCTACAAGGTCGGCTTGAGTTGGCAGGTCATTCCCGAGGTCACCTTCCGCGGTTCCATGGGCACCTCGTTCCGCGCGCCGACGCTGTACGAACTCTACCTGGCCAACCAGACCAGCTTCTTCCCCTACTCCGACCCCTGCGTCCGCTATGGCGATACGGGCAATCCGTCGCTGACGAAGAATTGCTCCGCCCTGGGCATCCCGTCGGATTTCCAGACCAGCACCGGCAGCATCCTGGCCACGCAAGGCGGTGGCAAGGGCGACCTGAAGGCCGAGACATCGCGCAACTACACGGTCGGCGCGGCATTCCGGCCCCGCTTCGCCGACCTGCAGATCGCGGCGGATTATTATGACATCAACGTCAAGAACGAGGTCGCCGCGTACGGCGTCGATGCCATCATCAACCAGTGCTACAACAGCCCGGCGCAGTCGGGGAACGTCTTCTGCAGCAAGGTCACCCGCGACCCAACCACCCACATCATCACTGCGGTGGACAACCGGCTGGTCAATCTCTCCCGCGAACGCAACCGGGGTGTCGACGTGTCAGTCGATTACAGCGTCGAGGTCCCCTTCGGCCGCCTGGGCGTGACCGGCGCCTGGACCTGGACGGTCCAGCACACCCTGCATCGGGATGAGACGTCCAGCCTGGACATCAACGGCCTCAGCGGCAACCCCATGAGCAATGGCTGGGTCGAGGGCAGCGTCCAGCACGGCGCCTGGCAGTTGTTCTACGGCATCAACTACATCGGTCCGACCAACGACGCCCGCCTGTACAGCAATGGGGACCTGATGACCTATTGCGGCGCGTACGCCGGCCTGACCGCTTACGGCAACCGCAACAACTGCGCCCAGGTGCGGGAACTGCTGAGGGTGTCCTCATACATCACCCACTACATGTCCGTCCGCTGGCAGATGGACGACAGCATGCGGCTGCAACTGGGTGTCAGCAACCTGTGGGACAAGAAGCCGCCGGTCGAGGGCTCCGACAGCTACACTTCCCGCACCGGCTCCGTGCCAAGCACCCTTTACAACTTGACTGGCCGGTCCGTCTTCGCGCGGGTCAGCAAGACGTTCTGACCCCTGGGCCAAAGGCTGGCGGCACCGACAAATGGCCGCCAGCCTTGTCTGCGGGACGCCCCGTCGAAGCGGGCGTGGACGCCGCGTTTCACTCGGCGGGCATGCGCAGCACCGGCTTCACCGTCCGGCCGGTTTCGGAATCCCGGATGGCCTGGTTGATCTCCGCCAGGGGATAGAAGGTGATCAGCCGGTCGAAGGGGAACTGGCCGGCGAGATGCAGGCCCACCAACGTCGGAATGAAGCGGTGGGGATCGGCGTCGCCCTCGACGATGCCGCGAATGGTGCGGCCGCCGCTCATGAGGTGACCGCCATCCACCGGCAAGGGCTGGCCGAAGGGCATGGCGCCGACCAGGCCGCAGACACCGCGCGGCGCCAGGCACCGCACGGCGTCGCCGACAACCGGCAGGCGGGCGGTGGTGTCGAGGGCGAAGTCGACGCCGACCCCGCCGGTTAGCGCCATGATCTCCTCCACCACGGCGGCACGGCCGGCGTTGAAGACATGGGTGGCGCCCAATTCCAGCGCCAGGTCCAACCGGGCGTCCACCAGATCGACGGCGATGATGGGGACGCCCCCGCCACCCGCGCCGCCATCACGGCGCTGAGCCCCACCGCCCCGGCGCCGAAGACGGCCAGGGAACGACCGTGGGGCACCTTCAAGGCGTTCAGGACAGCCCCCGCCCCGGTGAGGATGCCGCAGCCCAACGGCCCCAGGATGTCCAGGGGCACGGTGGAGGGCACCTTGACCACGTTGCGCTCGTGGCACAAGGCATGGGTGGCGAAGGACGATTGGCCGAAGACATTGGCGCCCAAGACTTGCCCCGCCCAGCGCAGGCCGCTGCTGCCATCGACGCGCCGGCCGCTGAAATTGCGGCCGAAGAAGTCATGGCAATAGGCGGGCAGGTGGTCGGCGCAGGAAGGGCAGGCGCCGCAGGAATTGAAGCTCATGACCACACGGTCGCCGGGGGCGACGGCCGTCACCCCCTCCCCCACCCGGACGACGACACCGGCCCCCTCATGCCCCAGGACCGCCGGCGGCGGCACCGGCAATTCCTGGTCGCGCATGGCCATGTCGGTATGGCAGACGCCGGTGGCGACCACCCGCACCAGCACCTCCCCCGGGCGGGGTTCCTCGATCTCCACGGTTTCCAGGGTCAGCGGGGCCTTGATGCCGTGGGCCACGGCGGCGGTGATGTGCATGAGGAAGGCGTCCTTGAAGTCTGGCAAGGGGGTGGCACGAGAGCAGCGGTCACATGGGGTAGGCCGGCGCCTGGGGCTGGGTGGTGACCCAGCGCCAGGTGCTGAATTCCTCCCAATTCGCCGGGCCGCTGATGCGGCTGCCATTGCCGGAGGCGCCCATGCCGCCGAAGGGCGCATGCGGCTCGGCCACCACCGTCTGGTCATTGATGTGGACATGGCCGGCGCGCAGCCGGGCACCGACCCGCGCGGCCCGGTCCACCGAGCCGCCGATGACGCCTGCGGCCAAGCCGTAATCGCCCCGGTTGGCCAGGTCCACGGCCTGGTCCTCCGTCGCGAAAGCTGTCACCACCGCCACCGGGCCGAAGATTTCCTCATCGAAGGCCGGCATGCCCGGCGTCACCCCCGCCAGCACCGTGGGGGCGTAGCAGCGGCCGTCGTGGGTGCCGCCGGTCACCAAGGTGGCGCCCGCCGCCACGCTGGCCTTGACGATGGCGTCCACCCGCGCCACCTGGCCGGGGTCGATCAGGGGGCCGATGATGGCGCCGTCAAGTGGGTCCCCCACCGGCAGCGCCTGGGCCTTGGCGGCCAGGCGGGCGACCAGGGCGTCGTGCAGGCCCTCATGCACCAGGATGCGACCCGTGCTCATGCAGATTTGACCCTGGTGCAGCCAGGCGCCCCAGGCGGCGTTGGCGGCGGCCAGCTCCACATCCGCATCCTCCAGGATCAGCAGCGGGTTCTTGCCGCCCAGTTCCAACTGCACCCGCTTCAGGTGGCGCCCCGCCAGCTCGCCCACCTTGCGGCCGGCGCCGGTGGAGCCGGTGAACGTGATCATGGCGATGTCAGGATCGGCGCACAGCGCCTGCCCCACCTCCGCCCCGCCGGGCAGGACATGCAACAGGCCGGGCGGCAGGCCGGCGGCGGCGAAGGCCTGCGCGATCAGGAAGCCGCCGCTGACGGGCGTGCGGGGGTCGGGCTTCAGCACCACGGCATTGCCGGCGGCCAGCGCCGGCGCCACCGCCCGGATGGACAGGACCAGCGGGAAGTTGAAGGGGGAGATCACCCCCACCACACCCAGGGGAACCCGCTCCGCCACGCTGGTCCGCGCAGGCGTGGACGCCAGGATGCGCCCGCCGGGTTCCAGCGCCATGGCGGCGGCGTGGCGGACGAAGCCCACGGCGTGCTGGCCCTCCACCGCCGCCTTGGGCGCGGAGGAGCCGCTTTCCCGCATCAGCCAGCGCGACACCACCTCCCCCATGTCCGTCAGGGCGCGGGCGGCGGCCTCCAGCACCTGGGCGCGCGCCTCGCCACCCCGGGCCGCCCAGTCGGCCTGCGCCGCCGCCGCCACCCGTGCCGCGGCGCGCACATCCGCCGGTTCGGCCCGGCCCACGGCGATCAAGGGGCGGCCCGTGGCCGGCTCCGCCACGTCGATGACGCCGCCCGCCAGCGCCGGGGTCCAGGCGCCGGTATACAGCCGGCCGCTCCACGGCCCGTCCATCATTTGCGTATCCATGTCGGATGGTCCTGTTCTGGCTCAGTATTTGTACTTGAGCGTCGCGTACCACTGGGCCGGCGGGCTGTAGGTGCCGAAGATGACGCCGGCGGCGTCGTTCTCGTTGCCAGTGGTCAGGTAGCGGTCGTTGGTGATGTTGCTGCCGCCCACGGTGGCCTGCCAGCGCTCATCCGCCGTGGTGTAGGTGACGGAGGCGTTCACCACGTTGGTGGACTGCCGTTCCAGCAGGGCGGTGTTGGCGGTGTCGTTGTACATCGGATTGGTGTGGGTGTAGTCGACGGTGAACCGCAGGCTGGCACCATTGGCCAGGTCCGCGGTGTAGGTCGGGCTGATGCTGAACTTCAGGTCCGGCGTCTTGGGCAGGCGGCTGTCCAGGGTGACACCCACCACCCGGGGATCGACGCTGGTGTAGCGGGCGTGCAGATAGCCCAGCGTGCCGTCCAGGGTGAAGCCACCGCCCAGCACGGCCTGGGCCTCCACCTCCCCGCCCCAGATCTCGGCGTCGCCGGCATTGTGCAGGGTGGGGGAAACGCCTTCCTGGAAGTTCAGCTGGATGCCGGTGTAGTCGGTGTGGAAGCCGGCCACGTTGAGGCGCAGGTGCCGGTCCAGCAGTTCCGACTTCACGCCCAGTTCCACCGTCTCCGCCTTTTCCGGGCCGAAGCCGGGGGCGGTGCCGAGGGGGTTGGACAAGCGCGTGGTCCAGCTACCCGACTTGAAGCCCTTGGACCAGGAAGTATAGGCCATGACGTCGTCGGTCAGGTGGTATTCGGCCCCCAGCCGGGGCGTGAAGATGTAGAAGTCCTTGGTGTTGACGCCGGCGGGATAGTAGCGCAGCGGTTCCCCCGCCACCGGGAAGCCCAGGGCCGCGCGGCAGGCCTCCGACACCGGGTAGCAGCCGGAAATCTTGTAGTTCAGGCCGTTCAGGTCGGACTGAAAGCCCTCGAACGTCTTGTGTTCCCAGGTATAGCGGCCGCCCAGGGTCAGGCCGATGCGGTCGGTCAGCTGATAGTTCAGGTGGCTGTAGGCGGCGACCGAGGTCGTATCCAGATTGTTGGGACCGTCCAGCTGCAGCAGCCCCTCGTCGAAGGTGACGTAGTCGTGCAGGTTGCCGCCCTCATTGAAGAAATAGAGGCCGTTGACGAAATGCAGCCGGCCGTCGAACGCCTTGCCCGTCAGCTGGAATTCCTGCGACGTCTGGTGCTGGTCCATGCTGAACGACAGTTCCGCGATGGTCAGGGGCGAACCGTCGGCGTCCATGCCCGTCCGCCACAGCAGGCGGCGATAGGCGGTGATGGACTTGAGGTCCAGATCCTCGCCCAATTCCCAGTCCAGCGTGTTGGCGACGCCGTAGGACTGCAGGCGGGAGAAGCTGAGCCCGTTGCCGTAGGTCTTGTCGATATCGCCCGTCAGGAACTGGTTGCCGAAGGTCAGGCGCGGGCCTGTGGACAGCGCCGTGCCCACCACCGCGCGGGGCACGGTGCACAGGTTGGTGAAGTTGGGATTGCCGCCCACGCCGCTGATGGCATTCAGCGTGGCCACCGGCAGGGTGACGCAGGCGTTGTACAGGGCGGACAGGCCGCCGCCCGTCACCGTGCCCAGCAGGCTGTTGGGCGTGGCCGACTGGTCTTCCTGGGTGTAGTCGGCGACCAGGGTGTCGGTGACGCGGCCCGGCCCCTTCCAGAACAGCTTGGCGCGCACGGTCTGGCTGTTCTGCCCGCCCTGGGTGTCCGAGGTGCCGGAGCCGGAGCGTGAGAACGGCGCCGTGTCGGTCACCGTGCCCACCGCGCCGGGATAGGGCACCACCTGCTGATAGCCATCCCGCCGCTTGGAGGAGACGGTGATGGTGCTGAACAGGGTGTCGCTCAGCGGAATGTCCGCCGTGGCGCCGACATCGATGCGGTTCAGGCTGCCGCCGGTGATGGACGCCGTGGCGTGATAGTCCTCCGCCGGCTGGCGGGTGACGATGCTGATGGCGCCGCCGATGGTGTTGCGCCCGAACAGCGTGCCCTGCGGGCCCTTCAGCACCTCGATATGGTCGACATCCATCAGGTCGCTGTTGGCGCCGACCGTGCGGGCCAGATAGATGCCGTCGACATAGACGCCGACGCCGGGGTCCAGGTTGAAGGCGAAGTCATCCTGGCCGATGCCGCGGATGGATGCCGATAGGACCGAAGTGGAACCGGAGAAAGGCGAGCCCGCGTCCAGCGTGACGTTGGGTGCCAGGCCGCCGATGCGCTGGACATCGTCGATGCCCTTGCCCTGCAACGCCTCGGCGGAGAAGGTGGACACCGCGATGGGAACATCCTGGACGTTTTCCGCGCGCTTTTGCGCGGTGATGATCACTTCCTGGATCTGGTCTTGGGCGGGCTTCTCCGCCGCCAAGGCCGGCGGCGCCAACACCGCCGCCGACACCCCGGCCAATAGACCCAACCGCCATAGAGCGGGCTTACGCCCTTTATTCATCGCCATCCTGTCGCCTCCCGTTCCAGTCCGGGCCTTGAGCGTGGCCCGGTTACCGATGACGACAGGGAAACACGGGATCGGCGTGCGGATCTTGGAAGGGAGCGAAAGGGATTTGACGCCGGGCGAAGGGAAATGCCCGGCCGTCATTGCGGCCCGCGATAATCCCCCCACGCCATCCGCCGCGCGGCGTTGGGATCACGCTCCTCACGATCCACCGCATCGATGATCCGCGTCCGGCGCGTTTGCGGATCATAGGTCGGCCAGCCGGGCGATCCACCCTCCACGAAGTCCAGGAAGGCGTCCTGGAAGCGCCGGCTGACCTGTCGGGACAGGCGGCGGCGAAACAGATCGAAGCGGCCCAGGTCACCCTCCCCCGTGGTGCCGAACAGCAAGGGCAGGTCCAGCGCGTGCGTGGCGCCACCGAACACCAGCCGCGTCAACGGGGTGGCATAGTCGATGCGGTACATCCAGGTATCGGCGAAGGCGGCATGCGCCTGCGCCATCTGGACCGACAGCGCCCAGAAGACGAAATCGCCGCCCACGTCGACCGCCGAGCGGCGGGAGGGATATCCCTTATAGGTCGCGGCGACGCGGTCACGCACCGCCGGATCGGTCGCCTGGAACATGGCCTCCAGCCGGGGAACGCTGCTGGGCAACAGGGGCAGGCCCCTGTCCAGGATGGCGGCCTCGCGGGCCATGGTGCCGATGACCAGCGGCACGCGATGGGCCGTGCCGGTACGGAACGCGTCAATGGGATGCAGGGGCAGGAAATCGCCATCGACCACCGGCGACATGGCCAGCACGCCGGGATGCTTGTCCGGCGCCTCATCATAGAACAGGCGGAAGGAGGCCTCGACCAGGCGGTCGGCCGGCAGGTGGCGCAAGGCCCGGCCCACGCCCCCCTTCCTGTCGGCGATATCGATGCCCAAGGCGATCAGCAGATCGCGCGCCAGCGCCGTACGCCGCGCATGGCCAAGGATGCAACTGGACGCCGGGCTCATCGCGACGGCGCGGTGGAACAGGCCGGCCGCCGCCGGCGCGCACATCAGGCACAGCACCGACATGCCGCCCGCCGATTGTCCGACCACGGTCACATTGTCCGGGTCCCCGCCAAAGGCGGCGATGTTGCGCTTCACCCAGGCCAGGGCGGCCACCTGGTCGCGCAAACCCAGATTGCTTTCCAGCGGCTGATCCGGCGTGGACCAGGCGCTGAAGTCGGTGAAGCCGAACACGCCGAGCCGATAATTGAGGCTGACGAAGATGACGTCGCCATCCTTCACCAGGCGGTCGCCCCGATACAGCACGCCGCGTGAGCCACCCAGGGCGAACGCCCCGCCGTACAGCCAAACCACCACGGGCCGGGGCGTCCCCGACACCTGCGCGGGGGCGGAGATGTTGAGGGTCAGGCTATCCTCGGACATGGGCGTGGCCGCACCGGCGCCCCCCATGAACTCAAACCCACGCCGCTGCATGGGGATGGCCCCGAAGGAGTCCGCGACGAGGACATCCCCATGGGCTTGGACAGGTTGGGGCGCCCGGAAGCGCCAGGGGCCGGTGGGCGGGGCCGCATAGGGGATGCCGCGCCAGGTGCGGACACCGGCGTCGATGACACCGTGAACCTCCCCCTGTTCCGTTCGGACACGCAGGGTGTCCCCCTCATCCAGCGCCATCCCGCCTTCCCTTTCTTGCTATCGCCCTGCCGATCCGACGGGGTGGTGCGAAGCTAAGCATGCGCATCGGCCAAAGTTCTTGGACGGGGGCGAAAGGAATTTGATGCCAGGCGAAGTCGCCCACCGATATCCACGGGCTCCTGAATTGTTGTGGTCAATAACAGTTGGGTTTATGCTAGCAGCTTAAGAGCAGGGGTGGCAGGGCCGGTGACCTGGCCACCTCCGGCCGACGCCCGCAGGAATGGCGCGGAAAAACACAGGGAGGAAAAAGGACCATGGGCCTCATGGAGCGCTTTTCCGTGGACGGGGTCGCACCGGCGCGGCGTCGGCATCATTGGAACGACATCGTCAACCAGGCTTTCCCCAATGTCGCCGTCGATCCCGGTGATGAGAACTTCAGCGCCCATCTGGTGCGTCAGCCCTTGGGTCAATTGGACTTCGCCTATGTGCATTCCGGACCGGCCACCGTCTGCCGTCTGCCCCAAGGCCGGCCCCAGCAACCGGAAGAGCCCTATTTCAAAATCCACGCGCAGCACCGGGGCAGCAGCCTGAACCGCCAAGCCGGACGCGAGGCCGTGCTGAGCGAGGGGGACTGGACCCTGTGCGACAGCCGCAGCCCCTATTCGATCACCTTCGCCGAGACCAACCAGATGCTGGTGGTGAAGCTACCCCAGTCGTTGCTGACCCGGCGGGTGCCGGACCCCGATCGCCTGGTCGGCATGCGCATGGGGGCGGAGCGGCCGGAATCCAGGATGCTGCTGTCCATGCTGCGGTCCCTGGCGCCCCAAGCCGACCTGCCCGGTGAACCCGGCTGGACCGGTGCCGTGGCGGACATCCTGCTGGACGTTCTGGCCCTGGCCTACCGGTCCGACACTATCGCCAGTCCGGGCGGGAACGGGCCCGTTGGGAAC
The DNA here is from genome assembly GCF_034427435.1 of Nitrospirillum goiasense. Taxonomy (NCBI): domain Bacteria; kingdom Pseudomonadati; phylum Pseudomonadota; class Alphaproteobacteria; order Rhodospirillales; family Azospirillaceae; genus Nitrospirillum; species Nitrospirillum goiasense. Next base: position 67,943 of record NZ_JAXQNP010000004.1, on the reverse strand, counting down.
GGATGGGGCGCCCCGGCGGACATTAGCCCAGCCCATGGGGCGCTGTCGCATTGGACACGGCAGGTGCGGGGCTATGTGGATGCCAACCTGCGCGATCCCGGCCTGAACAGCACCCAGGTGGCGGCCGCCCTGGGCATTTCCCCGCGCTATGTGCAGATGGCCTTTGCCAGCCTGGGCACCACCGCCACGGCCTACATCCTGGCCCGGCGCCTGGATCTGGCGGCGACCACCCTGCGGTCACGGCGTGATGCCCCCGGCACCAGCATCAGCGACATCGCGTATGATGTTGGTTTCAACGACCTGTCCCACTTCAGCCGCAGTTTCCGCGCCCACTTCGGCATCAGCCCGCGATCCTACCGGGCCAGCCATTAACCTATCCCGATGAACATCGCGCCCCGGGGCTGGGAACAACCGGCCGGTGGCGCCGTCCCGCTTAATTCACAAGGTTGGTCCGGGATTTTTCCTGGCCAACCCCCCTTACCATATGCAAAAGAATATAAATGATACGGATCGTCTATTAACTGAAATTTAGCATCGGCATGGCATTTATTGCGCATCCACACGGAAGGATAGGACAGATGTTTAATTTTAAGAGCAAAGATAAGGCCCTCACCAGAAAGGTATCCGCCATTGACGCCCTGCGGGCAAAGGTCATGGTTGCGGATGAGAACCTTAACATCGTCTATGTAAATCCTTCCGTTGTCACATTATTGCGTGAAGCCCAGACGGATTTACGCAAAGAGCTGCCATTATTTAATGTCGACAAACTAGTTGGCAGCAACATTGATATATTCCATAAGAATCCGGCGCATCAGCGCGGTATGCTGGCGAAATTAACCAAGCCGTACTCGGCCACCATCAAGGTGGCGCAGCACCAGTTCGACCTGCTGGTCACGCCGCTGACGGAAGGCGGGCAGCGCATCGGCTTCGTGGTGGAATGGTCGGACGCCAAGGAGCGGCTGGAGAACCTGGACTACGCCAACCAGATGTTGGCCATCAAACGGTCGCAGGCGGTCATTGAGTTCACCACCGATGGCATCATCACCAAGGCCAACGACAATTTCCTGAACGTGATGGGCTATCGCCTGGATGAGGTGGTGGGCAAGCATCACCGGATGTTCGTGGAAAAGGACTATAGCACCAGCCATGAGTACGCCCAGTTCTGGGAAACGCTAAAGCGCGGTGAGTACAAGGCGGCCCAGTTCAAGCGCATCGCCAAGTCCGGCAAGGCCGTCTGGATCGAAGGCGCCTACAACCCGATCATCGATGAGAAGGGCCAGGTGACCAAGGTCGTCAAGTTCGCGGTGGACGTGACGGCCCAGGTCAACCTTCTCAGCGACCTGAAGGTGCTGATCGACCAGAACTTTGGTGAGATCGAACGGGCGCTGGCGCAGTCGACGCGCGAGTCCGCCTCCGCCGGTGCGGCGGCGGGCACCACGGCGAACAGCGTGCAAATGGTGGCCGCCAGCGCCGAGGAACTGGCCGCGTCCATCGGTGAAATCTCGCAAAGCATGTCCCGCGCCCGGGTCGCGACCGACACGGCGTTCGACCGCACGGTCACCGTGGGCGAAAGCACCGATCGCCTGGCCGCCGCTGCCCAAGCCATGAACGGCATCGTCGGGCTGATCAACAACATCGCGGGCCAGATCAACCTGCTGGCGCTGAACGCCACCATCGAGGCCGCGCGGGCGGGTGAGGCGGGCAAGGGCTTCGCCGTCGTGGCCAGCGAGGTGAAGAACTTGGCCAACCAGTCGGCCAAGGCCACGGAACAAATCTCCGGCGAGATCGAGGGCATACAGTCGACCTCGACCGAGGTGGCCACCGCCCTGGCCGCCATCCGCGACGCGGTGTCCACCGTGCGCGAGCATGTCTCGGGCACGGCGGCCGCCGTCGAGGAGCAAAGCGCCGTGACCCGCAGCATGTCGACCAACATGCAAAGCGCCTCCGCCGACGTGTCCACGGTGACCGCCAGCGTCACCGCCATCTCCGCCGCCATCGGCCAGGTTGCGGCGGCGGTGGACAAGACCAAGGAAGCGGCCAAGGTGCTGGTCCGCTGATCCCTACCGAGGCGGGGGCGGCTGAACAGCCGGCCCCGCCATCGGTTCACGCCAGGCTGCGGCGCAGGCGGCGCACGCCGACGACGATTCCGGTCACGCTGAAGACCATGCCCAGGCTGAGCAGGGTCAATTGCACAGTGGCGCGCAAGGCCGGCCGGCTGGCCAGCCCTGGGACGGTGAAGGTGTGCAGCGCATAGTATAGCCAGGCATAGGCCTTGCGGCTGTCGTCCATCACCGCGCCGACGCGCCCGGTCAAGGCGTCGACGTAGATATCCGCGCGCGCCGGGGCCTGGGTGCCGAACCGCCGTGTCCCAGGCGGCAGCCCCTCCGCCGATAGGTAAAAGTCATCGGGACCTGGTGCTGAGCGCTCAACCGCGTCGGGCCAGGCGGCGCGAACGGCCCGGGTCAGAAAATCCGGGGGCAGGGCCGCCATCGGTTGGCCGCCCGCCAGCAACACCCGAGGGGCGCTAGCCCCATAGGCCACAGCCACGCCCTGGCCGGCGATAGCGTTGAAATCGACCTCCGCCGCCGGTGCCAGCAAGCGCAGGTCGGCAGGCGACAAGGCCGCGACGGCCATGGCCAGGGACGTGCCCCGCATCACCGCCACTCGGTCGGCCGGCGCCTCGCCGGTGGAAAACAGCCGGCCATGGTCCATGGACAGCCAGCCGCTGATGATCCAGGTGGCGACGAAGGTCCCGGCCACAAGCCCCGTCAGGTGATGCCAGCCCAGCCAGCCCGGAAACGGGGTGTAGCGGGGCCGCCGGCCCCGGCGCGCCTTCACCGTGCGCTGGATGCCCAGCCACAGGCCGGCCATCGTCGTCAGCACAGCGCTGAACGACAGCCACCAGACCACTTGGTTCCACAAGCCCCAGTCCTGGCGCAGCGGGGTGACATAGACCCAATGCAGAACGGCGCCGCACCAGTTCCACAAGCGCTCGCTCCGCGTGGCGCGCTGCGCCACCTCCCCCGTCAGGGCCGAAACGTACAGCCAGGTGCCGGCCCCATCCGCCAGAACGACGCGGTAGTAGGGCCGGCCGGAAGCGAAATGCTGGTGGACGACCCACTGGTCAATGGTGAAGGGCCCCTCCACCCGCTCCACCGCCGCGCCAGCGAACCGGGACGCCACCAGCGCCGCCTGGCCGGGGCTCAGCGGCCCCGCCTCCGGCCCATCGTCCGCCACGACCAACCGATCCCCCCGCCCCGGGACCGTCACGACATAGGTCGGGCGGCCGGCGCGGTTGATGAGGCGCAAGCCGGTGGCATCGGGCGCCCCGGCCAGCGCGGCGGCGGGTGGCACCGTCAGGGCCCCCATGTCGATCGGCGGCGACGCCGCCCGCCGCGCCCCATCGGACAAGGCCGGAAAGGGCACGAAGACCATCACGGCGCCGCTGGCGAACCAGACCGCGAACATCAGGCACAAGAGGATGCCGGCCCAGCGGTGGAACCAGGCCAACTGCCGCAAAGTCCACGCCCCCCAGGCGCGTTTGGCGGCCAACGGCGGCTCAGAACTTGGCGACAATGCCCACCTCCGCGCTGCGGGGCGCGCCCAGCATGACCTCGGAGGGATAATAGATATCCGCCCACTGGGCGTAGGCCTTGTCGAACAGGTTGTTGATGCGCCCGGTCAGCATGACGCCGGGGGACAGGCGGTAACTGGCATAGATGTCCACCAGGGTGTAGCTGTCCAGGCTGACCGTGTTCGCGGCATTGGCGTAACGCTTGCCGATGTAGCGAAGGCCGCCACCGATCTCCAGGGGCAAGCCGCCGATCTCCGACACGCTGGTCCACAGGTTGGCCGTCCATTTCGGGATATTGGCCGGCTGCTTGCCGCTGTCGTCCAGGCCGGTATTGGTGTCGACGAAATAGCCATAGTGGGTGTCGGTGAAGGCGGTGTTGGCGCTGATCGTCCAATGATCGGTCAGGCGCAGGTTGCCGGCCAGCTCCACGCCTTTGGAGCGCTGGCTGCCGGCGGCGCTCAGCACATCCACGCCCGTCTGGACCAGGATGTTCTGCCGCAGGATGTCGTACAGCGACAGGGTGGCGTCGGCGCGATGATCCGGCGTGTTGGCCTTCACCCCCACCTCGACCTGGTGCGACCGCGACAGGCCGAAATTCTCCGACGCGTTGGCGAGGAAGATGTTGGAGCCCACCGGGTCCTGCCCCGTGGTGAAGGAAACATAGGGGGTGATGACATCCTGGATGGTGTAGACGGCGCCGATACGCCAGGTGCCCGACCGGTAGGTCCGGGTGAAGCTGGTGGCGGCGCTGTAGCTGCCGTCGAAGTTATAGTTCTTGCGGTCCAGATCCAGCACGTCGAAACGGCCGCCGGTGACCAGCTTCAAGGCCGGTGTGACGTCCAGGGCATCCTCAAAAAAGGCGGAGGCGTCATCCCACTTGGTCGGGCTGTGCTTACCCTTCAAGGCCCCGAAAAGACCGGGGTCGGGATTGAAGGGATCGACGCTGTCGCCATCGGGGAAACCGCGGATGCGGTCGAAGTCCAGATGGCTGTAATCGAAGCCCGCCACCACCTTGTTGGGCAGCGAGAACAGGGCGCCCTGGTAGGTCACGCTGCCCTGGTCGCCAACCAGATCCTGCTTATGGAAAACAAAGAAGCGGTCACGGTCGATCAGATGGGTGGCGCTGTTGAACTGATAGGTTTCCGCGTCGATCCAGCGGCGGTCGGCATGGAAGTAATAGGCGAAATTCTCAAACGTCAGGTCTGATCGCGGCGTCCATTTGACCAGCAGTTGCGGCCATGTCTGCTCCCCATGGATGCGGGCGTCGCTGACGTTGTAATTCACATAGCGCATGCGCTGGTCCAGCGTCTGGCCGTCGCTGGCGGAGACGACACCCTTCAGCGGCTGGGTGGCGAAGCTGGCTGGCACCAGGGGGGTGCCGAAATAGGTGGACGGGTTGTCCTGCAGGTAGTCCAGGGTCAGCTGGATTTCCCAGGCTTCCGCCGGGCGCCAGACCAGGGAGGCGGTGGCGTTGGTGGAGTTCGCCCCAGCGCCATGCACGTAGCCATCGGTGCCCGTGCGGCTGACGTCCAGCCGTACCGCCAGCTTGTCCCCCACATGGGTGGTGCCGCCCACGCCCAGGTTGGTGGTGCCGAAACTGCCGACCGTGGCCAGCAGGTCAACCTCCGGCGTGCCGAAGCTGGGGCCCTTGTTCACGATGTTGACCACGCCGCCGATGGCGCCCTGGCCATACAGCACCGAGGCGGGGCCCTTGAGGATTTCCACGCTGGCGAGATTGAAGGTGTTTTGCGGCCGGTTGGTCATGTCGGACGGGCCGATGTACAGGCCGTTGTGCAACACGGTGATCTGGTCGCCGGTGAACCCGCGCATGGCGAAGGACGACGGGTCCCCGGGCGAACCGCCCGAGGTGACGCCCGGCAAGCTGTCGGCCGCCTGTTCCACGGTGGCGAAACCCCGCCCGATCATCTGGTCGCTGTCGATGACGTCCAGCGTCGCCGGCGTCTCCCGCGCGCTCAGCCCCAGGCGGCTGGCGGTGGGGGTGAACTGTTCCAGCGACCGCGTCTTGGCGGCGGTAACGGTGATGACGTCCACCGGCTGGTCCGCCGCCGCCTCCTGCGCGCGTGCGAGCCCGCCCCAGCCCACCGCCAGGGCCAATGGCGCCGACACGCCCATGAACCGGCCCCACCGCATTCCTCTCAAACGCCCCATACCAATCCCCATGCGTCTATCCGGCGGGGCGGTTCCCATCCGTCCCGGGCGGCATTCTTGTCGTAAGCGCCCCTTGCCGTGGCCAGGAGCCACGGTCACAAGGCGGGTTCAAGGAAATCTGGCCACTGTCGCTCAGGAACTGGTCCGGGACCGGACCACCGCGCGGAACCGGGACCCCGCGAGCAAGGCGACAACGGCGAGCGCGGCCCCCACCCCCAGGAAGGTGAAGGTGGCATCGTCCAGCTCAATGCCATGGCCCGTCATCTCCAGCAGGTCGACCAGCGCCATGGCGTAGGACAGCCCGACGATCAGCCAGCCCACCGCGCGGCGATAACGCTCCACCACCGCCCCCGTGGCATCGCGCGACCGCAACAGGCGGCTGACGATCTGGCTGTCCAGCGTGTCCGTGATGATCATTCCGGCTGCGAAAACAAGTGTGATGCTGGCGACCGCCGCGACCCCGCCCCGGGTCGTCGCCGCCGCACCCCAGGCCGCCGCTTGGGTGGCCGTGTCGAAGACCAGGCCGAAAATGAGGCCGGTGACGATGACCGCCAGCGGGTGGGTGTTGGTGCGCAACGACACCGGCAGGAACTTGGCCCGCCACCCGACCGGGGCATAGCGGTGCCGGCGGCGCAGCGCCATCAGGTTCAAGGTGCCCACCAGGACCAGCAGCGCGAACACGGCGATATCCACCCCGGTGGCGAACCAAGCCGGCAGGACCAGTTGGCCGGCCAACAGGGAAACGCCAAAGGCCACCCCCGCCACGGCCAGGCTGTGCCCCACCGCGAACAGGGTGCCCGTCCAGCGCGACAGGCCGGGGTGCTGATCGGCCGAGCGAAAGACGATGTTGTCGATGACGGCGACATGGTCGGGGTCGAGGCCATGCCGCAAGCCCAGCAGGAACATGAGGCCCAAGGCCGGGGCGGTCAGGGCCTGGGCTGTCAGGGAGGCGTCGGTCATGGACGGGCTTCCGGCAGCGGCATGCGCGCGTCAAGGTCGAGGATGCCGATGCGGCCGTCCTCATCCCCCAGGCCAGGCGCGTGCCCTGGTCGTTCCAGGAAAGCGCCTTGATGGGCGCGCCCGTTAGGTCGACATCCAGCGCGCCGTCGTCGGCGGGGCGCGACAGCAGAACCGCCCCGTCGTCGTAGCCGATGGCCAGGATGTCCTCGCGCGGATGGAAGGCCACGCGGGTCACAACGGCATAGCGGCTTTCCGCCAGCAGCAGCGGCGCCTTGCCCATGGGGCCGGTCTTGCCCTCGAACGGCCAGAGGACGGCCGCCCGGGCCCCGCCGGTCGCCAGCCACCGGCCCCGCCGGTCCCAGGAGAAGCTGCGGGTCTTGGCGACATATCCCGGCATGCGCATGTCATGCCGCTCCGGCAATTGCCAGCCGTGCAGCCCCGTTTCCTGAAGGGCCGTGATGAAATAGCGCCCGTCCGGGCTCAGGACGCAAGCAAGGTGGGAGCCCACCCAGTTCAGCGCCACCTGTGCCCCGGTGGCGGAGGAGGCGTAGTACAGGGTGGCGCCGTTGTAATGCGCCACACCCAGGCGCTTGCCCTTGCCATCGAAGGCCAGCCCGCCGACGCTGGAGCCGACCGTGTAGCTGTGGGAGGGTGCCGCCGCCCCCTTGGCCCAAACGGCGACCTCGCGCCCGGCCGCCGCCGCGATCAGGCCTGATGACGGGCTGGCGATGAGGTGCTCGACCCAGCGCCGCCCGAAATGGCCCAGTTGCGCCACCTGGCCATCGACCGTCACCCGCTGGACGGCACCGTCATCCCCGCCGGTGATGATGGACGCACCGTCGGGGTGGCGGCACGCGCTCAAGATGGCGCCGCGATGCACCATCCACAGGGCCGTGTCCGTCCCACCGGACAGGCGCCGCACGCTGCCGTCGCCCAGCGTCGCCAGGAGGGTGTCGCCCAGCCACAGCAGGGCCGTGGGCTCGGCACCGACCGACACGCGGCGGCCGCAGCGGTTCACCAGCGTGTCGGCCTTGGGGTTCATGGCGAGGTTCATGGCGCCCAGCATCAGGAGACCGGAACGGCGCAGGCCTCGAACCCCTGGCGCAGGGCGGCCGTATCCAGGTTCCGGCCGATGAAGACCAGCCGGCTGGTCCGGGGCTCCTCCGGTTTCCAGTCTCGTTGGTAGGTTCCCTGGATCAGCATATGGACCCCCTGGACCACATAGCGCTGTTCCTCCCCCGGGAAGGCCAGGATGCCCTTGAGGCGGAGGATGTCCTGTCCCCGTTCCATGGTCAGTTGCTGCAGCCAGGGAATGAAGCGCTCGGGCCGAAGCGGCACGCTGGAGGTCAGCGACACCGAGGCGACGGAATCGTCATGCTCGTGGTCGTCCTCGGACAGGAAATTGGGTTCGATCTGCAGGATGCGCTCGAGATCGAAGGCGCCGCGCTCCAGCACCTCCGGCAAGGGCACGACGCAGTTCAGCGTCTCATGCAGCCGGGCCTGGCTGTTGATAGCCTGGATGCGCCGGCGAACCTCCTGAAGCTGCTCGCTGGTCACCAGGTCGGTCTTGTTCAGCAGGATGACATCGGCGAAGGCGATCTGCTCTTCCGCCTCATGGCTGTCCGCCAGCCGCGCCAGGACATGGCGGCAATCCACCACGGTGACGATGGCGTCCAGGTTGACACGGGCGCGCACCTCCTCATCCACGAAGAAGGTCTGCGCGACGGGCGCCGGATCGGCGAGGCCCGTGGTCTCGATGATGATGGCGTCGAAGCCACCCTTGCGTTTCATCAGGCCTTCGATGATGCGGATCAGATCGCCCCGGACGGTGCAGCAGATGCACCCATTGTTCATTTCGAACACTTCCTCGTCGGCATCGACCACCAGGTCATTGTCGATGCCAATTTCACCAAACTCATTGACGATCACCGCATACTTCCGACCGTGGTTCTCACTGAGGATCCGGTTCAGCAGCGTGGTCTTGCCGGCGCCGAGATAGCCGGTCAGGACGGTGACGGGAATGGATGGGGCCGGGGCCATGAAACGCTCCAAAGAAATGTTATGTTATAACGTAACGCACTTCGCCGGCGAACTCAACCATGCCTGAACGGACCGGCGCGGGCCTGCGGGGGCGCTGGTTTCGGCGCCGCACCGGCCTACCTTTATGTTTCTTCCCCGGCCCCCGGCTGACCGCCCAGGGCCACCGCCCCCAAGGACTGCGAGCCCATCCTCCCCGTGTTCCGATCCCTCCGCACCCGCCTGTTCGCGCTTCTCGCCATCGTGGTCATCGCGGCCTGCGCCATCGGCGTCCTGATGATCGCCCTGTTCCAGCGGTCGACCGCGGCCCAGGTCGGGCAGATGGAGGCTGAAATCAGCCGCGCCTGCGAGGCGCAGGCCAGCGCCTTCCGGTTCTATGCCGCCGGTTGGCATGACCATGCCTCCTCCGTCAGCGCGTCCGCCTTCCGCGACGGGCTGGAGGCGGTGGTGCAAAGCGCCCTGCGCGACCATCCCGGGATCGAAGGCGGGCTGTGGCGGGAGGGCGACGGATCGCTGGCCTACGCCTATCCCACCTATGAGGGCGCCGGCCCGAAGACCGACCTGCCGCAGGCGGAAGCCGGCCGCATCGAGGCGGTCAACGAGGCGGCCTTGGCCCAAGGTCACCCGGTCAACGCCCGTTATGCCGGATCGACCGAGGTGCTGCTGCTGTCCGCCTGCCCGTTGCCTGGGCCGCTGTCGGGCCTCACGGCCTGGACCATGACCCGGGTACGGACCCTGGGTGGGCATGGCTATCAGCAGCTGATGATCGGCCTCGGCCTGCTGCTCGCCACCGTGCTGGCCGCCGTCGTGCTGCTGACCCAGCTGACCATGACCTGGTCCCGCCACATCTCCCGGATCGAGGCGACGCTCGCCGCCCACGACGTCAATGACCTGCCCCGCCTGCCCGCGACGGGGGAACGGGAACTGGACCGCATCGTCCGGGCCCTGAACGAGGCGGGGGATCGGCTGGCGGCGGCCCGCCAGCGGGCGGAGGGCATGGCCCGGGAGATGGCGGCCAGCCAGCGCCTGGCCGCCATCGGCCGCATCACCGCCGGCGTGGCGCACGAAATCCGCAACCCCATCGCCGCCATGAGGCTGAAGGCGGAGAACGCCCTGGCCGGCGACGCCGGCCGGCGGGAGCAGGCCTTGACCACCATCCTCGATCAGATCGACCGGCTGGACCTGCTGCTGCGCCGGCTGCTCAGCGTGACCGAGCGGGACGTGCCGGACCACCAAGAGGTCGCCCTGGCGGACTTCCTGGACGGCATCGTGCACCGGCACGCCGATCTGGCGACGGCGCGGGGCATATCACTGAGCGCCGAGGCGGCCACGCCACGCGCCCGCTTCGATCCCGAACAGATGGGCCGGGCGCTGGACAATCTGATTTTGAACGCCGTGCAGGCGGCCCCCCAAGGCACCACCGTGCGGGTTCGCGCCCACCGCGCCGGCGACCGGCTGGTCCTGTCGGTGCGGGACCAGGGGGACGGACCGCCCCCCGCCCTGCGCGATGACCTGTTCGAGCCCTTCGTCACCGGGCGGGCGGAAGGGACGGGGCTGGGCCTGTCCATCGTCCGGGAAATCGCGGTCGCCCACGACGGCATCGCCCGCTTCCGCCGCGACGACGGCACAACCACCCTCGAAATGGTCCTGCCATGGCAACCGTGCTGATTGTCGATGACGATGCCGCCCTGCGCGACGCCCTGGGCGAGGTGGTGGGGGATTGCGGCCACACGGCGCGGCCCGCCCCCTCGGGCGAGGCCGCCTTGGCCATCCTGGCGAACGAGGCCGTGGACGCCATGGTGCTGGACCTGCGCATGCCGGGGCTGGACGGGATGGAGGTGCTGCGCCGCGTGCGCGACCGCTTCGGCACCCTGCCCGTCACGGTGCTGACGGCCCACGCCACCGCCGCCAACACCATCGAGGCCATGCGCCTGGGCGCGTTCGACCATTTGACCAAGCCCGTCGGCCGGGCCGAATTGACCCAGGCCCTGACCGGCATGCTGGCCCTGAACCGGGGTGGGGAAAGCCCCAGCGACACCGCCCCCAGCCCGGCGGAGGGCCCGATCGGCGTGTGCGAGGCCATGCGCGCCGTGCAAAAAACCATCGGCATGTTGGCGGACAGCGACGCCACCGTGCTGATCACCGGGGAAACCGGCACCGGCAAGGAGGTGGTCGCCCGCGCCCTGCACGATCATGGCCGCCGGGCCGCACGGCCCTTCGTCGCGGTCAACTGCGCCGCCATCCCATCGGAATTGATGGAAAGCGAGCTGTTCGGCCATGTGAAGGGCGCCTTCACCGGCGCCACGGCCGACAGGATGGGGGCCTTCCGCCAGGCCGATGGCGGCACGCTGTTCCTGGATGAGATTGGCGACATGGACCTAGCCCTGCAGGCCAAAATCCTGCGCGCCTTGCAGGAACGCACCGTGACGCCCATCGGCGGCAAACCCGCCCCCGTGGATGTGCGGGTGGTGGCCGCCACCCACCGCGACCTGCGCCAACGGGTGAGCGAGGGCGGTTTCCGGGAGGATTTGTTTTACCGCCTGCATGTCGTCCCCATCCATCTGCCGCCCTTGCGCGAACGCCGGGCCGACATCCTGCCCCTGGCCGAATCCTTCCTGGCCCAAGCGGGGAACAAGACCCTGGATGCCGATGCCGCCGCCCGCCTGGTGGCCTATCGCTGGCCCGGTAATGTCCGGGAGTTGCGTAACGTGGTCGAACGGTTGGCGGTGCTGGTCCGCGGCCCGGTGATCACGGCGGCCGACATCGGCTTCCTCGACCTGACGGACGCCGGGCCGACACCGGACAGCGGGGACGCTTGGCCGGCGGAGGACCTGCCCGCCGCCGTGGCCAAGCTGGAGGAGTCCATGATCCGTCGGGCGCTGGACCGATGCGGCGGCAACCGGGCGGAAGCGGCCCGCCTGCTGGGCATCCACCGCCCTTTGCTGTACGCCAAGATGAAGCGCTATGGCCTGGAGGCGTCCGAAGAGAGGACGCGCCCTGTTTCAAAACCGGACGAGGACGTGTTGGAGGAATAACCCTATCTATCTGTAAACATTAAGAATCCTTTCTGGCACGGCGCTTGCCATTTCCTCCTGGTCCCCATAACCAGGAGGAAGTCTGATGCTTACCGTTCGGAACCTCGGCCTGTTGGCCGGCACCGCCCTGCTTCTGTTGCAGACCCAGGGTCATGCCCAGGTCGCCCCACCGGTGGGCCCCCCGCCGCCGCCGCTCGAAGCCGCCGGCGTGGGTCCGGTTTACGACGCGACGCAGCTGCCGTCGATCAAGGGCGTCGTCCGTCAATTCACCCAGACGCCCCGGGGCGACATCGACGGCCTGATCCTGACGGACGGCACGGAGGTGAAGACCCCACCGCATCTGTCCAGCCAGATCGCCTACGCCGTCCGCCCCGGCAGCACCGTGGTCGTGCATGGCCTGCGGGCCGCGGCGCTGCCCCTGGTGCGTGCCGTTTCCATCACGGATGAGACGTCGAAGATCACCATCACCGATGATGGCCCCGGCCGCCGGGTGGATGTGTCGGGCGGCCCCACCCTGTCCAGCGGGCGGGTGCGCATGCCCCTGCATGGGCCAGAGGGCGAGATCGACGGCGTGCTGCTGGACGACGGCACCGTGCTGCGGCTGCCGCCGGAAGCCTATCGCGGCGGCACCCGGCTTGAGCCCGGCCAGCCGGTCGTGGCCGAAGGATCCGTCCTGACGACGCCGTTCGGCAAGGTCGTGGACGTGACGGCCCTGGGGGCCACACGGGACCGCCTGGAACCCCTGGCGCCGCAGCCGCCGGGCCCGCCCCCGCCGCCGCCCCGTCCCTGAAGCAGCACTCTTCCCTTTCCTGAGCGAGCCTTTTCTTGAGCGAGGACGATCATGCATTGGATAGACCCAGAGCACCTGCCGGTGATCCCCGGACGCGTAACCAGACTGTTGTTGAGCCCGCGGGGCGAGGTTGACGGCTTTCTGTTGGGCGATGGGCTGGAGGTGCTCATGGCCCCCCACGTCGGTACCGCGGTGGCCGCGGCCCTGGCCGCCAGCCATGACGTGGCCGTCGGGATACGGGGCGTGAAGCTCAGGGCCGGCAACGTGGTCGCCGCCGTCGCGGTGGATCTGCCCGATGGACGACGCATCGCCGACACCGGCCCCGACCACGCACCGCCCCCGCACACCCCGGCCCCCCCGCCGGCGGTGGAGCGCACCCCGGCCACGACCACGGGCCGGATCGAGCGCCTGTTGCATGGCGGCAAGGGGGAGGTGCGCGGCGTCCTGTTGCTCGGCGGCGAGCAGGTGCGCTTCGCCGCCGCCGAGGCGGAACCGTTGGCGCAAGGGATGCGCATCGGCGCCCCCTTCGCCGCCGCCGGCGAGAGGGTGACGACCACGGCGGGGTCGGTGCTGGTGGCGCGGGCCATCGGCACCAGCGTCGATGAGCTGCGGGATCTGAAGCCCGGCAAGCAGAAGCCGGGCAAGCCCAAGCCAGACCCCAAGCCCGGCCCCGAGGCTGATCACCAGCGGGATGCCGATGCCGGCCGTCACGCTGGTTGAGGGCGGGATCTGGACGGTGGCCGCCGTTACGACCGGCGGCGTCATCGTCCGACCCTGGCGCCTGCCAGAGGCCGTATGGGCCATGGCGGGCGCCGCCACCCTTGTCGCCACGGCGCTGGTTCCGTGGCGGCAAGCCTGGGGGGCCGTCGCGGAGGGCAGCGACCTCTACCTGTTCCTGATCGGCATGATGCTGCTGGCCGAATTGGCCCGCCAGGAGGGGCTTTTCGACTGGCTGGCCGCCATCGCCGTCAATCGGGCCAATGGATCGGGCGGCCGTCTTTTCACCCAAATGTTCCTGATCGGCGTGGCGGTGACGGCCTTCCTTTCCAACGACGCCACCGCCGTGGTCCTGACCCCCGCCGTCTATGCGGCGGTGCGGGCCGCGGGCGCCACGCCGGCGCCCTATCTTTTCGCCTGCGCCTTCGTCGCCAACGCCGCCAGTTTCCTGCTGCCCATTTCCAATCCCTCCAACCTGGTGATGTACGGCGGCCACCTGCCGCCGCTCGCCGAGTGGCTGGGCCGCTTCGCCCTGCCGTCAGCCTTGGCCATCGGGGTGACGTTCCTGGCGCTTTTCCTGAGCCAGCGGCGCGCCCTCTCCGCCCCCATCGCCCAGCGCATAGCCGTGCCGACGCTGACCAGGGGCGGCCGCCTCGCGGCCTGTGCCCTGGTGGTGGCCGCCCTCGCGTTGGTGGCGGCCTCCACCGCCGGCCGGCCCCTGGGGGGACCGACGATCGGTGTGGCGGCCCTGGCCGCCGCCTTGCTGTGCGCGGTGGAGCGGCGGTCCCTGCCCCGCCTGCTCGGCCACCTGTCATGGAGCACCCTGCCGCTGGTCGCCGGCCTGTTCGTTATGGTGCGCGCGTTGGGTCAGACCAGCGTCGTGGACCGGCTGGCTGAATGGCTAGGTCAGGCCGGCGGGGCGGGCTCGGGGCCAATGGGCGTGGGGCCAACGGGTATCGGGCTGGTGGTGGCCATCCTCTGCAACCTGATCAACAACCTGCCGGCGGGTCTGCTGGCCAACTCGGTGGTGGCGATGGCGGCCCCGCCCGCCGCGACGGTGGGCGCGATGCTGATCGGGCTGAACCTTGGACCGAACCTGTCCGTGACCGGGTCCCTGGCAACCCTGCTCTGGCTGGCCGCGCTGCGGCGGGAGGGGGAGGAGATCAGCGCCTGGCGCTTCATGCGCCTGGGGGCCGTGGTCACCCTCCCAGCCCTGCTGCTGGCCCTGGCCGCGCTTTCCGTGGGAGCACACCTATGATTTCGACGCCCTTAAGGGGCAGCGTGGCACGGCTGTGCAAAAGCCTGAACGCGCTGGACGCCCTCAACTTCCTGCTGGCCGATGTGCGCGGCGCCCTGGGGCCGTTCCTGAACGTCTACCTGGTCACCCAGCAGGGCTGGAGCCAGTCCGCCGTGGGCATGGTGACCCTGGTGAGCGGCCTGCTGGGCCTGGCCGCCCAGGGGCCGGCCGGCGCCTTGATCGACGCCGTCCGCGCCAAGCGGGAACTGGTGGCCGCCGCCCTGGCGGTGTTGGCCATCGGCAGCGTCGTCATCTTCGCCATGCCGACGTTCTGGCCCGTCCTGCTGGCCAATACCGTGCTGGCGGTGGTGGGCGACATCTTCGGGCCGGCGGTGGCGGCGCTGACCCTGGGGCTGTACGCCCGGTCCCAGTTGGCGGGGCGGATGGGGCGCAACGGCGCCTTCGACCACGCCGGCAACGTCTTCATCGCCCTGGCCGCCGGGGTGCTGGGTCATCTTTTCGGCCAGCGGTCGGTCTTCCTGCTGGGGCCGTTCTTCGCCGTGCTGGCCACGATCGCGGTGCTGTCCATCCCGGCGGCGGCCATCGACCACCACCGCGCCCAGGGTCGGGACGCCCGGGGCCGGGATGAGGGCCTGGCCCATCCGGCCCAGGGTACCGTGCGCGCCCTTCTCCGATGCCGGCCCCTGATGGTCTTCGCCGGCTGCGGGCTGCTGTTCCATTTCGCCAACGCCCCGCTGCTGCCCCTGGTGGGCCAAAAGCTGGCCAACGCCAACCCGGAATGGGCCACCGCCATGATGTCGTCCTGCATCATCGCCGCCCAATTGGTCATGCTGCCCATGGCGCTGCTGGCCGGCCATTATGCGGAGAAATGGGGCCGCAAGCCGGTGCTGCTGATCGCCTTCGCCGTGCTGCCCCTCCGCGCCTGCCTCTACCTGGCGTCCGACAATCCCGCCTGGCTGATCGGCGTGCAGCTTCTGGACGGCGTCGGCGCCGGGCTGGTCGGGGTGCTGACACCCCTGATCGTCGCCGACCTGACGCGGGAGAGCGGCCATTACAACCTGGCCCTGGGCCTCATCATGTCGGCGCAGGGGATAGGCGGGGCCATCAGCGGCCTGGCGGCGGGCGCCGTGGTCGACAGGTTCGGCTATTCCTGGGCCTTCCTGGGCCTGGGGGCGGCGGCAGGATTGGCCGTCATGGCGTTGACAGCCCTGTTCCCGGAAACCGCCACCCGGACCGCACCCCGGCTGGCCATCTCACCCTCCCGAACGGGGTGACGGGTCAGGGCCGTGCCGCCGCCGCGACGGGCGCTTTGGCCCCCGTCACAACCGCCAGGGCCGTTTCCAGCGGCACGTCCCGGCCTTCGCGGATGGTGGTCAGGGTCTTCCACACCGCGATGTCCGGCACCAGGCCATAGCCCTCCAGCTCCCGCCCCTTGGGGTCCCTCAGCGCCGCCTCGGGCACCTGGAGCAAGCCGCCGTTCGACAGGTGATGGGCGCGCGCCATGAGAACATCGCCGGATGTCTTCCGGCCCACGATGGTCGCACGGCCGTAAGCCTGAAGTGCTGCGGCAGAAACCTCGGCGGCGCTGGCGGAGGCCGGGCCGACCAGGACCGCCAACGGACCGGATATGGCGGCGTTCCCGTCCGAAACCTTTATAATTTCGGTGCCGGTGGCGCTCCGTTGTTCCATGATCGTGGCCCCGGCGGGCAGGAAGTAGCCCAGGAAGCGCTGTGTCGCTTTAACAGTGCCGCCGGAATTATTGCGAAGATCCAGAATGACGGGCCCGGAACCGTGCTGTTGAAGCTGGGTACCGACCCAGTCCACATCCTCATCACTGAACTTGTCGAACCGGATGACCAGGGTGGTGCCGACCCTCTCAACGGACCGGTGATAGGGTTGC
This sequence comes from Nitrospirillum goiasense, assembly GCF_034427435.1. Lineage (NCBI taxonomy): Bacteria > Pseudomonadati > Pseudomonadota > Alphaproteobacteria > Rhodospirillales > Azospirillaceae > Nitrospirillum > Nitrospirillum goiasense. The sequence goes on along the minus strand of NZ_JAXQNP010000004.1, from coordinate 51,503 downwards.
CATCCCTCGACATCCCTGATCGGCACCTTCGCCTCGAACTTCCTCTCTTCCCCGTTGGGCAGCTGAATGGTCAACGCGATGCCGTCCTTGCCATCCTGGCGCGGCAGGCTGGTCATTCCCCGCAAAGTCGAGCCAATCTCAATTCCCTCGTGATCGGCGACGGAATCCTTTTCTACGTCGATGACCAGCATAATCTCATCAGTCCCTGCCCCCCCAAGGGTGGTGACGATGCCACTAGGGCGGTAGAACACCACAAGGCCGGCGTTTGCAGGATCCTTCCGAAGCGCATTTAGCGCCACAAAGGAGTCTACATCGAAATTACTAACTATAATTCTTCCATTTTCTACGTGTGGAACAGAATCGTCATGAGATATCTGTGATTTTTCCACATACACCTTAACAACAGAGCCATCCGGCTTTGTCATTTCATACAATACATCGACTTTCCCATCAGTGTTTTTCAGTGTCCAGATAAGTACATGATCACCTACTCTAGCACCACGGCCATAGAGGAAAGAATTCCCCTCAATTTCCATAATGATCGGCGTCTTCATGTGCCCCGGACCAATGACGCTGAGGCCCGCCATCTCCATACTGTCAGGAAAGACCAATCCAGCACCGGGCTCTGATTGGATGGTAAACTCAGCCTGGGCGGGCGGCTCGTAATCCAGATGGGAGCTTTCAAGCAGTCGCAGCATGGAATTGATGACCTCGGCGGTATCGAATCCCTGGCTGTCCCACCACGGCAGCTTGGCCCTGTAGGTCTGGCCCACTTTCACCCAGTCATACCCGTTGAAGGTGCGGTCATAATAATGCGTGTTGACCACATCCCACGCGGTGTCGAACACACGCGATGGCTTGTGCCGCAGGTAGAAGATAGCCCCGGCCGCCGCCGTCCCTATCAATAAAAGGTAGGCCGAAACCCTGATAAGACGGCTTCTGCGCCAGATCTTGTTAAGCATGCCCCCCCAGCGCCACCAAAGTCCGACCGTCGTAACGGTCAACCAGACAGCCGACACCCCATGGCATCATGCGCCGAACTGGGGACACAAGATAAAAATGCAAGTTAAATTAAAAAATATGCCGTTCTTATTGCGTTAACATAGGAAACTTCATGCCCATTCTTTGATTTCTTAATATCCACGACTGACCACAGGCCTCCAGGCCAGTTACGATATTGCCAAGGGAATGGGCCGCTGCCCATCCCTTGCGTTGGGTCAATGCGGCTCCGCGCCCGTGTGGCAAGATCCCGCCATCCTGGTCCGCTTCACCACGCCTGCTCCCCAACCCGATGGGAGGAGACCATGCCGGAACCGTCACTCCCCCCACACGGGCAGCCGCCCCCTGCGGGCTTCAGGGAAGAGATTGTAAAGGACGGCGTCTTTGATCGCCTGGTGCGGTTTCCGGCTTTGGACGGTGGGGTGGCGGCGCCGGCCGCCCGCGTTCTGATCATCGCCCCCCTCTCGGGGATCAATCCCCGCCTGCTGCATGACATGGTGGCGGACATGGCGCCCTGGTGCGACCTGCACCTGTTGGAATGGCGCGATGCCGCCGATGTCCCGGCCGCCTGCGGCGGCTTCGGTTTGGCCGACTGCCTGTCGCGGGTGCTGGACGCCGTACAACAGCTGGGCGAGGTCGACCTCATCGGCCTGTGCCAGTCGGCCCTGCCGGCCCTGGCCGCGACCGCCCTGCTGGCGTCCAGCCGGACCCTGCCCAACCCGCGCAGCCTGGTGCTGATCGGCGGCAAGATCGACCCGCGCATCAACCCCACGGTCGGGGATCAGTTCGCCGCCGCCCATTCCCTGGATTGGTTCCGCACCCACGCCCTTTCCCTGGTCCCGGAGGGGCGGCTGGGTGTCGGGCGGGCCGTCTATGACCGGGAAACGCAGCGGCGCGTGCTGTGGTCCTATGTGAACCGGCACATGGCGGACGGCTGCGACATCATCCGCAAGGCCCTGCACGACGACGGCCTGGACCCGGCGGGGCATCCCTTCCTGTCCGACCTGGCGTCGCTGATCGACGTGCCCGCCGAATTCTTCCTGGACGTGATCGACACCGTCTATCACGCCGACGCCCTGGCCCAGGGAACCCTGCGCTGGTGCGACCTGCCGGTGACCCCCGCCCTGATCCGGGATACCGGCCTGCTGACCATCGAGGGCGGGCGCGACGACATCGCCGGCCCCGGCCAATGCGAGGTGGCGCATCGCCTCTGCCCCGCCATACCCAAGGCCCGGCGCGGGCACCGTCTTTTCGCGCCCGCCGGGCATTTCAACCTTTTCCACGGCGCCGTCTGGCATGACCGGGTGCACCCTGTGGTTCGGGATTTCCTATGCCGCCGTCCCTAGAATCCGCCGCGCCACAGCCCAGTTGGTCGCAGCCGCTGGACGCGGTGCTGGCCTCACTGGCCAGCAGCCCCGCAGGACTGGGCAGCGGCGAGGCGGAGGACAGGCGGCGGCGCTGGGGACCGAACCAGCCGGTGCCGCCGCGCCGGCGGCGGGCGTGGGTCGACTTCCTGGCCCGGTTCGCCAACCCGCTGGTGCTCATCCTGCTGTTCGCCAGCGGGCTGTCGGCGGTCACGGGCAACACCTCCAGCTTCATCATCGTCGCCATCGTCGTGCTGCTGAGCGTCGTGCTGGATTTCATCCAGGAGCGCCAGGCCGAGGCGGCGGTGGAGGCCTTGCGCCGCACGGTCGCCGTCCGGGCCCAGGTGCTGCGCGACGGCGCGGAAGCCACCCTGCCGCTGGACCAACTGGTCCCCGGCGACATCGTGCGCCTGTCTGCCGGCGACCTGGTGCCGGCCGATTGCCGCCTGCTGCAGGCGCGGGACCTATTCGTGAACCAGGCCGTCCTGACCGGCGAGGCCTATCCCGTGGAGAAGCGGGCGGAGCACACGCCACCCGCCCCGGCCATGGCGGGCGAGGCCACCGCCTGCCTGTTCATGGGAACCTCGGTCATCGCCGGCAGCGCCACGGCCGTCGTCTGCCAGACCGGCGCCGCCACCCTGTTCGGGCGGATCAGCGGCAGCCTGCGGTCCGTCCCCCCGCCGACCGCCTTTGAGATCGGCGTCCGGCGCTTCGGCTTCCTGATCCTGCGGCTGACCATCTTCCTCGTGCTGTTCGTCCTGACGGTGAACGTGCTGTTCCACCGGCCGTGGCTGGATTCCCTGATGTTCGCGCTGGCCTTGGCCGTCGGGCTGACGCCGGAGCTGTTGCCCATGATCGTCACCGTCACCCTGGCGCGCGGGGCCATGCGCCTGGCCAAGCGGCGGGTGATCGTCAAGCGCCTGGCCTCCATGCACAACGTGGGCGCCATGGATGTGCTGTGCACCGACAAGACGGGAACGTTGACCGAGGCCAACATCCGCCTGGTCCGCACCCTGGACTGCCAGGGGAACGAAGGGCGGCGCCCCTTCGACCTGGCCTATCTCAACAGCCGCTTCGAAACCGGCCTGCGCAGCCCGCTGGACGAGGCCATCCTGGCCTACGGTGATGCCGCCCAGGCAACCCCTGACCTGGCGGCCTGGCGCAAATGCGATGAGGTGCCCTTCGACTTTGAACGTCGGCGGGTGTCCGTGCTGGCGGAGAACGGCGGGGAGAGGCTGCTGGTGGTCAAGGGCGCGCCGGAGGATCTGCTGCGCCTGTCCGGGCGCTATCGCGGCGCCGGCGGGGACGACGCGCCCCTGGATGACGACATGCGGGCGCGGCTGGACGCCCAGTTCCAGGATCTGGGCCGCGAAGGGTGCCGCGCCCTGGCCGTGGCGACCAAGCCGCTGCCGCCGGATCGGGAGCATATCGACCGCGCCGACGAATGCGACCTGGTGTTCGAGGGCCACCTGGCCTTCCTCGACCCGCCCAAGGCCAGCGCCACCGCCGCCGTCGCGGCCCTGGCCCGGTCCGGCGTCGCCATCAAGATCCTGACCGGCGACACGGAGGCGGTGACCCGCCACCTGTGCGCGCAACTGGACCTGCCCATCCGCGGCGTGATGACGGGGGAAGAGCTGCGGACGCTGAGCGAGGACGCGCTGCGCGCCCGGCTGCCACACGTCACCGTCTTCTGCCGCGTCACGCCGCAGCAGAAGGAGCGGGTGCTGCTGGCCTGCCGGCAGACGGGGCATGTGGTGGGCTTCATGGGCGATGGGGTGAATGACGCCTCCGCCCTGCATGCCGCCGATGTCGGCATCTCCGTCGACAGCGCCACCGACGTGGCGAAGGAGGCCGCCGGCATCATCCTGCTGGACCACGATCTGTCGGTGGTGCATGAGGCCGTGCTGGAGGGGCGGCGCACCGTGCTGAACGTCACCAAATACGTGCTGATGGGCAGCAGTTCCAACTTCGGCAACATGTTCAGCATGGCCGGCGCCGCGCTGTTCCTGCCCTTCCTGCCCATGACGCCGGTGCAGGTGCTGTTGAACAACCTGCTGTACGACGCCTCGGAAACCGGCATTCCCTTCGACAATGTGGAGGAGGAGGCGCTGGCCCGGCCGGTGCACTGGAACCTGCCCTTGATCCTGCGCTTCATGCTGGTGCTGGGGCCGGTCAGCTCGCTGTTCGACTTCCTGACCTTCTACGTCCTGCTGCACCTGCTGCACGCGGACGAGGCCCTGTTCCAAACGGGCTGGTTCGTGGAAAGCCTGGCGACCCAGGTGCTGGTGATCTTCATCATCCGGACGCCACGGGCCCCGTGGCGCAGCCACCCCCACCCCATGCTGGCGGGCCTGGCCCTGGCGACGGCGGCCCTGGCCGCCCTGCTGCCCCTGACACCGCTGGCGCCGGTCTTCGGGCTGGTCGCCCCGCCGCCGCTGTTCTACCTGCTGCTGGGCGCCGCCGTTCTCGCCTACCTCGCCCTGGCGGAGGGGGTCAAGCGGCTGTTCTTCCGGCGTTTCTCAAGCTGAGACGCCGGCGCCACCCTGGAGGGGGGTGTCGCCGGCGGCCGATGTCAGGCTAGGTGCTTTACTTGGCCGTCTTGGCGTAGGCCTTCACCGCCTCCATCGCCTTTTCGATGTGCGTGTCGGGGTTCTTGTCGGTGAAGCTCAGCAGGATTTTGCCGCCGGGCGCGATGACATAGGACGTCCGGTCGGAGATCACGCGGCCGTCGGCCTGGATGATGTTCTGGTATTCGGTGGCGACCTTGGCGTCGGGGTCGGCCGCCACGGCGAACTTGTCGCGGCATTCCAGGCTGGAGAATTCCGCCACGCGGTCGACATTGCCGGCGGTGACGCCGATGACGGTGGCGCCCAGCTTCTTGAAGTCGTCCGTCGCCTCGGCGAACTCGTGCGCCTCGATGGTGCATCCCTTGGTGAAGGCCGCCGGGAAGAAGTACAGCACGACCGGCCCCTTGCTCAGCGCCTCGTGCAGCGAGAAGGTCAGCGGCTTGCCGGCCAAAGCGCCCTGCAGCTGGAAGTCCGGCGCGGTGGCGCCCACCGGCAGCGCGGCCGAGGCCACGGTGGCCCCACCCGCCACGGCCAGGACCGCCGCCGCGGCCAGGATGGTGCGGGCACTGTGGATGATGTTCATGGTTTGCTCCGTCCCTTTCAAAACGCTCAGGTCCCCACAGATGGGGCAGACCGCTTATAATTCGCTTGGGCGGCCCGATTGGTTTGGTGCGAAATCGCCGCACGTGAAAAAAAAGTCGCCCGCGCCCGCCGAAGGGCCGCCTCAGCTGCGCAGGCCCGGCGCCTCCTGCCCCGTGCGCGCCACATATTCCGTGTACCCGCCGCCGTACTGGTGGATGCCGTCCGGCGTCAGTTCCAGCACCCGGTTGGACAGCCGCGCCAGGAAATGGCGGTCGTGCGACACGAACAGCATGGTGCCCTCATAAGCGGCCAGGGCCGTGATCAGCATCTGCTTGGTGTCCAGATCCAGGTGGTTGGTCGGTTCGTCCAGCACCAGGAAATTGGGCGGGTTGTACAGCATCATGGCCATCACCAGCCGGGCCTTCTCCCCACCCGACAGGACACGGCACCTCTTTTCCACGTCATCGCCGGAAAAGCCGAAACAGCCCGAGAGGGCGCGCAGCGAGCCCTGGCCGGCCTGGGGAAACTTCGCCTCCAGCGCCTCGAACACCGTCTGCTCGCCGTCCAGCAGTTCCATGGCGTGCTGGGAGAAATAGCCCATCTTGACGCTGCCGCCGACCGTGACGGTCCCGGAGTCCGGCTGGTCCGCGCCGGCGATCAGCTTCAGCAGGGTGGACTTCCCCGCCCCGTTGACGCCCATGACGCACCAGCGTTCCTTGCGGCGGATGGTGAGGTCCAGGCCCTGGTAAATGGTGCGGCTGCCATAGCCCTTGTGCACGTTCTTCAGCACCGCGACGTCATCGCCTGAGCGCGGCGCCGGCGGGAATTCGAACGTCACCGTCTGGCGGCGCTTGGGCGGCTCGACCCGGTCGATCTTGTCCAGCTTCTTCACCCGGCTCTGCACCTGGCTGGCGTGCGAGGCGCGGGCCTTGAAGCGCTCGATGAACTTCAGCTCCTTGGCCAGCATGGCCTGCTGGCGCTCGAACTGCGCCTGCTGCTGGCGCTCGTTCAGCGCCCGCTGCTGTTCATAGAAGGCGTAGTCGCCGGAATAGCTGGTGAGCGACCCGCCGTCGATCTCGATGATCTTGGTGACGATGCGGTTCATGAACTCCCGGTCGTGCGAGGTCATGAGCAGGGCGCCGTCATAGCCCTTCAGGAACCCTTCCAGCCAGATCAGGCTTTCGATGTCCAGATGGTTGCTGGGTTCGTCCAGCAGCATGGCGTCGGGCTTCATCAGCAGGATGCGGGCCAGCGCCACGCGCATCTTCCAGCCGCCCGACAGGCCACCCACGTCCTTGTCCATCATCTCCTGGCTGAAGCTGAGGCCGGCCAGCACCTCGCGCGCCTTCCCCTCCAGCTCGTACCCGCCCAGTTCGTCGAAGCGCGCCTGCACCTCGCCATAGCGCTCGATGATCGCGTCCATCTGGTCGGCCTGGTCGGGGTCCGCCATGGCCGCCTCCAGGCTGGCCAGCTCCTTGGCGACATCGCTGACCGGCCCGGCGCCATCCATCACCTCCGCCACGGCGCTGCGGCCGGACATCTCGCCCACATCCTGGTTGAAATAGCCGATGGTGACCTGCTTCTCGATCGACACCTGGCCGCCGTCCGGCATCTCCTCCCCCGTGATCATGCGGAACAGGGTGGTCTTGCCGGCACCATTGGGCCCGACCAGGCCGATCTTCTCCCCCGGTTCAGCGCGGCCGACGCCTCCATGAACAGAATGCGGTGGCCATTGTGCTTGCTGACGTTTTCAAAGCGGATCATGGGGAAGCGTGTTCCTGAGGACGTGCGGGACTGGGGGGTGACTGAAGCGTGAGGGCCCCCTTATGCCACAGGATGCGTGGCGGCATAGAGCCCTGTTGGGCGGGACCCTGATGGGCATGACGATGAAAGGGGGGAACCGAAGCCCCGCTGAACGCTTCTCCGCCGGCAACGGAACCACGGGAGGCCGATCCGTCCCGGACGGCCCCATAGTCGGGAGAGCGAGCGATGGCCCAGAAGACCCTTGAGACCATGTTCATTGAAGAGTTGCGGGACCTCTACAGCGCGGAACGGCAGATCGTCCGCGCCCTGCCCAAGCTGGCCAAGGCGGCCTCGGCGGAGGAGCTGAGGCAGGCCATGGAAACCCATCTGGAGGAAACCCGCGGCCAGGTGGAGCGCCTGGACAAAGTGTTCGAGGCCCTGGACACCAACAGTCGCAGCCGCGGCAAGAAGTGCGAGGCGATGGAGGGCATGCTGGCCGAAGCCGGCGAGCTGCTGGACCTGGGCCTGTCGCCGGAGGCGTTGGACAGCGCCCTGATCGCCGCCGCGCAGAAGGTGGAGCATTACGAAATCGCCAGCTACGGCTCCGCCATCGCCTGGGCCAAGGCCCTGGGTCTCGACGACGTGGCCGACCTGCTGGCCGAGACGCTGGATGAGGAAAAGAACGCGGACCAGATCCTGAACAAGGCCTCCACCAGGATAAACAACTCGGCGGCCAGCCAGATCAAGGCCGCTTAAGAAGCACGGGCCAGCACAGCCGCGGCCGGAATGGCCGCGGCTTCCACCCCCGTAAGCCCGGTCATTGGGAACCCGGTTATGGATTGGACCCCCACGTCGGCCACGGTGCATCTGTGCCTGGACATGCAGCGGCTGTTCTCGCCAGAGCAGCCAGCGGCCCCCTGGCCAACCCCGTGGTTGCCCCGCATCCTGCCGATGGTAGCGGCTATCGCGGAACGATTCCCGGCACGCACCATCTTCACGCGCTTCATCCCGCCCCAGGAGCCGGAGGCCATGCCGGGCACTTGGCGGCCTTATTACCAGCGATGGCGCCACGCTACCCGGGATCACCTGGCCCCTGAAGCCCTGGAGCTGCTGCCTGAGCTGGCGCGGATGTGTCCGCCGGCGATGGTGGTGGACAAGCCCGTCTATTCGGCCTTCATCCGCAGCGACCTCGCGGCTCTGCTGCGGCGGCGGGGGGTGGACGGGCTGGTGGTGACAGGCAGCGAAACCGACGTCTGCGTCCTGGCCACCGTCCTGGACGCCATTGATTTGGGATATCCCGTCTGCATCGTGACCGACGCCGTCTGCAGCTCGGTCGACACCTCCCACGATGCCGTGCTGACCTTGTACCGCACGCGCTTCGCGCAGCAGGTCATCACGATGACCACGGATCAACTGCTGGACGGTTGGACCGTTGTGGATTGAGGCGGAGTGGATTGAGGCGGAAACGACTTGGGCGAACACCCAGAGGTGTCCGCCCAGGATCGCGGCTGCACCGCACATGGCATCAGTGGCTACGCCCGGAACGGCCGCCGCCAGCGCCACCCTCGTCCGCTTCGCCGTAGCCCTTCATGACGTCCGCCGCCGTCTCATAGTCGGTGTCCGGCATCGCCTCCAGCATGTCCAGCACGTCGCCTTCCGCGCCGTTTTCCTTGGCCTTGCGGATCAGGGCCTGCTTGTCGGCGGGGAAGTCGATGCCTTTCAGGTAATGGGCCACGTTGGCGGGGGAATGGCCGCCCAATCCTCGCGTCATGTGTACTCTCCTTTGAAAATCCACCCAGGTGTCAAACCGGGCCTGGCTCAGTCTGATGACGGAACGGGGCGCCGAAGCGCCCCGCCCCTCATAGGTTAGTGCATGCTGCCGGAGCTGCTGCGACGCCGGCGGGTCGGCTTCTCCTCGTCGTCGGACTCCGAAGATGACGAGGAGCGACTGCTGGCACGGGAGCGCGACCGGCTGGGCGTCTCCTCCTCATCCTCGCGGCTGCTGGCCGAACGGCCCCGGCTCTGGCCACCGCGACGACCGGCTTCGGCATGTTCCTCCGGGTCGTCGAAGTTGCCGCCCTGGCCCTCGTCCTCCGCGTGGCCGTCCTCGTCATGGCGGGCGCGCATCGCCCGCCATGACGCACCTGCCCGCCCCGGCGGCCAATATCCGAATGACCTTCGGAGTCACCGAAATAGCCGCCCTGGCCCCGGTCCTCTGCGTGGCCGTACTCGTCACGGCGCGCCTGCTGGGCACGCTCATGGCGAACCTGCCCGCCCCGGCGGCCAATTTCCGAATGGCCCTCGGGGTCACCGAAGTAGCCACCCTGACCGCGGTCCTCGGCGTGGCCATACTCGTCACGCCGCGCCTGCTGGGCACGCTCGTGGCGGACCTGACCGCCGCGGCGGCCAATATCGGAATGGCCTTCCGGATCACCGAAGTAGCCACCCTGGCCACGGTCCTCGGCGTAACCGCCACGGCCACCGCGTCGGTAGTCCCCGTCATCGTCGTCATCGCGGCTGCGCGAATGACGGCGATCCTCATCATAATCCTCATAGTCCCGGCGTCCGCCCTGAGGGGCGCGGGGCTGGCGGCGCGGATCCTCGTATTGTTCTCGTGCCATGAATTTTCCTCCTGGCTTATCCGACAGCCGGGCAGGTGACTGATGCGCCCGGTCTGTCAAACAACGCGAGAGAGGCCCAAACAATCCTTTAATTTTCTGTATAAATTCATTTTCCACGCCACATTAAATGCCATAACACCCCTCCAGAACCACAAATTCCCAATACTATATTGATTCAAAAACATAAATACTGCGAAGCTAACGCTTCGCTATGGATTATACGGACTATTTGTCGCACGCTTTCTTAAATTCATAAAAAGGCCACGCCGGCGATCCCGCGTGGCCTGTGCAATGGCAGTTGAAAAGATCACGGAGCCGCTGTCGACGTCAGTGGCGATACAAGAACAGGCACCATCATCGGTTCCGTTCCGGCTTCAGGGCCTTTGGCCAGGGTCTCAGAATAAATAGGGCGGTCGCCACGATGAAACGACGCTCTTCAACAACACCGCGCGGTCGAGACTACAGGATCAAGCGACGAACGCCGTGGGTGCCGGCCGCTTGAAAATGCTGGCCGGCAAGGGGTCGTTCAGTTTCATGAGCCGGCTGCGCGCCCGGTTCACCCGGCTTTTGACCGTGCCCACGGCGCAGCCGCACCGGTCGGCCGCCTCCTCATAGCTGGCGCCGGCGGCCCCAACCAGCAGCAGCGCCTGCCGCTGCTCGACGGGCAAACGGGCCAGGGCCGCCGCCATCTCCCGTCCGCGTATCCGCCATTCCTGGCGGGGTTCGACCGCCACCTGGGCGCAATAGGCGCCGTCGGGGTCGCCCTGTTCCCGCCGACGCTGCTTCACCAGGGCGTAGAAGTGATTGCGCAGGATGGTGAAAAGCCAGGCGCGCAGGCAACTGCCGGGGCGGAACTGATCCGCGTGCGCCCACGCCCGCACCACCGTTTCCTGAACCAGGTCCTCCGTGTCCGCGTCATTACGAGCCAAGGATTTGGCGAAGGCACGCAGGCTGGGCAACAAATCCAAAACATCGCCGTGAAAACCAACATAGGGTTCCGCACTCATGCTGCACCACGCTTAATGACCTTGACCTGTCGACGTCCGTCAGACGCTTTCAATGCTTGCGTGCCGTACCCGGTGCCGCCATGCCACGGTGCTGCTCCGCCAGCATCTCGTTCGGGGTGATGTTGGCCAAGGTCGCCTGCAGCTTGTTCTTCCAGCCGCTGACGACATCGGCCTGCCCATTCATGACGGCGTCGAAGCCGTCACGGGCCACCTTGGCCGGGTCGTCCTTCCGGGTGGTGCCGATATCGGTGTCCAGCAATTCGGCGCGACGGAAAAACTCCGTCTGCGTCGGCCCGGGCATCAGACAGGACACGGTGACGCCCGTGTCCTTCAGCTCATTGCGCAAGGCGAAGGCGAAATTGTCCAGGAACGCCTTGCTGGCGTTGTAGACCGCCTGGTAGCTGCCGGGGATGAAGCCGGCGATGGAACCGGTGATGAGGATGCGGCCGGAGTTCACCAGCCGCATGTCCCGGCCCACCTTGTGGATGAGGTAGACGGTGCCGGTCACGTTGGTGTCGATCACCCGTCTGGCCTTGGCGAAGTCCTGGTCCAGGAAGCCCTTGCCCAGGCCGCGCCCCGCGTTGGCGAACAGGATGTCGACCGGGCGGCCGGTCGCCTGGATGGTGGTGTAGAGGGTGTCCACGCCCTCCACCGTGGCAAGGTCCACCTCCACGGCATCGACGTGCACGCCCATGGTTCGGAAGGTTTCGGCGGCGATGTGGATTTCAGGTTCGTCGGCCGCGACCACCAGGTCGAGGCCGTTCTGGGCGCACAGCTTGGCCAGTTCATAGCCGATGCCGGTGGAGGCACCGGTGACGACGGCCAGCAGGCGGACGGGCGCGCGGGAGGCGGCCATGGCGTTACTCCTTCACTCTAGGGGTTGGGAACGGCCCGGCTCAGGGGCGCAACACGACCTTGATGCAGCCGTCCTTCTTGTCGCGGAACGTCTTGTAAAGGTCCGGCCCCTCCTCCAGCGACGCGCGGTGGGTGATGACGAAGGACGGGTCGATATCCCCCTCCTCGATCCGGCGCAGCAGGTGAGGGAGGTAACGCTGGACCGGGGTCTGGGCCATACGGAAGGTCAGGCCCCGGTTGATGGCGGACCCCATGGGGATCTTGTCCAGGAAACCGCCGTAGACGCCAACGATGGAGACGACGCCGAAGTTGCGGCAGCACATGATGGCCTGGCGCAGAACATGGGGACGGTCGGTGCCCATGAAGGTGGCGACCTTGACCCGGTCGATCACGGCATCGAAGCCGCTGCCGATATCGGGCTCGGTGCCCACGGCATCAATGCAGGCGTCCGCCCCGCGGCCCTGGGTCAGGTCCATGATGCGGTCGTAGATGTCCTCTTCCTTGAAATCCAGGGTCACGGCCCCGCCCTGGCGGGCCAAGGCCAGCCGCTCCGGCACATGATCGATGGCGATCACCCGCTCCGCCCCCAGCAGGTAGGCGCTGCGGATGGCCATCTGGCCCACCGGCCCGCACCCCCAGATGGCGATGGTGTCGCCCGGCTGGATGTCGCAGAAATCGGCGGCCATGTAGCCGGTGGGGAAGATGTCGGACAGGAACAGCGCCTGCTCGTCGGTCAGGCCGCTGGGCACCTTGATGGGGCCAACGTCGGCATAGGGAACGCGCAGATATTCCGCCTGGCCACCGCTGTAACCGCCCAGCAGATGCGAATAGCCGAACAAGCCTGCGGGGGAATTGCCCCACAGCTTGGTGGCCTTCGACCTGTCGGGGTTGGAGCGTTCACAGGCGGAGTAGTAGCCGCGCTTGCAGAAAAAGCACTCCCCGCAAGAGATGGTGAACGGCACGACCACGCGGTCGCCAACCTTCAGGTTGCCCACGCCGCTGCCCACGGCGACAACCTCGCCCATGGTCTCATGGCCCAGCACGTCCCCGCTTTCCATGGAGGGGATGATGCCGTCGTAAAGATGGACGTCCGAACCGCAGATGGCGCAGGCCGTCACCTTGATGACGCAGTCCCGGGCGTGCTCGATCGTCGGATCGGGAACATGTTCGCACCGGACGTCCCCCTTGCCGTGCCAGGTCAGCGCTTTCATGGGAACCCCTTCAATGGTGGATGGCTGGGAACCCCCCTCCCCCAGGATCAGCGCCCCACTTCCGGCCGCAGGACCCAAGCCCGGGGCGACAAGAGGGGATCACGTCCCGGTCCGGGACGTGGCGCAGGGGATGGTGGTTCCGAATGCGGCATAAATCGCCGAAGAAGGGCGGGGTTCCGCAGCCAGGCGGCGCCGATTGAAATTTACCGGCGGCGCGCCATGGGCGCGGGTGGCACGCTCAGGCCAGCGCCCATTCAGACCAGCGCCCGTTCCCGGCCGACCAGCGTCAGCATGCACGACATGAACGCGTCCTGCCGCACCGGCTTGGTCAAGACCGGAACGTGGGGGTATTTGGCCTGCATCCCCGGTGACAACATCTGCCCACTGTAAAAAAAGAAGGGAATCCCGCGTTGGGACAGGACATCGGCCACGGGTTCCGAGGTGTCCCGCCCCAGCCGGACATCCAGGATGGCGGCCGTCAGCCCGGGATCCTGGGCAGCGACCAGCGCCTGCGGAACCGTGGCGGCGCTGAGGATCTCGGCCCCGGCCTCACGGAACGTCTCTTCCAGGTTGAGGGCGATCATCACCTCGTCGTCCGCGACCAGGATGCGCGTGCCGGCCAGCGGCAGGTGCGGATCAATCGTCGTCGCCATCCCGCTCCTCCTCCTCCAAGTCGATGTCCATGGCGCAAATGAGGCCACCGGGCTCGAAACGCCGTGACACCGCCGCACCCGGCAGACCCCGCTCGATAAGAACACCGCCAAAGCCATGATGTTCCGGCGGGACCACGGGCGGACCATCGAACTCCTGCCACGTCACCTTCAGCAGCGGCGCGCTCCCCCGGTCTTCGCGGGCCCAACTCAACACCACCCGCCCGCCGGCCACCGAGAACGCGCCGTACTTGGCGGCGTTGGTCGCCAGTTCGTGCAGCACCAGGCCGAAAGGGGTCGCCAGATGGGGCGGCAGCAGGACGTTACCCCCCTCCAGGCGCAGGCGCTGCGGGTCGGCGCTGATGTAGGCGGCAAGCTGGATGCGGGCCAGGGCCATGAGTTCAGCCCCCTCCCACTGGCAGTCCACCAGCAGGGCGTGCGCACGGGCCAGCGCGGTCAGGCGCCCCTCGAACAGGTCGACGAAGCGCTCATTCGACCCGGCGGTGCGCAAGGTCTGGCGGGCCAGGGATTGCACGACCGCCAGCGTGTTGCCCACGCGATGGCGCAGTTCACCCAGCAGAAGTTGGCGACGCTGTTCCCACTTTTTCTGATCCGTGACGTCGCGGGTGCTTTCTAGCACCAGGCGCCGGCCGCCAACCTCGATCATCTCGATCTGGCTTTCCACGCTCAGCACCCGGCCATCCTTGGTCGTATGCCGCAGTTCCCCGTTCCAGGCGCCCTTTTCCGACAACGCGCGGCGCACGATGTCGAAGCCGCCCTCAACCGGAGTGGACCGCAGCAAATCGGCCACATCCCGCCCCTTCGCCTCTTCCCGGGAATAGCCGTAGAGCTCCTCGCTACCCCGGTTCCACTGGACGATGCCGTTGTCATATTCCCAGACGAAGATGGGCGCGCGGGAGAATTCCACCAGGCGCATTTCCTGCTGCAAGCGCGCCTCGCTGTCCCGCAGCGCGCCCTCCACCCGCCGCCGCTCCGAAATGTCGACGAAGGTGACCACCACGCCGTCGATCCTGTCATCCACCGTGCGGTAGGGGCGGATGCGGACAAGGTACCAATCGCCCCCCCGGCTCTTCACCTCATGCTCCAGCAAGGTCAGCTCACGCAGGACGGCATGGGCGTGATCGGCCAACCGGTCATAGTCCAACTGGTGGGTGAAATCGGTGATGGGGCGGCCGGCATCGGTGGCGGTGATGTTGAACAGCTCGGTCACGCGCGGGGTGAACCGCTTGATGCGCAGCGCCGGGTCCAGGAACAGGGTGCCGAAATCCGCCGCCGCCATCAGGTTCTGCAGGTCGCTGTGCGCCCGGGACACGCTGGCCAGCTTCTGCTTCAGCTCATTGTTGACGGTCTGCAGTTCCTCATTGGTGGACTGCAGTTCCTCCTTGCTGGTTTCCAGCTCCTCGGAGGTGGAGCGGTATTCCTCGTTGATGGATTGCAGTTCCTCGTTGGCGGCGCGCAGCTCCTCATTGGTGGCCTCCGCCTCCTCCCGCGTCGCCCGCAGGCGGTTCTGGGCCATCTGCAATTCTTCCTGCAGACGGCGGACGGTCTCGTCGTTGGGCTCCCGGGCCAGGTCGCCCTCCATCCCGTCGTCGCCGTTGGCGCGCACCGCCTCGCCCTCGATGAACAGCACCAGGGCGTAGCGGCCGGGATCGCCCTCCTCCAGCACCGGTTTCACCTGCACATAGACGCGCTGGGGCTGGCTGTCGAAGCGCACCGCCAGGGGGCGGCTCAGCGTGGTTTCCCCGCGATCGAAGGCGCGATGCAGCGCCGCCTCCAGATCGAAACGCAATTCGGGCCGCACCATGTCCGTGGCCACCGTGGTGACCGGACCACCGGACGGCTGAAGGAAGCGGCCGGCTGTTTCGGACAGATGGATGGCCCGGTGCGTTTCATCCACCAGCATGCTGGGCGGTGCCACGCGTTCCAGCATTTGCCGGTGCAGGGCCACCGCCCCACCGACACCGGCGGAACGGTGGGCCGGGGCGCCGCGGCTGGGGGCGGCCTGGTGGGTGCTGGGCATGATGGGCAAGGCTGTCCGTCTTTCCCCCGTGTTGGGCATCATGCGGTAGATGCGCGCGTCGCGGTCAACGGCACGAAACAGGCCGGGCGGGTTGTCCGCGCTTTCCGACGCCCCCAGGAACAGGAAGCCGCCAGGGTTCAGCGCGTAGTGGAAGGTGGTGCAAACCTGGTGCTGCAGTTCCCGGTCCAGGTAGATCATCAGGTTGCGGCAGGACACCAGGTCGACGCGGGCGAAGGGCGGGTCGCGCAGGATGCTGTGGCTGGCGAACATGACGACGTCGCGCAATTCCCGGCGGACGCGGTAATGCTCGCCCTCCCGCTGGAAGAACCGGCGCAGGCGCTCCTCCGCGATGTCCTGCTCGATGGCCACGGGGAAGCAGCCTTCGCGGGCAACGGCCAGCGCGTCGGCATCCAGGTCCGATCCGAACACCTGGATTTCGGGCCGGACCTCGCGCCGCGCCGCTTCCTCCAACAACAGCATGGCGATGGAATAGGCCTCTTCGCCGGTGGCGCAGGCCGGCACCCAGATGCGGATGCTGTGGGCCGCCTCCTTCCCCTCGAACAACTGGGGGATGACCAGGGTCTCCAATTGTTCGAAGGCCCGCTTGTCGCGGAAGAAGGTGGTGACGGAGATCAGGAAGTCGGCGAACAGGGCGTGCACCTCGTTCGCATGGTCCCTGAGGTGGGCGTAGTAATCGGCCAGCGTGTCGCGCTGGGTCACCTGCATGCGCCGCGCCACCCGCCGGGCGATGGTGGCGCGCTTATACTGGCTGAAATCATGCCCCAGGCGCACGCGGACATGGGCCAGGATGCGACGCATGACGTCGTCATCGTCCTCGGGTGTCGACAGCGGGATGCCATCCCGCCGCTTGCGCAGCAGGTCAGCCAGTTGGCGGGCCAGGTCGCGCACCGGCAGGACGAAGTCGGCGGCATCGGTGGCGATGGCGTTGCGCGGCATGGACGCGAACTCCGCCTCGTCCGGGTCCTGCACCAAGACGATGCCGCCCACCTCCTTGATGGCCCGCACGCCGGCGGCGCCGTCCGCGCCCGCCCCGGTGAGGATAAGGGCGAAGCCGTCGCTGTGCTGCGCCGCCAGGGAACGGAAGAACAGGTCGATGGGCGCGCGCTTGGCCCGCGGCTCATCGAACGGCAGGGCCGAGATCATGTGGTCGGCGATGTTCAGCGCGCTGTCAGGGGCGATGACATAGACATGGTTGTTGCGCAGGTGGACCCGGTCCGACACCTGCGACACCGGCATCCGGGTGCGGGTGGCCAGGATGTTGGCCAGTTCGCTGCGCCGTTCGGGGTTCAGGTGGATGACCACGACGAAGGCGGCGTTGGGTTCATCGGGCAGCGCCTCGAAAAAGGCCTGCAGCGCCTTCACCCCACCCGCCGACGCGCCGATACCGACGATGGGCGGATCGGTTTCCAACTCCACATGCCCCTCCACACGCCCGTCCTCCACCCCGCTCGGGGCGGGGCGGTTCGGCGTAAGCCATTGAAACCAAGGGTGCCGCCCGCGATCCCGCAGCCCCGCTTTCCCCCTTGAAAAGCGCAGTCCGCGACGCGCCCCGCAAGGGCGAAAAAGGGCCTATGCCCATCGCTGGCGCTCAATCAGCCAATGTGTAAGCCCGGACGTAGTCGCCAATCTTGGTGCCGAAGGAGCCGTATCAACGCGTGTTCAAAGGCTTAGACAAAGGGAAGGTTCCGGGCCGCTCCGTTTGACATTTCCAGAGATATCGAATTATAGTGGCGTCATGAACGACCTGCCCAACATCGACGCCGACCGGTTCGACCTTCCGGACCTGAACAAGCTGACGCCCAAGCGGATCTCCAGCCATCCGCCCCGCATCCTGCTGCTCTATGGCTCGCTGCGGGAACGGTCCTACAGCCGCTTCCTGACGCAGGAGGCCGCGCGCCTACTGCAACGGTTCGGCTGCGAGACCCGCATTTTCGATCCCGCCGGCCTACCCCTGCCGGACAGCGTGCCCCCCACCCACCCCAAGGTGGCGGAGTTGCGCGACCTGTCGATCTGGTCCGAGGGGCAGGTCTGGTGTTCCCCCGAGCGGCACGGAACCCTGACCGGCGTGTTCAAGAGCCAGATCGATTGGCTGCCCCTGGAAACGGGCAGCGTCCGCCCCACCCAGGGCCGCACCCTGGCGGTCATGCAGGTCTGTGGCGGCAGCCAATCCTTCAACGCGGTCAACGCCATGCGGGTATTGGGCCGGTGGATGCGCATGGTGACCATCCCCAACCAGTCGTCGGTGGCCAAGGCCTATCAGGAGTTCGACGACGACGGCCGCATGAAGCCGTCCGCCTACTACGACCGTGTGGTGGACGTGATGGAGGAGCTGGTGAAGTTCACCCTGCTGGTGCGTGACCGCGCCGACTACATGGTCGACCGCTACAGCGAGCGCAAGGAGGCCGCGGCCAAGGAGGCGAAGCCTGACTTGGGCGCCGTCGCCATGAGCCATGAGAAGCCGGCGGCGGGCAAGGCCTGACCGCCATGGAAACGACCGCCGCCATCGGGGCCTTCGCCGCCCTGGCGCAGGAAACCCGCCTCGGGGTGTTCCGCCTGCTGGTGCAGGCCGGGCCGGATGGGCTGAGCGCCGGGGATATCGCCGGCCGCGTCGGCGTGCCGGCGTCCACCCTGTCGCATCATCTGGGCATTCTGGAGCGGGCGGGCCTGCTGCGCGCCTGGCGGGTGCAGCGGCAGATTTTCTACGCCACCGATTATGAGGGCACCCGCCGCCTGCTGGACTTCCTGATGCAGGATTGCTGCGGCGGCGTGCCGGAGCTGTGCGGCGATAATCCTGCCGCGGCGATCGCCTGCTGTCCCAAACCAGCCGTCGACGCCTGACGGCCACCATCCTCAGGGGGCCCCATGAGCCGCGTCACGATCTATCACAACCCCGCCTGCGGCACGTCGCGCAATGTCCTGGCCATGATCCGCCAGGCCGGTGTTGAACCTGAAGTGATCGAGTATCTGAAGGCGCCGCCCAGCCGCGATGTCCTGGCGGAGCTGATCCGGCGCATGGGCGTGCCCGTCCGCCAGGTGCTGCGCCGCAAGGGCACGCCCTATGCGGAACTGGGCCTGGGGGAACCGCACTGGACCGACGATCAGTTGCTGGATTTCATGATGGCCCATCCCATCCTGATCAACCGGCCCATCGTGGTGACGCCCGACGGGGTGGCCCTGTGCCGGCCATCGGACGTCGTCCTGGACCTGCTGCCCGACCTGCCGCAGCCGGACTTCGACAAGGAGGAAGGGGCGCCGTTCCTCCGGGACACGCCCGTCGCGGCCGCCGACCCCGGCTTGGTGGCGGCGCTGACGGCCGGTGGCCTGCCGGTGGCGGACCTGGAGGAAGGCGACGGTCGCTTCTTCGCCTACCGGACCTTGGGCGGCACGCTCGCGGGTTATGGCGGCTACGTGCCGCTGGGCGCCGACATCCTGGTCCGCTCCGTGGTGGTGCCGGAGACGGCGCGGGGCAAGGGCATCGGCCGCAACCTGCTGGCCCTGCTGCTGCGCCGCGCCTGGGAGGAAGGCCACCAGCGGGCCTGGCTGCTGACCACGTCGGCCGGCGGCTTCTTCGAGAAGGCCGGGTTCAAGCCCATCGCCCGCGACCAGGCCCCGGCATCCATCCTGGCCACACCGCAGGCCCAGGGCCTGTGTCCCTCCACCGCGACGCTGTTGTCGCGGACCATCACCGTCTGAGGCCCCGCATGTCCGGCCCCATGTCCCGTTTCGAGCGCTATCTCAGTGTCTGGGTGGCGCTGTGCATCGTCGCCGGCATCGCCTTGGGGCACCTGCTGCCGGGCGTGTTCAGCGCCGTGGCGGCCGCCGAGGTGGCGAAGGTCAACCTGCCGGTGGCCGTGCTGATCTGGCTGATGATCATCCCCATGCTGCTGAAGATCGACTTCGGCGCCCTGGCCCAGGTGAAGGAGCATTGGCGGGGCGTGGCCGTCACCCTGTTCATCAACTGGGCGGTCAAGCCCTTCTCCATGGCGCTGCTGGGCACGCTGTTCATCGGCACCCTGTTCGCCGGCCTGCTGCCGGCCGGCCAGGGCCCGTCCTACATTGCCGGCCTGATCCTGCTGGCGGCGGCGCCGTGCACGGCCATGGTATTCGTCTGGTCCAACCTGTGCGAGGGCGAGCCGCATTACACCCTGAGCCAGGTGGCCCTGAACGACGTGATCATGGTGTTCGCCTTCGCGCCCCTGGTGGGGCTGCTGCTGGGCGTGGCCTCCATCACCGTGCCCTGGGCCACCCTGGCGCTGTCCGTCGCCCTCTACATCGTCGTGCCGGTGGTGGTGGCGCAGGCTTGGCGCCGCGCCCTGCTGGCGGGTGGCGAGGCCCGGCTGAAGCGCACCCTGTCGGTCCTTCAGCCGCTGTCGCTGGTGGCGCTGCTGACCACGCTGGTCCTGCTGTTCGGCTTCCAGGGGGAGCAGATCCTGGCCCAGCCCCTGGTCATCGCCCTGCTGGCTGTGCCCATCCTCATCCAGGTCTATCTGAACGCCGGCCTGGCCTATCTGTTGAGCCGCCGGTTCGGCGTCGCCTGGTGCGTCGCGGCCCCCGCCGCCCTGATCGGCGCCAGCAACTTCTTCGAGCTGGCCGTAGCCGCCGCCATCAGCCTGTTCGGCCTCAATTCCGGGGCGGCGCTCGCCACCGTGGTGGGCGTGCTGGTGGAGGTGCCGGTGATGCTGTCGGTGGTGCGCCTGGTGAAGGCCAGCCGGCCCTGGTACGAGCGGCATTCCCATTAAAATAGCGCTCGGTGTGCCAGACGGGCCTGCGGCGAAAAAGGCATGGACGGGGGAAAACGGCATGGGTATCTAGTTATGTTATAACATAACGTATCGGTGCCCCATGTCCCCGCCCTCCCCCTTGATTCATCTGCGCGCCCTGCGTCACCGGGTGGCCGGCCGTCTCGTGCTGGACCTGCCGGACTGGCGGGTTGAGGAGGGCGAGCACGGCCTGCTGCTGGGCCCCAGCGGCAGCGGCAAGACCACGTTGCTGCAGATCATCGCGGGGCTGCTGTCCCCCACCACCGGCCAGGTGATGGTGGCCGGCCAGGACATGACCAGCCTGAGCGAAGGCGTGCGGGACACGGTGCGCGGCGCCTGCGTCGGCCTGGTGTTCCAGCAGTTGCACCTGGTGAACGCCTTGACCCTGGCCGACAATCTGCGCCTGGCGCAACGGCTGGCGGGTTATCCACTGGATGACGACCGGGTCGCCCACCTGCTGGCGCGCATCGGCCTGGACGGCCGGGCCGAGGCCCGTCCCCAGCAGCTTTCCCAGGGGGAACGCCAGCGGCTGGCCATCGCCCGCGCCGTTGTCAACCGCCCGGCCCTGGTTCTGGCGGATGAGCCGACCAGCGCGCTGGACGACGCCAATTGCCAGCGCCTGCTGGACCTGATGCTGGAACAGGCGGCGGAGAACGGGGCCACCCTGCTGATCGCCACCCACGATGCCCGGCTGAAGGCCCGCCTGCCGGCGCGCCTGACCCTGGCGGCATCCGTCCTGGAGGTGGTGGCATGAGTATCCGTGCCTTCAGCGGCGGCGGCTTGGGCCCGTTCGGGCTCAGCCTGGCCTACCTGCGCCAGAACCGCCTGGCCACAAGCCTGAACCTGTTGCTGCTGGCCCTGGGCGTGGCCGCCATCGCCGGGCTGGCGTTGATCGACCACCAGATGCAGGGGCGGCTGACCCGCGACGTCGCCGGCATCGACCTGGTGGTGGGCGCCAAGGGCAGCCCGTTGCAGTTGATCCTGTCCAGCGTCTATCAGGCGGACGTGCCCACGGGGAACGTCCCCTTGTCCACGCTGGACGACCTGCGCCGCAATCCGCTGGTCAAGCAAGCCATCCCGGTGGCCATGGGCGACAGCTATCATGGCTTCCGCATCGTCGGGACCACGGCGGACTATCCGGCCCATTACCAGGCGGCCCTGGCGCAAGGGCGGATGTTCGCCACCGCCATGGAGGCGACCGTGGGCGCCAGCGTGGCGCGCACCGCCAACCTTCATGTGGGCGACAGCTTCGCCGGCAGCCACGGCCTGACCCCCGGCGGGGAAGTGCACGCCCATAGCCCCTACACCGTGGTCGGCATCCTGGCCCCCACCGGCACGGTGGTGGACCGCCTAGTGCTGACGCCGGTGGAAAGCGTCTGGGCGGTGCATGACCATCACCACCATCATCACGATGATGGGGACGACGACGATCATGACGGTGATCACGATGCGGACCATGCTGGCGACCACGCCGCCGAGGCCGGCGCGCAGCCCCCGCGCGAGGTAACGGCCATCCTGGTGCGCTATGCCTCGCCCCTCGCCGCCGCCCGGCTGCCCCGCGCGATCAACAGCGAAACCGGGGCCCAGGCGGCCAGCCCCGCCGTGGAACTGGTGCGCCTGATGTCGTTGCTGGGCGCCGGGCTGGACGCCTTCCGCGCCGTGGGCGTGCTGTTGGTGGTGACATCGGCGCTGGGCACCTTCGTCGCACTGACCAACGCCCTGCAGCAGCGGCGCTATGATCTGGCGGTCATGCGCAGCCTGGGTGCCAGCCGGGCCCGCATCGTCATCCAGATCGGGGTGGAGGCGTTGCTGGTCAGCGGCGCCGGAACCGTGGCCGGCCTGGCCCTGGCCCATGGCGGTATCGCCCTGTTCGCGCTGCTGTCCCCCAAGGCGCGCGACTTCGGCCTTAGCCCCTTCACCCTGGTGCCGGCGGACCTGGGCCTGCTGGGCCTGGGCATCGCCGTCGCGGCGGTGGCCGCAGCCCTGCCGGCCGTCCAAGCCTACCGCACCGACGTGGCCCGGACGCTGGCGCGGGGTTAGCGGTTGACCGCAGCTAGTGACACCACTGCGTGCCGTAAGGCGTCGGGTGGCAGCACAGGCCGGCGGAACCGCGCGGGGCGTCGGGGCCCAGGCTGTCCTGATAGGCGCGCGCGGCTTCCCGCCATTTTTCCTCCCGCATGTTGCGGACGGCGGCGGCCGCCATCTCCGCATCCTCCGCCGACGGGGGGATCGCTTGCGGTGCACCCCCTGGCGATGCGCCGGCTGAAGCGGATGCGATGGGAGGTGACGGCGATGGCGTGGGAACGGCATCGCCGGCCGCTGCCGCCCCGCTGGCCAGACAGGCGCCGATCAGCGTCGCCCACAGCAGCCCTTTGCCCGTCATATCGCCCCCACCTTTCCGTCGCCCGTCGCAGATGCTAGAGTGTGATACGTTATATCATAACGTCTTCTTGACGACCATCCTTGGAAAGTCCCATGCCGCTGCCCCGCTTGCCGGCCCTGCTGCTGGCCCTCGCCCTGCCCGCCCTGACCCCAGCCCCCGCGCTGGCCCTGCGCCTGGAAAAGGGGACCGCGCCCAAGGTCCAGGACATTCCGCGCGCCACCCTGGGCTGGGACAAGATCGCCGACGTGAAGGAGATCGAGGTGAAGGTGAAGAACGGCACGCGTCTGCGCGCCGTCTTCGGCCCTTCGGTCCAGCACATGGCGGGGCAGAGCCTGACCCTGGGCGGGTACATCATCCCGCTGGACCAGACGGAGCACTCGACCCACTTCCTGCTGAGCGCCCTGGCCCCCAGTTGCCCCTTCTGCCCACCGCCGGGCGCGGCCGACGTGGTGGAGGTGCGGACGACCGAGCCTGTCACCTTCACCTATGACCTGGTGGTCCTGACCGGCACCGTGCGGCTGACGCCGGACGATGAGAATTGCCTGTATTATCATCTGGATGGGGCCCGCCAGCAGCCCAGCGGCTGATCGCCCCGCCACCACCCGCCACTTTTTTGCGTTTGCCCATCCTGGATTTTTCGGGCCCGTTCGTCATACCTGGATAAGGCGCCCTGGGATAAGGCGCCGCTCAGGCGTGAGAGCCAAGGGAGGAACGAGGGTCGGTGAACAGGAGCGCGGTGGATCTATGGTTCGTGGAGGAAGTCCTGCCCCTGGAGGCGGCGCTGACCGGCTATTTGCGCCGCAAGTGGCGGGAGGCCAACGAGATCCCCGACCTGCGGCAGGAGATCTACACCCGTGTCTACGAGGCGGCGACCGTGGCGATCCCTGAGCTGACCAAGCCCTTCCTGTTCATGACCGCCCGCAACCTGCTGATCGACCGCGCCCGCCGCGCCCAGGTGGTGTCGATCGAAACGGTGATCGACCTTGAGGATCTGGACGTGGCCGACACCGTGCCCGATCCGGAGCGCAACGCCGTGGGGCGGGAGGCCGTGCGGCTGTTGCAGGCGGCCATCAACCGCCTGCCGCCGCGCTGTCGCGAGGTGACGCTGCTGCGCAAGGTGCACGGCCTGCCGCAACGCGACGTCGCCCGGCGCATGGGCATCAGCGAAAGCACGGTGGAACAGCAGGTGGCCAAGGGTGTGCGCCTGATCGCCGACGCCATGGCGGACATCGCCCCCGAACCCATCGCCCGCCGCCTTGGCCGGCCCCGGAAAGCGGGGCGGTCATGATCGAGCACGACCCCATCGAGGAACAGGCGGCGCGCTGGCTGGCCCGTCAGGACGCCGGGCCGCTGGACGCGGCGGCCAAGGCCGGGTTCGACGCCTGGCTCGCCACCTCCACCCGCCATCGCGTGACCTATCTGAGGCTGGAGGCCGCCTGGAGGCGGGCGGACCATCTGCGGTCGCCCGGGCAGGCCCCCACCCTGCCGCTGCCGCGTACCGACGCGTCACAGGGGCCGTGGCGCCGCCGCGCCCCTCAGCGGGCCGCACGTTGGGCCGCACGGTGGGCCGCCATGACGGCAGCGGCGGCGGCGGTGCTGCTGTTCATGCTGCCGCTGGTGGAGGAGTGGGACTGGCCCTTCGCCGCCGGTCAGAAATTCAGCACGGGCGTGGGCGACCGCTACACCGCCCATCTGCAGGACGGCACGCAGATCGAGCTGAACACCAACACCCGGCTGCGCGCCTCGGTCGACCAGACGGCCCGTGAGGTCCGGCTGGACAAGGGTGAAGCCTTCTTCGAGGTGGTGCACGACGACAAGCACCCCTTCGTCGTCATCAGCGGGGACCTGCGCATCGTCGATGTCGGCACCAAATTCTCCGTCCGCCGCGACGGCGATAAGCTGGAGGTGGTGGTGGCCGAGGGCGCGGTGCTAGTGGAGGACCTGGCGCACCCCAACGACGTGCCCCCGACGCTGGTGACGCAATCGATGGCGGCGGTGGCCCAGCCCAAGGCCATCCGCAAGTCCAGCCGCAGCGAGGAACAAATCCGGGAGGCGCTGGGTTGGCGGCACGGGACGCTGATGTTCACCGACCGCCCCCTGCGCGAGGTGGCGGCGGAATTCAACCGGTATAACCGCAAGCAACTGGTGGTGCCGGCGGAGGGCCCTATGGGCGACATCCGCATCGGCGGCAGCTTCGAGGCCACCAATGTCGACGCCTTCGCCCGCCTGCTGCACAGCGGATTCGGCCTCAAGGTCGTTGATGACGGTCGGGAAATAAGAATTTCAAATTGAGCATAGGGGATTTGGCACGGCCCTTCGTCAAAGCTCAATACAACAACTGAGAAATAGGGGAGAATCGTGCCAAATCCGACCATCTGTCGCGCCATTTCCGCCGCCCTCATGTCGACGGTTTGTTGGCCGGCGTTGACTCACGCCGCCGAGATCGCCGCGAAGACTAATGCAACCCCCGCGATCACTTTGGCAGCCGCTGCCGAAGGTGCGACCCAGACCGTGATCGACATTCCCGCCGGCGACCTGCGCTCGGCGTTGGAGAGCTATATCCGCCAAACCGGATCGCAACTGATCTACAGGGCCGACGACGTGGCCGGCATCAACACCAAGGGGGTACAGGGCCGTCTGTCGGCCGAGCAGGCGCTGGACAGCATCCTGGCCAATACCGGCCTGACGGTGCACCGGGACCCGTCGGGCGCCGTGGTCGTCAGCCGCAAGACCGACCGTGCCGCCACCACGACTCCCGCCCTGCGCCACACGGCCGCGGAGGGCGGTGCCGCACAGACCCCAGTCGGACAGGCCCCAGTCGCACAGACCCAAGTCGCCCAATCCCAAGCCACCCCGGCCACCACCGGCACCGATGACGCCACCGCCCTGGGCGGCGCGCCCGACCTGCAGGAAATCATCGTCACGGGCACGCGGTCCAAGCGCAACCTGCTGAACGCCTCGGTCGCCATCACCACGGTGAATGAGGCCGACCTGGCCCAGAAGGCGCCGCGCAGCACCGTCGACGTGCTGGAAATGATCCCCGGCATCTTCGTCGAGGGGACCGCCGGCCCGGTGTCCAACAACTACTCGGTGCGCGGCCTGCCGGGCGGCAGCCAGCAGTTCGTGCGCCTGATCGAGGATGGCATGCCCGCCATCTATGGCGGCCTGAACGATGACGAAGTGTTCCAGAACGACATCTCGATCGACCGGGTCGAGGCGTTGCAGGGCGGCAGCTCCGGCATCCTGACGCCCAACGCCGCCGGCGCCTCCATCAACTTCATCTCGCGCAAGCTGAACTTCGACGAGGCCGGCGGCATCGCCCGCATCACCGGCACCACCTATGGCGACCGGCGCGGCGACCTGTGGTTCTCGTCCCCCATCCCGGATCTGAAGGACACGGCCTTCGCCATCTCCGGCTATTACGACAGCACGCCGGGTGTGCGCAGCTCGCCCTTCCGGTATGAGACGTATCACATCAAGGGCCAGCTGGAGCACAAGTTCGAGGACGGCTGGATCCGCTTCACCGTCAAGGACTGGGACGAGCACGACCCCTACTACGCCGACCAGCCCTACGCCTACAACAACGGCACCATTTCCAGCGTGCCCGGCCTGGACAGCCAGTTCGGCAACATCATCGGCAAGGGTTTCGCCAACATCAGCGTGCCGGATTCCTGCTACGCCCATGGCCAGTGCTTCCGCACCTTCAGCATGCAGGACGGCATCCACGCCACCGGCCACCAGTTCCGCGTGGATGGCGAACGTGAGTTCGACCACGGCATCTCCCTCTTCGCCCGGGGGCGCTATACCGAGACCGACTGGGACTTCAACGGCGTGTTCTCCGGCAGCGGCACAGGCAACGGCGGACTGGCCTCGGCCCTCACCTATCTGACGCCCACCAGCGCCTCCCCCATCTACAGCCTGTTGCAGCAGGGCCTGGCGGCCTTCCCCGGCACGACGCAGTTCGGCATCCGCAACCTGACCACCGGCCAGGTCACCCCAGCGTCCAACGCCGCCGCGCTGAACGGCCTGAATGGCAACGGTCTGCTGCAGCAGACCGTGCTGAACCGGCAGTTGGTGAAGCTGCGCGATTGGGGCAGCGACTTTGGCGCCAAATGGGAAACCTCGGGCGACGGCTGGGCTAACAGCCTGACGGTGGGTGGCATGATCTACGCCACCGACATCAACACCGACCAGTCCGGTGTCTCCACCGTCATCAACGACGTGACGAACCAGTCCAACATCTACGACGTCGTGGCCATGAACAATGCCGGCGCCGTGCTGGGGACGCTGGGCAACAACGGCCTGATCTCCTACGGCAACTGGGGCCAGGGCATCAGCGCCACCCACCAGACGTCCAAGTCGGTCTATGTGAACAACGAGTTCACCTGGAACCAGGACCTGCACGTCGACTTCGGCGTGCGGTATGAGCGCGAGGACACCGACGCGGTCGCGGGCAACAGTTCCGCCCTGCCCATCCCGGCCGGCGTGGGCGGCCTGGTGCAGGTGAGCCCCAGCGCCTTCAACGGCACCTACAGCTATAATTCGGGGCATGAATCGCCGGTGCATGTCACCGCCGGTGTCAACTACACCATTGCCCAGAACCTGTCGGTTTATGCCCGCTACGCCCACGCCTACCAGACCCAGGGCACCAACCCAGAGGCAACGGCACTGACCCTGTATGAAGGCGGCGTCACCTATTCCGATTACGGGCTGACGGGCACCATCCGCGGCTTCCGGACGGAGTTCAACAACCAGACCTGGGGCGGCGGCGTCAATCCCGACAATCCCAACCTGAACCAGGCCTTCTTCGCCGACTCCCAGACCAATGGCGTCGACGTCGACCTGTTCTACCGCCCGCAGTATGAGCCCCTGAGCGCCTTCGCCATCCACGCGCAGGCGACCTATCAGGACCCGACGTTCAGCAACGTCAAGGTGGGTTTCACCGACGTCAACGGCACCAACATCGCGCCGCAGGTGGCCGCCTTCTACAATGGCAAGGTTCCGGGCCGCACGCCCAAGATCCTGTACGCCATCACGCCGGAATACGACCTGCCGAACAACAAGGGCCAGATTTACCTGCGCTACAAGTATGTCGGCCGCATCTTCGCCGACAACGGCAACCAGGTGGAACTGCCCGGCTATGGCGTCGTGAGCATCGGCGCCATTTACAACCTGACGCCCGCCATGACGCTGAACGTCAGCGTCGACAACGTGACGGATGAGTTGGGCCTGACGGAGGGTAACCCCCGCCAGGGCTTCACCCAGCAGATCGTGAACGGCTATTTCTATGGTCGCGGCATCGTCGGCCCCAACGCCATGGTGTCCCTGACCGCGAAGTTCTGATCCCGCTTCCCTCCCTTCCTCCCTGGGCGGGCGGCGGATCAGCTCGGGGCCCGCCGCCCGCCTTTCTTTTTGATCTTTATCGATGCCTTGCCGTGGGAGTGCGAAAGCCGTGTCAGACCGACGGATCCGGAAGGTCGTCATCCTGGGCGGGGGCACCGCCGGGTGGATGACGGCGGCGGCCTTGGCCAAGGTGAACACGCCGCCGCAGTTCGAGGTGACGCTGATCGAGTCCGATGAGATCGGCATCATCGGCGTGGGGGAGGCCACCATCCCCACCATCCACTGGTTCAACGCCCTGGTCGGCCTGGATGAGGCGCGGTTCCTGCGCGAAACCAAGGCCACCTTCAAGCTGGGCATCGAATTCGTCGGCTGGAACGGGGCCCCGGATGGCAAGCCCAGCCGTTATTTCCATCCCTTCGGCCGCTATGGCGGCCCGGCCGACGCCCAGATGTTCGTCCACCGCTGGGTCCGGGCCCGCCAGGACGGCCTGCCCCACAGCCACCAGGATTATTCCCTGGCGACGCTGGCGGCTAGGATGGGGAAGTTCGGCCCACCCGCCCCCGACCCCAATTCCCTGTTCTCCACGCTGGGCCATGCCTATCACTTCGACGCCGGCCTCTATGCCGCCCACCTGCGCCAGTTGGCGGAGGCGCGGGGGGTGAAGCGCGTTGAGGGCAAGGTGGAGCGGATCGAGCGGCATCCGGAAACCGGCTTCGTCACCCGCCTGACCACCCACCGGGGCGACGCCATCGACGGTGACCTGTTCGTCGATTGCTCCGGCCTGCGCGCCCTGCTGATCGGCGGCGTCATGGAAAGCGGGTTCGAGGACTGGTCGCATTGGCTGCCCTGTGACCGCGCCCTGGCCGTGCCGTGCGCGCGGGTGGCCGACCCGATCCCCTACACCCGCGCCACCGCCCATGCCTTCGGCTGGCAATGGCGCATCCCGCTGCAACACCGCACCGGCAACGGCATGGTCTACAGCAGCCAGTTCGCCAGCGACGACGCGGCGGCCGGCGCGCTGATGGCCAACCTGGACGGCCAGGCCCTGGCGGAACCGCGCCTGATCCGGTTCCAGACGGGCCGCCGGCGGCAAGCCTGGATCAAGAACGTGGTGGCCATCGGCCTGTCCAGCGGCTTCCTGGAGCCCTTGGAGTCCACGTCCATCCACCTGATCCAGAGCGGCATCGCCAAGCTGCTGTCCCTGTTCCCCAGCCGGGAGTGCCCGGAGGAGACGGCCGGCCAGTTCAACCGGGTCTTCGCCGCCGACATGGAATCCGTGCGCGATTTCCTGGTACTGCACTACAGCCGCACCCAAGGCCGGGACGAGCCGCTGTGGCGCCACTGCCAGGCCATGGCCGTGCCGGAGGGCCTGACCTGGAAGGAACGCCATTTCACCCGCACCGGCCGCATCGTGCTGTCGACCGATGAGCTGTTCCGCGAGGCCAGTTGGTTCGCCGTGATGATGGGCCAGGGCCTGCGGGCCAGCGACTACAACCCGCTGCTGGACACCCTGCCGGCGGCCGACAACATCGCCTATCTGCAGCGCCTGCGGGAGCAGATGGCCAAGGCCGTGGCCACCCTGCCCAGCCACGACGCCTACCTCCGCCGCGTCATGGCACCGGCCTAGCCGCATCGCCGCGCTTACCCCCCCGCCTCCACCGCCCTCGCGCCAGGACCCCCTGCCCATGCCGCGCCTCCCCCGCCTTGTCCTCCGTTCCGCCCTGGCCCTGACCCTGGCGTGCGCCCCGATGGCCGCCATCGCGGATGCGGGCGCCCAAGCGGCGCTGTCCTACAGCCTGACGGAAGGGCGCAACCTCAACGCCTTCGTGCGGGACGGCGCGGTGGCGGCCCACCTGCTGCTGCGGTCGGGCAAGGATGCGCGCCTCCTGGTGGCCTTCCCCGCCGGCAACAGCGGCGTGGGCCTGTGGCTGGACACCCAGGACGGCGCGCAGTGGACCCTGGGCGGGGCGCCCCGCCCCCTCACCACGACCGACAGCCGGGGCCGCCCCCTGCGCGGCATCGTGTTCGACGCCACGCTGAAGGCCGACAGCGCCGTGCCCCGCCAGGGCGTGCTGTCCAGCATCCGGGTGCTGCGCGACTATGAGGCGCTGCACACCCTGCCGGCGCAGGTCGAGGTATCGCCCACCCGCACCCAGGACACGCTGGACTGGTCGCGCGACCGGCTGGATGGCAAGCCCGGTTATCGCCTGACGGTCACCGTCACGCACGGCCGGTTGGCGGACGGCGTGCTGACGGCCGGCGCCGACGGCGTCATCGGCCTGCGGGTCACGGCGCTGACGGGCGAAACGCCGCTGACCCCACTGGCGGGCGACCAGCTCCTCAACACCCGCGCGGCGGACCAGCCGGGCGCCCGCGACGCCCTGACCTTCCTCAGCTATCAGGAAAAGCTGCTGGCCGGGTCCTGGCAATTCGACACCTATTTCGGCCGCGACACGCTGATGTCCGTCATGCTGCTGATGCCAGCCTTGCAGCCGGACGCGGTGGCGGCCGGCCTGCGTTCCGTTCTGGCCCGGCTGTCACCCGGTGGCGAGGTGGCGCATGAGGAGGACATCGGCGAATTCGCCATCCTGGACCATCTGAAGGCGGACGGCACCCTGTCGGACGCGCCGGTCTACGACTACAAGATGGTGGACAGCGATTTCCTGCTGGCGCCCGTGGCCAGCGCCTGGCTGGTGGACGATGCCCGTGGCCGCGCCACCGCCCGGGACTTCCTGGCGAGCCCCGGCCAGGGGGAAGCAGCCGGCGCCGCCCTGGTGCGCAACCTGCGCCGCGTGGTCGCCCAGGCGGCGCCCTTCGCCGCGGCGCCCGGCGTCGGCACCCTGGTGCGGCTGAAACCCGGCGTGCCGGTGGGCGAATGGCGGGACAGCAACACCGGCTTGGGCGGCGGCGTCTATCCCTATGACGTCAACGCCATCCTGGTTCCGGCGGCGCTGGAGGCGGCCGACGCCCTGCTGAAGGCCAAGCTGCTGGACCCCTGGCTGGATGCTGCCGCCCGCGCGGATCTGGCGAAGGCAGCGGACTTGGCCAAGGTGTGGCGGGCCAAGGCGCCCACCCTGTTCGACGTGACCGTGCCATCGGCCGAGGCGCGGGGGGCCGTGGCCGCCTATGCCGCCAAAGCGGGCGTGCCTGATGCCGATGCCCTGGCCGCCCTGCCGGACGGCCCGGTGCGCTTCCACGCCCTGTCGCTGGACGCGACGGGCCGGCCGGTGCCCGTGCTGAATTCCGACGAGGGGTTCGAGCTGCTGTTCGGCCATCCGACGCCCCAGGCGCTGGACGCCGCCATGGACGCCGCCGCCCGCCCCTTCCCCGCCGGCCTGATGACCGGCGTCGGCATGCTGGTGGCCAATCCCGCCTATGCCCCGGCGGCGGTGCAGGACCTGTTCCCGCGCACCGCCTATCACGGCACGGTGGTGTGGTCCTGGCAGCAGGCGCTGACCGCCGCCGGACTGGCCCGCCAACTGTCCCGCACCGACCTTCCGGCCACCACGCGGGCCAAGCTGACCCGCCTGCAAGCCGCGCTATGGCAGGCCATCGCCGCGACCCGCGGCGTGCAGAGTTCGGAACTGTGGTCCTGGGACTTCCGCGACGGCCACTACGTCGTCGCCCCCTATGGCGCCGCCGGCGGCGACGCCGACGAGTCCAACGCCGCCCAATTGTGGAGCACCGTCTTTCTGGCCGTGCGGCCGCCTAAGGGTGAGCGTTGAGCCGTCCATGAACAAAGTGGACGTTAGGGCGAGGTTTCCGGCCAGAACCCGGCATCCATAATTTGCTCAAACGGCCAGGGGCATTCCGCCGGAAAGGTCGCTTCCGGTAGGCCGGTTTCATCGGCGGCCATGATCAAGGCGTTGCCGTAAGCCTGCTGAATGGCTTCCGGCAATTTCGCCTTCAGGCTTGGGTTGTCCTGGAGATGAACGGCCAAGTCACGTCGTTGCACCCGGATGGTCGCTTCCCAGGAGGAGCCGCGCCGCACCGGTTGATATTGCCATTTCAGGAGATGCAGGAGCAGGACGACAAGGCGGTTTGCCAGTTCACGCTTCTCGGCTTTGCCCATGCTCTCGATTTCCTCGGCGATGTGCTCAATGTCCGCAGCCGACACCTGGCCAGAGCGCAGCAGGGCCGCCTGTTCATTGGCCCAAGCGTAGAAGTCCTGCTCATAAAGGCCGGACTTAGGCATCAGGTCTTCCTCCTTTGAATGACTGGACCTTAGGGTAGCACACTCCATGTCCCGGGATGCATCGGGGTTCTACATGGCATTTGATAAGCAAAGGCAAAGCTCTCGACGCACCTCGCGCTTCGTGCAGGGTTGGGAGAAGGCCGAAATAATGAAACCAAAATTGCTAAAGTTCCATGACAGGCCGGAATCTTGCTGTCTGCCGCGTCTTGGCTTTTAAGGGCGCCCGCCGGGGGCGTCCAAAAGGGAGCCGAAAGAAGACTATGCGACACACGATGCTCAAGGACGTCCTGCTCTGCGGCGCCATGGCCGGCGCGCTGCTGGCCGCACCGACCATCCATGCCGCCGAAGCCAGCGCCGCCAGCGCGACCACAGCCAGCACGGACGGGGCGCTGGAGGAAATCCTGGTGTTCGCCAACCGCGAGCAGGCCGACAGCGGCAAGCTGCGGGCGTCCAACACCGTCGACATCATGTCGGCGACCGAACTGGAACACACCGCCGTCCATAACGTGGCCGAGGCCCTGGGCCTGCTGCCCGGCGTGACCGTCAGCAACACCGGGCAGTCGGTGGCCGGCGGCATCGACGGCGCCTCGCGCGGCGAAGGCATGCTGGTGGCCATCCGCGGCATGAACTCCGAATTCGCCGTCGACCTGATGAACGGCGTGGAAGTGGCCCAGGGCCTGCCCTACAGCCGCAGCGTCCAGTTGGACCTGCTGCCGCCGTCCGGCCTGCAGACCATCGTCGTGAACAAGACGCTGGACGCGTCGATGAGCGGCGACGCCATCTCCGGCACCGTCGACTTCCGCACCCCCACGGCCTTCGACTTCACCAACCCGCTGCACATCAGCGTGCAGGGCGGCGCCCGCCTGGAAAGCCGCGCCCGCGACTATGGCGAGACCGGCCTGGGCGGCAACACCGCCGCCGAGATCGCCAGCCAGTTCGGCCGCGACCGCCAGTTCGGCGTCTATGTCAGCGGCTATTACGACAAGCGCCACTTCACCAACAGCGAGATGGCCGGCGTGGACGCCGCCCATAACGACGGCGGCTGGGGCTTCGCCGTCAGCAGCACCAGCAACGGCGCGACCAACCCGGCCGGCACCGACCCGACGTCCAACCTGCGCCAGACCGGCATCAGCGTCGGCGTGTCGGACGGCAGCACGGAACGTTACGGCGGCAACCTGTCGCTGGATTGGCATCCGGATGACACCACCGCCATCTTCCTGCGCGGCTCCTTCGCCCGCGAGAACGCGGTGCAGAACAGCACGCTGAGCCAGATCATCAGCACCAACAAGAGCTGGAACCAGCTCGCCAGCGGCCTGTACGGCCTGAGCGTGGACAAGTACCGCACCTCCGTCTGGTATGAGACCAATCCGGAACGCGCCGACCTGTCCACCATCCAGCTGGGTGGTGAGAAGAAGCTGGGCAACCTGACGCTGACGCCCACCGTGTTCTTCAGCGCCGCCAACAACGACCGCCCCAACCACATCGAGGCGTCGGCCCGCAACGACCAGTACAGCAGCAGCGCCCGCTTCCCCAGCGGCATCGCCGGCATGGGCAGCAACGACGGCTATCCGGTGCCGGTGTTCAGCCCCGGCATGTATGACGCCCTGAACAACTCGGCCACCGCCCTGTGGGCCCGCCGCGCCGGCCAGCTGACGCAGCAGGGCAGCCACCAGGACAAGTACGGCGCCAAGGTGGACGGCCAGTACGACATGGCGGACAACGGCCCGCTGTCCTTCATCAAGGCGGGCGTGAAGTTCGTGGAAAGCGACCGCGCGGTCACCAACCGCGACTGGACCAACCCCTATTTCTCGGCCTTGGGCTACCCCAACAGCACCTGGTCCAGCCTGGGCATCGCCAACGGCTATTATTCCTCGGTCTACCCCGGCCGCTACAGCTGGTCGGTGCCCAAGGTGAACCAGCAGACCCTGCTGGACTATTTCTACAAGCTGCAATCGGCCAGCAGCTTCGACACCTGCAACGGCAACTACGTCGACAATATGAACTGCAACACCCTGAAGGGGCGTGAGCAGGTGACGTCGGCCTATGTCATGGCCGACCTGCAGTTCGGCCAGGTGGAGGTCATGCCCGGCATCCGGTTCGAACACACGGACATCCACAACACCTTCTGGCAGCTGGACAACAGCGGCAAGACCGTCGGCCACTGGGAAAACAGCAGCACCACCTACAACGAGCCGCTGCCCAGCGTGCTGGTGAACTGGCGCCCGGACAACGACACCGTCTACCGCGCGTCGGTCAGCCAGTCCTACACCCGGCCGGCCCTGGTGCAGCTCGGCGCCTCGTCCTCCGTGTCCATCAGCGCCGACACGGGCGTCAAGACCATCACCCAGGGCAACCCCAACCTGAAGCCCATCGAGTCCACCAACCTGGACATGTCGGGTGAATGGCACAACAGCCAGGGCGGCATGGCCTCCACCGCCGTCTATTACAAGCGCCTGTCGAACTACCTGTTCGACAATGGCTCGACCCTGGTCAACCCGTTCAGCACCACCAGCAACCTGGTCAGCATCAGCCAGCCCAAGAACGGCGGCAACGGCGACGTCTACGGCATCGAGCTGGCCTTCCGGCAGAAGTTCGACACCATCCTGACCGGCTGGCTGTCCGACTTCAGCATCGGCGGCAACCTGACCCGCCAATGGTCGATGGTCGACACGGGCATCAAGGGTCTGGACGAACAACCCATCCAGAACGCCCCGGGCTGGCTGGCCAACGCCACCCTGTCCTACGCCGTGGGCGGCTTCTCCGCCGACATCACCTACAACCACACCGGTTCCTACCTGGCCTATTACGACTACCTGGGCCAGGGCGGCAGCTGGGATAACCTGTGGGTCCGGCCGACCAACCGCCTGGACCTGCACGTCGGCTACAAGTTCGACAACGGCGTCGCCGTCGACGGCTCCGTTTCCAACCTGACCGGCGACTACACCTACTGGTCCCACATCGGGCACAACAGCCTGACGCTGTCGAACATCGTCGACAGCGGCACCACCGCGCTGATGACCGTGAAGTATACCTACTGATATAGTCTGCCACCGGGGGTGGGGCCCAAGGCCCCACCCCTTTTTAACCCCCGCGTCCCCGTCATCGGGAGCCTGCATATGGCGCAGCCCTCCATCATAAAACTGAAGCCTGCCGCCGCTATGACCTTGTCCTCGCCAGCACACCGGCCGAGAGGGAAGATGGATAGCCAGGCCGATGCCAGGACCGACGGCATGCCGCCGTCAGTATTCGACAGCGCGGAGATGGAGGCGCACCAATCGGCGCTGCGGGGATATTTCGCCCGCCGCGTCCGGCAGGCGCAGGACGTGGACGACTATGTCCAGGACGTCTATCTGCGCGCGCTGTCCGCAGCACCAGACCGGGGCGTGGACAACTGGCGCGCCTTTCTGCTGCGCGTGGCCAACAACCTGCTGATCGACCGATTCCGCCGCAACACCGCCCGCCACCTGGATGCCCACGATGGCCTGGAGGAGGTGGCAGAGCTGGTGGACGATGGCGCCGCGACGCCCGAACGCACCCTGATGTTCCGGCAGGAACTGGCGTGCCTGGAGGCGGCGCTGCGCGACGTGGACCCGTTGGCGCGCCACGCCTTCCTACTGGTGCGGGTCGACGGGCTGAGCCACCGGGAGGTTGCCGGCCGCCTGGGTCTTGAGGTCAAAACGGTGTCCCGTCAAATCGAACGTGTCCTGGCCCACCTGGCCCGGACGATGGTGGAGCCGTCGCGTTGACCCCCACCGATCAGGACCAAGCCATACTGGAAAACGCCGCCGCCTGGCTGCGGCGCATACACAACGGGGACCTGGGCGCCGAGGGCCAACGGACCTTCCGCGCCTGGCTGGAAGCCGACCCCCGCCATACCGCCGCCATGGACCTGGTGACCCGCGCCTGGACGGCCAGCGGCGCCATCACCGACAAGGGCGCGCTGCGGCCGGATCTGACCCGCGCCCGGGGCCTGCGCCTGGCCGATGACCAGACGCGCCCGCACCGGTCCTGGCGCCGCGCCATCTGGATGCCCCCGCTGGCGGGCCTGGCCACCGCCATGGCCCTGGCGCTGGTGTGGCTGTGGAACGGGGCGGTCAGCGAGGCCGACTATGTCACCGCCACCCACGACCATCCGCAGGTGACATTGTCCGACGGCACGGTCATGCGCCTGGGCGGTTCGACCCACCTGCATGTGCGCATCGACCCCCTGGGCCGCCGGGTGGACCTGGCCCAAGGTGAGGCCGAATTCCAGGTGACGCATGAGAGGCTGAGGCCCTTCCACGTCCTGGCGGGGGGGCTGGAGGTGCGCGACCTGGGCACGCGCTTCACCGTATCGTCCCATGGCACGCAAGTGCGCGCGGTTCTGCTGGAAGGGGCCGCGGAAATCCGCGACCGGGACAGCGGCCGCGTGCTGTTGAGCCTGACCCCGGGCCAGCAGGTGGACCAGGACGGCCGGGGGCCGGTGCGCCTGGGCAAGGCCAACCTGGCCCAGGTGGCGGCTCGCCAGGACGGCCGCCTGCTGTTCGACGACGTGCCCCTGGCGCAGGTGGTGCCGGAGGTGGCGGCCCGCACGGGCATCGTGTTGCGCCTGGATGATCCCGCCCTGGGCGCGATCCGCGTCAGCGGCAGCTACCGCGCCGACGACATCGCCGGTTTTTTGGCGGCCCTGGCCCGCC
This sequence comes from Nitrospirillum goiasense, assembly GCF_034427435.1. Taxonomy (NCBI): domain Bacteria; kingdom Pseudomonadati; phylum Pseudomonadota; class Alphaproteobacteria; order Rhodospirillales; family Azospirillaceae; genus Nitrospirillum; species Nitrospirillum goiasense. Next base: position 14,485 of record NZ_JAXQNP010000004.1, on the reverse strand, counting down.
TGCATCCCATCACCTGGCGGCAGGACGCCAATGGGGATTACCGGATTGGCCGCCGGCGGTGACCCTTCGCGCAGGCCAGGACACCGCCGGCTGGCGGTGTCCTGCGCCCTGCTGCCTTGCCTGACCGGACCGTTGGCGCCCACCCCGGCGGCGGCGCGCGCGGCCTATACCATCGCGGAGCAACCCCTGGGCGGCGCGCTGCTGGAACTGGCCCGGCAGTCGGGCCGGGATGTGCTGTTCCGTCCGGAGCTGGTGCGCGGCTGCCGCGCGGCCCCCCTCTCTGGTGAAACCGATTTCGAGGCGGCGCTGGCCCATCTGATCTCAGGGTGCCATTTACGCTATCGCCTGGGTGACGGCGGGGCCATCGAGCTGGAGCGGGCGCCGGTTCCCACGACCGTCGCCATTCCGGCCGTGGCGCCGGCGCCCGGTCAGTTGCCAGAGGTGCTGATCGTCCGCGCCGCCCACCACGACGCGCCGCCCGGCGAGATCGCCGCCACCGCCCTGACCGACAGCCTGACGGCAGCCGAATTGCGGGAGCGGGCGGACCGCACCCTGGCGGAAGGGCTGGGCCGCCTGGCCGGGGTGAACGTGCTGGTCACGTCGCTGCAGGGGGACTTGGGCGGCATCGACCGGGCCGCGCGGGGGGAGGGCCAGTTCGCCGCCGTGCGCGGGCTGGACAGCGCCTACGCCGTCACGCGCCTGGATGGGGTCTCGGTGGCGCAGAGCATGCCCTACAGCCGCGCCGTGCAATTGAGCCTGCTGCCCCCCTGGCCATGGACGGGGTGGAACTGACCAAGACGCCGGACGCCCACGATGACGGCGACGCCACCGCCGGCCAGTTCGACCTGCGGCTGGCCTCGGCCCTGGAGGGGGGAGCACACCCGGCTGCTGGTCCAGGGCAACCTGGATGAACGCTCCGCCAGCCTGGGGCGGCCGTCCGGCGGGGGCATGGCCATCGCCGATATCGCCCGGCAATTCGGCCGGGACCATACGCTGGGGCTATCGGTCACGGGCTATTACGGCCGCAACCGCTTCGCCAGCGTGGAGCAGTCATACCAGACGACGCAATTCGAATACCGCCTGGTCGACGCCAGCGGCAAGCCCCCCGCCGGGATGGACCCGGCGCGCGACCTGATGGCCACCTCGCTGAACGTGCAATATTCGGAAGGCGAGACGCGGCGCTGGGGCGGCAGCCTGGCCGGTGACTGGCAGCCCAGCGACGCCTTCCACGCCTTCGCCCATGTCACGGTCGCCACCGCCGACACGGACCAGGAGGTCTACCAGATGGGCTTCCAGGGCGGGCGGGACCCCAGCTTCATCACCCGCGTGGCGCTGGGCAACGGCCTGTATGAGAACCGCAGCGTCAAGACCCAGGTGCATTACTGGTTCGAGACCAACCCGGACACGGCGACCCTGGGAACGGCGCAGGTCGGGGCGGACTGGCATGCCGGCGCCCTGACCCTGGCGCCGCGCCTGTTCTACACCTGGGGGGAAAACGGGCGACCCCAGCATATCGAGATGTCGTTCTGGAACCCCGTGGGCACCACGGTGAACCAAGGCCTGAGCCTGGGGCGCCAGGATGGTTATCCCGTGGTGGCGGGGCCGTCCGCCGCCTTGGCCATGGCCGATGGCGTGGAGAACCTGCCCGTGTCCAACCGGGGGCAGATCACCAGCCTGTCCAGCCGGCAGGACCGCATCGGCGGCGCCTTGGACGGCAAGCTGCCCCTGTCCGCCGACGCCACCCTGGAAACCGGGGTGAAGATCACCGACAGCCAGCGCGACAGCTACCGCCGCGATCAGGAGGGCCAATTGGTCGGCGGCCTGGGGGCGGTGGACGCCGGCAGCACGGTGGCCAGCCTGGCGGCCGTCGGCCTGCGCGCGGGCACCCTGACGGCGCCCCTGGCCGGCATCTACGACTTCACCTTCCCCCTGATCGACGCCAGCCGGCTGGCGCAGCTCTACCGCCTGCGCAACGGCGGCGCCACCTGGACCGCCGACGCGTGGAACGGCAACACGCTGAGCGGCGACGAGCGACGGGTGGCCGCCTACAGCCAGGTGCGCCTGACCTGGGATGATTTCGTCCTGCTGCCCGGCGTCCGCGCCGAATTCACCGACCTGACCAACCGCTATTGGCTGTCCGGCGGCAACGGCGCGCCGGCGGGCAGCGTCCATTACGGCTGGAACGACAGCAACAGCCAGTTCAGCGCCCTGCTGCCCCGCGTGCTGGCCAAGTGGCAACCGGACCCGCAGGTGACCTACCGCGCCGCCGTGTGGACCAGCCAGACGGCCCCGTCCCCGTATCAACTGGCGGGCAACGCCACCGCCACGCAGGACAGCGACGGCGTGCTCACCATCACCCGGGGCAACCCGGACCTGAAGGCGGTGGACGGGCTGAATTTCGACCTGTCGGGCGCCTGGGCCTGGACCGGCCAGGGTGGGGCCGGCGACGACGGGCGGCTGGAATTGGCGGTCTTCCACAAGCGGCTGAAGAACTACCTGTACGACGCCGGTGGCAACCTGGCCACCGGGTCCGCCACCAACGACGCGCAGGTGCGCCTCAGCATCCCCACCAACGGCGGCACCGCTCGGCTGACGGGGGCGGAACTGTCGCTGGACCAGGGGTTGGCGACCGTGGCCGACGCCCTGAGCGACTTCCGCCTGGCGGGCACCCTCAGCTGGGAAACGACGGCGGTGCGCCTCAACAACGCCGACCTGAACGCGGTGGAACGGGTGCAGTACGCGCCCCGCTGGCTGGCCGGGGTGCAACTGCGGTACGACCGCGGGCCCCTGCATCTGGCGATGGATTACCGCTGGGCCGACGACTACGTCCAATCCTATGGCACCGCCTTTGTTTCCGGGGGCGGAACGACCATGGCCGGCAGCGCCCTGGACACCTGGGTGCATCCGACGCGGCGGCTGGACTTCAGCGCCGGCTACGATGCCGGCGGGGGATTGAGCGCCCGGTTGACGGTGCGCAACCTGGGCGACGCCCTGGCCTATCGCACCAGCGTGGGCCGCCACGGCGACGCGGTGGTGCAGACCATCAACGCCGGCCGCAGCTTCGAACTCAGCCTTCAGCAGGAATTCTGACGATGCCGCGTTCCGTCCTTCGCCAGTCTCTCCTGGCCACCGCCCTGCTGCTGGTCCCGCCCGCCTTGGCCGCCCCCTCCAGCCCAGCCGCCAACCCCACCGCCATCGCCGACGCCTCCCCCTCACCCGGGACGCGCTGGTCCGGCTGCGGGGGGATGTGGACGCGATCCACGATCCGGTGATCAAGGCGGCGACCGCGGACGCCCTGTTCAACCCCGCCACCTGTGTCGCCCATCGCGCCCGGCTGGACGCGGCGGGACGCCAGGCCATCATCGACCGGCTGGTGGCGGAGGACCTGGCCGATCCCGCTGACGCCACCGGGTTGCCCGGCGGCCTGATGGCTGGGCTGTTCCCCACCCTGCCGGACGAGGACGGCCCCTGCCCCCACCTGCCCCAGCCGTTCGCCGCCGCCCCCGGCGGCAACGCCGGCAGCCATCACTCCTGGCCGGGCGGCCTGCCCGTGCATGAGGCGTTCAACGCCCGGAGCGCCCAGGATTTCGCCGCCGCCTACCGCACCCTTGAGGGGGTGGATCTTGACGGCCAGGACGACCTGATCACCGCCGCCCCCCTGTGGCACGACTGGGCCAAGGCGCTGCTGTTCATCTGGCGCGCCGACGGCGGCCTACCGCCGGAGATTTCCCTGGGTGGCCATGGACCGGAGGGCGACTTCCGCACCGGCGCCCACCACATCCTGGGCCTGGCGGAGGCGATGGCCCGCCACCTGCCCGCCGATCTGGTCATCGTCCAGGCCTGTGCCCACCAGGCGCCGGAGCGCGGCAAGCCGGAACGGCTGGTCCATTGGTTGCGCGCCGCCGCCATCATCGCCCGCGTCGACCCTGTCAAGGCCGGATATCTGGTTCCCACTGCCCACGGCAGCCTGACCCTGCCCGGTACGGGCAGCGTGCCCCGCTGGTGGTCCGCCTGCCTGATCCACGCCCAATCGGATCACAACTGGGTCTATGCCGAGCCAGCCGTCGAGGATGCCGATGCCCTGCTGCGCCAATTGGCCCCGCGCTTCGGCGTTGATGCCACCGATCCCGCCCGCTACGCCTGGGGATATCGTCATCCGGTGCTGGCCCGCCTGGGGGCGGCCCGCATCCAATCCCTGGTGGCCACGGGCGGACTGGACGCCCTGGCCCAGGCGCTGACCCAGCTGCGCGCCCAAGGCGTGTTCTGATGCCCCGACCCCTCATTCCCACCCTGGTCCCCCCTGGGATCACAACTGGAAAGAAGCCCGTGACCCGCCTCGCTTCCCTATTCCTGGCCGGCCTGCTGCTGGCGGCCGCCCCCACAGCCCAGGCCATGCCGGCCGACGCCACCGCCGCGCCCCACGCGGCCAACGGCCAGCCCTTGCGGCTGGAGCGCGTGGTGATGCTGGTGCGCCATGGCGTGCGCGCCCCCCTGGACACCGAGGCCGCCCCCGGCCTGGCCCAGGGCCAATGGGCCGCCTGGCCGGTGGCTCCCAGCCTCCTGACGCCCCATGGCGCCGCCGCCGCCGCCCTGATGGGTGCCTACCAGCGTGAATGGCTGGCCGCCAACGGCCTGCTGCCGGCCCAGGGTTGCCCGGCCGAGGGCCAGGTCGCCATCTGGACCAATTCGGCGGAGCGCACCATCCGCACGGGCGAGGCCATGGCCAAGGGCCTGGCGCCAAACTGCGCCCTGACCATCGGCCACAAGCCGCCGGGCACGCTGGACCCGCTGTTCGACCCGTTCGAAGCCGGGGCCGCCACCGTCGACGCCGCCGCCGCGGTGAAGGCGATGGAGCCGGAAATGGGCGACGTGCGCAACGCCTCGACCTATCTGGTGCCCGCCATCACGCTGACGGCGCGGGGTCTGGGCTGCGACCGCGCCACCCCGGCCTGCGACCTGGTGCAGATGCGCACCACCATCACCCCCAGCGCCGACAACCGGGGCGTGGACCTGCGCGGCCCCGTCGCGCAGACGGCCGGCGCCGCCCAGATCTTCATCCTGCAATATCTGGAGGGCATGCCGGCCAGCCAGGTCGCCTGGGGCCGGCTGGGCGACGGCCAGGGGCTGCGGGACGCGCTGGCCCAAATCTCCCGCCTGCACGGCCTGCAGTTCGACGTGTTCGCCCGCAACGCTTACATGGCGCCGCGCAAGGCGGTGGCGCTGGCCCCGCGCATGGTCCAGGCGCTGACCGGTGCCGACCAGCCGCCTGTCACCCTGCTGGTGGGCCATGACGACAACATCGCCGCCATCTCCGGCCTGCTGGGCGTCCATTTCCAGGTTCAGGGCTATGGCGAGGACGACCCGCCCGTGGGCGGCGGCCTGCGCCTGGAACTGTGGCGTGATGCCGCCGGCCAGGCCCTGGTCCGCGTCGCCTATGTCGCCCAGACCCCGGACCAGGTGCGCACCCTGGCGCCGCTCAGCCTGGCCACCCCGCCGTGGAGCGCCGTCCTGGCCCTGCCCGGCTGCGCCGAGCTGTGCCCCGTGAAGACCGTGACGGACAAGCTGTCCGTCGCCCGCTGACGCCCCGCCCACGGCCCCTCTAACCGGAAAGCCGCCCAATCATGATGGATCGCCGTTCGCTTCTTCGCCATGCGTTGGGCGGTGTCGCCCTGGCCGGCCTGCCGCCGGCCCTGGCCCGCGCCGCCGCCATTCCCGCCGACGTGCGCACCGGAACCCTGGAGGACGTGGCGCACATCGTCGTCCTGATGCAGGAGAACCGGGGCTTCGACCATTATTTCGGCACCCTGTCCGGCGTCTGCGGCTTCGGCGACCGGTTCCCCATCCCGGTGCCGCCGGGACCGGACGGCCAGGCGATGACCGTGTGGGACCAACGCGACCGCACCGACCCGCATCCCCGCGTCGTCAACCCCTTCCACCTGTCGACCAAGGCGCATTTCGAGCTGATGCGCATGCTGGGCACGCCGCACCAGTGGAACAACGCCCAGGCCGCCTGGGACAACGGCCGCATGGCGCATTGGCCGGAGGCCAAGACCCAGCGGGCCATGGGCTACTACACGCGGGAGGACATCCCCTTCCAGTTCGCCATGGCGGAGGCGTTCACCATCTGCGACGCCTATCACTGCGCCATGCACACCGGCACCAACACCAACCGGCTGTTCCTGTGGACCGGCACCAACGACCCCCACGGCAAGGGCGGCGGTCCGGCCATCGACAACCCCGACGACGACCTGAAAAAGCCGGACGCGGCCAGCATCCCGCGCTTTTCCTGGACGACCTATCCGGAGCGGCTGGAGGCGGCGGGCGTCAGTTGGGGCCATTACCAGGACATGGCCGACAATTTCGGCGACAACCCGTTGGCCAATTTCCTGCAATACCGCGCCGCCTATCGCGGCGACCCGGGCTCCCGCGCCGTGCTGCGGGACAAGGGCCTGTCCACCCGGGCGCTGGACAAGCTGCGCGAGGATGTGCTGGCCGACCGGCTGCCCCAGATCTCCTGGGTCGTCGGCACGGAAGAGGGGTCGGAGCATCCGGGCCCGTCCAGCCCGGCCCAGGGGGCGGCCTACACCGCCCAGGTCATCGACGCGCTGACCGCCAACCCCAAGGTTTGGGCGCGCACGGTGCTGTTCATCACCTTCGATGAGAATGACGGCTTTTTCGACCATGTGCCGCCGCCGGCCCCGCCGTCGCCCGACCCCGACGCGCCCGGCGGCTTCGCCGGGGCCAGCACGGCGGTGACGGATGACGATTATCACCGCCTGAAAGCCCCCGGCGCCGATGGCGACGACCTGAACCTGCGCGGCCGTCCCTATGGCCTGGGGCCGCGCGTGCCCTGCTATATCCTGTCCCCCTGGTCGCGTGGCGGCTGGGTGCATTCGGAGGTGGCGGACCACACCTCCATCATCCGCTTCATGGAAAAGCGCTTCGGCGTGATGGAGCCCAACATCTCGCCCTGGCGGCGCGCGGTGTGCGGCGACCTGACCACAGCCTTCGACTTCAAGACCCCCAACGCCAAGCTGCCCACCCTGCCGGAAACGGCGCCCACCCGGGAACGCGCCCGCGCCATCGTCGGCCAGGCCATCCCGGAAACCCCGGTGGCGCCCCCGCACCCGTTGCAGGAGGCGGGCACCCGGCCGTCGCGGCGGCTGCGCTACGCCCTGGAGGTGAGTGACCATGTCGACCCCGCCGCCGGCACCATCCGCCTGGATTTCGTGGCCGGCGCCGGCCAGGGCGCGGTGTTCCATGTCTATGACCGGCTGCGGCTGGACGCCATCCCCCGCCGCTACACGGTGGAGGCTGGCCACACCCTGACGGGGGACTGGCACCTGATGGGGCCGGAGGGCGCCTACGACCTGTGGGTGCGGGGGCCGAACGGCTTCCACCGCGCCTTCACCGGCACCCGCATAGGAAGCGCTGGCCTCAGTTGGGCGGTGGAGGGCGATGCCCTGCGCGTCACCGTCGCCCCGGGCACGGGTGCCGGCGTGACCGTCCAGCCCGCCGCCTACAAGGACCACCACCGTCCCTGGACACCGGGGCCGGTGGGCGGCGTCATGCGCTGGCCGCTGCGCCCCACACTGGGCTGGTACGACCTGCTGATCACGGGAGAACACGTCCAGCGCCGCCTGGCGGGCCGTGTGGATGGGGACTGGCCGGCCAGCACCGACCCGGCCCTGGGGGCCCCCGGCACCGCCGGCTGAGGGCAATTATCGCTTTGATCCAGGGCCCCGGCATGCGAATAGGATTTTTATAATACTTATCGCGAGGATCGGTGCCGGCCGCCATAAGGCCGGCACCGTCAGCCGGAGGACTGGATCTCAAGATGGTGGGTTTAAGGAAAAGGACGCCGTTCCCGCGGGCGGCGCTGTCTGGTTTCGTTTCCGCCCTGGCACTGACGGGGGCCCTGGCAGTGGGCCTGACGGTGGGCCTTACGACGGGGGCGAAGGCGGATCCCCTGGCGGTACTGGATCGCTACGGCGCCTATGTCTCGGTGGAGGGGTACGACGCCAACGTGGTGCGCGTCACCATCGCGGCGGAGAAGGACCAGGCGCTGAAGGGCCCCGGCTATGGCGTGCTGCCCGGTGCCGCCGACAACGCCGGCTTCCGCCATAGCGGTGACTTGAGCGGCGACAGCTTCACCTCCGGCGCCTTGAGCCTGCATGTCGACGCCGCCAAGCCGCCGCACGTCCCCAGCCAGATGGAGAAGTATTTCGCGCCCCAGCTGCCGCCCGTCACCCTGCAGGTGAAGAACGCGCGGGGACAGGTGGTGCTGGACATGACCGGCTGGTCCATGGCGCCGCACACCGTGGCGGGGGAGAAGACCTACCAAGTCGGCGCCAGCTTCAAGGCGCCGGCGGACGAACATTATTACGGCATGGGCCAGAACCAGCAGTCGCTGGGCCCGCTGGACCTGCGCGGCCGCACGCTGGACTGCAAGCACTGGTATGACGCCCCCGGGGGCGAAACCGTGTGCGTGCCGGTGCTGGTCAGCTCCAAGGGCTACGCCATCGTCTGGGACAACCCGGCGGAAACGGTGCTGAGCGCCGGCATCAACGGCGCCACCTCCCTCTCCTCCACCGTGGGGGAGCGGGTCAGCTTCTTCGTCATCACCGGCGACACCCCGGCCGAGATTTACGGCGCCTACGCCCGCCTGACGGGCAAGACGCCCATCCCGCCCAAGGCCGCCTTCGGCCTGATCCAGTCCAAGGCGCGCTACGACAGCCAGGATGAGATCCTGCGCGTGGCCAAGACCTACCGGCAGAAGAAGTACCCGCTGGATATCATGGTGCTGGACTGGTTCTACTGGACCCGCATGGGCCAGCTGGACATCAACCCAGCGGAATTCCCCAACCCCGACGCCATGAACCAGGACCTGCACGCCATGAGCCTGCAGTCCATCGTCTCGCTCTGGCCGCGGTTCGAGACCTCGGGACGCTATTTCAACGAGCTGGACACCAAGGGCTATCTGCTGAAGGACGCGGACGGCAAGACCGTGGACGGCCTGCCCTTCCGCTCCGACCGGGCCGGCGCCCTGATCGACGCCACCAACCCCGCCGCCCGCGCCTGGTTCTGGGACCATATCCGCGACAACGTGCTGAGCCACGGCTTCGACTATCCCTGGCTGGACGAGACGGAACCGGACCTGGTGCCCGATGGCTTCTTCTATTCCATCGGTTCCGGCGACAGGTATCACAACGTCTTCCCCCTGCTGCATGTCGAGGGGGTGGCGCAGGGCCTGCGGGCCTGGCGGCCCAACCGGCGGCCCCTGATCCTGTCGCGCGCCGCCTATCTGGGATCGCAGCGCACCGGCGCCCTGTTCTGGTCGTCGGACATCAGCCCGCAGTGGGAGGCGCTACGCCGCCAGATCCCGACCGGCCTGAACATGACGGCGTCGGGCATCGCCTATTGGGGCAACGACATCGGTGGCTGGCAGTACCTGCCGCAGACCACCAGCTACACCGGCACGCCCCTGGTCAGCCCGGCGGGAGCCGAGGAGACGGTGGGCCAGAACCACGACTATCCGGAACTGATGGTCCGCTGGTTCCAGTACGGCACCTTCCTGCCCACCCTGCGGCTGCACGGCGACCGCAAGCATACGGAAATCTGGGCCTTCGGTGCGGAGGCGGAGGCCATCATGGCCCGCTATGACCGGCTGCGCTATGCCCTGATCCCCTATCTCTACGCCCAGGCCAAGGCCACCTACGACACGGGCGTGCCCTTCATGCGGGCCTTGTGGATGGACTTCCCCCACGACCCCAATGTCGCCGACTTGGGCACGGAATACATGTTCGGCCCCGCCTTCCTGGTGGCACCGGTGACGGAGGCCGGCCAGACGAGCAAGCCGGTTTACCTGCCGGCCGGCACCGACTGGTACAACTACTGGACCAACGAGAAGCTGGCCGGCGGTCAGTGGGTGACCGTGGCCTCCCCCATCGACCAGATCCCCCTGTTCGTGCGGGCGGGCTCCATCCTGCCGCTGGGTGCCGACGTGCAGTCGACGGCGGAGAAGCAGAAGATCGTGGCCCTGAAGGTCTATCCCGGCCGCGACGGCAGTGCCACCGTCTACGACGACGACGGCCTGAGCCTGGAATACGAGAAGGGCAAGGGCGGCAGCGTCGCCACCCTGCGCTGGGACGACAAGGCGGGAAAGCTGACGGCCGAGGGCGCGCGCGAGCCCTTCGCCACGGCGCCGGCCGACCTGGTCCAGGTCATGGGCCGCTAGGCGGTCCCCCGCCTACCCCGGTGACCGGGGCCTTGTGACGGGCGTCATCGCCCAGGGGAGCGGCCACGGCTAGTGTCGTGGCCGTTTCCATTTCATGAGCAAGGCTCAAGGAACCGCCCGGTTCGGTTGAGCATTGTCAAATTGTTGACGTTCCCGCCGGGGGTTAATAGCTTCCAGGCACAGCCTTTCGCTGTCGTGGGAGCATTGGGGCGGAGGGTGGCGATGGCGGTGCTGGGAGGGCGTTTGGCTTTGGTGCGCCGTGAGAAGGCAGCCGCGCAGCTGACCGGCGATACCCTGTGGGACCGCATCCGGCAGGAGGCGGAGGCCGCCCTGGCGGGCGCCCCCATGCTGGCGCCCTTGTTCCTGGACTCTGTCATCAACCAATCCTCGTTCGAGACGGCGCTGTTCCACCGCATCGCCGCGCGGCTGAAGAACGACGTGGTGTCCCAGGCCCTGATCGTCGACACCTTCAACCAGGCGGCCGCCGACGACACCACCCTGGCACCGGCGCTGCGCGCCGACATCGCCGCCGTGCTGGACCGCGACCCGGCCTGCGAGCGGCTGATCGAACCCTTCCTGTACTTCAAGGGCTTCCACGCCATCCAGACCCACCGGCTGGCCCACTGGCTGTGGATCAACGGCGCGCGCGACTTCGCGCTGTACCTGCAAAGCCGCTCGTCGGAGGTGTTCCAGACCGACATCCACCCGGCGGCAACCATCGGCCAAGGCGTCTTCCTCGACCACGCCACCGGGCTGGTGGTGGGCGAGACGGCGGTGATCGAGGATGACGTGTCGCTGCTGCAGGACGTGACCCTGGGCGGCACGGGGAAGGACATGACGGACCGCCACCCCAAGGTGCGCAAGGGCACCATCATCGGCGCCGGCGCCAAGATCCTGGGCAATATCGAGGTCGGCGCCTATACGCGGGTGGCGGCCGGCTCCGTCGTGCTGAGGCCCACCGAACCCTATTCCACCGTGGCGGGCATCCCGGCCAAGGTAATAAAGGTGGACGATGCTGGCCGGGAGGCCGCCCGTGAACTGGACCAGGCGCTGAGCGACCTGGCCTATACGTCCTTCAACTACTCGATCTGACGTCCCCGGCGCCTCGCTTTGTTGCGATCGCCGGGCGCCACCTTGACGGGAATCCGCGTTCGGTCAGGCTTGCCCTCCTGACCGTCGCCCGCCGAGGAGCCTGCCATGAGCGCCCGTCCGCTTCTTCCCCCCGTCCCCGCCGCCTTCTTCGGGATTGTCCTGGGCCTGACCGGCCTGGGCGGGTGCTGGCGGGCCGCCCATGACGCTTGGGGCCTGCCGGCGGCGGTGGGCGAGGCGCTGATGGCGGTGGGCGCGGCCGTATGGGCCATCGTGCTGCTGCTCTACGGCGCCAAATGGGTCAATCACCGCACGGCGGCCATGGCGGAGGTGAACCACCCGGTGCAGTGCTGCTTCATCGGCTTGGCCGGGGTCGCCACCATGCTGGTGGCGGGCGGCGCCCTGCCTCATTCCCGGCCCGTGGCGCTGGCGCTGTATGTGCCGGGCGCCGTCTTCACCCTGCTGTTCGCGGTGTGGCGCACCGGGGGCTTGTGGCAGGGGGACCGCGACCCGGCGACGACCACCGCGGTGCTATACCTGCCAACAGTGGCCGGCAGCTTCGTCGCCGGCATCGTGGCGGCGGCGCTGGGATACAGGGAAGCGGGGCAGATGGCGTTTGGCGCCGGCTTCTTCGCCTGGCTGGCCATCGAATCCGTACTCCTGCACCGTCTGCTGACCGCCCCCGGCCTGGCGGCCGCGCTGCGCCCCACCCTGGGTGTGCAACTGGCGCCACCGGTGGTGGGCGCGCTGGCGCTGATCAGCGTGGCACCGGATTTGTCCCCCGTCTTCGCGCGCCTGCTGGTGGGCTACGGCCTGTTGCAGGCGCTGGTGCTGGCCCGCCTGCTGCCCTGGATCCTCAAGGACGGGTTCACCCCCGCCTACTGGGCCTTCACTTTCGGCGCCACCGCCCTGGCGACGACACCGATACGTCTGGCGGCACGGGGCGATACCGGCGTGATGGCGGATCTGGCCCCGGTGTTGTTCCTCGTGGCCAACGGCGTGGTGGGGGTGGTGGCGCTGGGCACCGTCCTGCGCGCCCTGCAAGGCCGACTGCTGCCCCCACCTCCCATTCCCGCCGCCCCCGCGACGATGCCCTGACGCATCGATCTTCGGGGCGGAGTGTCCAGGGCGCCCATATCCCGCCCGTTCAGGTATTCCCGCGGGCAAATGGGCCACCATCCAGGACACAGCCCCACGACATCATCAGCGAACGCGGGATGGATGGGACCATCCCGCTACCGCTGTCCGAGTCAAACCGGGCGCAGCCGGGGTCACGATCATGCCATAGGGTATACGGGAGCACTTGCCAGCGTTTCTGCAATCGGCCCAATCGAGTAGGAGGGAGGTTCGCACCTCCCCCCTCCCACACCACCGTACGTACGGTTCCGTATACGGCGGTTCATGAAACGTGGTTTAGACGTTGATGGGTCGTCATGAGGGATGGCAGGCCGAGAGTGTCGAAGTAGGATTTCCGGTAGGCATCGTTCATGTGGCTGGCCCCTGCATTCCACCAGGGGCCGCGTCCGTTGCAGGCGGACGCCCATGCGCGGGCCTCATCCAATCCCCGCCGCATCAGGTTGCCGGCCCGGGTGCGCGGGCGTTTCCATTGGCGCCAGAGGATGCAGCGCAGTTTGCGCCGCAGCCATCCATCGAGGTCCTCGAAGATGCCCTTCACCTCGGCCAGCCGGAAGTAGGCCGTCCAGCCGCGCAGGATGGGGGCGAGGGTCTCGATGGTGTGTGCCAGGGAACGTCCGCGTCCGGCCCGGAACAGGCCCCTGAGCTTGTCGCGCAACCTGTCCACGCTCTTGGCCGGGACTGTCAGGAATTTCGTGCTCGGCGGGGTCGGTTTCGCATTCAGGCGCTCATCGCCCTTGAGAACTGCTCGCCGAACATGACAGCCATCTGGGCCTTCGCCGCCGTCCATTCGCGCGGTGGCATTTTCCAATCTTTCTCCGCCCGGTTCAAGACCAGGAACAGCAGCTTCAGGGCCGCCTCGTCATTGGGGAAGTGCCCCCTGGCGCGGACCGCCCGGCGCAGCTTGGAGTTCAGGGCCTCGATGGCATTGGTGGTGTAAAGGATCCGCCGGACTTCCCGCGGGAAGGCGAAGAACGGAATGACCTCTTGCCACGCCCGGCGCCAGGCCTTGCCGATGGCGGCGTGTTTCTCGCCCCAGGGGCCGACCTCGAAGGCGGACAACGCGGCCTCGGCCGCCTTGTCGTCCACGGCGTCGTAAATTGTCTTCAGGGCGCCGGCGATGGCCTTGCGATCCTTCCAGGAAGCGAACTCCATGCTGTGGCGCAGCAGGTGGACGATGCAGGTCTGTACAATGGTTTCGGGATAGGCTGCGGCGATCGCTTCGGGGAAGCCTTTCAGGCCATCGACCACGGCCAGCAGGATGTCTTCAACGCCCCGGTTCTTCAGTTCGTTCAGGACCCGTAGCCAGAACTTGGCGCCTTCGTTCTGCTCGATCCAAAGGCCCAGGACCTCCTTGCTGCCGTCGGCCCGCACGCCGATGGCAACGTGGATGGCCTTGTTGCGCACCAGGCTCTCATCCCGGATCTTCACCCGGATGGCGTCCAGGAACACCAGGGGATAGATCGCCTCCAGCGGCCGGTTCTGCCAAGCCGTCACTTCCTCGATCACTGCGTCCGTCACCGTCGACCCGAAGGGCAGCGCGGAGCAGCAAGATCAGGTCGGCCGACACCTCAATGCCGTAGAGTTCCCGCAGGTGCCCTGTGATCTCCCGCGTCGACATGCCCCGCGCGTACATCGAGATGATCTTCTCGTCGAAGCCCGGAAAGCGCCGCTGGTACTTGCCGATCAACTGCGGATCGAATGTCGCCGTCCGGTCCCGGGGGATGGCCAGCTCAACCGGGCCACCATCCGTCAGCACCGTCTTGCGGCCATAGCCGTTGCGCCGGTTGCCGCTCTCGTCACCAACCAGGTGATGATCCAGTTCCGCGTTCAGCGCCCGCTCCGTCAGCGCCTTCTTCAACTGATCAAGCAGCCCGTTCTGCTCAAACGCCGTCTTGGCGTCCGCACCGGCCAGCAACTGGTCCAGGATCGCGGCGGGAATAACTGGCTCTTTGCGTCGGGCCATAGGGGGTCTCCTTCTTCCTCACTATGACCCCGCCGAGCACGAAATTCCTGACAGTCCCG